>QBMK01000001.1 GCA_003249035.1 Pseudanabaena sp.
TGAGACATGGGAAGGTTGCTTAACTTTAGTGTAACAATGGGGCAATATGAGAGTGCCTTGTCTCCTCTTTATTTCCGATGAAGTCTAATTATCATTCCTAATCAGATCACAAAAGGTCAAATTTTCCTAATCCTTGTCGCACAATCTGAGGGTGAAGATCATCTGTTAAGTCAAGGATTGTTGATACTTCATAGGTATGGTCAGAACCATCATCAATAATCAAATCGACTAATTTAGAGAAGTAATCGAAGAGTTCCATTTTAGGCAATTCGCAAACATTACGCCGTTTCCCATTCTGTTTGCGATCAAAATCTTCTTCATTTATATCATCTTCCACTAAATTCGCAGATGTAGAAATAATTGGATTATCCAATGCATCAATCAATGCTTGTGATACTCCATGATCGGGAACTCGAATTCCAGTGGTTTTACGTTTTGGATTCAATACTAATTTCGGGACAAGCTTAGTTGCTGGCAAAATGAACGTGAATGGACCAGGAACAAGACTTTTCATAGTTCGATAGTTGACATCAGAGACATTCGCATATTCGGCAATATTAGAGAGTGACGAACATAAAAATGTTAGTGGCTTATCGTTAGACATCTGCTTTAGTTTGCGAACTCGCTCCAAGGCAGACTTTGACATTAAGTCGCAACCGATCGCATAAACAGTATCCGTCGGGTAGAGCATGATCGCACCACCACGTAAAGCAGATACGATTTGAGCGATCGAGCGTGGTTGTGGATTGTCAGGATGCAGTCGATAGATCGTAGACATGGTTGCGCCTCGCGCTAAGTTTTTTTAACAGCAAGCGCTGTGTGCTGTCTAGGAATCACAAGAAATGTGCTTCTCTTAGAGATATTCTTTGTTCATTAGAGGTTGCAGCACTTCAGGAATTAAGATGCGTCCGTCAGGTTGCTGATAGTTTTCGAGAATAGCAGACATAGTGCGTCCAACAGCCAAGCCTGAACCATTAAGTGTGTGCAGAAACTCGGTTCCTTTCTTTCCCTTACTCTTAAAGCGAATATTTGCCCGACGAGCCTGAAAATCGTGGAAATTCGAGCAGCTAGAAATTTCGCGATAGGTATTTGCGGTCGGTAGCCAAACTTCGAGGTCATAGCATTTAGCAGCACTGAAGCCGATATCACCTGTGCAGAGTTCGACGACACGATAGGGAAGTTTTAATGCTTGCAAAATCGATTCAGCATCGCGCACTAGTTTTTCATGCTCATCTGACGAGTTTTCAGGAAGCACAAATTTGACCAGCTCGACTTTATTGAACTGGTGCAGTCTGATTAAGCCTCTAGTATCGCGTCCATAGCTCCCCGCTTCACGGCGAAAACAAGGTGTATAGGCACAATGATGAACTGGTAGAGTCTCACTATCAAAGATTTCATCACGATACAAATTCGTAACGGGAACTTCGGCTGTAGGAATCAACCATAGTTCATCTTCCACACATTTAAATAGGTCTTCAGCAAACTTGGGTAATTGTCCCGTGCCAGTCATGCTTACCGTATTCACCAAAAGTGGGGGTGCAACTTCCACATAAGCATTGGCGGTATGAGTATTCAGCATGAACTGAATAAGCGCTCGTTCAAGAGCAGCACCTGCTCCGATTAAGTTAACAAAGCGAGCTTGAGCAATTTTGACAGCGCGTTCAAAGTTGAGAATTCCTAATTTCTCACCGATTTCCCAGTGAGGCAGAATGTCGGTGCGTGTAGTTTTATATTCATCTCCCCAACGCCGCACTTCGACATTTTCGGTTTCATTCGCGCCAATGGGAGTTGTTTCGCTCGGCAAATTTGGCAAAGTCATCAAAATGGCATTGCTTTCTTCTCGAAGTGCTCTTTCCTTGGGTTCTAGTTCCGCTAGCAATTGTTTGACTTCAGGCGATCGCGCTTTTAAAGCTTGGATTTCTGATTCTGGCGCACCAGATTTCATTTTGATGCCAACTTGCTTGCCGATGTCATTGCTTTCCGCTTGCAAATGCGATCGCTGAGTTTCTAATGCACGAACTTCCTGCTCTAGTTCGACCAATCTACTAATGTCGTAACCTTTGCCTCGAGTGTTGAGGCGAGCTTGCACCTGTTCGGGCTGCGATCGCACGAGCTTAATGTCTAACACGGACTTTTATTTACCTAAACGCACTCAAAGCATCATAACGCAGAGTATTACAGTTATGGCGTATTGCCTGACCATCGCTAAGATCCTTATTTGATGTGGGAAATGACCGCAGCAATTAGCCTTATTTTCTATATTTTCAATTATTTTACAAAAAATATAGACAAAACATCTCACATAGAGTTATGATTGCTAATCGTGACTAAAAACAGAAACTAAGTGAAATAAACCAATGCGTTTGCTTCCTTAAGTCTGAGTCACGCTTTGGTATAGCAAAACAAAGAAATTCAAAATTCTTTTAACCTATAACAACCAACCCAAGAGATTGAGTTTCTCACGTCTAGTAGTTTGACTAGACATCTTCTGTAAGTCGTCTCGAAGTCCGTTAAATAGCCTTCAAAAACAATACTTCTTACTAAGATCGAAACCGATCTCTTTTGAGCCTGTCAAAAATCGGCAGATTTCTTTCTGCGCGAAAATTTGAAGTCAAGCAAGCGGAGCTAATTTTAATGACTGTCGGAATTCTCGGCACAAAACTTGGGATGACCCAAGTATTCGATTCGGATGGCAACGCTGTTCCTGTAACCGTTGTCCTAGCAGGTCCCTGCACAATCACTCAAGTCAAGACCGAAACCAAAGAGGGCTACAAAGCCATTCAAATTGGTTTCGGGAAGACTCGCGAAAAACTTCTCAGTAAGCCAGAGCTGGGACATTTGAAAGTCTCAGGCGCTGAACCTGTTAAGCATCTTCGTGAATATCGTCTTGATAATGTTAGTGATTTCACTATTGGTCAGACTCTAGATGTAAGTCAGTTCAAGGATGGAGACATCGTTGATGTGATTGGAACTAGCATCGGTAAAGGTTTTGCTGGTTACCAAAAGCGCCACAACTTTGCTCGTGGTCCAATGGCTCACGGTTCTAAGAACCACAGGCAACCTGGCTCGACTGGAGCGGGTACAACCCCTGGTCGTGTATATCCTGGTAAGCGCATGGCTGGTCGTCTTGGCGGTAAGCAAATCACCGTAAAGAAACTAGTTATAGTCAAAGTCGATGCAGCGAACAATGTGCTGCTAATCAAAGGAGCAGTCCCTGGTAAGCCCGGCGCATTGCTTAACGTCATTCCTACCGTGATTATCGGCAAGGCTAAATAAAGGCGCAAGTAAAGGCGCGAAATAAAGACTAGGTAGTTTGTTCGTGAGATCGAGAGAATATTAAGTTATGCCTACAGTAATAGATTGGACAGGGAATGAAGTCGGTGAAGTAAGCCTTGATTTGCGCGTTGCTAAAGAAGCAAGTGCAAAGGGTTTAGTTCATCGCGCCCTCGTCAGACAGTTAGCCAATGCCCGTCAAGGCACAGCCAGCAGTAAGACTCGCTCTGAAGTCCGTGGTGGTGGTCGCAAGCCTTTTAGACAAAAAGGCACTGGTCGTGCCCGCCAAGGTTCCACAAGGTCGCCCCTCACCCGTGGTGGTGGTGCAATCTTTGGACCTAAGCCTAGAGATTACGAAACCAAGATGAACCGAAAGGAACGTCGTCTGGCTCTTCGTACTGCATTTATCGGTCGTAGCGCCGATTTGATTATTGTTGAAGATTTTGCCGTAAATCTTACTCAGCCTAAGACGAAAGAATTATGTCAAGCTCTCGAGCGTTGGGGTGTGACGGTTGGTAAAAAGACCCTGATCATTACCGATCGCAAAGAAGAAAACATTGTTCTGTCGGCACGTAACATTCAAAAGTTGCAATTAATTGCCGCCGATCAGCTCAACATGTTCGACATTCTTAATTCTGAAAAAATTGTGGCAACTCGCTCAGCGATCGCCAAAATTCATGAAGTATATGGTGGCGATGCAAAGTTGGCAACCGAGATCGTAACTACGGTCGAAGACGCAGAATAACGGAATCTAAGTAGAAGAAAGAAACACCATGGCTAAGATCCCCACCGAGTTCGACCCCCGTCGTTTGCCCGACATCATTCGTCGCCCTCTGCTCAATGAAAAAGCAACTCGACAACTGGAAAGCAACAAGTACACATTTGATGTTTTTCATGATGCTACTAAACCTGAGATCAAGGCAGCTATCGAAAGCCTCTTCTCAGTTACGGTCAAGAAAGTGAACACCCATAACCCACCCGCACAAGCGCGCCGGATCGGTAAGTTCGCAGGCAAACGCGCTCAAATCAAAAGAGCGATCGTCACCCTCGCAGAAGGCAGCAAAATCGATTTGTTCCCCGATGTGTAAGCAATAGCTTTTTACGAAAAAGGCAAAATCAGAGAACTGTTCTTTAACAAAATCAGACAATTATGGGCGTTCGTGCATATAAACCGTATACCGCTAGTACAAGACAAACCGTTGTCTCGGACTTCTCGGAAATCACCAAATCAGAACCCGAAAAGTCTCTAACCAGCCATGTCCATCGTAAAAGAGGACGCAATAACCGTGGTGTCATCACTAGCCGCAGACGTGGCGGTGGTCACAAGCGTCTATATCGAATCATCGATTTCAAACGCAACAAACGCGACATCATCGCCGAAGTAATTGCGATCGAGTACGATCCTAACCGCACTTCTCGGATTGCACTTCTCCAGTATGAAGATGGCGAAAAGAGATACATCCTTGCACCAAAAGGCATTGCTGTCGGCAACAAAATCCTAGCTGGCTCAAGTAACGTCCCCTTTGAAATCGGTAACGCGATGCCATTGGTAAACATCCCCCTCGGTACGATTGTTCACAACGTTGAACTCGTTCCTGGTAAGGGTGGACAAATTGTGCGATCGGCTGGTGCTGGCGCTCAAATTGCTGCGAAAGAAGGAGATTTCGTTACCCTCAAGCTTCCTTCTAGCGAAGTTCGCTTGATTCGTAAAGATTGTTTTGCCACCATCGGACAGGTTGGCAACCTCGATCACAGCAATACCAGTCTTGGTAAAGCGGGTCGTAGTCGTTGGTTGAACCGTCGTCCAAAAGTCCGTGGTATGGCGATGAACCCCATCGACCACCCTCATGGTGGCGGAGAAGGTTGCGCTCCGATTGGACGCAGTGGTCCTGTTACACCTTGGGGCAAGCCAACCTTGGGCTACAAGACGCGCAAGAAAGGTAAACTCAGCGATGCCTTGATTGTACGTCGCCGTCGCAAGTCCTCGAAGCGCGGTAAGGGCGGACGAAACGCCTAATCATATATTTTCCCACGAAGCGGGAAAATATATATCCAAAGTTTTTACAGAGAGAACAAATTATGACGCGATCGCTAAAAAAAGGTCCCTTTGTTGCCGATCACCTAATGACCAAAATTGAAAAGCTGAACGCCAAAGGCGAAAAGCAAGTTATCAAAACATGGTCACGCGCTTCCACAATTCTTCCTCAAATGATCGGGCACACCATTGCTTGTCACAACGGAAAACAGCACGTTCCTGTATATGTCACGGAGCAAATGGTAGGACACAAACTCGGTGAGTTTGCCCCTACCCGCACCTTCCGTGGTCATGCCAAGAGCGACAAAAAGGCAAAGAGATAGGTAGACAGGTAAATAAAAATGATCCTTGCCCAAAACGAAATTCCTGCCGTAGCCAAATATATTCGGATGTCACCTCACAAGGTGCGTCGAGTACTCGACCAAATCCGTGGTCGTAGCTACCGCGAAGCATTGATGATTCTTGAGTTCATGCCTTATCGTTCCTGCGAACCAATCACGAAAGTGTTGCGTTCCGCTGTAGCTAATGCTGAGCACAATTCAGGACTCGATCCTGCATCTCTATTTGTTAATCAAGCCTACGCTGACATGGGACCTAGCCTCAAACGCTTCCGTCCTCGCGCCCAAGGTCGCGCTTATCAAATTCGTAAGCCGACTTGCCACATTACGATTACCGTCAAACCATCGGAGGAAGAATAGGTATGGGTCAGAAGATTCACCCAACAGGGTTACGCCTCGGCATCACCAAGTCTCATCTTTCCCGTTGGTATGCTGATGTCAATCGCTACGGCATTCTTGCAGAAGAAGATAGCAAAATTCGTAAGTTTATCGAAAAAACTTTGAGTAATGCTGGTATCGCTGAAATCTTGATCGATCGCAAAGCCGATCAAGTAGATCTCGAAATCCGTACTGCTCGCCCAGGAGTTGTTGTCGGTCGTGGTGGTGCTGGTATTGAACAACTGCGTGTTGGACTAGTCAAGTACCTTGAACAAGATGGTTCTCTAAAAAAGACAGGGACTAGTCAAGTTCGAATTAATGTCACCGAAGTAACCAGAGTTGATGCGGAGGCGCCTCTCATCGCTGAATACATAGCGCAACAAATCGAACGTCGTGTTTCCTTCCGCCGTGTTGTTCGCCAAGCAATCCAAAGAGCACAGCGTGCAGGCATTGAAGGAATCAAGGTGCAAATCAGTGGTCGTTTGAACGGTGCTGAAATCGCCAGAACTGAGTGGGTGCGCGAAGGTCGTGTTCCTTTGCATACATTGCGTGCTGACATTGACTATAGCTACAAAACTTCTAGAACTATTTATGGTGTCATTGGCATCAAGGTCTGGATCTTTAAAGGCGAAATCATCCAAGGCGAAGAAGCCCCTGCTCCAGCCGCACAACCCCGTCGTCGCCAGCAACGTCGTCCCCAATTTGAGGATCGTTCTAGCGCTGAAGGATAAACTTCTGTTATCTAGAGTTTTGAATCATGTTAAGTCCTAAACGTACAAAATTTCGTAAGCAGCAACGCGGACGGATGGCGGGTCCCGCTACCAGAGGAGCTGAAATCAACTTTGGTGATTACGCCATGCAGGCTTTAGAGCCTTCTTGGATTACCGCCCGTCAAATCGAAGCTGCAAGACGCGCCATGAACCGCTACATCCGTCGCGGAGGCAAAATTTGGATTCGCATTTTCCCTGACAAACCCGTAACTATGCGTCCTGCTGAAACCCGCATGGGTTCTGGTAAAGGGGCTCCAGAGTTTTGGGTGTCAGTCGTCAAGCCCGGCCGCATCATGTTTGAAGTGGCAGGCGTGAGCGAAGAAACTGCAAGAGAAGCAATTCGGTTGGCTGCAGCTAAGATGCCAATCAAAACCAAATTTGTTATCCGCGAGAAGGAGTAAGAATATGGCACTCCCAAAAGTCCAAGAAACTAGAGAGCTATCTGATGATGAGTTGCAAGCTCAGATCTTGACCGTCAAGAAAGAGCTATTTGATCTGCGCTTCAAGCAGGCAACTAGACAACCCGTCCAGCCACATCAGTTCCAACATGCTAAGCATCGTTTGTCTCAGCTGATGACCGTCGAACGTGAACGTCAGTCCAGAGCTTAAGAAAGCTATTTACAAAACATAGGAATTTTAGCAATGGCAGTTAAAGAAAAAGTTGGCGTTGTCGTCAGCGACAAAATGCAGAAAACGGTGGTTGTCGCGGTTGAAAACCGTACATCTCACCCCAAATATGGAAAAATCGTGGTCAAGACTACTAAGTTTAAAGCCCACGATGAAGAAGATAAAACCCGTGAAGGCGATCGCGTCAAAATTCGGGAAACCCGTCCCCTCAGCCGTACAAAGCGATGGGAAGTTGTAGAGATTCTCTCATCTAGCTCGGAAGCATAAGCCATGATTCAACAAGAGTCTTATTTAAATGTGGCGGATAATAGTGGAGCTAAAAAACTACTATGTATCCGCGTACTGGCTGGTGGTAACCGTGCCTTTGGCGGAGTTGGTGATGTGATTATCGCCACTGTCAAAGATGCGGCTCCTAACATGCCAGTCAAAAAATCGGATGTTGTCCGCGCTGTCATTGTTCGTACAAGAGCATCTATCAACCGTGAGAGCGGCATGAGAATTCGTTTTGACGACAATGCTGCCGTAATCATTAACCAAGACGGCAACCCCAAAGGAACCCGCGTATTTGGTCCAGTTGCGCGTGAGTTGCGGGATAAAAATTTCACTAAAATTATCTCCCTAGCGCCAGAGGTACTGTAATGTCATTCAAGTCAAAGCCTGCCTATCGCGGCAACCGTAAGTCTTTCAAGATTCACGTCAAGAAAGACGATGTAGTACAAGTGATTTCGGGAAGTTCAAAGGGGACTGTTGCTAAAGTTCTTCAAGTTTTCCCAAAGGACAGCACCATCCTAGTTGAAGGTGTGAATGTCAAGACCAAGCATATCAAGCCTCAAGCTGATGGCGAGTCTGGGCAAATCATCACCCGCGAATTTCCGATTCACAGTTCTAAAGTATTGTTGTATTCCGAAAAGGAAAAGATCGCTAGCCGTTCTTGCTACACCTTTACGGACGATGGCAAAAAAGTAAGAATGTTGAAAAAGACTGGCGAAATCGTTGATTCCGTCCAGACTGAAAAGAAATAATTCTATGCAACCTGACCAAGACCAGGAAAACTCATTGAGGAAGATAAAATGCTAACAAGATTTACCGAAGTCTATAAGAATCAAGCTGTTCCCAAGTTGATGGAGCAATTTAAATACACCAACATCCACCAAGTTCCTACATTTGAAAAAGTAGTGATCAACCGTGGTCTCGGTGAAGCTGCTCAGAATGCTAAATCTTTGGAAGCTTCTTTGATCGAAATTGCCACGATCGCTGGTCAAAAGCCCGTGGTAACTAGAGCGAAGAAAGCGATCGCTGGGTTTAAATTGCGTCAAGGAATGCCTGTCGGTATGATGGTCACTCTACGTCGCGACAAGATGAACAACTTCTTGGATCGTCTGATCAACTTCTCTTTGCCTCGCATCCGTGACTTTCGCGGTGTTAGTCCTAAGAGTTTTGACGGACGTGGTAACTATACCCTCGGTGTCCGCGAGCAACTTATCTTCCCCGAAATCAGCTACGACAGTATTGAGCAAATTCGGGGGCTTGATATTTCCATCATTACCACTGCCAACACGGACGAAGAAGGACGTGCGCTCCTGAAAGCAGTTGGTATGCCCTTTAGAGAATCATAAGTAGATCGAATTAGGAGATAAGGATGGCTACCAACGACACCATCTCGGACATGCTGACCCGCATTCGCAATGCAACACTTGCAAAGCACCAGACAACTTCAATCCCTGCCACAAGGATGACGTTGAGCATTGCCCGAGTGATGAAACAAGAAGGTTTTATCGCAGATTTTGAAGAAACAGGCGAAAGTATCGACCGCGCCTTGGTCGTTGCCCTCAAGTATGAAGGCAAAACTCGTCAATCGATTATCAAGCGCCTCAAGCGCGTTAGCAAACCTGGATTACGGGTTTACTCAAACTCTAAAGAATTACCTCGTGTATTGGGTGGAATTGGCGTTGCCATTATTTCCACATCAAAAGGCATCATGACCGATCGCGAAGCACGCAAGCAAGGTGTCGGCGGTGAAGTCCTTTGCTATATCTGGTAATTCAGCAAACAACATCACAAGCAACGGAAAACAGATATGTCTCGTATTGGAAAACGTCCTATCCCCCTACCTCCTAAGGTTGCGGTGTCCATCGTAGGACAAGAAGTGACAGTAAAAGGACCTAAAGGTGAACTAAAACGTTTGCTTCCAGGTACCGTGGAAATTCTCCAAGAAGAAAGCAACTTGGTTGTCAATCGTGCTAATGATTCGCGTCCAGCTCGACAACAGCATGGTCTTTTTCGCACCCTCGTTGCCAATATGGTTGAAGGTGTGTCAACTGGCTTTAAACGGCGTTTAGAGATCCAAGGCGTTGGTTATCGTGC
Organism: Pseudanabaena sp.; assembly: GCA_003249035.1. GTDB lineage: Bacteria > Cyanobacteriota > Cyanobacteriia > Pseudanabaenales > Pseudanabaenaceae > Pseudanabaena. The sequence continues at coordinate 9,786 of QBMK01000001.1, forward strand.
TAACAAAAGCGGTAGCAATATCGTTCTTACTGTTGGCTATAGTCACACTGTCGATATCGTTCCTCCTGCGGGAGTCTCGCTGGAAGTCGAAGATGCCACTGGTAAGCAAGTCAACCAAGGAACATTTATTTCCGTCAATGGTATTGACAAAGAAATCGTCGGTAACTTAGCAGCAAAAATTCGCGCTGTGCGTCCACCTGAAGTTTACAAAGGTAAAGGCATCCGCTACCTAGGCGAATTCGTCAGACGTAAGGCTGGGAAGACTGGTAAAAAATAAGGTATAGAAATATGAGTGTCAGTCGTAGACAAGCAACCATAAGCCGCCATAAGCGAATTCGTAAAGGTATGTCAGGCACACCCGAACGTCCTCGCCTAGCAATTTATCGCTCCAACAATCACATCGTGGCGCAAGTGATTGATGATGTGGCACAGCATACGCTCGTTGCTGCATCGACCCTCGAATCCGATATCCGTGAAGGTCTCAGCACTACTGCCAACTCTGAAGCTTCGGCTAAGGTTGGTGCTTTGATTGCTGAAAGAGCGATCGCGCAGGGAATTACCAAAGTTGTGTTCGACCGTGGTGGTAACCTCTATCATGGAAGAGTCCAAGCTCTCGCTGAAGCTGCCCGCGAAGCAGGTCTAGATTTCTAACGCATCGAATCATCCAGCAGTGAATCAGTAGATAGAAACAAATATGGCTAAGAATAGAGAATCAAGACCCGGTGGTGGTCGCGACAGTGGCAGCGGCGACAGTGGCGATAACAACCGCGATGAAAAACGTAAAGGCAAGCGCGATAGTAGAAAAAGTGATCGCGCTCGTACTGAGAAAGAATCTGAATGGCAAGAACGTGTTGTCCAAATCCGCCGCGTAACCAAGGTTGTTAAAGGTGGTAAAAAGCTCAGCTTCCGTGCGATCGTGGTCGTCGGTAATGAGAAAGGACAGGTCGGTGTTGGCGTTGGTAAAGCTGCCGATGTTATTAACGCCGTCAAAAAAGGTGTCGCTGATGCTAGAAAGCACGCGATCGATGTACCTTTGACCAAGAGTAACTCCATTCCACATCCTACTAACGGGATCGGCGGTGGCGCTAAAGTGATGATTCGTCCTGCATCTCCAGGTACCGGCGTAATTGCTGGGGGCGCTGTCAGAACTGTATTAGAACTAGCTGGTGTCAAGAACATTTTGGCAAAGCAGCTCGGTTCTAGCAGCCCTCTGAACAATGCTCGTGCAGCGATCAATGCGCTAGCAACATTGCGTACCTTTGGCGAAGTTGCCAGATCTCGTGGCATTACATTGGAACAGTTATTCAACTAAATGAAGCAAGGTGTAATTATGTCGCTTCGCGTCGCAATTACACCGATGATAAACTAGGAAAAACTATGAGAATTGACGATCTTCAGCCCCAAGAAGGCTCTCAGCACCGCAAGCGTCGTATAGGACGTGGTATTGCCGCAGGGCAAGGTGCTAGCGGTGGTTTCGGTATGCGTGGTCAAAAATCTCGTTCAGGTCGCCCCACCAGACCTGGTTTTGAAGGTGGACAAATCCCCCTTTACAGACGAGTACCCAAACTTAAGCATTTTACAATTGTTAATCCTAAGCATTTTACAATTGTTAATCTCGATCAATTAAGCGGATTACCTAAAGGCACTGTAGTAACTCTTGAGTCCTTAATGGATGCAGGAATAGTTACTCAAAATGATGGACTATTGCGCATATTAGGAAGAGGCGACGTAAATGTTGCACTTACTGTACGCGCTCATTCCACTACTGCATCTGCTAAGAGCAAAATCGAAGCGGCTGGCGGCACTGTAGAAGCTGCCTAGTCATAAAGAGAATATGTGGCGGAGCGCTGCTAGGCGTTTCGCCACATATTCTCTTTTGTTGTTTTAGAAGAACCTCGCGTTACGCTTTTCTCTATGCAACTACAATATTTAAATATCTTAAGTTAGGCGGCGCGATGCGCCACCTAACCCATAATCACTAGCTTGAGGTAAGTTTAGTTATGGTTGTCAGTAAGGGAAAGAACCCAACAGCGCAAGAAACTTTTATGCAAATGGCTCAAGCCGCAGGGCTAAGAGGACGTTTGCTAGTTACTGTTGGTGTTTTGATATTAGTTAGACTTGGCATTTATTTGCCATTACCAGGAGTCGATCGACTCCGATTTACGGAAATTGTCAAAAATAATGCCGTAGTTAACTTCTTAGATATTTTCTCTGGTGGTGGCTTGTCACTATTGGGTATTTTCGCCCTAGGCATTTTGCCCTTTATTAATGCCTCGATCATCATGCAATTGATGACTTCGGCACTGCCATCCTTAGAAAATCTTCAAAAAAATGAAGGTGAAGCAGGACGCAGAAAAATTTCCCAATACACTCGCTATGTTGCCTTTGTTTGGGGTGTAATCCAAAGTTGGGGTCTGGCTGTTTGGGTACAGAACGCAGGCGTGTTATCGGATGCCAGCGCTAATTGGATCACCATTGGCGATGGTCGTGTGATTTTCTCCAGCTTCATTTTTCAGTCAACAGTGGCACTTGCGGCCGGTTCAATGTTTGTGATGTGGGCTGGAGAACTAATTACCGAGAAAGGGGTTGGGAATGGTGCATCTTTGCTGATTTTTATTAGCATTGTTGCAAACTTGCCGACATCTCTAGGTGCCACCATAGCTCTTGCGCAAAAAGATAGCTCACGAGTTGCTGGAGTAATCTTGCTGCTTGTAGTATTTTTAGTAATGATTGTTGGCATTGTCTTCGTTCAAGAAGGAACGCGGCGAATTCCGATTATTTCAGCACGCCGGCAAGTCGGTCGTAAGCTCTATCGCGAACAAGCTTCTTATTTGCCTTTGCGCTTAAATCAGGGTGGGGTTATGCCAATCATTTTCGCTTCATCGGTGATGATTTTACCTGCCTATCTAAGCCAGAGTATCAATAATGAGGTGTTTGTGGCGATCGCTACTTGGATTTCACCTAGTGGCCCTGGTCATATTCCAGTGTATATGTTGCTGATTTTAGGATTTAGCTTCTTTTATTCGACTCTAGTTCTCAATCCTGTGGAACTATCGCAGAACCTGAAGAAGATGGGAAGCAGCATTCCCACAGTAAGACCTGGCACAGCAACTTCGGACTATATCAGTCGTATTCTTAACCGCTTGACCTTACTTGGCTCGGTCTTCTTGTGTGGCATTGCGATTATCCCTAGTGCTCTCGAGAAAGCCACTGGCGTATCGACTTTTAGCGGCATTGGTGCAACTTCGTTACTGATTTTGGTTGGTGTCGCGATTGAAACTTCGAAACAGATCCAAACCTATGTGATCTCTCAACGTTATGAAGGTATGGTGAAACAATAATGCCTAGAGTAATTTTGATGGGGCCACCAGGAGCTGGCAAAGGCACTCAAGGCGAAATCTTGGCTGAATCTTGGCAAGTACCAAGGATTGCTCCAGGTGATATTTTTCGCGCTGAAATTAAGCAGGGTACTGAGTTAGGGCTAAAAGTTAAGTCTTTCAGTGATTCGGGGACATTGGTTCCCGATGCTGTCGTGATTGAGGTAATTGAGGCACGATTGAGACAGCCTGATACTCAAGTTGGTTGGATTCTTGATGGATTTCCTCGCACTGTAGCTCAAGCTGAGGCTCTAGATACTTTATTAGCAGAGATCAATCAGCCCTATGACTCAGTTGTAAATCTCGATGTACCCGATCAGTTCTTAATTGATCGCTTACTAGCAAGAGCGGTCGATCAAGGGCGTGCTGATGACACTGAGGAGGTTATCAAAAATCGGCTGCAAGAGTACAATGCCAAAACCAGGCCTTTGCTAGAATTTTATGGAAAGAAGGTTACACAAATTGATGGCACACCGTCGATGCCAGAAGTAACTGAGACAATCAAAAAATTCTTTGCATAGATGAGTAAATATTTGATTAAGCAGCACTTAATCAAATATTTAAATACAGAGAAATCATACTAAATTTGGGAGAGTTTGTTTGTCAAAAGAAGATTCTATTGAAATGGAAGGGACGGTAACTGAGTCACTTCCTAATGCTATGTTTCGGGTTACCCTCGATAATGGCTTTAATGTACTTGCTCACATTTCGGGCAAGATCCGTCGGAACTATATCAAAATTTTGCCAGGCGATCGCGTTAAGGTGGAACTAACGCCCTATGACCTTACAAAAGGACGTATTACCTACCGCCTCAAAAATCAAGGCGGCGGCAAGAAATAAAAAAACAAAAAGGAGGCAACTTTATTAGGTAAAGTTGCCTCCTTTTTTATGGAAATGAGTATGCTTTTTGTCTAGGATTAAATCTAATACCAATTCGCGAAAGTGTGACAACACTTTTATGAATTAAAAACCAAACCCAATAAGGGTTTTGAAAACTAAAAATGGCTACGCCATTTTTAGTTTTGGTATAACACAAAAACACAAGGTAAAGACGACAGATGATTACTTCAAAAATGCACGTAAAAACAAGACTAATCTAACGTCAGTTCGGTTTAAGATTGCTTTTTATCTATGCTTTTTTAAACACTGCCTATACTTAGGGGCACCCAATCGCCATTGCTGGTTAATCCTAAAAACATGGACTCTTGCGATCGAATCGATTTACCTGTGAGGGCGCAAGACTCATTTCTTTGAGCTGTAGCTGTGACACTAGCTCTAATTTGTTCTGGGGAGATCCGCTTTTGTGTCGATGACGGTTGCCTCTGATCGATGTAATCCCACAAGACCAATCGGATAAGAGCCTGATAGCCTTGCCCTCCAGCTAATTCCTTGAGCTTTTCCTTCAATTCGCGCTCAAGACGAATACTGGTAACTTCCATCTCGGTGGTCGCAGGCATTTGGTGTAGTGTCTGCATAAATATTTCTCCTAGTTAATTTACAAAGTTTGATATCTATGTTTATACTACAAGTGTAGTATGACTATCCAAAAAATTCCAAGTACATTCCCATGAAATTCTATTCGCCCATCGGTCAGCATCAGATCGGATATCCCCAAGTTTGGCAAAGAGCCAATTGCTTGGCAGTGTCTAGATTTGTCGCGACCATTTTGGGCAGAGATATTGAGCTTTATGGCGATGTTTTTGGCGATCGCGAAAATTTAGTATCTCCTGCACATCCAGCAAAACAAGACTTGCGGATAGATACTTTCAACAGTATTAGCAGCTTTAATGCATTTATTAATCCAGAGACATACCCACTAAGCGGGAGGTACAGGCACATTGCTGTACCCACATAAATAGACATTTAGTCTTTTGCCCCCCGCTTTCAAAATCAAGAAAGCGGGGGTATTTTTTTTGAATCGTGAGGAGAATCCAGTGCAATCTATAAACCAATATGAACCAGAAGCATTGAGGCAATCGGTAGTTGTGTTTTCGCAAAACTATTTGCCAGTTAGCCGTATCAATATTAAGCGTGCGATCACGCTGCTAGTCACAGGTCGCGCCGAACCATTAGAACTAATAAGTCAGCAAACTTGGCAAATTATTTCTCCCAGACTCGTTCTGCAAGTGCCAGAATATATCCGTCTGACGCTGACGAAATCAGAACGTTTTTGGCGAGTTCCACCCGTTGCACGTAGAGAAATTTTGCGCCGTGATAATCATACTTGCCAATATTGCGGCAGTACCAAACATCTGACGATCGATCACGTCATTCCCCGCGCTAAGGGCGGACTAAGTACATGGGGAAACGTCGTCATTGCTTGCGAAATCTGCAATCAAAAGAAGGGAAATCGTACGCCGATGGAAGCAAATATGACTTTGCGGACTAAGCCCAAAGCTCCTATGCATCCCACCGTTGCTTTCGCGGAATTGTTCTGGCGATCGCAACAAGAAATAAACAGCGGATAGCAATCCATATAGCGATTTTCAAGATGTCTTAGACATCCTGAAAATCGCCCCCTATTCAATCTGGAGAATCAATCACAATGTTGAAACTCACTTACACTGATGCTGGATTGTATTTAGAGAAATTAGATATCTCCCTAGAGGAGTTTGTCTCAAATCGGGGTTTGCTCAGCTTGCGTTCTGGATTACCAATCCATATCGAATCCAGTCGAGCAGCCTTTCTTTTAACTGCTGATGTTGTTGATTTGTTGTTATTAAAGTCGGTAATGTCCGATCAGCTTTCTAACAAGTTAAGTGTGGATAGAGTTGACGATCGCTATGTTGAAGTTTGCTTTAGCAGTACTTGGATTTCTAGCGATCTTGGTGCCGAAGAAGGAACTCTTGTGACCGCATTAGGCGATCGCGTAGAGACCTATCTTCACAAGCTCTGGAAGATCAGCGAGTCAGCTTTGGCATTCTCGAATATTAGATAAACAGCGCAAAGCGCTGTTTATCTAATATGTACAGAAATTTACGATAGGGAGTAAATTAAATTGGAGTGAGTCTGGAAGGTATTCAGAACAATAATTTATAAAAGAAGAAAACTGTAGTGTTTCGGACTTTTTAAACAGCAAATAAAAGTCATAGTCTCTATGAGAATACCCGCTCTAACCTTGCAGTTTTGTCAGATTTTTTGTACGGCAAATCTGGAGCGTCACTCTGTTGTCTAGTGAATGTTTTGGGTCTTGTTTGTAAATTGGAAAGATACTTGTACAATTGCCTTAAGAAATAGTCAAATCTTAATGAAAGTTAGTTTAAAAGTAGTTATCTGAGTTCAAATTAAAATATTTAGTCTAGAAGACAAGTCAAATCTTATAGGCATTTATTTCGTGATTCTAGATATTTACTAAAATGCAATGGCATTATTAAATGCATTCTGACAAATCTGACTTAAAATACAAAAAATATGTTTATATATTGGCTAATATTTTGTCCAATATGTTTGAAAATGTACGAGAATTGAGATAGTAATTCTATGTGGATTAAAATCCAAAGATTTGCAAATTTCCTCCTACTTTTAGAGAGAAATTCTCAATTTTGAAATCTTGAAATTTCTGATAATCATATGACAGACAATGTAACTTATCCTTTAACAGGAAAGGCGCTTCTTCAAAAAGCAAAAGAGCTAAATAACTTGCCAAAGCGCGAGCAAGCTAAGAAATGCGGGTACTTCACTCGTGGAAAAGATGGTATAGATCGCGTTAATCTGACTGAATTTTATGAAGCAGTACTCGCTGCTAGAGGGTTTGCAATAAATCCCGAACAGAATAAAGATGGTCGCGGTCGCGAGCCAACCTTTCGGGTTAGCGTTCATAAAAATGGACAAATCGTAATTGGTTCTACCTATACAAGATCAATGGGTTTAAATGAAGGTGATGAGTTTGAAATTAAGCTTGGTTACAAGCACATTCATCTGATCCAGTTGAGTACTGAGCAAGCAGAAGATAAGGAAGAGTAAGCAGATATAACAACTTATATCTATTTTTGATGAGGTCAAGATTAAAAGTTAATCCTCAAGAATAAAACTTTAGTTTTTAGATGTTAAGTTTTAGGCTGAAACCATTCAAGTTACTTGACCAAAAAATTTGAGCGAGAAGATTAATACTACTTTATGGGGGAGTGTTTAATCTTCTCGTTGTTTTTTGCAATTTGAGTTTCGATATGATTTTAATTTTTAGGTTTTCTTCATATGCAACTAGTAGACACACATGTACATATCAACTTTAAGGATTTTCAACCGGATCTTGAGGCTGTTCGCGATCGCTGGCTAAGTAATGGGGTAACGCGGTTAGTGCATTCTTGTGTGAGTCCTGATGAATTTACGCAAATTCAGACGATTGCCGATCAATTTCCTGAAGTGAGTTTTGCAGTTGGTTTACATCCCCTAGACAAAAACTTAAATACGGCAGGTTGGAATCCTGAAATTGGCGATCGTATCAAGTCTCTAGCAAATAGCGATCAACGGGTAGTTGCCATTGGCGAAACGGGTTTAGATTTTTTTAAATCTGATAATAAAACTGCTCAAATTGAAGCTTTTAAGTCGCAACTCCGAACTGCGCGATCGCTAAATTTGCCTGTGATTATTCATTCTCGCGAAGCCTCGGCTGCAACCCGTGAAGTCTTGCAATGCATCAATGCAGAATCACCACAAGAGCCAGTTCGCGGAGTGATGCATTGCTGGGCTGGCAATCCTGAAGAAACACAATGGTTTATAGATTTGGGGATGTATATTAGCTTTAGTGGTGTGGTTACGTTTAAGAACGCTCATGATTTACATGAGTCCGCCAAAATTGTGCCAAACGATCGCATCTTAGTGGAGACCGATTGTCCATTTCTCGCCCCAGTCCCAAAGCGTGGCAAGCGCAACGAACCCGCCTATGTGCTGCATGTAGCCGAAAGTGTTGCTAAGTTACGAGAAGTGGAGTTAGAGACGCTAGCTTTAGAAACCACTAATAATGCTTTTAAGCTGTTTTCGCTATCCTAAAACATGCACCTATACCAAATCACAAAATGGCTATGCCATTTTTACGATCTTAAAACCCTTACTGGGTTTGGTTTTTAATTTACAAAAGTGTTTTCACACTTCTGTAAATTGGCATTAAAAAAGGCGAGGTGTTTTGCACCTCCTCTTTTTTTGAGCGATTAAGATAAAATTGTTTTATGCAAATATACCTAGACCATGGAGCTACAACCCCTACGCGTCACGAAGTCATCGACTTGATGGCGGAAGTGCTGCGATCGCAATGGGGAAATCCCTCTAGTCTGCATTGGTGGGGCGAACGCTCAACTATGACGATCGAGAGATCTCGCTTACAGGTGGCTAGTTTGATTAACGCCGATCCTGAAGGTATTATTTTCACGTCGGGTGGAACAGAGTCAGACAATATGGTGATGATGGGAATTGCAAGGCAATACCGCACACCACAGCATATGGTTATTTCCTCGGTTGAGCACTCGGCAGTAAGATTACCAGCCCATTATCTAGAACAACATGGCTGGGAAATTACGCGGTTACCTGTCGATCGGCAAGGGCGCATAAATCCAAAGGATCTTGCCAGAGCTCTCCGCCCTAATACCGTACTTGTATCGATCATCACTGCCCAAAATGAAGTGGGGACGATTCAACCGATTGAGAAACTAGGGCAAATTTGTCGTAATGCTGATGTGCTGTTCCATACTGACGCAGTACAAGCGATCGGCAAGATGTCTATTGATGTGCAAGCTTTACCGATTGATCTTCTTTCGCTATCTGCACATAAGTTCTATGGCGCTCAGGGCATTGGAGCAATATATATCAATCCTCTAACGACTAAGAAGCGATCTCTTATCCCGTTAATTCAGGGTGGTGGACAAGAACGAGGCTATCGTTCGGGCACACAGGCAGTTGCGGCAATCGCAGGTTTAGGTTTAGCCGCCGAGCTTGCTGAAAAAGAACTACCGTTAGAATCTCTACGTTTAGCCAAGTTGCGCGATCGCTTATACCTATTGCTCGCCGACATACCCGATCTGCTTCCCACTGGCATGATGGGAGGCGATAGGCTACCTCACCATCTTAGTTTTTATCATCAGTATATTGATGGTCGCCATCTTGTGCGCGAAATGAATTTTGCTGGTATTGCCATTAGCTCTGGTTCGGCATGTAGTAGCGGTGCGATCGAGCCAAGCTCAATATTATTGGAAATGGGATATTCGCAATTAGAAGCCCAAAATAGTATTCGTCTTACCTTTGGCAAATCCAACACTGATGCCGATATTGAATGGACATCTGTAGTCATACACCAAATTCTTAGTCGCCAATCGTAAGGATAATTAACCCATGGATTTTGATCTCAAAAGTCAAAATTCATGGGTGACGCAACGTCTAAACCCTAGATTGAATAATACCAAAACACAAAATGGCTACGCCATTTTATGTTTTTAACACCCTTACTGAGTTTGGTTTTCAATTCACAAAAGTGTCGTCACACTTTTGTGAATTGGGATAAGGTAGGACTTTGCGGAGACTTTTTTAAGGAACGACTAACACAGGACATGGCGAAAGATTAATCACTTTTTGGCTCACACTGCTGCCATCAGGATGTTCCTCAGTCAAGCTCATTCCCCGCGAACCCATCACAATTAAGTCAGCATTAATTTCATCGGCAAAATCACAAATAACAAAAGCAGTTTTACCCTCAGCTATTTTGCTCTTAATGGCAATGCCAACTTCCGCAAAGTGAGTCTCAACTTCTTTGATAAGATCTTGAGATGAAGCGCGATCGCTATCAGTGGCATCATGGTCAGCAACCGACAGGACATATAGCTGCGAATGATATTTTTGAATAAGATCGACCACTATAGCTACAGCTTGGCGGGTTTCTTGACTTCTGTTTAAAGGAAATAAAACAGTTTTAAACATAATTCCTACCTAGCACTGTAATTCGGATATTAGATTATGAATTCAAGAATTTTTTTCTTAACTCTATTGTAATGAGCAAAAGAGCCTGACAAGATTTAAATTTCTTAATTTTTAACATGCAATCCTTAATAAAGGGGACTAGAGGTTATCGGTAGAGCATCTACCTTCATTTTTTGCCGCGATCTCGCTTAACAAACTGCAGACCTTACTACATCAGTGCTAACATTGCGAGATATATAACGAGAAAAAGTCAAAACGGAAGTAGATTATAGATGGAAGCCGTAACAAAAATTATCCCTTTTTATGGCAGGGAAATTAAATTAAGAATTGGCACGTTTGCACCTCAAGCTGGCGGCTCAGTATTAGTCCAGTGTGGTGAGACGGCAATATTAGTGACAGCGACCAGAGGTCCTGCTCGTGACGGTGTAGATTTTGTGCCCCTGCTTGTTGATTATGAAGAGCGTCTATATGCAGCAGGTCGCATTCCAGGTGGATTCTTGCGCCGTGAAGGTCGTCCCCCCGAAAAGGCAACTCTCACTTGTCGCTTAATCGATCGCCCCATGCGACCTTTGTTCCCCAATTGGTTGCGTGATGACGTGCAGATTGTTGCCACCACCATGGCGATCGATGAAAAATCACCACCCGATGTCTTAGCCGTAACTGGTGCATCGATCGCAGCGCTAATTGCTGGACTGCCCTTTATGGGACCAATGGCGGGTGTGCGTGTTGGTTTGGTGGGTGATGAATTTATCATTAACCCCACTTACGCTGAAGTGGAAGCAGGTGACCTTGACCTAGTGGTTGCGGGAACTGCTGAAGGCATCATCATGGTTGAAGCTGGCGCAAATCAATTGCCAGAAGCCGACATGATCGAAGCGATCGACTTTGGTTATGAAGCCGTACTAGAACTGATCAAAGCTCAAATTGATTTGCTACAAGAGTTAGGGATTGCTCTGCCAGAAATAGTCAATCCCGAAACCGATCCCACTTTAGAAAACTTTATTGCCAATACGGTCAAAGATAAAGTTGCTCAAGTTGTGGCAAGTTGTGAAAAAGATCGCAATGTGCGCGACGCGAACCTCGATGCTATTAAAGCTGAGCTTTTAGCTGCGATCGCGGCTTTACCCGATGAAGATCCTGTAAAACTGGTCGCTGACAAAAAAGTGATTAGCGCTACTTACAAGGAACTCACCAAAAAGCTGATGCGCCTTCAAGTAATTGAGCAAAGCGTTCGTATTGACGGACGCAAACTTGACGAAGTTCGCCCCATCTGGACAGAAGTAAGTGTCATTCCTCGCGTCCATGGTAGTGGGCTGTTTAATCGTGGTTTGACCCAAGTTTTGACGATCGCCACCCTTGGTACACCCGGTGATGCACAAGAAATGGACGATTTGCATCCTGACGCGAAGAAGCGTTATATGCACCACTACAACTTCCCGCCCTACTCGGTTGGTGAAGCTAGACCAATGCGATCGGCTGGTCGTCGCGAAATTGGTCACGGCGCATTAGCAGAACGCGCTCTTTTACCTGTCTTACCACCCAAGTCAGAATTCCCCTATGTTCTGCGGCTAGTATCGGAAGTTTTGTCTTCCAATGGCTCGACCTCAATGGGTTCTGTCTGTGGTTCGACTCTTGCGTTGATGGATGCGGGTGTTCCAATCTCCAAGCCTGTAAGCGGTGTAGCGATGGGCTTGATCAAAGAAGGCGATGAAGTTCGTATTCTCACTGACATTCAAGGTATTGAAGATTTCCTTGGCGACATGGACTTCAAGGTTGCGGGCACAGACACAGGCATCACCGCTCTGCAAATGGACATGAAGATTACTAGCATCTCCATGGATACAGTCCGTGCTGCCGTAATGCAAGCTAAGACTGGTCGCGCTCACATCATGGGCAAGATGCTGGAATTACTCTCTGCCCCTAGACCTCAGCTTTCTCCCTATGCACCACGATTGCTCACGATTCGTATCGATCCTGAACAAATCGGCATGATCATTGGACCTGGTGGGAAGAACATTAAGGGCATCACTGAGGAGACTGGAGCCAAGATCGATATTGAAGACGATGGTACAGTCATGATTTCTTCAATGAGTGGCGAAGGCGCACTCAAAGCCAAGCGCATCATCGAAAATATGACCCGCCGTGTCGGTTCTGGTGATGTTTATCTCGGTCATGTGACAAGGATTATTCCGATTGGTGCATTTGTGGAGTTCCTACCTGGAAAGGAAGGAATGGTACATATTTCCCAGTTGGCGGAAGGGCGTGTGGGTAAAGTGGAAGATGAAGTTGCCGTTGGTGATGAAGTCTTGATTAAAATCCGCGAAGTTGATAATCGTGGACGCTTTAACTTAACTCGTCTGGGCATTCATCCCGACGAAGCCGCCGCCGCGCGTCTCGCTGCTGCTGCATCTGCCGAATAAATAAAAAATAGGAGGATGTGCAAAACACATCCTCCTATTTTTTATTTGTAGCTATAAGGGCATAAACCCCAAAAGAGAATTGCGGCGCTTTGCGCTGCAATTCTCTTTTGGGGTTCTAAATATTGCCGACCATACACAATAGTTTTGTGCTAGAAAGTAAAAAGCACTAAGTTAAAGAGCGTTTAGGGGAGGCTGGAATAATGATTATTAAAGAATTAGAGAATATTGAAAAAAGTGATAAATTTGAACAGGCGGGATACATTGCGGAATCTCAGTTAGCTTTTTATCTCAACCGAGAATTTAAAGATGATCCTCTGTTTCTAGTTTTCAATAATCTGCGTCTTGAAAAAGCTGGTGATGCTTGCCAGATCGATCATTTAGTACTTCATCGTTATGGAATGGTAATCATTGAGAGCAAGAGCGTTACAACTCGCGTTGAAGTAAATGAACTCGGAGAGTGGAAGCGTTGGTTTAATGCTTGGCAAGGAATGCCCTCGCCAATTTTGCAAGCTCAACGTCAAGGAAAATTTCTCAAAGACTATTTAGAGGAGCATGTTGAAACGCTCCTGAATAAGAAACTTTTTGGTATGCAATCACATTTTGCGAAAATGCCAATAGATGTATTGGTAGCAATTTCTGATTCTGGCATTATCAATCGCCCAAAAAATGACAAGCTTGATATTGTCTGTAAAGCCGATCAAATTTCAGATAAGGTCAAAGCGATCGCTACAGAATATCGAAAAAAAGATAGCTTATTAAGCCTTAGTTTGGAGATTCCTTATGAGCTAGCAAAGGATGAATTGCCAAGAATTAGTCAGTTTTTATTGACGCACCACAAACCAGCGAAAATTAAGGGAGCTTCAATCAATACAAATGTTAAACCAACAAATAATCCACCTCAATCCATTTCAGAGAGTGAAGTTCCTCCAGCCTCGAACCAGATCGCAGCAGTCAAACCAATAGCACCGCAGAAAAAGATTATTTCCGCCGTTCCTAGCGATACTCAGAAACCAGACATTAAACCTAAGCCCATCTTCGAATCCGTGAAGCTAGCTTCAACAAGCACTTGCTCTCATTGCCAAAGCTCAAATTTGACATTGCTATACGTTCATAGTTATTTCTTTAAATGTAACGATTGTGGCAAGAATACGGCGATCAAAAATATTTGTTCTTCCTGTGGCGATCGCGAAAAAATCAGAAAAAGTGGCTTACAGTTTTTTTGTGAATGTGAAAAATGCGGTACTTCAAAGTTGTTTCATACTAATCCCTAAATTAGTAGGGGAATGATTCATTTGCTTCTTCTTTAAAGCTCATTTCCGAGCCAAATTCTTAATCCCCACATTGCAGCCAACAGAACCAGCAAAATAATATCTCGTGGTAAAAATTTGAGAGGATTCCAAACTACAATGTGAGTATTGGGAGTAGTAAAGCCCCTTACTTGCATGGCACTAGCTGTCTGCTCGGCTCGGATGAAGAGATTGTCGATCAGACGCTCTGCAAGAATTAACCAGATTTGAGTGGTACGTTTAAAACCAAGTCTTTTCCAATTAATCGAACGAGTCCGCATCGCTCTTCCGAGATTCTGTACTTCTTCTAAAACCAAAGGCACAAAACGGAGTGCAAGGGTTAATGTAAGGACGATTTCAACAACTGGAACTTTTAGCGCTTTTAACGGAGAAAAAATTGAAGCTAGGGCGGCAGTAATTTCTTCAGGAGCAGTGACAAGCAAAAATAGAGTTGGCGCATAGAGATATGTAAAAATTAACGTACATACTCGCACACCCAAATCCAAAGATCTACGAGTAATGGTGATGCTGCCAGCTCTCCAAACCACATAACTATAGGGAGTTGGTTGAGGTAACTTAAGTGTCAAAGTAGGAGAGCTTTGCACCTTGTCAGGTGTGATATTTACTTCAGGGATCGGGCGACGTGGCTGAATAGTTGCATTAAAACCATCTGGGGAAATGGTCGCGATCGCAAAAGTCATAAAGGCAAGCAGTAACAAAATCCCCATTTGCTGTTTCCAAACTCGCATCGGAATTTGTGAAGCTAGGGTCAGGACAATTAGTAAGACTGAGATCGCCACACGCCACAGCCCATTAGCTTGAATCGGCGATAGTAATAACGTAAGTAGTCCAAAGAGTTTGATGCGTGGATCGATTCGATGTAGCCATGTAATCGGCTGTTCGAGGTAAAGTCCGATGGGAAGCGATCGCAGTATATCCACTATGTTCTGATATTTCTCGGAAATTTAATTCTGGCAATTTACAATATAGCAAAGATTAAACCCAGAAATGAGATGCGGCGCTTCGCGTCGCATCTCATTTCTTTAGAGAGTGCTGTTAGCAGAATAAACAGCGACAGGAACGCGCTTAAACGCGGGTGTGCCACAACGCTCATCAATGGGAGCGCGAAAAATAGCATTGACTTCAGGATAAAACATCAGCGCTGAACCTTCACGAATTGATCCATAGATAATTTCCACATTTTCCATTTTGCCTGCATTTCCTTTCACAGTGACAGTTTGATGCTCTTGAAACCCTGCGCGATCGCCATCGCTACGATTCATCAAAATGCAATTGCGATGAGGCATCCCACGATAATAATCACCATCTTTATAAACAACAGTATTATGTTGTGAATAACTGCGACCAGTGCCAAGGACAAGCACGATCGCTTTGATATGCTGAGGTATATCAAAACTAGAAAGAGTCGGTAAATCGAGCTTTGGCAAGGGTGTGACAAACATATGCGCTTTACCCGATGCGGTGGGAAATTTGGGCGTATGGAAGACTCGATTAGCGATGGTAAATTCTTGATTGCTCCGATCGATTTCGCCAATTTTCTCGTAATCTGGAATGGTCTTGGCGATCAACTGACGGATATATTTTGTGTCTTGTAGCGATCTCCAATTGACAACATCGTCACTATGCAAGCGATCGGCAAGTTCTGTTAGAAATTCAACTTCTGAGATTAATTCTGTCCCTTCCCTCTCACTGAGATGGGATTTTCCCTCATCATTTAGGCGAACAAAATTATTGCCAGATTCAGTCGTGGTCTTGTGGGGATTTTCAAAACGAGCTAAGACAGGCAGAATTAAGGTGTTCTCTTTAGCCAGTCCATGAAAATGTCCGAGGTTAGGCTTTGTAGAAATATAAATAACGGTTTCAATATTACCAAGAGCACGTTTAGCTTGAGTTAAATCAGGATTTGCGGCGTAGATATTGCCACCAAGACAGAGCAATGTATCGATCTTATTGCGATCGCTTGCTTCGATCAGAGCGCGAGTATCATAGCCTTGAACTCGACTGAGAGGTCGTTGTAATAGTTTCTCTAAAGCCTGCATAATCTCTTCTTTGAGGAGAATTGTCACCCCCATCGAACCAAATCCCTGCACATTAGAATGTCCACGAATCGGCATTGTTCCTGCACCTTCTTTGCCCGCATTACCAGTCAAGAGCGCAGTATTGGCAATACTAAACACATTATCCACGGCATTTGAATGTTGCGTAATGCCCATCGCCCAAGCAAAGATCACCCGTTGAGAAGTGCCAATCATCTTGGCAGCGATTTCGATTTCCTCGCGTGAGACTCCACAAGTATTTAGAATCTCTAACCAATCTAGCGATCGCACATGCTCAATTACTACTTCCCAATCCTCGGTATATTGTTTGAGAAAGTCATAATTAACGAGTCCATTCTCAATTAGAGCCTTTTGAATTCCCAGAAATACAGCCGTATCGCTACCTGAAATTGGCTGAATATAGTGAGAAGAAATATCTGAGCCTTTGAGAAAAGATTTAATCGGATAAGCAGGAGAAGCGAATTTAATTAAGCCAACTTCGATCAGAGGATTGATAACAATCACTTTACCGCCGCGATCGCGCAGTTGAATCAATTCATTCATCAAGCGAGGATGATTTGCAGGTGCATTGGAGCCAATCAGTACGATACAATCGCTTTGCTTGAGATCGGAGAGGCTAACCATTGACGTACCAGAGCCAAACATTTGCTTTAATCCAACGGTCGATGGCGCATGGCAGAGATCGGAGCAGTCAGCAAGGTTATTCGAGCCAAGCGATCGCATTAGCAATTGCAACAGATAGGCGGCTTCATTCGATGAGCGTCCCGAACTATAGGAAGCAAGACGTTCAGGAGCTTTCTGAAAAGCTTGAGTGACAATTTCGTATACATCTGTCCATGAGATTCGTTCGTAGCGATCGTTATTAGCCCGTTTAATCACTGGGAAACTCAAACGGCCTAAGCAATCGGCTGACCTTGAGCTTAGTTTTTGTAATTCAGATATTGGGTAACGCTCAAAGAAATGCTTAGGAATTGGCTCCATTAACTCTGATGCGATCGCTTCGACACTTTTAGCACAGCGCTGCAAATTCTCTTCATCCTCATTCTGAAATCCGCCTTTTTGTCCGCCTGTTCCCCATGCACAAGATAAACAAGCGCTCTTATGCAACAGAGTTTTCCAAAGCAATCCACCCTTCGGATCAACTGTCTTT
The DNA here is from genome assembly GCA_003249035.1 of Pseudanabaena sp. Taxonomy (GTDB): domain Bacteria; phylum Cyanobacteriota; class Cyanobacteriia; order Pseudanabaenales; family Pseudanabaenaceae; genus Pseudanabaena. Next base: position 27,000 of record QBMK01000001.1, read on the forward strand.
TCTGCCCAATAACCAATTATTGGCAATCCTCCGCCCATCTGCGGTTGATTACCATTTGTCGATGATCTTGTTGTCTCCGAAGGGTTAAAGTCAGCCATGTCGTTTGCGAAAAATTTGTAGCTCAGAAATCTTACATTTATCAAGCAATGCTAACTCTAATAATAACAGTGCTATTTCTTAGAGTTGTTACGAAGCTGCTATAACAAGATTTGATATAAGAACCTCTGCATAATTAAACCCCAAGATCTGTACCGCCCGCATATTGGGCGGTACAGATCTTGGGGTTTTGTATTAAATTGTGATTAGGTACTGAGCTATCAGTTACAGCGAAATGTTAAGCAAGCTGGCAAGTATCATCATCACTGCTTAAGGGAGCACTAGGCTGGGTGAAGTCTGTGTCTTCTGATGGCGATAAACTCCCTTCCGCAGGATGTAGCATAGATTTAGCTTCAAGCTGATCGTATAAGATCTTAACTACTTGGAGGATGTAACTAGCTGACTGATCGTAGGCATTGGGTTCTCTAAGCGATCGCGCAACTTGCCAGATCAATTTTTCGGCTTTTTCAAAAGAGGGATAAGTATAAAAGAATTGCCTTAGTAGTCCATCTAGAGTATGAGTCCTCAAATCATGCCAATTGTCGCGATCGGGATCGAATGGATAGTAAAACACAGAAAACAGTAAAATCTTCGCTCGCATGGAACTCGTAAACCGCATTAGTTCCAATCGCAAGTCAAACAAATCACTAGCAACTTTTGGATCGAAAGGAATTTTACTGGCGCTTTTGATGTTTAAGTTAGGAATTGGTTGGTTAATAATTGGTGCAATTTGTGGCGCGATCGCTGCCAGATCATTGCCATAAATATCGGGATAAAGCGGCTCTAATTTAGTAAGTAACAAATTTCCGATCGCGATATATTCTGCCGGTTTAGAAACTCTTTGCACGGACTCATTAAGTAAAGCTTCCAATTGCAAAAAAGTGGGCATAAAGGAGACTAGCTCTCTTAATAAACCTGCCCAATCTACGCTATTTAATTGGCGCAAATCGCTTTCCCAAATATCTTGATAGGTATAAAACAAGAGCTTCTTTAGACGAATTTGTTGAGCATCTGTATTAATTTCATGGGCTACCCAGGCATAAATATCCGAGTCATCGTTGAGGTAAGGATCGAGAAGCAATAACTCATCTTCCGTAAAACCGAATTGAGGCTCCGATGATGATTCTGCAATCAGCGATTCGCTTAATAGTTCTTCTGCCAAGCTATTTTGTGAAGTTTCAAGCGGTGCAATCAGTTGCGCTGAACCTGCATTAATTACTAGATGATTTACTGAATAAGCAAAGGATTGACTGTCCGTTTGGGAATTGGGATTAAATTGCGGAGAGCTTTCAGGTTCAACAATTACGGATACTGATGACTGTTGGTAAAGTCTAGAAGCTGCATTAAAAACTATTTTGGCAACAATTAAATATTGTCGCTGTTTTTGGACAGCAATAGTTTTGACTGACTTTACTAAGTTTTCTTTTAGAGCTTCAATACTTGGGAATTGTTGATATAAGTCTTCAAATAATTCTCCAAAACTAAAATTATTTAAACGATTGAGATCGTTTTCCAAAATACCAGTACATACTAGACATACCAACTTCTTAGCTCGTATTGGATCTTCACTCATTTCAAGGTCATCTGAGACTTCTGCGATTAGCTTTTCTAGAGGACTTTTAACAGTCTCTTCAATGGAATTGGTAATCGATGGCAACTCGGGAAGGATTAACGGTGTGGCTTCGCTAAAAATAGTTTGAGCTTGCGATCGCACTAGTAAAGGCTTTAGAGCTTCCAATACTTCATTAGCCGATTGATAGCGCTGCCGAAAATCATAACGCACCATTTTATCGATTACATCTGCCAATGTCGGAGCAACTTTAGCGCGATCGCGCCAAAAAAGCTCACTAGTAGTCGGATCTTCAGGAATTTGGTTTGGAGATAATCCTGTCAAAGCTTGGATGGCGATTACCCCGATCGCATAGATATCACTGGCAAACAAGGTCTTGCCGCTAAACTGCTCATTGGGCATATACCCTGGTGAGCCAATCACCAAGCTAGATGTATGTCCTAGCTGACTCATTGGCTGGGTGCTAACTTCTTTGACCGCGCCAAAATCTATTAAGACAATTTTTCCATCACTAAAGCGGCGGATCAGATTACTGGGTTTAATGTCTCGATGGATTACTTGTTGCCGATGAACAAAATCGAGGGTAAGCAAGATATCTGTGAGAAAATCAATTGTGTATTGCTCTCCTAAACATTGACCACGCTTAATTTCTTGAGTCAATACATTGCCTTCAATTAATTCCTGAGCCAGAAAAAATTCTTCATCTTCTTCAAAGTGCGCCAACAAACTTGGAATACATTCATGTTTGCCCAATCGATAAAGTACCTTAGCCTCTTTATCAAATAGTTCGCGGGAGATTTTTAAAATTTCTGCTTGTGATGAGGCAGGCTTAAGCTGCTTGATCACACAGGTGGGGCGATCGGGCAGATATCCATCTTCGGCAATAAATGTTTGGCTAAAACCGCCGCCGCCTAGTTGTTTGACGATTTTATAGCGCCCAGTCAGAGTTTTACCGAGCATAATCATTTTAGCCAGTACTAACAGGGATTTACATGTATTTCTGTATTTAGGTATTTTGACATCTCATTAACGTACTAGCAAGTTAATCAGCAATTCGCATTACCAAAATAGGTTTAGATGAAAGTCAGCCTATAGCTAACTTTCATCTAAACCTATTTGAGGTTTTCTAGTGCCTAAGGTGCCGACAAGCCGAAATTAGTCTCATAACTTAGAATTACTGCAAGTTAATATTCATAAAATATTACGAAATATTTAGCATTAAAATAATACTAAAGCACAAAATGGCTGAGCTATTTTGTGCTTTCAAACCCGTCACTTGGTTTGATTTCCAATTTACAAAATTGTCGTCACACTTTTGCAAATTGCCATATAGCGATTTTCAAGAAAGCGCTTTAATGAAGGGAGGTTCCACACCTCTAGACTTGAAGATGCTAATGCCAAGTAGATGCGCTTAATTAATTACACTCCCAAACCCGTAATGTTGTGCCCCTACGGGGCGCAACATTACGGGTTTGGGTAATTTATTTGCACAGGTACTTATAAAGCTAGCTAATTTTGTCGATACTGACGCGATCGTCAAAAACAAAACAATCACCTTCCCAAATGCTTTCTTCTTTAGGAACTTCTTCGATATATTTAAGAATTCCACCTTTGAGATGATATACCTCATTAAACCCTTGAGAGAGCATATAGGCACTTGCCTTTTCACAACGAATTCCGCCTGTGCAGAACATGGCAACCTTTTGATGCTTTTCTGGATCTAGCTGCTCACGTACATATTTCGGAAATTCACCAAAGGTTTCTAGATTCGGATTAATGGCTCCTTTAAAAGTGCCAAGTTCTATCTCATAAGTATTGCGCGTATCGATCACAATCACGTCAGGCTCCGCAATCAAATCATTCCAATCTTTAGCATCCACATATGTACCAACACGATACCGAGGATCAATATCGGGAACGCCCAAAGTGACAATCTCTTTTTTGAGCCTCACTTTCATTCTTTGAAATGGAATTCCTTGGCAGTGGGATTCTTTGTGTTCTAAGTTCTGAAGACGAGGATCTCTGCGTAAATATTCTAGTAAAGAATCGATCGCATTACGGGTACCTGCGATCGTGGAGTTAATACCTTCTTTGGCAAGCAGGATCGTTCCTTTGAGTTGATGTGCATCACAAAATTCTTTAAGCGGATTCCGCAGTGCTTCATAATCTGACAATTCTGTGAAATGATAAAAAGCGGCAACAACACAAGGCTCTATAGCCTCTTGTTGATGGGCTTGAATTGTTTGGCTAATTTGTGCCTGCAGTCGGTTTAATAGTTTGATCCTAGTCATTTGCCCAGAAATTTGCCAGAGATTTGTTTAAAGGCGATCGCGTTTTATATCTCTCCAATATAGCGCTTTGCGTTATACAAGAATCTGGTTCTACTCAAAGCTTTAGATCGGAAATCTTCTGAGTCAAAACCAGATATGAGTATCTAGCACAATTATTTCAGATATTCCCAATCCTCTTTATCGACTATAGGACTGACAATATAGCCTAATGTTCTGCCTTTATCTGCGATCGCTTTTGGTAGTGTGCCACATTTGTTGGCAGAGTCATTGCTCAAAGTAGAGAAGAAAAAGCGGGTTAAGAAAATCCCTGAAACGCAGGGAAAAGTAATGAATTGCCGCTATGTTTCTAATCAATATCAATCATGGGGGCGTGGATTGAATAAATATATAAATGGATTGATTAGATAGCTCTATTCCAAAAAAGTAAACTTTAAAATAGTGAAAGAAGAAGATTCTCAGACAGCTGTAGATTAGAGCAATCACAGACAGAGAGAATCTCTTGACTCTCGTAACCCTTACGAAGTATTCTTTGCTTCATCAAACCGCGTTGCGTTTCATCCTTGAATTAGCGGCGAACAATAACATGTCAATCTCGATCGCTTTAATTGCGCATGACTCACAAAAAGCTGACATAGTTGCTTTGGCACAAAAGCATCAAGCCACATTGTCTCGCTACAATTCCATAGCAACAGCCAATACTGGAAAACAGATTCAAGTCGCGACTGGTCTTCATATTGAGCTAATGCGATCGCAGCATGATGGAGGGGATATTGAAATTGCCGCTCGTGTAATTGCGGGAGAGGTTGCTTGTGTCATTTGGCTCTTAGATCCCGATCAGATGCAGGTTTTCGCTTCTAATCTTTTACCTTTATTGCGGATCTGCAAAATATATAACGTTCCCCTAGCTATTAACTTAGCAACAGCAGATGCTGTGCTGCAATCGCTAGGCAAATGCCTTGTCGCCCATCTGATATTTAATCCTGTGGCTGGACAAGGAAACCCAGATTGGGATCTTGCCATGATTCGTCAAACTTTGGAACCTCAGATTCAACTGAAGGTTATTTTCACAAAGCCAGATGTTAATCCTGCTGACCAAGCAAAAGATGCGATCGCTTCAATTCAAGAGCGTAAATCAACATCCCCTAACACTGATTTTATTATCGCGTCTGGTGGCGATGGCACTATTTCTGCTGTGGCTAATGCTTTAATTGGCACAGGTATTCCCCTTGGGATTATTCCTAGAGGGACTGCAAACGCATTCTCTGTAGCATTGGGAATTCCAACTGGTATAAAACTAGCTTGCGAGAATATTCTCACGGGTAATACTTGCACTGTCGATGCTGCTCGCTGCAATGGTTTTCCGATGATTTTGCTTGCCGGTATTGGCTTTGAAGCAGAAACTGTTGAACGAGCTAATCGTGACATGAAGAATCTTTTGGGAGCGCTTGCTTATTTGATTGCGGGGGCGCAGCAACTTTTACAGCAGCAGCTATTTGCCGTTGAGGTTGATATTGATGGCTCAATTACTCAGTTTCGTTGTGGCGCGATGACTATTGCTAATGCTGCGCCTCCTACTTCAGTGCTGGCTCAAGGATTTGGAGAAGTAATTCCCAATGATGGATTACTTGATGTGACGATTGCCGTTTCCAAAAATGAGAGTCTTAATCTTTCAGAGCGACTATTAGCGATCGATGCTATTGGCAAATTATTTACTTCTGCGTTAGCTAAAACTCCTATTGAGAATGAAGGTTTAGTTTGCTTTAGAACTAACAAAATCAAGGTTACGGCAACCCCACCTCAAAAAGTTGTAGTTGACGGCGAAATAATTGGGACAACACCTGTTGAAATAGTCTGTATCCCTGATGGATTGACTATTTTTGCTCCATTGGTTAATAGTCTAGCTCCAGTGAGAAAACCAGCCGAGCTGTAGTATGAAAAGATCTTCAATTAGAACTCACTTTCATGTATTTTAAGTGCTTAAAAGGAATTGTTTTAAGCGCTTAAAGCTTTCCCATATTTGCCTTCATAATGAATCTCTCAAGGGTGACAATCTCTACGCGATCGCCATAGGGAATATATTGCTGCTAAATCACCTGAAATATAGAACTCTCGCAAAGTCCAACCTTCACCACCAAGCACTAAATGGCATAAAATCCAACCCTAAGAATAACGCACAATATTCATAAATTGGAGCTGGTTTTGTTGTAATATAATTGTCCTTTGCATTTAAGCATGTGCAAGAATTTCTGTGAGTAACTCAATAACAGCGATGACTGAAATTTATCTGCCTGAAAAAGTAGCATCTCGGCGTAGATCAGAAAATCGCATTTTGCGTCCTTTCCTAAAGTGGGCTGGTGGAAAGAGGCAGCTTCTTCCAATATTGCGCAAATACATTCCTAAAAACTTTAGTTCTACAACATACTTTGAACCTTTTGTAGGAGCTGGTGCTTTTCTTTTCGACTTACAACCTAAAAAAGCATTTATTAATGATGCAAACAAGGAGCTAATTAACTGTTATCAGACAATCAAAGACAAGCCCAATGAACTTTTAGAATTGACTAGGGAATATCAAAAAAACATCTCAAGAGAACGTTATTACCAATTGCGTGAATTAGATCGAAAATCAGACTTTAATGAACTTTCCGATGTACAAAGAGCGGCTAGAATTATTTATTTAAATAAAACCTGTTTTAATGGGTTATTTCGCGTCAACAGTCAAGGTCAATTTAATGTGCCTTATGGAGATAATAAAAACCCAATAGTTGCTGATGAAGTTGTTATTGGTGCGATAAGCAAATATTTGAACGAAAATAATATTCAAATTACAAACAAAGATTTTCAAGAATCAGTTTCTAATGCTAAAAAAGGTAGTTTTATATATTTCGATCCACCATATGATCCTGTCTCTGATTCATCATCCTTTACAGGTTACGATCTAAGTGGATTTGGCAAGGATGAACAACGCCGTCTACAGGATGTATGTGATAGTTTAGTAAAGCGTGGTTGTAAAGTATTGCTTAGTAACTCTGCAACAGATTTTATTAAGGAGCTTTATAGCAATGAAGAATATTATTCAATAATTGAAGTTGCAGCAACTCGAAGCATTAATGCTGTAGGAACATCAAGGGGAAAAATTAATGAGGTACTAATTTTTAGTAAATATGATGTCAAATAATTCAGACAAATCAAAAAATGATATTGCTTGGGAAATTTTATTCGAGACACATCATATTCTAGATGAAATCAATAAAAATGGGGTATATAAAATCTCCGCACAAGTGATAAATGAAGAGCGTGAAGCGAGGTTAATGACGAAATTTGATCATCTTATTCAGCTACCCAAGATTTTCACTCAAAATCATCTAACCATTCAGCCTGATTCACGAGGAACTTATGTTATTGGACAGTTTCAAAGCTATGAAAAGATTCCTAATAACTCATCCATAAAGATCCAAGAATTTGCTTTTCCTGAGTATATTGAAACTCTTAATCCAACAAATATATATTCAGAAGCTGCTTCTATTCTCTGTGCCTTTAATAGTGGAATTATAAGTGACCTTCTTGGACAGGAAGTTTCGTTTACTGTTTTAGGAAGAATGTCAACAGGGAAGTTTAGCTATTTTATAAACAACTCTCAACAAAATACTGACTGTGAAATTAACGTAGAGAATTCGCAATGTGAAATTGACGCAGGTTTTGAAGGAGGTGATATTTTTGCAATTGTAGAGGCAAAACTTCAAGATGTAGAGGATTTCTTAATTCGTCAGCTTTATTATCCATATAGACTTTGGCGTAGCAAAACCACAAAAAAAGTTATTCCAATTTTTCTTTCCTATTCTAATGACATATTTTCTTTTCATGTATATAGATTTAAAAATGATAATAACTATAATTCAATTGAATTAGTAGAACAAAAAAGGTATCAGATAGGCTCAAATGTTATTGAGTTAGAGGACATTACCGATATACTTGCAAACATTAAAATCACATCTGACCCAACTGGAATACCATTCCCTCAAGCTAATGTTTTTAATAGAGTTGTAGATCTACTTATGCAAGTTCATGGCGTTAGTCCCACAATATCAAAAGAGGAGATAACTATTAACTACGCTTTTAATATCAGGCAAGCTGGATATTATGCTGATGCAGCTAGATACCTTGGTCTTTTAAAGAAAAGTCGTGATAAAGAGCAAGGGGTATTCTATTCGATGACAGAAAAAGGTCATATTATCATGGCAAAAACTCCTAGGAATAGGAATCTAGCTTTAGCTAAATGCATTCTCGAGAAAAAAATTTTTAACAACACTTTAGAAACTTATCTAAATGAAGGAGGAAAACTAAATCGGCATCTAATTTGCGAAATAATGACAAATGAAAAACTTGGGCTTAATGAAACAACTATTGAACGGCGATTATCGACTGTTTTTGGTTGGATAAACTGGATAATGGAACTTACTCAGAGATAACACAAATTTAAGCCATTAGCATCTGAGTAAGTTAAATATTCTAGCTAAGCTGCAACTAGCAAACCTGCACTTGATTGCTTGGGCAATACATCAACAACATCAATTTTTGCACAATAGGCAATATCTTCAGCACCATTAAGATTTAACAGGCGTTTGCCATGACTGGCTTGATAAAATAACTCCTCAACCTCACCTTTCCATGACTTATACAGAGCCGCAGCGGCAATCGCCTCATCGTTACCAAAATCAGCCTCATCTTCAAGATTAGCCGCGATCGCACCTGCACAGGTTGTATCTTCGAGAGAGTAGCTACCTTCCCAGCCAGAACCAACTATCCAAACAATTTCAGGCTTAGTTGCGCGCAAATACTTCAGCACAGAACCAAGATTAATCATCGCACAAGCTAAAACACTCTTAGCCTTCTCGATTTTTTGCAGCGATCGCGTGCCATTAGTAGTACTCATAAAAATCCGCTTACCTTTAACGACTTCAGGCGTAAAGTCAAATGGCGAATTCCCCAAATCACAACCCTCTACCGTTTTACCGCCGCGCTCGCCAACGCGAATTCTTAACTCTGGCGGATGCTCTTCGCTGACTCGCATTAACTCTTCAAGATCGGAAAACACCTGAACTCCCTCAGCTCCAGCAGCCAATGCAGTTGCAATCGTGGTGGTTGCTCGCAAAATATCAACAGCGATCGCGCAATCTGGATTTCCTTCCGCAGGTACTAACTCAGGCGTGTGATAAACAAAGATTTTCATTTATAGATCTAATGGTTTAGCTGTCTACAATAAATTAAACTCTATGTCTGTGTGTTTTGCAAGAGAGTCAGCCTAAGCACCGTTTCTTTTCCTAGCAGCAAAATACACCTGTTGTCTTGATAATTCGCGGACAACCACATGATTGTTACTACTGAATCGTCGCTACAGTCTCGATGAATATCTTGCGATCGCTGAAACAGCCGTAGAAAAATGAGAATACCATGATGGAGGAATTATTGCGATAACTGGCGGAACTCTGAACCACAGTGTGAAAGTACTTTCTCCATCAACTGAAGAATACGATCGCACCGATAAGTTTCGGATGTATCGTTCTATTCCTAGGTCTTGGGAATATCTATTAGTTTCGTCAAAACAAAGTTTTTGTGGAGCGCTATAGCAAGCAGGGATAGGATTGGATGTATTGTGATTTTGATCGTTTAGACCAGTCTGTTTTTGCTGGAGTCAATGCATATGGACTTAGCGATCGCCGAGATTTATAGCAATATTGTTTTTTAATCTAAAAATATAGACTTTGCGTCTACGAATTATTTTTTCTGTGTGTTTTATGATTTTCTAATGAGATTAGAATATTTTATAGGATGTATTCTGAGATGTAATAAATCTTAGATAACGATAGTAAATTCGAGATTGGCTTAGTTAAATGACTAAATTGCTCATTTTAGATGTATTTTCAAATTAGACATTAAGACTTATCAAAATATTTAGAGTATTAACTTTTTCTGTAGAATTAACTAGAAAGGCTACAGCTTTAGAAGTTTTTTTAATGATCGCGATGATTGCACTAGCAATCGTCATTACCAATTAAAAGTTTTTGAGCATATCTTGAATATAAAATTTTTGAGGAAAGTAAAGCATGAGTACTAGTAACGAAAGCACTAAGCCAGAAAGCACCAAGCCAGAAGAAAAATCCTCTCGCCCAACTAAAGCCAAATCTGACAGTGAAACGACTGCAAAAACAGGTACAGTGGATATCTCAGCTTTGGCGGTGAAGGAAGAATCTAAACCCGTCGCAGCATCAATCGAACAAAAAGGTTCATTAATTGTGACTGAAACCCTTAAGCATTATGGCGATCGCCCCATTGTTGATGGCGGCTTTCGTGCAGTTGAATATTTCAACAGTTCAGGCGAGCGTCCAATCGAAGCTAGCAAGTTAGCAATTAGCAGCACCTACACCACTATGGGTGGAGATCGTCCGATTGTCAGTGGCGGTGTGCATGTAGTTGGCACATTTTTCGATGCTGGCGAACGTCCTATTGTTGAAGATGGATTTGTAATTGTTGAGAAGTTTTTTGCGGCAGGTGAACGTCCTGTGGGTTCAGCTGGATTGGTGATTAACGAAACTTACTCCCAAATGGGTGAGACCAGACCTGTTGCATCCAATGCGATCGACAATGCAGGACTAATGGGTTACATCGACTAATCGGTGTAGGCTTCAAAAAGCAGCATCCATCGGGTGCTGCTTTTTGAAGTCTTTAGACTAGTTAAGGGTATAAATTCAAAGTGGTGCGATTTTTGCGACTTTTAAGATTCTGATGGATACAAAACTAACTACGTTAAAAGATAAGTTGTTTTCTGGTAAAGAGGCAAACCAATTACCAGCGATCGCTGAATTAGCCACTTTGGGAGAGGATGGATTACAAGTACTAGATGAATTTATTCAAGCTCGTAAAGCCGCAAATACTGATGTGACATGGATCGATGGTAAAATTCATCAAACTTTATTGCAAAACGATCTGCCAAGAGCGATCGAATTAGCCCAAATTCATTACCCTAATGGTGTCGTCACCTTAAAATCAGAAAAGGCGATCGATTATCAACAAATTCAAATTTTGCTAGCGAAACAAGACTTTGAAGAAGCGGATCGTGTTACCAGCAAAAAACTATGTGAGGCGGCTGGTACAGCTGCTTTGACGCGAGGCTGGCTATACTTTACAGACGCAAAGTCAATTCCCATAAGTGATTTACAAACGATTAATCAGCTTTGGCTAGTGTATTCCGAGGGTAAGTTTGGATTTTCAGTGCAACGAAAAATTTGGCTCAATCTTGGTAAAGGGTGGGAAAAATTTTGGTTGAAAATTGGCTGGAAAAAAGATGGATCTTTTACCCGCTATCCTAATGAGTTTATTTGGAGTCTTGATGCTCCGAGAGGGCATTTACCTCTTTCCAACCAATTACGCGGCAATAAAACTATGCAGGCAATTTTTTCACATCCTGCTTGGTGATCGTAAAAATGCAAGCTCTGTATGCAATTTTATGCAGAAGTTAGTGGTCGCTTAGTTTTCGGCTCCAAGTTCTGATAAAGTTCGACGACTTCAGTGCTTGAGGATATGCTCAATTAATCTGGTCAATCGTGATTCTATTTCGCGCCGATCTCTACCCGCCAAACCTTCTAACTCCTCAATTAGGTTTTCTACATCTAGATTCTTAAAATCACCAACTTTTAACTTCGCGATCGCCTCTTCTAACCACAAATTAAGATCGCGATCGTACAGCGTAGATTTTTGCTCGATAGTTTGTGTCATAAGTTTCTAAACACTTGTCCAAAGATTTAAATTTAAAACTTTCTTATCATCTCGGCTAAATTGCCATACATTAGGAAAAGTAGTATCAGAATATTCTAGCTTTACGAGTTTGAGTGCAGTGTCAAAAGCACGGTCAAAAACCTGTGAGAAATGACCTTTGAGACTGGGAGACTGTTCTAATAATGTAGTTAATTCAGCCCGTTGGTTAACGATTGTAATTTCCCAACCTCGATAACATTCAGGTAGGTTGACATAGCAACGCTTGAGGATATGTTCAATCAATCTAGTCAAACGTGACTCTAATTCGCGCCGATCTCTACCCGCCAACCCTTCTAACTCCTCAATTAAGTTTTCGACATCTAGATTTTGAAAATCACCTGCTTTTAACTTAGCGATCGCCTCTTCTAACCACAAATTAAGATCGCGATCATATAGGGTTGTTTTTTGATCAATAGTCTGAGTCATAGGTTTAGGCGATGCAATACATCATCCATCAAGGTTTAAGATTTTTTCCAAAAATTAGCGGTTAATAACAAGTCAATCTCATAGGTAAATTGCCATGTTTTAGGAAAAATCGTATTTTCATATTCTGTTTGTACGATTTCTAGTGCGTCATTAAACAATTCGTCAAATACTGAGATTATGTGACTTTTTAGGCTAGGAGACTGTTTGACGATTTTTTTAATCTCGTTCCTTTGTCCGATGATTGTTAACTCCCAACCTCGATAACATTCAGGTAAGTTGACGTAGCAACGCTTGAGGATATGTTCAATTAATCTAGTCAAACGTGACTCTAATTCGCGCCGATCTCTACCCGCCAAACCCTCTAACTCCTCAATTAAGTTTTCTACATCTAGATTTTGAAAATCACCTACTTTTAATTTCGCGATCGCCTCTTGTAACCACAAATTAAGATCGCGATCGTATAGCGTAGATTTTTGCTCAATAGTCTGGGGCATAGGTTTAGGCAATGCGATACAGCATTTATCAAGTATATCGCAAAGAACAAGGGGCTTAAGCCCCTTGCCTGACTTTAATTACTCAATTCCATCAAGAGGCGCAAAGCCCTGACGCTGAGTGTTTTCGGTGATTGACCTTGGCTCTAGGAATTGCAATAGATAATCGCGTCCGCCAGCTTTGGAACCGATACCGCTTAGCTTGAAACCGCCGAAGGGATGGCGATCTACCAATGCGCCTGTGATGCCGCGATTGATGTAGAGATTGCCCACTTCAAACTCGCGATAGGCGCGTTCGATATGGGAAGGTGTGCGCGAATATAAGCCGCCAGTGAGCGCGAAGTCAGTACCATTCGCGATCGCCAATGCCTCATCAAAACTCTGTGCCTTGATTACCGCCAATACTGGGCCAAAGATTTCCTCTTGGGCGATCGCACTTTCAGAATCAACATCACCAAAAATAGTTGGACTGACATAGAAACCGTGATTGGGAACTTCACCTTCATAGGCGAGTGTCGCGGTTTCCTTACCTTTAGCGATGTAGTTTTGGATATTGCGTTGGGCAGCAGCGTCAATCACGGCACTGAGTTTGGTGTCTGGAAGATGAGCTTCACCGACAATGAGGGAACGGGTGGCTTCTACTAGACGCTCCATGAAATTGTCGTAGACCGGAGCCAGCACGATTGCTCTCGAACAGGCGGAACATTTTTGACCAGCGAAACCGAAGGCGGAATTCATTACACCCACGACGGCTTGATCGAGGTCGGCGCTCTCATCGACGATGATGCCATTTTTGCCACCCATTTCGGCGATGACGCGCTTCATGTGCTTCTGTTTAGGGCGCAAGATCGAGGCTTCCGTGACGATTTGACAGCCGACTTGTTGGGAACCTGTAAAGGCGATTAGATGCACATCGGGATGTTTGACTAAATGGGAACCAACGGTGGAACCTTTGGTGGGAAGATAGGTAAATACGCCTGTGGGCAGTCCTGCGGCTTGGAGAACTTCGGCAATTTTTGCACCGATAACCGAGGACTGCTCGGCAGGTTTGAGAATGACCGTATTGCCTGCGGCGATCGCAGCCACGCTCATACCTAGTGCGATCGCAAAGGGAAAGTTCCAAGGTGAAATTACGACCACAACGCCGCGAGGTTGATAGATGTAAGTATTATCTTCCCCAGGGATATTGCGCTGTACGCCTGATTCAATCCGTTCCATTTCTTTAGCATAGTAGCGACAGAAATCGATCGCTTCGGAAACTTCGCCATCACCTTCGCGGATAGGTTTAGCAACTTCCCAACAAATCCACGCAATCAATTCTTCGCGCTTCTCTTCCATGATGTCCGCAGCCCTACGGAGAATATCACCCCGCTCTTTAGCGCTAAGTTTTTTCCATGAGGTAAAGGCGGATTTTGCAGACTTCACGGCTTCTTCGGCTTGGTTGATGCTGGCTAAACCGATTTTACCGACTACCTGTGAGGAATTAGCGGGATTGACGGATTCGACATAGGTTTCCGTTTCTACAGCTTGACCATTAATAATTGGTAGATAGGTTTTACCAAGTTGGCGGCGAACCTTTTCTAATGCAGTTTGGGCAGCTTCTCTCTCTTCATTAATCGCATAGTCGCGATCGCTAGAGTTAACGAAGTTATCAAACACATTTTGAACAGGTGCGCCGTTGTAACTCAAATCGCGATCGGTTTTAATAGGCGCAGCAATCAATTTACCGATATCGCTACTTTCACCACTGAGTCTCAAAAATGAACTGTTGGCAGTATTTTCCAACAATCGGCGAATCAAATAAGACATCCCTGGAATGAGATCGCCAAAGGGACAGTACACGCGCACGCGATAACCCATATCGGCGATCGCTTTGGCGAACTTGTCACCCATGCCATAGAGACATTGGGCTTCAAAGGCGCGGCTAGGAATATTTAGAGTTTGGACGATCGAGATCGCCTTAGCGAGAGAACGGGCATTATGGCTACCGATCGCAGCATAGAGATATTGATGATTTTCGAGTAGAATCTGAATCAAGCGCTCATAGTTGGCATCAGTGGAAACCTTGTCCGAAAATACTGGCAAACTCCAACCCTGTTGATAAGAACGAATGGTTTCCCGATCCCAATAGGCTCCTTTAACCAAGCGCACAGTGACAGGCTTACCGCGTTGCTTTGCCCATTCGACTAGTTCAAGTAAATCCTGTTCACTATCGCGGAGATAGCCTTGGATGGTGATACCGACATCAGTGCGATCGCGAAATTCTGGTTCCGTTAAAACCTGTTTGAGAATTTGCAATGTAAGTGATTTGAATTCATACTGCTCCATATCAAAATGGATGCCGCAGCCTAAAGCTTGCGCTTTACGCAATAGAACTCTAGCAGGTTCGCTGACCTTCTCTGTCGTTTTAATCGGATCAAGCGGATCAAACTGCGAATAGAAAGCACTAAGCTTTACGGAAACCTGAACACGCTTTAGTTGTTCGCTGTCAGCTTTATCAATCTGATCGATCAAGCCCCAATTCTTTGCCTTATTAGACAAATCTTCCATCATGCCGATGTAGCGATTTAGATATTCACCCGCCTCTACTTCGCTAATCACCGCCTCACCCAGCAAATCCATCGTAAAGCCAAAGCGATCGCGCCTTAGTTTCTCAATTGATTTGGTCGCTTCATTCAAGTTCTCACCGCAGATATAGCGCTTAGCCAGAGTCCCCACGGCAGTCGAGAGAGTAGTTGCGGCGGCGATCGCCGTAATCGAGTTGGGATTGTCGGTACTGAAATTTAGCAAAGCGCGTAAGGCAGGAACTTCGACGGCATCGCTGGCGAGATATTCTTGCATATGCCTTGCAATCTCGGCTTTGCTCTGTAACGCTGGCAAGCAATCGATCAATCGAAACAACTGCACCCGCAGGCCTTCATTTTCCATCGTCCAAGCCATCAGCTTGTCATCGAGGCGCAAATCATCTTTTAGTTGCGATAGTTTTGCCCAAAGAGAATTTTTTTCAGTTCCACTTAAAATCTTCTTAGCTATCTCCTGCGTTTTCGCTTCATACTTAGAGATATCTAGAGAACTTTCAAACTTGCTATTTGCTTGCTGCGTTTGGCTAACCACGACTTTAACTCATAATCCTTTCAATTATTTAGTATAGCTAGTAACCATCCTCTACTTATTAGCCGCTTTGGTAGTTTGGGTTGCAAATCTAGGGGCGGTGATTGTTGCTATTTATAGGTTGTCAGCGATCGCTATAGTCTAAAATTTCATGCCAATTGTAGACAAGTCATGACAAAAATCGGTGCGTGATGGCGATCGCAGATTTGCTTATGGAAACTATATAGCCTTGTAATTAATCAAAAAATTGATGATAATTTGGTTTAGTCAGATAATATTTACCTTTATGATCGATCCTTTGTCTGAAAAACTTGGTATTAACATGCAAGGCGGAACGGTAAATGTGCAAAACCTCAATCTTGTTATTGCAGAAAGGCTTGAGCAGTCGGGCGATCGCGTCATAATTTTGGTGGTAGCTGCTAACCTATTGGGATCATCACCTCTGAAGCTCGACCATGAGGTGAAAACCATCCAAGAGGCATTAAGGAGATTGCGCAAAAGTGATGATTTTGTGATGGAATATCGGCTGGCGGCTGCACTGTCAGAATTGCGCCGTGCTTCAACCGCATCCCTGATTGCATGGCGCTGCAACAGCAAGGAAACACGATTGGCTCTGTCACTTTTTAGAATCTACCATCAAGCAAATTGGGCGTAAAATCAAAATATATAGCAATCAGCGGAATCGAAATGATCTTCCCCAAGTTTTCGAACATCACTCTGCTTATATTAAACCTCAATCTTGCCTAAGTATATCTACTCATTACGCGAATGTCGTGTTCCCGTTTTTCTTTGAAAAAATCTTGAGGGTCTAAATTTATGACTTGGCGTTTTCTCGTTCTCATAGCCTTAGTTTCTGCAATTTCTCTAGAAAATGGAACATCTATTCGAGCCGAAGATTTTGCCCACTCGGAGTCGCTAGAACAAAGCATTCCTATGTTAGCCCAAGCAATGTCAGCTAGGGATTATCTCAATCGCGGGTATGCAAAGTATGATTTAGGAGACAAAGAAGGCGCAATCGCTGACTACAGCGAAGCTATTCGACTCAATCCTAATGATGCTGATGTCTATTACGATCGTGGATTTATGAAGGATGAATTAGGGGACAAACAAGGAGCAATCGCTGACTACAGTGAAGCTATCCGACTCAATCCTAATTATGCTGATGCCTATTACAATCGTGGAATTAAGAAGGATGATTTAGGGGACAAACAAGGAGCGATCGCTGACTACAGCAAAGCTATCCGACTGAATCCTAATAAAGCTAATGCCTACATCAATCGTGGGCTTCTAAAGAATGATTTAGGAGACAAACAAGGAGCGATCGCCGACTACAACGAAGCCATCCGCCTCAATCCTAATGATGCTGATGCCTATTACAATCGTGGAATTACGAAGGATGATTTAGGGGACAAAAAAGGAGCGATCGCTGACTACAGCGAAGCTATCCGACTCAATCCTAATGATGCTGATGCCTATATCAATCGTGGGCTTCTAAAGAATGATTTAGGAGACAAACAAGGAGCGATCGCCGACTACAACGAAGCCATCCGCCTCAATCCTAATTTTGCTCTTGCATACTCCAATCGTGGGTATGCGAAGTATGGTGCGGGAGACAAACAAGGAGCGATCGCTGACTTCAACGAAGCCATCCGCCTCGATCCTAATTTTGCTGATGCTTACTACAACAAAGCTTGTTACTATTCTTTGCAAAACAACTTGGAACTTGCACTATTGAATCTTCAAAAAGCAATTCAGCTTTACCCTGACAGTTTTCGTCAATTAGCAAAGACCGACAAAGATTTTGACAATATTCGTGGTGAGGCGCGTTTTCAAGAACTACTTCGTTAAGAGCTAAAAAGGTGACAGATAAGAATCATTGACTGGTTCTCGGAAAGCATCGGAACTATATCAACAGCAAGGCAATACAGAATGGTATAATAACTCTCGCGATAGGATTAGAGAGATAGGGGAATAATGACTGAGGCGATCAAATACAATGTTAAGACCCAAGCAATGAGGCAATGGAGGTAAATTATGAGTCCTTTATTAACTAAAGTTTTAGCCGACGCGACGCAACTCACCCCCCAAGAGCAATTACAACTAGTTTCGCATCTGATGAATATTTGGCAGCAACCACCACACCTCAATGAAATATCTAATCAAATATCTACCGATAAAACCACTACAAGCCCACCATTAAGCCGTAAACATCTTTTTGGCTGTATGCAAGGCAAAATAAAAATGGCTCCAGATTTCGATGCTCCCCTTGCTGATTTTGCTGAGTATATGTGATGAAATTATTACTGGATACTCATATTTTGATTTGGTTGTTAGAGGGCAATCAAAACCTTAGCCCTAAAGTCAGACAGGTAATAGAAGATGAAACTAATAGTCTGTATATCAGCATAGTGAGCTTATGGGAAATTGCGATCAAAACCAGCCTTGGTAAACTCCAATTAGAAACTCCACTAGAAAAAATTATCTGTGATTTTGTGTTGCCTAGTGGAATCAAGATTTTACCAATTGATATTGCACATTTACTAACACTACAAAACCTACCGTTTCACCATCGAGATCCATTTGATCGTCTATTAATTGCTCAAGCAAAATCAGAAACTTTAACCTTAGTTTCAGAAGATCGCGTCTTTCGTCAATATCAGGTAAATGTACTCGGACAGAACTAAAACAGATGACTTCACAATTTACAGAAAAAATAGCAAGGCAACGACCCCCATCATAATTCCCATTTTAGGCAGCTAAACTATGCAAATTACCATTGAAATCCCCGATGAAATTAGCAATATTATCCAAAACAAAGGGAAATCCCTTAATGTTGCGATTATTGAAGCACTAGGGCTATATACCCAGCATGACACACCAATCAACACCATCCCAAATCCCAAACAGCCAGAAATCGACTGGTCAGCAAAATGGGAACAATGGTTTGCAGAATGTGAAACTATTTCAAGCAGAAGACTATGAAAGATTATTTGCTTTGATGGCACAATATCGCGATCGCCCAATGGATCTTGCTAATGCAACCTTAGTCATTGCCGCCGAAAAGACAGGTATAAAGCAGATTTTAACTTTAGATTCAGATTTTCTGTTTTATCGAATTAGCGTTGCAAAGCAACACTTTTACAACACCTCTATTGGTTCATTTTTATGAAACTTCAAGCAGATCTCCCCAACAAGTTGTATATTGTGGCGATCGCTGCTCAGATTTGCTTTTCCAGACCTGAATTACTCCAGTAGAAGCAAACCGCAACGTATCTCTTCTGTACATGTCGTTAATCGTATCCATTACGCTCATCAGACTGCGCGATCGCGCCTTTGCCTCATCATTGCCAACATCAAAAAGATTGCCTTGGATCTGACTCTCAGAAACCAATCCAGTCATAATCACACCCGCTTTTTTGAAGTTGTGACCTTGGCGGTAGATACTTTCGCCCAAATGCGTGGCTGTTCGCGACAGTTCGTGCGTGTAGTTACTTGACAAAGCCAATTCTGCGGTAGCGCTGTTCGAGTAAAAGTCATCTCGAAAAGGACTAGTTCTGGCAAAGACAGTAATTACACTCGCAACTTGTTTTTGTCGTCGCAACTTTTCTGCAGCTCGATGCGTAAAGGTAGCGATCGCTTCTTTTAGCTCAGGTAGATTAGTGATGGACTTGGGGAAAGAGCGCGAGACACAGGTTCCTTTTTTGGGACTGTCAACCAATTCCATCGCCAAGCAAGATTCGCCGCGTAGTTCCATTTGTAATTTAACGCCGACAATACCCATCTTGGAACGAATTACAGCTTCATCTTCATTTTTTAAATGCAAGGCTGTAGTTATTCCTCTTTCCCGTAACCAATTAGCATATTTTGAACCAATACCCCACAGATCGCCCACATCTACTTGCGAGAGGATATTATCAATCGACGGATAGATGCTGAGATCGCAAACACCAAATTTAGACTGCTTGGCAAGGCGATTGGCTAATTTTGCTAAGGTTTTGGTCGGTGCAATTCCCACCGAAACTGGAATGCCCACCCATTGCATCACCCTTTGACGGATTTCGCTGCCATATTCTGTTAAGTCACGGTAGCGAAACCCTGATAAATCGATAAAGGCTTCATCAATTGAGTAGATTTCTACATCAGGCGCGAAGTAAGCCAATGTAGACATAACTCTACCCGACAAATCGCCGTAAAGACTGTAGTTAGAGGAATAGACTTGAATATTATGGCGCTTGATGAGTTCGTAGATTCGGAAGATAGGCACTCCCATTTTAATGCCGAGATCCTTGACTTCCTGCGATCGCGCAACCACACATCCGTCATTATTGGATAGCACCACCACGGGTTTTCCGATGAGTGCGGGATTAAACAATCGCTCGCAGGAAACGTAAAAGTTATTGCAATCGACTAGGGCGAATCTTTTTTCGGCTTTTCGGTCTAACGCAGTGGATGACATTGGTGACAACTCCCCAGATATGTAGTTCTGAATGTTCGTTAATGAAAATTTTTTTATAGCTATCGTTTTCAGGAATTAGGGCAACTTCACCTCTTAGGTAATGCAATCGTTTTACAGTGATTTCTCCATGCACCACAGCGATTACAATGTCGCCATGGGTGGCTTCAAGAGCGCGATCGACAATCAATAAGTCACCGTCGTGAATATTCGCCCCAGTCATCGAATTTCCCGAAGCTCTCACAAAAAAAGTCGCCGCAGGATGCGTTACCAAGTAACTATTAAGATCGAGCTTGTGTTCTACATAGTCTTCCGCTGGAGAGGGAAAACCAGCTGGAACCGAGCAGTTTTGTAATGGCAGTTCCAATTTAGTTCTGAAATCGGGAATATAAACTTCTCTAACACTCTCCGCAAGACCGCAAATTTGCTCTTTTGTCCAAGAATTAATGTTGATGACAACCTTATTTACGGGCAATTGTAGGTTTGGAAAGACTCGATCTCGCCGACCAGATCTTAATTTCCTAACCTTACTTTGGCGGATTTCACCGCTTTCCATAAGCTTATTTTTGATTAAAGTACAATATTCAAAAACTATATCACGATCGCATGTCTATAGCAAGATCGAAATTTACAGACTTAAAATCTCTGCTATCTGATCGGTTTTCAGCGATCGCGATCGTCTAAAATTTAACGCCAATTTTAGACAAGTCATGACGAAAATCGGTGCGTGTTGCATCGTGGGATTCGAAAAACTTCTCAATCGAGTGGTTGTGAAAAGTGGAGATCGACATATTCAGAAGAAGATTACTGCTACAAAAATATTGAAAACAAAAAGACCTAGCCAATGGCTAGGTCTTTTTGTTTTCAATAACAGCAGCGATAAGCTCAACTTTTATGCACTGGTGAGGAATAAAACTACATCACCTTCTTGCACTACATATTCTTTACCTTCACTGCGTAACAATCCCTTAGAACGGGCTGCACTCATTGAGCCACATTCCACAAGGTCTTTAAAAGCAACAGTTTCTGCTCGAATAAAGGCTTTCTCAAAATCTGAGTGAATTACGCCTGCGGCTTGAGGAGCTTTCATGCCTGCATGAATTGTCCATGCACGCGCCTCTTTGGGCCCAACTGTGAAATAGGTACGCAGTCCTAAGAGGTGGTAAGTAGCGCGAATCAAAGATTTTAATCCGCCCTCTTGGACACCAAGAGATTCCAAAAAGTCTTGACGCTCATCGTCTGGTAATTCTAAAAGTTCTGATTCGACTTGAGCAGAGACAATAGTTACTTCGGCATTTTCGGCAGCCGCGATCGCCTTCACTTTATCGACAAATGCATTGCCAGTGGCAAGATCATCCTCAGAGACATTGGCAGCATAGATTGTAGGCTTGAGAGTTAGCAACTGCAAGACTGAAATTGCTTCTTTTTCCTCATTGGTGAGATTAGCTAAACGAGCAGGTTTGCCAGCATCTAGAGTCTCGCGTACTTTCTCAAGAGCTGCTAATTCGATTTTCGCATCAGCATCTGCACGAGCAGCCTTACGGGTGCGATCAATGCGCCGATCCACTTGAGATAGGTCAGATAGAGCGAGTTCTAAAGTAATGATTTCAATATCCCGAGCAGGATCAATCGATGCCTCAACATGGATAATGTCGTCATTTTCAAAACAACGCACGACATGGACGATCGCATCACATACTCGAATATTTCCTAAAAATTGATTTCCCAGTCCTTCCCCCTTACTTGCACCTCTGACTAGTCCCGCAATATCGACAAATTCGACTCTGGTGGCGATGATTTGCGCGGATTTACCGATTGTAGCGAGAGTGTTTAAGCGATCGTCAGGGACGGACACTGAGCCAACGTTGGGTTCAATCGTACAAAAAGGAAAGTTTGCTGCTTCCGCCTTGGCGTTGGCAACTAGGGCATTAAATAACGTAGACTTTCCCACATTGGGTAGTCCGACAATCCCAGCTTTGAGCATGATGGCTATCTAAACGAAAACTTTTTGACATTGTGCCTATAAATTTTGTCATAAAAGTCTCACTTGATGGGACTTTTACCAAAATTGCTAGTGTCATTGAAGCTCACGCGAGACAATTTCTATATTTAGCGTCTGATATGATGGCTATTGGAAAATTAAACACTAGATTTTGTTTATGGTGGCTCAAATTAAGACGGCTCAGATTAAGACGAATCCAACAAAAAACAATCAAAATCAGACCAATACTAACCCAACAGATCCTACTCTGCCTAAAAGCGCATCTATGGTGACTCCAATTAAAGGCAATGTGCAAGTGTTTATTGCGCCCCATCGTAATCTTTACGCTGATATCATCGCGCAAGGCTTGCGAGTAGCAGGTCAAGGCACAAAGGTATTACTCGTGCAACCGTTTCAAACAGGCATTAATCAAGGTTTGAAAAATCCTAGACGGCTTGTCGAAAATTTGGAATGGCTACGTTGCGAAGCTGAGCGTGATTTGTCTAAAGACGATGTCGAATTGACAGATGTGGAAAAACTTTCGGTCTTGGAGCTATGGGACTATGCCAAAGTTACGATTAAGTCAGCGCGTGCAGGTTTAGTGATTTTAGACGAGGCGAATTTACTTGTGGCGCGATCGCTGATTACAGAGGAAGAATTGCTAGAGGTGCTAGAAACGCGAGCAACCAAGGTGAATATCATCTTGACAGGTACATCTATGCCTTCTCGGATTGCCGACTATGTCGATCAAGTTACCCATCGCCGTAACTAGATTAAATTGATTTGCACTTGCAACCAAGACAAGATTTTTATTGATCTCAAATTGCTATAAGAAAGCTCGCTATGCGAGCTTTCTTAATTATGAGCCCAGTTTAAAGGCTTCGAGGAATAGTCCATAAAGCAAACCTAACTTAATTGAATTCAATATTTCCGAAGTTAAGAGTTTAGGGGAACGGTTATCATCAGCAATTTTGCCCCGTCGAGCGCCATAAACGTAGAAGTTAATAATTTCTACTAAAAAAAGTGTAACTGCAGCGGTTACGATATCTTGCTCAGATTTGGCTCCAGATACAGTAGAAATCACTGATGCTAAAAAAAATCCTAGCAATAGACTAATCAATATGAAAGAGCTTCTTCGCCAAGGATTTCGTGACCACCGCGATAATTGACCGACGCTGACATTGATGATTGTGCTAAGCCGAGTATTTTGCATGAAAACCATTTGATTAGAGCAACAACAACATAAAAACAAAGATTTTATGTTGGAGCAATTCGTTAATTGCTACTATATTTTAAAATAGAACAACGAGCAAAATCTATGTTCGAGCCTAAGTAATCTAAAGACAGAGAAAAAATTGTAGGCACATCAAGCAAGCAACCTCTTCACCAATAAGTACTTGTGCAAAATAAATTACCCAAACCCGTAAAGTTGCGCCCCGAAGGGGCGCAACTTTACGGGTTTGGGTTTTAACTCAAAAAAGTGCCGTCACACTTCTTTGAATTAAAACCCAAACCCAGTAAAGGTTGTAAAAGCATAAATTGGCTACGCAATTTTATGCTTTGGCATAAAGAAATGACTATTATCTGAAGTTGCTCACAACAGTTCAATCTGAATTTATTATGGATAGTCTATAGCCTCTGAGTGCCACGTAGTTCTGAAAACGATATTCATAGGAATCTGCTGGACAAATAACGAAGAAGTATTAGACGACAATTAACTTATCTGGTTTAGAACAAAGGAGGAAAACGAAAGTACTAATTGTCAGCTACCAAAAAAGCGATCGCTAAATGAGAGCCTTATGCCGTTCCCAAATGAGTTACAGGGAACAGCACAATGCTAGGCAGATATATTCAACCACAACAAATCCAAAGCTATATAACCCATTTGGCATCTTAAGAAGCCAGAGCAAGATCGGCTATAATTGATAGCTGCCTTGGCAGCTAATCAAACTTGAGCTTCACTGACTGACTATGTTACGGCTAACTGAAATTAAACTTCCACTCGATCATCCTGAAGATGCGATCAAATCTGCGATTCTTAAAAAGTTGCAAATCAAATCAGAAGAATTAACAAGTTATTCTATTTTTAAGCGTAGTTATGATGCCAGAAGAAAGACAGATATCTATTTAGTTTACATCGTCGATATCGAAACACCTTTAGAGAAGCAATTAAGCGATCGCTTCTCTAAAGATCCTCATGTTATGCTCACTCCTGACACCAGTTATCACTATGTAGCCAAGGCTCCTAGCAATCTAAATACTCGCCCGATTGTAATCGGTATGGGGCCAGCAGGGATGTTTGCGGGGTTGATGTTGGCGCAAATGGGATTTCGTCCAATTATTTTGGAACGAGGTAAGGCAGTACGCGATCGCACGGCTGATACGTTTAATTTCTGGAAGGGAAGAGCCGAATTTAATCCAGAATCTAATGCTCAATTTGGTGAAGGTGGCGCAGGTACTTTTTCCGATGGCAAACTCTACAGCCAAGTCAAAGATCCGCATCATTACGGGCGCAAAGTTCTGCATGGATTCGTGAACGCTGGTGCATCTCCCGAAATTCTTTACATCAATAAACCGCATATTGGCACACTTAAGCTCGTCGGGATAGTCCAAAGTTTTCGTGCCCAAATCCAAGCCCTCGGTGGAGAAATTCGCTTTCAAAGTCGGGTGGAAGATATTGACATTCAAGATGGTAAAGCGAAGGGAGTGACACTAGCAAATGGAGAATATATCGCCAGCAATCAGATCGTTCTTGCGATCGGACATAGCGCCCGAGACACTTTTCAAATGCTCTACGATCGCGGCGTATATATTGAAGCTAAACCTTTCTCGATTGGATTTAGAATTGAGCATCCTCAAGATTTGATCGATCGCGCCAGATTTGGCGATTATGCGGGACATAAGATTTTAGGTGCTGCTGATTATAAATTGGTGCATCATTGTAAAAATGGACGTTCTGTTTATAGCTTCTGCATGTGTCCAGGGGGGCTAGTTGTGGCAGCAACTTCAGAGGTCGGGCGTGTGGTGACTAATGGTATGAGTCAATATTCGCGCAATGAACGCAATGCTAATAGCGGCATTGTCGTGGGGATTTCGCCAGAAGATTATCCAGAGCATCCTCTCGCGGGGATTGATCTTCAGCGCCGTTTAGAATCTCGCGCCTTTGAGCTTGGTGGCGGAACCTATGCGGCTCCCGCTCAACTCGTTGGTGATTTTCTTGCCGATCGCCCTTCTCAAGATCTAGGCAAAGTGCATCCTTCCTATGCTCCCAATGTCCATTTGGGGGATTTGAGCGAGAGTTTGCCAGAATATGCGATCGCTGCTATTCGAGAAGCACTTCCTGTTTTTAACAAACAAATCAAAGGATTTGCAATGGATGATGCGATGCTCACGGGTGTAGAAACGCGCACTTCTTCCCCAATCAGGATTAAACGCAATGAGAAATATCAAAGTTTAAATGTGGAGGGACTTTTTCCTACAGGTGAAGGTGCTGGCTATGCAGGAGGAATTCTCTCGGCGGGGATTGATGGGATTAAAGTCGCTGAGGCTGTGGCTTTGAGCATAGCTGCTAAGACAGCGATATAATGGCATAGCTGCTCATTGCTATTTGGATAACTAATGCATCGTATTGCCACTATTTCTGGGGGTTGGAACCAGTCCACCGACAGCGTTGTTTTTGTCGATCAGCAACCTGCACCGATTATCATCATCACCGCCGCCGATACGGATATCCAAACTCTCGCTGCTGCTACAGCAAGATTGCCCGAAGATTTTCCGCAAATTAGAGTGGCAAATGTATTGCAATTGCAGCAACAAATAGCGATCGATACCTATGCAGAAGAAGTCTTGGCACTTGCCAAGGTGATTATTGTTCGATTGATTGGCGGTCAATCTTATTGGAGTTATGGATTAGAAGTAGTTAAGGAAACAGTAGCAAATACGGGTGCGATTTTAATTGTGTTGCCAGGGGATGAGCGTCCTGACCCAAATTTGACTAGTCATTCCACAACGACGCTGACTTTGGTCAATCAAGCTTGGCAATATTTCATCGAAGCAGGAGTTGAGAATTATCACAACTTGTTGAAATTTGTCGCCATCGAATTTCTTGAGTTTGGAACAGTTTATGAAACGCCTCAATCAGTTCCACGCATTGGGATATATGAAGTTACAAATCCTCAATCTTCTGTCTCCGTTTTAGAGTTAGATCCCCCTCAATCCCCCTTAGAAAGGGGGAAGAAGAAAGAAATTCTCCCCCCTTTCTCAAGGGGGGCTGGGGGGGATCTCGGACAAGTGGCGATTCTTTTTTATCGTGCTCATTATTTATCGGGAAACACGGCAGCGATCGCATCTTTATGTGAAGCTCTCGCTGAGCGCAATCTTAAGCCTTTACCGATCTATGTTTCATCATTAAAAGAACCTGATATCCAAGCGGAACTAATTCGCTACTGCTTGCCAGAATCGGGTCAAAAAGTCGATGTGATATTGAATACTACTAGCTTCTCTTTGGCTAGCCTCAAAACTGACACCCCCCAAGTCGATCTTTGGGAGGCTCTGAATGTGCCAGTCTTTCAAGTGATTTTTAGCGGTGGACTTCGCAAAACATGGGCAAATGGCACACAGGGACTAGCTCCCCGCGATATGGCGATGAATGTGGTCTTGCCTGAAGTTGACGGCAGGATTATTACGAGAGCAGTTTCGTTTAAGGCAATGCAGGGACAGAATTCAGCTTTGCAAACGGAAGTACTAACCTATGAACCTGTGCGATCGCGGATTAATTTTGTAGCTGACCTTGCGGCTAAATGGGTGAATCTAAAACATACGGAGGTAGGCGATCGCAAAGTTGCCTTAATCCTCGCTAACTATCCCAACCGTGATGGCAGATTAGCAAATGGCGTGGGTTTAGATACACCAGCGAGTTGTTTAGAGATTCTCAAAGCCTTACGAAGTTCAGGATATAGCGTTGGCGAGATTCCTGAGACTAGCGATGAATTGATGAAATTATTAACTACAGGCGTGACTAACGATCGCGAATCCTTTGGTATACGTCAGGTCTATCAATCGCTATCTCTAGCCGATTATCAAAATTATTTCCAGAAGTTGCCTGAACCCGTTCAAAGTGGAATTAGTACAAGATGGAATCAACCTAAGCAAGAACAAGAATTTGCGATCGCAGGGATGCAATTCGGCAATATTTTTGTTGGTATTCAACCATCACGGGGTTACGATATCGATCCGACACTCAATTACCATGCGCCAGATTTAGAGCCGACCCATGACTATATGGCTTTCTATCATTGGGTGCGCGACAAGTTTAACGCCCATGCGATCGCCCATATCGGCAAACATGGGAACCTCGAATGGCTCCCAGGAAAAAGTGTGGCACTATCGGAAAATTGCTATCCTGAAGCCGCCTTTGGTGCGATGCCGCATTTCTATCCCTTTATTGTAAACGACCCTGGGGAAGGCTCTCAAGCAAAAAGGCGATCGCAAGCAGTCATTCTCGACCATCTCACGCCACCGATGACTCGCGCAGAGTTATACGGCGGTTTGCAACAATTGGAAAGCTTAATCGATGAATATTACGAAGCTGAAACCCTCGATCCTTCGCGTTTGGGGATGATTCGCGATCGCTTAACAGCCTTAATCAAGCAGGAAAATCTCCATCAAGATTTGGGGATTCCCCTAGACCGTTTAGAAGATTCTTTAAATACTATTCTTACGACTGCGGATGGTTATCTCTGCGAAATCAAGGAGGCTCAAATTCGTGACGGTTTGCATATCTTTGGGCAATGTCCAGAAGGTCGGCAGTTAAGAGATTTAGTCGTTGCGATCGCTAGAAATCCTAATGCTAATCGGATGGGACTGACTAGAGCGATCGCGCAGGATTGGCAGCTAGAATTCGATCCATTGACTGCGGATTTAGGTGAGTTACTTGAATCAAGTTCTCATCCACGCATAGCGAATTGTCGAATTATTGGGGATGCGGTTGATGCGATCGAGGAATATGCGGCGGAGTTGGTGGGCGCTCTAATTTCCCCTATAGAGGTTAACAAATATATCGTGAGTTACCAAGGATCTCCCTCAATCCCCCTTAAAAAGGGGGAAGAAGAAAATTCTCCTCCCTTTTTAAGGGGGGCTGGGGGGGATCTCAACCTTGAAACGCAGACAGAAATAACATGGATTCGCGATCGCCTTCTACCATCTCTCTATAAAACCAAACAAGAAATCACTAATCTCCTGCGCGGACTCAATGGCGAATATATTGCTAGTGGTGCATCAGGAGCGCCAACAAGAGGCAGACCCGAAGTACTACCCACAGGACGTAATTTCTATTCTGTAGATATTAGGGCAGTGCCTACGGAAACAGCTTGGGATATTGGGCGCAAGGCTGCGGATGTGTTGATCGAAACTTACACTCAAGAACATGGCGAATATCCACAAACCTTGGGACTATCGATTTGGGGAACATCGACAATGCGAACGGGTGGCGATGATCTTGCCGAGGCTCTGGCTCTGCTTGGCGTGCAACCTGTTTGGGATGGCGTATCGCGGCGTGTGATTGACTTTGAAATCTTGCCATTGTCGATTCTTGGTCGTCCTCGTGTGGATGTGACCTTGCGGATTTCGGGATTCTTTAGGGATGCATTCCCAAATCTCATCGATTTATTTGATAGTGCAGTGAATGCTGTGGCAAATCTCAATGAACCCGCCGATCAAAATCCGCTTGCGGCAAAAGTCCAAGAAGAATCTACTCGCTGGCAAGCTGAAGGACTGACCCTAGAACAAGCCGAAGAGCGATCGCGTTATCGGGTATTTGGCTCAAAACCGAGTGCCTATGGTGCTGGTTTGCAGGGTTTAATCGAGTCACAAAACTGGGAAAGTGAGCAGGATTTAGCTAGGGCATATATCAATTGGAGTGCCTACGCCTACACTAGCAAGTCTGAGGGTAAATCAGCTCCAGAAGCATTCAATCAACGCCTCGGCAATATGCAAATCGTGCTACAAAATCAAGACAATCGCGAGCATGATATTCTCGATTCCGATGATTATTATCAGTTTCAGGGTGGGATGACAGCAGCGATCGCTTCTGTATCTGGCAATGCTCCAGAGGTATACTTTGGCGATAATTCACGGATGGCGCAGCCCAAGGTTCGCAAATTGAGTGAAGAGATTGCGCGAGTCTATCGATCGCGTGTCGTCAATCCCAAATGGATAGCGGGAGCGATGCGTCACGGTTATAAAGGAGCTTTTGAGATGTCGGCAACGCTTGATTATCTGTTTGCCTATGATGCTACAACTAACTGCGTTTCCGACTTCATGTATGAGGGAATTGCGGAGGCATATATTTTCAATCCTGAAGTCCAGAATTTTATTAAATCTAGCAATCCTTGGGCGTTGCGAGATATGTCTGAGCGCTTGCTAGAAGCAAATCAGCGTGGGATGTGGCAAGACGTGACTGCGAATATGTTGGATCGTTTAAAGGCGATCGCTAATGATGCCGAAGGTGCGATCGAATCGCAAATAAGTTAATGATAAAGCTAAGGTTTTTACTAATGTTATATTTAAGTATAACTACAAGAAAAATTATGCACACCACAAATCTTCGTAAGGTCGGTGGCTCGATCATGTTGGCGATTCCCCCAGCCGTTCTCGAAATTTTGAACCTACAATCAGGTACAACCGTAGGGGTTGCTGTTGACAATGGCAGACTGATTATTGAACCTCAACCGAAACCAATATATTCACTAGATGAGCTTTTGGCGCAATGCAATCCTAATGCTCCGATAACGGAAGATGATCGTGTTTGGCTAGATGTCAAACCTGTGGGTAATGAACTGTGAAACGTGGTGATATTTATCTTGTTTCGCTTGATCCAACTGAAGGGCATGAACAACAGGGGACTAGACCAGTTTTGATTGTCTCTCCCGATAAATTTAATGCCTTAACCAAAGTTCCTATAGTTGTCCCAATTACATCGGGTGGGAATTTTGCGAGAACCGCAGGTTTTGTTGTTTCTCTAGATTCTGCTGGAATCCGCACTAAAGGTGTAGTTCGTTGCGATCAACCTCGTCCTATTGATTTGTCTGCTCGTAAGGCTCGAAAGTTGGAGAGTGTGCCAGATGAGATCGTTGATGATGTGTTGGCTAAAATTGTTACTCTATTTAGCGCCCAGTAATTTCGCGATCGCCAATGATGCCGAAGGTGCGATCGTATCTCAGACCTAACTGTGTATAGCTAACTTTGAGATCGCCTATTCCCTACAAGCTCAAATAATCTGATACAGAAAACAATTATTCATCATCAGCCAGAATTGATTCTAATATTTGAGGGGTTAGCCCATTACGTTCAGCCACTTCTGCAAGAGCATTCATGCTTTGCAGAAGTGATATTCTTTTTAATTCTTGTTGTACTAATTGGGTAAATAGAGATTCAATTCTTTTTCGTTGCTCTGGAGTTATTTTGTTGTACTCCCTAGCAATTTCTTCATCTACTTGAATGGCGATCGTTTTCATATTTCAGGATTTTGTTTTTTTTTACATTTTTTGAAATTATACTCAAGATAGCCTGAACTAAAACCTATAGATCATGATTGCCGTTAAACCCTTTGATTATCTTGCTATTCAACCGATCGCTGCACCTATTGAGCCAAAAAAGCAAGGGGCAAAAAGGCATTGGGGCAGT
Organism: Pseudanabaena sp.; assembly: GCA_003249035.1. Lineage (GTDB taxonomy): Bacteria > Cyanobacteriota > Cyanobacteriia > Pseudanabaenales > Pseudanabaenaceae > Pseudanabaena. The sequence continues at coordinate 57,910 of QBMK01000001.1, forward strand.
CATCCCTATTTCACGCGCCGAGCTTGGAATGTGGTTCAGGAATATATTCGTACTTTTAGCCAAGTTGGGGATGTGGTTCTCGATCCTTTTGGTGGATCGGGGGTAACGGCGGTTGAGGCATTGGTGCTAAAGCGTCAGGCGATCCACTGCGATATTAATCCTTTAGCCAATTTTATTTGTTCGCAAATCGCGGTTAGTCCCATTGATATAGATGTTTTTCGGGATGCTTTTGATGAGATTGAGAGAAATTGCAAAGATTCCATTAATGATGTCTATGCGATGTCCAATGAGGATGTAGAGAGCCTTGAAATTAAGTATTGGTATCCCAGAGGAGTTAAATTACCTAAAAAAGCAAATGTAGATTTTGTTGAGGAATTGCATAGTAAGCGCCAACTCTTTTCTCTATCATTATTGCTTCATCATATAAATCAGATTAGCGATCCTACCATTAGAGAATTAATGAGATTTGTTTTCTCTGCAACTCTAAACAAGACTAATTTAACTTTCTGTGGAACTGTTGGCAGGAGTGCAAGTCGAGGGAATAGTGAAATTATGCGCTCTTACAGGTATCTAGTGCTTCGTAAAGGAGTTGATCTAAATTCTTGGGAGCAGTTTGAACAGAAATTTAAAAATACTGTCAAATTTAAGCTTGAAACTAATCTCCTAATTGAACAATCTAAGGGTGATTTCTCTTTGATTGAAAAATCTGCAACACAACTGAATCATTCTATACCAGCAGAATCTGTTGATTACATCTATACCGATCCTCCCTATGGTCAAAACATCCATTATCTAGATTTGTCAACAATGTGGACAGCATGGCTAGGATTTGAGGTAACAGATAGAGCAAAAGAACTTGAAGCTGTTGAAGGAGGGGACTTAAACAAATCCAAAGAAAACTATATTGATCTGCTATCAGAATCAATAGAAGAGATGTTTAAAGTGTTGAAATTTGATCGTTGGCTTAGTATTGTATTTGCCCATAAAGATCCCGCCTATTGGGATGCAATCGTGAAATCTGCACAAAAAGCAGGCTTTGAATATGTGAATACTGCTGTTCAACATTCGGTAGTTCTTTCTTGGCACAAAAGAGAAAATCCGCTTAAAGTTCTATCAGGTGAACTTGTTCTCAAGTTTCGTAAAGTTAGAAATCCCAGAGCGATTGCCATTAGCAAAGTCGGCACAGATGTAGTACAGCTAATCAAAGAAGTTTCAGAATTAACCATTGTCATAAATGCAGGTGCAAGCACAGAGGATATTTATAACGCCCTAATTCCTAAACTTTTAGAAAATGGATTGTTAGGACAAGTCAAAAAGCAACTCGATGATATTACGCCGATTCTCAAGCAAGAATTTGTATTTTCTGACCTTGATAACCTATGGCGCATCAAACCAAATACAAAAATTGGCTGCTTTGTCCCCCTTGACGATCGCATACGCTTTTATCTAATCGACTATTTGCAACTAATGGAAAGAGAAGGGAGAGAAGTTCCCTTTGATCAGATTATCTTTAATGTCATGCCTAACTTGATCAACGGTCAAACTCCTGCTAGTCAAACAATTCTCAATGTTTTAGAAAAAATTGGCTTTTCTCCTGATGGCAAGCACTGGCAACTAGGTAAAGCCGAAGGAACCCAAATTGAACTAAACTTGGGTGTCACTCAAAACTCAGTATTGCCCAGCCTAACTTTTCCTAAAGATGCTAACAAAATCGAACATGATTCAATTATTTATGCTCTTGCTAAAATCGGCATAGCTATTGGTTTACAGATTCATATTGGTAAAAAAGAGCAAGGCACTAGTTCATGGAATGGTGAAGCCTTTAGTAAGTTGTCCTTATCTAAATTGCCAATTCAAAAATCGTTAAAAGATTGGGAAAGAGATAAAATCCAGCAAATAGATTTAATTTGGTTTGACTCATTAAATGATGCTGTCTATGCCTTTGAAGTTGAAACAACCACACCAATTACTACAGGTATTGATCGCTTTATGGAGTTGCTTAATATTTTCCCCAGCATGGCAAAAAAAACTGTACTAATTATCCCACCCAAACGCTTGAGTAAGATGAATAAATTATTACAAGAATCTCATTATATCGGACATCCCTTATATATGGAAAATAAGCTCATGTACTGCTTTAGTGATCGCATTGCTCATTTGTATCAGACCCTATCTAATGAAAGCAATCTAAATTTGCAAAAAGTCTTGCAGCAGATACCTAATCTCCTTACCAATCCACACCTCACTTAAATATCATTTATTAAAGTTGCAATCGCCTTGCTAATTCGTGATGATGGATTTAGGCGATCGCTAATGATTCCGAAGGTGCGATCGATTCGCAATCATAGCTGAGGGCACTGGTCGCGAATCGGGGATAAGTACTGAAATATCCATTTCATGTCTAAAAAAGACTAAAATACGCCGATGATGCTTTAACTTTCCAGTACAAGGGTTTGCAGTTTTTAGAAGTTAACACGCGCAAAATTTCGGCTAAAGTCAATTAATTCTCCCTCTAAGCCCCCAATTCCGAGAGGATCAAATCTAGTTCGCCCCAGAATTTTGCAGCTAGGGAGGAGCAAAAAAAACTTCTCAAACTCACTCTTACAGTGTATTTCGATTAAACGAAACTCAATAAATTTAGGAAACTAATCCTTTGTGATAGAGTTCAGTTAATTCAAGCAAAAAGCTCAAACTCTGCTTTCCAGTCATCGAGATTGGGGAAAATATTTCTGAACTTGAGTATTTCAAGATAATATTGCGCACTTGAGCCTGATTACCAAATTGGACAACCTTCATCGACCATAGATCAAAATCACGATGCTCAATTTCTGAGAAATCTATCAGTTCAGCATTAACATGACGCTTATCTAGCAGAATGCGATTATAGGTTTGGCTAATCACTCGCCGACTGCCCTCAAGCACCTGCAAAAACATTGAATCACCAAAACTCAACATTCCCGTGATTCCGACGTTTTTGTTGTTGCGTTCCGACTTCTCCATAATTTCAACTAGGTCGGGATATTCTAGTCCCGACACCGCCTGACTTACATAGATTAAACGATAGAGAGCCATAGATTTGTTCATTACCAAGTAATGTATATAAGACTACCAAAAATTGACGATGATTTGTAGTACTAATTTAGCAAAAGCATCGTAGCGCTCTTGTGAATTAAAAACCAACACCAGTCTTTTTTTTTGCGTTATGGCTGAAATGCTTTCTGGGTAAAAAATTTGGCGATCGCCTTAATCGTTTGATTGGGCATCGTGGCGCGTTCAATATATAAGGCTCGTGATAGAAATTATGCGATCGCAATGGGAATGTTTACTACAAAACCTGGGCTGCTGGCAAGGTTCATTCACTCGATTATCAGCAAAGGGAGAGATCCTAGAAGATATTCCTAGTGAAACAAGTTTAGAACTTAATAGCGGCAATCAAACTGTGCGGCAAGTTGTGCGGCGTTTTTACGACGGTCAGCCGCAGGATTTAGTTTTGGAATATCGTTCACTCAATAAAAGCACCACTTTCTTTGAGAATGGAGCTTTTTCTCAAGGAGCATTGCAATTTGCACCCTACACAGAATTTGGCGCGGAGTTGGGATTAATTCATGGAGATTGCCGTTTGCGCCTAGTGCTGATCTATGACAAAGCTAGCCAACTCGATCGCATTACCTTCATTCGCGAACATTTACCCAATAACACCACGCCCACGCGTCCAGACTTAACCTTGTCTGATTTGCTAGGCAAATGGGAAGGTGAAGCAATTACGATCGCTGCTGATTGGCTAGAGCCAGAAGTCATGTCAACAGTTACCGAATGGAAACAAGAAGGCGATCGCGTGATTATGTCTTTACAAATACAAACCCCTATAGGAACAAAGACGATCGCCTCAAGCGCTAGGCTCGATCCACAAAATCCGCAAATACTGAATTTTGAGCAGGATACTTTGTCGATCCAAACCTTGTTTTTACCTGATGGTGCATCAGTTACTTGTCCCGTTGAGATCGCCACAGGTCAGCCATTTCGCATAGCTTTATCATGGCTAATCGAGCCAAGACAGCATCAACGGATGATCCGTTCCTATGATCGCAAAGGAGGATGGACTGACCTTACCCTAGTGACTGAGCGCAAAGTGGGGTAGTCTGAGTATTAATTTGCATAGCAAATAAATACTCACTTAGGCGAATTTTATATGGCAGATACTACTCGCAAACTACTAATTAAGCGCATTGTTATAATGCTGCTTTTATTAGCGCTTTTTGTAGGCGCGTTTTCGGGAGCCCTCTATTTTTATCAGAATGATCGCACGCAGCGATCGGCTAATCTGACCTTTGGTGATGACAAAGAACCAAATCGGATCGATGTTGAAGTTAGTTTATTAGGAGTAGATCCGATCAAATCTGAGATGAATCTTCGATTTGTCCCGATCCCTCAAGGCACATTTGCTAAAGATGCACGCCTCACCAGAGAGCTAAGATTCTTTACAGGTATTGAAAGTGGTAAAGCTGAAGTTACACTTGAGAAAAATCGTATTCCTGATGCTGTTACAGGCTCTTTAACACTAGCAACTGGCAGGGTCAGTGACTATCCTTTTGATGTTCATAGTACTGACTTCTTTCTCTTTTTTACTAATCCTAAGGATGAGAAAGAAGAGATTCCCATGTCAGTAGGCTTTTATGGAGCAATTTCGGGCTATAACATTGATGTAGACTATATCCCCAAAACAGTATTCGAGTCTTCTGATAGTTATATTGGCTTGCGCGTAAATGTTTCGCGATCAATAATCACCAAGTCTTTCTCTATCTTCTTGATGATTGCAATGTGGTTGATTGGTTTGGTGATATTTACGATGACGATGTTAGTGGTTTGGCAACCACGTCCGATTGAATTCGGGATGTTCACTCTTATTGCGGGTATGTTATTTGCGCTACCTGCGGTGCGAAATCTTCAGCCTAGTGTTCCTCCTCTTGGCGGTTTGTCAGATTTTCTCTCGTTTTTCTGGGCAGAGTCACTTGTGGCAATTTCGATGCCAATTCTTTTCTTCACATGGCTAACACGCTATAAAAAACCTAGCTAAATAAATATTCGAGGCTTGCAATGCAGGCCTCGAAATCACTCAAAAACTAACATTAATCTAACTATGTCCTTACCGCCGATCATTGAGCAAATGCTCACTCCAGAGTTTTACGATCATCCTGTTACTGAGCCTATCCAACTTCTACAAACCCATATTTCCTTTGTGCTGCTAACTGGAGCCTATGCCTACAAAGTCAAGAAACCAATGAACTTTGGCTTCTTAGATTTTTCTAGATTGGAAAAACGCAAATATTTTTGTGATGAAGAACTTCGACTTAACCGCCGTTTAGCGCCTGACCTATATCTTTCAGTCTTGCCTATTATCGATACAGATGGGAAATATCACTTTGATAAGACTGGTACAGGCACACCTGTGGAATATGCGATCGCAATGCCAGAATTCGCACAAGAGGATTTACTCATTGAGATGTTTGCTTCGGGCAGACTGACGGTTGACCATGTAAAACAGATTGGCGAACAGTTGGCGGTATTCCATCAAAATGCACTAACCAATGACCATATCAATAGCTTTGGGACAATGGAAGCGGTTCGGGCGGTGGCAAATGATAACTATGCTTCTACAGAGAAATATGTTGGTATTGCTCAAACTGACGAGCAGCTTACTCAAACCCGCGCCTATACAGATAAATTCTTTGCAGAGAATGCTGAGTTATTTAGCGATCGCATTGCTAAGGGGAAAGTGCGCGAATGTCATGGCGATGTCCATTTAAAAAATATTTGTCTCTATCAAGATCAAATCCAGATTTTTGACTGTATCGAATTTAATGAGCCTTTTCGCAATAGTGATGTGCTGTACGATGCCGCATTTCTATTAATGGATTTACAATTTCGCGGTAGAAGAGATCTCGCAAATATTTTCCTAAATACTTATCTAGAGCGCACTGGTGATTATGAAGGAGTAGTATTGCTGCCACTCCATTGCAGTATGCGTGCTTATATTCGCGCTAAGGTTACTTCATTCTTGCTAGACGATCCCAATATTCCTGCGGATGTGAAAGCGAATGCTCAAACGGAAGCATCGGCATATTACAAACTGTCGTGGGAATATACGCAACCCAAGCAAGGTAAGTTGATTATCATGTCGGGTGTATCTGGCTCTGGCAAAAGCACAACCGCAGGAGCGATCGCTTCTGCGCAAGATGCCATCTATCTGCGATCGGATGCGATTCGTAAGCAGATTGCAGGAATTGACCTGATGGATCGCGGTAGTGATCACATCTATACGCCTGAGATGACTGCGAAAACATATACAAGATTGGCTGAATTAGGTTCTCTATTGGCTAGCAGAGGCTTCACAGTAATTCTCGATGCGAAGTACGATCGCATTAGCCTGCGAAGTCAAGCGATCGCTGCTGCACAGTCTCAAAATATTCCTGTAGAAATTATTTACTGCACTGCGCCGGTGGAAATTTTGGAGCAACGTTTACGCGATCGCTCTGCTGCTAATAATGATATTGCTGATGCGACGGTTGAGCTATTAGCCAGTCAGCAAGATTCCTTCGAACGCTTCACGGTTGAGGAATTGTCTTTAGTCAAAAAAGCGTAGTTGTTGAGCAATTAACGATTTATGCTGTGTTTTTTGGAGTGTAAATCGTTAATCATGAGTTAATTTAGAAGCAAGAAAAGTTCACCATTCTGCATACTTTCATCACTACTGGCAATGGAAAAACCACTTGCTTCTATATGTTTAAGAACTTGAGCAAGGGAAGAATTGCTGATACTAGGAGAAATCTCGCTTGCTGCCTTGAGATTTAATAGACTTGTCCGTAACCAAGATAGATCGAGATTCTTGTTAATATATGCGTAAGTTAGGAGATCGCTTGGCAACTTTGTCGATACAGTTTTAAAGCTTTTTAATGCAGCGATCGATTCACTCTTCTTGAGAGCTAATGTTGATTCTAAGACTGGGAGAGAATTCGATAGATATATATAATCTTTGGTTTGAGTATGTGCCGCTACCACATTTCCCGACACTTTAGAATTATCGTTAGCAGACAGATTTGTCCATATAGTCACAGGTTGTGTCTTCAGCGAGATTTCTCCAACTGTGAGTTTATTTCTAACGAGACGATCCAGATCGGCGATCGCTTCTTTCACAACATTTGCATCTTCCACTTTCGCAACTAACAACCAATTAGGAGAACCATTCAGTTTGGGAAGTAAGGCGATCGCGTATTCATGCTGCGCCCATGTTAAAGCATTGCTCTCTAAAGGAATTGGCGCGATCGCATTTATCACTGCTTGTTTCCATTCGGGAAGTAGCTGAACTTGCAAACCTTCCAACATCTCACCAAGATTATCGCCAATGATTACGGAACTAGCCGCAGGGATCTTGTTAGCTATACTCCCAGAGGATTTTTTTGAGACTATGAGCTTGGTTGTTTGAGTTTCAATGGCTGCTTCTGGCTTTTCGCTCGCAGTTGCAAAGCTCAGCGCAGTTTTTGCTTTGATCCCCAACTTGTCAAAACTTAAACTCATTAACAAGCTTTCTTTTGGTAACTCTTCACCTAACTCGGCAAAATTCACATAAGCAACACCAAATTTGCCTACATTTTTATCCTTATTAAATTGCGCTAAGCGATCGCTATAGTTACCCAAACTTGCCAGCGCAAAATCTGGCTTTTGCAGCGCATCAATAGCTTTGTGTAATACCCGCTTATCATTGGCAAACAAGACGAAATCATCTAAAGTTGTCCCCACAATCTCAGGCTGATCGTCTACAAAACTAGTATTTAAAATCGATATGCCCTGATATTGCTCAAAGCCTAAATCAGACCCATTTACTGCTAATTGTTGCCAAAAAGTATCAATGCTAGTCTTTGCAAGTTCAGCATCTTTAACCGCAAAAGCCAATAAATATCCCGTTTGCAAACCATTAGCAGGTTGATCATCTAGATCGATATTGGTCACAGCTAAAGTAATTTCTTGATCGAGCCAAGGCTGAATATCGCTCTCATAGTCTAATAACCAGTTTTGTCGCAATTGCTGTTTAAGGTTAGCTAATTCATGACGCACATCACCGCGATCGCTCGGTTTCGCCGCCAGCTGAGTGAATAGCCCCAATTTCTCTGGATTTACCAAAAACGATAAAAATAAAGGCGATCTCTGCGGTAAAAACTTTACGGCTAGTGGCTGAGTCTTGACTCCCGCCAAAACATCACGGGGATTTGCTCCAAAAATTTTGCCCACGGTGGTTAAGCTCATTACCAGAAGCAGAACTCCAACTACGGCAATCCCAACAAAAACAGGTTTTATTTTCATCCAACTTGTACCAAAAAATAAGATTTTGAAGAATAGTAAACGACCCTTCGAGCTGCTTATTTTGCTTTTTAATAACGAATTCTCGGATCGATCCAAGCATTAATAATGTCTACGAGAATACTCACGATCGTGACGATGATCGCAAAAAACACGACAATTCCTTGTACCACAGGATAGTCTCGCCCTGAGATCGCCTCAAACAATCGATTAGCTAGCCCTGGCCAAGAGAAAGTAACTTCAGTCAATACAGCGCCGCCCATAAGCGAAGCAATTGTCAATCCCAAAATTGTAATTACAGGGATCATCGCATTTTTGAGCGCATGGTTAAACAAAATCACTCTGGGATTAATCCCTCTTGCCTTAGCAGCTTCAACATAGTCTGACTGTAAAGTTTGACGTAAATTCACCCGCACAATCCGCTCGAAAATTCCGCTAATAACAATCCCTAAACTAGCCGCAGGCAAGATTAAATATTGAATACTTGTCCAGAGACCTTGCCAATTTCCTTTTATCAACGCATCAATAGTATATAAACCGAATACTTGAACGGGTGGCTCAGCACCAGCTGGGAAGCGAGTCCCAACCGGCAACCATCCCAACTGCACAGAAAATACTAATTGCAAAAGCATACCAACCCAAAACAATGGCAATGAGTAGGTAATAATTCCAAATAATCTGCCGCCTACATCCCATTTAGTATTGGGACGCAAAGCAGCAACGATGCCAACAGTTAGACCAACTACCAAAGCCACAATCAGGGCATACATCGCGAGTTCAGCGGTAGCTGGGAAAAAGTTTTTAATAATTTGCCAAACGGTTTGATCGCGGGTACTAATCGATTTACCCAAATTAAATCGGGATAGATCCTGTATGTATCCCCAATATTGCGAAAATAGAGTACCTGTCAGCCCCACGTCTGCGCGCAAGGCAGCCTTAACTTCTTCGGGGGCGCGTGGCCCTAAAATTGCATCGATCGGATCTCCAGGAGTAGCGCGCATTAACAAAAATACGACGGTAGCGATCGCCCACAACATAATTGGTGCAAGTAACAACCGCGCCGTAATGTAATAAAACAGGGCTTTGAGGCGACTAGACATAGACTGAAGCTTTACTGGACAAGAATCTAACTATAGCGCTTTGCGCTCTAAGCAAAATCAAAAGATGTAAATGATTAGTGTTGCAGGGCGGAGCCTTGCAACACTAATCATTTACTGGGGAGAGAGTAGTAGTTAACCCAAGTTGCTACCTATCAAAAACCGTCTCAAAACAAGTTAAAAACAACCCCTCTAAGTGCTAAACAACGCTTTTTTTTATATAAAAATCTAGCATTTTTTATTTTGATTTTAGTTTTGGATGAATAGGTAGCAACTTGGGTTAGTTAATTGATTTCTCCCACGTAAGTTCCTAAGCCGATCGCAGTGTGAATCAATGTTCCATGAATATCAACGGCACTATATTTAGTGATCGCATCAGCAATTGGTACATCGATCACTTCCCGATTTGACCAAGCCACCATGCGATCGTATTTGTCCTGTGCGACTAAATCCACCGCAGCTACACCAAACGCTGCACCAAGGATGCGATCGAGAGGTGATGGCGTGCTCCCTCTCTGAACATGACCCAAAACGCTGACTCGGCTCTCCATACCAGTGCGCGTACTGATCTGATCGCCAAGATATTGACCGATGCCACCATATAACTTTTGACCGAGGCTATTTGTATATGTCACAGACTCACCTGTGGGGGTTTTTACGGCTTCCGCGACTACCATCGTACTGAAATTAAAACCACGTAAAGCCCGATTCATCAAGCGATCGCATACTTCATCAAGATCGTAGGCAATCTCAGGGATCAAAATGATATGCGCCCCACCGGCAATTCCTGCGCTCACAGCAATATGTCCCGCATCGCGTCCCATTACTTCTAAAATCATCACGCGACTATGGCTGATAGCTGTATAGGTTAAGCGATCGAGCGCCTCTACAGCCACGCTTACCGCTGTATTAAATCCAATCGAGTTTTCTGTCACGCCTAAATCGTTGTCAATAGTCTTCGGCACTGCCACGAGATTCATATGTCCCTGCTGGGCGAGGCGGCGCAAGATTGCCAAGCTACCATCACCACCAATACCGATCAGTCCATCTAGTCCGAGCTTGTGGTAGCCCTCAATCACTTCCTCAGAGCGATCGAGAATTGAGCCATCGGGCATGGGGTAAGCAAAGGGATTTCCTTTATTCACGGTTCCCAAAATTGTGCCACCATAACGCAGAATTCCCGATACCTTTTGCATATCCAGTAATTCTGCTTCTACTGGGCGATTCATCAATCCTTGGGTTGCACCTTTAATGCCATAAATTTCTATGTCGTAGTCTCGGGCACGGCGCACGACTGCTCGAATCACCGCATTTAGCCCACCACAGTCACCGCCACTTGTCAAAATACCAATACGCTTAAGCTTTGTCATAAATCTTGTAATAGTTTCTCAAAGTTGATCGAGCCTTGAGGACAGCGATACTTTGCATCAACTAGCCTCTCTCTCAATCCTACTATTCTGCTTTAATACCAAAACACAAAATGGCTACGCATTTTGTGTTTTTAAAACCCTTACTGGGTTTGGTTTTTAATCCACAAAAGTGTGACGACACTTTTGTGGATTGATATAACCTATTTATCAAGACAAGAGCTGTTTTGAGATGTTAAATATTTGTGAACTGCGTTTAGGAATGATAATTTAATAAAACCCAAAATTGTTTCGGCGGGCTTCGCCCGCCGAACCAATTTTGGGTTTTATATGCACATGTTATTTAATTTTCATTCCTTAGAATTACTCTTGCATTCAAATTTTGGCGATCGCCAAATACTGTAAGTTTGACTGTAAGCATCGCTGCGACTAGAATTTAACGTTAACAAACACTAATAGGCTCAATAAATCGATGGGAACCAGAGAAATATCAAGCGCATTGCGAAAAGCCTTGCTGAAAGGCGAAAGCATGTCTCTGGCACTTTATCAAGACAAGCTAGTAGAACATATTGATGAATGGTATGAAGGACTAAAAGCCGATCGGGAAGACTTTGCCTTTGTGCTCACGGAAAGGCCTGGAGAGGTGGCTATGCTAATGATTGATAAAGATAAAAATATCTATGTGAATGAAGAGGCTAAAGATCAACTATCGAAAATATGGACTAAAAACTACACAAAGAACATGAAGTTCCTGATTCCTGGGATAGCCGATCACATCTATGAGGCTGTTTTTTCTATAACTGGATTTTCAGTTATGAAAGCACCTAAGCGATCAAAGGCAGTCGGAATGGGAAAAAGGGGTTAATATAGCGCTTTTTAATCAAGCAAGGTGATGAACGTCGTTTCCCCGCCCTCGGAGTGGAAACACGCCCGTACTTTATTAGATTGCGAAACGTTATATCTAGAGATTGATATTTGTAGTGTTTTCGGTAGTAAACTTAGGCTTAGAAAGCTTATCGGTAAGTTTATAAACTGAAATATGCAGCCTACAGATCCTAATTCTAATTCTGACTCTAACAATTACAAATATTCCCTTTTAGTTGAGATTGGTCGCGGCTGGGAATGGGTGGTTTTTTCCGTTAAAGTATTGAGCCGTGTGGGTGGTCCAATCGAGATTACTAAAACAATCTTAAATTCTATTAAAATTCTAATTACTCGCACACTCAAGCAATGGGGATTTGGAGGTAAGTAAATCCGTGTTTAAAGATTCTACAGATTATGAATTCACCCAAATCTTAGAGGCTAATTGGCAAGTCATCAGAAAAGAACTTGAGCAGATTAGTGGTAAGGAGTTTCTAGATTGGCCGGAAAAGCACCTCTATGGCAAAGGATGGCAAACCTTTGGTCTATACGCTTTTGGGATGAAACTTGGTAAAAACTGCCAAATTTGCCCAGAAACAACGAAACTGGTTGACAAAATCCCTAATATGGTAACGGCTGGATTTTCTTCGCTTTTGCCAGGTACACATATTGCGGCACACACTGGCTATCCTGATGGAGTTTTACGCTGTCACTTAGGCCTAGTTGGTTGCGATGGATGCAGCTTAAGAGTTGGCGATCAAGTCCAAAATTGGCAAGAAGGGAAATGTTTGGTGTTTGATGATACGACCGAGCATGAAGCTTGGAATCGTGGCGATCGCACCAGAGTAGTTTTGCTAATTGACTTTAAGATGGATGACTTATCAACTAACGGTCAAAAGCTAGAAGATGCAGTAACAGATTCTGGGAAGGGCTTTTGGGGGAATCTCAAAGGAATATTTTCTGGTTCAAAACCTGAATAGTAAAACGCTCATTTAAACTTCTCATTCAATTTTTTAAATTTTCATCAACATTATTATGAACGCTTTAGAATTTTTTCAAAAAAGTGCTGGTAAATGGAAATCTCAACGAACTACCCATCACTTAGCCTTTCGTAGAGCCGAAAAAGGGGGCTCAGAAATTTATGTTAATCCACTCAATGCTGACGATCCGAAGGTAATCGAAATCTGCCAAATGCATGAAGTCGAACCAACCACTGCGATCGGCGGTGCTTATGTCAAGTGGGATGGAACCATGGCATGGGATAAAGAAGATGAGGCAAATCATTCGGGCGAAACTGTATTTGCACTGGTTCCAGATGATGAGTCCGGTCGAAAAGGTAAGCTGTTGCGCGAGCGTGGCTATGCGGAAATTATGCCCGTGATTGGTCGCTATGAAATCGATGACGAAGAAGCGCTCGTATTAATCACTGATTATCCGTCCATGAGTTCCTATGAGCGATTTTGGTTTCCTGCTCCCAATGTGCGGATGCGGGCAAGCTCAGTCAAGCAATTTGGTGGATTTACTCAGGCGACTTTCTGCACTGAAGAACTAATTGAAGAAGCTCATAGTACTGAGATACCAGAAGAGACTAGTCCAGTGGCTCAACCTGCGATCGCATCTATTTTTGGCTGGTAAAAACAAAAAAAAGGAGCGCGTCGCGCTCCTTTTTTTATCGGAATGGAGGTGAGTACATTAATCCGCCATTTTTCCAGAGTTCATTTTGTCCGCGTGGCAATTTAAATGGACTATCTTTGCCAAGGTTGCGATCGTAAATCTCGGCATAATTCCCAACATGCTTCACCACTCGCTCGGCGAAGTCGTTAGCAACGCCCATATCTTTACCCAAGCTGCCATCAACTCCTAAAAATCGACGGATTTCCGCATTTTTACTTTGTAATTGAGTCGTAAGATTCGTCGAAGAAACATCTAAATCTTCTGCCTCGATCGCCGAAAATATAATCCACTTGACAATATCTGACCATTTAGAGTCGCCATCGCCGACCGCAGGTGCAAGCGGCTCCTTAGAAATCACAAAATCTAAAACCACATGGTTTTCAGGATCGGCGAGTCGGGTACGGCGTACCACTAGCGCAGAGCGATCGGCTGTGATCGCCACACAACGACCCGACTGATAAGCCGCAAAAGTAGCATTTACATCTTCATAAACTACTGGCTTGTAAGCGAGGTTACGCTTACGCATCTGATCGGCGAGATTCTGCTCCGTAGTTGTCCCAGTTTGGGCGCAAATATCGGCATTCTTGAGATCGGCGATCGCCTTAATATTGCTGTCTTTGCGTACCATTACGCCTTGACCGTCATAAAAAACTACGGGCATAAAGGCAAGACGCGAGGCTGTATCTCGGCTTAATGTCCATGTGGTATTGCGACTTAGTACATCGATTTCGCCAGACTGCAAAGCCGTAAAGCGCTCCTTGGCATTAAGATTGCGAAACTGCACAGCTTCAGGATCGTTAAATATCGCCGCCGCGATCGCCCGACAAACATCGACATCCAGTCCCGAATATTTGCCATCTTTATTCACAAAGCTAAACCCTGGTAACTCGCCACTCACTCCGCAAACTAATTTGCCGCGACTAAGTACCGTTTTGAGTCGATTGGTACTACCAACAGTCGATTGATTTGGCTCTGGGATTGGCTCACAGGCTGCTAAGGCAAAAACACATAAACCTGCCAATAACAATGCGATCGCCCTTTGCCAGAGTGAGCTATGGATTAACTTATGTAAAAGTCTTTGCCAAAAATGCCAGAAACCTTGGCGACGGGGACGATTTTGATAATGCATGAATGTTTTTTAGGATGCTTTTTTGAATGCATTATAGCGGCTTGTCCAAAAATCCAAATAAAAAGACTGAGAATATTGCGATCGCGTGATTGTTGAAATTGTTAGCGATCGAGTGGACTAATTACGCCTTTACCGCCACGATTGAGAACATGAGTATAAATCATGGTTGTCTTGACATCTTTATGTCCCAATAACTCTTGAACAGTAGGGATATCATAGCCATTTTGTAATAGATGTGTGGCGAAACTATGACGAAAGGTATGACAGCCAACTCTTTTTTCGATCTTGGCTGACCCTACAGCTTGTTTTAATGCCTTTTGGATACCAGTTTCATGAATATGATAGCGACACATCAATTCACTAAGGGGATCTTTAGCGATCTTGCTAGAGGGAAATACATATTGCCAAATCCATTCTTTTGCTGCATTGAGATATTTTTTGCCCAATGCAAAGGGTAAATGAGCTTCACCATAACCTCTAGTCAAATCTTGTTGATGAAGACGTTTAACAATCTGTAAATGTTCTTGAAGTTGCTCCACCACATTGCGAGGCAACATCGTGACGCGGCTTTCCATGCCCTTGCTATCACGAACAATTATTTGCTGTTGAGCAAAGTCCAGATCTTTCACTCGCAGTTGTAAAGCTTCATTTAATCGTAATCCCGAACCATACAGTAACTTGGCAATAATCTGATAAATACCTGTAAGATTATTTAAGATTTCTAAAGTTTCTGTAACAGTCAAAACAGTAGGTAAGTTACGAGGACGCTTTGCCCTCACTGCATCAAGGTTAAGTCCTAGCTCTAGCTCCAATACTTCTCGATACAAGAACAAAATCGCACTCAAAGCCTGATTTTGTGTTGATGCCGCCACATTTTCATTGACTGTCAAATGGGTCAAAAAGTCATTGACTTCATCGCTGCCCATCTCGCTAGGATGGCGATTGTTATGAAACAAAATAAACCGTCTGATCCACTGCACATAGGTTTCTTCGGTGCGGTAAGAGTAGTGCTTAACCCTTATGCAATCTCTCACTCTATCTAACAATTTCCGAGATGGTGGCTCAGTTTGCATAATGAAATTATGAAGCAACTAGCCTAAATAATACCTGATATCGTCGGGCTAACACACCATTTAGGTGATTAGCCAGAAATTTTCTGCATAACATCCCAATATAGGGTGATTAGCCAGAAATTTGACTTTCAGCCTATATCCCCTATAGTCAAATTAGACAGAAATTTTCCATCTAATACATAGTTAGGCTGGATCTTTAGTATTGTGAAAGAGCTTAGGAAATACCTGACTTTTTTAGATTTTTTTCAGCTATCAAATTTAGTGGTACGGAGCTAAATTGAAGTTAAGTAATGTCAAAAGTTTTCTGTGGAAACTCATTCTGGAGTTAGTGGTGGTGTGGTGATGTGTAATCACCAATGATAGAAATGTCTCGTTTGATTAATTAAAAAAAGTGGAGATAATCCAATGACTGCAGCTACTCCGAAATTGCGCTTTTGGATCGATATGGCTCTGGAATGTGTGCGCCGTGACCATACAGCGACGCTCAGCCCTGGTGACCAAACTGGACCGTTCCGAACTGCACGCGCTTTAGGTATGGCGTTAGCGGCTCTCAACGACGCCAATGCCTACGCCTCAGGTCGTTCGACCTTACTGGGTTTGCCAGCCACTACAGGTCTTGTACCAACCCCTACAAATCCTGTGGATTCAGATATTGCGGGTGCCGCCGCGTGCGCACAAGTTCTCAGATTGCGATATCCAAACCAAGCAAACCTGTTGGAACCAGCCTGGATCCATTGGCTTGAATACTTTGGATTAGGGGCAGTCGGGAGTGCTAGTGAAATGGCAGGGCGTGCTTTTGGAACTGCAGTTCACCTTTTTGGAAGTGCTGATGTGGCCAATGCAGCCGCTGACCAATATACTCCTACTGGTGCTGCATACAACCACATTGCGCCACCGATTCAGCCAACACAAGGTTATGCGGGGGCGAGATGGGGGAGTTCAACTCCCTTGCTGGCGACGAGGGTCACAGGCTTTCCACCACCTCCAGGGCGAGTTTCGGCGGCAGTCGTAAATCCCACACAACATTACGCTGATGATTTTGCCAAGGTCGCGATAAAAGGTGATATCAACCGCCCGATTGGTCAGCCTGGTGTTCGGACCCTTCCAGAAGAAGTTATCGGTATTGCGTGGGGATATGATGGTCCACAAGAACTCGGAACCCCACCTAGGTTATATTTGCAGGTAGTGCTGACAGTCCTTGACGCGATTGAGGCTCGAATGACGGGTCAGTTGACCCCTGTTGATGAGTTGGAAATTATTGCTGGTGTCGGCATCGCTATGGCAGATGCGGGAATAGATGCATGGTTCTACAAATATGCTCCAACACATATGATGTGGCGTCCGGCTGTAGGCATTCGCAAGGCATTAGTGGGGAATGGCGTCGCAGATCCTAACTGGCTACCGCTTGGTCGGCCTGACACAAACGGATCGCAGACTGGTCAGACCCCGGATTTTCCAGCTTACCCGTCAGGACATGCAACCTTCGGTGCAGCGGCATTTCAGTTGTTGCGGCTCTTCTTGACAGAGAAAGGTGTCGCAACCTTTGATACCAATGGGGTTGATGATGTGAGTTTTGATTTTGTATCCGATGAATTTGACGGTCGCAATAAAGATCCGAGGACAATGCAGCCACGCGATCACATAACGCTTGCTCATACTAGCCTATGGCAGGCGATTATCGACAATTCGGTCAGTCGAGTGTATCTAGGCGTTCACTGGCAATTTGATGGTGTTACGGTGCTTAATGCAGCGGGCACAGACGATACGTTCGGCGTCCCTAGCTCACCTAGCGTCTTGGGAAAAACTGGCGGTGTTTGGCTGGGTGCACAGATTGCCAATCAAATTGCGCTGAAGCTTGGTGTCACGTCAGCAACCATCAACGCTTCGAAGATCTTGTAATTCAAGTTTTGGTGGTTCGGCAATGAACCACTAAGGCTTTTGGAGAGATTAACAAAGAATAACAGTATTGAACCCTAACGACTTGCGCTTGCACACGGAACGGCGGCATCGCTATTAGTTGTGTAGCAAACTCTATCGCCGTCCGGTGAAGCGCAAGCCGTTAGGCAGCCTAGATTTTTACATAAACCGAATGCAATTCTACTCTTCTCTAGTTTGGGAAGTTGAAAATTGAAGGAAAAGAAAACATGGAAACTCTTTTTAGATTTGTATTAACTCGTCCAGCTATCGCACAAGATCAAGAGACTCCAAGCATACGGCTAGCCCAAGGCTCTCAGTTTCAAGCTGCCTTGGGTCAAGCACAAAATAGTGATAATCTCAGAGAATCCCTAAAGTCTGTGGCTCGTCAATTTACTGAAGATTCTAATTTTGTGGGAGATCCCAAGGTACTCCCAATTTACGAAGCACTCAAAAATCTATCTGCTACGCTCGATGAATTAGAACAGCAAGAATGTGTGACGCATGATGATGTATCTAACGCAATCGCGAATACGTTTGATGCAAATCCAAATGACTTAGTAGAAGAAGGAACTCTGAATGCTCCCATTGCATTCCTAAAAGATAGCCTCATTGCGATCAAGCTTCTTCCAGAAGAGCATCAACGACCCATTGAGGATCTGACTCGTCAACTACGCGATCTAGAATTGATTCTGAAGGTGGCGGCTACAAAAGATTTTCCATACGATGGAGCTGTTTTGCGTCGCTATCGTCGTCGATCTTTGATGTTGCCAAGTGAGACCGATTTGCGTTCGAGTTTATCAACCTCGAAACGCCAAGAAGAACTAGAACAACAACGGAAAGAAGCCGAAGCAAGGAAACGAGCCAAAGCAGAGCGGAAGCTTGCTCGATTTAAGCAACTTAATACTGCGTTCGAAGAATTAATCAACCTGGGTGCTGAACATCTGCAAAGTACACAGCAAGAGGAAGATGATGGATTCTTAGTTCCTGAAGCACAACGTTCTACAGAAGTCTTTGTCCAGGAACTGATACGGTATCAGCAGGGTGCTCAGAATGCTCAGGAGCAGGGTGAGGGGATTAATATTCGCTCTCTATCAAATTCCGAAGCGGGCGAGCCATCTATCGCCTCTGTATTCCCTCAATCGCTGCTTCTGCAAACGGGAAGCTCAAGCTTCAAACCATCTGAGTTTGGTGAGGTCAGCTTCCGGCTGAAGTCTACGGCTACTCGATCTCTATCGAGCGATACAGTAGAGCTTCTCGATGCACGCCAGGTCAACATTGCTGAGCGTCCATTAGATCAAATTGTTCAACAGTTGCAATCTGAAACGATGGCTTTGAGTAAGGAGCTGGATTCACTATTGGGCAGACCCGTTCAGCGAACCTTCAAACGGATGGGTAATACCATGGTGGTGATCTCCACACCCATGCCTACCGTGTGGAACAGCATGGTAATTGGCAACGATCTAACATTCCCTCCCTATGCATTTTCTGTAGATGATCGTGTGCCCCGTTCCCGTGGAAGCGTTGCACCCGCAGGCGTTGCCGACCTTTTGGTGATTAAGCAACAACTCGTGCGCTACGAGGGAACGGATGTGGCTCACATCGAGAGTGTCCTCAAAGGTGAACACAAAGAACGTGAGCACATACGGCGGAGAGAGACTGAGGAATTGACGTTCCGTGAAACTGAGATTACAACCTCTGAGGAACGAGAACTGGAATCTACGAATCGCTTCGAGATGAGTCGTGAAACTGGCGAAACTATCAAGGAAGATGCATCGCTGAAGGCGGGTTTAACCATATCGGGGAAATATGGTCCAACAGTTGAGTTCTCAGCCAGTGCTGAAGGTTCTCTGTCGCGTAGCAAAGAGGAAGCAATGAAATCGGCTGCTAATTTTTCTCAAGACGTGACTCAACGAAGCGCCAACAAGATCACAGAACGCGTGCTCGAACGGTCTTCTTTGCGGGTGACCAATGAGGTGACTGAGAAAAATAATCATACGCTCGATAATGTGGGTGGTGCAGGGAACATCTCAGGCGTCTATCAGTGGGTGAACAAAGTATACCAGGCGCAGATGTTTAACTATGGGCTGCGGGTAATGTATGACTTTATGCTGCCTGAGCCAGGAGCCTTCCTGATTGCTGCATTGCAAAGTACCCATACGAGTGCCATCGCCATTGAAAAGCCCACACCCTTTACGTTACGCCCAGACCAAATCACGGAGATGAACTATCACAATTGGGTGCAGCAATACGGGGCTACAGATGTGCAACCTCCGCCTGACCTTTACAAAACCAAGTCAATGAACTTCAAGCTTGGACCTGCTGATTCAAATACTAGTCTCAGTCATTCAGCAGAAACTCAAGTCGATGAAGGTTACAAAGCTGTGCATATTTTTGTGCGTGTTGAAGTGACTATTTGGGATCCGAATCATGTCGTAGACGTAGCTCTGGGTGGTTTTGGTCACCGTTTCTTCGCAAGTAGACCGGGTACATGGAGTCAACCCATCGCAGCTCAGGACTATACTTCTATTCCGTTTGCACTGGTTGCATGGAAAGTGTCAAGTTTAGCGGGGACAGTTGTAATCAAATGCCAACGTACCGATCGCGCAATGATGAAATGGCGATTGGATACTCATGCCAAGCTTACCCAAGCATATAAAGCTCGACTCTCTGAATATGAAGAGAAACTTGCTAGTCTAGAGCTTCAAGCAGGGGTCGCCATTCGTGGAAGGAATCCCGCGTTGAACATAGAAGTTATGAAGGACGAACTAAAAAAGAACTGCATTAGCATCCTCACCGAGCAGCATTTCGATCTATTTGATGCTATCTCCTCAGGTTCTAACGGGTTGCCCCAGATCAATCTCTTTGAGAATGCTGCGGAAGGACCATACGTACGCTTCTTCGAGCAGGCATTTGAATGGGAGCAAATGACCTGGGTGACCTACCCCTATTTTTGGGGACGGAAGAATCAGTGGGAGGAACGAATTGCTTATGAGGATGTCGATCCCGTCTTTAATCAATTCCTGAAAGCAGGATATTGTCGGGTTGTCGTACCTGCCCGATTGGGTTTTGAGGGCGCGATCGACCATTTTATGAGCTACGGCGAGATATGGGAAGGTGGACCGCTACCACCTATTTCTAGTCCTATATATCTTCCAATTGCCGATGAAATTGCTGAACGATTGGAGAGACCAGGTGATGAGATTCCGCAGGACGATCCTTGGCCGGTACGGATACCGACAACTTTGGTTTATTTGCGTGCCGATGACAAACTACCAAAATGGGAGCAAGATGCAAATGGTGACTGGATTGAAGCCTAAAGGGAGGAATACTAAGCATGAGCAGAAATCTCCGCCCTTATCAAGATGCGGTGCGCGATGCGGAAGCCGAACTACGAATGAGGCTTGCCTCTGGTCGTATGTCGGCAAGCGTTGTTGCGATTTCCCGTCGAACCTGGGAAATCATGGCAGCCCAACTGAAATCGAGTCCCGATTCCGTCTTAGCGTACGATCGCTTTCCATCTACTACAACAAGTTTTAGTGGACCTCAACGGTGGCGACTCGATATTCTCAAGCAAGCTACAAATGAACTCTTCCCTCATCTGGCGAGTCAGGCAGCTTCAGATACTTACGTTCAAAAACAAACAGAGTACATTGAGCTAGGACTCCAGATAATCCGCTCGCCCGATATGCGCTATCGGTCAGTAGTCGATCGGAAAAATGGACAAAGCTACCTATACAGAGAAAATCCTTTGGTTCTTCGCATCATGCAGGTGATTGCTACTGAGTTGGTAGACTGGTTTAATAAGTATCCAGTTGATCGTGAGTTTTACCGTCGCGGCTGGTATCTCACTTGGAGTGCGAGGGCAGGGTTTGCACTCTTTTTAGAAGAACGTCCTGATATAGTTGTACTGCTGAGGCTGGCTCAGACTCTGCCATTGGATACAGAAATCAGTGACGTGCCGATCGATCGGCCTACGGTTATCGAAGCTATCGAACTGGCGATCGGGTTGATCCCAATTGTCGGTAATGTAGTTGCTGCATATGAAGCCTATGCAGGGGTTGACCTGTTTGGCTACCGTCTCACTGACTTAGAGCGTGGCATTCTGGGTGCGAGCGTGCTACTTCCTTTGGCAGGTCGAGTTGTGAAAACAGGTCGGGTCATTTACAGCGAGGCTCGATTAGTTTCTATGTATGGACGTGATGCTGCAAAATGGTCGCAAACGATGATCCGCGCTGGAGGTCAAGCAACTGCCAGCCGTGCTGCGCTACGGTCGATCGAAGAAGCAGAACTTTTGGTTCGCTCTCAGCGGTCTATTGAGCGAACCTTAGCTCAGAGGGTTGCTAGCGATCTTCCTACCGTTGTGAAGGGATCGGCACCCATTTCCTCAACAGTCGATCGAGCAGTTACCGATCTGTTCCGACAGCTATCCTCGCAACACAAAATCCTGAGTAGCCTTGACGAGTTTGCCATGCAACGCATTCTTGAAAAGGGCCCAAATGTCAATCATCTCAAAGGACAGTTGCTTGAAGAATTGTTAGAATCAAGCGTTGTACCCTGGTTACGTGATCGAGCAGGGGCATTCGCATTAGGCGTTCAGACCGGGGGAAAGCAACTGGAGTTCATCCCTGGTCATCTCATCCGAGATGCTAGTGGCAGACAGATAACTGACGGCATTCTTGCGTTTCGGAACAATGGCGTACTTGAAATTGCCGCTGTATTTGAGGCAAAAGCAGGTCGGCAAGCGGCTCGCGAACTGAGCTTGGCAAAAGGGAGTATTTCATCTCTTACGGAGGCAGAACGCGCTGAATTACGGGCATATGCACGAGATGTTTTGAGGGAACAACAAGCAGCAGCTCGCGAAGTAGGTAAACCATTAAATAAGACACTAGATGAGGTAGAACGCGAAATTGCACTATCAGAAAAAGGAGGGCAAATTCAGCGCGATATAGAACGTCTCTCGGAAAATGCCGATGGTACTTTGGCGAGAATCAGAATTGGAGCTACTACACTACCTGTGCGGTTTTCCCCAACACGAGCCAAGTTTTTTGGTGTTCTGCCCAGGGATGTAAATCGCTCCATTATTGAGAATGAATTGCGGGAAGCGAAATTTAACTTTGAGATTATAGGTGTAGACATCAGCCAGCGAAATCTTAAAGACATTGCCGATGGAATGTTGCCACTTGCTACAACGATAGCAAATGCACCATAATCAACAATTCTCATTATGAAAAATAAGGTCTTTGAAACCCTTATACAAAGAGACCTTAACAATTATTTGCAAATCTGTAAATCTCTGAAAGCAAGTAGACTCGTTCCATAATGAGAATTGTTACACTGTAATAGACCCATTTGCTTAAATTGAAAAAGCAAAACAGAAAGCCAGATATGCATAGATTTTAGGGTTTGCCTAACAACGCCCATGCACGCCGACCGCCAAGCAGTAATCTGTGAGTAGCAAGGGCTATCTGCGGCGGGTGATGGGCAAAGTTAGGTTGCTTTTTTGAATGCACTATAGCGGCTTGTTAATCAAAAAAAGATCACGCTGTGAGCCTTTTTTATTAAATACCACCGCCTTCTGAAAAACCTTCATATTCCTCAGACTCAAAACTATTCGCGCGATCGCAGGGAGTAAGATGTCGAGGGCGGACATTCTTGAGCAGCTCTGAGTCAATAATGTAGTTATTAATGGGATGTAAGGTATGTGCTTCAGCATTTCTTTCCAACTGCTCAACACGACCAATCAGCGATCGGATGACATCGCCTTCAGTGCGATCGCTGATCTTGTAGTGGACTGTTTTATCTAAAATAGTGCAATAGAAAACTTGGCGAAGCTATTCTTGACAGATTTTTGATAGATCGACTATTGCATCACTTTAGATGAAACAGTCCAGTAGGGTATGTTAATGAAATGTAACGCACCTTGTTTTTATTTTGATATTGAGTTTAAGTGGTTCAGTTTTTGGGCTATTAGACGACTATGAAAGGTTCCTTTCATCTGATTGACCTCATCTCCCAAGCTGGTTCAGTCGTTGCTTAGTGGCAAGTCAACCGAAGAAAAGATTGAATGGCTTTCCGCGCACGGTACTATTACACTGAAGCCAAAGACGCAACAAAACGAGCGGCAGAGCTTTTGGTTTGAGTCGCCGACTAAGGCGAATTGTTGTTTTTTTCTGGACGATGACGAATTCGTGTTCATGGGCGAACATGCGACATTCCAAGTTAGTGATCGGTGATTCTAGATGCAGAGGCTGTTAGACCTAACCAAATTCAATCATCTAGCATAAAGCCTGTTCTTGTGCATATAATATATGCATGGAAGTTGAATGGGATCCAAACAAAGCAGCTATCAATCTGCAAAAGCACGGTGTGCGCTTTTCTGATGCAGAGTCAGTTTTGTTTGATCCGAATGCGCTTTCCTTTGAAGATACAACGGCTCAAGGAGAACAACGGTTTATTGTGATTGGAATGGATCATCTCTGGCGCTTGCTAGTTGTGGTCTATACGGATCGAGGAAATCGTGTTCGCCTGATTTCAGCCCGTTCAGCGACCCGTTCTGAGAGGCAGAAGTATGAAAGCGGAATATGATTTTAGTCAAGCTAAGAGGGGTGCTGTTATTCCCCAAACAGGCAAAACTCGCATCACAATTTATATTGATGATGATGTGTTAGAAAATTTTCGAGAACGAAGCGATTCTGCTGGCAAAGGCTATCAAACTATGATGAATGAGGCTTTGCGGCAGTATCTAGAAAAAGTTAAGCAGCCCCTAGATGAAGACACACTACGCAGAGTTATTCAAGAGGAACTTCGCGCAGTGAGGTAATTGAGTGTTCATTAGTCTTCCTGCATTGTCTAGCCGGGGCTTGCAGCGGATTGCCTCAACACTCTGGCGATAACTCGAAAACCCTGACCACCGCTGAAGCCCATGCCGTTAGGTTGCCTTTTTGATTGCATTATAGCGGCTAGATCATCACAAAAAAAGGCTCGCATCGCGAGCCTTTTTTATTAAATACCACCACCTTCAGAAAATCCTTCATATTCTTCAGGTTCAAGACGATCGACGCGATCGCAGGGAGTGAGATGACGGGGACGTACATTCTTGAGCAGTTCTGAATCAATAATGTAGTTGTTAATGGGATGCAAAGAATGTGCTTCAGCATTCCTTTCCAATTGCTCAACACGACCAATCAGCGATCGGATGACATCGCCTTCAGGATCGGGAACTTGAAAATGATCGAGGGCAGAAACCTTTACGCCATGTCGATGAACGATCCGTCCAGGAATACCAACAACGGTGCAATCGGGAGGAACACATTTCAAAACTACCGAGCCAGCACCAATCCGCGAATTGCTTCCAACTTCAATATTGCCTAAGACCTTTGCGCCAGCACCAATGACCACGTTATCTCCGAGGGTCGGATGACGCTTACCTGATTGTTTACCAGTACCACCAAGGGTAACTCCTTGATAAATCAAGACATATTCACCAACGATCGCGGTTTCGCCAATTACCACGCCCATACCATGATCGATGAATGCTCCCTTACCAATTCTTGCGCCTGGGTGTATCTCGATACCTGTAAGAAATCTCGCCATTTGCGAGATCAGCCGAGGGATAACGGGCAGCTTGAGTGAATTTAACCAATGGGCAAAGCGATATAGCCAAATGGCGTGGAGTCCCGGATAGCATAACAGCACTTCTAGCCAGTTACGCGCAGCAGGGTCGCGCTCAAAAATGATTGCGAAGTCAGCTCGCAGTGTTTTTATAATATTTTTCAACGGTTTTAAAACCCTTTTTAAATGCTACTGCTGATTTTAAGATCCTAACGGATGTTTTGTATCAAACGTAACTACCCTTTGGAGTGAGTATTTGCAGAAGCAATGTGACGCGACATAGTTGTTTTTTAGTTCAAAAACCGCAAAAGTGCTTTGTATCTTGCCAAATGCTGTCTAAATCTTTCCCAAGGGCGTGATCGTCGTCTAATAATTTTAAAGTAACTTGCGATCGCCTTTTCGCAAACTCTTCACTCAGAGATACAGGGACAACATCATCATGGATACCATGAAAGATAAGAGTAGGAAGCGATCGCGTCAGTTTTGCTTCTGAATAATTCTGTGCATCAACAAAAAATTGGAATTGTAAATTTACATTACGCTTCAGCCCATAATGATAAAATTCGCGGCTGCCATCTTGTTGCCATTTAGTGATATTCTCTTCCCCTAAAGCTTTGGCAATGCGCTGACTAAAACCAAAAGCTGGGGCAAATAAGATTAATTTCTGTACTAATGGATTTTGCGCCGAAAGCTGCACGGCTAAAAATCCTCCGAGGCTAGAGCCAAATACTGTGATCGGCTCATTGTCATGGAGATAAGTGCGATCGAGGTAGGCAAGTTGATCTGAGAGCGTCACCGTCGAGAAGTCAGTAAGATTGAGATCGGGCAAATGCAAAACTAGCCCCATATCCGCAAATCTTTGCTGCATAAATCTTGCTTTGGTAGACTGAGGACTGGAAGCAAAGCCGTGTAAATAAAGATAGTTCATCAAAATTATGAGATAGAAGCGAAAATTGGCAGTCCAGTCACAGTAATGGATTCTGCCCGCTCCAGCAGGAGCAGTTATAAAAGTCGAATGAGGTGAGTTTCACTCTCGAGTAGATGATTTACCGATGGAGAAAGACGCTATGCTCAACAACTATGGCAAATGACAAGTGTGCACCTCAAATCCACTGAAGTAAGCAGTG
Source organism: Pseudanabaena sp. (assembly GCA_003249035.1). Taxonomy (GTDB): domain Bacteria; phylum Cyanobacteriota; class Cyanobacteriia; order Pseudanabaenales; family Pseudanabaenaceae; genus Pseudanabaena. The sequence continues at coordinate 84,118 of QBMK01000001.1, forward strand.
TGTATGCACATCAGAAAGGATGGAAACAAGGATTGGAAGTTGCCATCAAAAATAAACTTAATGTTATTGGCTCTCCAGATGAACGCAAATGGACTCGAACCATCGACCCCCACGATGTCAACGTGGTGCTCTAACCAACTGAGCTATGCGTTCTGACGCAATAGGAATATAACATGGTGAAAGTAAATTTAACAAAAATCTATGAAACTAATTTTGTATAGCAAGCAAGATTGCTGTTTGTGTGAAGGTTTGCTAACAAAATTGCGGCAAGTTAAAAATTTGGCTTTTGAGCTAGAGGTTAGGGAAATCACGACTAATCCTGACTGGTTCGATCGCTATCAATATGAAATACCTGTGCTTTGTCTGCTTAACGATCATCAACAGGAGCAAGAACTACCTAGATTCCCTCCGAGATCACCAGTTACAAAACTTGAAGATTTATTGAAACGATATATGTAAAAAGCAGGAGCGCTTTGCGCTCAAACTCAAACCAATAAATGTTTTGGAAGTCATGCAAAGCATGACTTCCAAAACATTTATTGATTCTTAATTTCTAAAATGAGGTTGTTATTATGAGGATTGAAATACAACCTAAAAGAGAACAGTTGAAGAAAGTTCAACTTAATGGATTCAGGCTGGATAATTTGAAACCTGCAAAATATATCTAAAGTTATGGCAATTGAAAAGAACTTGTCAGTACTTGCTTAGTGGTGGTGAGAGCATAGATATCAATTACTCCTGGGTATCTGGATGCACCTCGAGTTTTTAAGCTAGACATACCCAGTGCAATTTTGGCATTGCCACTATCGCCTATTTTTGTGCAGCGACTAAATCGACTATGGGCATTAACGAAGATCGTACTGCTATTGACTCTACTAACAAAACGATCGCGCTCGGACAAAGAATCTGTTAGCAATACATCGGCGTGACCACTACTGTATTGATTAATCCAAGCGATCGCCTCTTCAGTATTATTAACAATTTTGATTGCGATCGTCTCGTCTAAATACGGCTGCCCCCAGATATCTTCAGCCTCGATGGATTGGTCAATCAAGACTTGACTTGGCTTGTCCGTCTCCTCGCTATGGGATTCTTCCAAAAATTGCCGAAAATAGGTAGTTGTTTCCGCGCATCCACGCACCACCAAACCTAGCTTTTTGAGACTGCTAATCCACTCACCTAATCCATGATCGACTAAAGCACGATCAAGCCAAGACCGATGTAAGATTACCTTTTCGATCGCATTAACTGCATCAGGGTCACCTTTACGGCTATTGAGAATAACTTCTTTAGCAAAGTCTAATTTACCTGAAGCTGATAAATATAGGTAGCAATTGCCCATTGATATTGGCAAAGCGGAAATGGTTGCCTGCTTACTCACTTGCTGTACAAAGCTAGGGCGACCATAGGGAATAACCAATCGCAAGTACTTTTCTTGGACGATGAGTTCTTTTAGTGTCACACCTTGAGGGAGACAAGTCATGCATGCTTCGGGGAACCCCCTAGAAATTAGGATGTCTTTGGCAATTGCCGCGATCGCTTCTTGAGTATTTGTACCTTCATTTCCCCCTTTGAGAATAATCGTATTCCCAACCTTAAGACACATCCCCGCCGCTATTAAGCCCAGTTGAGGAAAACCCTCATAGACAAAAGCTACCACTCCCAAAGGTACGCGCTGATAGCCATTGATGCCAACATGTAATGTTAAGGGATCCGGTAGATTCGCAAGTTGGGTCAGACAGTCGATCGCATTGTTAAGACGCTCAGGAGTAAGTTTTAGCCACTCTAGTACCAAATCAGGTACAGCCATGTCTCGACTTGCTTCCAAATCCAGCGTATTTGCTTCTAAAATCGCATTTTTATGGGTTTTAATACCATTAGCAATTTCTAGCAGTAAACTATCACGTTCTCTGGTAGAAACTTGCATGATTTGCAGCGCCGCCGCATGGGATTTATGAATGAAGCCAGTAAGGTCTTCTGGTGACATACTCTGTAATAAATAATTGTTAAATATCGCGCCGACGAATCACGAGCAATCGCCATATTAGCAAACCTAAAAGGGTAAACAACAAAATGGCTAAAGGAATGCCCAAAGTTGATTTTAGATTTATCGCCCAGATGATGATTAACGCAAAAAACAACAGGGAAGCAAAGTATATTAAGGCAGTTTCTACCCAAGTCTTTTGGCTATTTCTACGAAGAGGTTGCCATTTGCCAGTCCATTGCCATATATGTTTTTGAGATTCAATACCTCCTAATTGAAAGAGACTGTAGCCGTCTGGCTCTAGCTGGAATAACAAAGAGCAGCGATCGCAACCAAAAGCTTCAGTCAATGCGATCGGCTTTAGCTTTCCGCGTTTGCGAGGGCAAGGACAGGGGTAAATTTGCTCTAGATCGATTTTTTGAGGCTTTTGGATATGCACTAGACAGACATGCTCAGCAAGGACGCTAAATTAAAGAGAGTCTTTGAGTGGGAATATAGATTGCAGCAATGTATAAACCTATTTATTAACGTAATATTTTTTTTGAAAGGCTGCAAAGAGAGCCTTATCAACTAAAACATTGGCTTTTACATCAGCACAAAGCAATACAAGTGTATCGTTCGGTCGGCTAATCCAAATGATTGTATAGTAATAAAAGAGTGATGGTAAAGGCAAAATTTCAGATCTTTATTATCCCTCAATTAAAAAGTTTGTGCCGCAATTTACCAGGATTGCTGTATTATTCTATTCGGTGCAAAAAACATCTTGTCTAAGCGGATGTGGCGGAATTGGTAGACGCGCTAGATTTAGGTTCTAGTATCTTTGATGTGAGAGTTCGAGTCTCTCCATCCGCATTTAAACAAAAAGGGAGAGTAAGCATTAGCTCACTCTCCCTTTTTCATTCTTTAGCTTTAGCCGAAGACGTTAGGGCAAAAAACAAAACCTAAAATAGAGTGGCGGCGCTTCGCGCCGCCACTCTATTTTGGGTTTTACGTCCTAGCTATCTATATAAGCTGAGACCAGCTTTTTTCGACACAGTAACGTGATATGAAGGATAATTGGATTTTATAACGTTTACAAATTCATGTCTGTTCGAGTTCGCATTGCACCAAGCCCCACGGGAAACTTACATATCGGCACAGCCCGTACCGCCGTATTCAATTGGCTTTATGCCCGTCATAACAAAGGAACATTTATCCTTAGAGTCGAAGACACCGATCGCGAACGCTCTAAAGACGAATATACCCAAAATATCTTAGAAGGCTTGGCTTGGTTGGGGATCGATTTTGATGAAGGACCATTTTTTCAGACACAACGTAGCGATCGCTATATTGCCACTGTACAGAAGCTACTAGCCGAGAAAAAAGCATACTTTTGCTACTGTACTGAATCTGAGCTAGAGACAATGCGGGAGCTGCAAAAAGCCAACAAACAAGCTCCACGCTACGACAATCGCCATCGCAACCTTACCGACGAGCAACGTCAAGCCTTTGAAGCCGAAGGTCGGCGCCCTGTAGTTCGTTTCATTATCGAGGAGCCACTCACGGTTTCTTGGAATGACCTTGTACGCGGCACTGTCTCATGGAGCAGTAGCGATCTAGGCGGTGACATGGTAATCGCCCGTGTCGATGAACAAGGCAATATTGGCTTACCTCTGTATAACTTTGCCGTAGTTGTCGATGACATCGATATGCAGATCACCCAAGTAATTCGTGGAGAAGATCATATTGCGAATACTGCTAAACAAATTTTGATTTATGAAGCTCTTGGCGCAACACCTCCTCAGTTCGGACATACGCCACTGATTCTCAATCAACTAGGCGCAAAAATTTCTAAACGCGATGGCGCAACTTCCGTTTGGGAATTTCGGAATATGGGTTATATTCCCGAAGCTTTCAATAACTATATGGCGTTGCTAGGTTGGTCGCCTAGCGATGGCAAAGAATTGTTTACTTTGCAGGAAGCCACCGAGATCTTTAGCTTCGATCGCGTAAACAAGGCAGGTGCTAAGTTTGATTGGGACAAACTAAATTGGATTAATAGCCAATATTTACACTCATTGCCGACAGACGATGTTTGCGATCGCCTAACTCCATTTCTGAAAGAAGCTGGATACGATTTAGAAACCGTGGATCGCCAATGGTTGCTTGACTTAACCAAACTAATCGCGCCAAGTTTAACTCTATTGACTGATGCTGCGACGATTAGCAAGTTCTTATTCACTGAGTTTGAAGACTATACCGATGAGGCGAAGGCAACTCTCCAAGGCGATGCGATCGCAGGTATTATCACTGCACTAATTGAGGCGCTAAAAGAAACTTCAGACCTAGATGCTGATATTGCTGGAGAAATCATTAAAACAGTCACTAAGTCTCAGGGTGTAAAAAAAGGAATAGTGATGAAGTCCCTAAGAGCTGCTCTGACAGGCGATTTACATGGGCCCGAAATCTTGCCGACCTTTGTTCTACTCCATCGTAAAGGTTTGGCGTTACCACGTTTGCAACGTGCCTTAACTGCATAAGAAACCGATAGAAGCCTCATCTAGAGGCTTCTATCGGAAAATTCTAAAGAAAAAAAGGGGGGATGATTTTTCTTTAGAATTTCTGTTTTTATTTTTAATTATTTGTAACTTTTAATACAGAAAAAAATACACATGCTTGTTTTGTATCAATGTATACTATGTAGTATAGACATATTAAAAAATAAAGCAGTATTAAGCTGTGCTGTTAAGACTATGAATAATGTTATGCACCAAGTTACAAACTCTTCCTTGTTCTTCGTCGATTCAACGGTTTCTGAAAGTTACAAGAAACATCTCACTAGTATGCGGACTTCGTTGGAGCACCGGTTCGAGGTTGCGCGTGCCAACCACAATGACGAACTTTTAGCGATTCTGGAGCTAGAAAGAAGTGCGATCGCCCCCGATCTTGAATCGGCAGCAAAATCAATGGCTTCTCCTTTTGCGCGCGATAAGTCGATGTGGAAAGGGCTATGGAATTTCCTATTCCCGAAAGCCGAAATTAAGGTTAAGCGGATTTGCGATCGGGCGGGTAATCAGTGGTGGTATGCCTACAATCCCATCACAGGGAAATCTGTCTATGCTGATACTGATACTGAAATGCGGGTGTGGATCGATCAACAATACCTGTAATACTAAAATACCAAGTTGCGAAGCCACTTGGTATTTTGATATTGCTATTTACCACTGGCTATCGGTTATGTCGGAATGGATATGTTTGATTTGTTGTTTGCATTTGGCTGTCTTTGTTTGAGTATATTGACCAGATATACCTTTGCGGATTTTCTGCTTTCTCTTTCGCACTAAAAAACTCCTCGAACATGCTCTAAGATAGGATTGAAAAAACAAATTAGATTTTCACATGACACGAATCTGTATCCTTGGTGGTGGTTTTGGCGGTTTGTATACTACGCTTAATCTCGCGCGCCTACCTTGGGCGGTCATGCCTGAAATTATCCTGATCGATAAAAGCGATCGCTTTTTGTTCACGCCATTTCTCTATGAGATGGTCACAGGCGAAATGCAGGAATGGGAGATTGCGCCAACGTTTGTCGAATTACTTGCTGATACTGGGATTCAGTTTGTCCAAGGTTTAATCACCAGTATTGATTTTGAGGCAAAGCAAGTTGAAGTTAATATCAGCCAGCGCACTACTTTAGAATACGATCGCCTTGTGTTAGCTATGGGCGGAGAAACTCCAATGGATCTCGTTGCTGGAGCTTTGGAATATGCAATTCCATTTCGCAATCTGCATGACTTCTATCGCCTTAATAGCAAATTGGAATTATTAGAAGCATCCAATCGTGACAAGATTAGAGTCTGTATCGCCGGTGGGGGAAGCAGCGGGGTGGAGCTTGCTTGTAAAATTGCCGATCGTCTCAAGGAACGTGGTCGCGTGCGCTTAGTCGATCGCAATAATAAAATTTTAAGCAACTCCACAGATGCAACTCGTCAGATAGCTGAACTTGCCCTCTCAAAACGTGGGGTCTGGACGGATTTAAATACCAGAGTCTCGCAAGTAAGTGATGGTGAAGTTACTCTCGACTACACCGATGGAAGTGATACCTTACCTGTTGACATCATCCTATGGACTGTGGGTAGCACCTTCTCCAAAATGCTCCAAAATCTCCCAGTTGAACATGGTCGTCAAGGGGCGATCGCTACGGAGACAACCTTACAAGTTAAGGGATATGCCGATGCATTTGCGATCGGTGATTTAGCAAGTTGTTTTGACTCGAATTCTAGTCTTGTCCCCGCCACTGCACAGGTCGCCTTCCAGCAGTCCCAGTATTGCGCTTGGAATGTTTGGGCTAGCCTTAATCAAAAAGCATTGGTTCCATTTAGCTATATTCCACTCGGCGAATTTATTAGTTTAGGGATTGACGGAGCAACTGCCTCGATTTTTGGCAAGTTCAGTATTGATGGATTACCTGCTCATTTGATGAGAAGGTTAGCCTATTTACTAAGGATGCCAACTTCTCAGCATCAATGGAAGATTGGTTCACACTGGCTGACTAAACCCTTGATTGAGATGTTTAGAAAATCTGTAAATTAACATAAAACCTGTTCCTCCCGCCTGGGCGGGAGGAACAGGTTTTATAGTGTCTACTAGCGATCGCCTAGAATAACTTATGAATAATTCTCCGTCGAATTCTCCACAATCAACATCTTGGCTCGATCGTATAGGTAATTGGAATCCGCAACTATTGCGGGAGATTCGTGGCAAGCTGAAATTGCGTAATCTCATCGTCGCGATCGGGTTATCTTTGCTATTCCAGATCTTGCTACTGTTGTTCTACAGCCAACGCATACCCAGTGAAGATTGCTATGCCCAAATACGAGGGTTTGGCTGCGCAGCATCTTGGCAAGTTTGGTGGTTAGAGCAATTTCGGTTTATTACTTGGACTGAGCCATTTATTTTATTCTTGGCGGGTGTATATAGCCTTGTTGCAGATCTTTCCCTAGAAGACTACAAGGGCACTCTCAACTTTATTCGCATTAGTCCGCGATCGAGCATCAATATTCTGATGGGGAAGATTATGGGTGTGCCATTGCTGGCTTACATCTGTATTGGACTATCGATCCCTTATCACCTGACGGCAGCGATCGGCGCAGGTGTGCCGATCGCCTTTTTGTTCAGTTTTTATATATTGATGATTGGGACTGCTTTTCTGTTTTTTAGCGCCTCATTATTACTAGCTTTACTAAGTGGCTGGCAAGCCAAATTTGGCGGACAGGTATCAGCTGGTGCTTTGTTATTTTCATTAGTTACTTTTATCTGGTTTGCTCCTGCTTTTATGTGGTGGAATATTTTCACCACATGGAGTTCGTATAGTAGGGTCTTGGTGGGTGGACGGCTCAATCCCATTCAAGCGGAATGGTGGTATTTATCGATTACATCTAACATCTGGACTTCACACATTTTTACAATTGCCAACTTAGTGATTTTGAGTTTGGCAATATGGCGCATTTTAGAAAGGCGCTTTCACAATCCCAATGCCACTTTGGTTAGTAAGGGTCAAAGCTATGTCGTAACTACATATTTGCAGATCTTGATGTTGGGTTTTTGTATGCAGTCGAGCTTTACCACGGCAAAATCTACAAACTCTTTAGAAATACAATTAATTTTGTTGCTGATGATTTACATTGCTAATTTGTTCTTGTTTTTAGCAACGATTACGGCTTTAACTCCGCAAAGGCAAGCACTATTTGACTGGGTGAGATTTGGCGCATTATCGACCACAGAAGAACATGCATCTGGATTTGGCTATATACTTCGCGATCTAATTTGGTCAGACAAAAGCCCTGCACCGATCGCGATTGTCCTCAATCTTGTATTTACCCAAGTGCCAATTTTAATTTGGGTAAACACATGGGTTGATTCAAGTATGCGCAGCAAGTCAATGATTGTATTAGCTTCCTTTGTAATCTCCATAATCTTGGTTGCCCTAATTGCCCAACTAGTTTTATTTCTGAAGACAAGAAACCCATCAGCATGGGTAACAGGCATAGTTTCTGCATTAATTTTTCTGCCAGTTTTGATTATGCTGAGCTTATCGATTAGCCCCGATCGCTACCCTGGTTTATGGCTATTTTTTGGATATCCTTGGTTAGTTGTGTCAAATATTCAAATTTCAGATATTATCTTGGCATTTGCTGGGCAAATTTCTGTAATAATTGCGCTGACATTGCAACTCATTTATCAGCTTCAACGCGCTAAAATGCGAGAGTCTTAATGACTCTAATTTTAGTTTTGCTTAGGTGCAGGTACAGAAAACTAAAATTTCTGGTTTTAAAAGATTAGTAGACGTTTGAGCATCACAACATGGCACAGTCAACCACTGCTAAACAGAGCTCTACAACGGGCACAGTTCCCGATGTAGAGCTACAGCGAGTATTTAAAATGTTCGGGGCTAATTCTGTAGTACAAGGTGTCGATCTGCAAGTGCAGAGAGGCGAGCTTTTTAGCATCTTAGGGCCATCAGGTTGTGGCAAAACAACTTTACTAAGGCTTATTGCCGGCTTCGAGGAGCCTTCAGCTGGAGAAGTGCTGATTCAAGGCAACCCAATGACCTATATCCCAGCTTATAAGCGCCCAGTAAATACTGTTTTCCAAAGCTATGCTCTATTTGGGCATATGACCATCTTTGATAATGTTGCCTTTGGATTGTCTGTTAAAGGAGTTGCTAAATCAGAAATTCAGCAAAGGGCGAAGGACGCGCTCAAGCTAGTAAGGCTCGATCACATGAGCGATCGCTATCCTAGTCAAATATCTGGTGGTCAGCAGCAACGTGTTGCCCTTGCTCGTGCCCTAGTCAACCGTCCCAAAGTGATTTTGCTAGATGAGCCATTGGCGGCGCTTGATTTTAAACTCCGCAAAGAGCTGCAAGTAGAGCTGTCCAACTTACAGTACGAGCTTGGTATTTCTTTCATTATGGTCACCCACGATCAAAGTGAGGCTCTTGCCATTTCTTCAAGAATTGCGGTAATGAATCAAGGACGCATCGAGCAGATTGGTTCACCATCAGAAGTTTACGATCGCCCATCTTCAGCCTTTGTCGCAGACTTTGTGGGCGAAACGAATTTGTTTGAATGTCGGGTGATTGAGCAAGATGGGGCTTTTGTGGAGTTGCGGTCGTCCACTGGCTTAGCGATCGTGGCAGCAAAGCCTAGACATTGGCTCCCGATTCCTGAAGCTGTTGTCAGTGTACGTCCAGAAAAAATCAAGCTGTCTACCGAATATCCGAATCAGCCATACAATACCTATCGCGGTATTCTGAATAATGTCTTGTATCTAGGCGATCACTCGCAATTTGTCGTGGATTTACATGCTAGCGAAAATGTTCCTCCGGTAAGGGTGATGCTAGTGCGTTCTAATCACCAAGGCGAGAAAACTCCTCCCTTTGATAGTCAGGTCTATGTTTCATGGATGCCTGAAGATTGTGTGGCTCTTCCTAAAACTACAGTTGCGACTTAGATTTTATTATGCATATCTCTCGGCGAAAATTTCTTAGACAAACTGCCTATGTCACATCGGCGATGTCGATTGCTTCAACTATCGCAGCCTGTGGCATTTTTGAGAAGAGTCCTCAAGAAAATGTGGCTGGTGGAGAGCAAGTAGAGCGCCCAGTTACTCAAGATAAAAGTACTTTATATATTTTTGGCTGGGCTACCTATGTCAATAACCAAGAAGTTTTAGATAATTTCACAAAAGAGACTGGAATTAAAGTTGTTGGGGATACTTATGATTCTAATGAAGTCATGTTGGCGAAGCTAGAAGCTTCGGGGGGGAGATCCGGCTATAGCATCATTTATCCTAGTGACTACATGGTGACTCAGATGCGAGATTTGAAACTGCTTGCGCCGCTCAACAAAAAATTATTGCCAAATATCAAAAATATTGCCGCTAATTATCTAGAGCTGCCTCACGATCCGGGCGCTGCATTCAGTATCCCTGTGAGCTTAGGAACTACAGGAGTTGCATATAATGTCGAGGCTGTTAAGTCAATTATTGGTGAAGAGCCAACCAATTGGACTTATCTATGGGATCACAAAGAGAAACTGCGAATTACCCTTGTCAACGATCCGCGCGAAGTGATAGGAATGGCTGCACATATTCTTGGGTATTCCTACAACTCGAAAGATCCTAAAGAGATTGAGAAAGCCTTTCAAAAATTGCAGGAATTGATGCCTGCGATCGCTAACTTTACTACCGATGCATGGCGCGATCCGCTTACTTCAGGCGATCTGATGATGTGTATGGCATTTTCGGGCGATGCGATTAGCTTGCAAAGACAAAATCCGAACATCAAATACTTGCTGCCAAATGATGGCACATCAATTTGGACAGACACTGTTGCCATACCCAGAGGTGCGCCAAATATCGAAGGCGCTCATGCATGGATAAATTACGTAATGAAGCCTGAAGTTGCTGCCAAAATTAGCGATTCAAATAGTTTTGGTACGACAAATAAAATGGCGAAATCGATGCTTCCTGATGATCTTAGAGCAATTAAGGCTCTAGAACCATCTGAAGAGATTATTGCTAAAAGTGAACGTATTACTAAACTAGACCCCGAAGTTCTCCAAATCTATGACGGTTTTTGGACTCGCTTAACTACAGGTTTAGGATAAAAATACTAGTTGTGAGATATCGCGACCACAAAAAAGCTATCAATCTCTCCTTAACACTCATATGACATCACCACATCCCACTAACGCAACCGGCAATATCTCTCTAGCCAATAGTCCTTTTATCTGGGGAAATATCGCTTTACTTGCAGGTGTGCCGTGGTTATTGGCGCTCAGTATGGCTGGCTTAGCGGTGGGTGACACTGTCTTTCCTGAGTGGTTTGAGATTTTTTTGTTGGGGTTTCCCGCGATCGCATTTGTGGCTTGGGTGCATTGGCAGCAGCCGATCTCACCGTTTAGTTTATGGTTTGTGGCAAAGCCAAGTGAGAGTCTAAGCGATCGAGATCGCCAGATCCTGACTCTAGTTAAGCAACATAGTAGTGGTTGGTATGTAACAGGATGGATTGCAACCGCAGTAGCAATTGTAATGAGTGCAGTATTTTGCAAGATGTATATATCTGCACCATTAGCTCAATCGATCGCACCGTTTCCTGCTGGTTTGCGCTTGTTCGGTATTATCTGGGCTGAAATTTTCTTTCTATTAAGCAATGTTTTGTTACAAGCGGGAGTTTCAGCTGTGCGGATTAAGCTGACTGCGGAATCAGAGTTAATCGGGTTGAAACCCTTTGCTGTTGAAAAAATCAAAAATAAGTTTACAATCATCGGCTGGAAATCGCCCCAGATATTAAAGTTTTTTGCAGAAGATGCGATCGCAGAAACCACGGAAGAGGCTGTGGCTGAACCTGTTAAGAGTGTTGAAGCCATACAAGCTCTGAAACCTACTGACACTATTACTGAAGCTGAGCAGATTATTTCAGAACCTCAGATTGCAGCAATTCTAGATAAAGATGTTGTTCAAGAATCCGAAGAATTAACAGCTGAGGAATTTGTCTCAGAATCTGAAGTTGATTCGTTCTTAGACATTACTGATACTGACTCAGCGAAAGCGGTAGAAACTGAGAATATTATTGCAATTGCTGATGTTAGTTTAGATAACGATCTTGTTAAAGAAGTTGAAACAGTTGAAGAATTAGAGATAAGTACAATCGTTGCTGAAGAACCAGCATTTGATACAATTTCGGGGCTTGAAATTGAGCAAGTTATAGATCAAGAAATTGTTCAAGAACCTGAAGAGTTAAACTTTTTTGAGCTTGTTGAAGATGTAGAGTCATATACAGAAGTAGTTTCAGTTTCTACTGAAACTACTATGGAGCCTGTAATTGAAGAAGCTAAAATCGAGCTAATTCTGGATGAAGTGATTGTTGAAAATACTGATGAATTAGAAGCCTTTGAGACTAATGAAGATCCAGAATTAACAATTTCAGAAATTCCAGATATTAGCTTGGAGCCAAAACTTGAAGAGCTTGAACAAGTTGAATCTCTTTTAGAAACTTCCGATGCTTTTCCAGAGGAGAAATCTACAGAAGATAGAGGAGAATTAGAATCTCTTGAAACTATAGAATCTCCTGAAGTTGATATTGCTTCAAATACTCCTGTAGGTACTACAGAACTTGAGTTTATAAAAGCACCCGATCAAACTGCGATCGCCGATTTTCTTATCGAAATTGAGTCGGATTTGAAAATTACAGATTCTATCTCAGAATTAGAAATTATTGCTGAGGTGGATGAAGAAACTGCTCTTGATGAGAGCGCTACATCAACTGAGCAAAATTTAGTAGCAACGGAAATCAAAACTCAAGATTTTGACGATGAATTAGATGAGCTTATTGCCTTTAATGCTTATGTTGAAAATATTCTGAATGAATACTTAAAAGACCCTGACGAAGAGTCTAAAAATGTTGGAACTAAGGCTGAGGTTATTAGCATACAAGAATCAATGGCGATCGTAGAGGAGGTTTCAACTGATGAGGAATCTTTAGATGAGGAAATCCAAAATCTAATCGATCCTTCAATAGTTTACGATCCAGCAATAATTGAAGACTTGAATATCAATGACAAATCTAATCAACCAGTGATTGAGCAAATTATAGAAAATATCTCAAAGCCTGATCCTGATCCCGAAATTGACGAGTTTGCAGACCTTGAGGCGCTTCTAAATGCAAGGCCCGAAAATCCTGATACTGAAGATTAAGCGATCGCAATCCCTGACCACTGTACCTGTGGCGCTCTGGGATGGGGATTAGGGTTATCCAGAAAATAACGTCGATAGGAAAAGAAGATTTCCTCATTTTGCAAAGTACAGTACGGTGCGATCGCCACATTCTCAACTGACATTCCTAATTCTTGGAGCTGCTGCAATTGCACTTGACGCAAATCGAGTTTGACTCTTTCTGGATGCTCATCAGGCTGTATCCCAACTGATTTATTAATCGTCTCCGTCACCTGTTGCGCTACATCTCGCGATACTTGATAAACATTACCCGAAATCGCCGGTCCAAGCGCTACTCGTAAATCTTTTAACTCACTGCCACGATCGCATAATGTCGTAACCGCCTTAGTCACAATCCCTGCAGCCGTACCGCGCCAACCTGCATGGACAGCAGCAACTGAGCCTGACCTGCGATCGCCAATCAATACAGGTACACAGTCGGCAGTACAAACCCATACTGACCGATTATTACCATCGTGCGTTGCCCAAACTCCATCGGCTTCAGGCAAGTTCGTATTTGATGAACTATCGATCTCATCAGCATGAATCAATTTATTGCCATGCACTTGTTTGGCGCGATAGGCTTTGCCCGATACTACCAAATGACTATGTAGATCAGTAGGTAATTTTGGAGCGTGCGATCTCGTAAAGAAGCCATGCGGCCAGTCAGCCAATAAATCGCAGGTTAGTACACCATCTTGCCATTGCCATTGATTCACGTTCATTGATTTCGAGGTTAAAAATAATCAAGCTTCAATGTTATTGATCCTAACCTATAGTCATCATTAGCTTTGATTTCCCAGCAAATCTATTCTAAATAGGAACACCAATCACTCCAACTACCTGCATAGAGCTTTCCAGTATCAATTCCAGCTAATTTTAGCGACAGTAAATTCACGCAAGCCGTTACTCCTGAGCCGCAATAGACAATCATTTCTTGAGCATTTTTTACTTCCTGCCAGCGATCGCCTTGATTAGCAATCACAAAACCTTGCTCATTGGTGACTTCCATCCAAGGATAATTAACCGCACCTTCAATATGTCCAGCGATCGGGTCGATTGGTTCGCGCTCACCCCGATAGCGATCGCCTTCTCTCGAATCCACTAAAACTACTTCTGGTAAATCTTTGCGTACTTTCACAGTTTCAATATCAACCACTAATTCAGTTTGAATATTAGGGATAAACTTCCCAACTCTAACTGACGGAGTAGTGGAACTAGTCTTATAATTCTGAGCTTGCCATCCAGCAAATCCTCCATCCAGAACTGCCACATGTTCATGTCCCATGTAGCGCAATAACCACCAGAGCCTTGCCGCAAAGGCAAAGCGCGAATCATCATAGACAACTATCATTGTTTCGTTTGAAGTTATGCCTATTTGTAATAGCTTAGCGGCAAGGTGATCGATATTGGGCAAAGGGTGACGACCGCCATGTTTTTGGAGCGGTCTAGACAGATCGCTATTGAGATCTAAAAAGTAGGCTCCCTCAATATGACTCTCTTGATATTGGTTAAATCCCAATTCAGGATTCATTAGCGAAAATCGGCAGTCCACAATTACGAGTTGTGGATCGTAGAGATGGGTATGGAGCCATGCAGCTGAAACTACATGGCGATTATGACTATTTCTAAATATTGTTGATTTAATCATATTTATATTGGTAATTCGAGATTCTCTAAATTTTCTGGTTTCAGATCTCGTTCCATTAAGCCTTCAACTGCCTCCTGCAAGGTAATTTCTCCTTTCAGCAATCGATAAACATAACGCGATACGGGCACATTAATTTTTTCGCGATCGCAAATTTCGATCAATACATTTGCCGTATTTACCCCTTCAGCTGTGCCTTGCACATTAGAGATCGCATCTTCTAGACTATGTCCCTGCGCGATCGCATAGCCGACTTGATAATTACGACTGAGATTACTGTTGCAAGTTGCCAAGAGATCTCCTAAGCCAGATAATCCCCAGAAAGTTTCAGGTTGCGCCCCAAAATAGACTCCAACGCGAATAATCTCAATTAGCGATCGCGTAATCAATGCTGATTTGGCATTTGTGCCTAAGTTTAATCCATCACAAGCACCAACAGAGATCGCAATCACATTTTTGAGAGTGCCGCCCAATTCAACGCCAATAGGATCGGAATTTGTGTAGACCCTGAAATTCTTAGATGCAAAGATATTTTGAATGAACTGGGCAGCGTTTTCATCGGTACTCGCAACCACTGTCGCTGCTGGTTGACCAGCCATAATTTCTTTAGAGAGATTTGGTCCAGATAAAACCACAAGGGGATGCTCAGGGAGTAGGGATCGCCAAATTTGTGATGGTGTTTGTCCGGTAATTGGCTCCAATCCCTTAGTGGCACTGACTAAAACTGCATGGGGCAAGAGCTTAGCTGTTTGCAATTTTTCTGCGATCGTCCGAACACCTTTAATTGATACAGCAGAGACGATCGCATCACTGTTACTTACCATTTCTGCAAGGGAAAATTGACTTTGTCGTGACCAGATTTGCACATGATGTTGATTGGTTTGGACTAGATTTGCTAGTGCCGATCCCCATGCACCAGAGCCAATGATCGTCACATTTTTTAGGTCTGATTTCATGTTTTAGATAGTTGTTTGGATAGCAATTGTGATCATGCTTAAACCTAAAGATAAGAGTAGTGAAAAAGTAATTATGCTCATCTTTGGCAGAAGCCAAGCACTAGCAAAAACAAGACTAGAAGCCAGACTCCAGATCACGACGGTGATATAATAGCGTGCAAAAGCATCTCAATTACTAAAACCCTTGATAGTTAGGTATTGATCGTCTTTAATTATCAATATCACATCAAGAGATTTGATTGATAAGGGGTACTTTCGCTCATTTCTTGAGGAAGGCTAGCAACAATGATCGAAATGAAGGTGGCTGGGATTGCTATTGATGCTGTAAGCCGTAATCCTATCGTCCTACTACGCGACACTTTAGAACGCAGAGCTTTGCCGATCTGGATCGGCGAAACTGAAGCTAAAGCAATCATTGGTGCTTTAGATGGTAGACCTCCAGAGCGACCAATGACCCACGATCTCATGCTGAATTTTTTAGATTCATGGGGAATAACTGTTGAGCGTATCGTTGTTCATGCTCTCAAAAACAGTACTTTTTACGCAGTGGTTACTGTTTCGCAGGGTGATATAAAAAAAGAGATAGATGCACGCCCTAGCGATGCGATCGCGATCGCTGTTCGGGCAAAATGTCCGATATGGGTGATGGAAGAGGTAATTCTTGAAGCTTCAATTCCTGTCGATCAGGATGCAGATGAAGCTGAGAGAAGAGCATTTAAAGAATTTTTAGCAAAACTAACTCCAGAGGAATTAGTTAAGAAGAGTGGGCTTGAGAGCAATTAAAACTAGATTGACATTTTTAGTGCTGCAGGTACTAAAAATGTCAATCTGGTTTCATATAGTGAATTGTGGTGCTTTTACAAGGAAAAAGAAGGCTTAAACCCCAAAAACGTAAAGCCCCTGCACATCGGGCGCTTTACGTTTTTGGGGTTTATTAAGCGGAGAGAATTAGTTAGTAGAATTGCGAGAATTACTGTTAGACATCACTTGGTTTGTACTAAATAGTCTTTCAGCGACTTCACCTTCTTTACCCAGTACTTTAATTGGTTGATTGTTGTAGCTAAGAGCTACCGACGACGCATTACCTGCTCGAATAGAAATTTGGCGATCGCCTGACCAAGCTAGCCTTTTACCTTCGTTGAGTACTCCTTCAAACTCGATTTGCCCATCAACAGTAATTCTTAGCCAAGATTCACCTTGCATGACGATACCGACATTAATGGGCTTATTCCCAACAAATTCAAAATTACCATTGGCAAGTGTTGCACTATTTAGAGATGTATTTGTCGAAGGAAGACTGCTGCTTGCCCAAGCCACAAGTAAGGTGGAATTTGATCCTCCCAGAGGATTTTGTTTGTTGAGAGAATCTGTCGAAAGAGCTTGACTTTTGGCTTGTATCGGTGCGTTAGCTGAAGGATTTGCCATTGCGGCTGGTGCTGAAACTGCCTGACGCAAGACTTCTAAACCGCCAATTTTTGGAAGTAAAATTTCTGTAGGTTGAATAGCCTTATTGGGTTTTGCAGAACTAATCTGAGCAGCATCACCAAAATTAGTTTGACTATCATTAATTTTATTTGCTTCTGGTGAATTCAGGAATGTTGCTAACAGACTAACTGCCCCCGCAATCACGACAACATAAAGAGCGTATAAGTGTAAAGGTCGTAGTTCTGCTGCTGCACTACCTGCCCATTTCTGTTCAGGTAAAACAGGATTTAAAGGAAAATCTTCCGAAAGATCGCCAACCCCCAAGGCATCGCCATACTTTCGGATAAACCCTCGCACATATACTGGCTCTGGCAATGAATCCATTTGACCATCTTCGATCGCACGCAAATAGCGCTCAGAAATTAATGTAGTTGCAGTTAGATGCGGAATCGACAATTCTTTGTCTTCTCGAATTCGCTTAAATTGCGCTCCGATTTCTGCTAATTTCTCTGCTTGCTTCGAGGTTGTAATATTCACAATACTCACAGACATAGATAAAAAGATGGGACTGATTGAGTCAAATTGGCTTTCAGTCGAACTTTGACAATCAAAAGCTCTATGTAGAGCGTGGTTGGCAATTTAAGTAATTCTGCAGTAATTATATTACCTCAGCTAAATTAGTATAACATTCTGCAAAGTTTTCACTGCAAGTTAAGGGCCTTCTCATAATGTATCAATGGCTATATTGCTTACCGTACCTTGCGCTGAAGTAAAACTCAAATTCTTTTCACGTCGAGCATAATGTTTTGATTTCCAGATCGCATAGTAGTCTATACTCTCCAAATTTGAGGGACGCGAGTGGAATAGTAGCGATCGCCACGCGATGTAATCCTAAAACAGGATGACCTAACTGCTCGGCAACCCTGCGAATTTGGCGATTACGACCTTCTGACAAAATTATTTGCATTTGGGTGCGTGGGGTTTTGTATTTTTTGGGTTCAATTTGTAGAATATTTACAGTTGCAGGAAGCGTAAGTTTGCCGTCAAGGACAATCCCTTCTTGCCATTGTTTGATGATGTGGCTACTAGGTATATCTTTAACCCAGACTTCGTAGGTCTTAGCGATATGATGACGGGGATGCATTAGATGATTTGCAAAATCTCCATCATTAGTCAATATCAATGCCCCACTACTGTTATAGTCCAGTCGTCCTACAGGATAAACATGTTGATATTGTGATGGCAGAATGTCTAAAACTGTCTTTCTGCCTTGAGGATCATCACAGGTACTCATTACGCCTTTGGGCTTATTAAGTAATAGATAGACAAATTTTGGTGCATTGGTTTGAAGTAACTTGCCATCAACTTCAATGCGATCGCATTCAGGATCGGCTTTTGCTCCTAGCTCCGTAATTTGTTTCCCGTTTACGAAAACTTTCCCTGCCAAAATTATCTGCTCGGAACCTCTTCTTGAAGCAATCCCATGTCTAGATAGAATTTTTTGGAGGCGATCAATCATGTCGAAATAATAATCGGGTAAGTAGCATAGCAATTAATCTCGTAATAGTGGATCACTTCGCTTCTAAAATTAACCGCAAGCAACTATGCAGTAATCGCATTGAATTGTTGCAATTGTTAAATAATGTTTAAAAATATGTAGTTTGTTATACGAATTGGGATCGAAACGTTAAGTAGTGTAAACGAATTACAAAAGTTTCAATAGCGCTTGAGAACTGGAAATTTTGAGATTTTGCTTAAATAGCGATCGCCAAAATCATGCAATCTCAAGTCTGAGCCAAGGATTAAGTAACATGGCAAATAAAATAGAAGACCTGAAATCCGCAAAAGATGGTCTTGCTGTAAAAGCCGAAATCGCCCATTTCGCCGAAATTGGCTGGGAAGCGATCGATAACGACGACTTGCAACATCGCTTGAAGTGGTTGGGCTTATTCTTTCGCAAAAGTACACCTGGCCGCTTTATGGTGAGGATGCGAATCCCCAATGGCTTGTTGAGTAGTCAACAGATGCGAGTACTTGCTTCTGTAGTTGAGAAATGCGGTGAGCATGGTGTTGCGGATATCACCACCCGACAAAATATTCAAATGCGCGGAATTCTCATTGAGGATGTCCCTGAAATGTTCGAGAAGTTTAGATCGGTTGGACTGACTAGTGTACAGTCTGCGATGGACAACATCCGTAATATTACTGGCTCACCCGTCGCAGGTATTGATGCAAATGAGCTTTACGATACTCGCGAACTTGCTATCCAAGTCCAAAACTTGCTTACTAATAATGGTGAAGGTAATCCCGCTTTCACGAATTTACCGCGCAAATTCAACATCGCGATCGCAGGATGCCGTGATAACTCAACCCATGCCGAAATCAATGATTTAGCCTTTGTGCCAGCTTTTAACGAAGAGAATAAAGAAGTATTTGGATTTAATGTATTAGTCGGTGGATTTTTCTCGGCTAAGCGTATTGCGGCTGCAATTTCATTAAATGTATGGGTTCCACCTGAAGATGTGGTTGCGCTCTGTGAAGCATTACTAATCGTATTCCGAGACCATGGACTCCGAGAAAAGCGTGACAAATCTCGTTTGATGTTTTTGATTGATGAGTGGGGAATTGAAAAATTCCGTGCTGAAGTGGAAAAACAAATCGGTAAACCACTTGCTCCAGCCGCACTCAAAGACGAAATCGAATGGGGAAAGCGCGATCACATTGGGGTTCACAAACAGAAGCAAGCAGGGCTGAACTATGTCGGGCTGCAAATTCCTGTCGGGCGGATGTATGCCGACGACATGTATGAATTTGCACGGGTTGCTGACACTTACGGCAGCAGCGATATGCGCCTCACGGTTGAGCAAAATCTGCTCATTACGAATGTGAGCGATGAGCAAGTACCAGCACTTCTGCAAGATCCCCTGCTTCAGAAGTTCCCCGTCGAGCCTGACAACCTCATGCGTGGGCTGGTTTCTTGCACAGGTAATCAGTTCTGTCCTGTTGCGATCGTGGAAACCAAAAATCGCTCCCTTGCACTTACCAAACAACTTGCTGAAGATTACATCCTTCCTCAAGTTGTGCGGATTCATTGGAGTGGTTGCCCTAATTCATGCGCTCAGCCTCAAGTTGCAGATATTGGCTTTACGGGTTGCAAAGCTCGTAAAGATGGCAAAGTTGTCGATGGTGTGGACATTTACATGGGTGGCACGGTGGGTAAAGATGCTCATCTTGGAACCTGTGTAATGGAAAAAGTCCCTTGTGAGGACTTGCGCGAAGTGGTTGGCAAGCTCCTAGTCGATCGCTTTGGGGCTACTCCAAAAGAGAACTCTGCTAACGCTGCGATCGCAACACCATCGGCAGAACTTATTTCTGTCAGCTAACCAATTACAAGTTAAATCTAATTCACTCAAATTCAGTTTATATTAAGGAAATCAATGAGTACATTCTCTCGTCGCAAGTTTTTGACCACCGCAGGACTTTCTACTGTTAGTGCGATCGCTTTAAATGCTTGTTCAGGAGGCGGTGAAGCCCCTAAGACAACGGAAGCTACCACAAAGGCAAGTACCTCTCCTACAGCAGCTTCTACACCTAAAGTCAGTGCTGCCGACACCCCAGAAACTACCAAAGCAAAACTTGGTTTTATTGCGCTGACCGACTCAGCACCTCTTATCATTGCTAAAGAAAAGGGGCTATTCGAGAAATATGGCATGAAAGATGTCGAAGTCGTCAAACAAGCTTCTTGGGGAACTACCCGCGACAATATTGTCCTTGGCTCTGAGGCAGGCGGTATTGACGGTGCTCACATCTTGACACCGATGCCTTACTTGATTTCTGAAGGTAAAGTCACCAACGGCAACAAAGTGCCGATGTATATCTTGGCTAGGTTGAACACCAACGGTCAAGGCATCTCGATCGCTAATGATTTTAAAGATCTCAAAATTTCCCTCAAGAGTGACACTCTCAAGGACAGCTTTGCCAAAATCAAGTCCGGTGGTAAAGAAGTTAAATGTGCGGTGACATTCCCTGGTGGAACCCATGACCTATGGATGCGCTATTGGCTAGCCGCAAATGGAATCGATCCTAACAACGATGTCAACACGATCGTTGTGCCACCACCACAAATGGTTGCGAATATGAAAGCTGGTAACATGCAAGCCTTCTGTGTTGGTGAACCTTGGAATGCCCGTCTAGTCGCTCAAAACACTGGCTACACCGCTCTAATCACTGGTGAACTTTGGAAAGATCACCCAGAGAAAGCTTTTTCACTGCGTGCTGATTGGGTTGACAAGAATCCTAAAGCTGCCAAAGCGTTACTTGCAGCTGTTCTCGAAGCTCAAGTCTGGTGTGACAAGGCTGAGAACAAAGAAGAGATGTGTAAGATCATCGGTGCTGACAAGTGGCTAAAAGTGCCTGCTGCTGAGATTTTGGGTAGACTCCAAGGTAAGGTTGACTTCGGCGATGGTAGAACTATGGACAATCCAGATCTGGCAATGAAGTTCTGGAGAGATAGTGCTTCTTATCCATACAAGAGCCACGATATTTGGTTTGTAACTGAGAATATGCGTTGGGGCTACTTTGATGCTGATACTGATGCCAAGAAGTTGGTTGACAAGGTTAACCGCGAAGATATTTGGAAAGAAGCAGCGAAGATGATTGGTCAAGAGGCTGCAATTCCGAAGAGCACATCTCGCGGTATCGAGACTTTCTTTGATGGAGTCAAGTTCGATCCTGAGAATCCTAGCGAGTACTTGAAGGGACTCAAAATCAAGAAAGCATAATCTCGACAAAAGACGGCGCTTCGCGCCGTCTTTTGTAAATATTTTAATAGGCGATGCAAATCACCACCTATTGAGAAAAATCTAATTACTTCCAATTTAGGAGACAAAAAAATGGCAGCAGGCAGCATAGCTTCTAAATTCACGCTTAACAACATAGGTGAATGGTTAAAACAGCAAGCAAAAAATTTTATTCCACCATTGTTAGCGCTGGTCTTACTTTTATCGACTTGGCAAGTGCTATCTTCTGGCAAAAAACCGCCATTACCACCACCTAGCAGAGTTTGGGAAGAAACTCAACCCTATATTTGGCATCCATTCTTTGATCGCGAATATTACGATGTCAATGCTAAAGAAAAAATTGATAGCCCAGCCCGCAAAGAACTCAAAGAGAGAGTAACTATCGAACAAGGCTTAGGTGTCAAAACGATGATCAGCGTTCGCCGTGTGGCGATCGGTTACTCAGCTTCAGCGATTATTGGGATTGCCCTAGGTATTGCGATCGGTACAAACGCTTTTCTGTATCGAGCTTTTGATCCTATCTTCCAAGTTTTGCGAACTATTCCTCCTCTAGCATGGTTGCCGATCGCATTAGCCGCTTTTAGTGGCATGAATGAATCACTCCAAACTATCGGTCTGAACGTAAACGAAGCGGCGGGGCTATTCGTGATTTTTGTAACTTCAATTTGGCCGATCTTAATGAATACAGCGGTAGGTGTTCAGCAGGTTCCCCAAGACTATCGTAATGTGGCAAGGGTTTTGCGCCTCGGTAAGATTGATTACTTCGTCACGATCCTGATGCCATCGGCAGCCCCCTATATATTCACAGGTTTGCGCATTGCTGTTGGTCTATCTTGGTTAGCGATCGTTGCGGCAGAAATGTTAACCGCAGGTGGCGGCATTGGCTTCTTTATTTGGGATAGCTACAATAGTGGCAAACAAAGCGAACTAATTCTTGCCCTGCTATATATCGGCTTAGTCGGATTGTTGCTTGACAAACTGGTTTATTACATTAGTAAATTCGCTGTTCAGTCCGATTCGTAAAAATCATCCTATCCAACAAGGGGCTTCAGCCCCTTGTCTGTAATAAAATAATCAATTAAAACCCGCTACAGCAATATGCAGACCCTCGATCTTACCGATAACAACCAGAAAAAAAATCAAGACCCTTTTTTAGTAATTGATGGAGTTTCCAAGGTTTACCAAACTGCTAGAGGTCCTTATACTGTTCTCGAAAACGTTAATTTAACGGTATATGAAGGCGAATTTATTTGTGTGATCGGACACTCTGGTTGCGGTAAATCGACATTGCTAAATATGGTGGCAGGTTTTAATAGACCAACTGCTGGAGAGATTTGCTTAAAGTCAAAACCAATCTTGCGTCCAGGACCAGATCGTATGGTAGTTTTCCAAAACTATTCTCTCTTGCCTTGGATGAGTGCTTTTGAGAATGTTTATCTTGCCGTAAAGCAAGTTTATACTGACAAATCTAAAGAAGAAAAGACTAAGATTGTCAAAGATAGTCTCGCCTTAGTAGGCTTGACTGAAGCAATGAATAAAAAGCCGAAACAGCTATCTGGTGGAATGCGCCAGCGTGTATCGATCGCCCGTGCATTGTCAATTCGCCCAGAAGTGCTGATCCTTGATGAACCCTTCGGTGCATTGGATGTGATGACCCGCGAAGAGTTGCAAGAAGAACTACTCTCAATTTGGCGAGCCAATCGAGTTACAGCGATGATGATCACCCATGACATCGATGAAGCCTTATTTCTTGCCGATCGCATTGTCCTCATGAGCAACGGACCCGCCGCCCATATCGCTGAGGTCGTTGACATACCTTTCTCTCGCCCTCGCAATCGCAAAGCAATTTCTGACGATCCCCGCTATTACACTCTTCGCAACTACATTCTTGAATTTCTTTATAGTCGTTTTGCCCTTGCTGATGAAGCAGAATAGATTAAGGAAAAGGGAAAAAGAACTCCAATTACCCATTGCCAGTCACCCATTGCCGATCACTAATCACCAATTACCCAACCATTATGTCTGCATTCCTAGAAATCGATCACGTAAGTCGTGTTTTTAAAACCCAAAATGGGCAACCCTATGTTGCTGTCAAAGATGTCTATTTTGAGATGAAAGAAGGCGAATTCGTCTCGATTATTGGACATTCAGGCTGCGGTAAGTCAACGGTTCTGAATATTCTGTCAGGCTTAGACAAAGCTAGTGCTGGCGGTATTGTTTTAGAAGGGAGAGAAATCAGCGAGCCTGGGCCTGATCGCATGTTGGTGTTCCAAAATCACTCACTATTGCCTTGGTTAACGGTGCGTCAGAATATTGGTTTAGCGGTAAATCGGGTCTTAAAAGATCTACCCAAAGAAGAACGTGATCGGATTATTCAAGAAAATATTGATTTAGTTGGTCTCAGTCATGCAGGAGACAAGTATCCCAGAGAAATTTCGGGTGGGATGAAGCAGAGGGTAGGGATTGCTCGTGCTTTGTCTATTAAGCCAAAGATTTTATTACTAGATGAACCTTTTGGTGCGTTGGATGCCTTAACTAGAGGTCGTTTGCAAGAAAAATTAATGCATATTTGCGACGAGAGCAAAATTTCGGCAGTAATGATCACCCATGATGTCGATGAAGCTCTGTTACTGAGCGATCGCATCATCATGATGACCAACGGGCCAGAAGCGAAAATTGGAGAGGTTCTAACCGTTGATTTGCCCCATCCACGCAAAAGGCTGGAGTCAGTAAATCATCCGAACTATTATCGACTCCGAGGCGAAGTTGTTAACTTCCTTGATCGCCAGAAACAAATCAAAATTGAACGTGCTAAGAATAAGAGTACGGCAGCGATCAGTATGGGCAATATCGAGAAAACCAATCTCACAATTGGATACATTCCTCTTACTGATTGCGCTCCCTTTGCGATCGCCTTAGAGAAAGGGTTATTTGCCAAATATGGTCTAGATGTTACGCTCTCCAAAGAAAATAGCTGGAATGACCTAGCTGAAGGAATTCGCGAAGGTCGGTTGGATGCGGCGCAAATGGTTACAGGTATGCCCCTTGCCATCAGCCTTGGTATGGGGAATAAGATTCCTGTACCCGTAGTTACATCCTTAACCCTTAGTCGTAATGGTAATGCGATTACCCTCAGTAATAAGCTCAGTGAGGAAGGTGTGCATGATCTTGCTTCCCTCAAAGCATATATCGATAAATTTGCTAACGATGCGTATAATCCTTCGATCGGCATGGTACATCATGCTTCAATGCATAACTTACTACTGCGGCATTGGCTAGCAAGTGGTGGGATTCAGCCCGATCAAGACGTAGATGTGATTGTGATTCCACCACCACAGATGGTTGCCAACCTAATGGCAAACCATATAATTGGTTACTGTGTGGGCGAGCCTTGGAATGTCAGGGCTGTCAATAGTAACGTTGGTTTTGTGGTGGCGACCGACTTAGATATTTGGCGTGGCCATCCAGAGAAGGTATTGGGCGTTCGTAAAGATTGGGCCGAGCAATATCCCAATACGCATTTAGAACTTGTCAAAGCTCTATTAGAAGCAGCGCAGTTCTGCGAACCATTAGAAAATCGTGATGAAGTAGTGCTGACTTTAGCAAGCCCCAATTACCTTAATCTCGATCCTGTTTATATTCGCCCAGGCTTTGCTGGACCCTATCGAGTCAGCAATATGAAGGCAAAATATGAAAAAGATTTTTGCCAATTTGGTGTGGGCAATATGCCATCACGCAAGGAGCATCTATGGGTATTGACCCAAATGGCGCGTTGGGGATTGGTTAATTTCCCAGAAAATCACGCAGAGGTGATTTACAACTTGCTTGCTACTAATGTCTATCAGCAAGCAGCAAAGGAACTAGATATTCCGATTATCGACGAAGATAAATCGCCAATTGTTTTGGCTGATGGTTCTGTGTTTGATCCTAGTGATCCGATCTCAGCTTTACAATCTATGCCCTACTCAAGATTCTCTGAAACTAGCTATTTTGACTCAGTAAAAGGTTTCGCTAGCAAAAAAGTAGCTGTTCGCCAATAGCTAAATAACCGTCTATGTCTGTATCTAGTCCTTCTACGCAATCTATACCTCAAATCGTCAAAACCCTCTGTCCTTACTGTGGTGTTGGTTGCGGCTTAGAGGTCGTGGAAACAACCAATCAATCAACAGTCAAATTTCCCGATCGCTTTAAAGTGCGAGGCGATCGCACACATCCTTCTAGCCAAGGTATGGTCTGTGTCAAGGGAGCTACTATTGCTGAATCGATTCAAAAAGATCGATTACTGCATCCAATGATGCGCGATCGCCTTGATGATGAATTTCGCCAAGTTAGTTGGGATGAAGCTCTGGATGCGATCGTCAATCGGATGCAGCAGGTGATCGCCACCAAAGGCGCAGATGCAATATGTATGTATGGTTCGGGACAATTCCAAACCGAGGATTATTACACTGCTCAAAAGTTATTTAAAGGTTGTTTAGGCACTAATAACTTCGATGCGAACTCACGACTTTGCATGTCATCGGCAGTTTCAGGCTATGCCAAAAGTTTCGGCTCCGACGGTCCACCCTGTTGCTATGAAGATCTTGATATTACTGATTGCTTATTTGCCATCGGTACAAACACTGCCGAATGCCATCCGATTATTTTCAATCGCTTTCGGAAACACCACAAAAAAAATCCCCACGTCAAACTGATTGTCGTTGATCCGCGCCGCACCCAAACCGCAGCAGTCGCTGATTTACATTTAGCGATTCAACCAGGGACAGATATCGATTTATTAAATGGCATCGCTCATTTGTTATTGAAATGGGAAAGATGCGATCGCGAATTTATTGAACAGCACACCACAGGTTTTGCCGAATTTGCTGAAATCACCCAACTCTATACGCCCGAATTTGTATCGCGACGTTGTGGTATTGATATTAACGATCTAGAACTAGCTGCAAAATATTGGGCAGAATCTTCACGAGTTCTATCCATTTGGTCAATGGGTGTCAATCAATCCACTCAAGGCACGGCAAAAGTCCAATGCATCATTAATCTACATTTGCTCACTGCTCAAATTGGTAAAGCTGGATCTGGCCCCTTCTCATTGACTGGTCAGCCCAATGCTATGGGGGGAAGAGAAGCTGGTGGCTTAGCCCATTTATTACCTGGATATAGATTTGTTGCTAATCCTCAACATCGTGCTGAACTAGAAACATTTTGGGGATTGCCTGCTGGTCAAATATCCAATCAAATCGGACGTACTGCATGGGATATAATTCGCGGCTTAGAAGCCGATGAAGTGGATTTTCTTTGGATTGCGGCTACAAATCCTGCCGTTAGTTTTCCTGATCTTGTGAGAACTAAAGCTGCTTTAAAGCGATCGCCTTTTACCGTCTATCAAGACGCATATTACCCAATTGAAACCTCTGCTTTTGCGCATATTCTACTTCCAGCGACACAATGGAGTGAGAAGACTGGCACAATGACCAATTCTGAACGTTGTGTCACTCTCTGCCAAGCCTTTCAGCCCCCTCTTGGAGAAGCTCGTGATGATTGGTCTATATTTGCTGAAGTTGGTCGCCGCCTCGGTTTTGCCGACAAGTTCAACTTCCAATCTTCGGCAGATGTGCATTCTGAATTCGTGCAGATAACTCGCGATCGCCCTTGTGATATGACAGGTATTAGCCATGCAAAACTGGCGAAACTAGGCGTAATGCAATGGCAAGCTTCCGATCAAAATCCTGATCAAGACCAAGTTCACAATAAACGACTCTACACCGATCTCCAATTTCATACGCCCGATCGCAAAGCTAGATTTGGAGCTTACCATTCCAAAGGTGTATTTGAGACCCCTGATGAGCAGTATCCATTTATTCTCACCACAGGAAGACTTTACGGACATTGGCACACGCAAACCCGCACAGGTCGCATCGACAAGATCCGCCAGATGCACCCGAATCCCTTTATCGAGATCCATCCCAAGGATGCGAACAAATTCGGTATTAATAATGGTGATGTCGTAGAAGTGCGATCGCGTCGTGGTTCTTCTAAATTTCCTGCTCTGGTGACAGAGGCGATCGCTAGAGGCGTTTTATTTGTGCCCATGCATTGGGGAACGCTCTGGGCAGATAATGCGGAGGCGAATGCTCTCACCCATCCTGAAGCCGATCCCGACTCGAAGCAACCAGAGTTAAAAGCTTGTGCTGTAGCGATTAAAGGGTTTTCCTAATTCATATGCAAATTTTTTTATTGCGTTGATATTTTAGCTTTATCTAGATATGAATTTAATGTTGCACGTTTGTTGGAGAAAAAATAAACAGCATAGGTTATAAAAAATGCTGTTAAGGGTTTGCTATTTTTTCAAATAACTTGATCGAATAGCTGCGAAACATAATCAATGTGCTGTTCGATATAGTTTGATATAATGGGCTGCTAGATTAGCTTTTGTTCGACTAGAGAATATATCAAATGACCAGTCTGTTTCTGGAACGTCTTCACAGCAGCGATCGCCCCGTCATTGTATTTGATGGTGCGATGGGTACAAACTTGCAGGTACAAAACCTCACCGCCGAAGACTTTGGCGGCGCGGAGTATGAGGGTTGCAATGAGTATCTGGTGATGACGAAACCTGAAGCGGTTGCCACAGTCCATCGTGATTTTTTGGCGGCGGGAGCCGATGTGATCGAGACTGATACATTCGGGGGAACGTCGATCGTTTTGAATGAATACGATCTTGGACATATGGCGTATGAACTCAGCAAAAAAGCGACTGAGCTAGCCAAATCCTTAGCTGCCGAATTTTCGACACCAGAAAAACCGCGTTTTGTCGCGGGTTCGATTGGTCCAACTACCAAGTTGCCGACGCTGCTGCATATTGATTTCGATACGATGAAACAGTCATTTATCGAGCAGATCGAGGGGCTGTACGATGGCGGTGCTGATTTATTGCTGGTGGAGACTTGTCAGGACATCCTGCAAATTAAAGTTACATTAAGTGCGATCGAAGAATTTTTTGCAAAGCGCGGAGTGAGCCTGCCTGTAATGGTTTCGGTGACAATGGAAACCACAGGAACAATGCTGGTTGGTTCGGATATCTCGGCAGTAGTCACGATTCTGGAACCTTACAACATCGATGTATTGGGGCTGAACTGCGCCACGGGGCCAGATCAGATGACCGAGCATATGCGTTATTTGAGCGCCCATTCTCCCTTTATCGTGTCTTGTGTCCCCAATGCAGGACTACCAGAAAACGTTGGTGGCCAAGCATTTTATCGCCTCACGCCTGACGATCTGCGCGATCATCTCAAATATTTTGTCGAAGATTTAGGCATTCAAATCATTGGTGGCTGTTGTGGAACTACTCCTGCTCATATTAAAGCATTGGCTGATGCAGCGAAGACCCTCAAGCCCAAACACCGTGAGCCTCTAGTCGTACCTTCAGCGGCTTCCATTTATAGCTCTCAGCCCTATATTCAAGATAATTCCTTCTTGATTGTCGGTGAGAGACTCAATGCTAGCGGTTCTAAGAAAACTCGCGATTTATTAAATTCGGAGGATTGGGATGGATTAGTAGCGATCGCAAGGTCACAGGTCAAGGAAGGCGCACATATTCTCGATGTGAACGTGGACTATGTGGGACGAGATGGAGTGCGTGATATGCATGAACTGGTTTCGCGCCTAGTAACTAACGTGACTTTACCCCTGATGCTGGACTCAACCGAATGGGAAAAGATGGAAGCGGGATTAAAAGTGGCGGGTGGTAAATGTATTCTCAATTCCACTAACTATGAAGATGGTGAAGAGCGCTTCTGCAAGGTGGTCAGTCTCGCCAGACAATATGGTGCGGGTATCGTCATCGGTACAATTGATGAAGATGGCATGGCGCGGACTGCCGACAAGAAGTTTGAGATTGCTGCCCGTGCATACAAACAAGCCACAGAAGAACTGGGTATGCCAGCCAGTGAGATCTTCTTTGATACGCTTGCTCTCCCCATTTCCACAGGTATTGCCGAAGACCGCAAAAATGCTGCCGAGACCATAGAATCAATTCGCCGCATTAAGGAATCAATGCCAGAAACCCATGTATTGCTTGGTGTTTCCAATGTTTCCTTCGGTTTAAATCCTGCTTCGCGAGTAGTTCTCAACTCGGTGTTTTTACATGAAGCGATGAAAGTAGGCATGGATTCTTCCATTGTCAATGCCAGTAAAATCATCCCGCTGAATCGCATCGGCGATCGCGAAAAAGAGGTGGCAACGCAACTGATCTATGATGAGCGCGAGTTTGATGGTGACATCTGCTCTTACGATCCACTCGGTGAGTTCACCACATTGTTTGAAGGTGTGTCCAGCAAGCGTATCAAAGTCGATAAAGCCGACACATCCATCGAAGAGCAACTTAAAAATCATATTATCGATGGCGATCGCATTGGTTTAGATGATGCACTCACCGAAGCCATGCAAAAATATGATCCACTGGTGATCATCAATCAATTCTTACTTGATGGCATGAAAGTCGTCGGCGAATTATTTGGCTCTGGTCAAATGCAACTTCCCTTTGTACTGCAATCTGCGGAAACGATGAAGTCGGCGGTTGCCTTCTTAGAACAATTCATGGAGAAAGTCGAAGGCTCCAATAAAGGAGTGTTCTTGATTGCCACAGTCAAAGGCGATGTCCATGACATTGGCAAAAATCTAGTTGATATCATTCTCTCCAACAATGGCTACAAGGTCGTAAATATTGGAATCAAACAACCCGTTGACAATATCATCAAAGCCTATGAAGAACATAATGCTGACTGCATCGCTATGAGTGGATTGCTGGTCAAGTCCACCGCCTTCATGAAAGATAACCTTCAAGAATTTAACCGTCGAGGGATTACAGTGCCTGTGATTCTCGGTGGCGCGGCGCTGACACCGAAGTTTGTTTATCAAGACTGTCAAAACAACTATAACGGGCGAGTTGTTTACGGTAAAGATGCCTTCTCTGATCTCAACTTTATGGACAAGTATATGCCCGCAAAGCTGGATGGTAAATGGGAAGATGCCAAAGGATTCTTGGATGAAGATCTAGCCGTTGGAGATTTATCAGCAGATGCCATTGACGGCGTTTCCAGTGAAGAGGAAAAAGCCAAGAAAGAGGCTCTACTTGCCGAACGTTATCTAGATATAGTTCGTTCTGAATCTGTAGACACTAATATTCCACGCCCCACGCCTCCATTCTGGGGAACCAAGATTTTCCAAGGTGATGATATTCCCTTTGAGGATCTATTTTGGAATCTGGATATGCAAGCTTTAATTGCAGGTCAATGGCAATTCCGCAAGCCTCAAGATCAATCTCGCGAAGAGTATGATGCATTTTTGCAAGAGACAGTATATCCAATTCTTGAAACATGGAAAGAACGCATCATCAGTGAGAAGTTGCTAGCCCCAACTTCTATATATGGCTATTTCCCTGTACTAGCTGAAGGCAACACAGTCTATTTCTACGACCCCAAAGACATTGATAATATCCACGCCGCCCAGCCAATAAACTCGTTTGTCTTCCCTCGCCAAAAGTCGCTCCGCCGTCTCTGCATCGCTGATTTCTTCTCACCCAAGGAGTCAGGCATCATTGATGTGATGCCATTACAAGCGGTCACGGTTGGGCATATTGCCACAGAGTTTGCACATGGGCTATTTAAAGCGAATCAATACACCGATTATCTCTATTTTCACGGTTTAGCAGTGCAGATGGCAGAAGCAGTTGCAGAATGGACACATACTCGTATCCGTAGCGAGTTAGGTTTTAGTGCAGAAGATCCCGATAATATCCGCGATATTCTGGCGCAGCGCTATCACGGCTCTCGCTATAGCTTTGGCTATCCCGCCTGTCCGAATATGCAGGATCAGTTCAAGCTCTTAGATTTGCTCGATGCGAAGCGCGTTGATCTAGTCATGGATGAGAGCGAACAACTCTATCCCGAACAGTCAACCACTGCGTTAATCGTGCATCATGCGATCGCAAAATACTTTAGCGCTTAATCACTAAAAAAGACGGCATTAATGCCGTCTTTTTTAGTGATTAAACATTACTTGGATTAGGACTTGCCGCCAATATCGCCATCGCCATCAATGTCACGACCAGTGAGATTTTCTAAAGCATCAACCGCTTTACCAGCAGAATCTTTAGCGATCGCACCAACGTCAGTATTTAAGACATCGGAAACTTTTTTGACGTTTTCTTCACCAATGGCACCTTCTACTTTGCCTTTGATTTCTTCAGCTTTGTCTTTGATTCCTTCAGCTACTTCTCCAGCCTTTTGCTGTAAGCCACTTACAAATCCACCAAGTCCTGATTTTTGTTCTTCGCTCATTTTAGTTGCGCTCTATATTTCAGTGCTGATTTACCTTTAAATTATAGTCTTATGTTTTTGAATAACCATGTTTTTTGCAACACTCTGTAACTGAAATTAGAAATTAAACTTTGCTAAATAAAGAAGTGTGAAGCATCTGGCTACGATAATTCCAATCTTTCTAGTAATACCAATTCACGAAAGTATGACAACACTTTCGTGAATTAAAAACCAAACCCAGTAAGGGTTTTCAAAACTAAAAATGGCTACGCCATTTTTAGTTTTGGTATAACTAATACGCACCCTTACTAAATAAAAGTAATCGTATAGTTTCAATGAGTATCTCTAAATCGAAGTTTAGTGACCAACGATCTATATAGAATAAATCCAACTTTGCCACGTCATCAATAGTGTCTAAATCCGATCGCCCCGAAATTTGCCATAATCCTGTAATCCCAGGCATGACTAGATGGCGCGTATGATGCCAGTTTGCGAATCTTGCCACATCCCTTATAGGCAGAGGTCGTGGACCAACGAGACTCATTTGTCCGATCAATACATTAAAGAGTTGTGGAAGCTCATCTAAACTAGTAGAGCGCAAAAAATGTCCAATTGGAATAATGCGAGGATCGAGTTCGATTTTGAACATGACACCATCGGAACTTTTGTTAAGATGTTCCAGTTCGGCTTGGCGTCGATCAGCATCCATAAACATGCTGCGAAACTTCCACATGCGAAAAGTTTGTCCCTGTAAGCCAATCCGATCTTGAGTATAAAATACGCTCCCTTTAGAACTAGTCTTAATCGCGATCGCAATTCCGATAAATACAGGCGATAAAACTATTAAACCGATAAAGGCAGCCACCAGATCCAAACAGCGTTTAAAGATATATTCCCAATTCGCCAGTAGTGATGACTCAATCCGAATCATCGGCATTGACGCGAAAATTTCTGGAGTGCCGCGCCGATGCAGCAGCATCAAGCTAGATGGAACTAACCTAAGCCCAATTCCTGCATTACGAAGTTGCCAATATAATTGTGACGCGAGTTGAGTTTCTGGCAATCCTTCCGCTATCACTTCTTTTGCCCCAGAATCAATGATTGTTCGCATGAAGTGGGAAGTATTAGCGAGTGAAGAAATAAGTACACCAACTACTTTATATCCCGTTCTTTTTTCGATTATGTTGGCTAAGTGGGGCAGCCGATCGCTGGGTGCGATGATAAAAACAGGTGTATGAATTCTGGCGATCGGAAATTGATCGAAAAGCAAAGTTAATAGCAACCGCAATCCAATAATCATCACTACACTGCCAATCCATGCTGGGAAAAACAGCGATCGCGGCGCATCAACATTGGGGTTGTAAAAATAACTGACCAATAAAGATGTCATGTAAACACCGCTAATGACTTGGGCTTGCTTTACATAGTTACGCCATTGCGACTCTCCTCGATAAAAGTTTTGATAGGCAAAGCCTGTGACGATCGCTGCCGCAAAAGCCCAAAACAAACCTGTGAATCCTGCAAACTCTCCCCAATTAAGTTCTGGGGGAAGCGGAGAAAAGCCTTGATTAAGTCTCCAAGAGAATTGCCAAGCTATCCCCAAGCCTAAGATGTCGCTGGCTATTAGTAATAGAGATCGCAACCAGTTGAACTCGACCAAAGACCATTGTTTGATTCGGTTACCTGCTCGAATGTCATATCTTTTGGCGCGTTTCTCTGCGGGCTTGTTGGTTGGTTTGCGACCGCTATTCACTCTTATATTCCTCTTTTGCTCTTAACATGATCGTTTATCACAAAATTTCTTTCATTTCTTCCCAATAGGAGAATTGTTACAGCTAAATTTTTTGCTTTATCCTTTTGTCTATAACCTTTCAAACACAGCGATTTATTCATGGCATTAACAATTATTCATTGTTATAGGCGAGATTGTCTGTAATATTTAATTTAGTTGCTGTGATCCTCTCCAAACTAAAAATGAAATGTTTTGTTAATTACAATACCTCCGCCAATTTTTTAGAACGCCTGCACAATGCCGGTTTCGGGAGATAGGTTTAAAGCCAAATTCAAAAGGCTTAAACCATTACAATCAAAGGAATTGAGCTTTTTTGTTTAGCCATAATCCTCTAATTTTGGCGAAGGTATTGATTAAAGAAAATTATTAATAATTTATTCCATAAACAATTATTCACCTTGATCGGCGATACTGTTTGTAATCATCATTTACTAAAATCTTCGCCAAACTAAAAATGAAGTGTTTTGATAATTAATCTTGACGTTGATAATTTTTGACAAACTAAATTTAACTAAATCTTTAACAACCCTTAACCTTGTGTATACATAAGCAGTTTAGTATCAAATTTGAAAAGTCTAAGTTTTAGTACGAATGAACAAGTAAACCGTAACAAATCTAATCCCAGCAAGGCTTATTATGATGATGTCTAAAGAAAATACCAATCCTAGAGTTGTCAAATTTCTAACTTTCGTTACAATTGACATAGCCTTAGAAGTCTGTATTTTTTGCAGGATTTATAGTGGTCGTGCTGTTTAGTTGGCAACAGGTTTTTCAACAATTACATTGCTGATTTTGCTTTCAATAATTGTAATTCCCAGAGAAGCAATCCACGCTGTGCCGCAATCAGACCTTTAAGATTCCTTTTGATTCGGTGCGAACAAGTGGCAAGTTATTCTCCATCTCGTTTTACCTGCTTCTTTACCTAGGATTTTGCTGATTTGATTATATCTACATTTAGAGGTATTGGCGGGACAGCACTAATTGTAGTTATTAGGACATTTCTAGCAAAATTATTCAATGCCTTCGCAAGCTAAATTTTACAAATTTGGAGTTTTTCAATGAGCTTAAACAAAAATTCTTCTGAGAATCAAGCAATTTTAACGGTCGAGAACGTTAATGTTTTCTACAGTTCCAATACACCTGCTGTAGCAAGTGTTAACCTAGAAATCTTTAAAAATCAAATTACCGCATTTATTGGTCCTTCTGGCTGCGGTAAAAGTACGATTTTACGATGTTTCAATCGTCTTAACGATTTAATAGAGGGCGCAAGAGTTACTGGCGATATCACCTTCAATGGAAAGAACCTCTACGATCCTAAAATCGATCCGGTAGCGGTTCGTCGTCGTATCGGCATGGTGTTTCAACGCCCAAATCCATTTCCAAAATCGATTTACGAAAATATTGCTTTCGGTCCTCGAATCAATGGATTTAAGGGATCTAAAAATGATATGGATGACTTAGTTGAGAAGTCATTGCGATCGGCAGCGATTTGGGAAGAAGTCAAAGATAAGCTCAAAGAAAGTGGTTTAGCCCTTTCTGGTGGTCAACAACAACGTCTATGTATCGCTAGAGCGATCGCAGTGGAGCCACAGGTAATCTTAATGGATGAGCCTTGCTCGGCACTCGATCCCATCTCAACGTTGCGGATCGAAGAGTTAATGCAAGAATTAAAGCAACAATTTACGTTGATTATTGTCACCCACAACATGCAACAAGCCTCGCGATCGGCTGATATGACCGCATTTTTTAATACCGAACTTGCGGACAATGGCAAGCGTATGGGCAAATTAGTAGAGGTTGATCGCACATCAGTTATTTTCGGTAGCCCTAGTCAAGTAGCCACTGAGGAATACATTAGCGGTAGATTTGGTTAAAGCTAAATATTATGATTAAAATAAGTAAAGGTAACGTTTTCGTTCCCTTTACTTATTTTTGTAGCTACTTATCTTCATGGTCTTAACAAGTACTGAATCGATTTCTGGGCAATATTGGCTGTGGCGCGAACAAAAAATCTATTATGTCACAGCGGGAAAGAATGCTCAGCTTCCCCCTTTGCTATTAATTCATGGGTTTGGTGCATCAACCGATCATTGGCGCAAAAATATTTCTGAGCTCAGTCAATATTTTGAAGTATATGCGATCGACTTGTTAGGCTTTGGGCGATCGCAAAAACCTGCATGGCAATATAGTGGAAATCTCTGGCGCGATCAGCTCCATGACTTTATTACTGAGAAAATTCAACGACCAACAGTAATCGCTGGTAACTCGCTTGGGGGCTATTCTTCCTTATGTGTATCCGCCGATTATCCGCAATCAGTAGCAGGTATTATCCTACTCAATAGTGCGGGCCCATTTACAGATACCAACCCCCTTGGCGCTAAAAAAGTAAATCCCATTCAAAAAGTTATTACTCAAACTTTGCAGGGAGTTTTGCGCCAACCTTGGGCAAATCAATTACTATTTACCTTTGTCCGCCAAAAATCTCGCATTCGTAGCACTTTACAAAAGGTGTATTTAGATAAATCCGCCGTTACCGATCGATTAGTTGAAGATATCTATCGCCCATCCTGCGATGAGGGTGCAGCTCAGGTTTTTGCATCAGTATTTAGTACTCCTCAGGGTAAAAAGGTCGATGAGTTGTTGGGATCGATGAGTTGCCCATTGATGATGATTTGGGGTGAAGGCGATCCTTGGATGAATTCCCGAGCTAGGGGTGCAAAATTTCGAGAGTTTTATCCATCACTAACTGAGCACTACATCAATGCGGGGCATTGTCCCCATGATGAAAGTCCAGAGGTAGTAAATAGATTAATTCGAGATTGGTATGAATACGCAATGTGCAACTAAGAAATTGCAAAAAAACTCACAGCTGAGAGTGTTAGAAAATAGAACTAACGTCATGAGCAGTGAGCATTATGTTTTCTATAAAATATTTTATCATTGCCGTATCTTGCAAAATCGATGAACTGCTTAAAGAAATAACCAAAAAGCATCGGATCAGAAGTATAGGATTTGAGCCAGCCCTGATTGACAGTGAAGTGATGACGATGGAAATCGTCGCTGAGTATCGGGTATTAGAGACCGATTTCGCAATCATTGGCAAGAATGGTTTCCAGCCTTAAAAAGTCGCACCACTTTTGTCAGACAAGCTGCCAATCTGTGGCAGTACAAAGCCATGCTGCAAGAAAAACTTGCCTTTCAGTTAGGTGCTTTAGACGATGACTTGCATCTGATTGATGGTTTACCAATACCTCTGTGTTACCTTGCTCGTGCATCCCGTTGTCTTAGCTTTGCAGATATTGCTGACTATGGTTACTGTGCAGCCAAGGATATGCATTACTATGGCTTTCATGGTCATGTTCTCATCAGTGGTAGAGGTGTAATTACACAGTTTGCTCTTACTCCTGCTAATGGCGATGAACGGGAAACTCTCTGGGATTTAGTCTCCAAAATTCATGGTTTACTGATTGGGGACAAAGGCTATCTTAGTCAACCCCTCAAGCAAGAATTACAGACCTTTGACATTGATTTACAAACGGCTCTGCGCTCGAATATGGACGATTCCCGTCCTCATTGGCGGGTGCGATTGATTATCAAGGTGCGCCGCTTGATTGAGACTGTTATTGGTCAGTTAGTTGGGGGCTTTCATCTTGATAAGATTTGGGCTAGAGACATATGGCATCTTTCTAGTCGCCTTAATCGCAAAATTCATGCTCATACTCTTTTTTTTTGGCTCAACCGACATTCTCTTTATCCGTTACAGTTTGAAGACTTGGTTGTTTCCTAATTCTTAGTTGCACATCGCGTTTTTGTTAATCTTTTCTTAATCAAAACTATTTCACTGTTGAAAAGCAGATTTCTACTGGTGCAAAGAAATTCCAAGATAAATCCTTTGATATAAAGGTTTCGCAATTTGCATTAGGGCTGATAACTAAATATAAAACTTGATGTTTATGCTCATTTAAAAATTATTACAACAATTTGTATGGATTTATATCGCTACAGCCTGCACTTTTTTAAGGCATTAAAGCATTTCTGTATCCATTAAAAATCTTCACAAACAAAGCTTACAAAGCAAAAATGAAGATATTATGATGACCAATAATCTAGTTAAATATATAGATCTTAATTACTGTTATCAAAGACCTTGCCTTTCTCCTTAACCTACCCTTTACCTATGGGATGTATTGTTATATTGAACTTTGAAGAATTAAAATCTTGCATTAGTCTCTAGCTTTTGATTTTTAAAAGATTCAAAAAAATAATGCTAAACAACTATGCAATTTATGGTTTTATTAAATCAATGTATCGGCAAGGAATCAAAATTGCATTGTCTAAGGTATTTTTTGATTTAGCTTTTCCATTATTACTTTCACAACGTTTCGTAAAATCATCATTATGCGTCCTAGCTTGAAACTATCCCGCCGTAAGGCAATCTACTTATCTCTCGGTGGTGTTGGGTTTGCGTTGGCATCTTGTACTTCTCCATCACCCACTCCGGCACCTACAACTCCCGCTGCATCAGCAAAACCTGATGCGATGGCTAAACCTGATGCTATGGCGAAACCTGACGCGATGGCAAAAATAGCAAACGGCAAGTCTGTAAACCTTAGTGGCGCTGGAGCATCATTTCCAGCTCCATTATACCAACGCTGGTTTGCTGATTTCAACAAAAAATATTCAAACGTTCAAATTAGCTATCAATCCGTTGGAAGTGGAGCTGGTGTTAAGCAGTTTATTGCTGGCACGGTTGACTTTGGGGCAAGTGACACCGCAATGAAGGATGAAGAGATTGCTAAAGTGACTAAGGGCGCAGTGCTTATCCCTGCAACAGCAGGCAGCATTGTAATCGCCTTCAATATTCCTAATGTTAAGGATCTTAAGCTCAGCCGGGAAGTTTACACGAATATTTTCTTGGGTAAAATCACTAATTGGAACGATCCTGCTATCGCTAAACTCAATGAAGGTACTAAGCTTCCCGATCTACCTATCACTGTCGTTTCTCGTTCTGATGGAAGCGGTACTACAGGAGTTTTTACAAAGCACTTGAGCAAAATCAGCGCTGACTGGAAGGCTGGGCCTGGCGACGGTAAGTCGATCCAGTGGCCAGTCGGTACTGGGGCGAAGGGCAACGAAGGCGTAACCGCACAAGTTCAGCAAACTCCAGGTGCAATTTCTTACATTGAGTTTGGCTATGCTGTTCAGAATAAGGTAGCTTTTGCAACTATCGAGAATAAAGCTGGTAAATTTATTAAAGCCGATGCTGAAAGTGGCGCTAAGTCTCTTGCCTCAATTGAGCTGCCTGCAAACTTGATTGCTTTTGAACCAGATCCAAAAGGTGATGGCGCTTACCCAATTGTTTCTTACTCTTGGTTGCTCCTCTATAATAAGTATGACGATCCTGCCAAGGCTGAAGCTATCAAAGCCATGTTGGAGTGGGCGATCACCGACGGACAAAAAATTAGCCCAGAGCTGGGCTATATTCCTCTTCCTGAGGAAGTAGTTACTAAGATAAAACCCGCGATCGCTCAGATTTCCTAGTAGCAAGCTAATTCTCACCTTCAGCAATTTTCAATCATACTAACTACAAGAAATTCATAGAAAGAGTTGTTTTGAAACACTTTCTGTGAATTTCTTGGTTCGTGTTAGAGCTTAAAGAGCTGAAAATTGTCTATTTGAATGTTTTAGAGAGAATAGGGCAAGATTTAGAGACTTAAATCTCAAATTTCCCCTTTTTGCTTAATTTTTTCCTTTTATTTTGGTAGTTTTTTAAACCGTTCATCTTCAAGTTTGAATCAATGAATACTGAACCTTTAGTCCCTGAAATAGTCCCTGAAATAACTCTGCCACAGCGCTCAGTTTTAGCTCAGAAGCTGGATCAAGGATTTGTCTTGTTGACTGGAATATTTGGGATCGGTGTTGCTTTCATCCTGATCTCAATAGTTATTACAGTAGCAGTCGAAGCTTACCCAGCGATTAGTAAATTTGGTCTTGATTTTCTATTTTCTAGTAAGTGGGATGTTACAAGAGATAATTATGGTGTTTTACCTCAAGTTTATGGCACGATTGTAAGCTCTTTTATTGCTTTATTAATTTCAGTGCCAATCGGGGTTTTTATTGCCATTTTTTTGAGCGAAGATTTTAATTTTCTTCCATCAAAGGTTCAAAAAATCCTTGTATTTTTGGTGGAACTTTTAGCAGCAATTCCTAGTGTGGTTTATGGTCTATGGGGTATTTTTGTTTTAATCCCCATTCTAAAGCCTTTTGGAGATTTCCTTTACAGCAACTTTAAGTGGTTTCCACTATTTAGTACACCTCTAAGTGGAACTGGTATGCTTCCTGCCGCAACAGTTTTAGCGATTATGATTTTGCCGACGATCGCTGCAATTTCTCGCGAAGCACTGATCTCCGTACCCAAAGATATGCGTCAAGCTTCAATGGGCTTGGGAGCTACAAGATGGGAGACGATTATTCAAGTTCTAATTCCAGCTTCTTTTTCAGGAATTGTTGGTGCGGTCATGCTAGCACTTGGCAGAGCTATGGGCGAAACGATGGCTGTAACAATGTTAATCGGCAACGCTTCAGACATTAATTTTTCGATATTAGCTCCTTCAAATTCAATTGCCGCAAAGCTCGCTAACGAGTTCGCTGAAGCCGGTGGATTACAAGTTTCCGCCTTAATGTATGCGGCTTTAGTGCTATTTGGTTTAACGCTATTTGTTAACATTTTGGCGGAATTACTAATAATGCGAGTACAGAAAATCTAATAGCCTTGATTAATCTTTCACCAAATTAATGCTCCGATTTTCTATCCAATGATTTTACCTCCCTTATGAAAACTGAACCTGAAAATTTAGGCTCA
This sequence comes from Pseudanabaena sp., assembly GCA_003249035.1. GTDB lineage: Bacteria > Cyanobacteriota > Cyanobacteriia > Pseudanabaenales > Pseudanabaenaceae > Pseudanabaena. The sequence continues at coordinate 124,661 of QBMK01000001.1, forward strand.
AGTGCTATCCCCATGGGCAGCTTAGAGCGAAACGATTCGTCTTCGCGCACTCTTTTTGGCAATCTGATGACAGTTTTTACCGTCAGTGCGACAAGTCTAGCAATGTTACCTTTAGTAGCGGTAATTACCTATGTAATTATCAAAGGTGGAAGTCGCATCAACTTCGATGTATTCACAAAATTACCACCTGCTCCCGGAATTGCTGGCGGTGGCTTTGGCAATGCGATTCTCGGAACTTTGATCATGGTCGGAATCGCAGCTTTGTTCAGCCTCCCATTTGGGATTATGGCAGCAATTTTTGTTTCTGAATTTGGTGGCAAGAAACCAATTGTTTTTTGGATTCGTTTTGCAACAAATGTTTTGAGTGGTGTCCCTTCAATTGTCGTAGGTGTATTTACTTATGGCGTTATCGTGGTTAAAGAAGGTTTTTCATTAGGGTTAGGCTTTTCGGCATTTGCTGGTGGAGTCGCTTTGTCTGTTTTGATGCTACCGATTATTGTCCGTACCAGCGAAGAAAGTCTCAAGTTAGTCCCTCAAGAGATTCGACAAGCTGCCATAGGTGTTGGAGCTACAAACTTTCAAACAGTTTTCTTTGTAGTTTTACCAGCAGCTCTACCTGCGATCATTACTGGTGCTATGCTTGCTGTCGCTAGAGCTGCGGGAGAAACAGCACCTCTAATCTTTACCGCTTTATTTAATCAATATTGGACACAGGGAATTTTTGATAAGTCAGCTTCGCTAGCGGTACTTGTCTTTAACTTTGCAATTGTACCCGGCGGCGATCAGTTTAGAAATCAACAGGAGCTTGCTTGGTCAGGTGCGCTTGTGCTGGTTGTGATGATTTTAGTAACTAGTATTCTTTCTCGCCTTTCTACAGGTAAAAGGACTTATTAGGTATTTAACTGAACAAAAGAAAGAAAATTAGTTGAAATGCAACTAATTTTCTTTCTTTTGTTGTGTATGTACTTGTTGAAAATTAATTTCAGATAGATGGTTCAGAAGACTTGGCATTGCTTTCCATCGCTTTAGTAAGTGCGTAAATAATTTCGCCTATGTACTTAGATATAATATTTAACCTTTACGCGATGTGCAATTATTTTTGAGCCATTGCTATGAGGTTGTTTGAGACACAGAAAATTCAAACTCCTCATTAGTGCCTTACGATAAATCAAGGCTTTCAGACTTTTAGTTGCACATCGCGTTATGAATTGACTTTATAGTGAAAGAAAAGGTGGTAGCTTTACCACCTTTTCTTTCACTACACAAAATAAAAAAATGGCAACTTGGCAATGTATTAGCGGCTGTGGTGCTTGCTGTCATCTCGACCCTACTGAGCGCCCTGACCTTGCAGATTATCTAAATAAAGATGAATTACAGCAGTATTTGAGCATGGTAGGCAGCGATGGATGGTGCATCAACTTCGATCGCTTGAATCGTAAATGTGAAATCTACGAACAAAGACCCCGATTCTGTCATGTGGAACCCGAAACCTTTTATGACATGTTTGGCATTGAGCCAGAAGAACTGGATGAATTTGCGATCGCCTGTTGCGAAGAAAATATTGAGTCGATCTATGGCGATCGATCTATAGAGCTATTGAGTTTTGAGCAAGCAATTAGAAACACTGAAGTTATTTAATATTGATTTTACCTGTGACAGCGATCACCAATATTTCGGTATAAGCGTCACATCTAGACAAAGATATGAGTCACATCTAGATCTTTGATTTTGGCGGAAACTTAACGTTCATAGAGGTAGTCCTAAAGGAGTGACGATCTATCACGGCAAACGCGATTTATCGTCGTCTAAAAAGCGATTACTTCCTTGACTCAGTTCTTTTCAAAACATCCGCCTAGTAGAAAGATTATGAATAAAAAGAGTGTGATCAGAAACTTAGTCAATCGTGCCTTGCTCGTTAAAAGGCTTACGCCTGAACTAGAAAACATGATTAATCAAGAGCTGTCCGATCAAGGATACATTTCCGATCCTGACTACGAAGCCCTAGAATATCTCATGCAAGCCGTTGAGCAAGGTAAAGTAAGGCAAGTTAGCCAAGTTAGTCAATAATTGGCGAGATCGAGATTCGGTTGCTATTTAATTTGACTGAATTTTAGTGCTAAGGCTGTAGACTAGAATTGCAAAATTTGAAGTCTTGCATGTATGGGTTATTTAACCTATTCGCGGCTACATCGTAAATACCAATTTCTATCTCGTCGGATAGGTTATTGGTTAATAATTTTGGGGATGACTGCTCTGATTGCGATCGCAGTAAATGCCTGCCAATCAGAGGCTGGGATCGTTCCTGTTCTTCCACAGAATCCGAATATTCAGGTATTTTTCAATCAAAATCAAGCTGCTCGATACACAGATCCGTATCGAAAAATTGAACGACTGGGGGACAATCTCGAAAGAGTATTGATTGATAACGTTAGTAAAGCCAAAGTCAGTCTTGATGTAGCTGTCCAAGAGTTACGTTTGCCCAATATTGCTAAAGCAATTGTCGATGCAAAATTGCGAGGTGTAAATGTCCGACTGATTCTCGAAAATAGCTATAGTCGAGCTTGGAGCGAATATACACCTGAGCAAGTTGAGAAGCTGAATCCTCGCGATCGCGATCGATACAAAGAATTTCAAAAGTTTGCTGATATTGATAATGATGGTCGCTTAAGTGAAGAGGAATTGGATCGGCGTGATGGTTTACGGCTGATCAAAGTAACCAATGTGCCTTGGATTGATGACGCTGCTGATGGTTCTAAAGGAAGTGGGCTAATGCACCATAAATTTATGGTGATTGACGATCAGATCGTTTTATTTGGTTCCGCAAATTTTACGATGAGCGATATTCATGGCGACTTTACAAAGCCTGAGACTAGAGGTAATGCGAATAATCTTGTTCGTGCTGACAGCAAAGAACTTGCGGCGATATTTAAGAAAGAATTTAACCTTATGTGGGGAGATGGGCCTAATGGCAAGCCCGACAGTTTGTTTGGGACTAAAAAACCTTCTCGTAAAATTGATTATCTCATCGTTGGCAGAGCCCAAATCCGGATTAAATTTTCTCCAGATCCTATAGATACTGCTCGGGAGCAGACCAGTAGTGGGCTAATCGGTACGGCGATCGCAGGAACGAAAAAAAATGTTGATATGGCTCTGTTTGTCTATTCCGATGAATTTATTTCCACAATTCTCGAAGAGCGTCAACAGCTAAATGTGCAGATTCGGGCTTTAATAGAACCTCAATTTGCCTATCGTGATTATTCCTCAACGCTTGATATGTGGGGTTTACAGTCTACTCAAGATTGTAAAACAGGAAAAAGTAGTGCATGGAAACAGCCTATTAAAACAGCTGGCGTTCCCAATCTCGTAACTGGGGATACCTTACACCATAAGTTTGCTATTCTCGATCAAAATCTGATTTTGACAGGTTCACATAACTGGACGAATGCCGCAAATCACACCAACGACGAAGTTTTAGTTGCAATCCAAAATGATACTGTCGCTGCTCATTACCAAAGGGAATATGAACGACTCTTCCAAGATGCAACATTTGGTCCCACCGCCAAATTAGTACAAGCGACCTCTAAAAGCTGTGCTGAAAGGATTAATAGTAAAGCTAAGCCGATTGAAGAGTCAGAAAGCCAATAAATTTGCTTAATTTAGAGAAGGAGACTGGAAGACAAGATTGGAAGAGGAGATTAACATGCAGTGAAAGTTTATAAGACTCGATCTGAAGCTCTTTAGTTCTCTATTCAGAGCTAGGATAACCTTCTATTAAGGTGCATGGTTTATGATTGATGTTTTAGAAAATTTATTAGCCTTAGAATGTGAATAAAGAATGCGATCTCTTGCACCTCTAATCAAAACCTGCTTACTTGACTTAGAAATCAAAGTAAATGTCACAGTCAGACAAAAGCGTAAAGATTTACATATTTTGTTAGAGTCTACCAATTTTGGCGATCGCCAATTGTTAGTTGATGCAATCGCCAAATGTTGCTCTGACTTTGACGATCGCAAATTTAAGACCGCGCGAATTTATGCATTCTGGTTTGGACAGCCATTACCGCTTTGGATCGAAAAAATTGATTTCGATCGAGATCAAATATTGATCCACAATGAAGAGAAAACTCCAGAAGTTTCAAAGCCATCTATAAATTCGGAGGCTAATTTAGGTTCAGATTATGAAAGCGTATGCGATCGCTTTATCGTTTGTGGATTGGGGAGTTTAGGACAGCATTCAGTATTCAACTTAAAGAAATTTGCCTATCGCGAATATGAAGTAAAAATCTGTGCAATCGATAAGGTGCAGCCAGAAATCATGGAGTTCGATAATTTTTCAGGATTTCTCGATCAGCCCATAATTTTTGGGGATTGTCGCCGTTCCGAAACTTTAATCAAGGCGGGAATCGATAGCTGTCGGGCGATATTACTGGTTACGAGCAATGAGAATGTAAATATTGAAGCCGCGATCGCTGCTCGTCGCCTCAATCCTAATGTGCATATAGTGGTTCGATCTTCTCGTCAAAATCTCAATCAATTACTTAAAGATCAATTAGGTAACTTTGTTGCTCTCGATCCTGTAGATCTGCCTGCAGCAGCTTTTGCGGTGGCTGGCTTAGGTGAAGGCACATTAGGATTATTTCAATTAGGCGATCGCAAATTACGGGTAGTGGAACGCTCGATCAAGTCAGATGACTATCGTTTTTTGAGAACACCTGCTTATCTGTTACACAAAAAAAATGCTCGACTGATAAGTATTGCCGATCCTAATTTCGAGCGACTATTCTTTCAATGGGAGCCTGATTCCCTTGTCCAAGTTGGCGATAAAGTCGCCTTCATTGAATTTGTTGAAAATGATTTCTCCACGACTAGCAGACAGAATCCAGAACTAACTGAGCGTCCTTTGCGTAATGCTTCTTCCTCTTTTCAAAAAATCTATCAACTAATCCAAAAAATTACAGGTTCAGTGTTTTGGAAGTCTAAATGGCATCAGCTTGTCGCTTGGTTTCAAGCAGTGCGATCTCGCCGCTTGATTTTATGGGGAATTATTACCGCAATTGTACTTTGGGGCATTAGCTCGGTAGTTTTATTCTTTAATGTGCCGAATATCTCATGGCAAAAGGCAATTTCCGCAAGCATAATTTTGTTGCTAGGCGGATTTGGTGATGTCTTTGGTGGACTAGGTGAAGATCAAGTTCCTTTGTGGGTATTGATATTTTGTTTGTCGGTGACATTAATCAGCCTACTATTTGTCTTAGGAGTTGTAGGATTGATAGCTGATAGTATCCTCAGTTCCAAGTTTGAATTTTTTAAGCGATCGCTACCTTTGCCAGCCCGCGATCATATTATCCTGATAGGGTTTGGAAGACTGGGGCAGAGAATCGCCGATCTTCTATTCAAATTACATATTCCATTTGTCATCGTCAGTGAAAACCCTCACGATTGCGATCTTGCGGATAAAGTACCTTGGTTCACTGGCAATATCATCGAAGAATTAGCAAAAACGAATCTGGCTAATGCTAAGAGTATTCTCTCCGTTACCGACGATCAAATGCTCAATCTTGAAGCTGCTTTGCTAGCTCGTGATGAAGCAAAAAAAATTAATCTCCACATGCATCTCGCGATCCGCACCTACGATCGCTACTTCAGCGAAAACTTAGCTGAACTTTTGCCAAATTCTCAATCATTGTGTGCATATGCACTCTCTGCTGAAGCCTTTGCAGGAGCAGCATTTGGAGAATCCATGTTGAGTCTGTTTCGCCTTAATCAGCGCACAGTTTTAGTTGCTGAATATATCATTTCTGAGAATGACACATTGATCGGTAAAAATCTCTCGCAAATTGCCTTCGGCTATACAGTTGTGCCAATTTATCTAAAAACTAGCGCTTCTAAAGCTGATGGTCATAGTGAATTTTATATGCCTTCCGATGATGAGGTCATGAAAGTAGGCGATCGCTTAACTCTATTAGCTTCCATCTCCGGACTAAGGCGCATCGAGTTAGGTAATCTCCATTTACCAAAACGCTGGCAGTTACGCGCCAAACCACCACTCAATTCGAGTGTATTACTTGATGCTGGGAATAAGCTTAAAAACATCTCAGGATGCGATCTTGAGGTTGCTCGGCGCTTTATGCAAAGTCTGCCTGCGGCGATCGAGTTGCCGATGTATGACACTCAAGCCTATCGCTTGGGACAAGCTCTCATGCGACTACTACCAATTAAAATCTATCCTTTGTAAGTAAGTAGCTATGCATAAGTAACCTTAAAACCCAGAAGTGTAAGTCGCCCGCTACGCGGGCGACTTACACTTCTGGGTTTGGGTTTTAATTATACTAAGCTACTTACTTACACCAATTACTATGATTTACCGCAGTTTGGCTGACATTAATATCTATGATTCCCCAAAACTTGATCGCCTGGCAACACAAATGGCAAAGGGGCGTTATTTGCAGGTAATTGAATCCCAGCTAGATTTCCTTAAAATTCAATTACTTGAAGATGACTATGAAGGTTTACTTGATCGCCAAGACTTTAAGAAGTTAGAAATAAGCGATCGCCAAAGTTTTATCGATAATTTGCCGCCAATACTAAGTGCTCAAGAAATAAGCGATCGCCATACTAAGGTAATTACATTTATTCGACAAGCCATGTCAGCGCCCAATGAATATTTGTGGGGTGGCACAGTTGCGCCAAATTATGACTGTTCAGGGTTAATGCAAGCTGCCTTTGCATCGGTTGGTATTTGGATACCTCGCGATGCTTATCAGCAAGAAGAATTTGGAAAGCCCGTAAGTATTGAAGAAATTCAAATCGGTGATTTAATATTTTTCGGCAATCCAACAAAAGCAACCCATGTTGGTATCTACATTGGAAATAGTGGATATATTCACAGCTCAGGCAAAGAGCATGGACATAATGGAATTGCTATTAGTGAACTAGCGGGATTAGATCGAGTTTCTCAATGGTACGCTAATCAATTACGTGTCGTAGCAAGAATTACGACATGTAGCAAAGTCGGAACTCTCTTTTAGGTTTTATGTCTTAACTAAAGTTGCGATCGCTATACTTAGAGATCAGATATCAGGAGCAGGACTCATGTTGCAAATTAGACTTGGCTTAATGGCTGTGATGGCAAGCCTGACTTTAATTGGGTGTAATAGCCAAGATGCGCCAAAATCATCACAGTCACCGAATAGTTTGGCAACAACCACGACAACTACGTCTAAAACTGTGTCTCCTTCTCCTGAAACAACTCCAGCAACTACAAAGTCAGCTTCAAACACTTCTGCAAAAGCGATCGCTGTTGGCGATATCAAAGAACTTGAAGGCGATACTATCTGTGGCAAAACTAGAGTTATTTATGCCTATGGGGAAACTTCTAATTATCGAGTTTATATTTGTGCCGATGCCAAAGACCCCGATCGTCCGCGATATTACATTAGCCGAAACAAAGATGGCAGCGGTGGATTGGACTTAGAAGCGATGAACTATAACCCTCAGAAAGATGGGAAGATCGAGTTTAACAATGATGGATATATATATACGCTCGAATCACCAACCACTCAAAACCCTGAACCTGTATTAAGAGTTACTTTCCCCAATAAAAAGCTAAATGAAGAGCAGCTATTACGCTATCTCACACGCTCAAATGCATCTAAGCCAACAACTGCTGCTACCGATCCATTGCAATATGTGCTTCAAAACCGTGAAAGTTTAGGGATTTGCAAGGGTACCTTCCGTGATGAAGATGGGCAAAGAGGAATGGGTTCTAAAGCTTTTCAACTCTCTGACAGAAAGTATTTGGTGCAAATTATGTGTTTCCTAGCTGCTTATCAAGGAAACTTTGAATATGTCCTATGGATTGACGAAGCGGAGAAACCTCGTGTCGTTCCTCTCGAGTTTGATACGTTCCAAGAGCCGAAGGAGGGAGAAAAGCCAAAACGGATCACAGAAAGATCGATCGCAGGGCTACCTAGAGTTAATGTGCGATCGCAAACCATTACTAACTTCACCAAATTTCGAGGGGTAGGTGATTGTGGCTCATCGTCTCTTTATAAATTAGAAGGCGATCGCATGGTTTTACAAGAATATCGGGCTAAATTTGCCTGTGATGGTAATTATGTCCAAGATTTTCCAATTATCTACCCACAAAACTAAATTTAGAGAAGAACTGCGTCTTCGAACTAGGGGAAATCATATTTAGCGGTTACGAGGCGATATTTACCGCTCGCAGTATCTTCGATCGGTTTAAATTTGTAATCTTTGACCGCATCTCTAGCAATATCATCTAGCTCCTTACTGCCACTTGACTTTAAATATCTAGTTTGCACTTCACCTTTAGGATCTACAAGCCACATAAAAGTGACGGTGCCTTTTTTCCCAGGAACATTGGTAACCTTTGGCGGAATCCATGCCACTCCTTTTTCTCTATTAAGATCGGGATCAGATATCAAGGCATTATCAGGAGCAATTTGTGTATTCCTAATTAAGTTTTTGGACAATAAATCAATGATTTGCTTGTCGCTGGTATAAAGCACTGCAACATTGCCAATCTCTTTCTCTTTGCGAGCATCAGTAGCAGAATTAGATGATTCGGTTCCTTGTATGTTTGTCGAAACTTTACTAGGATCTTTACTATTGTCAGTATTTTTAGTCGTGGGTGGAGGAGAAGCTATGGGGTTTTTTGGACCACCATTTTGAAACTCAGGCTTGATATTTGAAGGCTTAACAGGAGTCGTGTTATCGATCTTTCCTGATTGCGTAAAACTGGGTAGATCTGGATTCTTGGGTGGTGTAGATGCAGGAGTTTGCGGTTTCACAAACTTTGGTGTATCAGGGGTATTGGGAAATGGAGGTACTGAGAAAGGTTCTGTAACTGGAGGCAAACCATCAAAACTACTGAGGCTGTCTAAGTCCAATGTAGTTAAAGGGCTGCTAGACGATATATCGGGAAATGTGTTTAGTGGTAAGCCAGTTTTGGGTGCCGACTTGACGAATAGGTCACTAAAGACATTCGATTTTGAGCTGGTAGACAATTGCTTAGGAGGCAACTTGACAACAGGAAGCGTTGAAACTATTACTTCAGGAGGTTCTGCTTTTTTGAGTGGATTTGGCGTGACGAAAGCAAAGGCAGTATGAATTCCGACAGAACCAACCACGAGCACCCAAAATGGATGCTGCATGATCAGACGACCTGATTTGGTTGCAAATTGAAGCAAAAAATTCTTTGCCACAACAACATTTGCAGAGTTCAACATAGTTTTACTAGCTTGACTTACAGTTAGCTTGCTCTTCGGTTCAGTCGGCAACATTGTTTTTTAGTATTTTGTTAAGTATAAGTTTACAAAGCAAAGCACTTGACTCAAGATCGAGACGTGGCGATCGCCACTCGATTACCTGCAATTGCCCTTAATTCTGCCAGACGGCTAATCACGATTTGATAAGAGACAGTTGAATCATCAGCACTAAGTACCACAACACCACGCTTAGAAGCTGCTAAAAAACTATTAATCTGCTGTGACAAAAGTTGAGGTGGAATTGATTTTCCGTCTTTTAGCATTTGCCCCGCAGGATCAAGGGTGATCACGAAAACATCTTCTCGCTGAAGATTCGCTGGATTTGAGTCTCCATTACTACCTTGATCGCTAATTGGCAAATCAACTCCAATCCGATTTGGTACGGTCAATGCGGCTGACAACAAGATAAAAAAGGCAAGAATCGAAAATACTACATCTAACAAAGCGGTTAGATTGATTTCAGCATTAGCCGATGCTTGGTATTTCTTACGAATTTTCATAAATCAAATCCACTCATATCAACCTGACGAATCTAAAACTAGATTGTTTCTTAGGGCTTAGTGTAATTTACTTCCACAACTGTATGTACATTACCGCGAGGAGTAAAGTCACCTTTGACATTAATTCGCAAAGGATCGCCTGCTTTCACAAAATCATCAAGAATTTGATTAACCGACTCTTCATGAGAAATAAAACGATCGCGATAACTGTTGATATACAGCTTAATTGCCTTGAGTTCTACTAATAGTAGATTGGGTGTGTAAGAAATATAAATTGTGGCAAAGTCTGGATAGCCTGAAAATGGACATTTGCTAGTAAATTCGGGAAGGGTTATTTGAATGTTGTAATCTCTGCCGATTCGGGGATTCGGAAAAGTGGTGAGATTTGCTTCTGCGATCGCTTGTTCGCCGTACTTAACAGTCATGTCTGCCCTGAAATAAAATTGCGTAAGATTTACTTTAGACTTCTAGCGTAGCAAATTTAAAACAAAAAAAGGAAAGGCGCTTCGCGCCCTTCCTTTTTTTAGCAGGATGGCAAAGTGCCTTCTCCTACAAGTTGGGTTTAATGTTTTTTGACATCATGGGGTTGGATTACGCCATAGCCACCATGATTTCGTTCGTAGACAACATTAATTTCCCCGGTGTCGGCGTTACGAAAAACATAGAAGTCATGATCGATTAACTCCAACCGTTCAAGAGCCTCATCGACAGATAGGGCAGGCATAGCAAAGTATTTATTCCGCACGACCTGATTTGGCAATTCAACCACACGATTGCCATTAGGCAATGGAACAGGCGGTTGCTCAACTACAGCAACACTAGTTTTAGCAGCAGAGCGATCGCTCTTGCGCTCCTTGAATTTCCGCAACTTGCGGGCAATTTTGTCAGCAACTAGGTCGATACTTGCATACAAATTCTCGCTCTTTTCCTCGGCACGGATCACTGATCCGTTGGCGTACACAGTTACTTCAGCCGATTGACTAGAAGCAATACGAGGGTTACGAGCTACAGATAGATGGACATCCACCTCTGTAGTTAATGCTTGGAAATGGCTCACCGCTTTGTCGATCTTTTGCTCGACATACTCGCGTATGGCTTCCGTGACTTCAATATTCTTGCCTTGAATTACAAGTTTCATCTCTATGACCTCGCTTCTGAGTTCCAAATCAGCTAAAAAATTTGAAACGCGCAATCTTGTTTTTAATTACCCCATTGCGCTGGATTGCTGATTTGGCTATGAGATCACCATAACATTTTGCTAGTGTCACCAAATCAATTTCGATGCACTTCTTAACGTAGACTTAATAACCAATTTTGGCGTTTTTATCGCTTATAGTGCTAGAAATCCCAAATTTGTTAAAGTTGCGCCCCTGTGGGGCGCAACTTTAACAAATTTGAGTAATTTATTTTGCCCAAATACTTACAAAAAACAGTAGCGATCTCAATATGTAGGAATAACAGCAAACAAGGTTGCTTGTTATCACTTACGATTGGGTTTATGCATCTAAGCTATCCAGAAAAAGCAAAGTGAGGTTCGTATGAGTTCGGCTGTGGAACTGTGGCAACGTTATCAAGACTGGCTGTACTACCACTCAGAGTTGGGTCTGTACGTAGATATCAGTCGGATCAGGTTTACGCCAGACTTTGTGACACAGATACAACCTAAGTTTGACAAGGCTTTCGCAGATATGAAAGCGTTAGAGTTAGGCGCGATCGCTAATCCTGATGAACAACGTATGGTCGGGCATTACTGGTTGCGATCTCCTGAAATCGCTCCTACTGCAGAATTGCGTAACGATATCACTGAGACTCTGCAACGCATTGAAGATTTTACAAAGAAGATACATTCTGGGAGCGTTCATCCCCCGACTGCGCCAAAGTTTACAGATATTCTGTCGATTGGTATCGGTGGTTCAGCTTTAGGTCCACAATTTGTTGCCCAATGTTTTGCTAGAGCCGATGTCCCACTCAAAATAAGTTTTATCGATAACTCCGATCCCGATGGGATCGACCTAGTGCTTGACCTATTGGGCGATCGTCTTAGCACTACATTGGTGTTAGTTATTTCCAAGTCTGGCGGTACTCCTGAAGCTGCAAATGGCATGAAAGAAGCTGAGTTTGCCTTTAAAAAAGCAGGTTTGGATTTTGCAAAACATGCGATCGCGATTACAGGTGTTGGTAGTGCATTGGAGAAATATGCGATCTCTAATGGCTGGCTCGATCAATTCCCCATGTATGACTGGATTGGCGGCAGGACCTCAGAACTCTCGGCAGTTGGCCTATTGCCTGCGGCATTGCAAGGCATTGATATTCGCGAAATGCTGCGCGGTGCAAGTTTGATGGATGCTGCCACTCGCATCGAAAATATTCACCAAAATCCTGCAGCTCTTTTGGCGATGTCATGGTATTTCACGGGCAACGGTAAGGGCGAAAAAGATATGGTGGTCTTGCCCTACAAGGATCGACTTTTGTTGTTTAGTCGATATTTGCAACAACTTGTCATGGAATCTCTCGGTAAAGAGAAAGATCTCGATGGCAATACTGTCTATCAGGGAATCGCCGTTTACGGAAACAAAGGCTCTACCGATCAACATGCCTACGTACAGCAACTGCGCGAAGGTGTACCAAACTTTTTTGCAACCTTTATCGAAGTTTTACAGGATTCCGCGAAGCCTCATCCCGAGGTCGAAGTTGGAGTCGTTACAGGCGATTATTTACTAGGATTCCTGCAAGGCACTCGCAGTGCCCTGTATGACAACGGGAGAGACTCTATCACGGTGACGATCCCCGTTGTCTCTGAGCTTACAGTTGGTGCATTAATTGCTCTTTATGAGAGAGCCGTAAGCTTTTATGCTTCTTTGGTGAATATTAATGCTTATCATCAACCAGGCGTTGAAGCTGGGAAAAAAGCTGGTGCAAAAGTACTGGCTTTGCAAATGAAACTTGTTGACGCATTGAAATCATCAAGCGTTTCTCTTTCATTAGCAGAAATTGCTTCTCAAATAGGCGCTTTGGATGAGATCGAGTCTTTGTATCACATAGCTCGTCACCTCCATGCTAATTGTAAAATCTTGCTTGAAGGTGATTTGTCTAAGCCTGCAACTTTAAAAATGATGCTGCTTGTATAGACAGTAAGGATAGATAATAGCTGTGCTTTGCACCGCCATTATCTATCCTTACTGTCAAACCAAATTATTGTGTTTTCAGTGTCGCAGGTGGTGAAAACACAATAATTGGTTTTGAAGAAAGTCCGTATTTAACTGACTTTCTTCAAAACCAATTTTTATAATTAAAATTGCTGGTAATATCACGATTTCTATGCAAATCTTAAAATTACTACTTCTTAAATTTACTACTTCTTAAATTTTTTAATTAGCATTACTATTTTTACGAAAGAATCTGCAAGAATATGACTTCTTACGTTTTATCCAGTTACCGAGGTTAAATGTGAAGAAAATTTTACTTTTCTTTAGCGAACTCAATAATAGTGACCTTGACTGGTTTGTCCAGAAAGGGAAGAGAGAGATAATTGCAACTGATCGTGCATTAATCCGAGAAGGTCAGATCAGTGAAGCTTTATACATTGTTGTAAGCGGCGCATTTAGTGTTGAGATTGAGTCACAAGATCACAAAGAACTTGCCAGAATTTCTGAAGGAGAAATTGTTGGTGAAGTTTCTTTTATTGACACCAGACCGCCCCTTGCCAGTGTTCGAGCGCTAGAAGAATGTATTGTATTATCAATACCAAGAGTTCAACTCTTATCAAAATTGCTACAAGATACAAACTTTTCATCGCGATTTTATCGCGCTATTTGTCTTTGCCTTTCTGATCGCTTACGCGGGACAGTTAGTCGCTTAGGATATGGTTATGATCTAGATGAACTAGAATCACATCTAAGTGGATTTGGTCAGTCTATGTTAGGGAACTTAGAACTAGCCGAAGCAAAGTTTAATTGGTTGATTAAAAATGTTCGCTGAGCTTAACATTTTAAGCTAGCAAATCTTGATTGCATTAAAGGTCGACGCATCAAGATTTGAGCAACAAAAATCATTTTTAAAATACTTGAAAAATAGTAGCGCCAAGCATCGCTTCGACAACTGTTGCAATAACTAGCCCTGTCCAAAGTCTTCCTACAGCTTTACTAAAACCGAGGGCATTGTCTTCGCGACTTGCCGTAAAAAACATTGACCAAGCTTGAGTTTCACTTAAGCGAGCAAATTGATTAAAATCTTCACGAAAAGCGATCGGGGTAAAAAGATCTTTGCCGCTAAAGTCAAATTTAGTTTCCATGATTTCTTCTGAAGAATTTACTTGATACAACTATCTTAACAATTGTTTACAATCAAAGACAATATCTCTTAGGTTTACTCTGATGTTGCAATTAGACATAGAAAAGGCGGCACAATGTGCCGCCTTTTCTATGTCTAATGTACAAATGCAAAGAGCCTATTCTTTAATTTGCTTCTATTCGCATCAAAACTTGACCATACTCAACTGGTTGAGTATTTTCTACTAGAATTTCAACGATTTTGCCAGATGCTTCTGATTCAATCTCATTCATTAGCTTCATCGCTTCGATGATGCATACTGGTTGACCTTTTTTGACTGCATCGCCAATCTCGACAAATGCAGACTCATCAGGTCCCGGCGAGCGATAGAAAGTACCAACCATAGGCGATGTGATTTCAGTCAGCTTTTTGGAAGGAAGAGAATCAGCGATCGTGGTGGTATTCGTAACAGGAATTTGAGACGGTTGCTCGATCGCAGTTGATGGAACTGTAGAAACGACAGGAGCTGCTGGAATTGCTACCGGTGTTGCCGCAACTCTATTTTCACTTTTACGGATACTCAGACGGACATCGCCTGATTCTAGAGTCAGCTCGGTAATATCCGTCTTATTTAGAATCGTGACTAATTCACGTACTTGCTCTAAGCTAAATTCCACCTAATTTTCACGTCCTAAATACGTGTCTTCACGAGTATCTATTTTGATGCGATCGCCAATATTCACAAATAGAGGAACGTTGATCGATGCTCCAGTTTCTACCTTGGCAGCCTTGCTACCACCTGTTGCAGTGTCACCTTTTAAGCCGGGATCGGTTTCGATCACTTCGAGGACGACAGTGTTTGGGAGTTCCACTTCAATAATTCTTTCACCCCAGCGCACGACATTGACTTCCATGCCTTCTTTAATGTACTTGACGCGAGTACCAATCTGGGCTGCAGTCAAGTTCGCTTCATCAAAGCTCTGCATATCCATAAAGACATAATCATCGCCTTCTTTATAGGTGTGTTGCATTGAGCTTTTTTCTAGAACAGCTTGAGGGAGTGTCTCACCAGCTCGAAAGGTTTTTTCTAAGGTTTTACCTGTCATGGCGCTTTTAAGCGTGGTGCGAACAAATGCCGAACCTTTACCTGGCTTAACGTGTAAAAATTCAACTACACGCCAGACTTCGCCATCAAGTTCAATTGTTACACCGGGTCGAAAATCGTTACTAGAGATCATTGCAGGTTGAGTAATAGCCAGAGACAATTTTAGCCTAGCGATGTAACCTTTGCGACAAAAAATATTAAAACCAATATAAAAGTAGGAGGCAAGCAATGCTTGCCTCCTACTTTTATGGCAATTGTTATAGAATTGAGTTTTTAGAGGAGCGATCGCCCCATGTCAGTAAAAAAACAGTTTGGTAGTTTTGACGAATTGTTGGAAAGTTCAGAATTGCCTGTACTTGTAGACTTTTATGCACCTTGGTGTGGTCCTTGTCAGCTCATGACAGGGATTTTGGACAAAGTTAGTGAAAAAATGAAAGACAAAGTTCAGATTGTGAAGATCAATACTGATAATTATCCCGATCTAGCCTCGCAGTATAAAGTTTATGCTTTGCCAACTTTGGTTTTGTTTAAGGATGGAGCTCCTGTTGATCGAGTTGAGGGGGTAATTCAAGCCGATCAATTATGCGATCGCATATCTGTTCATACATAGTAAAAAAAAGCACTCTTACGGGTGCTTTTTTTTGACTTAGACAAGACAGTCGGTCAGTTTTTCTAAAAGGTCTTCACGGTGCAAATTACGACCGATGATCACTAGTTGATTTTTTAAAGCTTTGCCACGATCATCTGTTTTAAGTTCGTAGCGCTTGCCACTGAGTTGAAAAACATACCGATTGTCAATATTTGCAAAGCATAAAATACCCTTGGCACGAAAAACATCGATTGGTAATTGCTTGTCAAGAAAGTTCTGAAATTTATCAAGATCAAAGGCGCGATCGCTTTGAAATGAAATTGAGATAAAACCATCGTTTTCTAGGTGATTTGAATGGTGATGATGATCATGGTCGTGATGATCATGTTGGCAATTGGCATCGTGGCTATGTTCATGGGCATCAGCGTTGCCTTGGTGGTGGTGGGTGTGATCGCCATGATCGTGATCATCGGTCTTTTGACTGGACTCTTCGGCAGCAGCGATCGCTGATTGGTCAATCTGAATATCAAGAAT
Source organism: Pseudanabaena sp. (assembly GCA_003249035.1). Classification (GTDB taxonomy): domain Bacteria; phylum Cyanobacteriota; class Cyanobacteriia; order Pseudanabaenales; family Pseudanabaenaceae; genus Pseudanabaena. The sequence continues at coordinate 140,951 of QBMK01000001.1, forward strand.
TAGCGGTAATGGCACAACTCCCAAATGAGATCGCAAAATTCTGGCTTTAGTCTTGGTTTTGTTAATGTAAGTTTCTAATTCTTGAAGCTTTTCTTCAGCAACTAAATCGGTTTTATTGAGAATAATGATGTCGCCATACATGATTTGGGCATAGGCAGCATCACTATTGAAATGCTCTGAGGTAAAGGCTTCGGAGTCAACTACGGTCAATATGGAATCGAGGCGCGTTAAGTGCTGTAGTTCTGTGCCTAAAAATGTCAAGGCGATCGGCAGAGGATCGGCAACACCAGTCGTTTCAATAATCATGTAATCAATGCGATCGCCTTTTTCAAGGACGCTATAAACAGCATCAACTAGACCATCATTGATTGTGCAGCAAATACAGCCATTGCTGAGCTCCATCATGTTTTCGTCAACCGAAACCAACAACTGACTATCAATGTTGATGTCGCCGAATTCATTTACTAAAACCGCAACCTTCAAATCCAGTTGGTTTTGTAAAATGTGATTGAGTAAGGTGGTCTTACCACTGCCTAAAAAACCTGTAATAATCGTAACTGGCATCCCGCGTTTGGGAACATCCAAATCAATATTGTCTGGGGTAATTTCTTGTTTAACAATGCGATCGGAAGTGAACATGGACTTTAGGCAAGAATAACTTTGATTTTTATTTTAGCTGATCATCATATAGCCCATCAAAACTGAACGTTACTCAACGTTTAGAGAAATTCTCACTTTTGAAGCCAAATTTTGTTTTTGCAATTGACATCCAAGCAATAAGTCAGCCAAATCAAGAACAAAATCATTGCTTTGGGCAAAGCCCAAAGCAATGATTTTGTTCTTATTATTCTGTACATGTCCACAAAAATTCGCTGTCAGCAAACTTTCATTAAAACCGTTTTTGACAATGACAATTGCAGCCTTAGCACTTTGTCTTTACTTTCTAAGTTTTATGCCCTAATTTTACTAAATATAGCTATATCAGTGCGGATCATCATGTCAGTTCCCGAAGCTCATATTTCCTTTAGTCTTGAGGATATCCTAGCAGCCTTAGAAGCAAACTTAGAATTGGAAGATGCGATCAATAAGTTGCCTCTAACTCAAGCATTAGAGAAATGTTTGTCATTTACAAATGCGAATAATTCTATTGAACTTTTGACGTTCATTAAACAAGAGCTTTATGGATATAGTTGCCAACCTCCTAGTCATCGATATGTAAAGCTGAATTATTTTGATGATGGCGGACAGTTTATCAACGGATTAAACCAATACAGTGATTACCCCGTGGTTACTGGGGTTTGTAAATTAGAACTGCACCTCAAAAATGGGTTGACATTAATTTTGCCAAAACAAATTTTGACATTCTTGTCGCAAGTTTCAGGTCGCGAGGTTGCCTCTGGACATATTTCCCCAGAAGCTATCAACAATCTTTTAGAGATTATTCGCAAAGAAATTATCCATAGATTTGTAGCTATTGCCAATTAACCAAACATAAACAGATAAGAACCCGCCGCCTCATATCTTTAATTCTCCATATAGCAGTGCCAATTGAGGATTTATCATACAGTTTGGCTAAAGCTAAAGTAAGAAGATTACAAAAGATGTGAATTAGCTAAACCCATTCCAACATTAGAGATGGCATTAGTCTTTGCAAGTTTTTTAAGGATTTTCCTTGCCAAGGTATACTTTCAGATCCTTGTACAATAATCTTGATTGTTTCTTTCTGGCGAACTTTGATCACGAATTTAGATAAAACATTAATACCTGAACTATTCAAAAATTCTAAGTGACAAAGATTTAAGATAATATTTTCTGGGCTTTGTTCAATTACTTTGTCTAAAATTTGCACAATTGGGGCATATTCTTCAGTCCCTGCTAAACGTAAAGACCCTTGGCAATAGATAACTTTATCTGATTGTTCATACCAAACCCGATAGTCATCTCCTTTAACTTCCATTATTTAGCTTCTCCTGATAAAAATTTGATTCATATTTTTTTGAAACTTCACTGCGAATTATCCTAAAGATTTTGTTGAATATTATGCTATAGAGGAAGCTGCACCATCGTTGTCACTATTGTGGCAGAAGTATTGGGGATTTGTTCAAACTTCCATCCTAGAGATGAATCATAGTCCATAATCATCGTCAAATAGCCAAGTCCAGAACTTGTAGATTCTTCATTATCAGCACTTTTCTCGACTTGACTAATATACATTTCGCCAACATCGCTAGTGGTTATTTCTTGAAGGAAAGCCTGAAAATTTGCGATCGCATCTTGATGGACACTATTTTTTGATATGAAAATTAGCCGATCGCTAAATAAATGAACTTCGAGATTGATTGGTTGTCCTACACTTTTATCACTATATTTCATCGCATTCTCTAGCAATTCATTAGCAACAAAACTAACTGCATGTCGTACTTCAGTCTGTTTGCTTAATGCGGCACTAGTATCACCGGGAAAAAAGTTTTTGACATAATCTCCTAGGAAATCAGCCGAAAGTCCATTTGTCTTCCATCGTAGTTGAATTGGTAAGGATGATGGAGAAAATCCCAGAACTAAAAATTCACTCCTTTCTGAAAAATTTTCTGTGAATTCACCAAAGACTTTCGTCATAGTTAACGACATTTTTTTTTAGGTTTGCAGTTATTTAGGATCTTTTGCGGTTTGCTAATGCTTTACAAAACCTTGACAAATCCATGCTTGTTTTACTACGTTTAGGGACGCAACGCAATCTGCTAGATTACAGAAACACAAGAGTCCTCCTTTGCTAAAATTTTATTTACTCAAAATAAATTTCTTGAGTAATCATCATAAGTAGCTATACAAAATTAAATTTAAAACCCCAAAATCTTTACCGCCCGCTTAGCGGGCGGTAAAGATTTAAATATGCAGAGTTGCTAAATAAGTCTTGTAATCATTTGTGAACATATGTTCAGAGTTTTTTAGTCAAAATATGCCTACTCAAATTGAAGATTCTCAAGACAGCAATGAGCAAGTATCCTCAGAGCAATGGTTTATTTGCAAACGTGATACTGGTATTTGCGAAATTGTCAGTGATCGTAGCGAAGAAATTTCAAGTTCTGTGGAAACTTGGGGGGCATTTGCCTCGCAGAGAGAAGCGATCGCGAAGCGAGTCGGACTAATTCGTGCTGGAAAGTGTAAACCACAGTAAGTTTAGAATCTTTGCGTTTTTACTTTGCTTAGGACAAAATGAAAACCTTCATACTGAACGGGATCGGCAACAAGTAGCCATGAGGCGTTACTATGATACGGGACTACATTTTGTGGGAATTTTTACGTCATGATATCCGTTTCCGCTCGATTTGAAGAACTGCGAGCTAAAGGGCAGGCTGCTCTTATTCCATTCATTACTGCTGGCGATCCTAGCTTAGAGGCAACAGCAAAAGCTTTGCATGTCTTGGATCAAAACGGTGCGGACATGATCGAGCTTGGCGTACCTTATTCTGACCCATTGGCTGATGGTCCCGTAATTCAGGAGGCGGCAACAAGAGCCTTACGGAATGGGGTAACTTTAGATAAAGTTTTAGATGTTGTGCGAGCTGTTGCACCAGAGCTGCGATCGCCAATTATTTTATTTACTTACTACAACCCAATTTTAAATATGGGTGTAGAAAAATTTTTACAAACAATTTTTGAAGCTGGGGTTCGCGGTCTAGTCGTTCCTGATTTACCTCTAGAAGAGTCTCATGTTTTGCTAGAACCTGCTCAAAAAGCAGGTATAGAGGTGATCTTGTTGATTGCACCCACAAGTCCCCCCGATCGCGTTGCTGCGATCGCCGAAAAGTCGCAGGGATTTATCTATGTGGTCAGTGCTACAGGAGTTACCGGCGTGCGTACTGAAGTTGCGAAGGGCGTAAAAACGATGATCGAGCAACTTAAAGTAATTACAGATAAGCCGATTGCCGTTGGTTTTGGCATTTCGCAGCCTGAACATGCGAAACAGGTCATCGATTGGAACGCCGATGGAGCGATCGTTGGTAGTGCCATGGTGAGGAAACTCGCGGAGCCTGCTGGCGGCTTACATGCGATCGCTGAACTTTGCAAAACCCTCAAACAATCTATCAGTAGGGATTAAAGCTTAGAGATAAGGAAGTAGGGATTTAAGGCTTATGAATATTTTGATTGGTGCGAGTATTGCGATCGCGGTTTTGGTTGGCGCAATTTTGTTGCTTTGGTTATTGTTTGAATGGCAATACTCAACTAGACAAGGCAACTTACTAGAATTTGATAGTGGAATTTGGCAATTTCTGGCCTATGAGCCTGAACACTATCGTCTGGAGTTACTGCTCACAGCAACCAACAAAACTCGAAATCTTGATGTGTTTCTAGTTGAAGTAGAGCCTACGATATCGCTATTATCTAGCGATAGTCTTGATGGCATTAACAGCAATGTCGAGTTGCGCTCTCGCCACCTAAATGTCGCTAGCCGCAACGATAACTACTGGGAGTCATATATTGTTTCTCCCAATCACAATACGGGTGTTGAAATTCAGATTGACCTGAGTGGCAAGAACTTAGCAGAACTGAAAACAGTTTGGGTTCGTGTCCATTACACCCTTTACGGTCCAGCGGGTCGTGAAGAAAAAGTTAAGCATTGCATTATTCCCTTACAGACTCCGGATGTGAATTCCAATCAAAGGGAGCGCTGGCGACCCACACCTGATGCAGATGTGCTGCCGATCCGCACTCACATTTTATCAGCGGGAGATAATCCGGTAGAAGTGATGCAACGCTATGTGATGAGTCATGCTCAAACTGGAGATATAGTTACGATCGCCGAAACCCCGATCGCGATTATGCAAGGCAATTTCTATCATCCCAGTGACATTAAGCCCAAGTGGTTAGCTAAACGTCTTTGCTATTACTTTAAAAGCTCTTCTAGCCTCGCTACAGCTTGTGGGTTGCAATCATTGATTAATGAGTCGGGGGCATGGCGAGTCGCTTTTGCATTTATTGTCGGTGCTTTGGCAAAGGCTTTTTTGAGAGTGCCTGGAGTGTTTTATATGCTGGCTGGCGATCAGGCAAGACTGATTGATGATGTGACGGGAACTTTACCTCCCTATGACCAATTTATCGTCCTAGGCCCCAAAAATCCGCAATTAGTCGTTGATGAAATCAAAGCTGGAACGGGTTTAGAAGCTGCGATCGTGGATGTAAATGATTTACGTCGTGTCAAAGTGTTAGCCGCGACTTCAGGCGTGTCCGAAAAACTGCTTAATCAAGCTTTATTAATGAATCCTGCCGGCAATGCTGCGGAGCAAACCCCCATCGTCTTGATTCGACCCAATAGCAGTGTGTAGTCCCTACAAAATATTTCTAGAACTGATAGCCCAAGCTGAAATAAAAGGCGAACTCTTGTAAACTTGTTCCGCGATCGATAAGATTGACAAAGGGAATTGCCAGATCTAAACGCATATTAAACCGTTCTAATGGAGTAAATAGCAATCCAACTCCAGCCCCAACTAAGAAGTTTTGACTCGGTAATGGAAGGGGATTATTGGGATTATTCCAAATTGCGCCAGCATCCAGAAATGGAATAACTTGTAGAAATGCAGCATTTTGCTCATTGCGTAGAACCACAAACCGATTTTCTAAGGAGAAACGAAAACCATTATCGCCAGTGCGGACATTCTGGCGGTAACCTCGAACAGACTGACCACCACCAATAGTAAATTGCTGCGAAGGCAACAACGGATCGGCAGATAGCTGTATATCAAAAGCACCAATCAATAGTGAATCAGCCCCTAATGATTGCACGCGCTGAATCTGTCCAAGCCAGCTTAGGAATGATCCGCTGGGAGTCGTGATGTTTGTAGACCCAAATAAACCTGTACCAATATTAAACTGCGATCGCAATGACCAAGCTCCAGCAAGATCGCGTAATGTATAGTCCTGTCCTAACTGGAGTACACTGGTGCGAGTTGTTCCATCTGGTTCTGGTCCAATCCCAAAAGGTGTAGCAAGATCGTTAAAAGCAAATGTTTGTCCTCTTTGATAGCTATAGCCGAGGGATAGGGCAAATTCTTCCACACTTGTCCTAACTAACGGCTGGCGAAAAGTTAGGTTAAATAAATTGTTGTTGCCACGAATATTCAGTTCATTAAAAGGAGCCTGAGTAATCCGATAGTTGCTGGGAGAATATTGCAATGACAAGGTTCCATTCATCGGATTGAGTGGAATACTATAAGAAAGATTATATTGATTAGAACCTCCTGTCGTCGTTCCGTAATAGGAAGCCGCGAATGTATCGCCATTGCCTGAGAGATTCCGAAAAAACAAGCCAACACCATAGCGTTCTGAACCGACTGCGGGGGGCGAAAAGTTGTCGAAGCTGGCAAATCCACCAAACTGATTTGATTCTTTAACTGTTACGACAAGAATACTGCTATCAGGCTGACTGCCTGATTTTAAACTAGCTTCAACATCGCTAAATATGGGATCCGCTCGTAACAAGCGCAACTGATCTTCGAGCTTGGTAGTATTAAGAGGTGTACCAGTTCCTAAGCTCACTCTCGATCGCACATAATCAGGATTAGTATGGGTTAAACCTTGAATCTCAATACTTTCAACTTTACCTTCGATAACTTGAATGGTAACTATGCCATCAACAATTTTCTGAGTGTCAACCGTTGCTTGAGAAGTTATGTAGCCGAGATCTGCATAGATTTGCGTAATTGATTGGGCTACTTTTTCGATTTGCTCAGGAGTTACTTGTTGCCCTTCCAAGGATTTAGAGATCGCCGCTAACTCTGTGCTAGTTAAGATCGTGCTACCAATAATTTCAACTTTTTTGACAGCGATCGCTTGAGCAATTGGTGACGAAACTACTGACAAAGGAGTTGACAAGGAAATGCCCGCATTAATCGTCTCTGCTGTTGCCATTTCTATAGAGCTAAGAAGAATAAAACTCACAGTCAAGAAATGAGATCGATGATGACTAATTAGTTTTAATAAGCTCATGATAATAATATCAATTGTGGATAGCAACAGCTCATCAAAGAATAACTTGAGATTAGAGATTTATGGCATGATTTTTTTGCATCTTAGTATTCAATATACAAAAGTTAATACGATTTACTGCATTTCTTAGATGTTTCAATGTTATAAAAGGTTTTCTTGCAAAGTGCTCACATTTAGATTATTTGAGACGTTAAGCTCTGGAACAAGCATCCACTTAATTAATATAATTAAAAGAGGTTAAAATAGTTAAGAGTAGTTACAAGTAATATTTATTTCAACTTATAACAAAGGAGAAGTTCGATGTCTGTAGTTGTCAAGAGTAATTTTACGCAAGTTAGACTGGCAGCGATCGCATTGATATTGATGCAACCCTTTGTTATTGGAAGTGCAGCATTTGCTCAGTCAATTGTCCCAACTCAAGGTATTGGTAGTTTAGGAACGCAAGTAGCCCCTGATATTAATAACGCACAACAATTAAATATCACGGGTGGCACACAAGCGGCTGCAAATCTCTATCATAGTTTTCAGCAATTTGGCTTAACTCACGGAGAGATTGCTAACTTTATGTCCAACCCTAGCATTCAGAATATTCTGGCGCGGGTGTCTGGTGGTAATGCTTCAGTAATTAATGGATTAATTCAGGTTGCGGGCGGTAACTCTAATCTCTATTTATTAAATCCTGCGGGAATTATTTTCGGTGCTAATTCCAGTTTGAATGTTCCTGCGGCGTTTACGGCGACCACTGCGAGTGGAATTCAGGTAGGCAATGGTTGGTTTGGGGAGAATACAGGGATTGATGATGTTAAAAAGTTAACTGGTACTCCGCAAGCTTTTGGCTTTGCTAGTTCTACTGCGATGCCAACGAATGAACAACCAGCCGCGATCGTTAATGCTGGCAACCTGACCGCTAAAGAAGGACAGAGTATTACTCTTGTAGGTGGCTTGGTAATTAATACAGGTACAATTACTTCACCATCAGGCAAAATCACGATCTCTGCATCAGCAGATGGGAAGTACGTCAAAATTACACCTGAAGGAAGTCTGCTGAGTTTACAACTTGCGATCGCCGATCAAAATCAATTAGCGCAGTCCAATGTTCAAGCAAAAGATTTACCTAATTTGCTGACTGGCTCGGCAAACCTTCGGAATATGACGGGTTTAAATGTTGATGCTTCAGGCAATCTGCTTATTGCTGGCACAGCAATTCCTAATACTGCGGGAACTGCGATCGCATCAGGAAATCTCGATGTGTCAAGCACTACGGCTAAAGGCGGTGAGATTAATGTTTTAGGCGATCGCGTGGCGCTAGTCTCCGCAAATCTTGATGCTTCGGGTGCGATCGGTGGTGGTACAGTTTTGATTGGTGGGGATTTACAAGGCAAAGGGATAGTTCCCAATGCTCAATATACTTTTGTGAGTAAAGACTCAACAATTCTTGCGGATTCACTCCAAAGTGGTAATGGTGGCAAAGTGATTGCTTGGGCAGATCTGGCAACCACATTTTTAGGAAGCATCTCTGCAAAAGGTGGTTCAGTTATTGGTAATGGTGGCTTTGTCGAGGTGTCGGGCAAAGAGTACTTGTTGTTTCAGGGAAAAGTGAATACAACAGCCTTGAATGGTTTTTATGGAACACTCTTGCTTGATCCAGCTAACATTACTATTAGCAGTCTGGCAAGTAGTGGAGGTGTTGCTGTACAAATTGCAACAGGAACAATCCCGTTTGCTTTTTTAGCTGGAACTGATATTAACATTCAAGATTCCGATCTTCGTGGTGTAGCAGGCAATGTTGTCCTGCAAGCAACTAATGATATTACTCTCGCCAACACTACGGATTTTACAAATACTCAAGCTACTTCTATCAAATTTGAAGCAGGGAGAGATATTATCATTAATGTTCCTAATAATGGTGGCGATGGGTTTACCTTTAATGGTGGAAATACTCAGGCTTTGAGTTTTATTGCTGGCAGAGATGTTAATGTCGATACTAGTGCCGTGGGGCTTGGAGGCTTTGGAACTTCTTTCTTCTTTGACACAACTGTAAGTCCTACACTTTCATTAACTGCCCAAAATGGAAACATTGGTATTACAGGAAATTTTGTAGTTCGTAATACTAATGGTAATCCGGGTGTAACCCTCAATTTAAATGCATCTAATGGATCTACAACAGTTGCTAATGGTTTTTTGCAAATTGGACAAAGGTTTAATACAACCGATAATTTAATCAATATTACATCTGGGCGATTTAGCGTAATTGGGACTCCGATCAATGGTTCGCCAATTGCCTTTGGTGCAGCAGATACTAGGTACAGTATTTATCCTTTTGCTACCGATCCATCTATAAAACCAAATCCCAAGGGAAATATTTCGTTACAATTTGGAAATCAGGCTCCGATTATTTCTGGTAATGGCGGTAATAATTTAATTAATATCCGTCTTCTCAATGACACAAATTTTGTTGTGGGAAGAACGCCAACGACTAGTGGGGTAGATGGTCAAATTGGAATTGGACTTGAAACTATCCCACCTCAAGTTTTGACTCTACTATCTGACCAATCATTTAGCTCTAATACTGGGCTTGCTAATACCCTCACTGATAACGCCTTGACTGCGACTACCCTCACTGATAATGCCTTGACTGCGAATGCTGCTTTGAGTGGCGATGTGATCTCGGCTGTTCGCACGGCTGATTTGCAAGCAAATGCTAGTGAAGTAAAGGACTGTGAGCCAACAGGTACAAAGAAACCACTGTTAACAATCACAGCCTCATTGCCCTCAGCGCCAACTCGCACTGCCCAAAGTTCAAATCGCTCTAAACTGCCGCCTTGCAAAGAGTAGTTTGCGCTATGAAAAGTAAAATCTATCTAATCGCGATCGCTAGTACGATTTTGCTCATAACTCCGATCGCATTATGGGCAGCAGTGCCCATCAATCCTGCGATTCCTTCCACCTCAACTAGCTTGACAGCAGACGACCTTGTTCAATTGGGACTGAAGCAATTTCGGGCACAAAAGTTTGATCTAGCGATCGCTAGTTGGCAGCAAGCACTAAACCTGTATCAGCAGCAAAAAAATAGTAAGGGCGCAATAAATGTCCTTGAGACCTTAGCAGAAGTCTCAAAAATGCTTGGCAAATATGAAAAAGCGATCTCTTACTCACAGCAATTACTAGCTTTAGCACAAAGTATAGGCGATCGCCGCACTGAAGCTAATGCCCTCGGAAATATGGGTAACAACTATCGCGTGGTCGGCAACTATGCCAAAGCTCTGGAAGTACAAAACCAAGGATTAGCAATTAGAAAAGAACTAAACGATCAGCAAGGAGAAGGACAGGTTCTGGCTAGTCTTGGTAATATTCACTATGACCTTGGCAATTATCGTATAGCCGAGAGCTTTTTTCAGCGTAGTCTTAAAATTGCCAAGGCAGTCGGTAATGGGAATGGAATTGTTTCTTTGCTAAATAGTTTGGGTGCGATCGCAGGTACACAAGAAGAGTATCCTCAAGCAATTAAGTATTATCAGCAAAGCCTTAATAATGCTAGAAAAATTGGTTTTCGAGAAGCGGAAGGAAACGCGCTTAATAATATCGGCACTAACTATCATGTTCAGCGTAAATATAAAGAAGCGATTCCATATTACGAGCAAGCATTAACCGTTGCCAAGGAACTTAAAAATCCTCGCCTTGAAGGAGCCGCAGTCGGTGGTTTGGGCTTGGCTTATGTGTTTTTAGAAGAATATGATAAGGCTCTATCTTTGCAAGAGCAGAGCTGGCAACTAGCCAAGCAAATCGGCGATCGGCGATTAGAAGCCATGACTTTGGCTAATTGGGGCTATACACTTTGGCGATCGCAAAAGTATGCAGAAGCTGAGCAGAAGTTTCTCACAAGTCTGAACCTATTGGAGTCTCTGCGCTCTAACTTAAACGATGGTGATAAGGTTTCGATTTTTGATACGCAACTTCATGCTTTTAATTTGTTGCAACTGATCATGGTCGCTCAGGGCAAACCTGAAGAAGCGCTAGAAATCGCTGAACGTGGTCGCGCCCGTGCTTTTGCTGAGCTTCTCTCCCGTCGCGTTAGCTCAAGTTCTGCATCAAAAGTCGATCAGAAAAATGATTCTACTATTCCCACTTTATCATCTGTCAGTATTATTGATATTCGCCGTATTGCCAAACAACAGAATGCGGTAATGGTGGAATATTCTCTGATCGCCGATCCTAGCTTTATCGGACAGGGAAAGCTGAAGGGGGAATTTATCAAGCTCTATATTTGGGTAGTGCAGCCTTCGGGTGCGATCGCTTTTCGTGAGGTCGATCTCACGAAGATCAATATTTCCATAGTGGATCTGGTTGCCGATATTCGCAGCTTATTTAATGATGCGAAAGCGATTGTACGAGATCCTAAGGAGGTATTAGATAAGTATGCGGATCTGAAGCAACTAAATTCAATCCTGATTCAGCCAATCCAAGACTTACTGCCTAAAGATGCCAATACGAGAGTAATTTTCCTACCCCAAGGATTGCTCTTTCTTGTTCCATTTGCGGCTCTGATTAATCCCCAAAATAAATTCCTAATCGAGAAACATACGATCCAAATTGCGCCTGCAATTCGAGTTCTCGATTTCACTCACCAACTCAAACAACAACTACAAAAAGTTAATTTGCAGGAAGTTCTGGTTGTTGGCAATCCCACTATGCCTAGTTTGGGAAATCCGCCGATGCAGTTACCAACTTTGTTGGGAGCCGAAAAAGAAGCAAAAGCGATCGCATCTTTGCTAAACACTACTTTTTTAACAGGTGATAGAGCCACAAAAACTGAAGTTGTTGAGCAGATGAAATCTGCTCGTTTTGTCCATCTCGCTACACATGGATTATTAGAGGAATATCGTAAAGGCGAGATACCAGGTGCGATCGCCCTTGCGCCAAGCTCAACGGATGATGGATTTTTGACAGCTAGCGAAATAGTGACAATGCGACTTAATGCGGAAATGGTGGTACTAAGTGCTTGCAAAACTGGACAAGGCTTATTAACTGGCGATGGTGTGATTGGACTATCGCGATCGCTAATTACCGCAGGAGTGCCTAGTGTTGTCGTGTCGCTATGGGCAGTACCTGATGAGCCAACAGCGTTGCTAATGACCGAGTTTTATAAAAAATTTCAGACTGAATCGAACAAAGCGCAAGCCATCCGTCATGCCATGCTTGCCACCAAAGCTAAATATCCCGATCCACTTAATTGGGCAGCCTTTACATTAATCGGCGAGAATTAAATTAAAAAAGGGGCGCTTCGCGCCCCTTTTTTAATTCTATAGACCGTTACGTCCCCAGACAACAAAAGCGATCGAAAGAGTAAACATGCCAAGTACGCCAAACCAACCCAAAGACAAGATATCCATAGTTTCGTAACAATTTAAATAAATTTTTCTAAGTATTATAATACGCTTTACCGCGACAAAGAGAAACCTAAAACTAGTTTCAAAATTAGGTTTTTTGATTCAAAGCCCAAAGATCAAAATCTCAATTCTCTGCATGGACATCCTTGACGACTTCATTCTCTATCATTTGACTTCTCTGACTTGCGGCTCTATATCATCCTGAGAACTTCGCTTTAAGCCATTTCTTCAATCTGACTGATGCATCATAATATGAGTAAATATAAATCTGAACCTTGGTTACAAAAAGAACTATTACGGCATATTCAGTTATTGCTTTATAGCTTTAATCATTGGACAGGGAAGCATCTGATCGCCAATCATCAATCACCAATCACCAATTCACCATTAGAAACTGCCATCTTATTATTTCATGCTGATTCTGTCGTAGTTTCTCATGGTCTTCAAACCGATCCGATTCTCAACTATGGAAATCAAAAAGCACTCGATTTATGGAAAATGGATTGGCAAACTTTTACAGCAACTCCATCGCGCTATACTGCTGAACCAATGGAACGTAACGAAAGAGAACAGCTTTTAGCGCAAGCTAAATCTCAAGGGTACATTAGTAATTATCGCGGAATTCGGATTGCAAGTACAGGCGATCGCTTTTATATTGACAAAGCTATTATCTGGAATGTGGTAGATATAGAAGGTAAACTTTGGGGACAAGCTGCAACTTTTCGTGACTGGGAAATGATTTTGTAAAGGTCTTACTTTGCAATACTTTTAGTAAATAGGTGATAGCTATATATTAAAATTATTTACAATTGAATAAGATTCAAAACGAAATCGTTACAAAGATAGCACTAATAAGAGAACTATGATTGTTGCAATACCTGAACCATTTAAAACTGTGGTGACCTTTGCTCACCCGATTTTGATGCTCCTAACTTTGTTCTTGGCACTTTACGCAGGTTATGTCGGCTGGCAATATCGCAAGATTCGGAGCACTGATGGGGAAGAGAAAAAAGCTCTGATTTCCAAACGCTACAACATCCTTCATCACAAATTGGGATCAGTATTTTTGTTGCTTATGGTAGCGGGCGCTGTTGGTGGTATGGCTGTTACCTATAACGATAGTGGCAAATTATTTGTGGGTGGGCATCTGTTAGCAGGTCTAGGTTTAGTATTTTTAGCAGCATTGTCTGCCTCTCTTGCACCATTATTGCAACAGGGCAAAGAATGGGCAAGATTAACCCATATCTCCGTAAATACTGCTTTGCTTGGTGTTTTTGCTTGGCAAACTCTCACAGGCTGGCAAATCGTACAGAGAATTTTAGAACAGATGTTCAAAGCTGCCTAATAACAGATGTTCAAAGCTGCCTAATATAGCTGTCGCCAGATATACTAGGACAAATCAAAACCCAAGAATTGATTGGCGGCGCAGAGCGCCGCCAATCAATTGACTAAAATTTTGTTTGCTTACTAGTAAGTTTGAAATACTCCCAAATTGTCTTGCAAAAAAAGCTGCGCAATGCGCAGCTTTTTTTATGGATTTAGGAAATTGAAACTACTTAATGAAAAGCATCTCTTGGTAAGTAGGCAATGGCCATAGGTCATCAGCAACTTCACCTTCCAAGGCATCAACATAGCCGCGGATTCCATCCATCAAAGGTCGCACAGTATGCGAGAGATACTGCATGTGATCCTCAATGGTAGCAAAATCGTGTTTTGTCAAGGCATCACTGAGCTTGCTAACTCCATCGATCGCAAGCTTAGTTAAAGAAGCAACTTTCTCAACTGTTTCCTTATCGAAGTCAACACCGATTTCCTTCAGGCTGAGAGAAGTATTGCTGAGATCAGCAAGATAGCGGGTTGCCGCAGGATAAATCATAGTTTTTACCATGCTGACGACAAGCTTAGCTTCAACTTCGATTGAGAGAATGTACTGCTCAGCGTAGGTCTCAAAGCGGCTAGCCAACTCTACAGAAGTTAAAACGCCCTCTCTGCCAAACAATTCTTCGATGTATGATTCCTTGAGAACAGGTAATGCATCGGGAGTAGCGCGAAGGTTGGCTAAGCCACGCTCTGCAGCAAGTTTATGCCATTCTTCAGAGTAGCCGTTACCATTGAAAATTACTGCACCATGAAGTTCCATTACTTCCTTAAGAACTGTGGTAATCGCAGTATTCAAATCCGCACCCTTAGCCATTGCTCCTTCAAGCTTCTCTGCCATCCAGTCGAGAGACTCAGCAAGGATAGTATTCATAGCAACAAGAGGTCCAGCTACGGATTGATTAGAACCCACAGCGCGGAACTCAAAACGGTTGCCAGTAAATGCAAAGGGAGAAGTACGGTTGCGATCGCCTGGATCTTTTGGCAAGATTGGTAAGGTGTCAACGCCGATATTCATCGAACCTTTTGCCGATGAGCTCTTCAGGTCACCTTGAAGAATTTGTTCGAATACATCCTCAAGTTGCGAACCTAGATACATAGATATAATCGCTGGAGGAGCTTCGTTTGCACCTAAGCGGTGATCGTTGCCAGCAGTTGCAACTACTGCCCGGAGAAGCGGTCCGTATTTGTGAACTCCACGAATGACAGCACCACAGAAGACCAAGAATTGAGCATTTGAGTGAGGGGTATCACCTGGGTCAAGCAAGTTACCTTGGGTAGAGTTACCAACTGACCAGTTAACGTGTTTACCAGAGCCATTAATACCCGCAAATGGTTTTTCGTGGAGCAAGCACATAAACCCGTGTTTCTTCGCTGTGAAACGAAGCAGAGTCATGATCATTTGCTGGTGATCGGTAGCTACGTTAGCAGCTTCAAAGAATGGTGCAATTTCAAATTGACCGGGAGCAACTTCGTTGTGACGAGTTTTAGCAGGAATGCCAAGGCGATACAAGCGCTCTTCGACATCTTGCATGAAAACTTGCACGCGTTCAGGGATTGCGCCGAAGTAATGATCGTCAAACTGCTGTCCCTTAGCCGATGGCTTACCAAATAAGGTACGACCAGTTAGCAAAAGGTCAGGTCGAGAATTAGCAAAATTAGCATCTACCAAGAAATATTCTTGTTCAGCACCACAGCTAGAGTTGAGGGGAGCAACTTCTTTAGCACCCATCAGTTTTAAGACTTTGGTTGCTGCTCTATTCATGGCTGCATTGGATCGCAACAATGGAGTCTTCTTGTCTAGAGCTTCACCAGTCCAAGACACGAAAACTGTAGGAATACAGAGCGTGGAACCATTGTCGGTTTCCATGATGTAAGCAGGGCTAGTGACATCCCATGCTGTGTAGCCGCGTGCTTCAAAGGTAGAACGGATACCGCCATTGGGGAACGAAGAACCGTCGGGTTCACCTTGGACAAGTACTTTACCTGCAAATTCGGTGATTACTGTGCCGTCGCCCTGAACTGAGATAAAACCATCATGCTTTTCAGCGGTAATGTTGGTCAAAGGATAAAAGACGTGGGCATAATATAATGCGCCTTTGGAAATTGCCCAATCTTTCATCGCTAAGGCGATCGCGTCAGCTACTGAACTATCAAGAGGTTCACCAGTTAGAATTGTTTTCTTGATCGATTTAAAGACTGTCTTAGGAAGACATTCTTGCATCTTGCCCAGAGTAAACACATCGGTCGCCCACATTTCTTCCAAGCGCTTTGGTGCTTTCTTGGGCAGTGGCTCGCGATTGGTGATCTGATAAATGGCTTGAATGCGTGACTCGTTTCCGCTCATAGTTGTATTAAAGAATATTGTCAGTTTTGACAATGATACTCAAGATATATTTATCAAATAGCTAAAAAAGATACCGAATCGATTGCGTTTAATTGGTATTGCCGCTCACAAAACTTAATGTTGTAATGCTACTGTTGGCAATATTGCTTGCAGTCGTAGATATAGATGATGAACGCGATCGCTATTGATTTTGGTAGTAGCAACACTGTGATTGCACGATGGAATATTGCTTCAAATCAACCTGAAACAATAAATTTTGAGAATCTTAATCGTCCTGCGCCGTTAAACTGTCTAGTCCCTTCGTTGGTGTACGTGCATAATGCTCGAGCAGAAATAGTCGAAATCGGCCAACGTATTATCGATCGAGGTAAAGATCGCCCCCAACCCAGATTATTCGATCAAATCAAGCGAAGGTTAGTAGCAAATGTAAATTACGTTCCGAAGCTTGATGGCGTTAAAGTGACCCCTGAATGGGTAGGAAAGCAGTTTTTGCGTGAACTATCGAAAGAGCTGCGATCGCAACAAATTTTTGCATCGGAAATAATTCTGACGGCTCCAGTGCAATCTTACGAAAAATATTTGCGCTGGCTAGAGGAATGTAGTGCGGAGATATTTGCGCCAAATCTTCCGACATTACAAATGCCGCGTATTCGGATTCTTGATGAACCGACAGCGGCAGCTCTTGGTTATGAGGCGATCGCTCCTAGTGCCTTAGTATTAGTAATTGATTTTGGTGGTGGCACATTAGATTTATCACTGGTGCGATTACCTAAGAGTGAAAATATCGCCAAGTGGGGAGAGCAAATCGGTGTCAATCGCAGTGAATGGACAGAGCATAAGGCGGAGGCGATCGCAAAGACGGGTTATTCAATCGGAGGTGAAGATATCGATCGATGGTTAGTCCAAGACTATTTAGAAAGCCGAGAAGAAATAGCTGATAAAAATACAGTTAGTAACTTGAGTATTCTGAAGTTTTTAATGGAGCGTATTAAAATTACACTTTCAGAAACTGAAATAGCTTCCGAAATTTTTTTCGATCTGACTAAGCAATCTGCGATCGAGATTAACTATACTCGCCAACAATTGGAGAAGTTATTGGAGGAGAGAGGATTTTATCGGGTTCTGCAATCAGCGATCGATGAACTAATCAATCGCTCTTTTAATAAAGGAATTCTCAAAGGGGATATTAAACATATTCTTTTAGTCGGTGGTTGTACGCTGATTCCATCAGTACGCTCCTTTGTTGAGGACTACTTTAAAATGGGAAAGGTATATAGCCATAAGCCATTTGAAGCGATCGCCCATGGCGCTTTGATGCTCAGCCAAGGTGTGAGCCTTCAAGACTATCTATTTCATTCCTATGCAATTCGCTATTGGGATCGCAGTGCGGAGCAATGGAAATATCAGCAACTATTTCGACGAGGACAGGTCTATCCTACCCGCCGCCCTGTAGAGCTATTACTCAGAGCAACTCAACCAAATCAATCTGAAATTGCGCTCACCATTGGCGAACTAGAAAGTCGTCCCACAGGTGCAGCAGAAGTAAGTTTTATTGGCGATCAGATAGTCATGCAATTCGATCAAAAAGCTAAAGAAACTTTTCAACCATTACAATCTGATGCTAATGGCGAAGGAATACCTCAGGCGATCGCCTTACTCGATCCGCTAGGTCAACCCAATTGCGATCGGCTCAAAGTTTTATTTAGCATTAGCGATAAGCGCGAATTACTCGTAACTGCGATCGATTTACTGTCTCATCGCCAATTGTTAACCGATCATCCTGTTGCAAAATTAACTTAGGGAACTCCAAGGAAAAATGATCCATACAAAACCCCAAAACATTTCGGCGGGCTTCGCCCGCCGAAATGTTTTGGGGTCAATTATTTTTTGCGAGTTTCCTTAAAGCGCTAGCTCTAATAAAAAGGCAACTCTACTGTCATAAACTAGAGGTGATCTCCGCCATTCAATTTTCGTACCCAGTCGAAAATTTCGGGTAATTGCATAACTAGTCGATAGCACTGTTGTACTCATCTCCAGATTTCCACCAGGAGAGGTAAAAGTTTGGCTCAGTCGCAAATCAGAACTATTGGGCGATAAAATCAAAATCCCTTGCAATCCTACATTTAAGCCCGAAATTTGTGGAAGATCTAGCTGATTGAATTGACCATATCCCACAATAGGCGAAATGTTCCAGTAGGAACCCAAGGGCAAAATATAGTAATTAACGTTTGCCTGAATCCCACTTTCCCGACCACTAAACTCATTTTGATAGCTGCCGCTTACGGTCAATGGTGACTGTCCCAAGAACAGATCTTCAACCCCAGCCTCAATCCCCAAAGAATTATTTCGCGAGGTTATCCCTAGTGTCAACTTGGTATTAAAACTAGGGGTATGGTATATATCTTCTAAAAGATCGGGCGGTTTTTCTAGCCAACGTTGCAATACAGGACTGCTATCGATTACTTGGCGATCGATTTCCAAATCATTGGCTCGCTGCGACATTTTGGCATCGCCATAGGCTGCGGTGCTAATACCAAAGAAAGAAATTGCAGCTATTGCGATCGCCCAAGGTTTTGTCATAAATTTTGAGATTGCTTGCCAAATAAGAAATTAGTAAATACACATAAATAATTATGCACGGATTTTCTGGTTTCCAACTTCTAGATAAAACCGCCAAGATACTTTCCTTAAATTTATTGCAAAGCAACCTCTCCCTTCTCTCATTAAGAATAAAGTACATGTTAATCTCAGAAATATCCTGTAAAGCAGATTTCCTAATCGATTGGAGCCTAGAGGCTGGAATTGCTGGGGGTAATTGATTTTCCACGGGTATTGTTTCTTAATGCTTTCAGCTTGCAAGGAGACAGTGATGGCAAGTATGAGATCCATATCGCGAAAGGATAAACTAGATTCAACAGCTTTAATAACGAAACTTTGGCTTTAGTGGGCTTCGAGAACAAATTGTCGATTTGCTTGTGGCAATTTTTGTCAAATGCGAGAATTTTTTTGTAATTATCTTAGAGATATTTCATTTTAGATTCTTGCATTTTTTGTATTCACAAGAATCCGTCATTAACCTAAAATAGGATAAAGCTGAGTTTTAAATAGGGATATCAAGGAATCTACAAACGTGCTTATCAACAAACTGATAAAAAACAAATATTTTCTTGCAGATGCTTTCATTTTTTTGTTGATAACACCGATTAGTCTTCTATTACGATTTGATGGGGATATTAAAGAAATTGCCGATCGCTTTTTAGCAACTTTAATTATTGCAATTATATTCACTCTTGTAAAACTTGCTGTCATAAAATCTTTTGGATTATATAGACGAGTTTGGCAATATGCCAGTCTGAATGATTTATTAGATCTTGGGTTAGCGCTTGCAATTTCTCTAGTTATTGAGATCATAGTATTTATGGGATTGCGTAGTTTCCCAATTTTTTCAGGATTGGCAATTAATAATTTGCCGAAATCCCTTCCTCTAATAGATTCACTATTAAGTATTGTGTTATTAATGGCATATCGTTATGGAGTGCGAGCGTACTTACAAAATCAAAAGAAAAAGCTGGATTTACCAAATATTGTGACCCGCTTATTGGTTGTTGGCGCAGGAAATGCTGGCATTTCAATTGTTCGACAAATGCAAATGCATACAAAATCTGGAATGAAGCCAATCGCATTTATCGATGACGACCCAAGAAAAATTAATCGTAATATTCTTGGGCTAAATGTAATAGGCGGTCGTAATAAGATTGCAAAGGCTTGTGAATCTCTATCAATCGATAAAGTAATTATCGCAATTCCATCAGCTCCAGGCTCAGAAATTCGGGAAATTGTCAATATTTGCAATAAAAATAATCTTTCAGTTAGTACCCTCCCCAGCTTAAGCGAAATTCTTCGCAAAGATGATGGCATACAAATAAAATCAATACGCGAGATCCAGATTGAAGATTTATTACGTCGTCAACCGATTAAAACCAACTTACAAAAAGTTTCCGAATTCGTTCGAGGCAAAAGAATATTAGTGACCGGTGCAGGAGGTTCAATTGGAAGTGAGATTTGTCGCCAAGTTTTGAAGTTTAATCCTACTGAAATTATGCTGTTAGGGAAAGGCGAAAACTCCATTTTCATTGTGCATCAAGAATTGGAAAAACTCATTCAAGTCATGTCAAGAGATGCACCTGAAGCGAATCTGCCGAAGTTACATACCTTTATCTGCGATATTAGGTCTTCTGAGCGACTTGATCATGCCTTTGACAGTTTTCGACCTGAAATTATTTTTCATGCAGCTGCCCACAAGCATGTTCCATTGATGGAGTTAAATGCACCTGAAGCAATAACAAACAACGTATTTGGCACAAAAAATTTGGTCGATTTATCACTACATTATCAGGTACAAAACCTTGTGATGATTTCGACTGATAAAGCCGTAAATCCAACTAATGTAATGGGGGCTACTAAACGTGTTGCCGAAATGTTAGTATTGCAAGCTGCTAAAAATAGCAATCGAAACTATACAATTGTCCGTTTTGGGAATGTTCTAGGCAGCAGAGGAAGCGTAGTCCCAACTTTTAAACGTCAAATTGCGGAAGGTGGACCAGTTACAATTACGCATCCTGATATTATTCGCTATTTTATGACTATTCCCGAAGCCGTACAATTAGTTTTACAAACCTCTGTACTTGGGCTTGGCGGAGATGTATGCATGCTTGACATGGGTAAACCTGTCAGAATTTTAGATCTTGCTAAAGACTTGATCCAATTATCTGGCTATGAGGTAGGCAAAGATATTGATATTACCTACACTGGACTGCGTCCAGGAGAAAAACTGTTTGAGGAATTATTCATCCCCGGCGAAAGTTACGAACGCACTGAACATGAAAAAATTATAGTAGTAAAAAATGCCAGCGTACACTTGCCTTCATTGTTGAATGTAACGATCGATAAACTTGGTAAAGCGGCTGAGAGAAACGATTCTCGATCTATTTGCAAACTCTTAGAGACGATCGTCTTTGGATACACATCATCTCGTTTGCATAAAAAGAGTCCCCGAACAACACCAAATAATTTGGTAGGAAATAATAATCCAGAAAATATATCTATTTTAGAAAGACTATATAATGTTGGCAGTAATCCAAAGAATGATGACACTACTGGTAATTTAATATTTGGATTGGAAGATTTCCAAGAAGCGATCGCCAATCAACAATTTAAGCTTTTTTATCAGCCAGTTGTTAATCTAATTACAAAAGAAACAATTGGTTTTGAGGCACTCTTGCGTTGGCAATTTGGCGATAGAGGCATATTCTACCCGTCTGAATTTTTGGCTGGTTTAGAAAATACAGGATTGATCGTACCTGTTGGTTGGTGGGGGATCGGTGAGATATTTCAACATTTAAGCATTTGGCAGCAGCAGTTTCCTGACAAACACATTGATATAAGTATTAATCTATCAGAACAACAGTTTTTTCACGCCGATCTAATACCTGTGATTGATGAGCTTATTCAAGAACATATGATTGATTCTGATAGCTTTGGGGTAGAGATCCCTAGCAGTATTATTAGGAATTTTGAGATCAAAGAAATTGACAAAATATTGTTGCAACTCAAGGCTCATGGAGTCAGGTTACAACTAGATCAAATAAATGTTGATAATATGTTTTTGACTGATTTAGATAGGTTAAGTGAATTTTACTCGCGGTTTAATCGGTTCAAAATCCATCAAGAAATAGCCCAAAAGGCAAATCTAAATGGCAACCTTTTACAGAATTTCTCTCAAAAAACTGAGGCTCTTGGCATAGATGTGATTGCTTTGGGAGTGGAAAATTTAGAGCAGAGTGCTAAGTGGCGATCTTTAAATTGTAAGTATGGGCAAGGATATTTGTTTGCTCGTCCCACTCTCGTATAGGATATAGAGGCAATGTTTCGCATCGTTGCTAATTTCTGAGTTACTGATTTCTTAGCTTTTTAATTGTTTGAATTACTCGATCTAAGTCTTCATTTGAGAGATTTGAGCCTGATGGCAAACATAGTCCGCGCTCAAATAAATCTTCAGCGATCGCACCTCCAATACATTCACAATCTTTGAAGACAGGTTGAAGGTGCATCGGTTTCCATACAGGGCGAGATTCTATTTTCTCTTCCGCAAGGGCAATCCGAATCTGTTCCCGATTCATGCCAAAAGTAATTGGATCGATGGTTAAGCAAGTTAGCCATCGAGTTGCAATTCCCCATGGTGCTTCGGGCATAAATTCTATACCTGCGAGATTACCTAAAGCTTGCTCATAAATTTCAAAATTACGTCGTCTGGCGGCAACACGATCGCCTAATACTAATAGCTGTCCGCGCCCTATTCCAGCCAAGACATTGCTGAGGCGGTAATTGTAGCCAATTTCCGAATGCTGATAGTGTGCCGCAGGATCGCGAGATTGGGTAGCTAAAAACTTTGCTTTTTCTGTTAGTTTGGGATCTTCCGAAACTAACATCCCCCCACCAGAAGTTGTAATAATCTTATTGCCATTGAAGGAATAGATACCAATGCGCCCAAAGGTTCCTGGAGATTTTCCTTTATAATTAGCACCTAAAGCTTCGGCTGCGTCTTCGATTAAAGGAATGTCATATCGATTGCAGGTTGCTAAGATCGGATCGATATCTGCGCTTTGTCCATATAAATGTACAAGAATCACTGCTTTAGGCAGCTTGCCCAATTTTGCACGCTTTTCGATCGCTTCTTGAAATAAATGTGGATCCATATTCCAAGAAATGCGATCGCTGTCAATAAAGACTGGTTTGGCACCTAAATAGGCGATCGGATTGACACTAGCAGAAAAAGTCAGAGTAGAACAAAATACTTCGTCACCAGAATCTACGCCAATGAGCTTGAGAGCTAAATGTAACGCTGCCGTTCCAGAGCTAAGTGCTGCGGCATAACTTGAACCAACTACTTGGCAAAACTCCCGTTCAAAAGCATCTACATGAGGACCAAGAGGTGCAATCCAATTGGTGTCAAAGGCTTCTTTCACAAAATCTTGTTCGCGATCGCCCATATGAGGAGTTGAGAGGAGAATTTGATTAGACATCTGGGATAAAGATTAGAACGTAAAAAGCTTGATCTAAGTAATTACAGTTTAGGAGTTTAAATATATATGGAAGTAACTGGCTCGTCATTAATTTTTATCACCCTCGCTGGATTGCCTACAGCAGTGGCAAAGTCTGGTATATCGCGAATCACTATTGCACCAGCCCCGATCTTACACCATCTCCCAATGCTGATAGATGGGATTGCCACCGCGCCTGCACCAATGTGAGTGCCTTCACCAATGCGAACGTGACCGCACAAAGTCGCATGGGGTGAAATATGAGCGAAGTCACCGATTACATTGTCATGATCGATACTCGCTGCTGTATTGATCAGCACATGTTTGCCTACCGCTGCTCCAGCTTGAACTATGGCGCCTTGTAAAATTACCGTTCCAACGCCAATTGACGCCTTGGGGGAAATTATGGCGGTGCCATGAATGGCTTTACCAAAAGTCACATTCGTTAGCATCGAAGCAATTTCCGCGCGTCTAACATTGTCCCCAATGCTGACGATCAACGGCGCGTCTAAATCCGGGAATTTTTCTCCCAAAATTCGTATTCCGGATTCGATTTCGATACTTTTAAGTTTAGCTCCAGATGGAATGTCATCAAATACTCGGATAACCTCAATGCCAAGACTTTGCAGGATATCCGTAATCACCTTGGAATGACCGCCAGCTCCATATAAATACATATTTCTAATATTTTTTCCGCAGATACTATCTGTCATATGGGAACTAACCAAAAGATTCTTTCCGTAAGTCATCTATTCATAGCATGTCTGGTTTGACGATGAAATGGAAGCAGGAATGTTTGGCAGCCACTTTTTTCTGTTTTTTCTGGGGTGGTTTAAGAACTTTCCCGTTTTAGATAGTAACAACAAGAATTTGGACTTTATAACTTAATTTATAACATTCAAATAACTTTTTGAGTAACTTATTGATAACTATTTAGTACTAACAAGCAATGGGAAAACATTAAAGTTGAGTAGTGAATTTACTTAAACTCTACGAGAAATGGAGTTTAACTCTAATAAATTAGTTCTTAAACTCTTTTTATGAAAACTCATACTAATAAATCTTTTTTGGATTATCTTACTCTTGCCTCGGCTAATCAATATTTAAGGGAAGATCACCAAGCTACTACCAGAAAATTCAATAGATTAATAAAGTGGGGATTAGATAGAATAGCAGCCGCGATCGCAATACTAATCTTCTCTCCCATACTATTAACTGTAGCAATATTGATTTTTATACGTATGGGCAGTCCAATTGTTTTTACCCAGCAACGCCCCGGCAAAAACGGTAATATTTTTACATTTTACAAGTTTCGCACTATGAACAATCGTCGGGATTCTAATGGTAATCTACTTCCCGATTTAGAGAGGATCTCAACATTGGGTAAATTCTTGCGGCAAACTAGTTTGGACGAACTTCCACAACTTTGGAACGTTCTTAAAGGTGATAAGAGTTTTGTCGGACCGCGCCCTCTTCTCGTTGAATATATAGAACGCTATAGCCCCGAACAATTTAGACGGCACGATGTCCTTCCCGGAATTACCGGTTGGGCACAAGTCAACGGTCGCAATAGCATTTCTTGGTCGGAAAAGTTCAAATTAGATGCATGGTATGTGAATAATTGGACTCTAGGGCTGGATCTAAAAATTCTTTTTCTAACACTCTGGAAAGTTATAAAAAAAGATGGGATTAATAAATCTGATAGGGAAATCATGGAAATTTTCATGGGAGATTAGTAATACCAAAGCACAGAGTGACTACACCATTTTGAGCTTTTAAAACCCTTACAGGATTTGGGTTTTAATTCACAAAAGTGTGGCAACACTTTTGTGAATTGGTATAAGGGGTGAGTTCTGTATAAGCTTCATAAATTTATAATCAAAAACAGCAAAATCCTCGCAGCGCGAGGATTTTGCTGTTTTTGATCTGAGAATGATCTACGATTGGGCTAAAATTTCTGCCAAGATTTGAGACAAATAAATTATACGGTGCATACTTTCTGCATGCCAGACTTTAAAATGAGAGCTGATATTGCCAGCTATCATTGGACCGATTAAATAGAAATTTTTATTGCTTTCAAAATTCTCATTAACTTCAAATCCACGATTTGATTCATTGGGAGTGCAAATTCCGCGCCGAATTAGATTGTTAATTAAGGTTGATGATGAATTGTTTAAGTCTTGGAATCCAGAACAGTTAATTACAATCTTAACTGGAGTAGCAAATATCTTCTTTTCTTGCGTATTGTCATCAGCATACTCAAATCCACTGCCGCCGAATGGAAGCTTTAGAGTTTTGAGAAACTTACCTCTCACAAATTCGAGTTTACCCGCTTTTATTAGCTGGTCAACCACATCTAAATATTCTGCTCCTGCTCGTCTTTGCAGTTTGCCGATCTCCACTCCATATATGCTAACAAAAAGCTTTTGCTCAGAAGGAATGAGTTGGCTTAGAGCCTCAATCATCCCTTTTGAGATTGCTTCATAAATGCTCCCTATGGTTTCATTTTGAGCTAGCGCATTATCTACATCCTTCTGCACCGCTATCAAAATCTCCTCAGCTGTTAAACGATCGCGGTTTTTTAGTGAATTTAACTGTACTGGCTGATAATTACTGGGAATGTCTGCTCGATGAGGAAAACATCCACTCGGAGAAATAATTACAAACTTGCCGATCGCGTCATTGACTTCCGTGGAGTTCATCAGGCTATAGATCGATTCTAGGGCACTGGCATTGGAACCTACAATCAAAACTTGATTGTGATGTGGAGTATCGGATTGCTTTAAAACTTCACTGATTCGGTCTATATTAACGACTTGTGAAGGCTCATACATGCTTTCTATATAACAGACGTTATCTGGGTCAACTGATTGCGCTACAATTTCCGCATCAACGCTTTTATTGGGAGGACTACCGATCGCTAGCACTACTTTTTTTGCAATTAGGTATGAACGAGTCCTATCTTGTTGTGCGATTTCAATTTGATAAGAATCTTGCATCTGTTGAACATCGACGGCATCGGCTTCTATAAGATCGCAAGTTACGATCCCTTTAGATGTGGCATCTTGCAATAGTCGATCGAGTCTTTCTTTTACGAACAGCCCAAATATATATCGAGGAATGAAAATCTCATCCCAGAGACCTGCTGCTATCTCTTCTGCATGAGATTCGAGCCACTTGTTGGCAAGAATCCCAGATTCATTTTCACCAAGTATGTCAAATATCCAGCTACGATTTTCGTTTAGCCAATGCTTAAATTTTTCTAATTCAGCTTGCGGAAGAAATTCTTTGAGTGTGGAGATGAGGAGAGAATGGCAAGCATTTTTTTGTCCATAGGGGATGCCAGCCCAGAACTCGCCTGATTTTTCAACTATTGCAATTTTAACTGTCTGCTTTAGAGGCTGCTTTGATAACAATGAAATGTAGTAAATCATTGTGAAGGAGCAAGAAACACCAGATCCTATAACAACAATATCGTAATGATTTTTTAAAGATAACTCATCAACTAATGAGTTAGATAAGTTTATTGTGCTTTTCATATTGGAACATTTAGAACCTAGTACTGATAGAAAGGAGTTTTCAAAGGATTAATTGTTTTTTTGCCTCGCTATTCTAAGGTTTAGTCTGAATGCGAAGGGAGAGAATTTGTTGAGGCAGATAACTAGAGCAGGTTTTTTAAATCTAGCAACGATTTTATCTTAAATTTTGCTTCATGACTTTCCTCAGACATGACTTTTGTGTACTCTCCGAACTCACGACATATTTGAACTGTCGTCCAATTTAACTTCTTTGCTGTCACAAAATCTTTATTGGGGTTATCGCCAATATAGAGACAACTTTCTCCTTGGCATTGCATAGTTTCCATTACTTTCAGATAAGGGATTGGGCTTGGTTTCCAACTATCTCGACCATACAAGTCAGAATAAACAATGACATTAAAATTCGATTCAATAGCCAAAGCCTTAACTTTGTTTTTTTGGGTCTCTAAGTAGCCATCAGTAATCAAGCCTAATTTACTCTGTTGTTGAAAATAATCAATTGCCAATTTTGCATCCTCGTGGAGAGAGATATTCGGTTTGTGCTCTCGATAAATTTGCAAAAGTTTCTGAATGGTTGAAAGTTCATAGTTAACTCCCATTTTTTCTAGGGTAAGATTAAATATTTTTCCTCTTTTTCCATCTAGAAAAAGCTGCCAAGCAATTTCGAAAAAGTTAAAGACTGAATACTCATTTGACATCCAATCTCCAACGGCTTGAAATCCACTTCGTATAAATTCGGATTCTGGGAATAATGTATCGTCAAGATCGAATACTATAACTTCAATCTCACTCATAAAATCATCTCATTATTAACGAAGATGGCATCATCATATCTCAACATTACAACATCTTCTTTCCAACCATCTATAGCTATATGAGGGTCTTTCTCTAAGAGCATTTCGACGATCCAACGGGGAAAATCAGCTCCTGCCTCATAGGACAATGGAAAACCACCTCCAAATCTAGGATTAATCTCAATAAACTTAATCCGATCGTCTGAAGTTAAAAAGCATTGAACAGTGATACAACCTACAGCATCAGGTAGAGCTTCGACCACAGCTTTCCCAGCCGCAATCAGTTGAGGATTTTTAACCGTTACTCCTTTACTAATTTCTCCTGCGCGAGTCTCAATGCGATGTCTTGGTACCACACAACGTACCTTCCCTTGGAAATCAACTAAAACATCTAAGGTATACTCCTTGCCAACAATCAGTTCTTGAACTATTGCATTGTTAACATAGTCTTTAAAAAAATCTAGTTCTTTTCTGTTATTTATTATGGTGACTCCAACACTACTACTACCATTAGATGGTTTGAGCAGAAAGGGATATTTAGCTTTTTCATCTGCTAAGATTTTTTCTGGATCGATAATTTCAGGGGTCTCAACACCAATTTGCTTAAAAAAATGATAAGTGTTTTTTTTGTCAAAACAGATTTCATTAGTTTCTGTAGAAGAAACCAAAAGTGTAACGCCTATATCCTTAAAAGTTTGAATATGAGTTGCCAGTATCATTAACTCACTGTCAATCAGAGGGATAAGCAGTTTAATTTCATATTTATTGCATATAACAATTAATGTATCAATATAAGAAGGATCTTTAACTAAAGGAACCTGCTCGTGAAAATCACCAATAAATGAAGCTGGGGCATGTTTCTGGAAGTCAGTTGTTACAATGAATCCGCTGTTCCCAATGTCGAGCAAAGATTTCTTAAAATGTCGAATCAGTGATACTCTTCTTCCGACACTCGTAAATAGAATATTCATTACAAAGTTTCTTCTCTCAGCTCTCAGTTTTTTTTAAAATATTTTTATACAAATCGTCAACTTTTTTATAACAAATAATATCTTCAAATTAATGTTAAATTCGCCAATTCAAGGATGAAATGTAACGGAGTATGATGAAGCAAAGAATACTTCGTAAGGGGTAAGTTAGTCAAGAGATTTCCTCGGCCTGTGATTTATGAAATTCACCGCCTTCTGAAAGTCTTCTTTTACGATTTTGAAGTTTGTCCTTTTGGGATAGAACTCCCTAGGCTCAAATAGTTTGATTGTTACTCTATTTATTTCTGCCATCGTCTTGTTTTTCGCTAATCCTGCAAGTAAGTACTTCGATGCTTTGTCAATATGCGTAACCACAATACCCTTGTGATTGCAGCCGATTACAGTATCACTTTCCCAATGTCCGATCTCTATCTTCAAATCTACGATCTTGGGATGGTGTTCGATTCCAATTCGATTTGGGATTCCACCACGCTTCTGCTTCCGTCCTTTGCGTCGTCGTTGTTTCTGCTTTTGCCTTATAAATACACAAGTAAAATTTACAAAAGGTTAAAGATTAGAGTAAGATCTTTGTATTACTATTTCATTAGCAACCATTTTGAGTAGATGTGGTTGTTTAAATTTTTCCCTCTAAATAGTAGGTCATAAAACTCATGAAAATTGAAAAAATGTTAGTTACTGGTGATGCTCTTTTTCTAAGGCGATATCAGCCTTTGTTTGAAGAAATCGCTTCTCAATGTCAACATTTAAACTACTTGAGGGGCGATCAGCAGTTTAATAGCAGTTTCTTAAATCTAATGTCAAAAGTATTTAACAAACTGATTTATATAGTTTCTCCTAGCTTTAATAAAAGGCTACACAAAAACAGTAAAGCATTAATCAAAAAATCAAAATGGATTGAAAGTAAAATCAGAGAAATAGAAAATCGACCAGATTTTGTGTTGCATGTCTTTGGAATGTATGGTCCATTTTGGGATGTATTTGATATCCCCTATGGTATGTACTTAGATTACACAATGACATTAGCTTACAAAAATTATACTCCTTGGGCTCCATTTGAAACGCCTGAGGAATTCTCCGATTGGCTTAACTGTGAGCGCCTACTCTATGAACGGGCAACTCATCTTTTTGCGATGAGCCGTTTAGTTAAGTCATCCTTAGTCGATGACTATGGTATTTCTCCCGAAAAAATTACGGTTGTTGGTTCTTTCGCTAACCGTCACGCTGTCTACGAAGGCGAAAAGAAATTCGGCAGTAAACAGATTTTGTTTAACGCATCACAGTTTGAAAGAAAAGGTGGCGATCTGGTACTAGAGGCATTCAAGCAGGTTAAGTTAGTTGTGCCAGAAGCCAAATTAGTTGTGATTGGTAAAAAACTAAACAACACTTTTGATGGAATAACTAACCCAGGACGTATTGCATCAACTGAAGAGATGCGTCAACTCTTTCTAAAAACTGATTTGGTTCTAGCCCCTGGCAGATGCGATCCATTTCCATCCTTTGTTATCGAAGCGATGAATTACGGAATTCCTTGCATCGTTTCAGACAATGACGGAATGCCTGAAATAGTTGATCACGGCATTAATGGTCTGGTTGTTGATTCCCTGACTCCTGAAGCAATTGCTAAAAGTGTCATCGATCTAATTGAAGATATTCCAACCCTAGTGTCAATGTCTCAACAGGCTCGTCAAAAGGTAAAAGCTGAATTAAATCGACATAGTGTGGCTACAAAGATTATGCAAGCCATTGCCGTGGACTAAATTCCCTAATAAGTATCTCAGTACTATTAAAACAACTGATTCAGCGCTTTCTCCATCTGATAAGTTGAAGTTTCAGATTTTTTAATTTTATATATAAATTGAACTTAGCTATTAAAAAAACAACGCAGTTGCTTTTTTAATGTTTAAATCTAAACGCTAATTGCATAGATTATTAACTAATGTTACGTGTAAGAAATAGCCAGTTTTTGGAGAAGAGAAAAATTAGCCCTAATAGCATTGAAGTTTAAAGACCATACTTAATCCTTACATTACAAAGGTCAAATATCATGGACTCTGGAATGTTGATTGATTGTAGCCCTATTAAAATCGTACATATAGTCAAAGTGTTCTACGTAAAGAAAGTTGTTAGATCTGCTAAACCTTGATCAATAGTCTTTAGAGGAGACCATCCCAGTTTTTTTAGTGCGGTATTATCAGAAAGACTATGGCGAATATGACCAAGGCGAGGTGTATGGAATAAAGGTTGAAGATTTTGTCCTGTCAGATCGTTAAGAAGATCCAGAATGTCCATAAGTATAGTAGCTTTTCCTCGACCAACATTGATATTCTTCCCGCTGCCATTGGATGTTGCATAGCGAGTGGATTTGCCTCGACAACATCAAAAACATGAATGAAATCTCGACTATGCAAACCATTTCCGGAGATAGTTGGGGTAAGACCTTAATTATCTTTGGAGATGGCTTCAGAATAAAGAGCCTCATGTAACTTGATAATGTGAGACAAAGCGTAAAAATCCTCGATCATTTTTCTCCCATGCTTTCCCATCGACTGAGCATCTTGAGGGTTCTTCAATATCCAATCCATTGCGCTTGCAAGACCATCTACATCTCCCACTTCTACTAGTAGTCCGCTACCATACTTTAACAATTCCTGAGTACCGCGAATATTTGTGCCAATCACAGGAACTTCTAAAGACAATGATTCCATTACACATCTAGGGAGTCCCTCTTGTTCAGACGCTAGTATCGTTGCTACTGAAGCCCGTATGAGAGTTGGGATATCATCACGACTCCCTAAAAAATGCACCTGACTTTGAATATGTAGATCTGAAGCCAATTGTTGCATCTCTTCTAGAAGTGGTCCACAACCAGCAAAAGCCAAATGCACATTAGGTCGAGATAACTTCGCAAATGCTTTTAAAATATCCCGATGATGCTTGCGAGGGCTAAACTCAGCTACTGAGAGAAACATTGGATTTTCTCGAGCTATTCCCAACTCCTGGTGCAAGCGAGCTAATGCAGATTCTGAAACTGTATATGGATTATAATAATTTAGATCTACGCCTATTCCAGGCATATAGCGAATGCGCTCTTTGGGGAGAAGATGATGACGTATTGCAGCTTCTTCATCCTCACGATTAATAACAACTAGATAGTCAGTCCAAGCACCTGCTAGTTTTTCTAATATCAAAAAAATGGTATTTTTTAATGGATTGCCATTTGGATGAAAGTGAAAGCCGTGAGCGGTATAAATTAGCTTGCATTTACCTTGCTTTCTTAAACTGTTCAGAGCATATCGACTAACAAAGGAGGCGACAGGCGTATGAACGTGAACTATGTCATATTTACCCTGTTCTACAACTTGTTTAACTCTGCTCGGAGCATTCATGAAGTTCTTTAGAACTAAAGGGTTCCGAGACCACTCTACATCCCATATATGATTGAATCCCTTCTGACACTTAGTGGAATCCGATATCTTGTAAGCCATAGCATCTACTTGCCATCCTTGATTACGAAAGTGGGAAGCGAAGGGCAGAAGAAAAGCACTTAGCATTGATGGAACACTAGTAACAATTAAAAGTTTAATCATGCTTTTTGTGTCTCGTTCAACCATATTTCTGTTCGATTCCGCACATATTGATAGAATTTTACTCGTTGTTCCTGGAGAACTTCATCCACATATTCTGAAGATTTCTGCAAGTTGCGTGCAGAAATTGGAGCTATTTGCTCCTTATCAGTCAAAACCTCACGAATTTTATTAGTGGCTCTTTAGGTGTTTCGGGGAGGTCAAACATAATAAACGGCTCAATGCTTTTCATTACGAGCATTTCAGATATTGAAGACCTCCGACGCTAAAACTATTGTGCATCAAGCATTTCAACCATTGAAGCTAAAGTACCTCCCCGAAAGACCTATTGAGCCATGTACAATAGTACCTTCGACAGTAGTAATCTGTAAAAGCCTTTTCATGTTGGTAGTCCTAAACAAGTAAGGATGAATTATAGTGGTTAATAAAGAGCCAGATAGCACCAATGTGATTTTCTAGTTTTTTAGAGAAAGAGAGCGTTTTACGAACCAATCGAGAGACATGCTGGCGCATCGTACAGTTAAAAAGCTCAATATAATTGGTTTGACCAGTTTCCTTCCCAACAGCCTTGTGACGTTGTTCAGGAAACACAAGAGCGTAAGCACTCCAAAAATCCGTGTAAGCTACCGCACACT
The DNA here is from genome assembly GCA_003249035.1 of Pseudanabaena sp. Classification (GTDB taxonomy): domain Bacteria; phylum Cyanobacteriota; class Cyanobacteriia; order Pseudanabaenales; family Pseudanabaenaceae; genus Pseudanabaena. The sequence goes on from QBMK01000001.1 coordinate 173,687, forward strand.
GTCGGTAGACATCTGGCAATGAATCCCAAAGTTCTATGGCTCCTTGTTCAGAGCGATCGCCGATATGAACCCCGACAATTTCGCGGGTTTCGACATCAAGAGCAAGCCAAATCCACTGTTTGTTACCTTTATTACCAACAAACGACCACATTTCATCAAATTCAATCATCAGTCTTCTTTTTTTTAGAGGATACATTCACTTGTCGGGGAATCGACTCGTATTTGCGATTGACATAATCCTGCAACCAAGTTTCAGAAACATCGCTAACCCTCGCAATACCTGCAAGAGGAATCTTTTAGAGTAAGAGTTTATTATCAATCAGGGCTTTGGTCTCTTCAGAAATTATTTTCTGCCGTGGTGCTTCAACAAACTGGCGACCACAGGTTTTACATTTGTGGTTTTGGTTCCCGTTATGGATAAAACCATTTTTGACCACATTTTTTGATTCACAGTTTGGGCAATTTGGCATTTCTAATCAGACTAAAAGTTTCATTATAACCTTATCCTTACATCTGGAGGACTACCTTCATGTTTAATTTTACCGTTTAAATTTCTAAATCTTGATTTTGAATTCTTACTATTTTTTATCTAAAACACTTTCATACATAGCCTCGTACTGACGAACCACAGACTCCAGAGAAAATAAATCCAAAATTCTATTTCTAGCGTCTGTGCCTAGCAAGATTCTTCGATCTAAACCTAACCCAATCAAATCTTTCCAAGCCTTAGCCAAAGCTGCGGAATCCTTGGGAGGTACAACTCTTCCAGTATCACTAACCACCCATGCAGAATCGCCCACATCAGTTACAACACAAGGGACTCCGCACGACATCGCCTCTCCTACCACTAACGGAAATGCTTCTCCATAAGCAGAAGATAAACTCATTATATCTAAAGATGCAATGAGTCTCGGTGTATCCCTGCGTTCACCAAGTAAATGAATATTGTTTGATATATTTCCATTTTCTATAATATCTAGTAAATCTTGATTGGTTTGACTAACTCCTGTCCCCGCCAGCAAAAAATGTACATCAGGTTGCTTCTCTAGTAACAAACCCGCAGCTTGGATGAAATTCGCATGATCCTTCATGGGATGATATCTACAAACAAGCCCGATTAAGATTGATGTCGGTGCTATTTTCAACTCCTCTCTTACGCTCAACCTAGCTTCATATGAAGGGGAAAATATAGAAGTATCAAACCCATTTGGAATAACTAAACAGCGACTTTGGTCATAACCTAATAATTCGTGCTGTGTTTTGCTAGCTTGAGATACAAAAGCAATTTTAGCGGTTAACCGAGATAGGTATGCGCCCAATTTAATGATTTTAATGGTTGAACTTTTTTCTGATTTTAAAGAGTTAATTGAGTGGTGAATACTCCAAAACACAAATTTTTTCGAGAAATAAAACCAACTAGCTAATGATGCGGCAAGATTGCCGTGATACATCCAACCCTGAATTAATTGAGGCTTGATTTGCCGAACTAACCTCGCCAATTCCTGAAATGCTTTAAATGTTGGTACGCCTGCTCGCATCCCAATTGTATATACAGGGATGTCCAAAGCTTCAATTCGATCGCCAAGCATATTACCCTTATCTATCAAAGAAATAACCACTGGTTCAAATCGAACACGATTAGTTTGAGCTAATAGTCTATACAGCATAGTCTCTGCACCACCTGTAGAAAGACCAGTAATTACATGTAAAATGACATATTTTTTCTCTGAATTCATACAATAAAACAATTCATATTGATATTTTATATTTAACTACGCCCAGCTACTTAACACATCTGTTATTACTAAGTATTATGCTATATTTCCCTCGTTTCTTCAAGACATATTTTCGCGAAATCGCAAAATATTTAGGAACATTCTATTATGATGCTGTAGGCTTACGGAAATATATTTTGCCTATAAAAACCAACAAAATTGTCATCGACAATAAAAACCAAAAGTAGTTTACCAGATAAAGTCGAAGATCTCCTGTTGGAGTAAAATCTGCCCAAACCTGTAAAGTTAAGACATATATAAATGGAATCCAATATATGTCTTGAATATATTCAATTAAGATAGATTGTAAAAATCGACCAATCCATCCATAAACAAGAGAAACAATAATAAGTCCTGGCCAGGACATGCTATAAATACCATAAGCAAGCAGTCCTGGTGGAATAGTGGTTGGTTTTGGAGTTATTTTAAGCACATATACACTATTTAAATCAGCAATACTAAGAGGTAATTCAATCCCAGCTATAGCATTTAAAATACGTGAGGGAATGATCGAAAGAAAAGCATAGAACAAATCAACAAAAAAAGTAGGATTGTAACTTTCCTTGAAAGATGCATCCAGTGAATGAACTGGAAAAACAAAATTTATTATAAAGGTATATAAATGATTTCCTTTAGTAGTTTTTTCTGATTCATTATCTAGAGTTTTTACAAATGTATCCATAACATTTTCAAACCCATTTGGTATTGCCGTAAGGCTAAAGAAAAAAGCCTTGCCATACATGATAATCAAGAATATACATAATAAGCCAGGTATAATGATTTTTAAATTGATTTTACCATTGCAAATAATAGAAACCAAATAAAAACCTAAACAGTAATTAATTAATGTAATACGCCCAGAAGATAATAATACTGCAACAAAAGAAATGACAACTGAAAGAATAAAAATAACTAATATAGCTATTCTATTTTGTTTCATTTTACCAATAAATACAATCGACGCTAATAAATAAGAAGAAAAAAAAGAAGTAAAGATAAATTGTTTAAAAAAGAGAAGTGTTCCTTCTGTTTCTGTTGAGGCAGCACCTGCACGAATTAAGTTTGTTTGTGATATTGCCAATAATATGCCGCCATACTCTGAGCTATATAGATGTATTGATAAAAAAGCAAATGACAACAAACAAATAGAATAAAGAATGAGTTTCCAATTCTTATTTTTTTGAATAATAAAAAATTTACCAAATCGTTTAGCTGAATTATTATAAAAACCTAAAACCACACAGAAATAGCCCAAAAATATAGCTATTGTAGTTCTTATTTCAGTTGTGTAACTCGTCTGAGTATCATACATCAAAACTATAGATTGATGATCAAAATCAGCCTCTAGCAGAAATGCTGGTAAAGGATATACCAAACAAAAAATCACATTAAACCAGCTTAAAAAATCGACAAAAGTCTCTTTTTTGCGTAAAATCTCCACAAAAATTATAAAGACAATAAGGCTAAGATAACTAACAGCTACGACATTTAATTCCATTATCAATTATTATGTTTTTTACTTACTATTAGAAACTTATATTAGGGCTATAATTTAATATATTTAGATATTCAGAAGTTGCTTTTTCAAATGAATATTCCATCGATTTATTAATTAATTGTTGCCTATTTATTAAAGGATCTTTTAAAACACTTAACATGGCCTGAGATAAAGCTTTTACGTCAGCAACTGGTACTAATAATCCATTTTTACCATCATCCAAAATTTCCTTAGGACCATATTGACAATTGGTTGAAATGACTGGACAACCACAAGCCATAGCTTCAATGAGTACAGTTGGCAAGCCTTCCCATCGAGAGGAAAGAACAAAAGCCGCTGCACGACTCATATAAGCATAAGGATTAGCCGTAAAACCAGGCATATCGACATATTCGGTAATTCCTAAGTCTTTTATTTCTCGCTCTAACTCCATGCGTAGAGATCCTTCACCCAAAATTAACAATCGTGCCATAACCTGATTTTTTAACAAGGCAAAGGCTTGAAGAAGAGTGTGAAAGTCTTTTTGGGGAGTTAATCTTCCTACAGCTACAAATACAGGTGGAGCATTTTTTTGAAACCAATTATGATCTGGTGAGAGTTGAGACTTAGTGATTAATTCAAGATCAACAACAGGATTATAAATTGTCGTTACCTTACCGACAGGAAGGTTTAGTTTTTGTTGCAAATCTAATGACACTCCTTTAGATACCCCTACAATGGCATCAGCACTGGGATAAAGCCACCGCATGAATGTCTCCATAAATTGACCCCGTTTAACACTTGGTTGATCATTTGAGATCGTGTTATGTTCCACCACCACTAAGCGCGTTTGTGTTTGAGCCAAATTCCGAGCAATCAATGCTGCTACATTAGCGTGGTTTAAGTGAGATAGCAAAGCCAAAGGTCTGGTTTCTTTTAGATAATCAGCTAATGGTAATATAGCTTTCAATACTCTTTTTGATGCCAAATTAACAATTCTCACCGATTTTGGCACCTGCTCTAAATATGGGCCTTCTGCCTCAGCGAGAACTAAATCTAAACATACTCCTTTGCTTACCATACCTTTAAGCAAATTAATGGCTACTCTTTCAGCGCCACCACCATATAAAGCAGGTAAAAAGAATGCAATTGGTTTGATTTTCTGTTCTACTGTCATTTTAGATTTTCCTTTACAACTTCACTTATCAACAGTTCCCATTCTTTCGTAATCTTGTCTAAGCTAAAGCGCTCTACTGCTTCTACAGCACAAACCGCTAGACGCTCTCTCTCAGATTTATTAGACATTAGAAGATCCATGGCATTAGCTAAAGCTAATTTATCCTTGTTTGGTACTAATATTCCGTCAACTCCATCACGAATAATTTCCCTCGGTCCGCTAGGGCAGTCGGTAGAAACTACCGGTAATCCACAGGCTAATGCTTCAATCAAAACTACTCCTAACCCTTCCCATCGAGAAGACAAAACAAATAGTTGTGATTTTTTTAACACGGCAATGGGATTTGGGGTTTGGCCTGGGAAGAGAACCTGATCGCCTAACCCTAATTTATCCCTTAAAGATTCGAGTTCTTTTCTCTTTTCCCCTTCCCCAAAAATCAGCAGTTGCCAATCTGGATGCTGATCCCTAATTTCATGAAAAGCAGCTAACAACATTTCAAAGTTTTTCTGCTCCACAAGCCGTCCCATGGAGATCACCCATTTTTTGTTAGAATCAGCACCATTAGGCAAATCAAATGTACCTAAATCTTCACCGATTGGTTGTAAAGGATTAAAAATAACGGCTCTTTGTTTTTTTGGTAGCCAACTATCAAAATAACTATCCACTCCCTCACTCACACTCACAACCTTTCGAGCAAGGGGATATACCCAACGACACAACTGCTTCCAAACATTTTTTACCCCCACATTCGGATTGTTCTGTTCGCTAACAAGAACGGGATATTTAGTTTGGATCAGTGCCAGTAAGGTCAAGATATTAGTCTCAACCAAGAACGAGATTACAACATCTGGTCGAAGCGATCGCAATGTCTGTCTAATTATCCAAAGGCGGTAAATATTATTTCTCACAACATGAAATGGAGTTGGTGAAATTCCAGCGATATTAAGCGCAATGCGATTCACCCCAACTGGCACTTTATAAAAATCTTTTTTGGTCTCAGCGATCGTAATTAAAGAAACCTGATGTCCATTTTTTTTCAAGCCATCACATAACAGTACCAAAGCCCTTTCCGCCCCACCACAGGATAAGGATGGAGTTACTATCGCGATATGTTTCATTGGACGAGTTCAACGTATTTACTCATAATTTGTACATCATGACACTGGTCAGTTAATGAGGGATGGGTGCTGAAACGCTAATTTCATGCCGACAAAAAAGATGGAATTACGTCGATCATGCTTTAGCTGACCGATGCCTTAAATCATACTCCTAAAATTAACGCGGTATGCAACTATTTTTGCGCCATTAATGCGAGGTGATTCTAGCCAAATGAAATCCGATATCCTCAATCATTGTAATCTGACAAACCAAAGCTTTCATACTTTTGAGTTACACATCGCGTACAATTGTTGAATAACTACTTTAACTATCCTTAAACTATATAAACAGCAAATTTATTCGCTCAAATTTTGTTTGAGTAACTTATCTTTCTCTTTGAGTTGAATTTCTGCATTAATAAACAAATATAAAAAACAAAATACATATACACAACTTGTAGAAAGGGCAATGCCTTTGATGCCCATCCACTGTATAAATATGTAGTTTGTAACTATGTTTATAATCAAATTAAACGCAGAAACTTGCAATAATAAATGATTAAGCCTCATTGATGAGATTAGTCTTACCACCAAGATATTGGCAATATAAAATGGTATTTGAAAAGCAAAACAAATTTGAATCTCCGACACGATATGTGTGTCACTAGCAGAAAAAGAACCTCTTTGTAATAAAACACGCACAATTGGTTCAGACAGTAAAATTATCAATCCTGTCAAAGGTAAAGTTACAGCCCAAATGATGACCATATAGCGTTTAAGGGTATGACGTACGCTCTTCCAATCTTCTCGAGCCACCATTTTGGAAAAATATGGAATAACTGCTGTACTCAATGCAGTGGTACTAATCGTAATTGGCAAAGCAATAATACGATTTCCGTAGTTTAATGCTGCCACACTACCAGAGGGCAACATTGCTGCCATAGATTGATCGACTAACCCCGAACTATTCATTAAAAAAGCCCCAGCAATCATTGGTGCATATTGACCAGCAACTTCCTTGAGATTGCGATCAAACCCATACCACCTAGGAATCAACGACATTCCTTGTCGATATAACATAGTTCCTAATACAATTATTTCTAGAAATTCACCAAGAACTATACCATTTGCTAGGTTAAAGACTCCCCAAGAACTTACAAAAAAAAGTAGTAAGATCGTCACCGATGGTGTAATCATCGGTGCAAGTGAAACTAAAACAAACCGTTCGCCAGCATTTAAAATTGCACCCCAAATTGTGATAACACCGCCTAAGATAACTATTGGCGAGAGTGTCCATATTAGTCTATAAGTCAGACTTAGTTTCTCAGTACTGAATCCACCAGCTATTAACGGCAAATAAATTGGTGCAGTAGCTAACATTATGATTGTTGTAATTATTAACAGCCCCAAGGTCCATACTACCGATCCCGCAAATAGTTTTTCTGCTTCTTTTATTCCCTCTTGTTCTCTCACACGAATGTAAGTAGGTATTAGAGCTGCATTAAGCGATCCACCAATAATATTGGTAATAAAAGCTGGAATTAATAAAGCAATTAAAAATGCATCAACCTCATCGGATGTACCAAATTTCCAAGCAACTACTAATTCCTTTACAACTGATAATAACTTAACAAAAGCTGTCCCCAAGCCCACAGCGATCACTGCGCCAAAAATTTTGCGATTTACAGAGCCACTTGTAAATTTATCCCATAGAGTAACCAGTTTGTTTTGTTGGGATGGCTTCATTTAGTTAAATTAAAACTAGTTAAATTAATAAAACAATAAAAAATAGTAATCTTTAATCTTACTAAAATTGATAGTTGGAGCGATACCAAGCAATAAACCGTGCGACTCCAGTCTCAATTGACGTACTTGGTTTAAACCCTACATCTCTAACCAAATCATCGATGTCGGCATAGTTTGATGGAACATCGCCAGGTTGCATTGGCAGCATATTTTTCTGCGCTTTTATTCCCAAACAGTTTTCGAGAACCTCAATAAAGTAAATTAATTCAACTGGTTGATTGTTCCCTATATTGTAAATCTAATAAGGTGCTTTAATGTTACTGCTATGAAGATTAGTAACATTTGTTGTGGACCAATCAGAACTTAATTTAGGAACATTTTTCATTACCTGAATTACACCTTGCACAATATCATCAAGATATGTGAAGTCTCGCTGCATCTTTCCGTAATTAAATACATTAATTGGCTGACCTGACAGAATTGCTTTCGTAAAAAGCATAGGAGCCATGTCTGGTCGCCCCCATAGACCATAAACTGTGAAGAATCTCAGACAAGTGATTGGGATTCCGTATAAGTGACTATAAGAATGAGCCATTAGCTCATTAGCCTTTTTGGTTGCAGCATAAAGACTAATTGGATGATCCACATTGTCACTAACTGAAAAAGGCTTCTTCGTGTTTGCTCCGTAGACAGAGCTGGAAGAAGCACATATCTGATGATTTACTTTCGAGTGGCGGCAACCTTTAGCAATTCTCATTGTGAAAAATGTGATCTTTGAAACCCTTATGCAAAGAGGGTTTAGCTATTATTAACAAACCTGCAAATCGCTAAAAGCCCGTAGACTCGTTCCATAATGAGAATTGCTGGGCAACCTTCCAGAATATTGATAAACCCAACCAAATTGCTTTCTACATAAGCATAGGAATTGCTGAGAGAGTAGCGAACACCTGGTTTTGCCGCTAAATTTACTACTATATCGAAGCGATCCTTAGCAAAAAGGGACTCTACACCTTTGCGATCCGCGATATCTAATTTATAAAATCTGAAACTTGGATATTCCTCAAGCTTGGCTAGCCGATCTCTTTTAAGCGAGACATCATAGTATTCATTCAAGTTATCTATCCCGACAACCTCAAAACCCAAATTCAATAAATTTTGACTGAGGTGAAAACCAACAAAACCAGCCGCACCAGTTACCAAAATTTTATAACTTTTTTTTATCACTGGAAAAATCTTGCTGTGTATTCATTAAATAAAGTTCTTTGATAGCATTATCAAATATCAAGTTAATTCTCAAGTCAGCAATTGTGAAAAAATGACTATAGAAAATTTATAATTCATATTAAGCAAGTCTTAACATTAATTTAGTTTTTTTGCCGAAACTTGCCTTCAATAAAAGCAAACTTACATCTTTCATAACCACTTTACATTAACAACCATTGCATCACTCATCATCCAAGTGTGTGTCAATACCCAATGCTTTCAAGCGATCCATAAGACGTTGACGTATAACTTGCTCATGCTGCAATCGAGACTCGGCATCTTCAGCCCTTTGACGCTCTTGTTCAGTTCTTTGTCGTTCTTGTTCGATAAGTTGACGCTCCCGCTCAACCATCTCACTGCCCCACAGCAATAAACTGCCTGACTTGTCCCACCAGCGCAGCCAACTTGCAGAAAACTCGGCTTTTTTACCAGCCCAAATTCCTAAAAATAGGTTCATTTCTGCTATCCAGAAACGCATATTCTCGTCAGGCGACTGTAATTCATACTTGCCTTCGACTAGGCGATATAGATCTAGTTCTCCTGACTTGGGATGGAAAATACCATAGAGAGGGATTTGCAAAATGCGTTCGTAAAAATACCACTTCCCATAGGGATAATGAGGATTGATCGAATATTCTCCACCCTCTGCTTCCGAAACAAACTCCAGAGCAATGAGAGGCAAATCGCCCTCAATCTTTGGTGTATAACTGCGCCGAACCTCTCCCTCTAGCAAAGGTTTAACCTCAGGAATATAAACCCAGTCTGGCGCTTTGACTACTGTTTTGTTGCCAACTGTTGCACAAATTCCAAAATTGGAGGCAATTAGCATTGACTCCAAAATTAGACCCGCTAACTCAAGTGATTCTCGCAGAGCAGCAGCAAGCAGTGGTTGTAAATTATTTTCCACGGGTTCATCAGGCAGAATAAAATCATCTGGCAGTCTCTCCCAAGCGATTTCGGGCAAGCTGGGCTTAGCAAGTGGTGCTGTAGCAAGCATTTATCATTACCTCTTAGCAAAACTGCTGAATTGCTGATATGACATAATCTAGCATTTCTGCCGCAAACCTTGAGTTGCTTGTGTCAAATTCTTGACTGGCAAGCGAGTAAAGCATTTATATGCCGCTGCGATCGTCGCGAAAAAAAATACGAAAAATGGCGCTAGTATTTTCTCCATCCCTTCTGCTAGGGTAAATTCAGATTGATTGCAGGTCTATTAAATCTTCTCACTTTCCTACTACCAAAAGTCAAGTTAATATGCAGATTTATGAGTCCCCATTATCTTTCTATAAATTAAATAAGATAATTAAGCGTCAATGGGTACCTATAGCCATAGTTTTCTTCACAGTTGTTAGCGTTGGCGTAATAGTTACTTTCACGCAAAAATCTAGTTATAGCGCTGAGGGGAAACTACTATTTCGTCGTTCATCAACAACACCTAGCTTGACAGGTTTAGGCGAAAAAGTAGGAGATCTAAGCTCATTGAGAGATCAAAGTTCTCCTGTAGATACAGAACTCGAGATTATTCGTTCTGAGCCGCTCTTAAACAGAACCATTACAACGCTAGACCTCAGAGATTCTAAGGGCAATGTATTATCGCTCAAAGACTTTGCAAAACGATTTAAAATCACAGCTATCAAAGGAACGGATATCATTCAACTAAATTATGAAGATCCAGATCCGAAAGTTGCTGCTGCTGTTATTAATACGCTAATGGGTATCTATTTAGAAGAGAATATTAATAACTATCGTTCGGTAACATCTAAAGCCAGAAAGTTTGTAGAAGAACAAATTCCTGCTGCGGAAGAAACCGTTAAAAAAGCTGAACTAGAGTTGCGCCGATTTCGAGATCAGAACCAAGTTATCTCCCTTGAAGATGAACAGAGAGACTCCGTTAAGTTCCTCTTAGATATGCAAAATCAATTTAATATCGTTCAGTCTCAACTATCTGATACTGAATCGCAGTTAAAACTGATCCAAAATCAGTTGGGACTCGATCCTGATAGGGCTATTGCGATTACAGCTGCCAATCAATCAAAGGGTGTTCAAGATCTGCTGACAGAAAAACAGACCTTAGAGGCACAATTAGCTAATGAAAGTACTCGCTTTCAGGCTTCTCATCCTACCATTCAAAACTTACGCAGCAAAATCGCTGGCTTAGACAGTTTGCTTAGTCAAAGAATTGCGGCTGTAAACCAAAGAGGTTCTGAATCAACTTCAAATACGCCTCAGATCGGCACACTTCAGCAAGATCTCACCTCTCAAATTATTCAGTTAAAAGCAAAAAGGACAGGTTTGATCGGTCAGCTTGAAAGTTTACGTAATTCACAAGAACAGAAAATAAAAAGAGTTGATACTTTGCCCAGATTAGAACAAAAGCAAAGGCAACTAGTTCGATATTTAGATGTAGCCCAAGCAACTTACACGCAGTTGTTAAAAAAGAAAGATGAATTAAAAGTTGCTGAAGCCCAAAGCACTGGAAATGCGCAAATTGTTGCCCCAGCAATTGTTGCTCAAGAACCAATTGAACGAAGTAAATTTATTGTTATTGTGGCAAGTTCTATTTTAGGAGGCTTGCTTGCGATCGCGGTAGGATACATATTAGACTCAGCAGACAGATCTCTCCGCACGACGGAAGATATTATGCAGGTTTATAAATTCCCCATACTCGGTGAAATCCCTTTAAAAGAAAATCTTCAAGTGATCCAGATTGCGGTTGGAAAGTCTTTGCCGAAAAGTAATACCAAACTGTCAGAACAAGATCAAAACTCTTTAATGCGCGAGCTATCCCAAATCCTTGGGCTAAATTTAAAAGTTTTGAATATTAAGCAATCGATCAAAATAATTACAGTAACGAGTGTAGAAGATGGAGAAGGCAAATCGACAGTTGCTTCATATTTGGCTGCGTCGCTGGCACAACTCGGGAAAAAAGTTGTCCTAGTTGATGCAAATTTCCATTCACCTTCTCAGCATCGTCTTTGGTATCATGTAGGTCTGAGTGATGTTTTACTAAAGTCAGTAGATCTAGATTTAGCAGTGGTAGAGAGCATCCCAAATCTATCTGTGCTATCTTCTGGCACTCTATCTCCATCACATCCACTAGCAATTTTGGATACATCGAAGATGGAATCAATTATCCATAATTTATCTAGCAGGTATGATTATGTCATTATTGATACACCTGCAATTCGTTCCAATCCTGACGCTCTTTTTTTGAATAAATTCAGCGATGGAATGCTATTAGTAGTTCGTCCAAATGTTTCTACTCTAGATAGTGTAGATTATCTAAAAGAGATTTTAGCTCAGTCTGGACAAACCATGTTTGCTCAAGTAATCAATGGTTGAGAATGCTTGACCAAAAGCAACTCTAAAAACGACTCTTAAACGTGCAAGGAGCCTCGAAGAGACTCGCTTTTTTATGGCTTTTTATCTGGTAGTTTTACAAATACGCGATCGCCTACTTTTGCGCCGCTTAAAATTTGAGTTTGATTATCCACCGTCGTCCCAATCGTCACAGGTTGGAATTTGGACTTGCCATTCTCATCAGCAATTAATAAACCCGTTTTGCCCTCTTGAGTGACGATAGCCACCGTCGGCACAACCAGCGCACTATCAATCTTTTGACCAATAAAGCGTAAATCAGTATTCATCCCTGATTGCAACTTATCTTTGCCCGTTTCTATAGTCACCCGCACTTGAAATGAGGTCACATTTTGCTCAATGATCGCTTCAGGTGCAATCAAACGAACTTTCCCCTTAAAAACTTCGGATGGAAAAGCATCGGCGACAATTTCTACTTCTTGACCGATCTTAATTTGCGAAATATCTACTTCAGGAACTTTAGCAACGATCTCTAAGCCATTAGCGATCGCCACAATTGAAGTCGAGGTGGATGAATTGTTTGCTGAAGCTGTCGTTGTCGGTGTGACAAAGGCTCCCGCATTAGCATATTTTTGAGTGATAATCCCCGCAAAAGGAGCGCGAATAATTGTATCTTCGATCTGGACTTCGATGATTCTGATGCCAGCGATCGCTTGGGCGAGCTGCGCTTCAGCTTGAGCAATATCTTCAACACGGCTACCATTACGTGTTTCTTCTAATAAACGAGTAGCTTCAACAAGATTAGCTTGTGCTGTTTGCAAATCAGCTTGAGCGCTGCGATCGTCGGTTAACACTTCATCAAAGCGATCACTAGAAATAGCACCCTCAGTCTGTAATCCCCGAAAGCGCGATGATTTCACATTGGTTAATGCTAAACGCGATCGGGCTGCATCCAAACGACCACGGGCTGAATCTACCCTTGCCTGAGCCGCAGCAATATCTTCAGGACGGCTACCATTTCGTAATTTGGCTAAATTAGCCTCGCTAGCAGCAGCGCTAGCTTGAGCTTGATAAAGTTGCGGGATCAAATTTGCATTGTCCATTCTCGCAATGACTTGTCCCTTCTTGACTCGCTGCCCTTGTTCAACTAATAGCTCAATTAGCTTTCCTGCCTGCTTCGGGCTAAGGTTAACGGTTTCAATCGGGACAACTGAGCCGCTAGATTTAATTTTGATCGATAGAGGCTTAGACTCAACTAGTTCAGTTTTATCATTGACTGCGTTTGATCTTTGCTCTCTACTAGCAAGAGCACGAAAGACAATAAATCCTCCGCCTAGCAGAACAACGAGAAGAACTACAACTAACCAAGGCTTTTTCCAAAAATTTTTGAGCTTATTATTTTCTTGCTTACGGGAAACAGTAGTTTGCATCGAGATTAAGCTTGACTTGAGCTAATTGTAAAAGAACTTTAATTTATACAAACTAACTTAAGGTATCAGCGTTTATTTTGCATCACCCCTCAGCATCATTGCCATAAGATTATCGCGACCAAAACCCAAAGAATATCGGTAGCGCGAAGCGCTATTGTTATTCTTTGGGTTTAGATTTTTGACCGATTACTCGCAATCATCAAAAAACGGTATATTAGCAAAAGCAAAGGCACAAAGAGACACAGAATATTTGTAGATCCACTCGTAAATTTATATTTGATGGTTAATAACCTTGTGAGTCAGCCTGCCACAACTTGGGATGAAAAACCACATATCGTACTTCACGGATCTGGCGATACGAGGCAGATTGCTCTTGTAAATTCCTATTCTTGGACATTGGGGCGTGGTTCAGAAAATGATATTCCTTTATCTGATAAATGTGCATCTCGTAACCACGCCATGTTTCAAATTGTTGGAGAGCGCAGTTATTTTCTGATCGATCTTGGTAGTCGCAATGGTTCATTTGTGAATGGGCGACGGGTGACCATTCCTGTGAGCTTAAAAAATGGCGATCGCATTATCCTTGGCGAAACAAGTTTAGAATTTTATTGCCCTGAAACGATCACAGCCCCTGACGCTAGCACAACTCAAAGCGAAGAAAATACAGATGCATCTGCGACAGCAATGCTACATAAGCGACAACTAATTACGGTTTTAGTAGTTGATATTCGAGACTTCACGAAATTGACACAACAAATGGATGAGCATGTTCTCTCAGAGGCGATCGGGACATGGTTTCGTCGCGCTGGAGAGATCATCGATCGCCATGGCAGTTGGGTCGATAAATATATTGGCGATGCGGTAATGACCGTCTGGATTCACGATGCTGGAGTAGGTTCGGACACTGTCGCTACCCAAGACATGCTCAAAGTCTATCGCGCTCTACTAGAGCTTTATGAAATGAGCAATGAACTCAATAAACAGTTTGAATTTCCATTTCAATTGCGCGTTGGTGCTGGCGTAAATACGGGATATGCGATGGTTGGGCAAATGGGAACTAGTGATCATCCAGACTATACAGCCCTTGGCGATACGGTTAATGCGGCTTTTCGCCTAGAGTCATCAACTAAGCAATTGGGATTGGATGTGGCGATCGGTTCTGCGACTTACAGTCATACGCCCTATGCAGCGGTTTTGTTGCCTCTTAAGCAATATTCTGTAGAGCTTAAAGGATACACAACTCACACAATTACCTATGCTGGCACCTTTACTGAATTAGGGACATACATTCGGAAGCTAGACGCGGATTAAAGAAGAGAGGCGGCGCGATGTGGAGCATCTCTTCTTTTGGGTTTTATTTTGGGTTTTAATCTTTAAAACTATTTGAAGCTAAATCAAGAGTTACTTGGCGAAGCTGTAAATAATCCATAGGATCGACGGCAGTTCTGCCATCTGGTTGAATCTCAAAGTGCAGATGTGGTCCCGTACTGCGCCCCGTTGAGCCGACTTCTGCGATCGCCTGTCCTTTACTGACTGACTGTCCTTTGGCTACATATACCTTATTTGTATGGGCATATAGCGTCAAAGCGCCATTCTCATGGCGCAACTCGACAACATTGCCATAGCCATCATCCGTCCATCCCGCATAGGTAACTAAACCATCAGCCGCCGCAAAAATGGGTGTGCCAGTGGGAACCGCAAAATCAACTCCTTTATGCAATTTCCTTTGGCCAGTAATTGGATGTACTCGCCATCCAAATCCAGAACTAATTGGACCTGTTACAGGCAAAGTAAAGTTAGAAATACTATTTAAGTCGATCGCGGCAATATTTTGGGGAAGTTGCATTGTCCAGCGACCTAGCTGGCTAGATTTGAGGCGTAGGTCTTGCGGGTTAAGCGTAACTTCAGGCGAAAGCTCCACCACCATTCTGGTAGTATTTGCATCAACTTGACCAACTCGCACCGCTTGTACGCCACGTCCGACGCGTCGTCTTACCGTTGGGCCTAGATAGACAATCCCCGGTAAATCAATCACAATGCGCGTAGGATTACTAATTACCGTTCCCTTTGGCTCAATGTCATTTCTGACAGAAAACTCAATCCTGCTATCGGTCAAGTCATAGACAAAGGTTTCGAGACGATTTGCCTGTGCTGTAGGTGTGGCGATCGCCAGACTAGTAGTCAAGCCACACAAAGCCAGCGATAGCAAACGCAGATTCAGGGATTTGGATTTATTGGTCAATTTGTAATTAGTCAATAAATTAAATATCTGACGAGATCGAGATAGGAAGTTTTGCATGGGAACGTTGCGCTGTAGGACCGGGTGGAGCAAGCTACAAGCCGTACAAAAATGCACAAAAAGCCCTGTGATAAGGCTTGTAGAACTCTTGGGATAATGCTCTGAAGATTTGCGTAACGAGAACGAGAAAGATTCTACATCAATTTCGATAAAATATGACAGCTCTGGATTATTAACCAGATAAAAAGTTGTTTTTACAGATAAGTGCTTGTATATAAAAACAGCTTTTTATAGCTACAGCGCTTTTCAAACAAGCGAGGTATAGAAGATTATTTTCCCGCCTTCGGCGGGAAAATAATCTTCTATACCTCGCTTAGACTAGGAAACGCTATATGAATAATGAAGACGTAAAGGGTATATTTGTTGCAATCTCAAAAAATCTGCTTGAACCTGAGCCTCTAAATTATGAGCTTTGCCTCGAAACTAAGGACTGCGATCGCCACTAATCAAAGCATTTTATGTTTGGGGCTCGATCCTAATCCTGAAGTGATGCCTGCCAAGTACAAGGCGAAGTATGATTTGGAGATTAGCTCTGAAGGTCATCACGATCGCGCTGTTACTTACCTATGGGAATGGATGAATTTTATTATTCAGTCCACCGCAGATCTGGTCTGTGCTTATAAACCAACTTTGGGCTTTTATACTGCTTTGGGATCTGGGGGCTTGGAGCTATTGAGCAAGACCTTGGCGGCAATTCCACCTGAGATTCCGATCATTCTTGATGCTAAGCACGCAGATCTTAATAGCAGCACTGTTATGGCAAAAACTGCCTTTGAGCAGTGGGGTGTAGATGCGATTACCTTGAGTCCATATATTGGACAAGATTTAGCAGCAAGATTTTTGATGTATCCTGACAAGGCGATTTTTGTGAGTTGTTATTCATCAAATACAACTGCCCAAGCTTTTCAAGAATATCCCAACCTTGAGAAGCCTCAATATCTCAATGTGGTACAAAATTGCCAAGCTTGGGCGGGAATGGAGAATTTGGCGTTAGAAGTTGGGGCTGCTATTCCTGATGCCTTAGCAAAGGTGCGATCGCTGGCTCCTGAGCGGCTAATTTTAGCAAGAAGTATTTGGGCAAATAGTCTGGCTAGTGGTCAGACTAGCAATCACAGCATCGAAAATTTAGCAGCGATTCTGAATGCTGGACTAGATGCTAATGGTGGGGGATTAATTTTGCCAGTTAATCAAGATGCTTTGGCGATTGGTGAACCAGCAGAACTAGTGCGATCGCTTCGGGATGAGGTTAATCAAGCGATCACAGTAGCCGAGCATCAACGCCCCGCCTGCGATCTGTGGATGCCCAATGTTTGTTTGCTCGATCAAGTGGGACATCCCCACGCTAATTTGATCTTGCAGTTATTTGATATTGGTTGTATTACTTTTGAAGAAACTATCCAAGCTTCTGGTCAAATTTTCCCCTATTACATCGATCTGCGGCGAATTATCTCTAATCCTCAAGTATTTGATGCAGTAATTGGTACTTATGCTGAGATATTGCAAAATCTCCAATTCGATCGGATTGCAGGAATTCCCTACGGATCTTTGCCCACAGCTTCAGGACTAGCTTTGCGCCTAAATTATCCTCTGATTTTTCCGCGCAAAGAGGTGAAAGCCTATGGAGCCAGACGATTGATCGAGGGCAATTACGAAGCAGGGGAAACCATTGTTGTTGTTGATGACATTTTGATTTCTGGCAAGAGTGCGGTCGAGGGTGCGCAAAAAATAGAAAGTTGTGGGTTAAAGGTACGTGATATCGTCGTATTTATCGATCATGAGTCAGGAGTATGCGATCGCATCCAAAAAAATGGATATTCACCCCATGCGGTGTTAAAAATCTCTGAAATAAATGAGACACTATATCAATCAGGGCGTATAACTGAAAAGCAATTTGTTGCTTTGTCGAATTTTTAATTTCTTGGGTATAAATTTGTCTAAGTACCTCGATATAATTAAAAAATCAGAACCAAAAACTGTACCGCCCGCGTAGCGGGCGGTACAGTTTTTGGGTTTTTATATTTAATTGTGCCTAGTTACTTATGACAAACTTATACTCACTATCTCATCCTCACAGGTTATTGATTAGAGTTGCGCATGTTCAAAAGAATTAGTTTGTTATTTGTGTCTGCGGTTGTTGCTACGCTTACGCCGATCGCCAATCCCACACTTGCTGCCCAATCATCGAAGCCTGCCCCCGCTGAACTGGAGAATGTCGTATTTGCTCTGGACAAAGCTGCCAGTAAGCAAGATATCGAAGCGGTGATGAAATATTATGCTCCGACTTTTAATCATTCCGATGGGCTAAGCCGTGATCAATACAAACAGCTACTTAGCTCACTCTGGCAGCGATACAAAAATATTACCTATCGCACCGAAATCTCGAAATGGGAAAAACAAGGCGACCAAATTACTGCGGAAACAGTAACAATGGTGCAAGGACTTAAGGGAACGGAGAATGACAACTTCAAATTAGATGCAAGGCTGATTTCGACCCAGACCTATAAAAATGTCAATGGTCAGTTACAGGTTGTATCTCAGAAAGTTTTAGCAGAGCAATCTTCGTTGAGTACTGGTGAGGCACCACCGCCCATTAAGCTCAAAATGCCTGAACTGATTGGCGTAGGTCGTCAGTATGTCGTTGATGCGATCGTTACGGAGCCTCTTGGCACGAGTTTGTTGCTAGGTGCTGCGATCGAGGAACCTGTCGAAGCTAAAAATTATTTGAATGACAATACCATCGACCTGCGCCCTTTACGTGCGGGAGGTCTTTTCAAAATTGGTCAAGCTCCTTTTTCGTCTGGCGATCGCTGGATATCGATAGTGTTAGTACGTGAGTCGGGCATTACGATCACTAGCCAACGCTTGCGAGTCAGCAAGGATTTTACGGGCAATCAATATACGCCTCTGCCTGAGCCAGATACGACTCCGAGCCGAGTGCCACGCCCTAACAACGATCAGACTCTATAAAACTAAAAAGCACCCCAAGGGTGCTTTTTAGTTTTATAGGTTTAGGACATAAAACCCAATAACTGATTGGCGGCGCGGCGCGCCGCCAATCAGTTATTGGGTTTTGATTTGTCATAATAAATGGCTGAACTGAACGACAACTGTTAATACCCAATAACAACAACCTATAAAGAC
The DNA here is from genome assembly GCA_003249035.1 of Pseudanabaena sp. Lineage (GTDB taxonomy): Bacteria > Cyanobacteriota > Cyanobacteriia > Pseudanabaenales > Pseudanabaenaceae > Pseudanabaena. The sequence continues at coordinate 192,410 of QBMK01000001.1, forward strand.
AATTGTGTGTTTCAGTACCTAAAGCCACAGTATGAGCATGTTAAGATCGAGCATAAGAATTTCTTGCATTTCTATTAAGTGATAAGTAAGGATAGTCAACTCAGTGCAGCAATATCCAATTTTTGGTTCTGAGATTAAATGTCCCCACTGTCGGCAGATCATTCCTGGCTTGATTTTGACTGACTCTTATCTTTGTCCAAGGCATGGTGCTTTTGAAGTACGACCCAATTGCAAAGATTTAGTCCACCTCCAGTCCGATCGCGAATGGCGACTATGGAACGACGAATGGTATCGACAACATACCCATCCTGACGGTATTCGTTTTGAGATTCATGAAAATATAGATCGACTTTACACACAGGGATATCGAGCGATCAAAGTCACTATTGCGCATCGCTACATCGATCTTGTTAGACCTTACCTTGAGAATATGTCCATTAGCGCTAATCTCCAAAGTCTATTTGGTTTAAGCGTTGAATTTAGCCCCCCCGAAGAGCAAGAACCACGTTGGGGAATTATTAACTTTGAACTAGAAAAGGAATTTGGAGTAACGAAAAATTATCCATATTTTCGTTCTTTCTAGGATGCGCGTTAAGGAATAAAAATTAAATAACATGTGCATATAAAACCCAAAATTGGTTAGGTGGGCTTCGCCCGCCTAACCAATTTTGGGTTTTATTAAATTATCATTCCTAACGAATTATGCTGCTCATAATGCAGCGAGAAGCGCAGAGCGCCTCACCACTAGTTCTTGGGGGGACGAGAGTATTTCAAGATTTGTTGTTTAACGGGGTCTGCCCAAAGTAGTGATGTATAGAACAGCTTCATCACTTGGAATCCCAAGAACTTCGTTGACAAGATCGTCAAAGAATCCTGCAATTCCACTCACACCAACACCTAATCCGATCGCAGCTAGATTAATACGTTGCCCTAGATGTCCAGCGTCCATATGTAAATAACGATAAACGCGATCGCCATATTTAGCTACAGCTTTTTGAAGATCGGCTGTGTGAAAAATGACAGCTCCTGCATCGCGCCCAAGGTCTTGACCAAGGCAGAGATAATGCAATTCATCTTGGAAGTTTTTAAAGCGAATTTGGCGTAGCTCTTGAGATTTAGGTGCGTAGTAGTAGCATCCCTCGTCTAAGCCAACTACACCTGTTACAGCTATAAAAGTTTCGATGAGACTGAGATCGAAATAATCAGGATTGCCATCAATACCTTGATCTGTATAGTGTTGCGGCTGATAAGTAAAGTCGAGAATTGCTTTGAGTTCGGCAAGTTCTAATTTCGCACCACTATATTCACGGGTTGAACGCCTCTGTAGGATTGTATTTTCGAGCATTTCCAGATCAGCCCCCCAGTGAATGCTTTCAGTTGAAGTGTTGACTTTTGTACAGAAAGGAAAGTTGTACTTATCAAGATCTTGATCAGGAGCTTGTTCGATACTATCTGAATTGTTATCATCTAGCTGTTCTAAAAGCTTCTGCATATTTGGTTTCTCTGAAATCTGAGTGGATTGATGCAGATATTCCAAAAGCTGCCCATCGTTTAACTTGGGATAGCTAATGACAGTTGCTGATGGTAGAGCTGTCATCAGTCCTCTAGAAATATTTAGCGATCGCTGCATTGGTTCTCTCGATTCCTGACCTCGACCGATGCGCTCTTCATCCTGTAGATCGAGGATTGGCACGATCGAGATCGATCCTTCAACCTCTTTATCCAAAAACAGTAATTCATTCACAGCTTCATCGGCAAAGCCCCCGATTAGTGATGCTTGATAATCCTCAATCGAACTAGCAAGTTCAATATTTCCGAGCAAATGCCCTGTATCTAGAAAAATTCGGCGATACGCCCGATCTTGATAGCGCCATGCCGATCTGTGAAATACTGCGGTGACTGCGATCGCCATGCGGGTATTTTGTAAAGCGGGATGACCGAAGCAAGCCTGTTGCAAACCAGCCCAAACATTATTGTCTTGCCAAAAATGAATCAAGCTATGGGTGCGAACTTGATAGTTATAAATTCCTGCGGACAAAAGCGGTGTACCTGCCGAGATCAGATACAACTCTGCAGGATATAAACCACCAGCCGAAGGAGCCGATCTCAAATAAAAGGCATCACCTGTTACTGTCGGTACTCGTGCTGTCAATCCATAGCTGCAAAATAGCAACCGCGATAGCCGCCGCCAACGACTCGTTAGTAATCCATCGCGATCGGACTGAATTTCTTCAGTGAGATAAGGCTTTAGATCGAAGACCGTGCCAATTTTATAATCCTTGTATGGTGATGGCTGTGTACTCCAATCCAAACCTTGACTCTTGCTAGCAAGGGTTGCTGGCGCATACTTAGTCCGTTCATGATAATGTTCAGCGAAGGAAAGTCTGGCTTCGGGCATGTTGTTGTAACGTGACGTAAATAGGCAGCTAAATTAAAATTTTATAGTAATTCGCACTGTCGTCGGCGCTTTGCGCCGATGACAGTGCCAGATTATCACCGCAATTCTAATCATGAAACCAATTTCGGGCTTTTCGGCACCTTTGGCTCCGAAAAGCCCGAAATTGGTTTTGATGTAAGTCCAACGACAACGGACAAGCAATTCTCACTATAAAAATCGGTTTCACAATGAGAATTGCTAACAACAGAATTGCATCAAAACCGATTTCTATAATGACAATTGCTGAGATCATTAAAATTGCGATCAAAACATCCATGATTTCGCATATGATAGGAAGGTTGTCAAAAATTTTCTAATTAGAAAATAATCACATTTAATATAGGGATCACGTCATGGCAGTACCCAAGAAGAAAACTTCTAAATCTAAGCGAGATAGCCGCAAAGCCGTATGGAAGCGGAAAGCCGCAGTTCATGCTCAAAAAGCTATTTCTTTAGGTAAGTCCATCCTCTCAGGCAAAAATGATGGTTTTGTCTATCCAATGGCTGAAGAGGCTGAAACAGAAGAGTAATCTCAAAAAAGAAGGCGAGCTAAGCTCGCCTTCTTTTTTGATTTAACTCCATTGCTTAGCTAGTCGCCATACTTGATAGCCAAGTCCTAGTCCAATTAAACAAGGCATTGTCAATATGCCGATCGCCATCCATAACTTATGCTTTTTGATCAAAGCCTCCCCAACAAAGTCGATCGCAGTTAATCCCACCCATGAAATGATTGCTACAACCATAAGGTTGAGCTTTAATCGAACTAAAAAAACTAAACCACCAATAATCAAGAAACCACTGATCAAATAGCTCCATTTCATCAGAGTATAGTCAGCAAAAGCGTTAATGATTGGTAATAGGCCAATAGCCACAAATCCTGCGATCGCTAAATTTCGATAGGGTGGAATAGTCAATAATATTGAAAGGAAATAGCCCATGAAGCTGTAGCTAATCAAAATGATTGATAGCCATAGCCACAGAAAATTAATTTTTTTAAAAGATAAATTTGGTTTTGGTAACTTAAGGTTCCTAAGTTTAGACAGCTTAGGTAACTTAGGAACCTTAAGCAACTTAAATTTAGTTTCCCCCGATTTAGGAGCCATTAGAGTTCTTAATGTTGGGGGCTTGGACGGATTAAAGTCAGACGGATCAGAAGTGCTTTGTGATTGATCCGCAGTAGGTTGTTGATCTTCTGAATCATCGTTAGACGACATAGTTTCTTACAAAATCATAGGGCGTTCAAAGCTCACCACTTATATTTTAGATGTTTTAAAGGCACAAAATGGAGTAGCCATTTTGTGGCTTTAAAACCCAATAAGGGTTTGACTTTCAATTCACAAAAGTGAGACAAAACTTTTGTGAATTGGTATTAGACCGCTAATTCGGAAGCAACAATCATTGAGCCAACACCGCTATTTGTGAAAATCTCCAATAACAGCGAATGAGGTACACGACCATCGACAATATGTGCTGCTTTCACACCTTGAGCTAGCGATCGCACACAACATTGAACTTTAGGAATCATGCCACCACTGACGACATTACTATTCATCAATTCTCTCGCCTTTTGGATGGTCAAACTACGGTAGAGAGTGCTGGGATCTTTGTAATCGTGCAAAATACCGGCAATGTCCGTAAGTAAGATTAATTTTTCGGCTCCTAAGGCAGCGGCTAGTTCACCAGCAACCGTATCAGCATTGATGTTGTAGGACTGACCTGTCTCATCGGTTGCTACGCTTGATACAACGGGGATATGTCCTGCTTCGAGTAGGGTGGAAAGTAGACCGATATTAATACCACTAACTTCGCCGACAAAGCCGATCGCATCATTTCCCTGAGGACGAGCCCGAATTAAGTTGCCGTCTTTACCACACAGCCCCACACCAGAACCGCCAGCCAGATTAATCATTTCGACAATTTGCTTGTTGACGCGCCCCACTAGTACCATTTCTACTACTTCCATGGTCTCGGCATCGGTAACTCGCAAACCATCGATAAACTGTGGTTTGATATTGAGCTTAGTTAGCCATGTATTGATTTCAGGCCCCCCGCCATGAACTAATACTGGGCGCAGTCCCATAAATGACATGGTAACGACATCACGAATCACATCCTGTCGCAGGTTTTCTTCTTTCATCGCCGCGCCCCCATACTTGACGACAATGGTACGCCCTGAAAATTCCTGCATATAAGGCAGAGCTTCACTCAGAACCTGAACGCGATCGCTGTCTGTTAGCATTTAACGCCTCGACTAATCTTACAAAAATACTTTGATTAACCTTACAGCCTCAATTACCCCAATAGCTGAACTATTTAAGGAGCTTATTAGTGTTTGATGACTTTTATGAAACTATATAGATTTAAATAAAGCAAAAATATAGTGATCGTTAATCAAGTTCAGAGCAAGAAAATAAATAAACTACTTTGAGATTTATTTATTTTCTTGCTTTTCTAGGTCTTCTTGCTGAAGTGGGATAGAGCCAAAAAGTTAGCATTTTAGTTAAATATGGCATAACTGGATAGGTCAGTAAAGCGGATACAAAGACAACAGAAATTAGTAAGCTTAATAATGCAGGCAGCCCCTGTAGCAATGGAGATAGAAGCAAGTTAGATAGCAAAATCAGAGGATAAACTGTGATCACACCAATAATCACCTGTTTGTAATATGGAGGCTCTATTCTGTTTTCTAAGTTGATTTTAGGTAAGGTAAACCAAATCTCTAACCCATGAGGCTGATGTTGTAGCGATCGCTTGGAGATAAATTCTTGAGATCTCTGCATCCATTGTTGATAAACAGATGAAGCAAGCCAGTTTTTGCAATGGTCATAGTTGTCAAACTTAACGATGACAACATATTCAGGATTTTGATGATCGCGAGGACGAATTACTTCAACTCCTATAAATCCATCAAATTGTTGAGCCGCATGATTGATTCCTTTTGTCCAAGCTTCATATTCTTCTATGAGATTTGGTTCAACAACTTCTGAGATAACTAAAGTAATCGGATCTGAATGCTGTCCAATTTTTTGCATTGAGTTACTAGATGATTTTCAGTAACTAAGTTAGCATTAACCTCGAATTTGAAATGTTTAGATTTAGAGCAGAAAAGTACTCATAATAGACATTTCGAGAAAAGATATAAACTACTCCCTTACCACCTAAGAATTATACCAATTCACGAAAGTGTGACAACACTTTTGTGAATTAAAAACCAAACCCAGTAAGAGTTTTAAAAACTAAAAATGGCTACGCCATTTTTAGTTTTGGAATTAGTGGTGCGGCGCTCCGCGCCGCACCACTAATTCTTGGGTGGGAAGGGAGTATACCAAAACACAAAATTGTGACGATACTTTTGTGTTTTGGTATTAGAAGCATTGCTATGTGGTGCTTTCTGAAATTACTAATTATGAGAACTACAAGATTTTAGTTAAAAGTGTGACTTTGCCGCACTTTTAACTAAAAGTTTGGTTCTAGTTTCAGTGGTTTGTCCTGTAACTAGCCAGCAATTCTCACTGTGAAACTGACTTTGTAGTTTCCAGAGCCAAAGAGGCTGGAAACTACAAAGTCGTTTTTTGGCAAGCACGCCTTAGGTGGGCTTGCCAAAAACTGATTTTTATAATGGGAATTGCAGGTAACTAGCATGAAGCGCTGTAAAATTTGATTATGAGTGTATTGAGTCAAAATAAAACTATTGATCCAGCCCTTGCTGCGGTAAAGCAACGTCTAGAATCAGGTGGTGCATTGCTTCCAGATTCTAGTCAAAACTTGCTAGAGGTTGTTGGTATCCTCAAAAGTTATGGTGTAGTGCTGGGTGAATATTATAGGAATCTTACCTATATTTCTAAGCATCAGTTTCTAGTATTTTTTCCATTCTTTAAGTTCTTTAATGGGGATTTCTCCCTAAATAAACTAGTTCGTCATTGGTGGCACGATCGCATCAACTTTGAATTTGCTGAATATTGTATGAAAGCAATGTTTTGGCATGGTGGTGGTGGCTTAGATGCTTATTTGGACTCTGAAGATTTTGAACAACGCGCCAAATTGGCGATCGCTGCTAAAGTTAGCCGTAATCCATTCGCAGCGGCGATGAATCGCTTATTTCCAGATTTTTTGCTAGAGCAAGTGCGCTTGATGACCTACTACAGCGCTCTGGGATATTTTTGGTCGTTTATGTCGCCATTGTTTTTGGAGTTAAGCGATCGCTACGATCGCGGTGAAGTTAAGAGCATCCCCGATGTGGTGCAGCATGTTCAGGATGGTCTGGTTGCTGCTGCTAGCGTGCCTTATATTTATCAAGTATCGATTAATGGTGAAGATTACGAAATTGTGCCTGCATCTGCGAATTTGACATTCTTAATGGATACAGCAGTGCCATATGTAGAGGCAGTGTTTTTTCGTTCCTTCCCATTTCGTGGCACTGTTTCGTACAATGCACAGGCGCATCAAATTTCTACGGAAATTTCGCAATTTAATTATGGTGTACTATACGCCGATCACCTGCCAGTCGGCGGTGCAGGGATTCCACCCACATTGCTCATGCAAGATATGCGACATTTTTTGCCTGACTATCTGCATGATTTTTACCAAAATGGCGATCGCGGTGAAGAGGATTTGCTGGTCAAGATTTGTCTTTCTTTCCAAAAGTCAATGTTTTGTGTGACCACAGGCGCCTTGCGTGGGTTAGCGCCCCATCCTTTAGAAACTAAAGATCCTCAAGAAAAGCAAGCTAATGACAAATTCCTTGCTCCTTGGTTAGATCGGCTATCGCGATCGCGTTTATATACAATGCAATAAGTTCATACTAAAAGCGGCGCTGAGCGCCGCTTTTAGTATGAACTTATTGATCAATAGTCGAAAAAACAGGCGATCTCCTGATCTCTTGACCTTCAATAATTGTGTGAAGTTGCCAACTAGGATCGGTATCAGGAAAATCAGAACGAAAATGAGCGCCGCGACTTTCGGTGCGGAATAGAGCCGATCGCATTAATAAATAGGCATAGTCCGCTAGATTGCGGGTTTCTATCCATAGGCGTGAAGGTTCAGTAAGTTGGGCTAATTCGGCTTGCCATGTAGAAATTTGCGTCAAGGCAGTTTCTAAATCAGACTGAACTCGACAGATTCCTGCCGCTTGCCAACTAAGATTTTGAATTCCAGATTTAATATGTTGAATAGCTACCGAATTGCCACAATCCTCTAGTTTGGGCGCGATCGCTCTTGGAACATCAAAAATCTGAGTTTGCTGAGAACAAACCTTTTCTGCTAAGCGCTCACCAAATACGAAACATTCCAAAAGAGAATTACTAGCTAAGCGATTAGCTCCATGTACGCCCGTGCTAGCTGTTTCCCCGACTGCGTACAGCCCCTCAATAGAAGTGGCTCCATAGGAATCAACGACAATGCCTCCCATACAATAATGAGCGGCGGGAGTTACAGGGATCGGTGTGGAGAAAACATCAATTCCCCATTGTTGGCAGATTTTGATAATGTTGGGAAATCGATGGGCGATCCTCTCTTTGGGAATTGACTGTAAATCTAGAAATACGGTTGGTTCTTTAGTCTTTTGGAGATGGTTAAATATGGCACGACTCACGACATCTCTAGGTGCTAGTTCGCCTTTAGGGTGGTAATTAAAAGCAAAGCGATCGCCTTGATGATCGATCAAATGTGCGCCTTCTCCACGCACTGCCTCACTGATTAAAAATCTGGGAGCTTTGGGTAAAGCTAGGGCAGTGGGATGGAACTGCACAAATTCCATATCCCGAATTAAGGCTCCTCCACGCCATGCGATCGCTACACCATCACCCGTACTTGAAGGTGGATTCGTATTTTGCGAAAATACCTGAGCGCCGCCGCCTGTCGCCAAAACCACTACCGGAGAAATCAAGCAGCCTATTTCCTGATTGTTCTCTAGATAAAAAACACCACCACAATGCCCCTTCTCCATGTAAAGATCTAAGACTAGAGTTGTACTCAAAACCTGAATACTGGGATTTTGGAGCACTGCCGCCGCAAGCTTTGACACTAGTGCTCGTCCTGTCGTATCAGCCGAATGTAATACTCTGCGTCTGGAGTGAGCAGCTTCTAAAGTGAGGGCAAGGCTCCCGTCCTCAGTGCGATCGAAGTCAACGCCCAAGGCAATCAGTTGTTGAATTTGTCGGGGTGCAGCATTAACTAATACATTAACTGCCTCGGCTTCACACAAGCCAACCCCAGCGCTCAAGGTATCTTTGCCATGAAATTGCGGAGCATCATCTTTATCAACAACTGCTGCTATCCCGCCTTGCGCCCAGTCACTAGCAGAAGTTGACAAGTTATCTTTAGTCACTAAGCCAATTCGCCAGTTTGGTGCTAAGTCCGTGAGTCGAAGCGCAGTATAAAGTCCAGCAGCGCCGCTGCCAATGATCAGAGCATCAAACCTTTTTGGGTTCATTAAGTAAAGCCAAGTTGTCAATGACAAACATTATCCCATTAGATCAATGTCATTGTCTTGAGACAATTGCGATCGCTATTACTTGAAAAGAGACAAGGGCTTTACTTGAGCAAATAGTAAAATACTGTGGCTTATTGCGTTTTACTTTCTTGATGATGCTTTTAAGGGTACTAACTTACTCATTTTTGCCCAGCTAAACTCATGCAAAAGCACATAGGAGCAAGGGATTAGAAATAAGGTCAGGATTGTGGCAAGGGCTAAGCCAGAAAAGGTAACAATCCCAAGTGGTTGCAAAAATTCGCCGCCATCGCCACCTCCTAACGCAAGCGGAAAAGCACCAACTACAGTCGTAATCGTGGTCATCAGAATCGGGCGTAAACGAATTGGAGCAGCTTGCAAGATTGCTTGAATGCGGCTGCATTTCTGCTCCTCTCGTAATTGGTTGGCAAACTCCACCATCACGATCGCATTATTCACGACAATCCCAACGAGCAAAATAACGCCAATCACCACCATCACATTAATCGAGCTACTAGTTACAAACAGCCCGACAATACCACCAGCCAGAGCAAGGGGAATTGTCAGCATAATCACCAATGGATCGATCAGTGAGTTGTACTGAACCGCCATTACTACAAATACTAAGAAAGAAGCAAGTACACCCAATACACCAAAAGCTTTGGATAGGTTGTCATTAGCTTCTTTGGCAGTGCTAGGTAAAACCGTTACACCATCAGGCAAATCGATCGCAGCAATTACATCTTCTGTCTGTTTAAGTGCATTGCTCAGACTTGTGCCTCGCTCTAAACTACCAAGTATCAAGAAAACTTGACGCTGATTAATGCGTTGAATTTCTCCTGGGGCGCGTCCTTCGCGGATTGTGGAAACATCAGCAAGGCGGACAGGGCGGTTATTGCTGACAAAAAGAGGTAACTGCTGCAATTGCGAGGCATTTTGTCGCGCATCAGGATCTAGTTGGACACGCACATCCACAAGGCGATCTCCTCTTTGTAACTGTGTAGGCACTGAGCCTGTGATCGCTGTTTGCAGAGTAGAGCCAACGGATTGTGTAGATAATCCTAATGTTTGCAAACGTTCCCAGTCAGGAAAAATTTGGACTTCGGGTTGACGCGCATCAGTATCAGGGCGGAAGTTTGCGCCTTTAACATTTTTTTCTAAAGCACTGAGAATTTCTGCGCCAGTCTGAGCTAAAAGCTCTGGATTACTACCCTGTAAAATTATGTCAATATCAGTTCGCGGTACAGGGGAGTTATTGACAATAATGCCGCGTACTTGCCCTGGGTTAACCCGAATCCTTACGCCTGCTAGATTAAGTTTATTGATTTCACGATTGACGCGACTAATAAAACTCGCGAGATCAGCATTGGGTTTGAGTGTAATTGTGCTACCAGCACGTAAGGGATTAGAAGTAACGTTATTCCCAAAAGAACTGCCACCAACGGTCGTAAACGCATAGGCTGTCTCAGGCTGATTGACGAGAATTTCGTCTATGAGCTGCATCACTTTGCGGTTGGTAGCAAGAGTAGTTCCTGCGGGAAATTGAGCATTTAAGCTCACATCGCCTGTTTTGACCTGTGGAATGATCTCTTGAGGAAGTTGTCGCCCCATCAAGAATCCACCACCGCCAAGGATGGCAAATAACGCAATCACCACCAAGAGTCGATAGTGAATAATTTTTGCTAGGAATCCTGCATAACCTAATGTTGCTGCGGTAAATCGTTGCTGAAATCCTCGCATAAACCAGGTTTCATTCAAACGACTTGACCAAGGAACAGATAATAGACGTGAGGCAAGCATCGGTACGACGGTTATGGCGATCGCGATCGCGGCGATATTACCAAAACTAATCGTCAGAATCAGTTGGTTGAATAGTAGCGATAGAAATCCACCTAATAATAGGAATGGAAATATTACGACAAGGTTTGTACTAGTGGAGGCAACCAGAGCCGATTCTATTTCCGAACTACTAGCTTGTGATTGGGCGATCGCATCTTGAACTCCATGACTTTTCCGCATTCTCTCAAGCCCATTGATGATGTTGTCCAGCATCACGATGGAGCAGTCCACAACACCACCTATTCCTAAGGCAAGCCCACCTAAGCTAAATAGGTTAAGTGAGAAGCCAAAAATGCCCATAGCAATAATTGACGCAAGGGTAACAAGGGGAATTGCAAGGGTAATAATCAGAGTCTGGCGGATCGAACCTAGAAAAAGCAGTACCGCAGTCCCTGCTAAGATTGCGCCCATTAGCCCCGAAGATGTAACGTTGGCAATCGAGGCTCGAATTAGCCTTGATTCATCTAAGGTGGCAGTCACGATCGCATCATTAGGAATAGCCCCACTCTCCTGGAGCGCCGTAATTTTCGCCATTACTCGATCTACTACTTCAATCGTATTTGCGTCAGGTTGTTTCGTGACTAATAGTCTGACCGCAGCTTGTCCGTTAAGAGAAGTAAAAATCCGTTGTTCTTCCGTGCCATCGATAATAGTTGCGAAGTCACGCAGATATACTTTTTGGGACTGTTGAGCAGCAGTATTACTTCGCACATTAAAAGACAAGCCTTCTAATTCTTTAGCATTTTTAAACTTGCCGATCGCACGGGTAAGTGGTTCAATAGCGCCATCGCGTAAACGTCCCCCTGAAATATCGACATTGCGATCGCGTAGAGCCTTTAAAACATCGTCGATATTCACCCCAACTGCTTGCAATCGGTTGAGATCGAGATTAACCTGCACCTCTTCTTTAACACCGCCCACTACATCGATCCCTGCAACACCTGGCACAATCGCTAACTCTCGTCCCAACTCCTCATCAGCAAATAAACGTAGCTCTGAAAGTGAAAGAGAAGGAGATGTCAGCGCAAACTCATAGATTGGAAATTGAGATGGATCGAATTTAAAAATCCGCGCATCTTCGATATCGTCTGGTAATTGGCTCCGCCCTCGGTTAAAGCTTGCTACTGTATCGTTGAGAGCTTGATTGACATCACTACCTGCTTGAAAGAACAGATCCACTCGCACCTGCCCTTCACGAGTGCGCGAAAAAAGTTGATTTACGCCTTCAGTCAATGCGAGAGATTCTTCTAGCGGCTTCGTTACTTCTGTAATCGCCACTTCTGGTGTAATCCCTGGGATGTTAACCTGTACGCCAATGCGTGGATAGACAATCGATGGCAGCAAGTCTACCTGTAAACGACTGATATAAAATGCTCCCATTACAAAAATTGCTAAGGTGAGCATCAATGTGCCAATGTGACGACGAATTGCGATCGCGCTAATACTAAATCCTGTTGATTTCGGGCTGGGGGAGTCTGGAGCGCTCATCGGTTATCTCTAGAATTTTAAATATAGGTTGATTAGCTTAAAGAAAGTAATGGGGCAGACCATTACTTAGGGATTAATTGAACTACTCAGATATCGCACTAACTCTCACAGAATCACCATCCTGCAACTTGCCGCCGCTCCTAACCACCACGATGTCGCCTTCCTTTAAACCAGAGCGAATCTCGACTTTGCCATCACGACGATCTCCAAGGGTAACTTGACGTGTCGTTACTTTAGGTTCTTTGCGATCGCCTGTAATCACAAAAACATTGCCAGTCTTTGGTTTACCTTTGTCACTAACACTAGCAGTGGGTTTGGCATCTGTTTTTGGCTTCATTTGTTGATCGCTCTGATTATTCGCTACACCTTTGGGAGGCTGTGTCGGTCTTCCTGATGGCTCTAGAGCCGTTTCCGCGATTACGATTTGACGTTCCTGCCTTCCGGAAAACTTTACCCTCGCTAATTGCCCACTACCAAGCTTATTATCTGGATTGGGAACTACTACTTCTACAGGGATTAGCCTTGCTACAGGGTCAGCCACAGGCGAAATACGTTTAACTGTTCCTGTAAATTTTTGATTTGGGAAACTGTCAAAACGCACATCAACCGATTGATTTAATCGAACTTTACTGATTTCTAGTTCTGAAATCAATACGATTACTTTAACTTGGCTAAAGTCACCTAATTTTATAACGTCATTTCCTGCAAAGAGTAGATTGCCAGTCTCGCTTACTCGCTCTAGCACAATCCCACTAATTGGAGCAGTAATCGTGGTGTAGGATTGACGCTCTTGCTCCCTTAATTTAATTGCTTCTTGCGCTAAAACCCTTTGCGAGCTCGCTCCCACACTTTGTTCTTGCAAATTCACTTGTTGCTCTGCCGATCGCAGTGATTGTTCAGCAGAGCGTGCACGAGTGAGCGCAGCCTCAGCCGCTTGCGAAGATACGGCTCCATCTTTAGCTAATTTGGTAAAGCGATTTGCGTCGGCTTGCGCTTGTTGATATTCCACTCTTGCGCGTTCAACTTGAGCACGCGCATTACCCACTGAGGCACTTGCTTGTGATACTTCGGCTTCCCTTGCAGCAATTTCTGCGTCTGCCTGAAGCACAGTTGCGGATAGAACTGCATCATCCAGTTGGGCGATCGCTTGTCCTGCTTTAACGCGATCACCAACATCCACATTCAAATCTAGCAAACGACCTTCTAGACGAGATTTTACCGATACTTCCCTTATGGGTGCAGTTGTGCCTGTGAACTCCGTCCCAGCTTGCAGAGTATCAAACTTTGCGATCACTACATCTACAGCTACAGACGTTTTGGGGCTCTGTGTCTGGGCTTGAGTCGTATCCTTAGGTGCGCCACAGCCAACAGTTACAACTGATAAGCCTGCGATCGCCACTAACATCCAAATAGCTTTCATAGATGTGATGGCAAATGTTGAGTTATATAAAGTTATTCTAAGTGATGTTGCTTCGTTTGGAGCGATATTCTTACGTTAAATCTTTTGGTTAAAGAACTCTCGCCGTCGCAAACACTTGTGCCAAGATAGATTTGATCACGTTCAAATCTGTTTGCAGTCCTCTAATTTCAACCAGTTTAATCTCTGTGATTTATCCTAATGTTTTGGCGATCGTTTTCTCTATTGCGGTCAGTGCGATCGCAGTGGGGATCTTGTTGTATCCATTTTCCGTGAAGTGGCAACGCGATCGACTCATGGCTAGGACATTCCCCAATGCATGGTTAAGCATTATCACAAGTAATCTTGCTATTTATGGCGATCTTACTTCCGATCAGCAAAAAGAATTGCAAGGCTATGTGCAAGTCTTTCTGAAAGAGAAGCAATTCATTGGTTGCATAGGTCTGCAAATCACAGAAGAAATCAAGGTCACGATAGCGGCAATTGCTTGTTTGTTGCTATTTAGCGATCGCAAGACTTATTTCCCAAATCTGCGATCAATTCTAGTTTATCCCCATGCTTACATTGTCAATGAGAAGGTGATGGATTCCTATGTAGTGGAAGAGCGTCGCGTTGCTCGGTTGGGAGAGTCATGGACAAAGGATCAATTAATTCTGTCATGGGAGCAGGTGCAACAGGATATTCGCAATTGGGAAGATGGACATAATGTGGTGCTGCATGAGTTCGCGCATCAGCTCGATCAAGAAGATGGACAAGCGGAAGGTGTGCCAATTTTGCCAAGAGCGATGGATTATGCAGTGTGGTCAAAGGTTATGTCGGCTGAGTATTTGCAACTATGCGATCGCGTGGAAAGTGGTAAAAAGACTGTCATGGATAGTTATGGGGCGACTAATCCTGCGGAGTTTTTTGCGGTGGCAACGGAGACATTCTTTGAGAAGTCAAATCAGTTAAACCAAAAACATCCTTCTCTTTACGAACTATTGCAAAGGTACTATCGTCTCGATCCTCGTCAATGGCAGAATTAGAGCTGGAATTATAACTATGTCCTAGCAAATTTACGCTCTCAATGTAATGTCCTATGGTTGTTGCTAATTCCAAATAGACATTTCCAATTCTCCAAAATGGCGATCGCCTAAATCGTGCAGATCAATCAAATTTCACACGCTTATACAAATCTCGTAAACAGATTTCTAATTGTATTGATGTTAAGTTAATAACTGCGTCGTCCCCCTTACGAGTCGTTAATATCCATTTATCAGCCGACTCTTTGACATAGTGATCGACTTCATATCCATTTTGATAAACCAAAACATATTCCTGAAAGCTAGGAAGCGATCGATATTGGCGAAATTTACTGTCACGATCGTATGTTTGGGTAGAGCTAAATAGAATTTCTACAATCAAGCATGGATTAGTAACTTCCATCTGTCTTTGATCGACAAAAATAGGCTCACTCGCCACTACCATCACATCTGGATAGGTATAACGATTATATTCGGGCAACCATAGCCGCATATCATTCATAAATATCTCATACATTTGATCGTTAATTACTAAAGGTAATAGACGACAAAAATTTATGGCAATTTTATTGTGATTTGCGGAAGCGCCTGCCATCGGGATAATTTCTCCGTTAATAAATTCACTCTTAAATTCAGCTTTTCCCTCTAAGGTTAGATATTCTGATGCGCTGTATTGCTTAGCAGTTGCTACAACCATTTGCGATCGCTTCCTAAAATTTGACCATGTGATGATTATAACCAATCAATATTGCTTCGCAAAAACATTGAAAGTGTTGATTTGGGTTATCTCCTGTGCTGAACGATTCGCCACTTTGCGGAAGTCCTAAATCCAATAAAAAGGAAGTGCTTAGCACCTCCTTTTTATTAGATTTCAAAGCCTGTCGCTGCTTCCTCGATCGCCATTTTGTGCATCACTTTCGCCAGCTCCGCCGCTACTTCAGGGCGAGAAAACTCAGGAGGAGGACATTCGCCACGACGGAGCATTTCGCGGACTTTTGTGCCAGAGAGATGCACTCTCTCTTCGGGAAGACTGGCACTGGTCTTAGTAGTTGCCATGCCCTGAACTCGCTTGCAATAGAAAGCATGTTCAAACATCAAAGGAGTAATTCCTAATTCGCCATCTTCAAATTCATAGAAAATATCTTGTGCGTCATAGGTTCCGTAATAGTCTCCGACACCAGCATGATCGCGCCCGACGATGAAATGCGTACAACCATAATTTTTGCGAATCAAAGCGTGGAAAATCGCTTCGCGGGGACCCGCATAGCGCATCGCCGCAGGATTAATCGCCAAGGTCACCCGATCTAAGGGGAAATAATGCTCCAGCATGATTTCATAGCAACGCATCCGCACATCGGCAGGCACGTCATCGCTCTTAGTTGCGCCAACTAGAGGATGCAAGAACAAGCCATCGACCATTTCGAGCGCACATTTTTGGATATATTCATGGGCACGGTGGATCGGGTTACGGGTTTGAAACCCGACAATTGTACGCCAGCCTTTTTCAATGAAGAGTTGGCGAGAATCCACAGGATCGATCTGATAGGTGGGAAAAAGAGGATGCGATCGCCTTTCTAGTAACCACACATCGCCAGCTAGATATACGTCGCCTTGAGCATAGACTACCTTGACTCCTGGATGGCGATCTTCATTGGTACGGTAGACATGGATCGCTTCCTTGAGTTTGTCGTATTTATATTTTTCGCTTAATTCTAATACGCCAATAAATACACCGTTAGGATCGTTTAGGCGCACAAGGCTACCAACGCTCAGGGTGTCTGCAACTTCACCAGTGACAGGCAAAGTAATCGGAATCGACCAAGGTAAGCTATTGGCGAGACGCATATTCAAAACTACTGACTCATAGTCAGCTTTACCCAAAAAGCCAGTCAATGGGCTAAATCCACCGATCGCAATTAGCTCTAGATCCGACAGCGATCGCTCCGTTAGCTGCACGATTGGCAAGTGGTCAGCTTTGCTATAAAACACTTCTTTTTGTGCTTCTGTTGCCATGCGGTTGATCAGTTGACCACCATGCGGTGCGATATTTTTAAGTTGTCGAGCCATAATTTAGAACTAATAGGAGATTGTTAAATTAATGTTAACTTTTTTTGTCTCCAAAGTCTAAATTTAAGTAGATGAGCATAGTTAATTACAAACCCAAACCCGTAAGGTTGCGCCCCTGCGGGCGCAACCTTACGGGTTTGGGTAATTTATTCAGTACAGGTATTTAAACATTAATTTAGGGGATAAAAAATTGCTTTCCCCATATTCAGTTCAGATTTCTAAAATATCAAAATAGAAGACGAAGCCTAGTGCTGTCTTCTATCCAATCAACCTTATAGCTAGATATAAGCGATCCCCGTAAAGAGAATCTTAAAAGAGATGTGCATAACACCAAGGTTAATTAGTTTCTCATGTAGAGTTGAAAAGTAAGAAGTCAAAAAACTTATTAGCGACAGGAATTAATCGTAATTTTATGGTATCAACTCCTCTCAAAATGGCTGACACGGACTCCTTAACCACAGCAATTAGTTGCTATGGAAATGCTCGCTCCACAGTAGCAGGAAGCCCTCTCAGCGCCGAAGAATTGCGAAAAACCGATGCCTATTGGCGGGCTTGTAATTATCTCGCGATCGGGATGATCTATCTTCGCGAAAATCCTCTTTTGCGTGAACCTCTCAAGCCAGAACATGTCAAAAATCGCCTACTCGGACATTGGGGATCGAGTCCAGGTATGAGTTTTGTCTATACGCATTTGAATCGATTAATTAAGAAATATGACCTGAACGCCATCTTTTTAGCAGGTCCTGGGCATGGTGCACCAGGGATTTTAGGCCCTGTATATCTAGAAGGAACCTACTCTGAGGTTTATCACGATATCAGTGAAGATGAAGAGGGAATGAAGCTCTTCTTTAAACAGTTTTCTTTCCCCGGCGGCATTGGTAGCCACTGTACTCCTGAAACTCCTGGATCGATCCATGAGGGCGGTGAACTCGGTTACAGCGTCTCTCATGCCTATGGTACTGTTTTTGACAATCCCGATTTAATCTCTGTAGTAATGGTCGGTGATGGCGAATCGGAAACTGGTCCCCTCGCAACTGCTTGGCATTCCAACAAGTTTATCAATCCCATCCGTGATGGGGTTGTCTTACCGATTTTGCATCTGAATGGATACAAGATTAATAATCCGACGGTACTATCACGGATTAGCCATGAAGAGCTAGAAAGTCTATTTATTGGCTATGGTTACCAACCCTACTTTGTGGAAGGTTCCGATCCTGAGTCAATGCATCAAGCGATCGCAGCGACACTTGAGCATTGCATTAATGAGATTAAATCGATCCAACAGGAATCTCGCAGTACAGGCATTCCTAAAAGGGCTAAATTCCCAATGATTGTTCTGAGGACTCCTAAGGGCTGGACTGGCCCCAAGGAAGTAGATGGACATAAGGTGGAAGGCTTTTGGCGAGCTCACCAAGTGCCACTATCGGGAATGCATAATAATCCTGAACATTTGCAAATGTTAGTGGATTGGATGCAGAGCTATAAACCTGATGAATTGTTTGATGCATCTGGCAAGCTGATCCCTGAATTGAAAGATCTTGCACCAAAAGGCGAGCGCCGTATGAGCGCTAATCCAGTTGCAAATGGTGGCTTATTGCGTCGCGCTTTGAGAATGCCCGATTTTCGCGACTATGGGGAGAAAATCAATAAAGCAGGTCAGAGTGAGGCGGAAAACACTAAGCCGCTAGGTGTGTTCTTGCGTGATGTGATGCGCCAAAACATGGATAACTTCCGTGTATTTGGACCTGACGAAAATACATCTAATAAACTGCAAGCGATTTACGAAGTCAGTAAGAAGTTCTGGATTGCGGAATATCTGCCTGAAGATGCTGATGGCGGAGAACTAGCTACTGATGGGCGGGTGATGGAAATCCTCAGCGAACATACCTTAGAAGGTTGGCTAGAAGGCTATTTGCTGACAGGAAGGCATGGGTTCTTTTCCACCTATGAGTCCTTTGTACATGTGATCGACTCGATGATCAACCAGCATTGTAAGTGGTTGGAAATCAGTAAAGATATTGCATGGCGATCGCCGATCGCTTCTCTGAATCTCTTGATCACATCGACGGTCTGGAGACAAGACCACAATGGTTTTACCCATCAAGATCCAGGATTCTTAGATGTGGTTGTGAATAAGAGTGCAGAGGTGACGCGCATCTATTTGCCGCCCGATGTGAATACGCTGCTATCGGTGTCCGATCATTGTTTGCGGAGTACCGATTATGTGAATGTGATCGTCTGTGACAAGCAATCCCATTTGCAATACTTGAGTATGGATGATGCGGTTAAGCACTGCACCAAAGGACTAGGCATTTGGGATTGGGCAAGTAACGATCAAGGTGCGGAACCAGATGTGGTGATGGTGGGCTGTGGCGATATTCTCACTCAAGAAGCTTTAGCTGCGACAATTTTGTTATGGGAGCATTTCCCAGAGTTGAAGATTCGCTTTATCAATGTTGTGGATCTCTTTAAGCTACAGCCTGATACCGAACATCCTCATGGTTTAAGCGATCGCGATTTTGATTCGCTCTTTACTACTGATAAGCCAATCATTTTCAACTTCCACGGCTATCCTTGGTTGATTCACCGTCTCGCCTATCGCCGCACCAATCACAAAAACCTGCATGTGCGTGGTTACAAGGAGAAGGGCAATATCAATACACCCTTGGAATTGGCGATTAATAATCAAGTCGATCGCTTTAGTCTTGCGATCGATGTAATCGACCGTGTGCAAAAGCTTAAAAATATTGGCGCTCATGCAAAGGAAGATCTGCTTAATCAGCAAATCGAATGTCGTCAATATGCCTACGAGCATGGTATCGATAAACCTGAAATCGTGAATTGGCGTTATCCCCATTAAACCCTCACCCCCAAACCCTCTCCCAGAGGGCTACAGTGTACACACAAGTCATAAAACCTAGCTAAGTCAACAATTATCTGCCCCCTAGCCCCCAATTCTGGGGGAACAAGAAAATAACATTCTTTCAAAGTCCCCCAGAATTGGGGGATTTAGGGGGCTTAGATACATTGCAACGAAGACAGAGAGACTTGTATATACACGGTAGCTCCCTCTGGAAGAGGGGAGTAAATTAACAAGAGAATTATGAACTTAAAACTATATCTGCTTCGTCATGGGGAAACCGCCTATAGTCGAACTGGTGGCTATTGTGGCGATCTCGATCCTGAGTTAACTGATAATGGCAAAAAAATGGCGGCAGCCTTTGCCGATGCTCATAAAGCGATCGTTTGGGAGGCGATCATTGTCAGTCCTATGAAACGGACGATCGCTACAGCTACTCCTTTATGTGAAGCTGTGGGCATGAAGATGCAATTGCATGATGGCATCAAAGAATTGCGTTATGGCAAATGGGAAGGACAAACCAATGAGTTTGTCAAAGAGTACTACAGCGAAGACTATCTGCGATGGCTAACGGAACCTGCATGGAATCCGCCCACAGGCGGGGAGACGGCAGTGCAGCTTGCAAGCCGAGCTTCGTTAGTAGTAGCCGAAATTCAAGAAAAATATACATCGGGCAATGTGTTAATAGTTTCGCATAAGGCAACGATTCGGGTAATTCTCTGTAGTCTGTTGGGAATCGATATGGGTCGATATCGCGATCGCATTGATGTCCCTGCTGCCTCGTTGAGTATTGTGCAGTTTGGTTCTCTTGGGCCTAAGCTCACAGTTTTAGGCGATCGCAGTTTTATGGATGATGAGTTGCGATCGCTGTCAGGCACATAGAAAAACGGCTAAGTCTTATTGGAGGGACTATGCAAAGCGTAAATGCACAGGTTAAAACTCACGAAGATTTTTTGATTGAGTCTCTAGAAGATCCTGAAGAAGCGGCGGCTTATTTGTCTACTGCTTTAGAGGAGGAAAAGCCTGAGCCTGAGTTGTTGCTTTTATGTTTAGGTCACGTTGCGGCGGCATTGGGTGGTGAGGGCGATCGCCAATGGGTAAAAGATTTTGGCACAAGTGAGAAAAGCCAAGCGGTGTATGAGTTGGCGGTTTGGTTGGATAGTTTGAGGCTAAAATTGAGTATAAGTGTCAAGCAATTGGAGCAAACATGAAATTTCAAGTTATTCTTGAGCCGAGTGAAGATCTAGGCTATACGGTTTATGTACCTTCTTTGCCAGGTTGCATCAGTGAAGGGGACTCTGTTGAGGAAGCATTAGAAAATATTCAAGAGGCGATCGCGCTTTATCTTGAACCTATCGAGGATGATTTGCTGATGTCTGAACAAGCCGTGCTTCAGGAAGTTGAAGTATGAGCAAAGTTCCAGATTTGCCATATGATCGCATTATCAAGGCGTTACAAAGGGATAGTTGGATCGTGGTTCGTCAGAAAGGAAGTCATATCCGTCTTCAAAAACGTACAGTTGATGAAACGCTAAAAATTACGGTTCCTGCTCATCGTCCAGTCAAACGCTCTACTCTGTCACACATCTTAAAACAGGCAAGAATGGATTTAGATCGGTTTCTTGAGCTTTTGTAATCGCAAGTTTCACGCAGTTAATCTCACGGTTGATAACAGATTGGAACCTGTGAGATCGATCGCTTGGTCGTAGCGGGTAATCAGTTTTTGAATGATTTCTTGATTTCGATGGATTGTGCCTGTTTCATCGCCTTGGAGATCGGGATAGGCGACTTTGAGATTGGGAATGGTGGAACTGAGGATGTTGTGACTGCCGACATAGGCGAATTGGCGATCGCAGACAAAGTATTTGCTATGTCCGCCTGTGAGTTTGAGACGGAGGCGATCGCTGTAGCGTTTTTGGAGTTGGAAGAGTTTGGACATGGCGCTATAGCGATATTGGGCTTCGGCGGCGAAGGTGAGGTTGCCGTGATGGTCTTTTTTGATGATTGTGCCGAGGTCGTATTGGTAGCCCCAGCCGAGATCGATTTGTACGCCTTGGTCGAGGGCATAGTTGAGCCGTAGCATCAGGTCGTTGTCGATCGCGCGATCGCTTGCCCAAGGACATTTGATCACGACTCTTTCTTTTGCTTCTTCGAGTGCTTTGAAGAGATGGAACCGTCCGCCAGTTCTCTCAAAGACAATTTCGGTTTCGGGTTGAGTTTGCAGAAGTCCCAAATCTTCGAGAAATTTTTGCGCGGGGAGATTGTATTTGTCGATCATGGTTTGGGCTTGTTTGAGCAGTTGGGAGATGGCTCTGAGGTCTTTGGAGTTTTGCATAGGTTTATTTTCTGGCTTTGCGTTTGCTGTCGAAATTCCAATAGGTAGTGAGGATTTGCAGGGTTTGCAGGTCTTGTAAGCAGATGACTTGCAAGCCTCTGAGTGTGTCGGTGAATTTGGCGTAGGGACTGTTTTTGAGTTGGCGATCGCTTAATGTGTAGACGATCGCGCCATGCCGATCGCTACGTTGTTGTCCATAGGCGATGGCGACGCGGATCATGTCGTTGCTGATGGCGCGTTGTTGTTGGCGGCGTTGGAGGTGGTTGAGGTCTTTGGGTTTGCGGATGGGGGTAAGGGCGATCGCTTGATCGAGGAGTTCGTCGGTTGCGGCGATTTGTTGGATTTGTTTGTGGGTGTTCATAACCTTAGTTGGTGATTTATGTCGATGAATTCATTAAAACGCCATCACCAAAATAAAAACCCTTGCGAAAACCCTAAAATCCCCTAGAATGCCCTAGACTTTGCAAATAGGGGATTACAAGCTTTTTTTAGTAGGCTATGATAGGCATCAAAGCAATGGTTTGCACACAAAAACTATGTCCTATCAAAAATTTCTGAATGACATTGCAGATAAATATGATCTTTCAGGAGATGAGAAAGAAGCTTTTTGTGTTGAGTTTGAAGATTTTAAGTTAAATAAAAATCAGACTGAGATTGCTCAAGGTTTAAATATTTCTCCAGCTACTTTAGAGGCTCGGATGACGAGTATCTATAACAAGTTCTCAAAAAATTGCACGGAGTTAAGTACAAAGGGTAAAGGCAAGTTAAAAGTTCTTAGGTATTGGCTGCAAAAGCAATATGAAGAAAAAGATCATGTTTTGTCGTTACAGCCTATTGATTGGCAGAAAGAAACTAGAAAAATGCTAGAGGATTTGAAGAGGCTGACTACTGAGGCTTTAACTGCTGGGGATGGCATTCGCTTTGACTTTGATGATGTTTTTGTGCCTTTGGGTGTGGTAGAGCGTCAAGAAAGAACTAAACGGAATAAAGATGATGGTGCGCCCGATCGCGGATCTGAGTTGTATGAGGAAAAGGTAACGCCGATTACTCATGATGAGTTTTTTGAAGATGTGCTTTTGCGGGGCAATACGAGATATAGCAATGGTAAGCGAATTGCTGTGATTGGGGAGGCGGGAGCAGGAAAAACTACGCAGCTACAGAAAATTGGTTCTTGGTTGCTGGAAAAAAGTGATGATATCCCAGTCTGGATTTCTTTGACGGATTTGGGGGCGAAAAGTCTAAGGGAATATCTATTTGAAAATTGGGTGCGTGAGGCATCTGGTGAGATTGAGGCTGCTCCGCAAGCATGGAAAGACTCGCTAGGAGATGCAATCAAGTCTGGGAAGGTTTGGTTATTGCTTGATGGTGTTGATGAGATGACGGTTAGCAATCCGCTTTCCTATCTGGCAAATCAATTAAAAGAAAGCTGGCTCAAGAATGTACGAGTTGTTTTGACTTGTCGGGTGAATGTTTGGGATGGTGGTAAAAATGCGCTGACAGGTTTTGATGTCTATCGAAATTTAGATTTTGATTATCCTGATGATGTATATAAATTTATTGGTAAGTGGTTCGTTCGCGATCCAGAGTTGGCTGGCAGTTTAACGCAAGCTTTGGAACAGTCAGGGAAAGAGCGTATCCGCGATATGGTGAAAAATCCTTTGCGGTTGACTTTGCTTTGTTATAGTTGGCAGTTGAAGCAAGGGGAACTACCTGAAACTAAGGCAGGGCTTTATGAGTGGTTTGTGGAGACATTTTATAAATGGAATAAGGGCAAAGCTCAGATTGAACTTTCTCGCAGTCAGGAAGAGCAACTAAATCGAGCTTTAGGAGAATTAGCAAAACGGGCTATAGATGGGGAAACTTCGCGATTTCGTTTGACAAAGGCTTTTATTGAGAATGTCTTCAGAGAGTTTGATATTGATTTATTTGATATTGCGCTTAAACTTAATTGGTTAAATGAGATTGGTGTTGCCGCAGAAGATCCTCTAGAGACTGTTTATGCTTTTTATCACCCATCGTTTCAAGAGTATTTTGCTGCTTTAGCGATCGATGATTGGGATTTCTTTTTGCCTAACAATCATATTGATAAGCCAGCAAAGGATCATAATGATAAGTATAAAGAATATAGAGTTTTTGAAGCTAGATGGGAAGAAGTAATATTATTTTGGATTGGGAGAAAAAGTCAAAACATTGATAAAGAATCTTTTATTAAGGCATTGATAGAATTTGAAGATGGATGCCAAGGATTTTACTGGCATCGTGCTTGTTTTCTTGCTGCGACTTGCCTAATAGAATTTAAAAATTGTAAATTCGCAGAACAAATTATAGAACAACTAATTGAATGGACTTATACTTATAGCCAAGTCAATATTCAATACTCAGATTACGGATTTTATATCAGTTCATTAGATAGTCAAGCATATACTAAGCTTATTACACTAAACCAGTTTCAAGTTTACAATAAATTTATTGTTGATAGACTCAGCAAGCTTTTAAAATCACCTGAAATTGATGAAAATTCATCCATCTTAATAGCAGAAATATTAGGCACAATAGATTTTGGCAATCCAAATGCACTCTCTTATTTAGTTCAAATTATTATCAAAAAAGCTGAATTAAAGTCTTATAATGCCCAGTATTGGAGACCAATATATAGTCTAAAAAAATTGGCAAGTGGTGATTTGAATGCAATCAGAACGCTTACTGAAATATTACAATATTCCTTAATATCTAAAGATACTCATTTGCTAGTTTTAAGTATATTAAAGGAGATATCTGTTAATCATATTGAAGAAAATACTTCAGATGGTTTACCTAATCTCAACAACATTACTAATTCACTTGAAGAATTAAAGAGGTTTTTAGAATGTGAATATATACAATATAGAAAAATAATGCCACAGATGGAAGAATGGGTAGATATAGTCAATATGCTGATAACAGAAAACAAAGAATTAGATATTAAATTACCTTCTAATTATTCAGACGCTCAATTATTTCTTTCTGAGAAAATAGTAGATATAGTAAATGAGGAAATCGCAAAAAACAAAGAACTAGAGACAAAAAGAGTTGCTAATTTTATAGATATTGAATACTTTTTTTATAGAGTATTTTGGTGTGAAAATAATGAATTTGATGAAATAGTGTGTAGTCTGGAAAAATTAGCAGTAGGGGATACTGAGAGTATTTCTGTCTTAGTGGATACCTTAAAGTATGGACAATTTGACAACTATATTCGATATCGTCTTGCAAAATGTCTAGAAACCATAGACAGAAGTAACGTTGAAGCTTGCTCTTCTTTAATTAAAATCATAGTTGAGAATAAACATTTAAGCAATGAAGCAGCATACCATTTGAGCGAAAGAGCTGTTGGCAATGCTGAGGTAATTTCTATCTTAGTCAATACCTTACAAAATGAACAGCTTGATGATAATACTCGATATAATCTTGCAAAAGTACTAGGTGAAATAGATACGGGTAACATTAAATCTGTTAACATTTTAATAGAGTTTCTATTCAAATCTATAAATAACGAGCATCCAGATGCCTCAAAAGCAGAACTTTTAGGAAGATTGGGGGCTGGCAACTCGGATGTTATCAATTTATTTCTTGAAATTTTGAGCGATACTAAATCTACCGATGAAATGTGTAACTCAGTGTTAGTTGGGTTGTTTGATGCCTTGAATGGATTGCCAGAAAAAGAAATTGAACTCTGGAAATTAGATGTAATTGGATCTGTGGAAGCCGCTTTGCAAAGAACACCAGTTTTTAGTAATGTAAATTGGTTGGCAGCAAACGTTTTAGGCTTTGTAGATGCAGGCAATACTACTGCTATCAGCGCTTTATCTAATCTTATATTAAATTTTGAATCTTATTCTAAAGTTTCTTACGTTGATCATGATGAGATGCAAACTTTTGCAAGGTTTTTAACTAAAATCCTTACAGGTGGAAGCATTTCATCATGGAAATTTGCTGTAAATAAACTAATAGAAGGAGTCAATAATGAGACTTATAACAACATCTACAATGATTTTAATTGTTGCTATGAATCTCTCTGGAATTGTGCTCAAAATATGAGTTATCAAGATTTTTATGATGCGTGGCACTCATCTACAAATACTATTCAATACCTAGAGCATCAGTTTTTAGATTGCGATGCAATTCAAAAGGAACTCGATCGCAATACTGACCATCCCGAAATACGCTGCTTAGTAGTCGATATCCGCCATCTCGAACAAGAAAGCGATCCTAATATAATTGCAAAGAAATTAACCAACAAAATTTTTAACTCTATCGGTCGTAGGATTCCAGTAGTTCAAGATGTCTCTTGCTTAGAGCGCGAATTACTTAATCTAGAGTTAGAGCCTGATTTCGAGAAATTAGCGATCGCCCTTTATGGCAAAAGTGCTAATGAGGCGATCGATCAACTCTGTCAAAGCCTAACAGAGTCAATCCCAATACGCCCATTCACAGGAGAAAAAACCAGTGAACAACTCACTAATGAAGTAAAAGCTTGGCTTAGAAGAATTAACTTAGAATACAACTAGGAGGACAACCCCATGCACACAGCCAAACTCAGAATGCAAGGCAACGAACAACTAGCCATATTTCCAGACGGCTTTCAACTAGTTGGCGAAGAAGTCTATATCAAAAAAGTCGGCAACGCGATCGTGCTAATTCCGAAAAACAATCCTTGGCAAACCCTCTGGAATAGCCACGACCTCTTCTCAGATGACTTTATGGAAACTAGAAAACAACCTCACTTACTGGAATCCTCCTTAGCGAAAGACTGGCTTAGCGAAGAAGAAAATGAGGCATGGAAAGACTTAAATTGAATATTGCTCATTCCCTAGAAGTTTATTGACATACCGATCACATCAATTAAATATAAATAGAGAAACAACATGGATTACTTACTACTTCAAGAAGCAACTGCAAACTTTAATAGTCTAATCAATCAAGTCAGCGCAAACCATAAGCCCGTCATGATTAAAGGCTCAGAAAATGACGTGGTTGTGATTTCTAAAGAAGACTGGACAGCAATAGAAGAGACTATCTATCTTAACTCTATACATGGATATATAGACTCACTCAAAGAGGTTATGACTAGCCCTAGAAATGAATGGGTAAATGCTCAAGAGCTAGGATTGTAACAATGTGGGAAGTTATCCTTAGTAAAAAAGCCCAAGAAGATTTAAAGAAATTGAAAAGTATTGGGCTTTTTGAGAAAACCAAAGAGCTAGTTGCCATACTCAGAGAAAATCCATTCACAAATCCACCACCTTACGAGAAATTAGTCGGAAACTTGCAAGGCTTTTACTCAAGGCGTATAAATATCAAGCATCGCTTGGTATATCGCGTGGATAAAGAAAGCAATACTGTTGAAGTTTTGCGAATGTGGTCTCATTACGAATAATTTCCAATAACTTTTAATCAATCATGAAAGACTATCACATCAACATTTTTTACAGCGAAGAAGACGAAGCCTATATTGCCGATATTCCTGACTTGAAATATGTGAGTGCGATCGGTGAAACTCTACAACAAGCACTCAGCGAAGTAATTCTTGCCAAAACTGCGTGGTTAGAATCCGCTACAGCAGAAAACAAAACTATTCCAAAACCCCGTTATCGCCCCGTAATTTATCAAATCTTTGCTTAGAGAGGATAACACAATGACAATATCAACAATTTCCCCAATTACCATATTACCCAAAAATCTTCCTCTTGATGGCGCGATCGCTATAACACTTCAAGACGGAGTAATGATCTTTCGCGCATCACAAAACATCCAAGAACGCATCGAGAACCTACTCGACAAACGCGAAGAAAACTCACTCACTGAAACAGAAAAACAAGAACTAGATGATTTTGCAGCGATCGATGACTATCTCAGCTTTGTCAATCGGATGATTCGCAATAACTTCCTACTCGAAAACATCGCCAAAACTCAGCCAGAAATCCAACATGGCGCGTAACTTAACCGAAGCCCTCAAAGCCCAAGTTCGCGATCGCGCAAACGGACTGTGCGAATATTGTCATGCTGTAGAAAAATGGCAATTCATTCTCCAAAGACCAATTCCCAGCATCTCAAGATAGTCTCCCTGGACAGCTTTTAATTTCCGCTAAAAACTCCCCTTGAGGCGTAAACATCAGGAAATCGATCTCGTTAATACTACCGTCACTAGCAATAAACTCAAAATTTGACCAAGCCCGATATGGTTCACAGGTCGGAAAATGCTACCGTACATATTCGAGAGCCTCTCTTTCCCAAGCAAAGTTTGACTCGGTAACTGTTATCCAGTGACTAGGACCAGGTACTTGCATTTATTCGGTTTTCCGTTGATTTCATTAAACTTTTGGGTATAGCTTCATTAACGCTTGTACCTGTTCGGCATGATAGGAACTACGCGTTAGCGGCGAAGACACCACTTGCAGAAATCCCATCGCTTCACCAGCAATCCGCCATGCCTCAAACTGCTCAGGTGATACAAACTCATGCAAAGTCAAGTGCTTTGCTGAAGGTTGCAGATATTGACCGATGGTAATAATATCGCAATCCACTGTTCGCAAATCACGCATCACCTCCAAAACCTCTTCGTAGGTTTCGCTCATTCCTACCATAATGCCTGACTTGGTATAAACCCAAGGCGCAATTTCACGAGCTCGTCGCAATAGTTCTAAACTACGCTGATATTCTCCCTGTGGACGCACTTTGCGATAGAGCCTTGGCACAGTCTCCGTATTGTGGTTAAGTACATGAGGTCGGGCTGCCAGAATCGTTTCTAAGGCTTCCCAATTAGCGCAAAGATCGGGAATAAGAAGTTCAATTGTTGTTTGTGGCATCAACTTCCGAATCTCTTCGACGCATCGCACAAACTGAGAAGCGCCACCATCGGGCAAATCATCACGATTAACAGAAGTAATGACGACATGCTTAAGTTTCATCCGTCGGACTGCTTCACCCAAATTAATTGGCTCCATCGGATCGAGAGCTTGAGGCTTTTTCTCAAAGTCAATATCGCAGTAGGGACAAGCACGAGTACAAGCTGGCCCCATAATCAAAAATGTGGCAGTACCTTGGTTAAAACATTCGCCAATATTTGGACAAGATGCTTCTTCGCACACAGTATTTAGCCCCAAGTCGCGCAAGACTTCTTTAACATTTCCAACGCGCTCCCATTGTGGGGCTTTAACTCGCAACCAATCTGGTTTGACTGCCATATTTGTAATTACCTAGATTTCTTGCTTACGCAGTTTTTGTAACGTTTTGTATTCTAATATTAACGCGATTTAGAGATAATTTAAAACTCGCTTTGGGAGAGAGGTTGCTTAGTAAACCAGCTCTCAAAGCCAAAAACAAAAGCCTTTCTTCGCAGAGCTTTTTTGTATATAAATTTACTAGATTTCCTCGAACTGACGTTACTTACATGATTTGTAAATATAGCAATGAAAGTTTTGCTTAGGACATAAAACCCAAATAAATGAAGGCGGCGCTTCGCGCTGCCTTCATTTATTTGGGTTTTGATTTGTCCTAGCTATCTCTTTCATTGCTATATTTACAACCTAACTAATACCAATTCACAAAAGTGGTGTCACATTTTTGTGAATTAAAAGCCAAAACCAGTAAGGGTTTTAAAAACACAAAATGGCTACGCCATTTTGTGTTTTGGTATAAGAAGTGGTATTTCCAATTTTGAAATTGGCAAAATGAAAATCGCCATAGTAAGGCTAATACAAAAAATCCAGAAGTGAAATGTCACTTCTGGAAGATGTAATAAAACAGTTCAGCAGGTAATATCTGAATAATTAAAAAGAAATCCCCATTTTCCAGCTACCAAAGTAACTGTAAAATTTTAAGTATATTTAATTAAGACAACAAATCTAATATACTTGTTGTGATTATTTATTCATTTCAGCAGCCTAATAGATAAACCCATATTTCTTCAAATTGCCACGGTAAACTCCGTCTATAGAAGAAATAAGGATTTATATATTTAAAAGCTGAGAAATTAACCAAGTAGAAAATAGAGACTTTTGGTTGCTCTGAAGAGGCTGATAAAAAATTATCTACATCCAGCTAGTGCAACTTCTCTCTCTTCGGGTGGTTTAAGACTAGGGAACAAGAAGTGATTTTCTTCAACATACTGTGCTCCAAATAGTCCTTTTTCTGCCCAGAAGTATCGATCTGTTGTATGCTCGTTACGTCTTACGAGCAACAGTGCTGGAGGAAGAATGCCATGTGTATGAATGTACTTACGTGCAGCCGTCACAGGCTTATCTTCACCGCTATCGATACTAAATTGAGGAATATGTTCTAGGATTTTGCGCCCTTCTTGGCGACGTCTACTTTTGCGCTTACGTCTCCTTGCCAAATCAATACCTCCTAATTTAGACCCTGAAATGCGATCGGGATTACAAAACATAGTTATTATAGCTAGGGTCAATAAAAAATTTCAACTTTTCTTTACAAATTTTTGTCACAGGTTATTTCTTTTGGTATAGATTAGCACTACTGTAAAGCCCAGACACTATATGCAGCAAGATACTCATAGTTTGATTTGACTTTAATCAACGCCGTAACAAACTTGACATTAATTTGGCGCAAAGTGGTTTAGAGCTTCGGCAAAATCTCGAACCCCCCGAAATTGTCGGTATACCGAAGCGAATCTCACATATGCAACCTCGCTGACATCTTGTAAATATTGCAATACCATTTCCCCAATTTCCACGCTTGAGACTTGGTGACAATCGCGTACCTGTAATTGTGCCTCAATTTCGTCAATGATTGATTCTAGGGTTGTTTGTGATACCCCTGTTTTTTCACAAGCTCGAATCATACCTCGCAATAGCTTAGAGCGATCGAAGGATTCACTGGCTCCATCCCGCTTTAAAACTGTAATGGGCACAAACTCAATGCGTTCGTATGTAGTAAACCGTCGCTGACAATTGAGACATTCACGTCTGCGTCTAATGCTACAGCCTGCTTCTGCCGAACGAGATTCTAAAACACGGCTATCGGTGTGCTGACAAAACGGGCAAAGCATGACATATCTCAAGATGTGGTGTGTAAAAATAGACTAGAGCGAAGCTTTCCCCTATGAAAATAATACCAAAGCACAAAATGGAGTAGCCATTTTTTTGCTTTTAAAACCCTTACTGGGTTTGGTTTTTAATTTACAAAAGTGTTGTCACACTTTTGTAAATTGGTGTCAGCTCTAAATTATAGTGGTCAATTTCGCTCTATAGCAATCCTACATGCTCATGGTTCAAGTATCACTACAGGTAGTGTTTTAAGCACTCCAAACACTACCTAGAGACCCATGTTTAGACTAAAGACCTAGGACGAGCATCGATATAAAGTAACCATGCGCTCTAAATTCCTGCTGGGCTCGCGTAGCAAAAATGGTAGGTGACCAACGGGTGGAGACTTGAAATTGGGTTGACGACCTTCGATATATTCCCATTGCTTAGTCTGGCGATCGTAGGCAGTATCGATCGCTAGTTCGCCAGATGAGCTGAGCCAACCGATATTTTCGTGTGTTTTACGAATATCTTTGGCAAAATCTTCGTAAATCTTTTTCTGCGCAGTGAATCCCTGCTTGCCATTACTTGCCTGCGACCATAGTTGATCGATTAAAACCAGATCTGCACAAGTAATCTGATTAAACTCGTCGGGGTGAAATGTTCCATCATTATAAGATTTATCTCCCGCTGCCTTTAGAAGTAGTAGATAGGTTTCTTGATCGGCAGCTTTCCAGTTTTTCTCATTGAGATAGATACTCAGATGCTCATAGCTAACTTTGCGATCGGGAATGAGTGTTTCTACAGGCTTTGGTGGAAGAGAAGGAGAAGAAGTTGGAACAGACAGTGTAGGGCTCTGACTGGAAAGGCTTTCATCTCTAAAATGGTTCCATGCTGAACTGAATAAATAAATTCCACCCGCAAATACTAACAATGCGATCGCTGAAGACAACAATAATTGAGGATGTGACTTAAAATCGCGCTCATCGGTAATCGTTGGAGAAGCAGTACTTAATTTTGGTAGTTTAGTAATATCTCTAAGTACTTCATCCACAGTTTGATAGCGATCGCATGGATTACAGCGTGTCATCCGATCTAAAACTTCTGCAAATTCACGGCTAACTTTGGCATAGCTGCGCCAGTTTACTTCATTATTATCTCGACTCTTTGGAAATTGGCTAGGATGTTTACCTGTTAGAGCTTCCAGAGCTACCATTCCCAAAGAATAAACATCACTACTAGCCACAGATTCACCACGCGCTTGTTCGGAGGACATATACCCAGGTGTACCGATTGGATATGTTACCTTTGCTTTATGCTTAGCGATGTCCATTTGTACTTGCTTAACAGTACCAAAATCAATCAAAACTAGTTTTCCATCGCTATGACGACGAATCAAATTACTAGGTTTTATGTCTCGATGAATGACATTATATCCATGAACAAATTGTAGAATTTCTAAAACTTCTTTGAGGATCTGGGCAACCAGTGACTCTGGCATTTGAATACCAGGAGGCATTTCCGTACTGAGTTGATGTCCTTCGATAAATTCTTGAACGAGATAGAACTCTCCTCTGTCCTCAAGATAGGCGTATAGCTGGGGAATCAGATCGTGTTTTCCCAATTCTTGTAATGTTTCTGCTTCAACTTTAAATAATTCTTGAGCCTTTTTTGTGAACGCAGCATCATCAATAGTGGGATTAAGATGCTTGACGACGCACTTGGGATTGTTAGGCAGGCGAGTATCCTCAGCAAGGTAGGTCTGAGAGAAACCTCCTTCTGCTAAGTCTTTGATAATGCGATAGCGACCATCAAGTATCTTGAGCTTGTCTAACATGTTGGATTTATAAGTTTAGAGGGTGTTCGAAACACTCCCACTATTTTATCCTAAGTTTCCATGAGCGTTTGTGTAAGAAGTTTAACCAAAAACAAAAAATCCTGAATTTTTTGTTCGGAATTTTCTTGAAATTATTGTGTGGAAACTAGCTCTCTACAAAATAATTTTCTCTAGTAGTGTTAAGATTTCGATAAAACGCCTGATGTTAGGTTTACTTTCATTAGACAGGAGTATACCAGTTGACTTTGGCTACTGCTACTCCTCCATGGGGTTTTGCCGCCACACTGCCTGTTTGTTTTTGTCTTTGCATCAGATTATTGACCCAGCTTCGACTTACCGCAAACCTATCTGCTACTTCTTTCATCGTGGTTTTTCCTTTTTGATAGCCTGCGATTACTCGTTCTCTCAAATCCAGTGAATACGCTTTTCCTGTTTGCATTTTCTCTCCATTTTACCTTGCTCGTGCTCATTTAAAAACCGCTATACCTTCAACTTTAATGTGGTTGATTAGAAAGAATTCGCGATCGCCCGTAAAAGTGCAATTGTTTCTAGCCTGATCTCACTAGTTAAGGGCTTCTCTGCGGCGCTAGTTTTGACTATAACCACCTGATGCTTGGGATTGATGTAGAGAAATTGTCCGCGATGACCTAGTGCCACAAAATCTCCATCGGTATCAGGTGGAATCCACCAATGATATTGATAGCCAAATCCAGCATTCTCCTGAAAATCTGTAGCCCCAGCTTGCATATCGGGGCGATCGGGCAGTACAGACTCTTTGACCCAACTTTGAGGAATAATCTGTTTGCCATTAAGTTTCCCTTCATGGAGGTAAAGTAGTCCAAATTTGGCATAGTCCCGTAGAGTCGCATTGAGACCACAAAAAGTAACTTCCGTACCATACAGATCTGTTAACCAAGAAGCGTCAGATTCGGCTCCGAGAGGCTGCCATAGTTTTTCTTGAAAGTAATCGGCAATATTTGTTCCTGTGGCACGTCTGAGTAATAGTCCCAATACGTGGGAATCCAAACTCATATAGTGAAAGTCTTTGCCAGAGACTTTTTCTGATGGAAAATCAAATATGGCTCGATCCATTGGACGAGCATAGAGAAACAACTTAGGCAGGAGTTCATTAATATCAGATTTCGGATTGGAATAACCTTCATCAAAACGAACGCCTGAAGACATTTGGAGAACATGCTTGATGGGAACGTTGTTATAGCCAGAATTAACTAGTTCGGGGACATACTTCGTGATTGGATCGTTGATGCTATTGATTTTGCCTTCAGCGATCGCAATGCCTACGAGTGCCGATATAAATGATTTTGCCATCGACCAAGATGTATTCCGAGCGATCGCCGAGTTGCCTCGAAAATACTGCTCGTAGACGATCACATCATTTTTAACAACTAAAATACCAGTGGTAAAAGTGCGATCAAGCAGATCGGACATTGCGTAGTTTTTGCCGCCGAATTTGTAGGAAACATTTAATTCGCGAATATTTTCTTGTGGTTTGTAAGGATTAGTAGATTTTGCGATCTGTCTACTAGGAAAGATACTTTCCATCGAACGAAAGTTCTCAGCTATTTTCCCTGACTGAAATAAGGTCTGTTTTGGATAGAGATAAAATTTCCACCAGCAAAATCCAGATGCAGCTAGTAGCAGAACTGCCAGACTAGAAATCAATTGCCATTTTTTTATTAACATATCTATGACTCTATTATATTTAGAAGCGATAAGTTTTCATATAAGCGAATTCTATTTCAAGTTCTGTTTGAAAAAATTGGAAACTTTGCTAATGTAAGTTCGAGAATCTGTGTTGTAGCTTTCAGCATGTTTAGTCGCAGATGTCTCCCAATAAACTGATAGAGGATTTGCCGATTTCAAAGCATAGGCTTGATTTACGGGAGTGAAGGGGTCAGATCTGCTATGAATAATCAACACAGGACGAGGAGCAATACTTCCAATTTCCTTAACTGGCTTAGACTGGGTGAGATCGTAACCAGTGAGCCAACTTCCAAACATCATGGTTGATGGCAGAAAAATATTGGGAAGTCCTGAAACATTGCTCCAATTCTGTTGCATCACTGGGTAGACTTCGGCATAGGCACTATCTGTAACTAAGGCTCCAATATCAGGATCTGCTGCGGTTGCGCCGATCGCAGTTGCTGCTCCCATAGATACGCCAATCACGCCAATTGATTTAGGCTGATAGCCTCTACTTTTCAACCAATTCACCGCCGCAATAACGTCTCGTCCTTCAGTTATTCCAAAGGTAAATCTGGCATTTCCGCTTTGTCCGTGACCGCGCAAGTCAATCATTAAAACAGTGAAGCCCTCACGATTCAATCCCGCCGCAAATTCTGGGAAACGCCCACCAAATTCTGCTGTACGACTGGAATTCATTCCATGCACGAGGATGATCGCCTTTTTATTAAGTTTTGAAGGAAGAAACCACCCTGCAATTTTCACTCCATCAGAAGTTAAGAAATGAACGTCTTCTGGAGATTGACTGAAGACTGAGACTACTTTGGGGTCAAAAATCCTTTGAGGAGTTGAGAGAATATTTGCAGAAATAACAGAGATTCCTATGTATGCTGTCAATAGAGATGCGGAGATGCCAACAGTAATCTTGACAAGATTTTTTTTAAGTAGATTAGTAATTTAGGTTTCCTCAAATTTGAATGGTGTTTTTCTAGAATATTATTTATCAATGCCAACGCATTGCATTAGCAAAATCGGCGATTGAGTAGGAATATGCAGGTACTTCAGGAGTAGCAGTGGCTTTGCGATCGCTATAGGTTTGTGCCATGACGACTACTGGTAAAGCTAACGACAGCGAGATGATGATTGCTTTAATTTGAAAACCCTTGAGCCAAAAATTCTTGTTCATGTCTAACTCCGATTAGCTATGTATAACGCTTATCTAATAGAATGCCTGAGCTAACTTGCGCGAAAGATTCACTTTTAGGATCAGTTGCAGGATCGTGAATAGGATCGGTATTTTGCGATCGCTATTGCCACGATCTGTAAAATAGGGCTAGCAAAGAGTGCTAGCCCTTCAGAACTATGGCGATAAAATATGGCAAAAGCGTCTAAACGAGGACAGCAAATACTCAAGGACAAATTGCGTCAGCTTGGACTGTCTCAAACTGCCAGTCAAGTCTTAGAAAGGGCTGGATCGATTGGTGTGGCTAAGCGTTTTTTTCAGGGGGATGATATTCGCCAAGATACCTTCACGCAGATCTGTGAATTTTTGGGTGCGGATTGGCAAGAGGCGATCGCAAGAACTCCACAAGTTGATTTGAAGGAGGCTCAGCAAGTTCGTAATTTCTATGGACGTACTGCTGAACTGCAACAGCTAGAGCAATGGCTAATGGGCGATCGCTATCAAATTGTCACCATTTTGGGCATGGGGGGCATGGGCAAAACTTCCCTAGCATCACAACTCGCCCATCAATTTAAAGAAGAATTTGAATTTACGATCTGGCGATCGCTACGCAATGCCCCATCTTTTGAGAGCATCCTCACCGATATTTTGCAATTTCTCTCCCACCCTCAACTGCTTGAACTACCCGATAATTTACCCGCACAGCTTGACCTCCTGATGCGCTATCTAGTTGCGCGGCGATGTTTGCTGGTAATTGATAACTGGGAATCGATTCTGAGCGATCGCTATTACTATCGAACTGGTTATGAAGGCTATGGCGATTTGATTAGATATATCGGCGAACGTAGCCATCAAAGTTGTTTGGTGATGACCAGTCGCGAAGCACCACCCGAACTATCGCGATTGCTCGGTGACAAAGTGCGATCGCTACCTTTATCAGGCTTATCACAGCAGGAAGGATTGCAGATATTCGAGCAAGAATCGATCGCGGCAAACGAAGCGGAATGGCAGGAAATCATTACGCACTATGCGGGAAATCCCCTCGCGCTCAAAATTGTCGCCGCAGGGATTCGCGATTTACTGGGTGGTGATGTTGCACAAATGTTAGCCTTAATGCGGGAAGGAGGACTGACTTTTGGCGATATTCAGGATTTGATCCATCGGCAATTTTTGAGACTATCGGAAGTGGAGCAGGAGGTCATGTATTGGCTAGCGATCGCTCGTGAACCGATTTCGGCGCTTAGTTTAAAAGAGAATCTACTATCGCGAGAATCCAAGCAAAGACTAATCGCAACTCTGGAATTATTGAAAAAGCGATCGCTGATGGAGGTTACAGCTAATGGATTTACCCTTCAGCCTGTGGTAATGGAATATGTCAATTATCAATTCATCGAAAAGATTTGTCAAGAGATTAACTGCGCTGAACAGAAGCTGAATTTGCTCCATAGTCATGCTCTCATCGAAGCCACCGCCAAAGATTATATCCGTGATGCTCAAACTCGCTTTATCCTTCAGTCTGTTGCGGATAAGGTAGATTATCAAGCGATCGCCTTGGCGTTAACGAGACTAAAGGCAGAAATTCCACCGAAGCAAGGCTATGCAGGTGGTAATTTGTTGAATCTCCTCTGCTATCTGCATATCGATCTGACGGGTTATGATTTCTCTAATCTATCGATTTGGCAAGCTGACCTTAGAGCAGTGGAACTACATCGAGTAAATTTCTCTAACTGCGATCTGGCTAAATCCGCTTTTCGAGTCACCTTTAGCAGTGTGATGGCGACTGCCTTTAGTCCCGATGGCAAGATTTTAGCCACTAGCGATGTCAGGGGATGGATTTATTTTTGGCTAGTGGCGGATGGCAGTCAACTTTTCAAAACTCACGCCCATAGCGAATTTATATTTGCGCTTGCCTTCAATCACGATGGTCAAATACTTGCTAGTGGTAGTCTCGATCGCCAAATTAAGCTATGGAATGTGAAGACAGGAGAATGTCTGCTTGCGATGGAAGCCCATGCGATTGGAGTTGCGAGTCTTGCCTTTAGTCCTGACGATCGCCTGATTGCTAGTTGTGGAGGCGATCGCACTGTCAAACTCACCGAAGTTAATACGGGCAGATGCTTGATGACCTTAGAAGGACACGAGCAGATCGTGAGATCGGTTGCCTTTAGCCCTGATGGTCAAATGGTTGCCAGTTGCAGTTTGGATAGCACCATTAAGCTATGGAGCGTGCAAACGGGAGCATGTCTGCGAACGATTATCGATTCTAGTGCAGTCTATGCTCTTGCCTTTGCGCCTCAAATCGATGCTCATAGTTCAGAATCACAGCTTGCTAGTGCTGGCGAAGATTGTCTGATCAAGATTTGGGATGTTAATACGGGACAAATCGTGAGCGCGATCGCAGGGCATCAAAAACAGATTTGGGCGATCGCTTTCAGTACTGACGGTCAAATATTGGCGAGCGCGGGTGATGATGAGACGGTGAAACTGTGGTCAATGAGTACGGGTGAAGTAATTAGAACTCTATATGGTCACAAAAGTCGAATTTGGTCGGTTGCCTTTAGCCCTGATGCGAAGGTGTTAGTGAGTGGTAGCGATGATCGGATAGTGAAGTTATGGGATGTGGATACTGGTCAATGTATTAGAACAATTCAGGGCTATCACAAAGCTACAAAGCCTGTTGTCTTTAGTCATGCTGGCGATCTTCTCTTCTCATTTAGTTATGAAGAACAGAGCGTCAGGGTTTGGGATATTCAGAATGCAAAATGTTTAAAAAATTTCGATCTCGATACATCGGGAGTGATGCAAGTTTCCTTTAGCCCTGACCAGCAAACCCTTGCCTGTGGCAACTATGACCATACGATCAAGATCTTTGACGCTAAAAATGGAACCTGTTCCCAAATCCTCCAAGGACATTCGACTTGGGTGAGATTTGTAATTTTCTCTCCTAATGGCGAGATGTTGATTTCAGGGAGTGGCGATCGCACAATTAAGATATGGCATTTGCAAACGGGAGAATGTTTACATACTTTGTGTGGTCATACGAGTCCGATCCAAGCTCTAGCGATTCATGCCAATGGTGAAATCCTTGCTAGTGGCAGTTGGGACGGCACGATTAAAGTTTGGGATCTGCGATCGCCTGAATGTCTAATGACTTTTGCGGGACATAGCGATCGCATTGAAAGTTTAGCTTTTAGTCAAGAGGGAATGTTAATTAGTGGCAGTGTGGATCGCACCATCAAGTTCTGGAATCTAGCAACAGGAATTTGTACGAGAACTCTGCAATGTCAATTTCCCCTCTGGACGATTGCTTTAAGTTCAACTTCTCCAATCCTCGCATTTTGTGGATATGCTTCAGGGATAAATCTTTGGTGTTTGCTGACTCATCAATATTTAAACGATTTGGAAGGGAATTTTGGCATTGGCTATATGGGTGATGTGATTTTTAGTACTGACGGACAGATTTTAGCCAGTGGTGGCGAAGATGGTACTAATCGGCTTTGGGATATGCAAACTGGCAAGAGTTTAAAATTGCTGAAAATCCCTAAGCCCTATGAGGAGATGAATATTAACGGAATAAAGGGATTGACTAATGCTCAAAAGTCTACACTCAGGGCATTAGGCGCCATTTTTTGAATAGTTTCACTATCTCTATAGCAACGTAAGAGATAGCTAGGACAAATCAAAACCCAAAAGATGAGTGGCGGCGAGAAGCGCCGCCACTCATCTTTTGGGTTTTATGTCCTAAGAAAAAATTACATTGATATATTTGATCGTTCTATCGTTGGGTGCTTGAAGACGAGAAGCAGGTGTTCTGGCAAAGCTAGAACATCTACTTCTCGTCTTCTACGTCTTGCTTCGCGTCGTAAATTACAGCTATCGAACATACTTCTTTTTAATCGTTAATAGCCATATTTCTGGGGCTGATTAGGCTCAGAATTGGTCATATTTGCCACTGCACTCTTCAAAAACGGATATGGAATAACCCGATCTAGCTGAGATGACTTCAGCAAAGCATTCCATTCGCTGACAACCTCAGTTTTTTTAGAAGCACCTTGCTGTGCCTCAGCCAAAGTTTGCACAGTTTCAAACCAGAAACCATCTTGGGCAAACAAGGCTGCGCGCTCTATAGGCATCGAGGCTCGTTTAAGTTGTTCGACTAACTTTTGATTGGGCAATACTCGCCTTATAGAGCCACTGACTTGTCCAGCATCAATTAAACCACCAACCGAAAATTCCCATAAGTAGTTCTTATTAGGTTTTAAGCTTGGTGCATCATCAGGCATCTTAAAAGTAAGAATACCTGCTTTGTTTCTGATATTAAAGGACGTACGATAAACTCTTTTCCCCTTCTTTAGAGTGCTATCAGATTCATAAAGATAAAAATATCCTCGACCTTCCGTTTCAGGAATTAGGAAATAAAACGTTGGACGTTCTGACATTGTCTGAGGGACTGGAGCAGTATCTGCTGCCAAATCTGGCACTAAAGCAATAAAACATGCTGATTCAGAACAACCAGTGCTGCGAAGAATGCCTGGAGTTGAAACTACTGGAGTACCAAGATTTTTAGGGGGCACATATCGCACCTTACGAGACTGAGCTTGAGCTGAAGGTGTAAATAAAGCAAAGGGCAGAGCAATTACAGTATGTACAGCTAAGCAAGAACAAGCCGATGCAATTAAAATCTTTTTTAGCGAAAATTTGGGTAAAAACATGATGCGATCGCCTCTAGAAAAGTGATCTTGATGAGTATAGTATGCAGTCTAGGTCACAGCTTAATAATACCCACGAGATATTTAGATACTAATAAAGAATGCATCTCTTGCCAAAAAGTTGCTATGGACATTTGACTTAAACACGATCTAATTAGCGATCGCAAGCAGTAATTAGCATTTCTACAAACCATTACTGATCAGGATAAAGGCTGACCAATAAAATGGATGGGAGAAGTCCTTGGAACGAATTGTCGCGATTTGCGCTTGTTTTAAAGACCCAGCCTTAGATCGATCGCCTAACTTGACATCATTATAAAATGCTTGCATTAATGCTTGCGTCCCTTCATCGCTGACTTTCCAAAGCGATGCGATCGATGCCTTTGCACCAGCTCTTTGCACCTGATAACCAAAGCCCAAGATCTCGATGCCATTGCCTAATTTCCCAACCCCAGTTTGGCAAGCACTGAGGACGATCAAATCGACATTAGACATCGGAAGATCCTTCATTTCGCTAAGCAAAACCTTATCACCATTGCCAAAAATCAGGAATGAGTTTTCAGGCTTGCCAGAGTTAAACTCGGCATGGGTTGCCAAATGGACAATGTTTTTATTTTGCATTTGGGTTTCAGTCGCTTTTCGACTGAAATCATTCGCCACTAGTTTTGTTGTATTAGGCAAAGCTTCAGAAATAGATTGAACTTCGGTCACTGTGGCTGGAAGCCCGACTTGTCCAAACTTGGTGGTATTTTGAGCACCGCCAAAGGCTCCAGCAAAGATGCGAAGTGGCTTTGGCGGCTTTAGGGTAAAGTCACTAAGACTATAGGCAATCAAATTATTAACGCTATATTTCTCGATAAGCCATTGTTTGCCATCGTAAAGAGCAGAAATTGGCACATAGCGAAGTAGTCCATCAGGCGCATAGAGAATGGTGTTTGTATTTGCTAGATCGGCTTCGATGGGTTTGATTAGGATATTGTAGAGCTTAGTTGCGGGCTCGAGCACATCCAAAGAATCGCTATCACGCAGCCCTACCTTAAAATCTACAACTAGTTGCGTGATGTCTGTCTCTTTAAGCGACACTGAGCGGTGAATTGGCGGTTTATTCGGAATGAATAGAATAAGTTCTAAGCGATCGCCTAAAATCAGAGGGTAGAGTAGCACATGACCCTGAGGCAGTTTTTGTAAGTATTCGGGAACTCGATTGAGTTCTTTTTCGGGGATTTGACTTAACTGCTGAGCGATTTTTTGATTGCCATCAATCAAGGTTTGTAAGGATGTTGATGACTGAGTAGAAATCGTTTTAGCTTGCAAACTCTCTTCAGGGAAAATATAAATACCTTGAGAGGTACGTTCATTCCCTTTGACATTTTGTAAATAGTCTTGCAATTCTTGAACCTTGAGCAAATCGAGAACTTGTAGCGCCTCCATTACTCTGCCTTTTTGTAATAGTAAATCCGCTAAAGTACGATAGTTAGCAGCAACTGTTTGCTGATAAGACTTCTGTTGCTCGATCGCTAGTACCCGCAGTTCTTTGCGAATTGATTCTGTCAAATTTACAGACTGTTTGTAAAAGGCGATCGCTAGTTCAGGGTATTGCCGCCTGATCAACAAGCCCAAATTGCCGACTAATTGGCTCTCTCGGTTGCGATCGCCAACTTCACGAGCATAGGGAATTGAGGCTTGAAAAGCCTGAAAAGCCTTGTCATTTCGATCTGACAATGAATAAGCTAAGCCAAGACTATAAAGAGCAGAACCAATGCCAGCCCGATCGCCAATGGCGCGATATATATCCAGTGCTTGTTGGTATGAGGCGATCGCTTGAGATGGTTGATTGAGCTGCGAATATATAGAGCCTAACTGTGAAAGCATTGAGGCTTCATAAGCGCGGTTGCCTGACTGCTTAAAAAACTCTAATAAACTCAATACTGACTTTAATTGAGCTTGGGGGTCTTTTGAAGATGGATTGGCATTAAAAAGCGCAATTAAGTATTGCTCCATTTTTTGGATTTGGGGAGAGCTTGTTAATGATTTGGGTAATTTCTTTAATAGCTCTAATACCTTCTCTGGTTGTCCCAATTGCAAATATACTGTTCCAGTAAACATTAAAGCCACTCCTTCTCCACTGACATCACCTAGCGATTGATAGATTGCTCTTGCTTCTTGCAGGGTATTAAGAGCTTTAGGATATTGACTGAGTGAAGTGTAGAGACTACCTTGACCAACGAGAATACTGGCGAGAGTATTGAGATCGCTAGGTTTAGCATTAGCAGTGCTCGTCAGAGTTTGATAAATATCCTTTGCCTTTTCGTAGACTACTAAAGCTTCGCGAGTCTGTCCTTGCGCAAGGCGGACTTCAGCAATATTTTTTAAGTTGCGTCCTTCCCCAGGGCGATCACCTATCTCTTGGTATATTTTTGCAGCTTGGAGATAGAACTCAATTGCCTTAGGGAATTCGGTAAGATTCCGATAGGATTCGGCAACAGCATTTAGCTGCTCAGCTTCGCGAGGGCGATCGCCTGACTTGCGAACCAATTCTAAAGCTTTGAGATTTAACTGCAAGACCTTGGTATATTGCAACGATAGGGTTAAAATATTTGCTTCCAGATTCAACGCACTTGCCTCTCCCAAAAGATTGCCAAGCTGCTGATATGCGATCGCACTTTGCCGAGTCAGCGCCAAAGATTTATCCTTTTGACCGAGTAACCCATAGGCTGAAGCCAAATAGAAGAGGTTTTGAGCTTCTGCGGCACGATTTCCCGCAGCACGGCTAAGCACTAGCGCAGGTTCAAAATACTTTAGCGATTTTGGGAAATCAAATTTCTTAAAGAAAATAACCCCGATCGTGGCAAGGGTTTTGCCCTCCCGATAGCGATCGCCTACTTCTTTGCGAATCGCTAATGACTTCTCCAACAATGGCAGAGCATTAGCATATTCTTCCAGTCCAATATAAGCTTTACCCAATTGATAGCGAGTTTCACCTTCAGCTTTCAGATATAGCATTCTATCAGCAGGCGTTGACCTTATCTGTTGTGATTGTTGAATCTCAAGTGCTTTCTGCAAATTTTCGAGAGCTTGGGTTTCTTGTCTTAATCCAATCAGAGCCGAACCCATCCCTGTTAAGGCGATTGACTCACCAAGGCGATCGCCTTGGCTGCGATAATTCTTTAAAGCCTGTTGGTAATACTTTAAGGATTCTTGAAAATTACCCAAATCAAAAAA
Organism: Pseudanabaena sp.; assembly: GCA_003249035.1. Lineage (GTDB taxonomy): Bacteria > Cyanobacteriota > Cyanobacteriia > Pseudanabaenales > Pseudanabaenaceae > Pseudanabaena. Next base: position 236,000 of record QBMK01000001.1, read on the forward strand.
TCTTTCAGCCTTTTGCAAAAGCAAATCTGAAGATGTAGAAGTTGTTTCAGAAGATATATTTATAGGTCGCTCAATAGATTCAATAGCTATTTTGCCAGTGGTGATATCTTTTAAAGCATAGGAAAAGGAAAGCTGAATACTAACTTCTGATAAAGCAAGTATCACCACTAAAACATTAGAGAGAGATAGAAGATCGCCGACAATTCTTTTTTGCATAGATTTTTCATGTAATGGAAATTCCTGCTTCACAAGTCCTCTAAAGAACCTATTTAAGAATTTCTTTAGATATTTCCAAAGCCTAATCAGGAAGTGGATTTGATAGGACTTCTTAGAGTATTTAACGACAGAAAGTAATTCTTAAATGGTTTCTAAAACTAGATCGCTCATCACGTTGTCATATAATTTAACAGCTGAATGAGATATTACGATGCAATTCTCAGCGTATCTTGTAGCTTTCATAATTTAGCAAATATTTTTACAGAAAGACACAGCCAAAAGTTATGGAAATATCTGACATGTCTGAAATTATTGAGGAAAACAATGAAGATGAACAGAAAGAATTAGAAGATCAAGACAGCTCTCAAAAGCCGAATGATTCCAAAAAAGGACAAAAAACAAAAAATAAAAATCAGCTCAATAATTACGTGGCGATCACAGTAGTTTTATTTGTCACCTTCATGGGAGTATGCAAAATTAAAAGTGACAACGTAGTGCAAGCCATGCAAAAAGCTCAAGCCGATCGCATTGATACATGGTCGTTTTATCAAGCTCGAAACCTGCGCTCCGAGATCGCCAAATCGACCGTTGCTCAATTAAAGTTACAATCTCTGGCGGCACAGCAGCCCAAAGTTCGTGCTGAGTATGGTAGGGAAATTGCTAAGTACGAAGCGATCGCCACTAAACAAGACCAAGAAAAAAATAAACTGCAGCAGCAAGCCTTAGATGCTGAAAAACTATACGAGCAATTGAATGTTCATGATGACCAGTTTGACTTATCAGAAGCGGCTTTTGCTCTTGCGATCGCCTTGTTAGCAATGACATCCCTCACCCAAAAAGGCTGGCTTTATGGCGCAGCTATGGTTCCTGCTGCCTTCGGTTTGTTTATGGGACTTGCCGGTCTATTAAACTGGGATTATCATCCCGATGTTTTGACAAAATATTTGTCAGATAATATTACTCACAAGACCCAACACCAGATAACAACCTTGCCTTATCCACAGGTAAAAAGCACAAATCTATAGCCAGAAAAAGCACTCAGTGCCTTTTATCCTAATGTATTAAAATAACTAAACAATGAAAAACTTTATCCAAAATCTGCTTCGCTATCCCAAGTTCTTAGCCCTAATCACTGGCGGTGTTCTGTCTGTTGTGATTGCGCCGATTATTCCCTTACTCAATAAGCCTGTGACTGCGATCGCCATGATCTCAGCGATAATTAGTGGATTTATTGGTGTATCGCTAGTATTAAGAGCTATGCTAGGTCTAGATATTGCTTAGAAAGCATCCTCAGATTCGATTTGATCCGCAACTTCGCCGCATGTTGAAGCATCACCATGTTAAGCAATATGTTAGACATCATCATTATCTTATTGGTGGGAGTAGCACCACCACTTATATCTCTATGGGTACTTCACCGTACCCAAGCCCACTATCGGCAAATAATGCAGATAAATTTGGATGCAAACGTTAATCCCAGACCACTAAAGCTGAAAGCATTACCCCCAGCCGATTTGACCTGCATTGATGGTTATGGTTATGTGATTGGCAGTGTGAGTTGCAAATATAATGCGCGATCGCCTTACATACGTTGTACGGTTAATCCTAGTGGGCCCTGTCAAGATTGTCGGCATTACGACAGTCTGTCATAACAGTTCGCCTAAGACGGACTATTATCAACAAATTTCAAAATTAAAAGTTTACTGTGTAATTACAAATATATGGCTACTACAAGACGAGTTGCTCGTGTCGCCGAATTAATTAAGCGAGAAGTCAGCAATATGTTGCTGAAGGATATTAAAGATGATCGCGTGGGTATGGGCATGGTCAGCGTCACCGATGCCGAATTATCAGGCGATCTCCAGCATGTGAAAATTTTTGTCAGTATCTATGGTACTGAAGAAGCAAGACAACAAACGATGGAGGCTTTAGCCTCAGCTACGGGTTTTATCAAACGTGAAGTTGGGCAGAGATTATCATTGCGTCGCGTTCCTGAAGTTGTGTTTCATGAAGATCGATCCTTCGAGCGCGGTGTTAAAGTGCTCTCACTAATTAATCAACTTAGCCGAGAACGTGAAGAAAGGGAGTCCAGCCTCGAAGAAAAGGAGTCAAATCTAAGTGATTGAGTTGATCAAAGCAGGTGGGCCAGTCATGTACCCACTCATGCTCCTATCGGTATTTGCCTTAGCTGGGATCATGGAGCGTCTCATCTTTTGGTTCGGCATCATTAAGCAAGAACAAAAAACTGCCGAGAATATTTTGGCGATCGCTCGTCACGACTTGAAACTTGCATCGCTGACTGCTGAGCAATCCTTAAAGGTTCCTGTAGCAAGGTTTCTATATGCTCCTCTAGCCTTAGAAGATCCTGAACCTGAGCTTTTTCGCCTCGCCCTTGAAAGCACTGCTGATGAGGAACTAGCTGGAATGCTCAAAGGTGAAAAATTGCTCGAAGCCGCGATTACACTTGCCCCTTTACTGGGACTATTAGGAACGATCACTGGATTGATTTCTTCCTTTGGTTCCCTCAAAATTGGGGATGTAGCTGCTAACACTAAATCGGGCTCGCTAACCCAAGGTATTGCAGAAGCATTAATCACGACTGCCACGGGTATAATTATTGCAATTTTTGCTTCAGTATTTCATCGTCTATTCTTAGCGCTTCAAGATCAGCAAGTGAGGCTATTTATGAAGTTTGGCAATCAGTTGGAGCTAATCTACCGCAAACAATGGCAACACAATCAATCTAATTCATAAACAAAAAGGGTTAATTTCATTAATTCTTTTGCTCCCTCCCTCGACTACGAATTGATTCCAGCCGCTATTTCTCGTACCTATTGATTAACGATGTAACTGCACAGTTCTCCCATTAATGGGCTGAAGGGGACGCGCATCAACTTGATAAATTCTGGAAAATGCTTCGATCTGTTCCTTCGAGACAGTAATTGGTTCCACAAAGATATTCCAACTTACCCCTTCACTACATGGCGGTGTCGTGAGAGAGCCGCTATAGCTAAAGTAAGCCTTGTTTTTAGGTAAGAGATTAGTTACATTAATCAGGCGATCGCTAACTGTATTTGTCTGTCCAATATCAGGAATCTGTTTCCAAATGTCGGCAATTAGAGGATTTAGATTTCCTTCGTTGAGCATAACTCCTATCACGGCAAGTTGTCCCGCCTCATTGCGATGCACTAGATGGAGTTCCATTGCCGAGGCTTTGCTGTTAATATTGTGTTCGCTAGGGGTATGAAAATGGAACTGTAGCAATGAATATTTTTCGTCATTGATCGTAATCGTACTGCCTTGGGAATAATTGACTTGAATGGTATGACCGTTATTGACAACTATCAAAGGTGTAGGCTTATAATCAAATTTGATTTTTGCGGGACTGTCTTCTACAGCCTTTTTGATATCGATCGGCGATTGATCCCTACCTAATTCACACTGTAAAAAATCATCGCTGAGTTTACCCCATTGAGTAGGATTTTCTGCCCCTCCATAACCCCAATGGGGAGAGGTTGCAGCTAAAACCGGTGGGGTTATTACAATTAATGTCGCTAAAGCGATCGCTAATAACAGCAGCGCATTCTTGAAATAACTCTTATTAAGTAAGTTCATTAGATTTTTAGTGCTTTTGGAAATTCAGCTCAAATATAAAATTTAGAAAGGCTCGCGGATCAAAACTTTCCAAAATCATTTATATTCCTTTAGCTTGCAAAAGACTGTGATTTTAATTATGAAACTGGTTTTGGTAGATCAATCGTCAACGGGTATAAATCCTCAAAATGGTTTTCTATAGCAATGAAAGTTTTGCTTAGGACATAAAACCCAAATAAATGAAGGTGGCGCGAAGCGCCGCCTTCATTTATTTGGGTTTTATTCATTGCTATATAACGAGAATTACTGTGCAAGCCACTATAAAATGAAATAAGTAGTTATTTAAAAAATCACAAAAAATTAATTTATGTCGCTAACGCCTGCTTTATTTGGTCAACTCGCACAAGCAATGGGCGTATTTGTCTTAGCCTGCGCTTTAGTTACAGGGCTAGCTATAGCATTTAAGTGGAGTTGGCGCTATCGAATGGTAGGCGCAACCCTATTTTCGGTAGTTTTAGTTGTGGGGCTTTTCTCCCTTAGCTTTGAGCCAATTACGCGCTCATCCATTGAAGGTGCTGTACCATTTAAGCTTGTTTACGATCGCTTCGGGTCAAAAGCCACGATCGCAGTCGCACCAACAACTACGCCTAAACAACTTGAGGCAACTTTAAAACAAGCCAGCAATAACCTATTTGCCTCGGGACGTAATGGTCAAGGCGAATCTCAATTGACAATTTATGCTCGTACCGTTGTCCATCCTCGCGAAGGTGTATCTAAGCCCCTATATCTGGGGCGCGTCAAGCGCTCTATCAGCTTACGAAATGATCCAAATATCGAAGTAGAGATTTTTGCTGATAAATTTGCTGAGCTTCCAAAAGCTCAAAACTCATAACACGGACTAGAGAGTATTCCTAGCATCTTCTCTAGTTTGTAATTAATCCTAAATACTGCTCCCTACAACAGAATAGATGTTGTTCAGTAGCAGCAGTTCTCATTATGAAACCGATATTGTTATTTGCAACACATTTAGCACTGACAAAAACAATATCGGTTTTTTGAAGGCTCTCCTTAGGCGAGCTTTCAAAAAACCGATTTTTATAATGCGAATTGCTGATTCAGTAGGAAGCAAGTATATTTCTAAAAAGTATTATGGTTTAATGAGACTATATTAGTAAAAGCTGTTTTTAAACTATGCGAGAGCAGTTCTTCAAGACATTAGTAACTTTGTTTGACTGTGCAAATCGTATCGGGGAATCTGAGACGTTAACTGAACAGCAACAAGATGATTTACAAAATATTAAATTACTTGGGGAAACTCTAGCCAATTGCTTTGATAATCTAGAAAGAGAAGTAAACATTCTCAAACAAAATATCAAAAGACTCAATAGATCTAATCTGAGTTTGGAATTTGGTAGTGAAAATGAAATCTATACATTAGTAGCCTTGATCTTTGCTCGTCTCAGACAGTCAATTGATACTGATGAATTACTAGAAAATGTTGCTTTGGAAATCCATCAATTATTGCAAAGCGATCAAATAATTGTTTATCAGATGGATGATGAAGCTCAAGATTTAAAGCCCATTCAATACGAGTTTGTTAGTGATTCCAGATACTCTCTACTAGGACAAGTAGTTCCATCAGTTTATACCGATCCTGAGTGGTTAAAAAAATTTCAAACAAGTATTAGTCAAGTTGTTATTGATGTTTCCAAGGCTGAAACCGATCCTAAGCTCTCTGAGGCACTCACTCCATTAGGGATAAATTCAGCGATCGCAGTTGCCATTCCTAGTGGCAAAAAATTATGGGGATTAATAATAGTTCATCAATATAACACCCCGTATGATTGGCAAGCATGGGAAATTGAGCTTCTGGAAAGAATCGGAACTCAACTAGCGATCGCAATTCATCAAATGCAATTACTAGTTAATTCCGATGACATAAGAATTGAGCGAGATGAAATCATTGCAGAACTACAATATAACCGACTCCATGACATATTAACGGGGTTGCCTAATCGCGACTCATTTATGGATTCTTTGGAACTGGCATTTACAAAATTGCAAAAAGATCCTGAACTTATTTTTGCTGTCTTCTATATAGATTGCGATCGCTTCAAATCAATCAATGATAACTTCGGTATTTCTACTGGAAATCAGCTATTACAGGAAATAAGTAAGCGTATAGCTACGTATTGCAAAAACAATACAACTATTGCAAGAATTGATAGTGATGAATTTGCGATTTTAGTTGAAAATCTTGTCGGAGAAGAGATTGAGCTTGAAGGTCGTTTTATACAATTAGCTGACCAAATTCTCGATAGTTTCAAGGAGTCATTTAGTATTAATGAACATCAAATTCTTTCCTCGGTTAGTATTGGTATAGCTATTAGCAATCTTGAATATATTTATCCAAGTGAAATTTTGCGAGATGCTAATATTGCGATGCATCATTCACGTAAAATCGGCAAAGGAAAACAAGCATTATTTAAACCTAATATGCATCAAACTGCGAAAGTCAGATGGCAGTTAGAAGCTGACTTACAACAGGCGATCGCACGACAAGAACTTTATTTAGTTTATCAGCCTATAGTTTCATTACATCAACATAAGTTATCAGGATTTGAAGTTTTACTACGTTGGATGCATCCCATACAAGGTCTGATTTCTCCGTTGGAGTTTTTACCAATTGCTGAAGAGAATGGAGAGATTGTTAATATTGGTTACTGGATTTTAGAAACAGCTTGTAGACAGTTACATGAATGGCAACAAGCATTCCCTCTTATGCCACCACTTACTCTAGCCATTAATGTTTCGGCAATCCAAGTTGTCCAGCCAAACTTTGTTGAACGTATTCAAGAAATAATAGCAAGTTATAAAATTACACCGAGCTCAATTAAATTAGAAATTACCGAATCAATGTTGATGGACAATATTGAGATTTCCTCACAAAAGCTGGAGCAACTTCGAGAAATTGGCGTACAAGTTTATATCGATGATTTTGGTACTGGTTACTCATCATTTAGCTATCTACAAAATTTGCCGATCGATGTTTTAAAAATTGATCGAAGTTTTACTAATAAAGTCTCCACCGATCATAAAAGTCAAAGAATCATTCAGTCAATTTTGCGCTTAGCGCATAACCTTGGTATGGGAATTGTTGTTGAGGGTGTCGAGACATCTCAGGAGCTAGATTATTTTGAGGCTCTCGGTGGCAGTAGTATTGAGGTTCAAGGTTACTTTATTTCGCATCCGTTAGACTTTGAAAAAGCAACTCAATGGATTCAATCAAATTCCTAGCAGGATGATTTCTTTACCCAAAGAATGTAAAGCGGCGCAAAGCACCTCCTTACATTCTTTGAGTTTTGATTTGTCCAGACTATGACGACCCTAAGAGGCTAGTGCTTCACCTCCTCACTCGCTTCTTAGGAATCAATTGACTGATGATTTTGCAACCAGTCTTGAATTTCTTGAGCAAGCCAAGCAGTTTCTAATTCGGTTAGTTTATTATCGCCAAGAATAAGCCTGCTATTCTGTATTTGAATAGCTACTGAGCCTTTAGTTTTATTTGACATGCTTGTGTAAATATACTCAAGCTGATTTATGGCAAACTTTTGAAGATAATGTTGCCATCCAAATGCTTTCTTGCTTAGTCTAAAAGTACGATCGGACAGATCGACTGAGAAAAATATTGTTGTGAAGCTTTTAAGGACTTGAAAATAAGCAAGATAAATCACAATCAGAAATATCATGATCGCCATTACAATATTTGCTTTTGCCGTAACAAATGCCAATGGAAGCATTCCAAATAATGCAGATAAGGCAAGTAACACCGAAATAAATTTTCCACCAAATTGAGAACTGGGAATGGTGACGACTAATTTTGTTGGAAATCGCCAAATTTCAACTCTACTATTAAATGGTTGAGGAATTTTAATTTGACGGTTACTAGCTTTTGGTTTAGTAACTAGCTCTGGATCTTGATACATAGAATCGAGCGCTTCTCTTGCTGATGCAAACCGCCGCTTTACGGATGGAGCTGTCATTTTTTGCACCCAATCTAAAAGTTGATGGCTAGCACCACAGCGATCGCGAAATTGTATATTCAAATCATCATCTTGGGGTAACTCCGCTGGCGAGATCCCTGTCAGTAAATGGATGGCAGTTGCTCCCAAACCATATAAATCTGAAGCAGGTACTGATCTGCCGCCATACTGCTCCATTGGCGCATAGCCATAGGTTCCGACTACCGTAAAAGTTTTGCCCTCGGCAGATGCTTTATCTTGGACTGCCCCAAAATCAACCAAATAAATTTCTTGGCGATCGCTCCAGATCAAATTACTTGGCTTAATATCACGATGCAGTACAGGTGGATTCAATCCATGCAAATAAATCAAAATCTCTAGAGTATCAATGACAATATCCTCTATCTGTAGCTCGGTAAATTTTTGTCCTTGCACTAACAAGTCCTTGAGGGAGGCTCCTTGAATATTTTCTTGGACTAGACCAAACCAAAGCGATCGATCGTCAATCGCAAAATAATCTCGATATTTAGGAATACGGGGATGATTTAGCTGTTTGAGGACTTGCGCCTCACGCTCAAACAGCTTGAGGTCAGCCCACTGCACGTCGCCGCCAAAGGTAAGCAACTTAACAACGACAAATTCCCCATTTGCTTCTAAATCTTTTGCCAGCCAAGTTTGCCGTCCAGAGTTAAGCCCTAACTGACTTTGCAATTGATATCGCTCTTTGAGGATTTCTTGTGACTGCGGCATAAATACATACAGCTTGTTGCACAATTTTAGCGCGATTTCACAAAAAAAGAAGGTATGCAATGCATACCTTCTTTTTTTGAATAACTCCCCAGGCGGGATTCGAACCTGCGACCGATCGGTTAACAGCCGATTGCTCTACCACTGAGCTACTGAGGAAAGTAGCGATTTCACTGTGTCAATGACTTCAGCGTTAACAACTATAACGTATAAATGCAGCGATCGCGCAATCTTTTTTTTAAGTTTTTTGAGTTTTTTGCAAAGCTCTAGCCATAAAATCCCGCAATTGCAACTAAATTCTTGAATTCTGATAGCGATCGCTTCATCAACTCTTTTAAAGTTAGCGTATCTCTAATCTTTAAAACTTGATCCCAAAGAAATGATCATAGAGCCAGAGACAACTGCGATCGCGCCCGTATAGCCCAACAAACTTAGAGGCGATGGCGTTAAAAATTGCGGTACAAAGCTTGGCAAGATTGCCGAGGCGGCTAAGGTAACGAGAGGAGCAAGAGTAATCACGGCACTGACACGCGAGGCTTCCCAATGTTCCAGAGCCGCCGCAAATGCCCCGTAAGCAATCAAAGTATTAAAAGCACAAAAGATAAGCGCAACTAAGGGTAATCCAGATAGAGTGAAGAGTCTAGTAGGATGTGCCATTGGTGCAAATAGAGTTGCTGCGCTGAGATATAGGCATAACAATACGGAGGTCGAAGGCAGATTGAGTAATAGTTGCTTTTGGGCAAGCCCATAAAATGCCCAAACGATCGCTCCTAAAACTAGAAGCATATTGCCCCAAATATAGGTGTCAAAGCTGGTAACTAGCGATCGCACTTGGTCATGGGAAAACAGCAGCAGTCCACAAACAAGAATTCCGACACCGCCCCATTGACGATAGTTGTATTTCTCTTTAAATACAACCAATGAAGCCATGCCCATCATCACAGGCGCAATTTGGGTAATTACTTGAGCATTATTGGCTGAGGTCTTGCCTACGCCGATCAAAAATAAAATATAGTTGAGCGACAGTCCACCAACGGCTACTAAAAACAATGGTAAAGAAATTTTCCGCAATTGTTGCCATGTTGGTAGTTGCTGGCGCAGCGCTAGGTATCCCCCTAGGAAAATCCCTGAAACAGTAAAGCGAAACCAAGTAACTGTAAAGGGATCTAGCTCTTGGAGGACAATCTTAAGTGCGATAGCCAAAAATCCCCATAGCAAAACCGTAAGTAACGATAGCGCCAGACCTAAACGCGATCGCCCAGAAACTTGATGTAAAGGCATTGAAATTTGGTCTCCTAAAATTATAAAGGGGGTTCATTACACCCCTTTATAATTTTAGGCAAACATCTCGACGCTAGAGGAATAAATTGGCTCCACATGAATAGCAATAACGCGCTTAGGGCGGACTAGCAAAATTTCGTTTAGTTCGGCTCTAACAGGAATAGGCATCAGATCATCCTCACTTGCCTTGGCTTTAAATTGCGACGCGTACCAAGTTTTGACTTCTTCGATGGTTGTAAATTTTGTGGTGACTTCCTGCCCACCTTCTAGTTTTAAATGCACGATGTATTCATTTGGCTTTCTGGGTTCTCTCGGCATCTCGATCTACTCCGTCTAAATTTCGCGTAATCAAGCTGAATTATAGCAACCGCCAAGATGGTTAAGACATAAAACCAAAAAAGTAAGGGCGACGCTTCGCTTCGCCCTTGCTTTTTTGGTTTTGAGTAGAAGGGATTAGTGTTGCGATAATATTGATGGTCTAAACCAAATAGATTTTAAAATCCTTAATTTGTAAGGCTTTTAAAATCCATTTGTACATTAAACAAAGGAATTTAGAGTGAAAATTCATAAGTGGGCGATCGCCATATTATTGTGGGGTTTCCTGTTTAGGGCTGTATGCGCAATTTATCTCAACATCGGCTTTGACGAGGCTTACTATTACCTATACACCCAAAATCTCAACTTAAGTTATTTCGATCATCCACCACTGGTAGCACTTACAGCAGGGATTGGAATCTGGCTGACGGGTGCAGTTACGCCTTTTACACTCAGAATTGGTGGCGTTTTACTCTATACAGGGACATTAATCTTCTCTTATTTAGCTAGTAAAAAGCTATTTGGCGATCGCACAGCGACTTTAACTCTGGCGATTCTGACGACAATTCCCATTTTCCAGATTGCCTTTGGGATTCTCACTCTGCCTGATAATGCCTTAATGTTTTTCTGGGCAGTTTGTTTGTGGATTGCCGCAGAAGAATTTTTTCCATCCGATCAGACCGACAAATATCAGCCGACCTATCGTCTTGCGCTTATTGGTTTATGCGTCGGGCTAGCATTTTTAGGCAAGTATCATGGCTTGCTCTTGGGTGGAGGACTAGTACTATTTTGCTTGCTTAGTCGTCGCCATCGGGGTGCATTGTTCTCAGGCTGGACTTTAGCTGCGATCGCTTTATTTGCGATCGCCATTTCTCCAGTATTGTTGTGGAATTATCAGCATGAATTTGCTTCATTTCGCTTTCAGAGTGGACGAGCTGTCCCTTCGCAAGGCTATAACTTAGAGAGATTATTAATAACGGTTTTAGTTGCGCTCGGATACCTCTTTCCTACCTTTGGAATTGCCCTATGGTGGACAAGTTTTCGTGCAGCGGGGGGAGCTTTTAAAGCTGCTACTAGGCAAGGCAAGGTTGATGAAAATAACCATGAGCAGAATTATGAATTAGCGATCGCTGAAGAGCGTCTTCGCAACAAACAATTATTGATTCTTTGTGTATCGATGCCAATTTTCTTTGGCTTTACATTTATGGGTGGATTTATTCAAATCCTACCCTCGTGGCATATGCCAGGATTTTTTGGCGCAACACTGTTACTTGGTGAAAGAGCGGCGCAGATGCAATTAAAACGCCCTAAATTTATTCGCAATTGGCTCTGGGGATCGGGCTTGGTAATTTTGCCACTTTTGTTAATTGGCTTACTGCATGTGCATCTAGGGATTGTTCAAAAAGGTGGGGACGCTGCGATCGCAGGTGGCTTTTGGGAAGCAAAGGATGATCCTTCTACACAAATGATTGATATTGAGCAGTTGCGCCAAGCATTTGTTGATTCGCCAAATCTTAAAGCGGAATTGCAAAAAGCTGATTTTGTGTTTAGTAATAATTTCTTTGTGGCAGGACAGGTTGGTATGGCGATCGAGCCCTTGGGCAAAAAAGTTACCTGTTTTGATGAGGATCTGCGCGGGTTTGCCTATTGGAGTAAAGCAGAAGATTTTGTCGGTAAAACAGCGCTCTACGTTACTTCGGAGCAATTTATGAAGGACGAAAGATACCCTCAACCGCTAGACAAGTACAAAGGTTATTTTCAATCCATAGAAAAAATTGCGGATATTCCCATTAAACGCAGTGGTCAAACAGTCCAAATTTTCCCAGTTTATCGCACTTCACCAATGTTAAAACCCTATCCACGTCCCTATGGATAAAGAAGGAGAATTGCGCCGCACAGCGGCGCAATTCTCCTTTGGGCTCTATATACTGACTTGATTGAAGTACTGATAGTAAAACCCTAATTCTTGGGTGGGAAGAAAGCATTTTTACTTCGCAAAACTTTCAAAAAATTTAAAAGAAATCATTAGAAATCATTTTTGTGATTGCGGCAAAGCCGCAATCACAAAAATGATTTCTTTATAACCTTAACGGGTCTCAGAAGTTTCTAACTCATTGAGTTTTATGTTTTGGCTTCGGATACGGCGGGATAACAAGCGAATAATATTTACAGCAATATCTGGAGTCTCATCAATCGCCTCATACAGTTGTTGCTGGGTTAACACTAGACAATCACAACTGGAAATGGCCGTCACCGAAGCCGATCTCGGTTCCGAATCAAATAACGACATTTCACCAAAACAACTGCCTTTGTCTAAAATTGCCAGATCCTTATCCCCAGAATGCACCCTTACCTTACCCGCAACCAAAATATATAGCGATCGCCCTTCTTGACCTTTCTCGAAGATCGTTTTACCAGATGGATAGGAAACCTCGTTCATAATCGAAGCAAGGCGAACCAAGAAGTCATCACGTAATTCCTGAAAAATAGGAACTCCGCGTACCAATAGTAATCGATCAATACTGGTTAACATGGCTTAAGACTCCCCATACCCATTTGGGTTGTCACCTATTTCGGCTCTTACGTGAGTATCTAAATCTTTACTGTGATTCAAATTATCACTTAGATTTAGGTTGTTTTTGCCATTATTTTGAAAGTAATAGGAAATAGCCCTTACTTGAGCGAGTACCAAAGAATCGCGATCGTTCAGCAAATGTGGCAAGACCTTCAGCAGCGATCGCGGTGAAGCGACTTGCAAATATGAGATCACCGACTCCCTAACAAAGCCTGTGGGATGTTCCAGACATTTCAGCATTGTGTCCGCAGGTACTTTCCAATGTTGAGTTCTCGCCACATGAAAGCAACAAGCTAAAGTCCAATCTGATAGGCAATAGCGCAAATCAACGAGTTGATGTAATCGACTAGATGGTGTCAGAGGCTTATAAGTATGAATGCCCGAAAGAATAGTTAATTTGTCAGCGATCGACCTATTATCAACCACTGACAAAATAATTTGCTTAACACTTAAGTCAACAGTATTATCCAAAATTTCCATGCCACGAGCGAGACTACTTTTGGATTCTGACAAAATATTAAAAGCTGCCGCCTGAATTGCTGATGCTGAATAAAGTAATTTCATCATCAGAAAAATCCGTTCTAAGCTACCGATCGCTTCATTATTTAACGAATCAATCAACAGTCCAGCTTCTGTACTTGAAACTTGAGACATATCCTCTACTCCTGCCCAAGCCTCAGTCATTACTCCTAGCTCTTGAATCACCATATTCTCTATACCACTGCGACCCATCAGTTCAAGGATCGCTTCAATACCCCGCTCTTGAGGAATTCGTATGAGGGTACGCAAGATTTGCTTTCGATGTTTACCCCAAGACTTAGACAAATTGTTGACAAGTACAGAAATTGAAGCCTGAGAAGCAATTTCCCCCAAGATATCCCAGGCTTGAGTCTTCACATTATCGGGACTGCGATCGCTAGAAGATAGCTCTAGCAAAGATGGAATTGCCTCGTCTCCAAGACTGACTAAGGCTTCATGAGCAGCTTTACGCGTTGCCTTATAATGCAAACCACGAATAATTGATGGGAAATATTCACTGGCGCGGGTGGCAGCGATCGCTCTTAGCAAAGCACAGCGGACTTCTATTGAAGGATCTTGTAATAATTGCGGCACATAAAAATGTAAAGACTGCATAAAAGCAGCTTCGGCTAAAGCTCGACAGCCCAGAACTCTCTCGGGTTGTGATGAACTAGTAATCATATGTCGCAAAGTATTAGTCGCCTCGGCAACCTGTGTCGAAGCGCCTAGCCTCATCATCAAAGCCACCGCAGTGCCACGAATAATTGGATTTTGTTCTGGTCCCAGGTATTTTCGTAACCCATCAATATCACGATTCTTTTCATCAGCCAGCAATACATAGCGTAAGCATAAAGCTTGAACTTGAGGTGATGCTTGAGGAGATTGCATCACTTCGCGAATATATGACAAATATCTAGGCTCAGGATTTTCCAGCATTGCGGCAATACTCTGTTCCTGTAAGCCTGGATTCATCTGCGACAGCATCGGAGCAAGGGTCTCGCCCACAGATTGCGGCACAATTTGTGTCAAAAGATCGATACAGACTGACTGCTCTACCTGCGTTTCGGCTCTGGTCATCGACTCTGATACCGCACGACGTACTTCGCGAGTATCTACAGTTAACAGACTTAGTTGCCCACGCTCGACACTTTGGATCAAAAGTTCGAGATACCCACGTCGTAATAACCAAATAACCAAGACCCAGATAATAGCGACAAGGACAATTACTCCCGCAAACCAATGGGCGAAAACATTGGAGCCAAAACCATTGCGTCTAAAAATTTCACTAACGACCCAAATCAAAATTCCGGCTGCACCAGTTGCTAAGGGATCGGCAATGCCTCTTACAAAAGACTGGATCTGGCTACGCACCTGATCGGGCACTGCCTGAAAAAGTGTGGGTGCTGTCGCAGCTACAATCGTGAAACGAAACAGTTCATCAAAGAATTTCAGAACCACAAAGCCTACTAAAAAGCCGAATGGCGCAAAACCGGCGAGGGTTCCAGTAATGATGATGCCGATAGGTGGCATCATTACTGCAAAAAATACCCCAATTCGTTCAATAATTCGACTTGAGCCAAAAAGCTGGAGGGAAAGCTTAAATAGCCCCATAATCCCCCCAAAAATCCCCAGAAAGCTACCGATCGCCTCTTCAGTTTTTAGATGGATTTCTAGCTGCGACTGATATTGAAACTCAATCAAGAAAAATAAAACTTGGGCAGCAATAAAGAATCCAAACAAGAGCCAGACGTACTTGCGAATATTGCCCTTTAAGGTACGAGTAGAAATTAGTCTATCTTCTTCATTGTTATAGACAGAGTTAGGAAAGGCTTGTTTATACCTTGAACTTAGATAAAACAGTACACCAGACCCGATCGCTAGCATAAAGCAAGTGGCGAGGGTCATATTCGCAGCTCCACCGCCCCATGCAACCAAAAATGGATAGGAAAAACCACCCACAATTTCGGCAACGATAATGCCTGTACTGATCAATGGAAATGCTCGTTTAATTTCCCGAATATTAAATAACTGATTGGCAGCAATATCATTATTAATATTACTGAGTACATAAATGCCTTCAACCCATAGGCGAATCGCAAATACAGCTGCCATATATATGTACGTTCCTTTTTGCATCAGCCCCATCCATGCAAAGGGCAGTGGTAACGCAAGCATGCAGGAAATTCCCAGCATTACCCAGCGTAAAGGAAATATTTTTTGCAACCATGAGTAAAGGACACCAAAAGCCGTCACTACAAAGGCGGTGGCGATATATATATAAGTGAGCTTTTCCGCTGAATAGGCTTCGAGAAATAGAGTAGAGCTAGAAATCTCAAGCCATACCGCTCCGATTGACGTTGCACCGTAAAATAAAAACATCAAAAAAGTACGTTCAGCTTCGTCTGGACGCAGGTTGACGATTTTTAGAAATCGGCGCATCGAAGAATTAGAGTTAGGAATGACAGGTGCATTCATCAGGGTGTATTCACGGATGATGGCAATCGTTTGACGATATGGTACTACAAGAACGCAAATCTGCAATGACAGCTATTTCGCCAATCACCTCAATTTCGCAAGGACATCTCAATATTTGGGAAATTTGTCGGCGTAGATATCAATATAATTTTTTAGAGGACTTGAGTTTACCCGAAGCTGATTTGCAGCGCAAAAAGAATTTGCTGTTAGGGTCAAATTTTCACTTGCTGATGCAGCAAAAAGAGCTAGGGCTGGATATTTCGTCATTAGCAAGTAGCGATCCTAAGTTGCATTCATGGTTAGCAGCCTTTGAGCATCAGCCTCCAGAAATGATTGCGGGAGATCGACTCTGTGAACATCGACGCACTTTAGAAATGACTATCGAAATGTCGCTGCATCATAGTCAGAATAGCGATCGTGGTCAAGCGTATTTTGTCTTAACTGCAATTTACGACTTTTTAATTTTGGGCGATCGCCAAGCGCAAATACTTGATTGGAAAACCCATCAAATTGCGATCGCTGCTGAAAAGTTAAAAACCAATTGGCAAACTCGGCTGTATCTTTATCTAATTGCTAAGACAACTAGCTATTCACCAGAACAATTATCGATGACCTATTGGTTTGCCAATACAGCCGAATCGGTAATTATTTCATATTCTCAAGCGGAGTACATAAGTACTGAAAACCAGTTAAAGCAAATTTTGACAGAAATCAACCAAGCAATTAATTATCCAAAATTACCGCTTAGTAGTCCTGACTGTAATTATTGTGAGTTTCGAGATCGCTGCGATCGGGGCAATATTTTAACTTCTGCTACCCCTAGCAATATCGCCGATATTCCCGAAGTTACAATTTAGCTATATGCGTATATGAAATCGCGGGTTTTGATGTAAATGTGAGGATGTGGGCGATGAATAAGGTGGTTGGTATTGCGATGTTGACTTTTTTGGCTTGCGGGCAAGTGCAGATAGTGATGAGTGAAAGCATTCAAGCGCAGACAACTCAAGCCCGTAAAGCAGAAGCAGATCGACTGTTGCAACAAGGGAATCAGCAATATCAAATTAGGGCACTGGTTCCGTTGGGTAGGGAAGGCATAACGAATTGAGAATAGTTCCATCCATGACAAGCCAACATCCAAAACTCCTAATTTCACTGCCGGTATCACTTTAGTTATGCAATGAACCCTGACCAAGCGCCACTCCCAATCAATAATGCTCTTTTTCGAGACCCCAAAGATTCGGGCTGTCGCACTCAATCCTTGTCCTTCTGTTCGCGCTTTCACCATCTCAATGATCCGACTCAAGGGGGTTCTTAAGCCTGCCATCGGAGTCGCGAAGAGGTATCGCTGAAATAAATATCGCAACTCCGAAAATGATAGATGGTATGAGTGCCTTTATTTAGTGTCGGATAACGGGTACGAACATTCACCTTCGCGCTGTCACAGCAATGACAGTTCTGAGAGAATAATTCCATCATCTGCTCCCACTAATGTCTAGGGTTGGAGACAACTCTATATCTCTGTAATATAGCAGTATCAAGACTTTATGTCTCCTCACCCAACGGAACCAGTGCCTAATCATTTAGATTATGGGCATACACTTTTGAAGCATAGATATAATAAATCTCGATTATGCTTAACACTTTGTAATAATTTTGTAATAGCATAAGGTTTAACTCCTCTCAATAACCAATGACCTCTATGTCGGAATCTTCTATAGCCGTGACAATTCAAGACTCGAGCATTGCAGAAACCACCGAAACATTATCTTTGAAGGTTCCAGCTTTTTCTTTAGCTAAAACAAATCAAGACTATATTGGCGAGACTCTTAGCGGAGTTGACTTTGCGCCAACCGATAGTTTTGTTAGCCGTCACATTGGTGCAAGCTCCTTAGAAATTCACCAAATGCTTATGGCAATTGGTTGTGATTCTATCGATGAGATGATTGCCAAGACTGTACCCGATGCCATCAGAATTAAGCAGCCATTGCAGCTAGGGGAAGCGAGAGGAGAATATGAACTATTGCAAGAACTAAAGGCGATCGCCTCCAAAAATCAGGTATGGCGATCCTATATTGGGACGGGCTATTACAATTGCATTACGCCGCCAATTATCCAGCGTAATATTTTGGAAAATCCTGGTTGGTACACACAGTACACCCCTTACCAAGCCGAGATTGCCCAAGGACGTTTGGAAGCTCTGCTCAATTTCCAAACCATGATTATTGATTTGACAGGTTTAGAAATTGCTAATGCTTCCCTCTTAGATGAAGGAACTGCCGCTGCTGAAGCGATGACTATGGCAGCAGGACTAGCCAAAAATAAGGGTAATAGATTCTTTGTTTCTGTTGATTGTCATCCCCAAACGATCGCAGTAGTTAAAACCCGCGCAATTCCTTTAGGAATTGAAGTAGTGGTGGCTAAACACGATCAGTTTGAATTTGACAAAGAATACTTTGGGGCTTTGTTGCAATATCCCGCTAGCGATGGTGCGATCTATGATTACAGTGAATGTATTACTAAAATTCACGCACATGGTGGTTTGGCGATTGTGGCGGCGGATTTACTTGCCCTAACCTTGATTAAGGCTCCAGCTGAATTTGGTGCAGATATTGCGATCGGTAGCGCTCAAAGATTTGGCGTTCCATTTGGCTATGGCGGGCCCCATGCCGCTTACATGGCAACCAAGGAAGCTTACAAACGTCAAATGCCAGGGCGCATGATTGGAGTTTCTAAAGATGTGCATGGTCGTCCTGCTCTGCGTTTGGCGCTACAAACCCGCGAGCAGCATATCCGCCGAGACAAGGCAACCAGTAACATTTGCACTGCTCAAGTATTGCTAGCGATCATGGCGAGTATGTACGCGGTTTACCACGGTGCAGAAGGCTTACAGCGAATTGCAAAGCGTGTCAATCTGTTAACCGCAACCCTTGCGCAATCCTTAGAGAAGTTAGGTCATACTGTTTCCCATCAAGCCTTTTTCGATACGATTCGCGTTGAGCTAAAAGGAATCACTAGTGATGAGATCAGAACTAGAGCCGCTGCTAAACAGATTAATTTGCGTTACTTCGCCGATGGTGCGATCGCAATTAGTCTCGACGAAACCGTCTCCAAGCAAGATTTACTAGATCTAATCGCTATATTTTCTGGAGATCAATTACGAATTACGAATTACGAATTACGAGCTTCTGATTCTCAATTCGTAATTCCTAATTCCCTAATTCGTAATTCCCCTTACCTCACCCATCCCACATTCAATTCCTATCATTCCGAATCAGAACTACTGCGTTATATCTATCGTCTCCAATCTAAGGATTTATCATTGACGACCTCTATGATTCCTTTAGGCTCTTGCACGATGAAGTTGAATGCAACTTCAGAAATGCTTCCCGTCACATGGTCAGAATTTGGCAATATTCATCCATTTGCTCCTTTAGAGCAAACTCAAGGCTATCAGATTCTATTTGAACAGTTAAAAAATTGGCTAGCCGAAATCACAGGCTTTGCAGGCGTATCTCTCCAGCCTAACGCAGGCTCACAAGGTGAATATGCAGGGCTGCTGACAATTCGCGAATATCACCAACATCGAGGTCAAACTAATCGTCATATTTGCCTAATACCAACCTCGGCACATGGCACAAATCCCGCTAGTGCAGTCATGGCTGGCATGAAAGTCGTCACCGTGAATTGTGATAATGAAGGAAATATTGATATTGATGATTTAAAGTCCAAAGCTGAAAAGCATCAGCATGAACTGGCGGCGCTGATGGTTACCTATCCTTCTACTCACGGGGTGTTTGAAGAAGCAATTAAGGATATTTGCGATCTAATTCACTATTACGGCGGACAGGTGTATATGGATGGCGCAAACATGAATGCTCAAGTTGGCATCTGTCGCCCAGGGGATATCGGCGCAGATGTTTGCCATCTAAACTTGCACAAAACTTTCTGTATCCCTCATGGTGGTGGTGGTCCTGGGATGGGTCCAATTTGTGTTGCGCCACAGCTAGTTCCATTTCTGCCAAAACATCCTTTTAACGGAGAGCCTGAGCAAACTACAATTTCGGCAGCCCCTTGGGGTAGTGCTAGTATTCTCACAATTTCATGGGTATATATTGCGCTGATGGGAGCAAAGGGTTTAAAGCTTGCTACTGAAGTCGCGATCTTGAATGCTAACTATATGGCTCAACGGCTTGCACCGCACTATCCAATTCTCTACACTGGCAAAAATGGCTTAGTTGCCCATGAATGCATAATTGATTTACATGACTGCAAAGCGATCGCAGGGATCGAGGTGGATGATGTGGCTAAGCGCCTTATGGATTATGGATTTCATGCTCCCACGATGTCTTGGCCAGTGGCAGGAACAATGATGATCGAGCCAACGGAGAGCGAATCGAAAGCGGAACTCGATCGCTTCTGTGATGCGATGATTTCCATCAAGGAAGAAGTCAATGCGATCGCTTCTGGAGATATGGATAAACTTGATAATCCGCTAAAAAATGCTCCTCATACCGCTGAGACACTTCTTGCTGATTTGTGGAACCATCCCTATACACGCAATCAAGCTGCTTACCCTGCACCTTGGCTCAAGGAGCATAAGTTTTGGACAAGCGTCGGACGCATTGACAACGCTTTTGGCGATCGCAATTTTGTCTGTTCTTGTTTACCGATAGAAGCTTACGAATAATATCGCTAAAACCCAAAAGATAATTGCGGGGCAAAGCTCCGCAATTATCTTTTGGGTTTTAAACTTGGTCATCAAAATGTTAGAGCGCTTGGCGCTCAACCCCGAACAAAGAAATTTTTTAAAAGTGTTGCTTCGCAACACTTTTAAAAAATTTCTTGTGGTTCGTTTAACTTTTTGGCTACTTTGGCGATCTTGGTGATTTTGTGCCACTTTTGGGCTTATTAAAACCATGCCCTGATTTACTAGAATCTTTGGTGATTTGAGATTTAGGCAAGGGTGCGATCGGTTCTTGAGATTCAGTTTGGGGAGTTGTTGGTAAAGTTTCTTCAGATATAAGCTTGAGGTTTGTCTCTGGAATAATGGCACTGATTGTCTCGACAACAATTTCTGGCTCAGGTTCTAAAACTTGCTCAAATATTGTAATTGTTTCAGCGATCGAGATCGGCTCTTGAACTTGAGGGTTGCTATCCTGTTTACTAATACCTTGATTGGCTTTAGTTGGTTTAGTAGAGGCTTTTGTCTTTTTGGAACTTGTAATTGATTCAGAGACAGCTTTTTTCTTTTTGGAATTAACTACCTGTGGTGCTGCTGAGACATTTTCTGAATTAGTTTCAGAAACTTCTTGGTGAGAAATCTCAACGATGGGCTGAAGAATGACTTCGGGAAAGGCTCCTGACGTTATTTCATCAACCTCAACAGCTCCATTTTCTAAAGTCTCAGCAATAGGCTGTTCAACAGACTTTTTAGGTGATTTTTTAGGTGAGATCTCATGATGAACTTCAAGAATGGGTTCATTGATTTGCTCAGAAGCAGTATTTTCAGGATTGACCTTTAATACTTCAAGCTGAGGATGAATAGATACATTAATAATCTTGCCACCATGTCGCTGGATTGTTTGCAGCTTTCTAGAAAGGGAACTGTACGGAACAATAACTGTATGAGTTGTAGCGCCTTGAAGTCTTTCTGTGAAATTGCCACCTGTAAATTCAATCAAGATGCGGCGACTGTTGTAAGCACCAAAGTTTGTGCTAGCAGTATTAATGTCTAAACTTTTCATGTCAAACTCATCCTAGCGATTGTAAAAATGCGATCGCCCATCAAAAATGTTTTATATAAACAATCCATATTAACGTGATCTGCAACTAAAAGTCTGAAACCTTCATTTTCCGTATTGAGTTGACCGATTTTTTGGATACTTAGCTACTTATTTAGGTAATCCTGCTTCTAGGGCGGCGGCAACAACATAGTGGTTTTCGTCTTTTTGGAGCTTAGCAAGTAGTGGCTTGGCTCTGAGATTAGTAGAAATGCTGAGGGTGGTTGCAGCTCGCAATCGATCGCGCCAAAACTCGGCACTAGCTAAGTCGGTCAGTAAATCTAAGGCTTCGGACTCATATTTGCTTTTTAGCAGGATACCCAAAGCTATGATTGCTGTTTCTTTGACAGTCTGAGTCGGATCGAGCAGCGCTAAATTAATGATATTTAGCAAAATATCTGGGCGATCGCATTCCATCAAAATTGCCAGAATCGTTTGACGGGTGAGCCAGTTTTGATTACGCTCAAATAAATTTTGTAGAAACGGTAAGGAGCGATCTCCAAATTCAAACAGCGTATTTGCAATCTCAGAAATCACGTTGTCATCCTTCTCTCGCTCTAACAGGCTGATCAAAACTTGAAATGACTGTTCGGTGAGATGATTGCCTAAACCCATTACGGCAAAGCGCCGACATAAAAAATCATTACTAATAGTTAGTCCTTGCAAAAATGGCACAACTTCGTCAGATGGGGCTTGTGACAACTCATCAAGAGCTAACTTGCGATCGTAAATCGAACCACTGCGAAATAACAACTCTAGTTGAGCAAAGCGATCGCTATCCATAAGTGAAATCCTTTAGTTCTACATTGAAAATCTCATCAAAAGGTTTCGATGCGATCGTCGCATCCCAAGAAATACTCTGCAAACAGTTAGTCCCCACTGATGTCTCAACCACATCCACACCCCAATCTTCAGTCTGCAAAGCATCTGGTGAAGCACTGGTTGGAGGCGTGGTTTTGCTACCACCTAAGACTAAAATTTCTGGCAAAGACTTACGATCCAGCCCTTGACGGATGAGTTGATCGGCTAGAGCTTGAGCGCAAAATTCACCAATTTGCTTCGGCGAATACTGGTCGCTATCAAACAAAATTTCGACAGTCCAATGGGGATGATTAATTAGTCGAGTTTGGCAAGATCTGCGATCGCCTAAACCAATCTGAAATACTTCAGCAAACTCTTCACGGCTGAGGGCTGGTGCTATGTCGGTTGAAACATCAAAGTTGTGGGAGAGCAGCACTCGCCCTCGAGCCGAATTATTCAAGATATTACTCAGGATTTCTGGTGGCTTCATGGCTATCGTCAGACACTCTGACAACAAAGTAAAGTAACCCGACGACATAAATTTCCTGAAAAAAAATTTGGGTTTTACCTTGCCAAAGGCAAGGTAAAACCCAAATTTTTCAAGGCTTAGGTTATATAGCGATGAAAGAGATAGCTAGGACAAATCAAAACCCAAATAAATGGAGGCGGCGCTTCGCGCCGCCTCCATTTATTTGGCTTCTATCCTAAAAAAGAGCGATCGCTAGTGGATTAAAGCCGACTCGATCGCACTGCATTAGCGAGATCTGTTAAAACATCAACAGTGGTCTCAAAGTTAATACAACCATCGGTAATACTCTTGCCATATTCTAATTTGGCTAATTCTTTCAAAGGCTGCTTGCCTCGATTGAGATGACTTTCGAGCATGATACCGACAATATGCTCTGAACCATTACGCACCTGCTCAGCGATATCTTGCAGCACAGATGGCTGAAGGTTGTAATCCTGACCGCTATTGTCGTGACTGCAATCAACCATCATGAAAGGCTGTAACTTACGATCTTTAAGTCGATTGGCGATCGCTTCTACATGTACATTGTCGTAATTTGGTCCCTGTTTGCCGCCGCGTAAAACGATATGCCCATCAGGATTGCCTGTCGTGGTGACAATACTTGCCCTCCCTTCATTGTTGACCCCTAGAAAACGGTGGGGCTGACGGGCTGACAGCAATGCGTTAATCGCTACATCAATGCTGCCATCAGTGCCATTTTTGAAACCGACGGGCATCGATAAGCCCGAGGACATTTCGCGGTGAGTTTGGCTCTCGGTTGTCCGCGCCCCGATCGCAGTCCATGAGATCAGATCGGCAAGGTACTGCGGCACGATTGGGTCGAGCAGTTCTGTCGCACTGGGCAAGCCCAACTTCGCCACATCTAGCAATAATTCTCGCGCTAGGCGAATACCGAAATTAATATCAAATGTACCGTTGAGGTGCGGATCGTTAATCAGCCCTTTCCAGCCCACTGTGGTGCGGGGCTTCTCGAAATAAACACGCATCACGATTTCCAATGCATCGCTTACCCCGTCACGGAATTTTGCTAGCTTTTCAGCATATTCCCTTGCTGCCTTAACATCATGAATTGAGCAAGGTCCAACGACAACTAGTAAACGACGATCGCTACCATTCAAAATATTTCTGATTCTGGTTCTAGCACTTGCCACGACTTTGGCGATCGCGGTCGTAATTGGTAATTCTGCTTTTACCTCCACAGGCGCTAATAGCGGGCAAGTCTCGACCACATGCAGATCGCTCGTCTTAAGTTGCTCTAAATTTTCTTCTAATACTGATATGCCTTGACCAGCCTTTTGGTCAAAAAGTTGGGAGAGTTCAATTGGTGACACTCTATTTGACTCCACATAAATATCTACATATACTTTAGCCTCCTAGAGGGGTTAACGTATCCTACCGATAGATTTTTCTTGCAAAATCAGGTGCAGAAAGTGAATATTTTTAGGGCTCTGGAATGTTTTGGAATAACTGCTCTATTTGAGCTCGGTGGAGCTTATTTGATTTGGTTATGGCTTCGAGAGAGTAGAAGCATTTGGTTCTTTCGATCGTAAGTTCTCGCTATAGAGTGTATTGTCAAAAGGGATTACCAATGCGTTTGCGATTTGTCAATGCATTGGTTAAACGCTTTCCTGAAAACCCTAAAAATCAATGCCTTCTATACCTGAGTCAGAAATTAGCAAAGAAAAATTAAAGAGCTTTCTGACTGTCGGTATTGGAGCCTCAGCAGGAGGCTTGCAGGCAGTTAGTCAATTACTACGACAACTGCCCGCCGATACAGGTATGGCATTTGTTTTGATTCAGCATTTAGATCCCGATCACGATAGTCAGTTGAGCGAGATTTTGGCTCACACGACCCAGATGCCTGTAAATGAGGTGCAGGATGGCATGGCGATCGCACCGAACTGTGTGTATGTGATCCCGCCAAACACGAATATGACCTTAAATCAAGGCATATTGCAACTAGCCCCTCGACAACAGATTAAGGGCAGATACATGGCAATCAATGCGTTCTTGAGTTCATTGGCATTAGACCGAGGCAGTAAGGCGATCGCGATCGTGTTATCAGGTAGCAATGAAGACGGTACGTTAGGATTATCGGCAGTTAAGGCAGTTGGTGGTACTACTTTTGCTCAAGATCTGCAATCATCCGAATATTCGGTTATGCCTCAAAGCGCGATCGCCTCAGGTGATGTTGATTTTGTTTTGGCTCCTGCCGATATTGCCGCAGAACTGGTGAAAATCAGCAGGAGTCCGATGCCTATTGACAACGAAGATAATCATGCTGACGAAGAGAACGATGAACCTAATGATGAATCACAAGCATCGGCATATCTAGAAGAAATTGCCGCATTTTTGCCACGCATCTTAGTAATATTGCGATCGTCGATGGGCGTGGACTTTAGCCAATACAAGCAAGGGACAATCCGACGTAGACTTATGAAGCGCGTGGCATCGCATAATTTGGCGAATCTGGAAGATTACGTTAAATATTTGCAAGCCAATCCACTAGAAGTCGAGAAGCTATATCGCGATATTTTGATCAATGTCACCAGCTTTTTTCGAGATGATGGTGTTTTTGAAGCATTGAAAACCACAGTCTTTCCGATAATTTGCGAAGATAAGTCACATGATGAACCCATTCGCATTTGGTGCGCTGGTTGCTCCACAGGCGAAGAAGCTTATTCTATTGCCATCAGTTTGCTAGAATTTCTGCGCGATCGCCCTCTGAAACCAGCAATTCAGATTTTTGCTACAGACCTCAGCGAAGTGATGATCGAAAGAGCAAGGCAGGGAATCTACGATCGGAGTTTACTAACTGAGGTCTCTTCTGAAAGACTGCATCAGTTTTTTGAGCCAGTGGAAGGGGGATATCAAATCAGCAAATCTGTGCGGGATCTATGTGTATTTGCGCGTCAGAACTTGACTAGCGATCCGCCATTTTCGCGGTTAGATATGATCAGCTGTCGGAATGTGATGATCTATATGCAACCAGTCCTTCAGAAAAAGCTGATCCCGATTTTTCACTATGCCTTGAAATCTCATGGTTTTTTGATGCTAGGCAGTGCCGAAAGCGTGGGTAAATTCTCTGATTTATTTACGATCGCTGATAAGAAATCCCGAATTTATGCCCATAGACCAGCGCCAACTCGCTTGAACTTTAGCTTTGCCACCAGAAACTTACCCACTGCAAAACTTCAATATCAGCTAATGAACCAAGAAAGCCAATGGAATGACTCAAATTTAGAGGAAACAGCCGATCGCTTAGTTTTAGATCGATATGCCCCTGCGGGTGTGATTATCAATGCCGATCTGGAAATCTTACAATTCCGAGGCGATACCAGTCCCTACCTAAAACCCATTCCGGGCAAAGCCACCCTGAATCTACTCAAAATGGTGAGATCGTCTCTGACCATCGATCTACGGACTGCGATCCAAAGGGCTAAAAAGGAAAATGAAACCATTCGCCGCGAAGGACTGCTGATGGAAGATCGACAGGTTGACTTAGTGGTAATTCCCTTTAAACTTGTCGCCGTAGACGATCGCTTTTTTCTGATCCTATTTGTAAGTGGCTCGTCAGCTAACTTATCCTTAGAAGCCGCCCCTTTAGTCAAATCCAAAAGAATACGACAAACTGAAAGCGATCGCGAAATTCTGCATTTAAAACAGGAATTGGCAACCACCAAAGAATATTTGCAATCGGTTATAGCTGCTGAGGAATCTAGTAATCAAGACTTTAAAGTCGCCAACGAAGAGATTTTGTCTAGCAATGAAGAATTGCAAAGCACCAATGAAGAATTGGAAACTGCCAAGGAAGAGATCCAAGCTACCAATGAAGAATTAAGCACAATTAATGACGAGCTGCGTAATCGCAACTTGCAATTAAATCAGGTCAACAGCGATCTGCAAAACTTTCTGAGTAGTGTAAATATTCCGATTCTGATGCTGTCGAATGATTTGCGGATTCGGCGGTTTACACCAATGGCAGAAAAGCTATTTAATCTGATTCCCAGTGATATCGGACGACCATTTAGTGACATCCATCCCAATATTAATACCCCAAACTTAGTAGCCTCGATCGCCAAGACTATTGAAACCCTCAATACTCACGAACAGGAAGTTCAAGACGAAAACGATCGCTGGTATAGCTTGCGAATTCGTCCCTATAAAACCTTAGAAAATCAAATCGATGGAGCCGTAATTAGCCTCTTTGATATTGATGCACTCAAGCGAAGTGCCATGCTATTAGAGTCTGTCGTGGAGACATCGCGATCGCCTTTGGTAATGCTTGATGCAAATTTTAATGTAATTAAAGCCAACCGTTCGTTTTATCAGACCTTTCAACTATTACCCACCCAAACCGAATATCAAAATTTATTTATTCTAGGGCAAGGGTACTGGAATATTCCCCAACTGCGATCGCTATTAACCGATATGATAACTAGCCAAACTTGTATCCAAGATTTTGAGTTTACCCAAGACTTTGCGGCTTTAGGAAGTCGGACTATATTACTAAATGCCGCCCAAATCCCTCAGGTCGATGATGAGACATCAGAGCAAATGATTTTATTAGCGATCGAAGATATTACGAATCGCAAAAATGCTGAAGTCCAAATTAGGAACTCCCTGCAAGAGAAAGAAGTTTTACTACATGAAATTCGTCACCGTGTTAAAAACAATCTACAAGTCATTTCTAGTCTCCTGAGTTTGCAAGGTAGCCGAGTTAATAATCCTGAAGCCATCCAAATCATCCAAGACAGCAAAAACCGCGTTCAATCCATTGCCTTAATGTATGAAACCTTGCATCAGTCTCCTCATCTCAACCAACTCAACTTTGCAGCATATTTCCAAACCTTAGTAGCTTATTTATTTAGAAGTTGTAACCTCCATCCTGAGGTTGTTTATAGGGTGTCTGTATCAGCAGACATTGAGATCGATCCCGATCGCGCTTTGCTAGTTGGCTTGATCGTTAACGAGCTGGTTACCAATGCCTTGAAACATGGATTTTCAGATCGATTTTTAGCAAGTAACATTGGCGAAGTTTCCCTAGAAGTCAGCGTCGATCGCGATCGCAATCTGATCTTGGCAGTCGGCAATAATAGTAATAGCCTGCCCGTCGATTTTGATTTAGACGCGATCTCCTCAATGGGCTTAAGTCTTGTTAAGAGGCTAGCAGCACAACTTAATGGGAATTTATATTTTTATCAGGGAAATGAAACTATAATATCTGTAAGCTTTCCCCTTGAATAAACAATTTAACTTTTATGAATCTAATTTTGTTTGGCTGACACGAGGACTTTTGTAGACATTAGAAACCATTTAAGAATTGTCTAGATCCCCCCAGCCCCCCTTAAAAAGGGGGAAGAATTTAACTCTCCCCCCTTTTTAAGGGGGATTGAGGGGGATCTCTTAGGGCTTTTGAACGCAAAAAGTAATTCTTAAATGGTTGCTTAGGGCTGGCACAAAGCGCAGCTCCCATAAAATCTAAATTACGTTGGTAATGGCAATCCTCCCGCGGCTCCCCCATCTACTATCAAGATCAAATAAGGCAATCAGTAAGTAAGGCGATCAGGATAGAATGCAATGCACAATTTAGAATCGATAATCCAATCTGCGAAGGTCTTAATTGTTGAAGATGAAACAATTATTTCATGGTGTCTTCAGGAAAGCCTAGAGGCTCTCGGCTATCAAGTATCAGCAGTAGTATCTTCGGGCAAAAAAGCAATTGACGCGGCTGTCCTAGTCAAACCTGATATAGCTTTAATGGATATTCGACTCAAGGGTGAAATGGATGGAATTGAGGCTGCTGATTTTCTGTATCGTAATTTTGATATCCCGATTATTTATCTGACTGCCCATAGCGATGAAAACATCTTAAAAAAAGCTATCCAAACAAGCCCGTTTGGATACTTGCTTAAACCCTTTGCCCCTAAAGAGTTGCATTGCACCATCCAAATTGCATTGCAACGCCACCAAAGCGAAAGTCGGCTTAGCGAATTTATTTCCATAGCCAGCCACGAACTCAAGACTCCTTTAACTTCGATTCATGGTGCATTAGGACTGCTGGCTTCGGGCGTATTAGCCAATCAATCTGACACCGCTAAACGGATGCTCGATATTGCCTCCTCTGACACCGAAAGGTTAGTGCGGCTGGTCAATGACATTTTGGACTTAGAGCGTTTAGAATCCAATAAAGTCACGCTTAATCGCCAATGGCATGATGCGGCTGAGCTATGTCAACAGGCGATCGCAACCATGCAAACGATCGCTGCTGAAAGCCAGATCGCGATATTATCTAATCTGAAGTCTCTGAAAGTTTTTGCCGATAGCGATCGCATTATCCAAACCTTAGTAAATTTGCTGAGCAATGCGATTAAATTCTCACCACCTCAGAGTCAAGTCCAAATTGAAGTCGAACAGATTGCTGATGAAATTGTCTTTCGAGTATGCGATCGCGGATGCGGCATTCCCAAAGATCGTCTAGAAAGTATTTTTGAACGCTTCAACCAAGTTGATATTTCCTATTCTAGCCAAAAGGGAGGGACAGGTTTAGGTTTAGCAATCTGTCGCAGCATTATCCAACAACATGGCGGCAAGATTTGGGTCGAGAGTGTATTGTCAGAGGGAAGTACAGTTTCATTTACGATTCCCTATCGAGATTTTAACAACAGGTGAAGATGTATGACAGCAACGAGTTCCGACTTACATCCTAATCCAACAGATGGCAACAAACCATCTGTTGTGAAGACGGCAACATCGTCAATTATGACGGTGCTGATCGTTGTTGCTGAAACAGATTGTGCTACTTATATGCATTATCTCAAAGCCGATCCAAACTATGTCTATGAGTTTCTAGAAGCAAAAACCATAGCAGAAGGGCTGAGTTTATGGCGTGCTCATCAGCCCGATATTGTGCTTGTCGATTATGTACTTCCCGATGGTGAAGGCTTGGAGTTATTGGAAGCAATGACTGAAGAAACCCTAGCCACAAAGCTAGGGGCAATCGTCCTCACTGAGCATGGAAATGAACAAGAGCATTTGTCTGTGATGAGGATAGGAGCCGCCGACTATCTGGCAAAGGCAGAGGTTACGGCAACTTCGCTGCTTAACCGTGTTGGTCAAGTGAGCGCTCGCGTTGAACTCACCCGTCAATTGCAGCGATCGCAACAGCAAGAAATTTTAATTGCCAAAATTGCACTCCATATTCGGCAATATCTCAATATAAAAGATATTACTAACTCAATCGTTCAAGAAGTTCGTACATTTTTAAAAGCCGATCGCACAATTGTGTATCAGTTCAATCCTGACATGAGTGGAACGGTTGTCGCAGAGTCAGTTCTCTCACCATGGATATCAAGTCTAAATCAA
Source organism: Pseudanabaena sp. (assembly GCA_003249035.1). GTDB lineage: Bacteria > Cyanobacteriota > Cyanobacteriia > Pseudanabaenales > Pseudanabaenaceae > Pseudanabaena. Next base: position 266,219 of record QBMK01000001.1, read on the forward strand.
CGCATTGATGAGTGCTGTTTTCAAGACAACCTCGGTGGAATGTATCGAGAAGGTCGAGTTTTCTCAACTTTCGATGTATATACATCTAACATATCTAAATGCCATCTAAAACTAATGGAACAGTTTCAGGTAAGGGCAAATTTAGTCTTACCAATCCTAATCAATGGACATGAAACTCAAAAACTGTGGGGCTTGCTCATCGCCCATCAATGTGAGGCTCCACGTATTTGGGAAGAAGCTGATATTCGTTTACTTCAGCAATTATCGGTGCAGCTTGCGATCGCCCTGCAACAAGCCGAACTCTATCAAAATCTCCAGAAAAGCAATACTGAATTAGAAAACCGTGTGGTTGAGCGCTGTGCTGAGCTTTCTCAGCGCCAACAGCAATTTATAGTTCTTGCCGAGAACTCGCCTAACGTGATTATGCGCCTCGATCAGCAACTGCGACACCTCTACGTTAATCTAGCCATAGAGAGAGCTACAGGTATTCCCGTTAAAGATTTTCTGGGTAAAACCCTTCGAGAAATGGGATTCCCCGAAAAGAATGTTGCCATTCTCGAATCTTCTGCGCAAAGATTGCTCAAAACTGGAGAAGACCAGCGATATGAAATCGATTATCCCTTCCCAAAAGATCAGGGAATGGGATATTACCGCGCTCATCTCATTCCTGAATATGCTCCAGACGGCAAAATTGCCACGATACTATCGATCTTCTATGACATTACGCTGGACAAACTAAATGAAGTAGCTCTCCAAGAAACAAACAGGCGTTGGCAATATTTACTAGATAATGTGAGCTTAATCGTTTTGGGCTTGAACTGCGCGGGAGAAGTAGAATATGTCAATCCATTTTTTCTAGACCTTACAGGCTATACACTAGATGAAGCAATGGGCAAAGACTGGTTCTCTTGTTTTTTACCTCAGCAAAATCAAACAGAGATTAGAGGGGTTTTTTCTGAATTACAGACTAGGGGTCTTCATAAATATTATCAAAATTCCATTATCACTAAGTCAGGTGAAGAAAGAATGATCGCATGGAACAATACTATCCTGCGCAATCAACAAGACGAAATTATTGGAACCCTAAGCATTGGTGAAGATATTACTGAGAAATTGAAAATCGATCGACTAAAAAGTGAATTTATTTCCGTTGTCAGCCACGAACTCAGGACTCCCTTAACTTCGATTCGTGGTGCGTTAGGCTTACTAGCTTCTGGCGTATTAGCTACCCGACCTGAAACTGCCCAGAATATGCTCAAGATTGCCTCCTCTGATACTGAAAGGTTAGTGCGGCTGGTCAATGAAATTCTGGACTTAGACCGATTAGAATCCAGCAAAGTCTCGCTTGAGCGCAGCTGGTGTAATGTGTTCGATCTATGTCAACAGGCGACAGAGACGATGCAGGCGCTCGCCGCCGAAAGTCAGGTCGAAATATTATGCAATGCCCAGTCACAGCAAATTTTTGCCGATTGCGATCGGCTCGTCCAAACCCTAGTTAATTTACTCAGTAATGCAATTAAGTTCTCACCGCCTCAAAGTCAAGTGCATCTGGAAGCCGAACAAATTGCCGATGAGATTGTCTTTCGAGTATGCGATCGCGGTCGCGGTATTCCCGAAAATCATCTAGAAAGTATTTTTGGACGCTTCAATCAAGTCGATGCTTCTGATTCCCGCCAAAAGGGAGGGACAGGCTTAGGTTTAGCGATCTGCCGCAGCATTGTCCAACAACATGGTGGCAAGATTTGGGTCAAGAGTGTATTGTCAGAAGGCAGCACTTTTTCGTTTACCATTCCCCACCGCATAGTCTAAGGATCCAATAATTGTTGAGTCGAGCAAAGCTCGACTCAACAATTATTGGTTTTTAAATCGCACAAGTTATTTGATTTGCAATCCGTTAAGAGGAAATTCTAAATTTATGACTACCAAATCAATTTTACTGATTGATGATGAGCCAAATCTTGCGGAAGTCATTGCAGTCTGTCTAGAAAGCTTTAAAGGATGGAAAGTACAAATAGCTAATTCTGGCAAAGCAGGGCTTGACCTGGTGGAAAATGTCAACCCAGATGCAATTCTCCTTGATGTGATGATGCCTAAAATGGATGGTATCACCGTCTATCAAAGCTTACAAAAGAATCCAGTTACTCAAAATATTCCCGTAATCTTCTTAACTGCCAAAGTACAGGTAAGCGATCGCGATCGGTTAACTCAACTAGGTGTGGCAGGTATAATTGCCAAGCCATTCGAGCCTCTCAAAATTGCCGATCAAATTTCACAAATTTTAGGGTGGTTGTGAAGTTATCTCTAGTTTCTTTGAATTTTTAAAGTGCTTTGATATTTGGAGATATTTTGTAGCCTAGCTAATTTCGTGACCATAATTTAACTATTCAGGTAGATTGCCTAATCGGAGAGTTCTCATGTTATTTGTTACAAATCGAGTTTTTAAAGAAGGAATTACGCCCAAGGGAGCCGATGGCAAACTGCAATTGCCGCGATCGGTAAATTTTAATTTGAGTAATAATCAAGCTGAGCAGTCAATCTATTTTTGCCGACAAGACGGCTATGAAAAATATACTGAGATTGGTAGTCAAGCATTTTTGACAGAGCTCAAAAACTCGGAAGCAAAGGAAATTCTTTTCTATATTCATGGATATGCTAATCTGCCTGAGCCGGCGATTTTCCCACGAGCAAGAGAATTGCAGAGTCTTTTTGATCGCAAAGAGAGTAAACGGATAGTTGTTGTGCCGCTCATTTGGCCCTGTGGCAACGATCCTGGTCAGATCAAAGACTACTTTGACGATCAAATTGCTGCCGATCAGAGTGGTATTGCATTTGCCCGACTATTTCAAAAGTTTCTAGCTTGGCGAGAAAAGCCCGCAACCGATAATTCGCCTCCCTGTACTAAGCGCATTAACATTTTGGCGCATTCGATGGGCAACCGAGTTTTACGAGTTACTTTTGCCAATATTGTTCAATATTTTTTACCCCAAGGAATGCCACTGATATTTCGCAATATCTTCATGGCAGCTGCTGATATCGTCAACGAGGCACTAGAGGCAGGGCAAGAGGGGCAGTATATTCCAACAGCAGCAAGGAATGTGGTCGTCTATTATGCGGCTGACGATCTAGCCATGCGCGCAAGTAAGGTCGCTAATATCGGCAAGATTGCTTCACGGCGTTTGGGGCACACGGGCCCAGAGCATATTGATAAAGTCAGTAAGAATGTGTATGCCCTAGATTGTGACGATTTCAATTCTGTCTATGATTCGCCTATAGGACATGGTTATTTTGCAGGCGACGGCAGGGGAAATGCAGGGATTTTGTTTAACCACATGTGGCGCTGCATAGAAACTGGGCGTGTTCCGATGAATCCGCCAGACGCTCAGACTTCTATTTTAAGAAATTAGCCCCCAAAGATAAAGGCGGCGCTTCGCGCCACCTTTATCTTTGTTTCCCCGCCGAAGGCGCGGCTCCCCCCGATACTTATACCAAAACTAAAAATGGCTACGCCATTTTTAGTTTTGAGAAACCTTACTGGGTTTGGTTTTTAATTCACAAAAGTGTTGTCACACTTTCGTGAATTGGTATTAGACGAGGAAACGCAATATATTGCTATAGCCACTGTAGCTGAGACATAAAACCCAAAATAGAGTTGCGGCGCTTCGCGCCGCAACTCTATTTTGGGTTTTGTCCTAACGTCTTTTGCTGAGGAATCCTATGAATATTGGGCTTCCTCAGATTATCCTCATTTTTATTTTCTACACTGGGTTTCAAATTTCAGAAACAAGGCGAATCGCACTTTAACGTCCGAATGGAAAATACAGCTAGCAAAACGATTTTATTGATCGAAGATGAAGAATATGTTTGCCAAATTGTGCAAACGTCTCTAGAAGTTTTCAGCAACTGGCAAATAGCAACTGCTAGATCGGGCAAAGAAGGATTAGCCGCCAGCGCCACAGTCAAACCTGACGCAATTGTGCTGGATATAATGATGCCAAATATGGATGGGTTTGATGTACTCAAAGAATTACAAGCCGATCAGCAACTTGCAAATATTCCTGTTGTTTTATTGACATCTCGCATAGATCTCACCGAACCTCAAGAAATTTCACGATTAGGTGTCAAAGGTACGATCGCCAAACCATTCTACGTTCTCTCTCTCGTTAATCAAATTTCCAATCTTTTAGGCTGGTAGGGGTGATAAGTAGCTAGGCACAATTAAATATAAAACTCCAAAATATATACCCGCCGCGCAGCGGTGGGTATATATTTTGGCTATGTTTTTTTAATTATTCCGAGGCACTTATAGCGATCACCCTAAAAAAAATACTGTTGCCTCAGAATTTCCTCATTATTTGTCGCTATTTTTAAAGTGTGAGGGAAGGTCTTATATCAAAAAAATCTTGACTAGCTATTTATACTTACGATTCAGGTATTCACGAATATGGAGTTAAATGCATCAGTTCATGAATTAGGTTGGTGGATTGAAATTTTGACCGCACAGCCCCTGTGTCTTTACTACTTTGGCCCATTTATAGTCGAACATGAAGCAGAATGCTTGAAAACAGGATTCATCGAGGATCTTCTCGTTGAAAATGCCTTGATCCTCTCGACTAACATTCAATTTTTGCAACCTAGCCAAGTAACTTTGACAGGTGAGAATCTGCGATCGAAAGTCCATGTATTTAGAAGAAACGATAAAAACAGAATTGCCATAGGCAATCCCGTTTGATATTTCAATTTAGCCATTCATAATTTTAACTATTGCGACTTAAAGGCTTTTCCTCATGAAAAAAATCGCTCTCTCTTATCAATGCCCTGTAACTGGTCCAGATTCTGTGCTTTGGCAACTGCAATGTCATTTACGCATCATTTATCAGCCGTTTGGGCAGCAGATCGCGATCGTTTCACCACAAAATTGTGAAATTGGTTGGTTTATTCCGTCTCAAGTAGAAAAACTTGCCACACAGATTGTTCACGATTTTCAACTTAATCCCAATCGCCTAATTTGGATCGAACACGATCCAAATTACACCAACAGACCAATTTGCACAGAATATAGTGAGGTCACATTTCAATGGAATCAAGCGATCGCTACTAATCCTCAATGGCACGATATCTCTAATGAGTTGATAGAATTATTAGTCGCTGATACCGACTATAGCGACTCTTGGAGCAAAATTCATTTGTTTGCCACCCCTTCACGAATGCTCCAAAACAATTCGTATTTGCACAAAACAAAAGAGTACGCCTGATCCCAATTCACAAAAGTGTGACAACACTTTTGTGAATTAAAAACCAAACCCAGCAAGGATTTACAAAAGCACAAAATGGCATAGCCATTTTGTGCTTTTGTATGACAAGATTTGTCGCTGTTAGAAACGCTAAATTCCTGCCTTCACAAAAAACTGCTCTGAAGTTACTACCAAATCAGAAAAAAGCTCATCTGTTAATCGGCGATCGCCTCGATAAGTCTCAGGTGGGCGATCGCCAAAAAATACGGTCAGGCTTCGCATTGGTGGATAAACTACCCAGACGCGATCGACTCCTGCATCCAAATAGTCTGTAGCTTTCTGCGCTAACTGGTTAAAAGTCTGATCGGGCGACACAATTTCAATTACCAACTCAGGCAATACAGGACATGGGGCATCCTCACGCCAATCAGCAGCAAGGCGATCGTAAGAAACATACAGTAAGTCAGGGACAGGAACCCAATTTTCACCTCGCCGTTTTAAGACTACCGACCACTCGATCGCTACCTGTCCAAAACCGTTAGCCCAAGCTGACAGATCGCTCCAGAAGGATGCAGTTAAACGAGAATGAAAGAATTTTGGGGACATTTTTTTAATTGCGGCTCCTTCGACTAACTCATAACTTTCATCATTATCTGGCAAGTCCAAAAATTGCTCTAATGTCAGCTTTTGCTTTACCTCTGATTCAGTTTCGGCTTTTTCGATAACAACACTGGTCATTTCTTTAACTCCTAGCTGCGATTATATTGGCGATCGCTCCAATCAAAAAAGGCACAGCCGCCGCATCCCAAAAACCTTCAAAACGACGTCCAGTCAAAAATTGTAAGTGCAAAGTAAAAGCGTCGGGAAATCCATTAACTTCAAGGCTAATATCTTCAGTTTCTAATGTGCAACAAATTTTTTCACCGTCCGATAGCTCGGCAGCCATTAGCTGCATCGTCTCAGCAAGTTGTGATGCTAGCTTACAAAAATCATTAAATTCACTTTTAGTTAGCTCGATCGCCCAACTGTCTGTCCCCACCAACCCCTTGTATATATCTACATCCGAGCGAAACCCTATTCGCCAACCCTCACCACTTAATAGCTGCTTAGATGTATCCTGAGACGCGAAATTTAGCATATTAATTATTAGAATCGGTGGCGCATTGCGCCACCAAATTCTATAGCTTTCAGTCGCTCAGAATTTCAGGCTGAGACATTTCGTCAGACATTTCCATAATGGCGCGTAAAATCGGCTTCATCATGCGATCGTCATAGTCGTCATCTTCATAACGTCTGAGCTTGGCTCGGTTCGCAACTTGTACCGTGATTCGATAACGGTTAGAAGATGCGTTGATCAGTTCTTCGACACGACGAATAATTTGCGATGAGTCAATAGTGTATCGTTTTGCCATAAAACCGAAAGAAAATGGATCTTTTAAGTTTAACGCGATCGCGCTCATCTTGAACAGAGCAGAAAATATTTCAACAACTTAGTTTTGTGATGTAACGAGTTTTGTGATGTAATATGATGGTCTCGCATAATAGCCATTTGGGGCGGATTCTTCAAATCCATGACTGCAAAGAAAGTACTGGTAATTGACGACAGTATTATGATCCGCAAAATGGTTAAAAGCATTTTGTCGGGCAAGTATGATGTCTTAGAAGCAAGTGATGGCAAATCAGGTCTAGATGCCGCTCGAAGAGCCTTTCCTGACCTAATTTTGCTTGATTTCGTGATGCCCAAATACAATGGCTATCAGACCTTACAGGCAATCCGTCGAGTTGAAGGATTACAAAAAGTTCCTGTAATCATGATTTCGGGACTCAAAGAACAAGTCACCGAGCATGTACCTGAGCCATTCACTGAGTTTGATTTTCTCGAAAAGCCTTTTGAAGCTGATGTTTTAGTTTCTCGCATCCAAAACTTTTTGTCGCCCGAGCCGGCTCAAACTGTTGTAGAAACTTCTTCTCGATCATCTGCACCTCCTGCGGTCAGAGAGATGCCTCGTACCGAAGAACCTAGTCTGCAAACGATCGTCAATCGACTCACTGCGACTGAGACTTTGCTCGTACAAGGGATAGAGAACTTGATTCAGCGAGAAGTTGTGGCTAGGTTTAATGAGTTAAATACTCGCCTTGACAATCAAGACAAGGTGATTAAGGCTATGAGTCAGCGCATGGACAAAATTTCCGAACAAATTGACCACCAAAATAAAGGGTTAATGGTAATTTTGCGCGAGCTAAAATCCTTGCAAGGCAAATAAAAAAAGGGGAGGCGCTAAGCACCTCCCCTTTTTTATAGCTGAAGCCAATTGTAGACAGCTATATTTATTTGTTTCGTTTTAACGAGTCGCTATTGTTTCTACTTTAGAAGCTTCCACTGCTACTACTGAGGTATTGGTAGAAGAGCTAGCGATCGCATTGTCATCTTCACCATTAGGTGTGGACAAATAAAGCACAACAAGTGGCAAAGCGCCAACAACAATACCTAACAAAGCTGGAACGTAAAATCCTGCATTAAAACTTAGGATCAACGCAAACATGAAATTGCCTGCATACATAATTGTTGGGAAAATAATTTGCTGACGATTTAGGATGGGTTGATTATCCTTACCCCAAATTAAGGATGCAACGGTCATGAATAATGCACCAGTTCCGAACCAGCCAAAAAAGTTTTGGTAGGGCATTCCATAAAACTCGCCTGCTTGATGCCATTCCCAGAAAGGATAGGGAGTTTGGCTCATCGCGGGATCAAGTACAAAGTCCCATGATGTCAACATCAAAGCTCCAAGTGCGATCGCGGCAATTCGATAGCCCCAACCTCTACCAAAGCGCATCAAAGTTGCAGATACTAGGAAAGCAGCAAAGCCCATATAGAACCATGACAAGGGAATTGTAAATGGAACTAAGTCAGCGATTTTGTAACCTAGTCCACTCAGATAAGCATAAGCACCAAAAGGAAACCCTGTACTAGTTCCTAATAATTCGCTACTTAGCGACAATCCGACCGCAGGAATGCAAAATGCAAGAGTACGCTTGAGCCCGATAGTATGCTTGCCGTAAAGAAATGCGGCGATCGCGCCAAAAATCATGTAGGATGCGCCGCCATTTTGCATTCCCCATGAAAAGACCTGCAAACCAGCCTCAGATAAGCTTTCAATAAACTCGGTATTTGGTAAAACTAAAATCAATCCTAATAGACCAAACACCATTGAAGCTAGGTGCATTCCTAAATTAATCCATTGTGCGGGGATCGCTCTCCTCATCACGCCATTTACTCCCAGAAATAGTTTAAATTTACTTGTCTACAGCATTTTGCGCTGAAACCCTAACTAAGATTTTTGTTGCAAGTGCTGAATAGTAGCATTTGCAACAAAAATCTTGTGGCTTTCTTGATCTCAAATCACTGTAAGTTTGAACTTTGCTTTAAGTAACTTAACAAAAGTATAAGCTAGCATACCATTCATTTTTGAGTTTGATGTTTACAGCACTTAAACCCAGAAAGTAGCGAGGCTAAGCGCAACTACCTGCTAGATTGACTTTGCTACCCAAATAGCTAAAAGCAAAAGAGTAATTGCGATCGCAACCCACAAAAAATTATTTGAGCTATTAGTGTTTGGCTTCTCAAGCGAAACCTCACGAAATGGCTTTCGCTCAGTATCACTTAAACTTTTACTTCTAGGAATGGGTTTAGATTGATAGGTGTCAGGTGACTGTATAACTGGAACCTCAGATACTACTCCTTCAAGTTTGCTCAGTTGAGGTGCTGTAAAAATCCCCAACATATAACGTGCTGACTTACGGACAGAGTTAACTGGGTGCTTTTTGAGACTCCGACATATAGCGATCGCCTCCTCAGTTTTACCAACTGCATCATAGGCATTGGCTAGCCATATGAGAATTTCGGCGCCCAAAGTAGTTTCTAAAATAGCTAAAGTACGGGCTCGCTCTAGTAGTGCGAGCGTCTGATGATAGTTCCCATTCTCAAAGTTACTAACCCCTTCTTGATATAGCTGCGATGCTAGCTGTTCTGCACTGACTTCTTCGGACATAAAATGATAATAGAAACTTCTAAAAAAGGCTGATAAAGTTATACCAATTCACGAAATTGTGACAACAATTTTGTGGATTTAAAACCAAACCCTGTAAGGGTTTTTAAAACTAAAAATGGCTACGCCATTTTTAGTTTTGGCATTAAACATGAAAATAGAATGAAGCAAAGTATTGCAACAATAAGAGGTGAATGAGATAATCTTCTGAAATTAGCGATACCCCCTCTCTATTTTGACGATTTATTCCTAACTTCTCGATTATTCATTCTATTGAGAAATATTAATCTCTTCTATCTCTTGGTTATTATAATATATCGCTCCCAATTGCTCAAATCCCTCACCCAGTCTATACCTGTTTTTAGAGATGCCCTTTAGTCAGATCCCACAACTTCCCAAACTTGTTTTGCAGCCAATGCCATCACCTCACTTGTTAACGAATAATGTCTTTTGTCCGTTCTAAGCTTTGAGTACTGGTTTTGCGAACATATAGCTTGAAATTTGGCGCTTGGAGTAAAAAACTCAGGGAAAGCATAGAATTTAGATGTAACAAACTGAGAATTAAGCGATGTCTAAGCCGAGTGCAACCTAACAACGAACAGCAATCATATACTTCGGCGAGACAATGCAACATTATCTGAGATTGGTGGAAGAAAAAACACATAGAGATTTATTGGTGTATATCTAACCGTTACTAACAGCGATCGCCACATCAATCCTCAAAACATCGCGATCGACTCTTCCCAAAAATCAAACAGAGATCGCCACTCAAGACCATTTGTGGATCTTATATTTCTGTTTCAATTCTGCCTTTTTATGAAACAAAGCCATGTGATAGCCTTAAAATCTCTGTCAAATAAATCTTATGCAAACAATTCGTTGGCTTCGTGTGATTCTATCCACCGTTTTTATCTTGCTTGGTTTAGTTTTCGGCACATATTTCTATATCAAAGAACATCCACCTGCGATCGTGCTTGAAGAGAGCGCTGTCGATCTCTTCAAGCACGATCGTTCGAGCGAAGTTATTGCATTGAAAGATTTTAGGTGTCTCGAATAGCAATCATCTGTGATTTTTTAATAAAGTTCTCTGCTCGCCAAGGATCTGGATAGCGAACGCAATCACAAGTCCCCAATACTTACCTCACCGCCGCAACCTTAAAAAGCCTAGATACTAAAATTGCTTTTTTTGTGATTGGTGTTATGTTGTAAGCTGTTTTTTTGATTGGTTGCTGTAAAAGTTACTTACTTAGAAGGCGGTTCAATAATGAAAAATGCCGAGTTAGAAAAATTAATAAGACAATCGACCCAGTTACAGAAAATGCTTTTTCGGGGAATTGCTGTTTTTTTATGGTTTGGTGCTGTGTCTGTTGGCTTGTTAGCTTTGTTGGCGCCATTTAAATCAGGAGAAGTAGCAGCGCGTATATTTGTGATTGGATTTGGCGTTTTGTTAGTCGTTGTTGGCATATATTGCTGGTATTTGAGCCAAGCCATACCTGAAAAAGTGATTCGACTCATTAACGATCATCCTCACGACATAGCAGAAGCCTATCGTTTCCAAATCAGAAAAAACGAGAAAGTTTCACATGTGGTTTACCTTATGACAAACACAAATAAGAAAGTAGGAATAAATGTTACAAGTCAGAAGGTTGCAGAGCGAATGCTTTTACTCATCCAAAAAGAATTACCTCATGTTGACATTCGCTAGTATTTATTGTTGGTAGTCCTAAACAAGTAAGAAGAAAAGATCAGGACTTTTTTCCTCATGGGAAATGGTTCCAATAGATTTTGCAGATTCAGCCAGTATTTTGGAAAACCATAAAATAAAAGCGAAATATTGCATATCAAATTGCACTGAAATCCATATAGACTATGATATTGCTCCTAATAAAGGCTACAGCAAAGGATATATGCTTTCTGCTTTTGGTTAAAGTGTAAGTCATCGCCCAAAAATTGAAACTTAAGTCTAGTTGTTAGTCCATATGTTACAAGCATCCAATATAACCGTTGAGTTTCGAGATGTAAATTTTCAGGTAAATCATCGGCAACTCCTGTCCCAGTTGAATCTGACTATTTATGCAGGAGAGTCACTCGTCCTGCTTGGGCGAAGCGGCAGCGGAAAAACGACGACTTTAAAGTTAATTAATCGGCTACTTATACCGACATCGGGACAGGTCTTAGTTAGCGATCGCCTGACAACAAGTTGGGATGCGATCAAGCTGCGAAGAAATATTGGCTATGTCATCCAAGAAATAGGCTTATTTCCGCATTTTAATGTTAGACAAAATATTGGGCTAGTTCCATCTTTGCAAAAGAGGTCAAGGCACCAAATAGAAACAAGAGTTTATGAAATGCTGGGCTTGGTGGGATTAGAACCAGAAGTCTTCTCACAAAGATATCCCCATCAACTATCGGGTGGGCAACGTCAACGTGTCGGCGTGGCGAGAGCTTTAGCCTCTGATCCACCAATCCTATTGATGGATGAACCCTTTGGAGCGCTCGATCCGATTACCAGACTAGAATTGCAACAGCAATTTCGATATTTGCAAAGAAAGCTTGGTAAAACGGTTGTTTTTGTGACCCATGACATTCAAGAAGCTTTTTTTCTGGGTAATCGTATTGGCTTAATGGATAAAGGTGAACTAGTTGTATTAGGAACGAAAGAGGAATTTCTGCGCTCTTCCCATCCCGAAGCGCAAGCATTCATAGCTTGTTTGCGTCAATTGGAATAGTTTTATGATGTGCTTCTGCGCGTCACATCATAACTTCTTTAGGAATAGTTCTGGAATGAGTATTTGTCGATTAATTGGAGGAGATTATTTTGTTTTTTAGCTTTCTAAACGAATATAGCGCAGAAATTTTGCTCCGTAGTGGCGAACATTTAATCTTAGTGGGTATTGCCATGACTGTCGCAATTGCGATCGGGATTCCCTTAGGCATTCTCATTACAAGGCATCCTAAATTTGTAGCACCAATTCTCGGAATTGCTAACGCTTTACAAACTATTCCTAGCTTAGCAATCTTTGGCTTTTTGATTTCCGTGCCATTTTTAGGAGGTATCGGCAAAATCCCTGCAATCGTGGCTCTAACTCTTTATGCCCTACTTCCACTGATTCGCAATACCTACATTGGCATCCAAAGCATCGATCCCGCTATTCGCGAAGCAGGACGCGGAATGGGAATGACAGACTGGCAATTACTGACTCAGGTAGAACTGCCTCTAGCATCAGGAGTAATTTTGGCAGGTATTCGCGTTGCTACAGTGATTTCCGTGGGCATTGCGACAATCGCAGCAGCGATCGGAGGCGGTGGCTTGGGTGTATTTATCTTTCGGGGCATTTCCACAGTTAATAATCAACTAATCCTAGCAGGAGCAATTCCCGCTGCGATTATTGCTCTATGTGCAGATTTTGGGCTGGGATTATTAGAAAAGAGATTGACTCAGCAACCCATCCAAAAGCCAATATTGAACAAGCGACAACTCGCAATTGTGGGAGGTCTTGCTGCTGCGATGATGATTACTATAATTACCTTCTTACTACAACAGAACCCTCAAACAATTGTGATTGGGTCTAAAAATTTTACTGAGCAGGTGATTTTAGGAGAATTATTAGCTCAACAAATTGAAACTCATACAAAACTAAGAGTCGATCGCCGTTTTAATTTAGGTGGAACATTTATTTGCCATGAAGCCCTAAAAGCTGGACAAATCTCTGGCTATGTTGAATATACGGGTACAGCATATACGGCGGTGTTAAAGCAAAACCCAATCAGCGATCGGCAAATTGTATATGACCAAGTGAAGGCGACTTATGCAAAAGACTTTAATTTGGAAGTCATGCCATCTCTAGGATTTAATAATACTTTCGCGATCGCAATTCGAGGTGAGGATGCAAGGAGATTAAATATTAAGACTATTTCACAAGCATCTCAATATACTTCTCAATGGCAAGCTGGCTTTGGCTATGAATTTCTAGAAAGAGCTGACGGTTATGCTGGTTTAGCCAAAACCTATAACTTGAAATTTACGAAGCCACCTCAACAAATGGAGTTAGGGCTTATGTATCAAGCTCTAGCAAAAAAGAATGTTGACTTGATAGCGGGTAATTCGACAGATGGGTTAATTCCTATTTTAGATTTATTTATTTTGGAAGATGATAAAAACTATTTCCCTCCCTATCAAGCCGTTCCTATTTTTAATCAAGCAATTTTGCAGAAACACCCAGAGGTTCGAGAATCTATCAAACAGTTAGCGGGTTTGATTTCTAATGAAGACATGCAAAAAATGAACTATCAAGTGGATAACCAATCACGTTCTGCGGAAGTAGTTGTCAGAGAATGGCTTAAGTCTAAAGAATTATAGAAATAGGTTGGAGAGTTCCATAAGACTAACTCAAATATGCGATCGCACATAAACTTAGCGCCTCAGTCCACTCGACGATCGCACCATAGGTATCACCAGTTTGTCCACCGAGTTTACGGTTGAGCCAAGCACCAATGAGCCAAGACAAACTAAATCCAATTACCGTTAAACCAATTCCCAGATAAATTGAGTTGTAAAAATACGCGATCGCTATATTTACAGCCGTTAATAAAATCGCGACTAGCAACACTTGCCAATGATGCAAATCCTCTTGATGAAATTTGCCCTTGCCGATCGCTTTGAGATAGGGATAAGCCATAATTGCGCGTAATTGTCCCCACCTTGCCCAAGCCCAAACGCTAGTTAAAATCCAAAATCTCTGATCCTTAATTGCGGCGAGAGCAACTACTTTTAATAACAAAATCGTGATTCCTGCGATCGCGCCAAATGCACCAGTATTACTATCTGCCATCACCTCAAGGCGACGACTAGGATCGGTGACGGCAAGTCCATCAGCAGTATCCATCGCGCCATCGAGATGTAAACCGCCTGTAATTAGTAATCCTAATAAAATTGTGAGCAGCGATCGCAGATATATAAATTCTGGTGCAGGTTTAATTAGTCCTAGCCCCAAGTCGAGAGAGGCGATTGCAATGCCGATGAAAATGCCGATCAGTGGTGCATAGAGAGCAATTCCTCTGAAATCCAACATTCCCTTTGGACGTAAAGGCAAACAAGTATAAAAAATTAGCGCGGCCTGAAATTTTCGCCAATGCTGCATTTGAGAGAACCCATAAATTTAGAGGGGACATAAAGTAACGTTTCTAATTTATGGGCTTTATGTGTCTTAGGTACGAAAAAACGGGAAATTTGGCTTGAAGAAAGCTAGATTAGTTAGGATAGAGAAAATATTTTTATATAAAAAAGTTTGCATAGATAGCATGATAAAACAGCGTCGTATTTGGTCTTGGCTCGTAATTAGTTTAGTAGCGATCGCCGTGCAGTTTTTCTGGATTGGTGGCGCAAATGCTGCGGTGACAGACTATTTACAAGAGCAAAAATTTCTGACTAATGTGTGGCAAATCGTCAACCGTTCTTACGTAGACGCTGATTTTAATCATCAAAACTGGTACAAAGTGCGCCGCCAGTTTATAAACCGTAAGTTTAATAGTCGAGAAGACACCTATACGGCGATTAGGGAAATGCTAGCAACCTTGGACGATCCTTTCACAAGGTTTCTGGAGCCTGACAAATTTAGAAGTATGCAAACCAGCACATCAGGCGAATTAACGGGTGTAGGGCTGCAAATCGCCATGGATGAACCTGATAGTAATGTCACAGTGATTTCGCCGATCGAAGGCTCGCCTGCGGATATAGCGGGTGTGCGATCGCGCGATCGTATTGTTGCGATCGATAATATTCCGACTAAGGGCTTGAGCCTTGATGAATGTGCGACCAGAATGCGTGGCAAGATTGGCTCTGAGGTCAAACTGAGTCTAGAAAGGGCTTTGGCTGATGGTAAGGGTTTAGAAAAACTAGATGTACTGATTAAACGCGATCGCATTGCGGTTACACCAATCATCGCCAAGCTCAATCAAGAAGCAAATCATAAAGTCGGCTATATCCGCTTAAATCAGTTCAATGGTAATGCCTCAGCAGATATGGAAAAGACGCTGAAGAAGTTTGAAGCTGAAGGTGCGGATCGTTATGTTCTTGATTTGCGTGGGAACCCTGGTGGGTTATTTGATGCGGGTTTACAGATTGCGCGGATGTGGATTCCTGAAGGAACTGTGGTTTATACCGTTGATCGGCATGGAGTACAGGAGAGTTTTGAAGCAAAAGGCGATGCGATTACGTCTGATCCCTTAGCTGTACTGACTGACGGAGGCAGCGCCAGTGCTAGCGAGATTCTTGCTGGTGCATTGCAAGAGAACGATCGCGCTCAGCTTGTTGGAACCAAGACCTATGGTAAGGGATTAATTCAATCTCTATATGAATTGGAAGATGGCGCAGGTTTGGCGGTGACGATCGCTAAATACGAGACTCCATTGCATCACAATATCCATAAGCGAGGCATTATTCCGAATGTGGAAGTTGCACTGACAGAGCCAATTACTCGTAAACAGCTCGGCACAAATGAAGATCCGCAATATGTAGCAGCTTTATCAGTTCTAAATGGAACTTATCAGAATGTAATTGCGAAGTCTACTAATTAACCCCCTTCAATTCCCCCTTGCAAAGGGGGAAGACCAGCAATCTTTAATTTAAATCTAGTTCCCTCCCCTTTGCAAGGGGAGAGATAGAGAGGGGTTCTAACTCAGTGCCATCAATTCAGGATCTTGGAATAGAGGCGTACTTAAGTAACGTTCGCCAAAGCTAGGCTGAATCATCACCACCATTTTGCCAGCATTCTCTGGACGCTTGGCAATCTGTACTGCTGCGTAAAGTGCAGCTCCACTGGAAATCCCTGACAGCAGCCCTTCCTCACGCGCCAATCTGCGCCCAAAGGCGATCGCCTGATCATCAGTTACAGGAATAATCTCATCAATCAATTCTGTTTTTAAAACTTCAGGCACAAATCCCGCACCGATGCCTTGAATTTTGTGAGGACCTGGGCGACTACCTGCTAAGACTTGGCTATTGGCTGGCTCGACTGCGATCGCCTTAAACGATGGTTTACGCGATTTAATCACTTCCGCAATCCCTGTAATTGTTCCACCAGTACCAACGCCCGAAATCAGAAAGTCAATCGTTCCATCGGTATCTTCCCAAATCTCTTCCGCTGTAGTCTCGCGATGGATCGCAGGATTAGAAGGATTGCGGAACTGTTGCAACATATAAGCATCGGGAGTGCTTTCGGTGATTTCCTTAGCGCGACGAATTGCGCCGCCCATACCTTCAGTTCCTGCCGTCAACTCAAGGGTGGCACCATAGGCGCGTAGCATTGATCTCCTTTCCATACTCATAGTTTCGGGCATGGTCAAAATTAATTTATATCCCTTAGCGGCGGCGACCATCGCCAGCGCGATCCCTGTATTGCCCGAAGTTGGCTCCACTAAAATTGTCTTATGTGGCGAAATTAAGCCCTGCTCTTCGGCTTCTTGGATCATGTTTACACCGATACGATCCTTGACCGAAGCGGCGGGATTCATGCCCTCTAGTTTGACAATAATTCGCGCCACGCATCCCTCAGCCTTGGGAATACGCTGCAATTCGACTAAGGGGGTATGTCCGACTAATTCGGTTATGTTGTTGGCGATTTTCATAGATAAAAGCTTAGATGATTGCGGGTAAATGAGCTTGTAGTCAACTTTAGAGCATTTTTGAGGGCTTTGGAATTTCTTGATATAAATACGCGATCGCTGCTTTTATCTCCTCAAGGCTGCACACACTAACCCTTTTCGGCTTTAATATGGTTGTGGTGATCGTAAAAAAAGTTCATAACATCATCACAAACTTATTAATTAATATTAAACAAACTCCTATGGCTGCTACTTTAAAAGATTTTTTAGAAGAATGTCACACTCTCGGCTTAGTTCGCCTGATCGTCACCAGTGATGCGGGTGTACTAGAAGCAAGGGTAAATATCGAGAAGCTTTTTTACGCGGAACTCCCCAAGGGCAAGTATGCCAATATGCATTCCGAACACATCGAGTTTCACCTAAACATGGACAAAATCACCGATGTCCGCTTTGAAACAGGCGAAGCCAAACGCGGCAATTTCACCACATACGCCGTCCGCTTCCTCGATGCCGAAGACAAGGCGCAAATGAGTGCTTTCTTGCAATGGGGTAAACCAGGGGAATATGCTGAAGGTCAAGTCGAGGCATGGTCTGCTCTCAAAGACAAGTACGGCGAAACTTGGAAGCCTGAGCCTGTTGAGAGTGTATAGGTCATAATTGTTAATATTTCTATCTGCGATCGCACCAGAGGCAAAATCAATGCAACAAACTATTACTAAAGCTCAAGAATCTAGCACCAATATTTCCTTAAACGATGAGGTGCTAAAAATCTTTGTGAAAATGCCAGATGCTCTCAAGGTCGAGGTTCTGCATTATGCGGAATATTTATTGCATAAGGGAATAGAAAAATCATCTGGTTCTGCGATCAAAAATGATGAAATAGCCAAGAAAAAGTATAGGCAAGCGGGAACAATGGCAGGGCTAATTTTGATGTCAGATGATTTTGATGAGCCATTAGCAGAAATTCAAGAGTATATGTATTAAGTCCCATACTTTTAGAACACATACTCTACTTTGGTTTCTCAATTCTTAATTGTCAGGATATATCCGCTATAATCACGAAATTATTTTTTATTTAAATAAGTAGTTAGATTACCAGCACCAAATTTATGGAATATGACAAATTTGAATGTAGCTCAAAAGGAATTACAGCATTTGGCTATTATAAACAAGATGGTAAATTTGTAGTTTTAAAAGGCTTTCTTGCTGTTGGTGATTCGGAACTTACAGACTCTTTTTTTAGTCGCGGATACCCAGAAGAAAGACAAAGACTTATTGCTACTAACAAACTACAAAAAAGGTCTAGTGACTACCAATTTACCGAAGATGTGGAGTTTAAGTTTCCATCTCCAGCAGCATCTATAATTTTAGGAAACAATGAAAATGGTCGCTTAAAATTTAAACCGAATGGTCAAAAAGTTAGAATTGAAGAAAATATAAAGTCTGTAGACAAAACGATTGTTTTGAAGCCTGATAGTATAAAAATAGTTGAGACTCCCGTGTTGGCTAAACAACCTTTCTTTAAGGAAGAAGACGATGAGCTGGCTTTCCCTGAAGGAAAAGAGTTTTATCGATTACATAAGTTACAAGAGAGAAGTAAGGCTGTGATCGATTTGGCTAAAAAGAAAGCGAAAGAACGTGATCCCTTGCTATGTTGCTCAGTCTGCGATTTTTCTTTCTTAAAGAAATACGGCGTTATAGGAGAAGATTTTATAGAGGCGCATCATACTAAACCTTTATCAGAAACTACAGAAGAAGTAGAAACCAAAGTAGAAGATCTAGCGTTAGTATGCTCGAATTGTCACAGGATGCTCCATAGAAAAAGACCTTGGCTCTCTATATCAAATTTAAAATCAATTTTGAATGACGAGTAACTTTGTATTGCGATCACTGTTTAATTTTTTTGAAGAGGCGATCTCGATTTTGGGTATTGAGAGGGCGATCGCTGTTTGGATATTGTAAAATCAAATTATGAGCAAGAAAGACAAACTACTTGAACTCCTAAAAAACAGCCCTAACAACGTTACATTTGGAGACATTCGTAAATTGTTAGAGCTAGAAGGTTTTGATTTAGATAGAATTACAGGAAGTCACCATATTTTCAAAAGAGATGAAATAGTTTTAGTCATCCCAGTCCATAACAACCGCGTTAAGTCTGTATATGTTAAAAGAGTTGTAGAACTTATTGAAGGAGAACAATCATGAAATATCCAATAGTGATTTATCCATGTGAAGAAGGTGGTTTTGTCGCTGAAATTCCTGCATTAAAAGGATGTTTAGCTCAAGGTGAAACCCTAGAAGAAACCTTGCAAGAGTTAATTACAGTAAGAACTTTGTGGCTAGAGACAGCCCACAAGCATGGTCAAAAACTTCCAGACGAAGGTAAGGCGATCGCCAAAGTAAAAGCGTTAAGTGCGATCGCAGTTTGATTTTTTGAAGTGGCGATCGCAATTTTCGGTGTTGAGAGGGGCGATCAGTCTATATTAATAAAGTGACTCTGTTGTTATAATCATTCCTACTACATGAGTGAGTTCCAACCCTAATGTCAATAACCCTAGAAGAAAGAGTCACAATCCTAGAAGCTGAAATCAATTTGATTAAAAACAAGGTGGAAAGTCCAACTACTAAAGTAAAACCTTGGTGGGAGCAAATCACAGGAACATTTGCTGATAGCCCAGACTACGACAAAGCCATGCAACTAGGCAAAAAATACCGTGAGTCATTGCGTAAGACATCAACAAGGTCACGCAAAAAATAGATGTACATACTCGATACAGACCATCTCAGCATATTAGATCGTGGTGGGATTAATGCTTAGCGTCTTCTTACTCGATTAGCAAAAGTCAGTCCTAATCAAGTCTCGGCAACCATCATCAGCTACGAAGAACAGACAAGAGGATGGTTGAGCCACATTTCCAAAGCACGTAACCTTGAAGCGCAAGTTAAAATTTATAAACAACTCAAAAGACAAATCAACAATTACTGCGCTATCCCCATTATTGATTTTGATATAGATGCCGCGAATGAATTCCAGAGAATTAGAAAGTTATACCCTCGCCTCGGCACAATGGACTTAAAAATTGCAGCGATCGCGATAGTTAACAATGCGATCGTATTAACCCGCAACACTTCTGATTTTGGGCAAATTGCTAATTTACAAATAGAAGATTGGACACAGTAAATTGATTACTGTTTGATTTTTTCAAGAGGTGATCGCAATTTTAGGTATTGAGAGGGGCGATCGCTGTTTGATTTTTGTGAAGTGGCGATCAGTGATGATTTTTGACTTTAGAAAATATGCTAATTTAACAAATGTGATGAGATCAATCTAAATGCCAACAGTTCTATATCTAAAAGGATGGCGATTTTCTTTTATTCAGATGAAGGAAATGAGCCAATTCATATTCACGTTCAGAAAGGAGACAGCGAATGTAAATATTGGCTAGACATTGATCTATACGAAATTCGTGAGGCTTACTCTTATGGAATGTCATCAAGAGATACAAGGGAAGTCAAGAAGATAATCTTACAAAACTTTGATGAAATAGTAGATGAATGGCAAGCATTCAGGAGTCAGCAAAATGGATAAGCAATACAACGTATCGAACATAGATTTTAGTGACGAGTGGATGATTCTATCGATTAATGAAGAAGCCTATCAAATCCCCATTGTTCAAGCTTCTAAAAAACTCGCTCAAGCAACAGATATTGAACGTAAGATGTACCGCATTTCTCCATCAGGTTATGGGATTCATTGGTATGCGATCGACGAAGATCTCACAATTAAAGGACTTATTAAGTTAGCCACAGTTGCCCAAACGGCGTAATTAATGCGCGATCGCTGTTTGATTTTTTGTAATGTGGCGATCGCGATTTTGGTTGTTGAGGGGGCGATCACTGTAAAATACAAACTTAACTATGTGCTTGGATTTTAGATATATTAGAGACTAAATTATATGAAAAACAAGAAAATCATGATTTTTCTTATGTGTCAATAACTCCGCAAAGGCTTATTCAATACTAGGTATACTTCTCCAATGGATGGGATTGTATAGTTATAATATAATCAGTACTATCAAATAAATATCAAGATGGGTAAAAACAAAGAAAAATCAACCGATAAAGAGCTATCTGGCTTGATTAATATTGGCATTTCTGAAGAGGATCGGATTGCGATCGCTGAAGGGTTGTCACGATTACTCGCAGACACCTATACTCTCTACCTCAAGACCCATAACTTCCATTGGAACGTAACGGGACCAATGTTCAATACATTGCATCTCATGTTTGAAGCACAATATACAGAGCTTGCTTTAGCCGTTGACCTTGTTGCAGAAAGAATTCGCTCCCTTGGTATTCCAGCCCCTGGAACATATTCGGCATATGCCAAACTCACTTCGATCCCCGAAACCGAAGGAGTCCCCAAAGCGACAGAAATGATCAAATTGCTCGTAGAAGGGCAAGAAGCTGTCACCAGAACTGCCCGTTCTATTTTCCCGATCGCCGAAAAAGCCAACGATGAACCAACTGCCGATCTTTTAACTCAACGCCTCCAAGTTCATGAAAAGACCTCATGGATGTTGAGAAGCTTGCTAGAAGAATAATCGTAAAATCAAGCCGCGCATTGCGCGGCTTGATTTTACGATAGGATTAAGTTTCAAGAACGTAAGCATCTCCATCGAAGTTGAATAATTCGCTTTTTTTAATAGGTTTCCCGATATTTTTTTTGCTGCTACAAGTCCCCGCTACACTTGTGCTGCTCAAACGTCTTAGCAATGCCCGCGATCGCACTGCACCATTATTACCTCTTGAGCTTTCAGTCGAAGCCTCAGCTAAGCAAGATCCTAAAGTTTCGATTGTCATCCCCACACTCAATGAAATCGATCGCTTGCCGACTTGTTTAGAAGGTTTGCGAGATCAAGCTGCCAAAGAAATTATTGTCGTAGATAGCCGATCTCAAGATGGTACTCCTGAATATGTGCAGAAATTACAAAAGGATTTCCCGATACCCTTAAAGCTGATTACCGATGATCCTTTACCTGAAGGTTGGGTGGGTCGTCCTTGGGCTTTGCATACAGGATTTTTAAATAGTGACCCGACTAGTGAGTGGGTACTTGGAATTGATGCCGATACATTACCGCAAAAGGGTTTAGTCGCCAGTTTTGTGGATCAAGCCACAGTTGATAATTTTGATATTGTGTCGCTATCACCAAAATTTATTCTTAAAACCGCAGGGGAGCAATGGCTTCAACCCGCGCTATTGATAACGCTCATTTTTCGGTTTGGAGCAACAGGCGATCGCACCCAATTCACGGAGGATCGGGTGATGGCAAATGGTCAATGCTTCCTATCAAAACGAACCAAATTGGTCGAGTTAAATGGCTATGAACTCGCCAAGTCATCATTTTGCGATGATGTCACCCTCGCTAGAGCAGCCGCTCAACGTGGCGCAAAAGTGGGCTTTCTTGATGGCGCAGCATTGATGCAGGTGCGGATGTATACGTCTATGGCAGAAACATGGCGCGAATGGGGGCGATCGCTTGATCTTAAGGATGCCTCGACTCCAAACCAAACCTTTGCTGATTGTCTATTACTCACGGCAGTTCAGGGTTTGCCGATACTGATGCTAATGGCACTATCAATTTGGCAACCAACACCATCGATATTGATGAATCTTTTGTTTTGGCTCAATGCTTTTCTGGTATTTATCCGATGCTTGCTGATGTTTGGCATTCGCACCAGCTACACCGAAGTTGGTTTTTGGTTTTGGATATCCCCCCTTGCTGACCCATTCGCGGTAATTCGCATCTGGATTTCGGCACTTACAAAACCTAAAAGCTGGCGTGGTCGAATATATTCCTCATAAGACAAGGGGCTTAAGCCCCTATGTCTTGAATTAAAAAAATACAACACGGCTATCAAATCCTTGAAGGCGCATTACTTTGTTGTAAAGATCGGCACTACCACGATCAGGATATGCCCCTACCAAGATAAAAGTTCCACGGCCGGAATTTCTTAGTTGAGCATTAGGCGCAACCGCTTGGACTCGTTGCAACTCAGATAATGAGTTCGAGGGGATGATCACTAGAAAGCGTAGTTCCGGTCCAGTGGGAACATTTTGAACTGCTACTTGTGGAATATTTTGGGGAGGGAATGGCTGATTTTGAGGAGGGAATGGCTGATTTTGTTGGGGAATGGGCTGAGGCGATCGCACAATTTCGATCTGGTTATTATTAGGAAAACCTGAACCAGGGACATTCGGTAATGGCTCATTTGTCTGCGATGTTGGCATTGGCATCGCTCCCACAGGAACTGGCGCAGAAGAGGTTGGTGGATTATTTGGGATAGGAGGAACTGAGTTGGGTGGAATTGCTGAGTTAGGGATTGGAGGTGTTGAACTTATTGGTGCAGAAGGGAAAATAGGCACTTTACCAGGTTCCGATTTGATCTGTGGGTTCAGTCCAGCTTGACTAAACTGATCGGCGCGTCGTTGAGCAAGATTTAAATTATTGAAGCGGCCTAACTGGACAACCTGTTCACCTGTATATAAGCGACTGACAAATGCGTCTGGGGCTAATACCTTTGCTTGTGGTAAATTTGCCACATTGGGTAAATATACGACGTACTGAGTATTATTTGCACTTGCAGGAGGTGGCACGGAGTCATTTGGGAAAGACTGAGCATTGGCGCTGCCGCTAAAGTTGACAAAGGTGCTAAAACTCAAAAGAGATACGAACCCAAGAGCAGCGTTACGAAGAGTGTGTTGTGTGTGGAGTCTCATATGCTTGAGCTGAAGGTAGCAAAAAATGAAATTGGGCGAGATTGTACCATACTCTACAAGACTGACATAAGCTCTTTTAGTTTTAATTTAGCTTTTAGCCGCTTGTCAAAACTAAAGGAGGCGCGAAGCGCCTCCTTTAGTTTTTGGGGTTATAAATCTCGATGGGTAAAAGCTTTAGCATTAGTCCCTACGTAATCAGCCACAATGTGACCATTGCCCACAAGTCGATATTTATAGGTGACAAGTCCCTCCAAACCAACGGGACCACGCGGTGGCATCTTGTTGGTGCTGATGCCCACCTCTGCCCCAAAACCATAGCGGAAACCGTCAGCAAATCTGGTGGAACAATTGTGATATACGCCAGCAGCATCAATATCACTCGTGAATATATTAGCGATCGCTTGATCCTCAGTAACGATCGCTTCAGTATGCTTGGAGCCGTAGGTAGTGATATGGGTCATTGCTTCTTCTAAAGAATCAACAATTTTGATGGACAAAATCAAGTCGCAATATTCCATCGACCAGTCTGATTCATCAGCAGAATTGATCGCAATAATTTTTTGAGTGCGATCGCAGCCTCTTAGTTCTACACCACGTTCTTGCAAGGCAGCTAAAGCTAAAGGTAAAAATTTGGATGAGATCGCACTATGCACCAACATTGTTTCGATCGCATTACAAGCAGCAGGATATTGGGTTTTGCTATCGACCGCTATCGCCACTGCTTTGTCTAAATCTGCCGACTCATCTACATACAAATGACAAACTCCGTCGGCATGTCCGAGAACAGGAATATGGGTATTGGTTTGGATATAGCGGACAAACTGATTGGAACCTCTAGGAATAATCAGATCGATGAGCTTATCCATTTTTAAGATTGCCAATGTTTCGGCTCGGGTAGTCAATAGCTGCACCACATGTGGCGATACACCGCCATGTTTTATAAATAGCTCTTCTAAAGCCTTATACATTACAAAAGAGATCGCTTCGCAGGAATGTACAGCTTCACTACCGCCTTTGAGAATTACGCCATTACCTGACTTAATACCTAACGCGGCAATCTGGGTAACAGCATCAGGGCGGGCTTCAAAAATCACCCCAATTACGCCCAAAGGACAAGACAAACGCTCTAATACTAGCCCAGTATCTAGTTCACGATGAATTTGGCGATCGCCGATTGGATCATCAAGGCGGATGACATCGCGCACACCTGCGACCATGCTTTTCAGTTTATTTGCATCCAACTTGAGACGAGCAATCAAAGCACTGGGCAATTTGTTCGCATTCGCCGCAGTGACATCCTTTTGATTGGCTGTCAAAATCATTTCAGTTTGCTGCTCTAAGGCGACTGCGATCGCTTCTAATGCAGTATTTTTCACCGCGCTCGGCAACTTCGCTAATGCGATCGCAGCAGTGCGAGTACGTTGGATCGACTCTAATAAATCTTGTGGCAAATCTATAGATACATTCCCAGACACGTTAATCTCTATTACTTTTCGTAGATTATTGCAGTTTTAGAGTAGAGATTTAGTTAACTAATACTAGCAAATCTCCACTATTTTCCTATCTTAGTATGAAAAGATCAAAGGTAGAGTGGGCAATGCCGACCCTACGATATTCTTAACAACTCATTTACTGTATTCACCAATTCCTCTGGGAGAAAAGGCTTGCCAATATACGCATTTGCCCCTTGTCGATATCCCCAATAGCGATCAACTTTGGTAAATTTAGTCGAACACATAATGATGTTGATATTCCAAGTTTCAGGATTGTCTCTCAGTTTGCGACAAAGCTCATAGCCATTCATCTCAGGCATCACAATATCTAAAATCGCGAGATCAGGACGTAGCACCTCAGCTTGGGAGATCGCTTCCACACCATTCTTAGCAGTCATAACTTCAAAATGATTGCTTTCGAGCAAATTAGCGATCATTTCTCTTTGAGTCTTACTATCTTCAACAACAAGGATTTTGGACATGGAAGGAATTCTCTAAGTTCTACATTCTCACCCTAAAGCGAAGATAAAAATTGCACATGAAGACTAAGTCCCGAATCTCCTAGTACTTTAGTCCTATACAAAATTGGGACTATCGCTACTTGCTCGTTACTATATAAACAGCTAATGTTGGGTTTGGGCGATCGCATAAAGCATAGGTACCTTCAATGAAAATCCGCATTTTACTTGTTGACGATCATTCCTTTATTCGTCGCGCCCTGAAGATTTCTCTTGGCGATGAATCTTCTTTGGAAATTGTTGGAGAGGCAGAAAATGGTCAATTCGCGATCGCTCAAGTAGAAAGCCTTCAGCCAGATGTTGTTCTCATGGATATCCAAATGCCACTTATGGATGGAGTGGAAGCCACCAAACAAATTTGCGATCGCTTTCCAGAAACAAAAGTCCTTATTCTCACCGTTGATGATACGGAAGAATATGTTTCTCAAGCTCTGAAATATGGAGCATCAGGATATATCTTAAAAAACACATCTCCCGAAGAATTATCATTCGCCATTCAAGCGGTCTATCGTGGTTATATGCACTTAGACTTAAACTTAGGCAGAAAAGTAATTGCGCGAATTCCAGAGATTGCCGAGGTTTCTACAACTGATTGGGATAAACTCACTCCCAGAGAGCAGCAAATAGTCAAATTAATCGCTACTGGTGCAAATAATGAGGAAATTGCTAATCAGCTTTATATATCCACAAGAACTGTAAAAAACCACATTACCAATATTTTGAGCCAACTAAATTTACGAAATAGAACTCAGATTGCGATCTTAGTTACTTCAATTCTTAACTATTCGTAACTGATATCACATGGCAAAAAATCTAAAATTGTTCAATATAGCTGTCGCACTCAAAGAATTGAAGGACGGTGCTTCGCGCTTTCGCCACCTCAATGATCCGACTCAAGGGGGGTCTTAAGCCAGCATCGGAGTCGCGAAGGTATCACTGAAATAAATATAGCAACTCCGACAATGATAGATGATACTCCCTTCCTAGCCAAGAATTAGACGGTGCGGCGCGAAGCGCCGCACCGTCTAATTCTTGGGTTTTAATGTCTAGTTTTATAGTGGGAAGAGAGTATGAGTGCCTGTCAGACAAGAGTAGGGAAACTAGGCGATGGTGTGGAAATCTTAGGCTTTGGCTATCAAGTTCAGAAAGCAGGTGCTAAAAATGCGATCGCCTCGCTCTGGTTGGTCGATGATGCTGGCACACAAGCTCTCATGGCGGCTTTTTATCGAGAACTCAAAAAAGGTGATGTCACAGCTACTGAAGCTTTACAAAGGGCGCAAGTTTCCTTGATTCGTTCTTCAGAGTTTAATCATCCAAAGTACTGGTCAGCATTTTTTGCGATCGGGAATGGATTGTAAGTATGCTGTCTGTAAGCGTGTGATATAATTCTGATAAACAATCAGCCCTAGAGCGTTATGGTAGCCATTACCGGAAAGATATCGCAACCCAACGTAGATACCAAAGTAAATACAGAGGTAAATACAGAGGAACAGGCGATCGCACCAGCAACCTCAGAGGTCATCTATCCCAGTTCCGATGGAGAACCCTTGGCAGAAACTCAACAGCACGTCCTCGCAATTCTGATGGCTCTTGCGCTCTTGAGATTATATTTGCAGGAGCAGCCAGCCGTTGTCTTTGCCGATCAGTACCTCTATTACATTGAAGGCAATCCCAGAGCTAGAGTTGCACCTGATGTGATGGTCGTGTTTGATATCGAAAAACGACTCTATACCAATTACAAAATTTGGGAAGGAGAACAAACACCAGCAATTATTTTTGAGGTGACTTCGGCAGGGACAAAGGAAACCGATTGGAACTTTAAGAAGACACTATACGAGCAGTTGGGAGTGACCGAATACTGGCTATTCGATCCCTATGGAGAATGGATTACAGAACAGTTGCAAGGCTATCGACTGAATGAGGATAGTGTGTATAAGCCCATTCATGATAATTGCAGCGAAGTATTACAACTCAAGTTACAGGCTGAGGAGTATCTGATTGGGTTTTATCGTCTGGATAATGGAGAGAAGTTGCTCACGCCAGAGGAGTTATATAGTGCGAATTTAGCGGCTAATCAACGAGCCGAGCAAGAAAAGGCGAGAGCAGATCGTCTCGCAGAAAAGTTACGACAGTTGGGTGTTAACTTGGATGACGAAAGTTAATAGTTGCCAAAGAAACCATTCCTACTACTGAGCAGTATTTATTTCGATCGCCGTGAGGGTTTGCCACCGATATGCGATCGCACTACGGTTGAGATGGCGATCAGTCCCGTAGGGCGAAATATTACGGTAATTCATGGATAGATATGGGCTAGGGGGCGAAATAGTCGATGTGAGGTTTGGGAGAGATATTACCTTTTTGAGATCGCGGTGATATGCGTAAATGGTGGCGGTAATGCCTCTCCCCTAAGGGGAATTGGTGAATATTTGGTTATGCTTTTTGTAACGAATACCTGTTTTGGGGAATATCGCTTTATGCTGGCTGATAGACAGCTGCGGGTTTCGATGTAAATGCGAGGTTATTGGCGATGAATAAGGTTGTTGGTATTGCGATGTTGACTTTTTTGGCTTGTGGTCAAGTGCAGATAGTGATGAGCGAAAGCGTCCAATCAAAAACAACACAAGCACGCAAAGCCGAAGCAGATCGACTGAACGAACAAGGAATTCAGCAATGCCAAACTGGTCAATGCGAGGCAGCCTTGCAGTCATGGCAGCAAGCACTAACAATCTATCGGGAAATCAAAGACCGTCGCAGTGAGGGTGCAGCGCTGGGAAATCTGGGAAACGCTTACCAAGCTCTCGGCAAATATGACAAAGCGATCGAGTTCCAACTGCAAAGATTAGCGATCGCGC
>QBMK01000020.1 GCA_003249035.1 Pseudanabaena sp.
GTTGGTAACACTATCTACCAACTTAAATTTGGACTTTTGTCTGATTATTTAAAATCCCAACTCAAGCATCCTTCTATCCCTATGGCTCTTGCGTAAGTCCTAAGTTTTACTAACCATTTATCCCAAGTCTGAACAGTCAGACATTGAAGCTGACGAAATTAGGGATATCATCACAGAATATCAACAACAATGATACGAGCGAATTAGAAAAGGCGATCAATAATTTAGTTTACAAACTCTATCAAATCACCTATGACGAAGTAAAAATAATTGACCCAAAATTTGGGCTAACCGAACAAGAATACACAGCAATTAAAATGGAATAAGAGGTAAAAATAATGAAAACAATAGCAGGACTAGATCGCATTACCTTTGACCCCAAAATTATGGCAGGTCAAGCTTGTATTCGCGGAATGCGGATACCCGTATCAGTAGTCATCAACCTCATCGCCAACGGCTTATCAACGGCACAAATAATTGAAGACTATCCCTATCTCGAACCAGACGACATCCAACAAGCACTCAGATCTAAAAACTATGACACTTAAAGAACTAGAACCTCAACTACTCGCACTCTCACCTACAGAAAAGTCCCAAGCAATCCAACTAATCCTAAACAGCCTATTAAATAGTTGGCACGGCATCGAGAAAACCTTAAATGTATGTGGCGGTGATGCTTGTATCCGTAACACCAGAATCCCCGTTTGGCTATTAGTCAGCTACCAACAACAAGGGCTTAGCGACGCAAAAATATTAGAAGCATATCCAACTCTAAACGCAGTCGATCTAGCAAATGCTTGGATATATGCCGAAAGTCATCCCCAAGAAATTGCCAATGCTATCCTTGAAAACGAGGCAGATTAGGCAATGGTCAAACTCTATGCAGATGAGCAATTTCCATTGCCTGTCGTCAAAATTTTGCGTACATTAAGATATGACATTCTGACCGTACAAGATGCAGGAAAAGCAGAGCAAAAAATCCCCGATCCTGAAGTCCTGCAATATGCCATTAGCCTCAATCGAGCCGTCTTAACCATGAATCGCCGTGATTTTATTCGTTTACACACACAAACACCTCAACATAAAGGCATCGTGATTTGTAGAAGTAGCACCAACTGGGAAAAAATCGCCCAAGCTATACATAATCATCTCTCTCAACTTGAGACTATAGAAAAACAACTCATTAGAATCAAATTACCATCGTTGTAAAAATTATCACTGCTAAAAAAGGCGATCGCCATGCTGATACGAGTACGAGTGAATTAGAAAAGGCGATCGCAGATTATTTGGTTCACAATAGATCTTCAGGAAGTTTGGGAGCAAACTCGTATGCGATATTTTCTGTTATGGTTTCTTTCCTTAATGTTTGCGATGATGTCGCTAAGTTTCCCAAAACCTGCGCGATCGCAATCTGATTCTCCATCACAATTTCCAGATTCCCAGCGATATCCTGATTCTCCTTCACGAAACCCTTCTAACGGTGGCTTTAATCCGTTAATACTTTTAAACCTGATCAATTCTTTGAGTCGTTCTGGCAACAGCGATCAACAACAGGTTGATTTGTCGCCTGACATCGCCGAAATTCGTGGACAAATTGGGCGATTGTATTTTCTCTTAGCGCGGCAATATGCTGCTCAGAATCAATTGCCTCAGGCTTGCAATGCTCTCGAAAAAGGATATAGCGCTGAATTAGAAGCTTATTTAAGCAAACGGATGCGATCGTTAAAACCTGACAGCGATGACTGTTACGCCTCAGAAGTGCAACGCATCTCCCAATTGACTGGAAGTCCGACTGCCCTGATTTATGTCACTACTTCTAAAGGTGGTTTAGAGCTAATTGGTGTACCGCCATCTAGTCCCAGCCGACCTGCGGGAATATTCTCCCGTACTCGGATCGGCGCAAAGTCATTACAAGAAAAAATTGGGCTGCCGCTCGCTCAAACTAGTCAAAGCAACGGCACTCCGTTTCGAAAGGTTGCCTACAACGTCACTACGGAAGAAGTCGATCGCGTGATCATCGACTTTCGCAATAATTTACGTGATACCAGTTCCAATGACTTTTTACCCCAGTCACAGCAGCTTTATGATTGGGTTGTTCGCCCGATGGAGCCTGAGCTAGAAAAAGCACAGGTGAAAACGCTGGTATTCGTGATGAATGGTAATTTGCGAGTAGTTCCTCCAGCTGCATTCCATGATGGCAAGCGTTATCTAATTGAGAAATATGCAGTTACGACAATTCCATCATGGCAGTTAACAGAACCAAACCATCCCAATCGCGCTCTAACCCCACAAATTTTAGCCATGGGACTGTCTGAATCTGTTGAAGGCTGGTCGCCATTGCCAGCCACAAAAGTAGAAGTTGAGACGATATCTTCACAGATACTAGTTGGCAAAACTTTTATGAATAGTGAATTTACCAAGGATAATCTGCGATCGCAAATCAGTAGTCAGAACTTTGGGATTATCCATCTAGCGACCCATGCCAAATTTGTCAAAAATTCACCACAGGAATCTTTTATTCAATTTTGGGGCGATCGCTTACAAATGAACCAAATCTCGAAAATGAATCTCGTAACTGATCTATTAACTCTTAGTGCTTGTGAAACTGCCGTTGGTCAAAATCTAGGCTTGGCAGGTTTGGCAGTAGATTCTGGTGCTAAGAGTGTTTTGGCTTCTCTATGGACAGTTAGTGATGCAGGCACGGCTCCGTTAATGATTCGTTTTTATCGCGGCTTACCGACAGCACCTAGCAAAGCGATCGCTCTGCAAGAGGCTCAGTTAGCGTTTTTGCGTGGTGAGGTCACCATTAAGAATAACCAGATTATTGGAGTGAAAGGATTCCCGAATATTCCCTTTCTTGTTGATACAAGAGGTATTGATCTAAAGCATCCTTTCTTTTGGTCTTCGTTTACTTTAGTTGGCAATTGGCTATAAGTAGCAAGGCTATAAAGCCCAAAGATTTGTATCGCCAGCGTAGCTGGCGATACAAATCTTTGGGCTTTATCTTTCTGTAGATAAATTTTCGGTTTTATAACAGGATCGTAAATCTACACGAAGCAAATTTTGATGAAAACGAAGGAGATGGCATACTAGCGATCGCCCACTATCAAAAGAACCATGCAAAATTCTGATTATTTTGAAGGCTTAACTTGGACTACTGAAGCAAAAATTAAGTACAAAAATATCCCCTACTTTGTGCGATCCCAAGCTCGCCTGAAAATCGAGCAACTAGCTCAAGCCGCAGGTAGTGATACGATTACCGCAGAAATTGTCGAAAAAGCAAGGGTTGAGTTTGGCCAGTGAATAATGCATTGAAGAATGGTGATCGTGGTTATTTGTTAACAGAGCAAGCAAATCCTTTTAGTCAAAACTTAGATCGACTTAGTGCCTTAGAAATTGTCGAACTTTTTAATCAAGAGGATGCTAAGGCTGTTGCCGCAGTTGGACAAGAAAAAGACGCGATCGCTGCTGCGATTACCTGCATTGCTGAAGCGCTCAAAAGTGGTGGCAGACTGTTTTATGTTGGCGCTGGAACAAGTGGACGACTTGGCGTCCTAGATGCAGCTGAATGTCCTCCCACCTTTTGCAGCGATCCTGAATTGATTCAAGGCATCTTAGCAGGTGGGATGAACGCAATGGTGCGCAGCTCAGAAGCCTTAGAAGATCGAGAAGATGATGGCGCAGCCGCGATCGCAGAAAGAAATATTAGCGATCTTGATGTGGTCTTTGGCATTACTGCAGGTGGTACCACTCCCTATGTCCATGGAGCACTCAAGGAAGCCAAAGAACGGCGAGCGAAAACGATCTTTTTTTGCTGCGTACCACCTAATCAATTTCCGAGCCAATACGATATCGAAATTCGTCCATTAGTTGGGGCAGAGATCTTGGCGGGATCTACCAGACTTAAGGCAGGGACAGCCACAAAATTAGTTTTAAATACGGTTTCGACAGGGGTAATGGTGCAGCTAGGAAAGGTATATGGCAATCGGATGATTGATGTCTCTGTCACCAATAGCAAACTCGAAGACCGCGCCATTCGGATTATTAGCGATCTCATTTCGCTCAGTCGCGAAGATGCCGCCATGTTATTAGAGCGATCTGGACGACGAGTTAAATTAGCTTTGTTAATGCATTGGAAAGGCATAGACATCGTCAGCGCCGAGCAGTTGTTGCAAGATGCACAAGGACATTTGCGTAAGGCAATGATGTAAATAGCAAGCACCCTATATCATCGCGAGTGAAGCATGTGGCAAATCGCCGTTAAGGTAAGATGTGTTAAGCAAAAAATGTATAAACTATGACAGGCGCAGAACTTCGTCAAGCGATCGCGAATAAATGGGACTACTCCTATGACGTACAATTACGAAAAACTCAAGGTAAAATCTTCTTGCAGGTAATGTGGCGCTATCAAGAGCAACAGTCTTTTTCGATGAGTGAGACAGAATTCATGCAACATTTGGATACAATTGCCTCATATCTAAGCGATTGGGGAGTTGTTGAACAAGTTCAAAAATTCATCGAAATCACCAAAGAACGCCCTCGGCTAGGCAAAGCTGTCAGCATTCCGCTTCAAATTGGAGAGCGATCGCTAGAGTGGTTAATTGAAAAATAATTACCCTTCTTTAGAGTGCGACAAAGAATGCGATAAAAATTAATAAAATCAATAAAAGTATGGTGTGTTGCTGACTTTCTAAGCTAAAGATTGTACGATTGTGTTGTAGTGCTTTTTATATCCTTGATTTTAAGACATTTCATTTTATTAAGCTACGTAGCTCTAACCATACCTAAGACTAAAAACGTCAGGGCAAAAATATGAGTCAAGCAGGAGCTAACCCATGGGATCGCCAATTTGTTAACCTAGGGCGAATCATGCAGTTCTTGCGTGATGAAGACAGTATTGACAACCTATTGAATGCAACACTCGATTATCTTCGAGAAAATTTTGAGTACAAACTGCTCTGGATTGGTCTTTATGACGCAGAAAACCACCGACTTACAGGCAAAGGTGGTACAACTCCTCAGGGTGAAATTAAATTTTTAAAAGAGCGCTTTAATCTCAATGCGGGAGATTTACTAGATCAGGTGATTTTACAGCGCAAACCTGTGCCGATCGCAGATTTGCGCCAAGAGAAGCGCAGTGGAGAATGGCAGAAATTAGCCCAAAAATTTGATATTCAAGGTACATTGCTATGGCCGATCTATCATCGCGATCGCAGCTTTGGCGTGGTCCTTCTAGGCTCAACTATCTGGAATGTAGCTCCCCGCAACGAAGAAAGAGCCAGACTTTCTGTAGTCCTTGGCACTCTTGGCTCGACCCTCAGCCGTCTAGACGATGAGTGGCATTATCACAATACCAAGCGTCCTGATGAACCATTACTAAAAATACTCTCAAAAATTCGTAATATCCCTGCCCTCAACGAACGTCTTGAAGAAATCGTACAGGAAACACATAGCTTTGTGATGCCCGATCACACCAATATCTATTGGTTTGAACGAGAGCATCAATATTTTTGGCGACGAACTGCTAATCGCCAAGCAGGTCCCAAAGTCAAGCAAGCACCTGATAATACAGCGGGAGTTACTGTCCAAAATGCCCCTAGTTTGTATCAGGCTCTATCCAAAGATCAAGTGGTGATGGTAGTTGATGCCAAGTCCATGACCAAGGGCGAAGTTAGCAATCGAGTTATGGAACAATTTGGGGCAGTTTCTATAATTATTGCGCCCATATTTTTTCAATCAGAACTATTAGGTTTTTTATCGGTGGAAGGTGATGAACCTCGCCTCTGGACAGATGATGAGCGAAATTTTGTGCGTGGAGCGGCGCAATTAGCAGCTATTACTTCACCTCTAGAAGAGATGGAAGATACCCTCGATCGCATTGCTTCCGATCAAATTCTCACCGCAGGAATTGCTAGAGCCATATATTCAGATAAAGATTGGCAAAACGCACTCGATCAAGCTGCCGAGCAGTTATGTCAGAGATTGGCGCTAGAGCGTTTTTGGGTAGCAACCTATGACAAAGATAATGATGTTTTTAGGATAGATTTTCAGTATCATCCCAAAAATCGCCGTCCTATTCCCCTGGTTTTACCGGGATTAGCACCCGTTGATGTGCAGATGATGGAGCAATCTGCCGATGCGGCAACTGTCGAGAATCTTGACAGTGATTTTAAATTTCTGACATGGCGGAATGACTTGATTGACCTAGATGTGCGATCGATGATCATCAGTAGTACTTCAATGGGGAAATCTCTTGAAGGTATTCTCACTGTTGCTCACGAAGCACCAAGGACATGGTCACGTCCAGAGAGAGAAATGGTACAAGCTGTCGCTCAGCAAATTGGTTTAATCGTTCACCAGAATGAGTTGCAGCGGGTATCCGATGAGCGGCAAAAATCTCATCAAGCTGTTCAATTCGGTCTAGTTGCGCTCCAGCAATGCAATTCTGTTGAGAAGCTTCATCATACTGCTGCGCAATTAATGGCACAGGTTACCCAATCCCCTCTGGCGGTATTAGTAGTGTGGCTGCCAGGGCGGCAAGGTGGACAAATTGCTTCAGTTTTTGCTAGCCGTGATGAATATCAGCTCACAATCAGCGAAACTCAAATTGCGATCGAAGAAGATCCACTTGCACAGTGGGCAATCCAAAGTGAAGGAATTCTGCCATTGAGTATTCATGACTTACCTGAACAAACGAAGGCATGGCTTAACGCACCTGCTATTGGGCATTTAATGGTAACTGCATTACGCACAAATCCTGACCACCAGCCAACTGGAATAATTTTGGTAGCCGATCGCGTGGGACGACGTTGGGTTGATCGCCAATTACAAGCGTTTAATATGTTGGCAAATCAACTCGCTTGGTCTCGTCGCCATCTCTTACTTGTCGATCATCTCAAACACAATCGTCAAGAACTGGAAAGGCTTAATTGGTACAAGCATCGTCGACTGGAAGATATCTATCGTACGGTTAGTTCTGGAGTCCAGCGTTTATTGGATGCTGATGCTCGTGCTAGTGGAACTGGCGGTATCAATAACATTACTCTGCAAAGTTCACTGAAGCAGTTACAAGGTTCTCTATCACCACTCCCCCAAATTATCCGCAAAGAGCAGTGGCGCTTGCGTCCCAACTTTGAGACTGCACCATTAGCCGGTATGCTCAAACGTGCTTTAGAAAGGGTTGATTCGCTCATTAAACAACGACAAATTTGGTCGCAGGTGCACAATCAAGCCAATGTAGTTGTTGGTGGTGACATCGCCAAGATGGAGATTATTTTAAATGAGTTGTTACTATTTGCCTGTGGACGCTCAGATGTTGGTGGCAGAATCGATATTTGGTGCCGCCAAATTGACGAAAAGCTTCTAGAACTATCAATCACTGATTATGGCTTAGTTGATGCGGCTTTATTGCAGGAGTTACATCAAGGCAGAGCGATCGATCCTCTAGCTCCTTCCTTATTAGATCAACCGCCTGGCTTGCATCTCGCGATCTGTCAAAGTCTTATGATAGAAGCCGGTGGAGAGCTTTCGCTCTATCAACTAGAAGACAATCGCATTCTAAGTCGTCTAATTTTGCCTCTTTCTAGTTCTTAATTCATAATCAAGTTTCTTTTATACCAGCACTCAAAATGGCGTAGCCAATTTGAGTGCTGAAAACCCTTACTGGGTTTGGTTTTTAATTCACGAAAGCGTGACAACACTTTCGTGAATTGTTATTACTTGCAAAAGAAAATTGATTGTGAATAGCTTGCTGAGTCAGCGAAAAGCGTTGTAAATCTAGAACTGACGTAAGAAGCGCAAGTCACTTGTAAATAACCTACGAATATCATCAATTTTATGTAAAACCATAGCAACACGATCTACTCCAAATCCCCAAGCAAAACCAGTGACTAATTCTGGATCGTAGCCAACTGCTTTAAAGACATTAGGATCTACCATACCGCAGCCTCCAAGTTCGAGCCATCTTCCATTCCACATCACATCAACTTCGGCGGATGGCTCGGTGAATGGAAAGTAGCTAGGACGAAATCGAATCGGGCATTCACCCAGTAATTCTTCCACAAAGGTTTTGACAGTGCCTTTCAAATCCCCAAAAGTTAGTCCTTCTTCCACAGCTAAAAGCTCGATCTGATGAAAAATTGGTGAATGCGTAGCATCAATGTCATCTTTACGATAAACACGTCCAGGGCAAGCAATTCTTAAGGGAGGATCATTCTCTTCCATATAGCGAATTTGCACTGAAGAAGTCTGCGATCGCAACAGCTTTCCATCACTCAAATAGAGCGTATCTGCCATGTCACGAGCAGGATGATCGGCAGGAGTATTCAGCGCTTCAAAATTATAGTAATCCGTCTCAATTTCGGGTCCTTGAGCAACAGTAAAGCCCAAACCAACCAAAATGTCCAACATGCGGTCAATTGTGCTTTGGATTGGGTGCTGTCGTCCTTGATAAGAATGCAGAATGCCTGGCATTGTCACATCAAGGGTCTCGGATTCAAGACGTTTGGTAATTAATGACTGCTGAATTGAGACTTTGCGCTCTTCTAGCTGAGTTTGTAATGTCTGCTTAACTTGGTTAGCGATCGCTCCTACTTGAGGACGTTCTTCAGCAGATAATTTACCCATCGCACCCAGAATCTGAGAAAGCGTACCTTTTTTCCCTAAATACTCAACTCTTAACAGTTCTAATTCTTCAGGAGTTTGCACATCTCCAACTGATTTTGTTGCGAGTTCTGCTAGAGATTGCAATTGAGCCGTTAAGCCCTGTAAGTCCGTTGCCATCAACGTTTCCTATTTATTTATGAAGAATTTTAGCTGTCATAACTCTAGCAGAAAAAGCACAAACTCAGCGGTAATCGATGAATTTTCTTGGTATAGAAAACCGAAAGCTAGGTCAGCAACTCTCGCCATATCTAGCTTTTGGTGTTGATATATAAAATCAAAAAGCATAATCATTGCTAAGCAATGATTATGCTTTTAAACATATAGGAAGGAAATTCCTTTATTTTTGAACACTTGCTAAGAATGTCATTGGATCAATAGCACTGCCACCATTTGGTCGTATTTCAAAGTGGAGGTGAGGACCGGTACTAAATCCTGTACTGCCCATTGCGCCAATGGTTTGTCCCTGACTCACCGTTTGACCTTCTCTGACATACAGTTCATTCATGTGAGCATATCTGGTGATTGTGCCGTCAGCATGACGAATATCAATCATGTTGCCGTAGCCACCATCATTCCAAGACGCATACTCAATTACGCCTGATGCCGCTGCCAAAATTGGTGTTCCTACAGGTGCGGCAATGTCAATACCAGCATGAATCCTTCCCCAACGCCAGCCGTATCCAGAGGTAAATACACCATCGGCGGGCCAGATAAAGCCAGTCGATAATCCATAATCTTGAACATCTGGCAAGTAAGCACTAGCCATCAACTGTGGCAACTGTGGGGAAATACCTGAACGATCGCCTGGATTTGCGATCGCGCTACGACCACTATCAAAATTGCGATCGGGGTTGGGCGATACATTCAAATTAGCAGCAGCAATCTTAGCGGCTTCTAGCTTACGAGCTGCTTCTTTGATTTCAGCATCACGAACTTTAGCGTTAAGTTGATCAACTTCTGACTCTAGTCGCTTCACTTCCAGAGAAGTCATCCTTGCTTCAGGTTCAGGCAGTAGAGCAACTTGATTGGGCTGAGCAATTGTTGATGATGTCTGCTGATCAATCGATGCAGAGGCAGGTACTTTAGGAACGAGACTAGCGGCTAATCTTACTGGGATCTGAACATTTGGTTCAGAAGCTGGCTGAGGGATAACAGATACAGGCTCAGACTTGGTATTACCGCTTTGCTCAATTGCGCGACTTGAAGGAATAGTCGGAGTCAAAATTGCAGCTACAGGAGAAGTCTTTGTAATTGGCTCGGAAGCTGGTTGATTTACTGTTTCCACAGGTACATTACCAAGACTTACACGTTGCTCTCTAATCAGTGCTGTAGGAATTTGTGGTACCGACAATGCTGCCGCAATTCTAGGTGAGAATTGGAGCTTAGGTTCAGCTACAGGCTGAGAAGAACTGGCTTCAATCGGGGTTGAGCGATTATTACTAAACTGCTCGGCAGCACTCGATGAAGGGATTGATGGTGTTGCGATCGATCGGGCTGGCAAATTAAGTGCCGTTGAATTCATCGCAGGATTTTTCTTGTTATTAGGACTGCCTAACTCACCCAACAGCTGATCGGGAGCAAAGGGGAAAAGCGCAAGGGCTACCTTAACAGCTGGCTCACCAGCAATAGGTAAGCTTGGTTGCATAGCAATTGCTTTTGTTTGCAGGCTAGATGACTGCTCTTGCGCAGGAGCAATTGGCAGATTGGCTGAAGCATCACTTCCAGTTAGCTGCATTAACCCATCCCAAGAAGAACTGCGGTTAGCTGCTGCAATTTTCGTTACTGCGTCTTTTGGCAAAACCATTGGGGTTGCGGCAGTAACTCTGACTGGCTCAACGCCTCTAGGTGCTGAATATTCACCAACTCTAGTAGTCTCAGACAAAGACGCTACAGGAGATGGGATCTGCTTAATCGGCTTTTCATTAGAAGATGCAATCGTTCGGGTTGCTGGCAGATTACGGTCTT
Organism: Pseudanabaena sp.; assembly: GCA_003249035.1. Classification (GTDB taxonomy): domain Bacteria; phylum Cyanobacteriota; class Cyanobacteriia; order Pseudanabaenales; family Pseudanabaenaceae; genus Pseudanabaena. Next base: position 10,630 of record QBMK01000020.1, read on the forward strand.
GAGGTAGCTTTAACTCTTGATTAAGCTCTAACCATTGAGGATTTTCTAGCTTGTTTGCCTCAATAATTGATTTTTGAGAAATACCGTAGCGGCGGGCAATTGTTTCAATCGTATCGCCATTCTGAACTCGGTAGGAAGCATACTTCGGCTGCTTGGCGATTTCGTTTTCAGCAATATTTGAACTAGAACTATTGCTAGCTAATGTAGCTACAGCTTTTTTCCCTTCCAATTCTTGTAAGCGTTGAAGTAGGCGTTCTTTTTCGGCTACTAGCTGTCTCTTAACATGACCTTCTTTAACTTGAATTAAAGTCGATACATTTCCTGGAATTACTAGAGACTGATCGATAGCCAAAAAATCGCCAGAACTTAAAGACGTAAACTTAATAATTTCGCTTTTAGGGACATTGTAATAACTGGAGATAGCTTCCAGTGTGTCACCTGGTTTAACCTTGTGCACCAGCCCGTTCACGGGTGGTATTACCAACTTTGTACCTGGTTGCAAATCAGTATTTGCACTTATGTTATTTGAAGCAGCGATCGCAGCCGCGTCAACTTGATAAACTTGAGTTAATTTCCATAAGGTCTCATCTTCACGAACCTCATGAACAATTACGCCTTGGGATTTATCCCATGAACCTGAGGCGATCGCAGTTCTTGCCATTTCATATTTGCGATCCTGATTTTGTGCCATTACATCTGTCAATGTGCGAGATGAGGCAGCAACAGGCGAAGCCTTTATATTATTATTCGTTGCTTGTTGATTGACCAACACTCCCACAGTTCCAGCTGACAGAGCAAATCCTAAAACTGCTAGGGAACGACGCACCTGCAAAGATGAAATCTTTTCGCCCAATGTCAGGGAAACATTGGTTGTTAGATCCTCGTCTCTGGATGATAACTTTTTCAAAAAACTGCCTCCTCTAAACTAGCTTTGCTCCCCTTATAAATCAAGTGTGAGAATGAAGCGAGTTAAATAATTTGGCATATTTTAATTAGCCAATTACTAACCCAGCAAGGAGCAATTACAAATAATAAGTTACCTTGCTTTTTTCCTTAAAACAAGTTCATAGTAAACAGTAAAAAACCTAATTCTATGCATTCAATACTCCACTTCGGCTTTATGCATATTTAGAGGTGTTCTGTCAACCATCAGTTTGGTAAAATAATCTTGCAAAATCTTTAAAAAAACAATTTGTACGTAACTATACCTAAAGATAGTTTTTGTTGAAAACCTTATCCTACAAGCAGTGACTTTTTTGAGTCTCCAACATGATTTTGCTTGATTCGAGATACCAAGGTATCTCTCATCTCCACAGATAGCAATAGGAGATATTATAGTTTTTCGTAGGAGTTATCTCTTGATTACTCTATTTTGCTCCGATTTACTCTACTTAACTGTTAAAATTAATTTGTTTCGATGTGTAAGCATTTTTTAACAATTTGCTTGAAAAAATTTACAAAATAAATTCAAAATAAGCGATTTACAGATTTTTTTATCTTTTGGCAAGAGAGTTTATAAGGCAAGCTCATCTAAATTCCATACTGATAGCCTCTTGAGTAAAATCCAAAACAAAAAAGGGAGTTGCGACGCAGCTCCCTTTTTTGCTTTTACTTGCGATCATCAAGCTGTATACATAATCACAATGGGTACAGGAATAGCTTAAAATTACTTTAAAAATGCCTTAAAAAATGAAATCCCATTTAGTAGATAACAGCTTTCATCCGCATCACTACAGTACATAGACCCTACCCATCTTTAGAAATTAGGGTAGAAAAGCTTTAACGTACTTAAATTTGCTTGGAAACCGTTTTCAGACTAATGAGTAGATTTCAATATCAAGATAGACAACCCAATGTGTTGTCTATCTTGAATATTAAAATTCTGCCATTTTTAGCACTATCGGCTAATTTAAAGACTTTTTAGGAAAAGAAGATCTATGAGCATCGGATATCTCGCGTTGGTCTTACACGCTCACCTGCCTTATGTTCGACACCCCGAAAGCGACTACGTACTCGAAGAAGAATGGCTATATGAGGCGATCACCGAGACGTATATTCCCTTAATCAAAGTCTACGAGGGACTTAGACGAGATGGTATTAACTTCAAAATAACCATGAGCATGACACCACCACTGGTATCAATGCTGCGCGATCCACTTCTGCAAGAACGCTATGGCAAGCATTTAGCGATGCTACAGCAATTGGTTGAGCTTGAAGTAATTCGCAACGAGCATAATGGTCATGTCAAGTATCTTGCTGAGTACTACGTTAAAGAATTTGCCGAAACTCGCGAAACTTGGGAAAAATATAGTGGCGATCTCATAACTGCATTTAAACAGTTTCAGGATACAAATAACCTTGAGATCATCACCTGTGGGGCGACACATGGCTATCTGCCGCTGATGAAAATGTATCCAGAGGCAGTCTGGGCGCAACTAGAAGTCGCCGTTGAACATTACACTCAAGAGTTTGGACGAGCCCCCAATGGGATTTGGTTGCCAGAATGTGCTTATTACGATGGGCTAGAGAGATTATTGGCGGATGTGGGATTGCGATACTTCCTCACGGATGGGCATGGCATTTTGTATGGTCAGCCACGCCCTCGCTTTGGAACCTATGCTCCTGTTTTTACCGAAACAGGCGTAGCTGCATTTGCTCGCGATCATGAATCATCGCAGCAAGTATGGTCATCAAAAGTTGGCTATCCCGGAAATGCAGTTTATCGGGAGTTCTACAAAGATCTTGGGTGGGAAGCAGAGTATGAGTATATCAAGCCGTTTGTAATGCCCAATGGTCAACGTAAAAATACAGGTGTCAAATATCACCGCATTACAGGCAATGATTTTGGTTTGGATGCTAAGCAACTTTACGATCCTTACTGGGCAAAGGAAAAAGCTGCAGAACATGCTACGAATTTCATGCAAAATCGGGAAAGTCAGATAGGCTATCTCCATGACATGATGGGTCGCCCACCGCTTGTGGTATCTCCCTACGATGCAGAGTTATTTGGCCACTGGTGGTATGAGGGTCCTTGGTTTATAGATTTTCTAATTCGTAAGTCTTATTACGATCAAACCACGTTTGAGATGACGCATCTTGCTGACTATCTTCGTACCAATCCAACCCAACAAGTATCTCGTCCGGCCCAATCTAGTTGGGGTTATAAGGGTTTCCATGAATATTGGCTAAATGAGACGAATGCATGGGTCTATCAACATTTGCATAAAGGTGCGGAGAGGATGATTCATTTGTCCTATCGTGAACCTGTGGATGAGCTAGAGTGGAGAGCACTCAATCAAGCTGCCCGCGAACTACTTTTAGCGCAATCCTCTGATTGGGCGTTCATCATGCGTACAGGTACTATGGTTCCTTATGCCATTAGAAGGACGCGATCGCACATAATGCGATTGGAGAAATTATTTGATGATATTGAGGCTGGCACAATCGATGCTGGCTGGCTAGAAAAAATTGAATATATTGACAATATATTCCCTGATATCAATTACAGAACTTATCGGCCATTAACTGCTGGCTAATTTATAGTTATAGTCCCAAAACAGAAAAGAGAGTTGCGGCGCTTCGCGCCGCAACTCTCTTTTCTGTTTTATATCATGAGGCTTTTTCTTAACCTTTTTTTAATGAAATTTTAGTAGTGTATGTTACCATTTAAATAATTATATGTTATGGTAGCTGTATATAAACAATCTGTAATTTAAAGGATATTAGTAATGAACACAGTTCAAAGAAAGGCTGAAGCAGCAGCAAATCACAAGGCTAATCTATCAGCTTCAATTAAACGCCGCATGGAAGTTGCTCGTACTAATAATGACGCGGGATTACTAAATGTCCTCGAACAAGAAATGAAGCAACTAGGCTTAAACTAAAAAACAAGGACACTTCGTCCCACCTTTTTTTAGTTTAAGTTCGGGATATGTCTGATAAATGTACTAGTCCAAAAAACAAAAGCCTCGCACTGCGAGGCTTTTGTTTTTTGGACTAGCAATGAAAGAAATAGAAATAAACTCGCTTTACGTCGCACCACCAAAGACTTCAATATTGGTAAATAAGCAAACAGGCGACGCATGTCCTACACGAATTACTTGGTTAGGCTCACCTTTGCCGCAGAAAGGAGAGCCATAGGCTTCAACAGTATAGCGATCGCCTACCTTAGCAAGACTGTTCCAGAATTGATTAGTAATCCCGCGATAATTAGGATTACGCAATGTTTTGGTTAACTTGCCATTTTCGATAAGTTTGGCATATTCGCAGCCAAATTGAAACTTGTTGCGGTAATCATCAATTGACCATGAACGATTGGATTCCATATATACGCCGCGTTCGATATCGGCGATTGTCTCTTCAAAGGAATGTTCTCCCGACTCAAGGTTAATATTTGCCATGCGATCGATCGCTGGACGATTCCATGAAGTTGCTCTGGCATTAGCCACGCCTTCGATGCCCGATCGCACTTGACTCTCAGAACTACCTAAACCGCGCAATAATTTACCTTCTTTAATTAAATATTCTTTGGTCGCTGGAATCCCTGCATCATCAAAGGCATAACTAGCAAATTCACCAGCCATTGTGGGGTCAAAGGAGACATTCATCAGCGATGAGCCATATTGCATATTGCCAAAGTCTTCGAGCTTAATGAAGCTACCACCTGCATAGTTGCGCTCATCGCCTAAGATGCGATCGATTTCTAAGGGATGTCCGATGCTCTCATGGATTTGCAACAACATTTGATCTGGGGCTAAAACTAGTGCTGTAGTTTCTGTGGGACATTCTGCGGCGGTGAGTAATTCAACTGCTTGTTCACCGACAACTTTTGCTCTTTGCAAGATTGACTCGCGCTCAAATACTTCCATACCGATTTGATTGCAACGGGCAAGCTGTCCATTATCGCCACGTTTTTGAATAATTGCGCCATCTTGGGCTGTAGCGGAATAGTCTGTGGCAATTGTCAGAAATTTTTGATGAATGTCAGAGCCGTTACTGCTGACAAATTTTGTGTCGATTTCGGTAATTACGGCATAGGCACTCGTTTTGACAATTTGATCGGACACCTTTAAGGTGTCGCAGATCTCGATGAGAAGTTCATTTATTTCTTTCGGAGCGATCGCATCCGATGGTTTTATAAATGGGGAAAAATACTGGCCGATCGCTTTTGGTCTTTGAGCGATCGTAAAGTGATGCACTGCCCACTGCGCGGCTGTTTTCGCTTGTTGATAAGCTTTCTGTGCTGTTAATTGAATATTTTCGAGATCGAGATGATTGGTGCTGGCATAGCCAAACTGTCCATCAGCTAGCACTTCGATCATTACGCCATGGGATTGGCTACGTCCATTGGACTGTGGTTTGCGATCGCGCACATACCGAGTTGTATTAATTTCTTTGACTTCACGCAAGCCAATCCATTCGGCAGATGGCAGATCAATATGAGATAAGGCAGCTTTTAAATCAAATTGCATCAGGGAAAATCCATAAAGTAAAAGGGACGCTTTGCATCCCTTTTACTTTATCAATTATTAAGCGGGTGATGGGATTCGAACCCACGACATTCTCCTTGGCAAGGAGATGCTCTACCACTGAGCCACACCCGCATTTCACAGTCTTTTGCGTTTAGCGCTTTACTAATATGCCAAACATTGGAAATAATGTCAACTAGTTTCTTTAATTGTGACTGCAGCACTCTCCAATCTAAAACTCTTAAAAAGTAAGGCAGCGCAAAGCGCTGCCTTACTTTTAATACTTGAATCCATTTTTGCGAGTGTGGATGGCGGATTCGCCTTCACGGAGTCGTTCGCCTGCGTTAATAGTTGCCAAAATTACTGTGTGGTCACCTGCATCGAGACTACCTGTGACTGTTCCGTCAAGATAGGCGATCGCATCGGTTAGGTAAGGCTGACCACTGGGGGCAGTACCAGTTTCAAGACCTTCAAAAGGATCGACATCAGGAGAAAAACCTTTCGCAAAATGACCAATAATTTTACCCTGACCTTTTTCAGCGATATTAATTACAACAGGACAGCCAGTTTTCAAAAAAGACTCAATCGGTCTACCCTTGCCAACGATGATCGTTACCGAAGGAGGAGCAAACCCAGCCTGCTGCAACCATGAGGCAAGCATCGTGGCAGTTTTGCCATTTTGTTGAGAAGTGACAATAAACAAACCACTTGGAATCGCACCGATAGCTGATCCGAGTTGTTCATCTTGAGAAATATTATCTGTCATTATTTAGAAAATTTATAAAATCGATATGCGTTTAACCAAATACGATTGTAATACCTATCTACGTCTAGGACGGCGAGCCGATCGCTTAACTGGTGGTTCATCTTGATATGGTTTTTGGAATGAATCTGGGAGATCGCCATAATCGTCATCATTCCAATCATCAAAATTTTTAACATCGCCTTTATAAGCACTTCTAGGCGGATCTAACGGTTCTGCATAGGGATCTGTGTAAGGGCGATCGTATTCGCTCTCGCTTTCAAAATTAGAGCCAAAATTAAAATCTTGAGGTGGACGAGATTTAGTGCGAGGACGACGCTTTTGTTTGGGGCTTGGTTTGGAACGGGAATCGCTATATTCATCTTCATAATCGCGATCTTGACGGCTTTGATAAATCTTTGTGGCTTGTTGTCCTGCTAGATTAAAGAGTTTGCCTAATTTTTGATCGATCGCAAATCCTTTACGGCTTTGAATGGAGATGGTACTGCTAACGCGATCGTGAAAAGCTTGACGTTTTTCGTTGTCAACAATTGCAAAGGCTGCATCGGCAACAAAAGGAATCCATGCGAATACTATCAGCGTAGAGGTAATCGTTTCGACTAAAAATAGCGAGCAAACGAATACAAAAATCTCGCGTTTAAAAAACGCTCCAAATCCAGCAGTTTTGCCATACTCAGCATCAATGACCCGAATGCTCATCAGCCATCTACCAAAGCTTTGACCTTGAGCGCGTGCGGCAATAAATACGCGGAAGACAAACCAAGTCACCAAAAATGTGACGAAACGCAATGGACTAGATGAAGTGACTGATAGCAGAGACAAAGTTAACTCTGATATGAACCAACAACTTAAAAAGTCAATGATTAGCGCTCCAAGTCGTTGGTTGACCGAGGCAAGAGGGTAGCGGCTGTAAGCTGGCTCGAAGTCCATTGTGATTGCTTGGTTCGTGATGAAGGCACAGAATTATATTCTATACTGCCAAGTATGATGGAAAATCAAGCGATCGCACCTATCCACAAGGAGCAAAATCGAAATGACACAGGCTATAAATCGTAAATCTTTGTATGAGACAGACTTTTTGCTATGGACTGAAGAAACTATAGCTAAGCTCAAGGCTAGGGATTTTGACCATGTGGACTTGGAAAATTTGATAGAGGAGCTTGAGAGCTTGGGTAAATCAGACAAAAAGGAAATAAAAAGCCGTCTCACAACTTTGATTGCCCATTTGCTTATGCGCATATATGTCAATATGCCTCAAGAGTATAATGGCTGGGAACGGACGATTAGAAATCAACGGACTGATCTTGAGTTAGCGCTGATGGATTCCCCTAGCTTAAAAACAATATGGAATGATGCTTTTGATATTGCGTTTCGCCTTGCATTGCGAAATGTTAGGGATGAGTATGAGGAAAAAGGCTATCACATCCCTGATCAATGGCAGTTTAGCCGTGAAATTGATGCGATGTTGAGTGTTAAGTTTTGGGATGAATAATCATTTAGCGATCGCGATCGGTAATACCAGAATTAAGGCTGTAATTTTTGATCGCGATCGCCAAATGCTTGAAGAATATGCCTGTAACCACGAGCAATTACCAAACTTAGAAGAAAAACTTGCGCCTAGGACTTTTGAACGCATTACGATCGCTTCAGTCGTTCCTGAACTTGTCACCCGTTGGCATGGTCTAACGCAAACTCAAATCATCACAACTGCCGATGTGCCATTGCAAGGCTTGTACTCAACAATGGGATGCGATCGCGCCTTGGCTGCCTATGGCGCAGGAGAAACCTATGGCTATCCAGTGATGGTAATTGATGCGGGGACGGCAATCACTATGACTGGAATTGATGCGCATAAGAATTTATTTGGTGGGGCGATCGTGGCTGGACTGCGATCGCAGTTTTCCTGTTTGCATCAAAATACTGCGGCTTTGCCCGATTTGCCCATTCCTGAGACTTTGCCAAGACGATGGGCAACTGATACGAATGGGGCAATCCAAGGAGGAGTGGCGCATTTATTAATATTGGGATTACAAGCTTATATAGATGATTGGCGATCGCAGTTTCCTCAGAGCCAAGTGATTATTACTGGTGGCGATAGAGATCGTTTGGTGAGATGGGGTTTAAAAGTGGATATTATTGAAAAGAATCTAATTTTTTTGGGGATTATGGCATTGCCATGAGTTTTAATCCAAAGCTTTGTCGTAATGAGAGCGAAGTCGAAAGCAAATTAATCGTGCAGTATCTTTTACCTGCCCTTGGTTACGATCCAAGCAAATGGCATCAAGAGGTCGCATTGGGTAGTATTCGTTTAGATTTTTTAGCGATGCTTTCCCCAGTTTTCCCAAGTATCAATGACTCATCACCAAAAACCTGTGTGGTGATGGAAGCAAAACATCCCAAACAAAATCTCAATTTTCATGTGCGGCGGTTGAAGCGTTATTTAACGAAGTTACAGGTTATGTATGGGGTGTTGACTAACGGTAAAGATTTTCGGATTTATGAACTAGTTAGCGATGAAATAGATCTGGTTTTTCAATGCGAAGGCTCCGAAATCACTGACAAAATCAAGAAAATTAGCGATATTATTGGCAGGAATAAATTAGCGGGACTTGTTGTTAAATCCATCCCTTTGACTGCTCTCACAGCTCCAATTGATATTAAATCTCCAATTTTTGAAAATAGTACTCTTCCAATCCCAGAGTCTCTACAAGCAGGAATCATGAAAACGATCGCTATCTATCACAATAAAGGCGGTGTAGGAAAAACCACCACTACCATTAATCTTGCCGCCGCAATTAGCCGCAAGGGTTTTAGGGTTTTAATTATCGATCTTGATAGTCAAGCTAATACAACCTATGCAGCAGGTTTAATGAAGTTTGATACTGAAGAAGAAGACAATCTTAAAGACAGCAATGTCTACAATATTATCTTCTATCCTAAATCTAACTATATTCATGATGTTGCGCTAAAGGGAAGTTTTACCTATCCTGAAGTCGATGTTATTCCTGCGCACATTAATTTGATCTGGCAAGAAAACTCTTTAATTGACCAAGAAAGTTCTAAATTCCAGCTAGTTAAGAAGTTACAGCTTGTGAAAGATGATTATGATGTAGTTTTAATCGATACGCCACCTTCCCTCAATCTCTATGCAAGAATTGCCCTGATTGCCTGCGATTACCTCATCATTCCATCCGATCTTAAACCATTTGCGAATGAAGGTTTACGCAATGTCAGAAACTTTATTGAACAGATTGATGATTTTCGCAGTTTTACCAATCGATCTTCTATCAAGATTCTGGGAGTTTTACCTTCTAAAATCTTGACAAATGCGAATTATATTAAAGCAACTTTACCCAAGCAAGAGAAGATTATCGAAGATCGATATGGATTTCCCGTATTTGAAACCCGAATTTTTCAACGAGAAGATTTATCTCGCGCAATCGACAACTTTGTGATAGAAAGCGATCGCCAAATTCCCGATCCTAAATCTATTTTTGACTTTAAGCCTGATTCGATGTCAGCCGCTGAGTTTGAAGAGTTAGCCAATGAAGTTCTTGAGAAAATAGGACTACGCTCATGAGTTTACTCACATCTTCGATCGATCTTGACATGATCGTATCACCAGTAACCCAAGAGATACCTCAGTTTCAATCAAGTCAAATTGAACATCTTGCTAATTTGTTTTTACAGGCAGGTGGCACAGTAAAACCAATTCTATTACGCAGAGTCTCGCCAATTTCATTTGAAATTCTGGAAGGATATTTTGAATATTATGCCGCGCTCAAAGCTCAAGAAATTGACGATCAGTTTACGGCAATCCGAGCCTATGTTGTACCTACTGAGCTAGAGTCAACTATTCTTGAGCAATATAATTTTTTGCGATCGCTTGCTTCTTCCACTTCAACCGAAATCACTTCTTCACCGACTATTAAAGCTGAACAAGAACAAGACTTATCACAAATGGAAAATGCGATCGCTAATCGCTTAGAACAAAAACTATCTGCCACCATAGATCGCATAGTTGAGGAAAGGCTCAACTCTAGTTTGCAAGTATTTGCCAATCAAATTACACAGCAATTAAACTCGCATTTGTTAGATTTTAAACAGTCATTAGCATTTGTTCCTATTAGCCAAGTTCTTGCGCCAACACAACCGATTACCTCGGTTCCAGAGCCAGCAACTGAGAAAATCGCTAAATCTAAAACCACGAAAGCTGCTACCACTAAAACTAAAACAACAAGTTCCAAATCAAAAGTTAAAGATAGCTCTATTATTAGTAATGATGACCCCAAAGCCTTGCAGGTTCTCCATGATTTGAATACTATGAACTTTGCCGATCTAGAACGTAAGCTAGCCCAATTGAAACCAAGAAGTAAACGCAGCCTTGCTAAACCTATTCATGAGCAAAGGTTGCAGAATCCTGCTCAAATGTTTCAATCCATCGAAGATGTAATAAGTAAAGTGTCTGGTATTAACAAAAAAACAATGCAAGACATAATTGATGCATGGTAATGGCTTTAAAGAAAACTACTTTGCCTTAAGAGCTTTACACAAACACTTCCTTTTTTAAGACTACCGGCTTTCACGATCGCTTTTCGCAGAATAGATCGCGTCAATCAAAGCTTTAGCTTCAGATGCACCTTCTGATTTGTGAAACTCCCAAGGATAGGGCATTTTGCCATGTAAAACCATGCGAATGCCAAGAGGGAAAATACTGAGTAATCCTTTGAGATCTCGGAAGTTATCACCAACTACGCGAACGCCAAATTTACTTTCATCGATCCATCCATCTTCTTTGACTAGCTCTACCATAGTGTGACGATGACGCTGAGCGGTGGATTCTGGTAAATCTGTATTAGCGAGGATCTCATGTTTGATTTGGGAAATCCGATCTAGGGGTTGTACTTCCACTGGACAGACTTCGTTGCAGTTATAGCAGCGCGTACAGTCCCAGACAAATCCTGATTTGTTATATTTCTCTACCCGTTCCTCGGCGAGATCGTCACGGTTGTCTGCCATGACTCGATATGCCTTTGCTAATGCATGGGGGCCAACAAAGCGATCGCTTACAGCAGCAGCATTACATTCGGAATAGCAGGAGCCACAAAGAATGCAATTGGCGGCGGCTTGGAGTTTGGCGCGTTGGGCTGGGGTTTGGAGATATTCAGTTTTGCTAATCTGCCGTGATGCAGTGGAGACATAGGGATCGACTTTGGCGAGATTATCCCAAAATTTAGTCATGTCCACGATCAAGTCTTTGATTACGGGCAGATTTTGCATCGGTTCGATCACTAGTTCGGTATCGCGATCGCTCATTACTTCACTGACATGCTTCTGACAAGCTAAGCCCGATCGCCCATTAATTCGCATGGAGCAAGATCCACAAATAGCATTGCGGCAGTTGCGCCGAAAGCCGATGGAGCCATCCTGTTCGCCTTGAATTTTGATTAATGCATCAAGGACTGTGGTGCGATCGGGATCGGCTTCGATTTGATAGGTTTGAAATGTGGGCTCGCTATTGCGCGATGTTTGGCGGCGAAGCTTGACTGTAATATTCATGGGTGATTATTTGCGATCGGGCTTTGTGCATTAAGTTTAACTTTAACGCAAAGTTTGATGGATGGGGCGATCGCTTTAATCGCGACGTTTTACTGAAGAGCAAGTTTTTAGCTGATATAATTCGCAGTAATCGAGTAAAGAATGTGAAAAACTCGTTGAATTAGTATGGCTTCTAACTCCAGCATTAAATTTACGATCGCTTTTAATGATCCTGACCTTGAACCAGAGGATCTTGATGAACAGGCTCAGCACCTTGTGTCTGAGTTGAAGCAAATGGATGAGGTCGATGAGGTGGATCGCGTAATTGATCCAAATCCGCCAGAGGGTAATAAATCAATGGGTGGATTTGTGGTGGGTTTGCTGTCGGCTGAGGTGAGTATGGCTAATGCGAAAAAGCTTTTGGGGTTTCTAGGCGATCGCCTTGGTGCTAAGCCGATTGAGTTTACGGTGGAGGGCAATGGTAAAAAGTTGTCGGTGAAGGCAAATAGTCGTGAAGAACTGGAATCTGCGATTAAGGCGGCTCAAGACTTTTTGGCAGCATAGATAACTCTCGTTTAGGTAGAAAGTCATGGCTAAGATTGCATTGTTGATTGGGGTTAGTGAATACGAGGTGGGGTTAAATCCTCTACCTGCGGCGGTGAAGGATGTTGTGGCTTTGGAGCGCATCCTCAAAGACTCAGAGATGGGTGACTTTGATGAGGTGAAAGTTTTAACTAACCCTGAGCCTCAAGCAATGCAATATGAGGTTGAGACTTTATTCTCAGGTCGTAGCAAGGATGATTTTGTGCTGCTGTTCTTTTCGGGGCATGGGATTAAGGATGATAATAACAATTTATATTTCGCGACTCGGATTACCAGAAAATCGGCAAAGGGCGATCTGATTCGGTCTACGGCTGTTCCTGCAAGGTTTGTGCATGAGGTGATGAATAACAGCCGTGCGAAGCGACAAGCGATTATTTTGGACTGTTGTTTTAGTGGTGCTTTCGATCCATCTTTGCAGTCTAAGGATGATGGATCGGTTGATTTGCAGGGACAGTTAGGAGCTGAAGGTAGGGTGGTGTTGACTTCTTCTAGTTCTACGCAATATTCCTTTGAACAGCAAGGTTCGGATCTATCGCTTTATACTCGTTATTTGATTGAGGGTATCGAGACGGGGGCAGGCGATCTTGATGAAGATGGAAAGATTTCTGTGCAGGAGTTGCATAAATACGCAACGAGTAAGGTACAGGAAACTGCGCCCGTTATGACTCCAAAGTTAATTACCCTCAAAGATATGGGCTTTGATATGGTGTTAGCAAAGGCAAAAGTCACCGATCCTAAGTTGAGATATAGGAAAACTGCTTCACGATATTCTAATGCAGGTAAAATCCGTCCTGTAGGGCGAGCTGTTTTGAATACTTTGAGACAGCAATTAGGGCTGACTGTTGAAGAAGCGACTGAAATTGAAAATGAGTTATTGCGTCCTTACCAAGAACGTCTTGCCAATCTGCAACAATATCGAGAAGCTTTGATTGCAGAGATTGAGTATGAAAATCCTTTAGGTGAGTCTGCTCGTAATGGTTTAAATGAGTTTCAGCAGATGCTCGGACTTAGAGATGAAGATGTTAATCCAATTGAGACTGAAGTTTTAATTGATTATTCTGCAAAAAATCAAAACGCTGTAATTTTAGAAGAAGTTCCACCCGACAAGAAAATTGCTGTTCTTAAAGTCGTTAGTGAAATCACTGGCTTGGGTCAGAAGGATGCTAAAGATCTGGTTGAGTCTGCTCCTAGAATAGTTATAGAAGATAGGCAAAAAGACGAGCTTGATGCTGCTAAGAAGCGAATTGAAGAAGCTGGCGGCAAAGCCTCAGTTTCGTTTATACCAAAATTCGCGCCTTCCCAAGATTTCACTCATTTCAGTGATTATAGACCACATACTATGATTTTAGAAGAAGTTCCACACGACAAGAAAATTGCTGTTCTTAAAGTCGTTCGTAAAATCACTGGCTTGGATCTGAAGGATTCTAAAGATCTGGTTGAGTCTGCTCCTATCGTAGTTATAGAAGGCAGGCTAAAAGATGAGCTTAATGCTGCTAAGAATCAAATTGAAGAAGCTGGTGGTAAAGTTTCAGTTCGGTTGTCTACAAACTAGATCTAGCAACAAGTCATGAACCCGTGACGAAAGTTTTTTCATATCACTAGTCCACCAGATGAAAACATGAGTATCAATCAAGACTCTCATCAATCATCATCCCCTAACCAAAACTCATCTGGTAAAGGCTCATTAAAATCATCACTCATCCAGATTTGTCCCTCATGCAAACCAGCAACACGCTGAAACCCTAACTGTTGAGATGGTTGAACAGATTTGTTTTTAGCAGCCCGAACAAAGCTGAGTACCTCCGCTAATAAAGGCTCTGGCATTGAATTTAATTCATTTACAATCGTTTCTACAGTGATCATTGCTTATACTCTTGCTAATTAATTTGGTAATTGCTTGCATACGAAACTTGACCGCCATATTTCACCCAATCAGTCATATCAACCACTTTATCCTCGTCGTAGTCAGAAGGAGAGCCAAAATCCGCATCAATTTCTGCTTGCTCATCATCACTGACATAGGGCAGAGAAAAATCAGTGCACCGCGCCGCAAAAACTAAACAAGCTTGAATATCAGCAAGCTCTAAATCAGGAAAATCTTCTAGAATTTCAGTAATGCTTACATTTTCCGATAGCATTTCTAGAATATCAGTCACCCGAATTCTCATCCCACGAATACAAGGACGACCACCACATTGTCCAGCAATTTGCGTGATACGAGTTAGCAGACTATTTTTTAAGTTCATAAGTTTTTCTTTGAGCTTATCTACTTTAATCTTAACGCCAGTTAAAGCTACTTGATGCGATCAAGTAATTGTGAAAAACTGCTCAACTGTCACAATCGGACAGGCAAAGCTATCAACAAGACAGAGCAAATCGCGATCACCTGTTACTAGGTAATCAGCATTCCCAACCAATCCCAAAACAAGAAAAGGGACATCAAAAGGATCTCGGCATTCTGGAATAGTCGGTAATTGCTCTGGCAACAACACCGTGTCGCAAAATGGCAAATAATCCGCTAATAAATCCTCTTGTTCTGCCTTTGTTAATTTGAACTTCGGATAAGCAAGCACCCTAATTAGTTCCGTAATCGTTGCCTTAGAAGCCAACGGAACAAAGCGATCGCTCTGCCATGCCAAACGCAATCTTGCTGTATTGCCTCCAAACACTAACGCTGATAATACTAAATTAGTATCAATTACCACTCTGAGGCTATCGCTCATCCCTTCCGCGCCCAATCGACAGCATCAGCAATATCCTGTTCGCTTATCTCCAAAGCCGCTAATTTAGAACGAACAGCATCAGCACGTTGAATCTTTATGGGGGTAAGAATAATTTGCCCGCCTTCCACCTTCACATCAAAATATTCCGAATCTCCTATTTCTCTTGTAATACTTTTAGGAAGAGTAAGCTGATTTTTGGAAGTTAACTTAGCCAGCATAGTAAATTTCCTAAATTTGCAAAAGGCAGAATGTAAGATTTCCTTACTTTAGCATATTCTTACTTATGTTTGGACTGTAAAGCCATCGCATTGTAAAATAGAAATATCGTCAATGGAGCAAACCCGATGACAGTTATAAATGCAAAGCTCTCTTTAACAGCAGTTTACGAACAAGACTACTTACTGTGGTTAGAAATGACTA
Organism: Pseudanabaena sp.; assembly: GCA_003249035.1. Classification (GTDB taxonomy): domain Bacteria; phylum Cyanobacteriota; class Cyanobacteriia; order Pseudanabaenales; family Pseudanabaenaceae; genus Pseudanabaena. Next base: position 26,145 of record QBMK01000020.1, read on the forward strand.
GCGAACAACTCCGCACAGGGAAACTAGAAAATTTAGACATTGAGAACCTTTTAGAAGAAATTGAAGCAATGGCGCGAAAAGAAAAAGTTGCATTAGAAAGTAACTTAGAAATTTTATTGATGCATTTACTCAAATATCAATATCAAGTCAATAAACGTACTTCTAGTTGGCGATATACCATTGACGAACATCGTAGCCGCATTGTCAAAGCCATAAAAGTAAGCCCTAGCCTAAAACCATACTTAAAACAAGTCTTTGATGACTGTTATCAAGAAGGTCGAAGAAAAGCCGCTATTGAAACAGGGTTAAATATCTCTACTTTCCCAATGCGATCGCCTTTTAGCCAAGAAGAGACTCTAAATCCCGATTTTTTACCTGAATAACTCAAATTGTGAAAAACTGCTCAACTGTCACAATTGGAAAAGCAAAACTATCAACAAGACAGAGCAAATCGCGATCGCCTGTTACAAGATAATCAGCATTCCCAACTAGCACCAAAACTAAAAGGGTTCATCTAAAGGGTCACGACATTCTGGAATTAGTGGTAACTGTTCTGGGGTCAAACCCGAAACACCTAATTCCAATAGTTTCATCAAGAAAATTGCAAAGCATCTATCTCAATAAAACTATTGGAATTAGATTAAGCAGATGTTGCTGAAGCAAACTCTTGTTGTTGCTCATTGAGTTGATCGAGAATTGGAGAACTCTCTAACTCAGAACCGTTGGCAAGGCGCTGTTTTTGTAAGTCTAGGGCAGCTTTAATTAATCCTTGGAAAAGTGGATGAGGGCTACTAGGGCGAGATTGAAACTCAGGATGGAATTGGGTAGCAATAAAGTAAGGATGGCTAGATAGCTCGATCGTTTCCACCAAACGCCCATCAGGAGAAGTACCACTAATTACATATCCCGCATCAATAAATTGCGATCGATAGGCATTATTAAACTCATAGCGATGGCGATGGCGCTCGTAAATTACCGACTCGTTATAAAGCTCATGTACGAGACTATTCGGAGCAAGACGACAAGGATATAGCCCTAAGCGCATAGTGCCGCCAAGGTTAACCACATCTTGTTGTTCAGGTAAGAGGTGAATAACGGGATTTTTCGATTCTGGATCAAACTCGGCACTATTGGCATCGCTAAGTTGTCCGACATTTCTTGCCCAATCAATCACTGCACATTGCATTCCTAAACATAAGCCTAAAAATGGAATCTGACGATCGCGAGCATATTGTACTGCCGCTACCTTCCCATCGACTCCACGATGACCAAATCCTCCAGGAACAACGATCGCATGGACATCTTTCAAGAATTTTTCCGCACCATATGCTTCGATATCTTCGGAATTAATCCAGCGTATATTTACATTGCTATTAACTGCGATCGCACCATGTTTAAGAGCTTCAATCACGGAGAGATAGGCATCGGTCAAACGCACATATTTACCAACAATTGCCACTTCTACCTGATACTCAGAGCGATAGAGACGTTCGACAAGGGTTTGCCAACTGCGAAGATCTGGCTGACGTTGAGGCATACTGAGTAGGCGCAGCACTTGCTCAGCTAAGCCTTCACGCTCCATCGCTAGCGGCACTTCATATATACTCTTCACATCTTGTCCCGTCATCACACACTCAGGCAGTACGTTGCAAAATTCAGAGACTTTATCCTTAATGTTCTGAGGTAACGGGCGATCGCTACGACAAACTAAAATGTCGGGTTGAATCCCTACAGACTGTAATTCCTTAACCGAGTGTTGTGTTGGCTTAGTCTTCATCTCCCCTGCTGAGGCAATCCAAGGCATTAGGGTAACATGCATATAGACAACATTTTGTCTCCCCACATCCTTACGAAACTGACGAATTGCTTCAATAAATGGTAGAGATTCGATATCGCCCACCGTGCCGCCAATTTCGACAATAACAACATCAGGATTGCCGTTATTTGCTACGCGATGAATACGTTCTTTAATTTCATTAGTAATATGAGGGATCACCTGCACAGTACCACCCTGATAATCACCACGTCTTTCTTTATTGATTACGCCTTGATAAATTGCGCCTGTAGTGACATTACTTAGCTTTGACATTGAGGTATCGGTAAAGCGCTCGTAATGCCCTAAATCAAGATCAGTTTCTGCCCCATCTTCGGTGACAAACACTTCTCCATGCTGAAATGGACTCATCGTCCCTGGGTCAACGTTGATATAAGGATCAAGTTTTAGAATTGCGATCGAGTAATCTCTAGATTTAAGTAATCGTCCCAAACTTGCGGCAACGATGCCCTTCCCGATACTAGACACAACACCGCCAGTCACAAAGATATACTTAGCCATAAAAATTTCGTTATAGGGTGCATTGCTTTATTGTTTCGTAAACAATGCTTAACAAAGTGATTATATAGCAGGTGATAACGCCCGAATATCTATGCTTATTATTCATTTGCGATCTCAAAACAATTATTCTCACTCCCAATCCTGCTAGGCGAAATCTAAATTAATGAATCAAAATTCTGCCCCATTACTAGAAGCAGCGCAGCGATATCTCCATATCGATCATGCGCCGTTTTATATGCCAGGTCATAAACGTGGTCAAGGAATTGATCCCGAATTTGTGTCAATCATGGGTGAGAATATTTTCCGCCTCGATTTGCCAGAACTCCCCGACCTTGAAGATCCGATCGCCGAAGCCGAAGCACTCGCCGCCGATGCTTATGGTAGCGATCGCGCATGGTTCTTGACTAATGGTTCTACTTGCGGAGTGCAAGCGATGCTACTGGCAACTTGTCAGTATGGAGACAAGATTTTAATTGGGCGCAATTGTCACAAAGCGGCGATCGCAGGACTTGTACTCAATGGCGCTATGCCTGTTTATTTGCCAACAGACTATTTACCTGAATTTGATTTGGACTTGGGCGTAAGTCCTGAGACTCTAGAATTATTTCTGAATTTACATCCTGATGCCAAAGCAGTGATGCTAGTTAGCCCAAATTACTTTGGAGTCTGTGGCGATCTGACCAAAATGGCAGCGATCGCTCATTCCTTTAATATGCCCTTATTAGTTGATGCTGCTCACGGAGCGCATTTAGGTTTTCATCCCGATCTACCGATTTCGGCGATACAAGCAGGAGCCGATTTAGTTGTGCAATCCACGCACAAAGTAGCTGGCAGCCTTACCCAATCTTCCATTTTACATTTACAAGGCGATCGCATTAATGCCAAACAAATTGATCGTGCTTTGCAAATATTGAGATCGAGCAGTCCCAATCTATTACTAATGATTTCTCTGGATGTAGCTCGAAGGCAAATGGCAGTCAATGGCAAAGAACTCTTAACTGAAACATTGAAATTAGGAAAAGCAGCGCGATCGCAATTAAACAAAATTCCTAATTTGCATGTCTTTAGCAAAAGAGAAGTTCCCACACTTGACGATACTCGCTTAACCGTAATGACTGATTGCATAGGGATTACGGGCTTTGAAGCTGATGAATATTTGCATACCCAATTAGACGTGATGGCAGAAATGCCCACTCTTACTCAATTAGTATTTATTCTCAGTCTTGGTAATACTGAGACTGATATTGATCGGCTAGTTTATGGATTCCAACAACTTTTCAATAAAAAAGGAAAAAAGGAAAATAGAAAACTAGTTCCAGTTAAAAATTATGAGCTACGAATTGCGAACTATCAGCCTAAGCTTACTCCCCGTGAGGTGTATTTTGCTAAAAGCGATCGCATTCATATCAATAACGCGATCGGGCGAATTAGTGCCGAATCACTTTGTCCCTATCCTCCAGGGATTCCTTTACTTTGTCTTGGTGAAGAAATCACTTTAGAGACAGTGAAGATGTTGCAAGCTATTTTGAGATCTGGCGGCATCATTAATGGCGCAAGTGATGAAACTCTCGAGACAATTCTAGTTGTATGACAAGACATAAAAGGAATTTTGGAGTTTTCAGCACCTGCGGTGCTGAAAACTCCAAAATTCCTTTTATATGTTCTAATGGGATGTACATATATAGACAAGATCTTTAGGAAAAACAAGCGCAATGATACTAGAAGTATCTTAAGGTGCTGAATTTAGAGTCTTTGGTTAACCTAAACGGTAAAAAATATTGGTTCGGTTCCAACGGGTAACTGTCGTTGGAGGTAACGGGGAAAGTTTGGTGTAAACCCAGCGCTGTCCCGCAACTGTGATGAGATTCATCAATCTCTTAGTCAGGATGCCCGCCGATTGCAAAGGGTCTCTTTTGGAGACTCATAAACCTGCTCCTTATCATCTGCGAGGTATAGATGATGTTTAGTTCAAAATTTTTAGAAGTTTTACAATTGCGACAGCTTTCACAAACACTATGCCAAGGCGATCGCATCAGGGATATCTATAGGAAGTCCAATGCTGCGAGAACATAGAGAACTTCGGAGCATCGATCGTTCTTGGCAATCTCAGTTTATTCGAGAAAACTTTTTACTGATTGGATATCATACCTTGAGGGGTGTTGCAACTTCGGATAAAGGTATTACAGTTTGTATTGTTGACATACCTCCTACTAATTTCAAACCGAGTTTTCACATTTGGCAATTTAGAACTCAATTTATATCAGCAGAATTTGCTTCGACCTATTTGTTGGAAATGGGTATCAGTTCGCGTCAAATTCCGTCATTAGTACAGGCAATCAACTCTTATGATCCTCAGCAAGAGATCATACTGGCAATGAATACTGATCAAAATATCGAAATTTACTATCTCCAGAATCTGAAGATTTCTCCCACAGAATGCTACAAACAAGTATGCGATCGATGGGATGAATTCATGCCAGATGGGTTGCCGCCTGATTCATTACGTCGTTTTATTTATTCATAAGAATTATTCAAGAAGCTAGGATGGGCAGTGCTTTGCGCCGCCCATCCTAGCCATACTACTAGAGTTATTTACAAGAGTATTTTGTTGAGTGGAAAGCATAATTAAAAAATCAGACTTTGTTCTAAATCCTTACATGAAGAGCAACGATCTTTGGGCGACTTATCAAATTCTTAATACCGTTGTTCCTTACATACTTTTATGGGTTTTAGCAGTTAAAGCAGCAGCATTTTCTCTCTGGTTGATGCCCCCAATCATCATTTTGATGACCCTTTTTTCATTGCGTTGCTTCTCTTTGATGCATGATTGCGGTCATTATTCACTCTTTAGTTCCAAAAAAGTTAACAGGGTTGTCGGTTTCTTTTTGGGAGTGATTAATGCCATACCCCAATACCCATGGTCAAGAGGTCATGCTTACCACCACAAAACCAATGGTGATTGGGAACGATACCGTGGCGTAGCAGCATTTCTCTCTACTGAAGAATTTTCTAAGCTCAATACTTCTGAGCAAAAACTGTATGCCGTAATGAGGCATCCATTAATGTCTTTTGCTGGAGGTTTTTTCTACCTTGCGATCAGACCAAGATATGCTCTAATTGCAGGAACCTATGATTTTATTGGTCATATATTTTCCAGTTTAAAGAAAGACCCTCGCATGAGTTTTGCAGCAATTATTTCCTCTCATAAATCTAGAAATTGGTATACAGGAGCCGAATTTATAGATCTGCTGCTCAATAATATTTGCGTAATCAGTAGCTGGATTTTCCTTAGCCATTTGCTTGGAGCAGGATTCTTTTTTGGTGTTTATTCAATCAGCTTGACCATTTCGGCAGCAATCTTTATCTGCGTGTTCTATGTTCAGCATAACTTTGAATCCTCTTACGCTCACAAGACAGAAAATTGGGACTATCTGCTTGGAGCGCTTGAAGGAAGCAGTTATCTCGAATTACCTAAAATTTTGAAGTGGTTTTCTGCAAATATCGGCTTCCACAATATTCATCACCTTTCTGAGAGAATCCCTAACTACAATCTCCAGGCTTGCCATAACGCCAATATTCACCTTCTTTCAAAAGTAAAATTGCTGAATCTCGGGGATATGCTTGGTTGCGCAAAGTTTGTACTGTGGGATTCAGAGGCGAGTCATCTGATTTCGATCGCTGAATTTCACAAATCAAAATCTACAGCTCTAGATTTCGATCAAAGCATACTAACTCGAAATAAGCTAGAAGACCTACTTGCCAAAAATAGCGAGGCTTAATCTAAATCCTCCAACTTAATTTCACCCTTATTTTATTTTCTTCATGACGTACTTCAGGATGCCACCTAAAACTAATGTGGCGATCGCAATCTCTTGTGTTAACATCTGACGCTTAAAAGAGTGTAAATAAGGTTTTAGTGAGGACATAAAGATGTTGACAAAACAAAATATATCTGGGACAGCCTCGAAAACTTTCTCTAAAATTCTTTCAAAATCGCTATTAGCAATAACAGTTAACTTAGCTAGTGTAAGTGCAGTAACCTATGGAGCTCTTAATACCGTTGAAGCAATTAATCCTGACAGCCATAACCTAGCCATATCTGAAAATGTTCGTCTTGCCAGTAAGTCATCATCAAGCTTAGATAGTCGAATTAGCTCAACTCTAATTGACTATCAAGGTAGGCTTTGGATTGGGACTTGGCAGGGCTTAATGCAAATCGATCAAAAGTCTGGAAATGTAGTCGGCTCCATTTCTTTACCAAATTCTACTGTCACCGCCCTGTTAGAAGATCGTCGCGGTTATTTTTGGGTTGGCACAACTTCAGGCTTATATCAGATTCAACCTAGCTCTGGCAAAATTGAAAACATTGCCATTCAACTATCTTCCAGCCGAGTTCTTAGCCTAGCAATGGATCGAGCAGGCTTTATTTGGGTGGGAACCGATCAAGGTCTGACCCGCATCAGTCCCTATAATGCTGAAACCTATGCCAGAATGCCCGATCTTCCTGGTACTGCCGCTAACGTCATGCAGATTGACAATGCTGGCAATCTTTGGGTCGGAACATTAAATGGTTTGCTTAAAATCAATCCCGGAACAGCTAAGATTACCGCAAGGATTCCTTTCGTCTCCGGCCAAATTGTCCAAGCGATCGCGGTTGAACCTTCGGGGAAGATATGGGCAGGTACGCCTCGCAACGTGATTGAAATAAATCCAACAACCAATAAAGCGATCGCGAGGATTAATTCCGTGACTGGGCGAGATATTGTGGCTCTTGCAAGCGATAAAAATGGCGAGTTGTGGATCGGCATGAGAGATGGTTTAGTTCTTGCCAATACTTATAATGGTGCAGTTACATCATCGATCTATAATTTGCCCAGCAGTTCAGTCATTAATTTACTTGTTCACAATCAACAGGTATGGATTGGCACCGAGAATGGTTTAGGCAAGATAAACACTCAACTTAAAGAATCAGAAATACCAAACGCGACTGCTACAGTGGTCTATCAGACAATTAGAAAATAATCAGAAAGTGATAACTTCTCCCAACTTTACTGTCTGAATCCAGTAATTCTCATTATAAAAATCTGTTTTTTAAAAGCTCGCAGACGACGGGCTTTTAAAAAACTATTTTGTGTTGCTAGGGGGAAAGGCAATGGCAACACAAAAATCTGTTTCACACCGAGAATAGTTGGTTCTCATCCCACCTATTATTCGATGGGATGAGAGTAAGATTATTATATTTAGATCAGAAAAAGCTATATAGGTACTTGTGCAAAATAAATTATCCAAACCCGTAAAATTGCGCCCCGTAGGGGGGCAATTTTACGGGTTTGGATGTGTAATTAATTATGTACATCTACTTAGAAGTTTGCCAATCAATAGGTTGTGAGTAAAAGTTTAGACAATATTGCCTTGCAATATTGTCTAAACTTTTACTCAGGGTTGAGTTGTGGAGAAATAGACGAAAAGATGGATATTTTATTAGCAAAATTATATGAAATCTTCACAGCCCAAATTTTAGATATTGGAGGTACTAGGTTTTCATTCGCCACAATCGCTTCTTTACTAGGGCTACTCATCCTAGCCTTTTTTATCTCAAAAATTATTAGCGAAATCATTCGGCGATCGCTTTTAACTCGACTTCGCATTAATCGCGGATTACAAGAAGCAATTACCGTATTTATCAAATATGTATTGATCACCCTTAGTAGTGTGATCGTTTTACAAACGGCTGGAATTAACCTTAGTTCCTTAGCGGTAATTGCTGGTGTAGTAGGCATTGGGATTGGCTTTGGGCTGCAAAATCTTGCTAGCAACTTTATTAGTGGACTAGTATTGCTATTTGAGCAAACTCTCAAAGTTGGAGACTACATCGAAATTGGCGAACTCAAAGGCACAATCGAAAAAATCTCGATTCGTTCTACGATTCTCCGAACTGATGACGATCTATTTGTAATTGTGCCAAACCAGCGTTTTATTGAGCACAACACAGTCAACTGGAGCTATGAAGGCCATACTTGCCGAATTCATATTCCCATTAGTGTGGCTCATGACACAGATCTACTGGTTTTGACAGAAGCCTTGCTAAAAGCTGCTCGCCATGAACCGCGTGCATTGTCAACTCCACCACCAGAAGTCCTATTTCATAAGTTTGAGAGAGATTCTCTTGAATTTGAGCTACTGGTTTGGATTGATGAACCGGATGCTAATGAGCCTATTCGGAGTTCTCTTAATTTTCGAATTGCTTACGAACTTAGAGAAAGAGGAATTAAAGTCCCTCTCCCAACTAGAGAACTAGTGCTTCGCAATCCTGAATTAATTCGGCAAGCATTTTCCCTATTAGATTCAGACAATGCTGATAAGGAGGAAAGAGTTACAATTAATTCAAGAGCGATATCCACTATATCGCCTGTTTCTAGTGACATGAGCACTACAAATCTCCGCGATTTATTACGAAACATCTCCTATTTTGAAAGAAGTACAGAAGTAGAACTGTTTGCATTAATTGCCAGAGGATATCGTAAATATTTTGATATAGGCGAAATGATTTGTCATGAGGGCGATCCTAGTGAAGAGTTCTACATCATTCTGTCTGGTGTAGTCGAAATATTTTCAGAGAAGAATAATCAGATGATCGCAACTTTAAGAGAGGGGGAGTTTTTTGGTGAGATATCTCTGCTGACTGGTACGCCTCGCACGGCTACAGTTCGGGCAATAGCGGTTAATACAGTTCTTTTTGTAGTGGAGCGGCAGCAACTGCAAAAACTTTTAAGCGAACATAAGGAATTAGGTGAGCAAATCGCCTTGAAGTTATCAGAACGTCAGCAGGTTTTAATCAGTCTCGGATTACTCAATGAAGAGGAATTACAAAAGTCTCAGTATGCGGCTTTAGCATGGGTACGCGATCGCTTAAACAGTTTGTTTGGGATTAGCTTGGGCAAAAATTAATAAAATCATGTCCCACTGGTTCAGTTTTTTATCAATACATCCGCACTTATGTTTTCTTAGATTAAATTTCGCTGGTGAATGAAGCGATCGCCTAAATTCGCCATTGTTAATGGCGAATTTAGGCGATCGCTTAACAGTCTTTTCACTAGCCCAAACATCGCAGAGACTCCAACATTCCCTTTGCCTTGTTCAAAGTCTCTTGATATTCCTTCTCAGGATCAGAATCAGCAACCACGCCAGCGCCAGCCTGAACACTAGCAGTTCCATCCTTCGTCACCATTGTCCGAATTGTGATTGCTGTATTCAGCTGGCCTTCAAAATCGTAATAACCATAGGCTCCAGCATATGTTCCTCTGCGATCGCCTTCCAAGTTATGGATAATATCCATCGCGCGAATTTTTGGCGCACCACTGACTGTACCCGCAGGGAAGCACGCCTGAAGCAAATCCCAAGCTGTTTTTTCTGGACGAATCTCTCCGACGACATTGCTGACAATGTGCATTACATGGGAATAAAGCTCAATGGACATCAACTCATCAACTTTAACCGTGCCACTCTTACAAACGCGACCAAGATCATTTCTCCCAAGATCCACCAGCATCACATGTTCAGCAACTTCCTTAGGATCAGCTAGCAAATCCTTCGCAAGTTCTGCATCTTCCTTAGGTGTTGCACCGCGAGGTCTTGTCCCTGCGATCGGGCGTAAAACTGTGCGTGAGATTCCATCGATTACTTCTGCCTTGACCATGATTTCAGGACTAGAACCAATTAGCTGCCAATCTTGAAAGTTGAAAAATGCCATATACGGCGAAGGATTGACTACTCGCAAAGAGCGATACAGACTAAATGGTTCTCCCTTAAACTCCGTTGTTAGTCGTTGCGAAAGTACGACTTGGAAAACATCGCCAGCCTTAATATGTTCCTTGCCCTGCTCTACAGCTTTGCAGAATTTCTCGCGGGTGACATTGCTCGTATAACTTACAGGTGGCCGCAGGCGAGGATTCGTCCAAGTAATTGCTGTTTTTTGGCGATCTAGGGGCGATCGCAGTTTATCTACCAACACCGTCAAGCGATCGCAAGCCGATTTATAGGCAAATTCCGTAGTCTCACCGTTACTCAAATCCGCATAGGCGATCGCCCAAATCTTGCGTTTAACCTGATCGAATACCAGCAAACTATCCACCTGCATCCATACACCATCAGGAGTATCACCCTCTTGACAGGGATAAACAGGCACTTTTGGCTCAATCCAATTAATTAATTCGTAACCCCAATAGCCAAAAAGCCCTCCTAAACTTGGCGGCAACTCTGGCAAATGCACAGGTTTAATAGTTGCAAGGCAATTATTTAAATGCTGAAACGGGTTCCCAACAAACTCTTTTACCTTGCCATCTCGAAATGTCTGCGTGGTGCGATCGCCTCTAACTTCTAATACCCATAGAGGATCGCAACCCAATAAACTATAACGCCCAAGTCGCTCACCGCCCTCGACTGACTCTAATAAAAAGCTATAGGGCTGACCTTGACATACTCGATACCAAGCCGACACAGGTGTATCAAGATCCGCAACCAGCTCCATATACACGGGAACAAAGTTACCCTGTTTAGCAAGCTCAATAAAGTCAGAATACTCAGGGAAAATCATGCGATCGGGATTTTTAAATTAAATGCTGCAACTAAATTAAGATCTTATCGCGGTTTTTAGAAATACGATAAACTTCGTGCAAGTTAAGAATTGGGGGAGGCAAAAATCATGGCAGAAATTAAGGAGAATAACGAGCAAAAAGTTGACGTGAAAGTAATGATGCTACTCGATTCATGCGCAATAATCTTACAGTAACGCGCCCGACCGTTGACAGTGGTTGAATTTTACCGCTTTTCGAGTCAAGACAAAAATGCTCTTTCCAGATGTCTTTTCTAGGGCTGTAAAGCCTCACTGTATAGCCCGTTTCGGGATCTATTGAGGCAATATCGCTACCTTTGGCTTGATTGCATAGTGAGCAGGATAGAGCCAGATTTTCCTCTATAGTTTCTCCACCGTGCTTTTCAGCGATGACATGATCGACCTGATGGGATGCTAACACTAACATTTCTGGGATTAGGCAGTACTCACACATGTTTTGGGCGCGATCGCTAACTATGCGGCGCAAACTTGCCGAAATATAAGTTCTACTCATGCACTTTGCTGAAGTTTGAGTAGCGCTTGTACTTTGGCAAGACGGACTAGATGTTCCACAAACTCATAGTGTTGCCATAGACTGAGATCGATTTCATTGAGTCCTTCAGCACGGCTCTTATCTAATAGATTTTCAATTTCAGCTTGAAGGTTAGGTGCAAGGCGTAAGGCAATAATTTCTTGAGGGGATGGCAGTTTTGCAAAAAATTCTAAGACTTCGGTGAGTCCAGAAAAGCCTGTGGCAGGATTGGCGGTGATTTCTTGTAATCCTAGAGCCAAAATTTGCGGGAGTTTGTCCTTCAGTGGTTCTAACCGCAGGGCGATATCATCGGGTATTTCTACTGTGATTTGCATGGTTCTGCCCTATTCTTATCTGTATTGTATTCATTATCCGATAAAAAAGAAGGCTCGCTAAGCGAGCCTTCTTTTTTATTTGCTTAAACTTGGTGAAGCTTGAGACTGTAGACTTGCCAAACGTTTGTTATCTCGTTTATTTGCTAAGACTGGGACTGCATCACGCAAAGTTGCTGCTAGTTGAGTCGTGGTTGAGTCATAGATTTGAGTAACGATTTTTGGATAGAAGCCAATCCCAATGATAGGAATCAGTAGGCAAGCAATGATAAATACTTCGCGGGGCTCCGCATCTACAAGATCTTGATGCGAAGTGAGTGCCGTGTTTTCTTTACCGTAGAAAATTTCACGCAACATCGAGAGCAAATAGACGGGTGTTAAAATTACGCCTACAGCCATTAGCAATAGAGCAATAACTTTAAATGTGCCGCTATAAGCATCGCTTGTGGCAAAACCGACAAAAATCATTACCTCCGCCACAAAACCACTCATCCCAGGTAAAGCTAGGGACGCGAGGGAGCAAGTGGTAAACATCGCAAAGATTTTTGGCATCTGCTGACCAACACCGCCCATTTCATCAAGGATCAAAGTATGAGTGCGATCGTAAGTTGCACCGACAAGGAAAAATAAGCTAGCACCAATTAATCCATGCGAAATCATTTGCAACATTGCACCACTAGTACCAAGATCGGTGAATGAAGCTAAACCTATCAGCACAAATCCCATGTGTGAGATCGATGAATAGGCAATTTTGCGTTTAAGACTGCGCTGGGCAAAAGAGGTAAGCGCGGCATAAATAATATTTACGATCCCCAGGATTACTAAGATTGGGGCAAAGTAAGCATGGGCTTCAGGAAGCATTCCTGCATTCATCCGCATCAACGCATAACCACCCATTTTCAGCAAGATACCGGCAAGTAGCATGTGAACTGGCGCAGTCGCTTCACCATGGGCATCGGGCAGCCATGTATGCAATGGGAAGATCGGCAGTTTGACTCCATAGGAAATCAAGAATGCACCGTAGGCTAGCAATTGGAATGTGAGGGGGTAGTCTTTGTTGGCAAGAGCCTGCATATCAAAGGTGACAGTATCTCCATAGAATGCCATGGCAAGCCCAGCAACAAGGATAAATAATGAGCCGATCGCAGTGTAAAGAATAAACTTGGTGGCGGCATATAGTCGCTTATAGCCCCCCCAGATCGATAGCAATAGGTAGACAGGGATTAGCTCTAATTCCCATGTCAGGAAAAATAGCAGCATATCCTGTACCGCGAATACGGCGATTTGTGCGCCGTACATCGATAGCAATAAAAAATAAAATAAGCGCGGCTTCAGCGTGACAGGCCAAGCTGCTAAGGTCGCTAATGTGGTGATAAATCCAGTCAGCAAGACCAAAGGCATCGAGAGTCCATCAACGCCTACTGACCAATTTAGTCCCAATTGCGGAACCCATTCGTATCTCTCAACGAGTTGGAGTCCAGGATTACTGTAGTCATACTTTGTGCAGAAGGCATAGGCGATCGCTGCAAAGTCAATTAGTCCCACTACTAGCGCAAACCAGCGAATCGTTTTGCCATCACCTTTGTCTGGGACAATTGTGACAACTAAGGACATGGCTATGGGAAAGGCAATGATAAACGTGAGCCAAGGAAAGTTTTCGAGATTTAACATATTCAAAAGTAACCGTTGTAATTACCCACCCATTTTCTAGACAGTCATTCTACCTATGGTCACTTGCAGACTCTGTAGTTGTTTATAGTTACTTAAACCTAGCCGATCGCTATAAATCTTCAAACACTGACTGGGATCATGACAGTGCAAGACATTAAGAACATTAAATTCATTTAAAAGCTGTCTTAAGATTTGTAAAGAAATATTAACAAATTAAGACAATTATTTACATAATTTTTATTTGCAAGACCGAAGGCTTTGGGTTTCCACTTTTCTGCTAATCTCGAAAGTGAATAAATTATTTTTTAATAGAGAGATTTTAGGCATGAAAGCACTTATACGCTTTTCTGTTTTACTAGTTGCGATCGCGTCAATTTTGACAACTGGCTTTTTAGGTTCTTTTGGCAGTAACGCTGCATTTGCCGAAGACTTACCTGCCACTAATTTTTACACTCAAGACCTCAGTAAGATCGACCTGAATAACGCTAATATCAACACTTTTCGTCAAGTTCGCGGCATGTATCCGACATTAGGTCGGATTATCATCGAAAATGCACCTTACAACTCGTTAGATGAAGTACTAAAAATTTCTGGGTTAAATGAATCTCAAAAAGAACTGATCAAAGCAAATGCTGACCAGTTCACCCTCAAAAAACCTGATGAATCCATGGGTCGTGAACGAATTAACAACGCTAACTACAGATTGTAATTAAGTTAAGTAGAGATTTTGATCCATTCAAAAAAAAGCAGCATTTAGTGCTGCTTTTTTTGTTGAAAAATATCGCGATCGCGAATGCCCTGAATGTTGCTAAAATGTTACATAACGCAATATAAAAACAAATTCGACCAAATTTTAGAAAATTAGGTATAAGTACATGGCTCTTTTCGGCTTATTTGGCAAAAAAGATAAAAAAAAAGAATCTGAGAATCCAGAAAATACGGAATCTTCTTTCTTTCTCGATCAAGACTCAGCAAAAACCCTTGGTGATATTGACTACATGCGCACACCAAAGGCTGTCAGAAGAACATTCCCTACTGTTAATGGTGTCAAAGGTGCTGACATTACAAGTGCTTTCACTGCAACTGAAAAAGTAGAAAACTCTAAAATTGAAACTAAAACCAATCAGTCGTCTGAACCAATTCCTCAATCCACATTTGAGCCAAAGCAGATCAATACTCGAGTAGATTCGAACATGGATATCTTTATAAACATGGCAAAAGATATCAAAAAGAAATAAGAGCATAAAAAAGAAGCGTCGCTATGCGACGCTTCTTTTTTATGGGCTTCGGAAAACCGTCTAGATCTGATTCAGTGCTAATAACCTATACACCGTAAACTATCCTTGTAAGCTGATAATAGACTCAATAGGGGTTTCAGTGAGAGCTTAGCTCTTTCTAAAAAACACCATTGAATTTGTTGTAGATTGAGGCATTGCGCGAGGTTATTAGTATGGTGTTTAACTGGTTTCGGCGAAAGTTTGATGATGACAAAGATGTAACCAATCAACCTGTAAAGCCAGCCCAAACTGAAGAAAAAACGCCTGAATCTAAACCTGTTGACGAGCCGAGCCCGATCGCATCGCCAGCATCTCAAGATTTATTGAATTGGGCTAAGGCTGCCTATGCTAATGTGCAACAACAGGCAGAAGTTGCTGAAGAAAAAGCCGCTGAAGCAGAATTTTTTGAGTCAGAAATTACCGAGCCAGAAGTTGCTAAGACTGAGGTTGTGGAGGTAACTCCAGAAACTATTGAGCTTGAAGCCAAAACAGCTACGCCAGAAGTTGTTGAAGCTACACCAGAAATTATTGAGCCAGAGGCAAAGACTGCTCAACCTGAAATTACTCAACCTGAAATTGCAGAGTTGGAAGTTGAGCTAAAGATTATTGAGCCTGAAGTTATTGTCACCGAAACACAGGTTACTGAACCTTCAATCTCTGAAACGACAACAGAATCTACTGAATTAGTCGAACCGAGCGCTGCTGAGTTACCTTTAGAAATATTTTCAGAACCCGAACCAGTCGCACCAGTAGAAACTGTTACTGAAATTGAACCTGCGGCAGTTCCTTTTTGGATGCAGTCAGAAAGCGATCGCCTTGCCCGTATTGCTGCCCTTGAAGCTACGGCAATCGTAGAACCTGAGCCCGAAGTTAAGCCCACATCCAGAAGCAAAGCCACAATCACATTTGATGATGAGTTCATTTGGTCAGCCGAAGTCCTCGCATCTCAGGGTCGCCGCCCCGATCAAATCTCCATTGAAGAAATCACATGGCTCAGTCGCTTACGCCAAGGTCTAGACAAAACTCGCTTGTCTCTAGTAAATCAGCTTAAGGCGATCGTTGGACAAGGTCCACTCAGTGCTGATTCAGTTGATGATATTGAAGCTTTGCTCTTACAGGCAGATGTTGGCGTGAGAGCCACTGACCAAATTATTGCCAAGCTGCAAGACAAACTTCGCAAAGAAGTTTTACCACCAGAAGAGGCGATCGCCTATCTCAAACAAATTCTCCGTGAGATGCTGGATGTATCACAGAAGGGGGGTGAACCGATTCCAATGCTAATTCCAGAAAAAAACCAACTGAATATTTGGTTGATCACGGGCGTAAATGGTGCAGGTAAGACCACAACGATCGGTAAACTTTCTCATCTCAGTGTTAAATCTGGCTACAAAACTCTCATCGCAGCAGCTGATACTTTTCGGGCTGCGGCAGTTGAGCAAGTCAAGAGCTGGGGAAAAAGATCTAACGTAGATGTAATTTGTAATCCAGCCCAAAATGCTGATCCTGCGGCAGTTGTATTTGATGCAATCTCTGCAGCCCAAGCTAGAGGCACTGAACTACTTCTAGTAGACACTGCAGGCAGATTGCAAAACAAGAAAAATCTGATGGAAGAACTCAGCAAAATTCGCCGGATTATCGATAAAAAATCTACCGATGCCAAAATTGAATCTTTGCTAGTTCTAGACTCCACCCTCGGACAAAACGGACTTAAACAAGCGGAAATCTTTGCTCAATCCGCAGGCATTACGGGCGTGATTCTGACGAAATTAGATGGCACTGCTAAGGGTGGTGTAGCGATCGCAGTGGTGCAACAGCTTGGGCTACCCATTAGATTTATCGGCGCTGGTGAAGGCATTGAGGACTTGCGACCATTCTCTAGCTACGAATTTGTAGAAGCATTACTAAGTAATTAGTTTTAAGTAGCTCGACACAATTAGGAATGATAATTTAATAAAACCCAAAATTTCTACTATCGGCTGAGCGGGCGGTGGAGATTTTGAATCTGGGCTTGTCATTATGTCGATTTTATTAGCGGCACAAAGCGCTAATAAAACTATTTAAGAAAATTACTTAAATCGATTGTTAATTTTTGTCCAACTAAGGCTAAACTGTTTGACTAAATTAGCTTTCGTTCAAACCACCTAGCGTCGCTGCATTGGTATGTCTCTATCATTGCCACCTAGAAATAGATCTCTCCCATTACAGGACATTGACAATACGTCTGTAATGGTGATGAAAGATCTCAAAGACCTGCTCAGGCGGATGAGTCAGGATCAAAATAAAATCCATGAGCTGCTTAGCTTTTTGGGTTACGCTCTGCGCAGCTTTAGTAACCTCAACCAATTTTTAGAATTAATTCCCCTAATCGCCAGTCGTGTAACTGACTCCGATGGTGGTGCGCTAATTTTGTTTAAAGCCAGTGGTCAGATGCGCCTAGAGTCTCTGCATTGCCCTGAACGCAATAAAGGCGGCATGAAGGCACAACAAGTAAGAACAGCGATCGAGCGAGCCATCCAACAGGTATTAACAGGCAGTCCGACCGCTCTAGATGAAATGGTCAGCCGCTATCTGGGCGCAGATGTCCATTTGTACGGCACATCGGTTTTAGTCAAAAATGCAGTGCGCGGTCGTCTTTACATATTTAGCCGCAAGCCCGATTATATTTGGACAGATAATAAGCGTACTTTGATGCGCCTAGTCGCCGATCAGACTTCAGTGGGGCTAGAAAATCATGAACTCACTACAGAACTAATCAAAAAAGAGCGCCAAGATCGCGAGATGGAGATCGGCGCAGAAATTCAGCGTCAACTTTTACCGCGCAATTGTCCTAAAATTCAAGGCATTGAGATCTCGGCGAAATGTTCCACGGCTAGCCGTGTTGGTGGTGACTATTACGACTTTATTCCGATGCAAAAAGGCGATCGCTGGGGCTTTGTAGTCGGCGATGTCATGGGTAAAGGAGTCCCTGCAGGCTTAATCATGACCATGACAAGGGGCATGTTACGAGCAGAAGTGCTTAACAATCATTCTCCAAGCAAAATTTTAGAACATCTCAACGAGGTGATGTATGAGGATCTGGAGAAATCCCATCGCTTTGTGACCATGTTTTATTCGGAATACGATCCCGTAACCCATATCCTCTCTTTTAGTAATGCCGCCCATACGCCTGCTTTACATTGGCGAGCTAAGACGAGATCTATTCATGCCCTTGACACAATGGGAGCTTTGATTGGATTAGAAGCTGGCTCGAAATATGAAGAAAGTAGCACTCACCTAAATTCAGGCGATGTCGTCATCTATTACACTGATGGCTTCACTGAAGCGGCAAGTCCAGAAGGCGATCGCTTTGACGAAGAGAACCTCCGTAAAGCCCTAGACTGGGCATGTCAGAATTGTTTCCCACTTTCCGATGATGTGACCCGCCCACAGATGATTCTTGACTACATCTTCCAAGAAGTGCAAAACTTTATTGGAGAAGGGCATACTCATACTGATGACATGACCTTAGTGGTTTTGCAAATAAAAGATAAAGTTCTAAAAAATTAACCCAAGCCTAAAATATTATGTTTGACTTAGCTCAAGCCCATCATTTAGTAACTATTGTGACTAGATCTGACTTATCGTTTCATCTTTCAGCGATCGATATTTCTAGCAATATGCATTTCAATATTACCGATCTACATTCACACGTAAACATGGATTTACTTGCCCAACAATTTAAGGGAAATGTAATGGGTGACATTGCAAATGGTTGGAATAGTTTTGTGAAATCTGGTCAAATTTGGGCGCTGATTATTGGTGTCGTAGTTGGATATCTATTTAGAAGTATTACCAACGCTTAAAAAATATAAAAAAAGCTGCACTTCAGTGCAACTTTTTTTGTAATGGCGGGGGACGGATTTGAACCATCGACCTTCGGGTTATGAGCCCGACGAGCTACCAGGCTGCTCTACCCCGCGTTGTTTCGCTTAGCTAATATAGCATGGTTTCATATAATTGCAATCATTTGACTAAAGTTTTTAAAAATGGTCTCTGTGCTTTGCACAGAGACCATTTTTAAAAACTTTGTCACCCCTCCGCAACGCCGTCTTACCTCAGTTGTTTGACCCGGTAAAACCAGGTGGAGCCGAGGCGCAACGCCTAACTTAAGTTCCCAGATGCATGTCTGGTATACTGCGGCGAAGACTGCCAAAGACTCCTAGAAAACAATTATCGATCAAGACACATTATCGGTAGTCACGCACGCCACAGAGGAGCTTGCACTAATTATAACAATCTAAAACTCAAAAAGGAGGCATGTCGCAAAGCGACATGCCTCCTTTGCTAACAAAGATAGCTTGTTGAATTATTTGAGACTATCGGCTAGCCAGTAAACTAAAGGCGCGATCGCTAATGCAGGCAAAAATGAAGCAACCCTTACCTTGGCTAACTCTAATAAATTTAAGCCCAGTCCTAACAACATCAAGCCACCGACACCAGTAATAATTAATACCGATGGAGCATTAGCTGGATCGGGTAGGCTTTGAGCTAAATTTCCTGCTAAAAGTGACAAACTGCCTTGGTATAGGGCAACGGGTAAAGCCGAGAAACCCACACCGATCCCGTAAGTACTAGCAAATACAATTGAGATAAATCCGTCGAGAGCCGATTTTAGCGCTAGAAGATTATCATCGCCTCTTAGCCCATTATTGAGGCTACCGATAATTGCCATTGGTCCAATACAAAATAATAAACTTGCGGCTACAAATCCTTCAGTAAATTTGCCTCTGCCCTTGAATTTTGCTTTTAGCCAATCACCAACCGATTCTAGACGCTTCTCGATCTGTCCTAATTCACCAATTACACCACCAACAATTAACGAAATAAGCGACAATATCACACCGTCAAGAGCACCAGCTTTGACTTTGAGCAAGCTGTTTGCCATGTTAATACTGACAAAGATAGTGATTAGCCCGATCGCTTGTTTGAGAATTGGTAAAACCTGAGACAGGAATCGTCCACGCAAGATTAGCCCTAAAAATGTTCCGAAGGAGATCGCCAAAATATTAATCCAAGTCCCACTGGTTTTTGTCCAAAAATCTAGCATTTAGTTCAGTTTGCTTTGCCTCTAGCCTTTAAATATAACAACAACCAGAGTCAGGTTCTTGGCGCTCACCTTTAATTTGGGGTTTCCTGTAAACCTTTGCAACTTTTTGCCCCGTCTCTTGACTTTACTAAATATAGTAAAGGGAATTAACTTAATCGATTGCTTAGCGATCGGACGATTGTTTGGATGCATAGCTTTGTCCCTTAGAGAATTAGGGACTGGCTTTTAAAAATTAGGGTTAAGCCCAAAAGGAGAGCAAAACATGGCTCTAGAGCCTTGCACGGAATTACCTGTCAAAATTACTGCTGATATTCCCGTACTTAAGGAACGGGGACAAAGAGAGGTGTTTTGTGGCTTGACGGGGATCGTTTGGCTACATCGCAAAATGCAGGATGCTTTTTTTCTGGTAGTAGGTTCTCGTACCTGCGCCCATTTGATCCAATCAGCAGCAGGCGTGATGATTTTTGCTGAGCCAAGATTTGGCACGGCAATTCTCGGCGAACGCGATCTGGCTGGACTTGCTGATGCCAATGAAGAACTCGATCGCGTTGTCGATCAGTTACTTGAACGTCGTCCTGATATTGGCACATTATTTTTAGTAGGATCATGCCCCTCTGAGGTAATTAAGCTCGATCTTGCCAAGGCTGCTGAACGCCTTAGTCAGCGATTTTTTCCTAAGGTAAGGATTCTCAATTATTCTGGCAGCGGTATTGAAACAACCTTCACTCAGGGTGAAGATGCCTGTCTGGGATCGATGGTTCCTGTATTACCGCGCAGCGATGAAGCTGGCTTGATGATTGTTGGTAGTCTTGCGGATGTGGTAGAGGATCAATTTCGCCGCCTATTTGACAAAATGGGGATTGGTCCCGTTTATTTCTTTCCGCCTCGCCGTGCGGCAAATTTACCGCCTGTGGGTAAAGGCACAAAATTATTGTTGGCTCAGCCATTTTTAAGCGATACAGTGAGATCGCTTGTTGCCCGTGGAGCCACATTATTGCCATCGCCATATCCGTTGGGGATCGAAGGAACGACGACATGGCTTAAGACAGCCGCAGAGGCATGGGGTGTTGATACTAGTCGTTTTGAAGATGCGATCACACCTTCTGTTCATCGCGCAACTATCGCTTTGGAGCGTTACCGCCAAGCACTAACTGGTCGTAAAGCGTTTTTATTCCCTGACTCACAACTCGAAATTCCTTTGGCGAGGTTTCTCTCCAGAGAATGTGGCATGGAGCTTGTCGAGGTGGGAATGCCCTATATAGATCGCTTGTTGATGGACAAAGAAATTGCCCTGTTACCTGAGGGAACTTTGCTGTCAGAAGGTCAGGATGTCGATAAGCAACTAGATCGATGTCGTGAAGCTCGTCCCGACATTACAGTCTGTGGGCTGGGACTTGCTAATCCTCTTGAAGCTGAAGGTATGGCTACTAAATGGTCAATCGAGTTAGTGTTTTCACCGATTCAAGGCTACGACCAAGCTGCCGACCTTGCTGAATTATTTGCCCGTCCGCTTGAACGACGCAGAAGACTAACGGTGTGATTTTAAGAGCGCGAAGCGCTCTTAAAATCACGTTTATTTTTTAACCTCATCGAAGTAACTTATGGAATTGACTCTCTGGACTTACGAAGGCCCTCCCCATGTGGGGGCGATGCGAATTGCTACCGCCATGGAAGGCGTGCATTATGTGCTTCATGCACCGCAGGGCGATACCTATGCCGACTTGTTATTTACGATGATCGAGCGTCGCGATCGCAGACCGCCTGTAACTTACACCACTTTTCAAGCCCGCGATCTCGGTGGAGACACCGCTGAAATGGTGAAAACTTCGGTGCGCGAAGCCTATGACAGATTTAAGCCTCAAGTCATGCTCGTTGGCGAAAGCTGCACAGCTGAGTTAATTCAAGATCAACCAGGCGGCTTAGCCAAGAGTATGGGATTGCCGATCCCCGTGGTGAGTTTAGAGCTACCTGCTTATTCCAAAAAAGAGAATTGGGGTGCAAGCGAAACTCTATATCATCTAGTTCGGACACTCCTATTACCAGTTGTTCCTGCTCCAAACACACCACGTCCCAAGCGCGATCGCAATATTCGTCCTAAAGCAAACATAATTGGGCCAACAGCTCTAGGCTTCCGATGTCGTGATGATATTCGCGAAGTGATCAAGTTATTGGCGGAGATCGGCGTAGATGTCAATGTTGTTGCGCCAATGGGATCGACACCAGATGACTTGCTGCGGATACCTGATGCCGATTTTAATATTTGTCTTTATCCAGAAATTGCGCTGACAACCTGTACTTGGCTCAGTCGTAGTTTTGGGCAGCCCATCATTAAAACCGTTCCCATTGGAGTTGGTGCGACTCGCGACTTTATTGCGGAAATTGGCAAAGTTGCCGATATTGATGTCAGCGCAGCTTTAGCGCGATCGCATGCTGATACTCTAGGTAACTGGGATGCAGCGCGGGTATCATCGGCCGCCGAAGTGGGCGCTTCGAGACTCCCTTGGTATTCCAGATCAGTTGACTCCACCTATCTCACTGGTAAACGAGTTTTCATCTTTGGTGATGCGACTCATGTTCTGGCGGCAGCAAGGATGGCAACTGAAGAATTAGGCTTTACCCTCGTTGGTATTGGAACCTATAGCCGAGAGTTCGCGCGGGAAGTACGCGAAGTTGCTAAGAAGCATGGAATTGAAGCTGTGATTAGTGATGACTATCTGGCAGTGGAAACTAAAATTGCTGAAGCCGCTCCAGAACTAGTGCTTGGCACTCAGATGGAACGACATATCGCCAAACGCTTGGGTATCCCTTGCGCGGTGATTTCTGCACCAATTCACGTTCAAGATGTGCCTGCTCGTTACTCACCACAAATGGGCTGGGAAGGCGCAAACGTGATTTTTGATAGTTGGATACATCCCTTGATGATGGGTCTAGAAGAGCATTTGATTGGAATGTTTAAAGAGGACTTCGAGTTTGCAGAAGGACATATGAGCCATCTACATACTGCACCATCACAAGAATCTCGTCGTGATCTATCTAGTGAATCAGTCGCTACTGATCATGCGATCACCTCAACAAACAGCTCTAATCAAGCCGTTCTCACACCTGTTGCTCAAGCAATTGAGGGTATTACTTGGAGTGCTGATGGTGAAGCTGAGTTGAAGAAGATTCCCTTCTTTGTTCGTGGCAAAATCAAGCGTAATACTGAGAAATTTGCTAGCGATCGCGGCATCACTTCGATCACTGTAGAAACTCTCTACGATGCAAAAGCCCAGATTGGTCAATAAAAACATAAATGAAGTTTGGTGTGTTGCGCCAAACTTCAAATAAACAATTATTTTTAATAGGAGTCTATTTTGGCAGTTTTAACCGCGCATCCACCATCAGTTACAAAATGTGAAGACGGCGAAGGCAGTGTTCAAGTTTATCAAGAGCCAGGAATGGTAATTGAAGGAGCCTTGGTAATCGCTGTCTATGGTAAAGGTGGCATCGGCAAATCGACCACTTCTTCCAATTTATCCGCAGCTTTTTCTCATCTTGGTAAGCGCGTACTTCAGATCGGTTGCGATCCCAAGCACGATAGTACTTTCACCTTAACCAAGAAAATGGTTCCCACGGTAATCGACATTCTCGAAACCGTTGATTTCCATTCCGAAGAATTGAAGCCTGAAGATTTCATGTTTGAAGGTTATAACGGCGTGATGTGTATCGAAGCTGGTGGCCCACCCGCAGGAACTGGCTGTGGTGGCTATGTCACAGGTCAAACCGTTAAACTTCTAAAAGAACATCATCTGCTCGAAGATACTGATGTCGTAATTTTTGATGTATTGGGTGATGTGGTTTGTGGTGGGTTTGCTGCGCCATTGCAACATGCTCATTATTGCTTGATCGTCACCGCCAATGACTTTGACTCGATCTTTGCAATGAACCGCATCGTCGCCGCAATTCAATCTAAAGCGAAAAACTATCGCGTTCGTTTGGGCGGTATCATCGCCAATCGTAGCGAAGGAACTGATCAAATCGACAAATTTAACGATCGCGTTGGCTTAAAAACCTTGGCGCACTTCCGCACAGTTGATGCCATCCGCCGCAGTCGCTTGAAGAAATGCACAGTGTTTGAAATGGATCCAGATCCTGAAGTGTTAGAAGTACAGCAAGAATATCTAAAGCTTGCCAAAGGTATGCTAGAAAATGCTGAGCCACTTTACGCACAACCTCTAAAAGACCGCGAAATTTTTGACCTACTTGGTTTTGACTAATCATCAAAAAAGCCCTCGCTAAGCGAGGGCTTTTTTATTACAGTTCATCTTCTGTTAGTTCAGCTATCTTCATTAACGCCTTTAAAGTTCCGATCTTTAAATCCTGATTTTTGTGAACAGGAATAGAGATAATCTTGTTCTCACCTAGCTTTTCGTATATATGGTGGCTTCCAGTAATTTTTTTGAGCGTCCAGCCTCTCTGTTCAACTATTTTACATAGTTTTTTGCCTGAGATTGACTTCATACTGTAATTTCAACTACCTTTGAAACAAGGTCTATTTTTTTGCTTTCATTAGCTACTTCTAACCAACCTTGTATGGCATCTTGCAGATTGCTCAGCAATTCATCCATGCTGTCGCCCTCTGTGATACAACCAGCGAGTGCAGGAACTTCAGCCCAGTAACCGCCTTCTTCAGCAGGATAAACAATTGCTTTAATTTTCATTATGTATGTTGAGTTTCAGTCTCTGCATATTGATTTTATCTCAAGATACAAGGTTAGAGTTTCAGGTCAAACACATCCAAGGAAGAAGTTATATGCGATCGCGTAATTGCGTACATCTTTACATCCCAAGTACGCTCTTTAGTGAAAACATAATTATGCAAAATCCCTTCAAACTGCATTCCAACTTTCTCTAAAACTCTTGCCGAACTTATATTTTCTACAGCGCAATAAGCTTGAATCCTGAGTAATTGCATTACATGAAAGCCAAAAGCGATCGCTACATTTACTGCCTCAGCCATCAAGCCTTGACCCCAATAATCCCTTGACAGTGTGTATCCTAGTTCTGCTCTTCGATGAACAGGTGTAACATGCAGACCACAAGTTCCAATTAATTTGCCGTTCCCCTTTTCTACTATTCCCCAAGTCATTCCTGTCCCATCGCGATACATTTTAAAAACAAAATTGTTTAAATATTCATAAGTCTCATTAATTGTCTGATGTGCTTCCCATAAAGTGTAAGTACTTACTTCTGGATCATGGGCATAGGCAAAAATATCCGCAGCATCAGATATCTCCAGTTTGCGAAGAATCAAGCGTGGTGTTTGCAAAGTTAGAAATTGTTCTGCCAGATCTAGCATAATTGAGGTTTTAATAAAGTCAGTGCCTCGCGCTGACTTTATGGTATGGGTTAGCGATCGCGATATTTTGCTACACAATGCTTTACATTTGCCCCAGTCAACACAGACTAAATGTAAAGTATTTAACAGTGATATAGCAATTCTCTATGAGCTTAAGGAGTCTCAGCCTACGGGTGCGTCTTCTCAAACTTACAAACTCTTATAAAATTTTAAGTCCAACCTCTGAAAACTAATACGAAACGATTATGACTATCGCCCCTGTCGCTCCTAGTAAGGTTTTACTCAAAGTTCCTGTTGACTCTAAGGCTCGCGTGAAACAGTTCATGCAGGGCTTGCAAGACAACATTTGCCAAGGTTTAGAAGAACTAGACGGCAAAGCAACATTTAAGCAAGATCAATGGGAGCGACCTGAAGGCGGCGGCGGACGATCTCGTGTAATTACCGATGGTGACTATTTTGATAAGGGCGGCGTAAATTTTTCTGAGGTATTTGGCTCCCAGTTGCCCCCAGCTATTTTGCGCCATCACCCAGAAGTTGCAGGTGAAACATTCTATGCGACTGGGACTTCGATGGTGCTACATCCTAAGAATCCTTATGCACCAACAGTTCACCTTAACTACCGTTATTTTGAAGCAGGTCCAATTTGGTGGTTTGGTGGCGGACTTGATCTCACCCCTTATTATGGTTTTGGCGAAGATGCAAAGCACTTGCACACCACACTTAAAGCTGCTTGCGATCGCCATAATCCTCACTACTATCCTGTGTTCAAACAATGGTGTGATGATTACTTTTACCTCAAGCATCGCGGGGAAACTCGCGGCGTAGGTGGTATTTTCTTTGACTACCAAAATGGCGAAGACGGACTTTACAAAAACAGTAATGATTCAACAACCGCTCAAGTAATGAGTGACGAAGTCGGTGATGTGCCACGTACTTGGGAAGAAATTTTTGCCTTTGTTAACAGTTGTGGTAATTCCTTCTTGACAGCCTATACCCCGATCGCAAATCGTCGCCGCAATATGGAATATGGTGATCGTGAGAAGCAATGGCAACTATACCGTCGCGGACGCTATGTAGAATTCAACCTCGTCTACGATCGCGGTACAATCTTTGGTCTGCAAACTAATGGGCGCACTGAATCAATCCTAATGTCATTACCTCCACTCGTGCGTTGGGACTATGACTATCATCCTGAGCCTAATACTCCCGAAGCTGAACTGCATAAAACCTTCTTGAAGCCTCAAGATTGGATTAACTGGAAAGCCTAATAAAAAAGAACCTCTTGAAGGGGTGCTTTTTTATCCAAGCCATTGGTGTCTTCCATATCGTACCCATTGCTCTATTAAACCTATAGCACTTACAACAACAAATAGCTGTAGAACTACCTCAGTTTTTTTTGTATTTATAGTTGTTAATATGTATGCCAGAAAGATGTAAAAGAAAGGAAGACTAAATGTAAATCTTGCAAGGCTATACAGTTTGTCAACTGTAAATAAATTGATGAGTATATGGCTTATTACGAAGCTTAAACAAAACCAGAAAACATAACTACTTATTAAGGGTAATGACTGGATAGAATCTGGATATCCTATTTTTTGCAAACCCTTATTATTGAATTTTCTAACTATAAGATTTGTTAGATAAACTACCAATAATATAGAAGGGTACAATGATAATATTCCCCAAAGTAGAGGAAGCTTAGGTACAAATATCTCTACACTAATTTTGTTTATAAAACTATATGTATAAATCAATATGTACACATGAAAAAAAATAGGAAAGTACAATGCCATTTGTTCAAAAAGAGGATACTCTATTGATAAGAATATATTGGGATAAAATCCTAACTCCTTGCCCCATAGTTTTTGATCGTTAAATGGAGCTAGAAAATCTCCGCGTATCTGTAGGCAAATAAACCCATAAATGCCATAGCCTACAATTGTAGCCAATATAATTATTACGCTCAACTTAATGAAATGCTTGCGTGCTTGCAAACAATCTATTTGAGGTAGTCTTTCTTTAAAAGAATTTCCCAAAAGAGTATTTATTAGAAAAATCACTGTAACCGAAATTAGGCTAGAAAATATTAGTTGTAAAGATACAGGGCGAGTTAAAGACATTGTAACAACTACAGTAAAAGTAGCTATATACCTTAAAAAACTGTCAGTTTTTTTATTGCTGATCAAATATATTAAGATAATGCTTAAAAAAGAAAATAGCCCCTCTGTATATCCGATAACTCTGAAAATTGATAGGGGAGATAAGGTGTGTACCAAAGTCAACAAAAAAGATAGTTTTGAATTTTTAGTAATCTTATGAAATAGATAAGATAGAGCAGGTATTGTCAGAACAAAAAATATTGACGAAATAACTCTTAGAGATATAACTGCTTGTTCAAAATTTTGAGGCTTAAATATATACCTTGTGATCCACCCAAGCATTGGATAAAACGCTGAGCATTGGTTAGAAATAGTATTGTTTGCATATGCACTAACATCAAAGTAGTAACCAGCTTTCTCTAAGATTGCAGAGTTATTTGTAACCTCTTCCATAGATATGGCTGAAAAAAGCTTCTGGAATGTATTTGGTTCAATTAATGATGCAATTAAGAAGCAGGTTACAAAAGCTAACAATGAAAAAAAAGTTGCCTTAAATAATCCTGATAATTTAATTTCAATAACTGGCATAGTAAAGCAAATTCTTAGTTTTCAAATTTGAATTTCAAAAAGATGATGTTTATTTATGAAAAACAACTTGTGATCTCTAGATTAGTAATTAGAGCTATGGACAGTTAAGGAGGGATGAATGCTGAAACGCCGATTTCATGCCGACCGAAAAGACGCAATTACGTCGATCACACTTTAGCTGTCCAGTGCCAAAAATGAATTTAACGTCGATTTATAGTTAAGATTTTACAGCGTAGGAGGAAATTATTAAATGTTAGATATTAACAACCTAAGCGTTAACTATGGAGGGATTCAGGCGCTGCAAGACATAAGCTTATCGATCAATGAAGGTGAAATTGTGACCTTGATTGGCTCTAATGGAGCAGGCAAGACGACCACTTTACGGACTATTTCTCGTCTTGTCTCACCGCGATCAGGACAGATTATTTACAGCGGTAAGAATGTTACGAATCTACGACCAGATCAAATAGTCAAAATCGGGATTGCTCATAGCCCAGAAGGACGACGAGTACTAGCAAGACAGACTGTACTGGATAATTTGGAGTTAGGAGCATTTTTGCGAAGCGATCGCTGGGGGATTAAAGCCGATATCGAAAAGCAGTTTCAGATTTTTCCAAGGCTGGGTGAACGCCGCGATCAATTAGCCGGCACATTAAGTGGAGGCGAACAGCAAATGTTAGCGATCGCCCGTGCGGTGATGAGTCGCCCTAGACTGTTATTGCTTGATGAACCAAGCTTGGGACTGGCCCCACAGATTGTCAGAGAAATTTTTAAAACCATAGTTAATCTCAATCAATCTGGGGTGACTATTTTATTAGTTGAGCAAAACGCGACTTTAGCTTTGCAGCACGCTAATCGTGGATATGTGATGGAGTCTGGGGTAATTACGATCGCAGGGCAGGCATCGGATTTATTAGTTGATGAAAGAGTTCGTCAAGCATATCTAGGATAAAACCCAAAAGACAAGTGGCGGCGCGAAGCGCCGCCACTTGTCTTTTGGGTTTTATTTTTTAATTTTCCTGAATTTGTGTTTTAACCAACACTTTTAGCGCACAATTTTAAGTAGATACCTAGCGCGTCAAATTGTTTTGTATGATTGAGACCCTCAATAAGTTGCCTCGTTGGTTTTCTCTGGGCTTAACTTTCCCGTTAATTTTTCTAAACGGTTGGTTATTGCTATTGCTTGGTCGAGAATTGCAACCATTAGTCAGCATCCTGATCACAGCGACAGTGATTTCGTTTTTGCTAGATTATCCCATCCGCTTTCTGATCAAATTGAAGGTCAATCGGGGTATTGCGGCGGGATTGGTAATTCTGATATTTTTCATGGTGCTGGGGACATTAGCAATTTTTCTAGTGCCTTTGATTTTGGCGCAGGCGAATGAACTCATCGTCCGTCTACCGGAATGGATTAAGTCGGGGCAGCAACAGTTGCAAATTTTTGAGACTTGGGCGATCGCGCAACAATTACCGATTGATATTAGTAGCACATTCAATCAAGTTATCGAAAAGTTAACAGGTGTTCTACGATCGCTAACCAGCCAGCTTTTTAGTATTGTCTTTGGGGCGATCGGTAGTCTAGTCAATATCTTTTTGACCTTGATATTTTCGATTTTTCTCGTCATTCGTGGTGAATCCCTGTGGAATGGATTACTAAATTGGCTACCTCAGAAATGGAATGATCAGGTTCGCAATTTACTGCCTCGTAACTTTGAGCGCTTTATTGTCGGACAGGTGACTTTAGCTACAATCCTTGGTATTTTGCAAACTACAGCAATGCTAATCTTGGGAGTTCCCCTTGCCCAGCTTTTTGGCTTCGGCATAGGACTTGCGAGTTTAATTCCCCTTGGTGGCTCTAGCACGATTATCACCGTCAGCCTATTGATTGCTTTACAGAATTTCTGGCTTGGAGTGAAAGTTTTACTTGTCGCAGTAGCAATTATTCAAATTGTAGAGAATGTACTAGGTCCGCGTATTGTAGGAGAGTTAACAGGGCTAAACCCAGTATGGATGTTAATTTCCCTCGATATTGGCTTTAAGCTTAATGGTGTTTTAGGACTATTAGTTGCTGTGCCGATCGCAGGCTTTATTAAAGGTACTTTTGACACAATTCGCGGCGTGAATGGTTCCAGTAAAGTTGAGGCGATCGCCGAAGCCCACACCGAAGTTTCAATTAAATAAGTGAAAACAAAAGGCGGCTCTTAGCGCCGCCTTTTGTTTACTTTAAGTTTTTGTAACGTATGCCCCAATCAATAAATATCCTGTTAATCTAAGTAAAAGAAACATGAGTAGCACTCAAGCGCCACTCATGTTTCGCTTTTACAGAACTACTGATAATTTTTGCATTATGAAGCGTTTTCGGGATGAATGGATTGATGAATGGTGTCAGGAAAATGGTTGGACTGACCTATTTGTTGAGCGTTGCTGCAATTATTGGGCTTTTCCTCCAAGCTCTGTGATGCCATTGCCGATACCTGACAAGACCTTACGGGCGATTAAGAATGCCAAAGGGATGAGTGATGATGAAAAATCTTGGACATTTGCCGCGATCGCTATTTCCTGCCTAGCTTCAATATTTAGCTTTATTTTGAAAAATCCTCTGCCAATTACCTGTGCCTTCGGTTGTGTCGCTTTCATTGTCGGACAACTAGAAATCGAAGAATTTTAATTGAAACTTTATTATTGCGATACTCGAAGCTCAAACTCATAGAACGGATGAACTTGAAGTATCTTTTTAATCTATTTCAGCATACTTGAGATTTTAGCGCAGAGCTTATGTTCTTGACTAAAATCTCAGGTTATACCAATTCACAAAAGTGTGACGACACTTTTATGAATTAAAAACCAAACCCAGTAAGGGTTTTAAAAACACAAAATGGCTACGCCATTTTGTGTTTTGGTATTATTGTCTATTTCAAGATTTGTTCATCTGTGGAAAAATCAATGTCTGCTTGCTGGCGATTGGAAGGAAGATAGTCTTGCTCAAAAGAGGTTTTCAATCCAGATAATAAATCGTATTGGGGATTCCACTTTAAATCTTGATTGGCTTTGGTGACTGAAGCGAAGAAATGTTGCAAGCGGAATGGGAATGCTTTCTTTTTGCCAAAGTCAAAATCTTTCGGATTGTAATAGACAAAGTTGAGTTGGCTAGGATCTTTACCTGCGGCGATCGCACATTGTTGGGATAGTCCAATGAATGTGACATAGCGCGTATCAGAAACATTATAAATTTCACCGATCGCCTTTTGATTGCCTATAACTGATGCCATTGCAGAAGCGAGATCTTCAACATGACCGATTTGGGTAATGAATTTGCCATTGCCAGGAATCGGAATCGGGCGATCGCGTACAATCCGATCAAAAAACCAAGCTTCTACATCGTTATAGTTTCTTGGTCCGTAGATATAGGTGGGACGGATGGATGTGTAAGGGAACCCAGATTCAGCGCGGATTTGCTGTAAATAAGCTTCAGTATCTAGCTTGCCTTTATGACGACTTTTGGGATCGATGGCATCGGATTCGTGGTAGGGCAAAATATCGCTATTTAGATATACACCTGCGGAACTCATATATACAAAATGCAGGAGGCGATCGCGAAATATTTCGACTAGCGGCTGGGTATCGCTCAGCTCCCGCCCATTGTTATCGAAAATTGCTTCAAAGGATTCGCCGCTAAGTTGGTCTCGTAATTGTTGCGGATCGGTGCGATCGCCAATAATTGTACGCAGACCAGCCACGGGTGATGGCTTCTTACCGCGATTAAATAAAGTTACTTCATGTCCCTGTGATACCAACAATTTGACCAGAGGCACACCAATAAATCTTGTGCCGCCCATTACTAAAATTTTCATTTTTTAACTAATTTTTATTGTATTTACTAAGTAGCTAGAAAAACCAAAATATGTACCGCCCGCGCAGCGGGCGGTACATATTTTGGTTTACTTAATCTCAGAATATAGCGTTTTGCGCTGTAGATTCTGCTATGACGTTAGTATTAAATGGTGCTGTTTGTATTGCTAATCTAAGCAAGTAATCGGAATTATGCGGCGACTGATCGGAATTTTTGTGATTGGGCTGTTGAGCTTTGTCTTTGCAATGGCTACTGGCGCTCAGAGCTTTATACCTCCTTCGCAGCTGCATCTTACCTATCCACCGTTGCAACATACGACCACTAGCGATCGCCTATTTTTTATTGGTACTGCGCCCAAAGATGGCAATGTCAATATCAATGGCAAACTCATATCGCGAAGTGATGCTGGACATTTTGCGCCGAGTCTGCCGCTTAAATTGGGTGAAAATAATTTTGCGATCAAGTACGTTAATGGGGCAGGCGATCGCAGTAGTGAGCGCCAAATTAATGTCAAAGTTCTGCGGGATTCACCAATTACATTGCCACCAAAAGATATTGGGTTTATCAAAGAATCTTTATTCCCCACTGTGGATATAGCGCGACAACCCAATGAAAGAATCTGCTTCGATGCGATCGCCACACCTAATGCAACAGTTTTAGTGAGAATTGGAGATCGTGAAATCCCCCTATTACCACGTCGTAACAATATCCAATTACCCCCAAATTCTTCAGTGCTGACAGGCAACATCGAAGCCACAGCAGAATCTCCTTCAGGATATTTTCGCGGATGTACTACTTTTGAAATAGCTAGCCAACTTAGTCAGCCTGAATATGAAATGCGATTGGGCGATCGTATTGTCAAACAAAAAGCCGTTGGCAAAGTGGAGATTCTCTCTCCAAATAATATCCAAGTTGCTGAAGTAATTGCGAGCACTGCTGATGCTAGAACTGGAGCAAGTACTGATTTCTCTAGGATCACGCCTTTGCCTAAAGGAGTTAAAGCTTTGGTCACAGGTAAACAAGGTGATTGGCTTCGGCTTGACTATGGCGGCTGGGTGAGAAAGAGTATGACTAAGCTTGAAGAAACTGAGAACACTCCACACTCAATTGTGCGAAGCATTAAGACTAAGCGAGTTGTCAATAACGCCAGTAAAAATGACAATCATAATAATGTGTGGACTGAGGTGACAATTCCGCTAGAAGTGCCTGTACCACTGGCAATTACCCAAGGCGATCGATTACTTTCTCTTACCCTCTACAATGTGACCGCACAAACTAATACGATTTCAATCGACTCAGACTCAATTATTAATAAGCTGGACTGGGCACAAACTGAACCAGACAAGGTGACATATACGATTAGTCTCAAACCAAAACAGCAATGGGGTTATAAAGTTCGCTACCAAGGTTCAAATCTGATTTTATCCCTCAAACATCCGCCCCTTATTGCGCCCAAGGCAGCAGAAAATTCTCAGCCACTTCAAGGTGTGAAGATTCTTATTGATGCAGGACATGGAAGTAAAGAAGACTTAGGATCGCGAGGTCCCACAGGCTACCCCGAAAAAGATGTCACCCTGATCACCTCAAAGCTATTCCAAACTGAGCTACAAAATCGCGGTGCTATGGTCATAATGACCCGCACTGACGACTCAGATATTCTTTTGGAGCCCAGGGTCGATAAAATTAATCAAGAAGAGCCAACTCTAGCGATTAGTATTCACTACAATGCTTTGCCTGATAATGGGGATGCAATTAATACGTCAGGGATGGGAAGCTTTTGGTACAATCCACAAGCTGAAGACTTTGCAAAGTTTATTAATACCTATGTCGTGAAAAAGCTGAATCGTGCAGATTATGGAGTTTATTGGAATAATCTTGCCCTCGCCCGTCCCACAACTGCTCCATCCGTACTTTTGGAATTAGGTTTTATGATCAATCCTGTCGAGTTTGAATGGATTATCGATCCGCAACAGCAAAAGTTACTAGCTAAAACCCTTGCCGATGGCGTTACCGAATGGATTTTGAATGCAGTTAAGTGATCCAAACCAATTTTGGTCTAGCTTCCATTTTGGCGAACTGATCAATGCTTATATCCCTCTGATGGTATGGACAGGGGTTGGCTTAGTAGCGTCTAGATTTGCGCCGCTCCATACCTCCAAATTTATGGGCATCACTCTTTACTGGGTGGGAGTGCCATTGCAACTATTTGTCCTCGCTAGACATACAGAATTTTCAGATACGCCCTACATTCCCTATGTGGCGATCGCAACTTTGATTCTCAGTTGGCTATTGGCTCTAGTCGGTTGGCAGTTTGCAAAACAGGAAGATAGCGATCGCTCTAGTTTGGGGAGCTTTATTTTGGCAACCATGCTGGGCAACACGGGCTTTGTGGGCTTGACTTTAACCAGTTCTTTGGCAAGTTCTACCTATGCTGATTGGGCAGTTTTATACAGCATCGCCAGTAACGTCGCTGGTAATTATGGCATTGCCGTTTTTATTGCTAGTTACTTTGGCAAAAGTGATGTGAAGCCGCCTTGGTGGAAGTTGCTACTGGATGTGGCGACTGTGCCGAGTCTATGGGCTTTTGCGATCGGTTGGTATACGCGCCCGATCGGGTTACCTGATGCGATCGAGTCGGGATTGGACATAGGCGTATGGGTAACGATCGCCTTTGCGTTGTCATTGGTGGGTTTAAGACTAGGTAAAATCGAAAAATGGGACAGCCTCAAACCTGCGGCGATCGCGGCTTTTTTGCGCGTGGGAATCGTACCTTTAGCGATCGGGCTGGGAGCCACGATGTTTGGACTCCGCAATGATCCGCGTCTGATTCTCACGCTGATGTCGGGGACTCCGACAGGTTTATCGGTGCTAATTCTTGCTGAAGTCTATAACCTTGATCGCGATTTATTAATCAGCACGATCGCCTTCTCTTTTATCGGACTAATTTTTATGCTACCGATCTGGATCGTATTTTTTGGCTAAAGAACATAAGAGTTATTCAATTCAATAGGGAGCCGATTTTACGGTGAATCCCTAATGCTCAATGGGTAAGATTCAGTTACTACTGATTTGCTATCCCCGTCTGCAAAGTCTTGAGAACTGATGACATATCACTGTTCAAAATTGCGTTTACATTTAGCCATAAACCCAGAAACTCTTGGCTACGGATAATTCCTGATTGATCAGGTTCTAATCTACTATATTTGCCATTTTCGAGAATGAACCAATCGATTTGACGATCTAATGTTCGCCAGACGATGTATTCCTTTACGCCGTTATGTTCGTATGTACGTTTTTTGCTGTGTAGATCGTAAGAAACTGTACTAGCAGCAATTTCAGCAATCAGTTCGGGTGCACCTGAAATATAACCATCATCATCGATTTTTGCCTTTCCATCAATACGGAATAGTACAGCATCGGGTTGAGGTTCGTTGTCGTCATCGAGTCGGACTGTTGGCTCGATACCAACTTCTAGCCCCTCGACCATTGATTGATAGGTAACTAACCAGCCAATGATTTGGCTATGGGGCTTACCATGAGATGTAAAGCGTAGGGGAGATGCCACGTGTACGATGCCTTCGATTAGTTCTGCTTTTTTGATATTAGATGCTGTATAACGCCGCTCAAATTCATCTCGATTGAGGCGATCGCCATTTTCGAGAATGGTTAGTGGTGATGAAGAGTTGGCAATAACCATAGCTTTTAGAAGTTGTGCTTTTGAATATTTTAGCAGTCTTGGCTTTGGTTAGAGGTTTAGAGTTCTGACTTGTTGGGTGTTTTTGGAATTTACTATACAAATAGATATTAAAACCCAAGAATTAGTATTGCGGTGAGAAGCGCCACAACACTAATTCTTCGTGGGAAGGGATTACAAGTTGATAACTATTTAATCCTCTTTACGATCGCCTCTTTTCTCATTACCATTTTTTCGTGGTGCGATCGCTTGAATTAGTTTTGTAGCAGCATCGATTGTTTGGGCGGTATGCTTTAGAAGCATGGTAATCGCTAAAACCCAAGCCAATGGATTGGTGGGATCGATCGCGAAATTAGGAAATTCAAGGTTTGAAGGTGCGGGATATGCGGGGTGGATGGTTTGAATTGCCTTGCCTTCTGTGTGATTCATCATGATTGAGTTACCTCATATTGCTTTGATGAATAAAGCTTATGGCTGCTAACTTGGGCGGAGATCCCCTGAAAGTTGCGCGAGGTAGAAAAATTGGTACATACTATGTAGAACTTTAGTAGATAGCCCACTACTTGATGGATTGGAAATCTTTTCTTGAAGATATGAGCGATCGCTTACGACTGACTCCAGAGCAGCGTAGGGTCTTTTTAGAGCGACTAGACGATGAGAATTTTGAAGAGAGTGAAGCTAAGATTGCGGATCAACTCAACATTGGTGTATCAGCTCTAAAGAAACACATGAGCGAAATTTACGATCGCGCAGGTCAAGAGTTTCCGTCATTAGCAAAGATTGCGGGTCGTGGAAAGCTAAGAGAGCTAAGGGCTTGTCTAAAGGAATCCTGCAAACAAGCTGCCTCAAACCAAAAGATCGAGGTGGAAATCAATCCCAAAGTCCCGCCAGAGTTAGAAGGCTTAGAGAGCAAGAGCAGTCTGCAACCTATCCGAAAATCACCACTCAAAGTAGGTGCGCCGCTTCCAAGGGTGCGGTTGCCAGAAAACTATGTCGAGCGACCAAATGCATTGAATGCGGTAAAGACAAAACTCTTGGCGGTAGACGAGCGGACGTTGGTGGTTAGCGCGATCGCGGGTTTGGGAGGATTGGGTAAGTCGGTCTTAGCGGCGGCGTTGGTTCAGGATCTAGAGGTACAGGCGCGGTTTGCGGATGGGATTTTGTGGGTGACTTTGGGGCAGAGTCCCGATTTACAGACTTTGTTGGGGGATTGGATCAGGGAGTTGGATAAGTCGCGGGAAGCTTTTAGCGCCAATACTCTAGAGTCAGCATCGCGGTATTTGCACAATCTGCTGGCGGAGCGGCAAATGTTGCTGGTGGTGGATGATGTCTGGAATGCTGCCCATGCTGAATGGTTTCGGGTCGGGGGTGAGGGCTGTCGGGTATTGGTGACGACGCGAGAGGCGCAGATCGAGGGGGCGGACACTTACTCCTTAGCTTTGATGTCAGAGGCTGAGGCGATCGCACTGGTGAGGCAAAAGTTAGGAACTAAGTGGCGATTGGCGCAGGAGGTGGAGGTCAAAGCCTTTGCTAAGTTATTGGGCTATTTGCCCTTGGCGTTAGATTTAGCGACAAATCAGGTGCGTGATGGTTTGAGTTGGGAGGAGTTGAGATCGGAGTTTGAGGCAGAGCGGCGCTCGGTGGCATCGGGGAAAGGAAGGCGATCGCGGGCGCTAAACCTGTTGGACTCTTCTGAGAAATGGGATGATTTGGATGAGAATTCCCAGCGTAAATATAGCTTGCAAGCTTGTTTTAATTTGAGTTTAAAGCGGCTAACTCATGAGCAATTGCAACAATTTGCTTGGTTGGGGGTGCTACCAGAGGATGTGAATCTCAATAGTCGCATGGCAGAGGTGCTATGGGATTTAAAGCCGTTGCAGGCAAAGCGGGTGTTGATATTGTTACGCAGTCGCTCGTTTCTGACGGATGGGGTGGCGACGATCGCAGAGGAGCAGACCTATCGGGTACATGACCTCATGCATGATATGGCGCGTAGCCTGATCGAAGAGGGGATTCTTAGCTCTGAGGCTGTTGCGCCTTTAGAGCTTGCCCATCGGCAATTTCTGGAACGATATCGAGAACGCGCATCAAATCACCGTTGGGATGGATTGCCTAAGGATGGCTATATTCATCGTCATTTAACTTGGCATCTGGAACAGGCAAATTGGGGTGATGAACTCCATGCCCTGATGTCGATGAGCGCTGCTCAAGGGCGAAATGCTTGGTTTGAGGCTTGCGATCGCCTTGGGCAACCTGCGATTTTTGTGGATGATGTGGCGCGGGGCTGGAAAATTGCAGATCGGGGTTACGAAGGCGATCGGGCTGGGGCGATCGTCTTGCAATGTCGGTATGCGCTGATTACGGCGACGTTGAATAGTTTGGTGGAGAATTTGCCGATTGGCATGATGGCGGAGTTTGTCAAGCATGGCTTTTGGACGGTGGAGCAGGCTTGGGCTTATGTGGAGCAAATGCAGGATGAGGAAAAGATCGCAGAAGCTATTCAAGCATTAGCTCCCTATCTGTCCAAGTCGTTGTTTCAAGTAGCTTTGGCAGCAGCTAGGGAAATTAAGGATGAGTCCAGTCGGGCAGATGTATTGAGCGCACTGGCTAATATCGATTCTGCTTACTTTGATGAAGCTTTGCAAGCAGCTAGGGAAATTAAGGATGAGTCCAGTCGGGCAGATGTATTGAGCGCACTGGCTAA
>QBMK01000021.1 GCA_003249035.1 Pseudanabaena sp.
CAAAGGGGATCTCCCTGACTAAAGTGGATATGCGGGAAATTGAGAAGAGATTGGACCGTAATCCAGAATTACCGAAATGGGACATCCTGATTCGACCTACCAGTGGGTAAATTCTTTCTTAGAAATCTCCTTACTCCCGAAATCTTAGAGGAAATCCTAAAGGATGACTAAACTAAGATTAGTAATCGATACCAATATCTTGATCAGTGGCTTAATGGCTGTAAATTCATTGCCACAGCAGGTTTTTGACTATGCCACATCTCAAGCAATACTCCTGATATCAGATGAAGTTTAATCAGAAATAGAAAATGTCATCAGTCGTCCCAAACTCGAAAAATACATCACCTTAGAACGACGTACTAAATTTTTAACTGAGTTAAGCCAGCAGGTCGAAAGAGTCACAATCAACCAGCAAATTCGAGCCTGTCGAGATCCCAAAGATGACAAGTTCCTAGAGTTAGCTGTCTGCGGTGAAGCCAACTACATCATTACAGGCGATGCCGATCTTTTAGACTTACATCCATTTCAAAATATTTCTATCATTAAAGCAGCTAGGTTTTTAACTGCGATCGCGCCTCGACCTCGTTAAGTGCGATCATGCGTGGCAGCATCGAGTCAGTTAAAATAATTAATAGCTAGCCCCCATTGCAGAAAAAGTAAACTCAACCTTGCATAATCTAGATTTTATTTGAGGTAAACCATTATGTTGCGACTAGAAATCAAATCTGATGCACCCGATCTCGAAATCGTCCAAAAACTGATCAGAGCCGCGATTGATGCAGAAATCAAAAACTTACAGCGATCGCTAGATAAAACTAATAAATTTTTAAAAGAATTTGAAACCAAATATCAAATCTCATCCGACCTTTTTCTCAGCGATTGGACTGCGGAAGACCTCAAAGGCGGTGACGAAGAATATGTGAGTTGGGCAGGTGAAGCCAAAATCAAGAAGAGACTAACTAGTTCTCTGCAAAAATTACAAGCGATCGAATATGTTACTCAACAACTATCAATCTAACATCATCTCCATTATTCAAAAATATGTAAATGATGGATGGATTCTATCCTTTAGCTTTTCTGTTGATCCCAGATCGGATTATGTTGGATTTATTCAAGGAAGTTTAGAGTTTTTGCAAGGCTCACGTCTATTTTTTAAAGAATATGTTGATTTACAGGAATCCATTGAAAAACTTTCATATTCCTTCCATTACCAAGATTCTGATAACAATTTGATATTTCGTTATGACAATGCAAGTCATCAGCCTAGACTAAACTATATTGATCATAAACATATCAAAAATAAAATCATTTCCTCTGAAATTCCAGATATTGAGCAAGTGATCCTAGAAATTATTACCGATTATTTAAGTTAAATCCCTTATAGAAAGCGATCGCCTCA
The DNA here is from genome assembly GCA_003249035.1 of Pseudanabaena sp. Classification (GTDB taxonomy): domain Bacteria; phylum Cyanobacteriota; class Cyanobacteriia; order Pseudanabaenales; family Pseudanabaenaceae; genus Pseudanabaena. Next base: position 1,400 of record QBMK01000021.1, read on the forward strand.
CCCGTGATAAAGATCGCGCTACATCCTCGACATCGTAAAGTGCGATCGTCCGCGTAAGTATCAAATCAGTTGCGATCAATGAATAGCTTGCCACCATTGAACGAGAGATAGACATAATCCTCCTGTAGGGGCAGAGCATTCCCACAAAAATCTTTGCTTTTTTAAATTATTTAAAATTGGGAATGCTCTGCCCTAAACCCTCAACGCAGGGACAATTTATCTATGAAAGCGTAAAGGGTTGAGCATTTGCATTTCGAGATTGTGGTGAATACATAAAAATACTGACGCAAATGCTCAACCCCTACAGGTTTTCTTGTGATATAGGGCAAATTGATAGTTATGCTATGCTAGCTATTGATTCCAACTTTCGCAGGATTGGGAAAATGAACATTGCCTTAAAGCCAGAACAGGAAAACTATATTCGCGCAAAACTTCAAGGTGGTAAGTATCAGAGTGTTGATTCTCTCTTAGCTTTTGCATTTCAACTTTTGGAAGAATATGAAGCTAAACAACAAAAGTTGAGCGAACTAAGGAAAAAGATCGCTGAAGGAACAGAGCAAATTAAACAAGGCGATGTCGTTGATGGTGAATTAGTATTCCAACAATTACAAACCAAACTAGAACAGATGAGTCAAAAATAAAAAAGATTCATTATGTCTAGCTACTCCTTCTCAAAAATAGCCATCAAATATCTAGACGATATTTGCACATTTCTCGGACAGATTAATATCCATTTACAAAAACAAATTCGAGAGCATTTTAATGTGAGCAAGACTTTCAAAGAACTTCAACTTCCAATTACAACTTCTGCCTCAGCACTTCAAAACTTTCGCTGAGATCGGCGATCGCAATCGCTTCCTGTTCACCAGATTCTAGCCATTTGATTTGAATCTTTCCCGATTCGATTTCGCTATCACCGATAACCACGGCAGCCTTAGCATTCGCATTACTAGCCCGTTTGAACTGCTTATCAAACTTCGCGCCACTGAGATCGAGTTCCACTGTAAATCCTGCTTTACGGAAAAGTTGAGAAATGGATAGAGCCTTCGCTTCTGGTTGTTCGCCACGAGAAATGACGTAAAAGTCGATCGCAGCTTGTTTTTGTTCGGCAACCTGTTGCATGAGAATGACTAGACGCTCTAAACCGATTGCCCAACCGATCGCAGGCACATCTGCACCGCCTAACTCCGAAATTAGGCGATCGTAACGTCCGCCACCACAGACTGCCGACTGTGCGCCCAGTAGATTAGATTGAATCTCAAAGGCGGTACGGGTATAGTAGTCCAAACCACGTACAAGACGCGGATTAATCCGATAGGCAATATTGAGATCGGTTAATAGGCTTTGGACTTTCTCGAAATGCTGTTGGGATTCAGGGCTTAAATAATCGAGAATGCTCGGAGCATCTTGGGAAATTTCTTGAGTGCGCTTGTCTTTGCTATCGAGAATTCTGAGAGGATTGCGAGTCAGGCGATCGCGAGAATCAGCATCAAATTCCTCAACAAAAGGAGTGAAATAATCCACCAGTGCCTGACGATAGGCAATCCGATCTTCAGCACTGCCGACCGAGTTGAGATCCACCACAAGATCGGTTAAACCCACAGCCTGCAAAAAGTCACTGGCGATCGCGATCGCTTCGGCATCAGCACGCGGATCGGCACTGCCTAATACTTCAACACCTAACTGATGAAATTGGCGTTGGCGACCAGCTTGAGGACGCTCATAGCGAAACATCGCGCCCATGTACCATAGTCGCTGCACACCACCTTGAGCAAATAATTTATTTTCAATATAGGATCTTGCTACACCCGCCGTCCCCTCTGGGCGCAGAGTCAAAGAACGATCGCCGCGATCGCTAAAGCTGTACATTTCTTTACCGACAATATCTGTAGCTTCACCAATGCCCCGCGCAAATAGCTCAGTCGCTTCAAAAATTGGCGTGCGAATTTCGTTATAGGCAGCTTGGGCGAGGATTTGACGCGCCGTTGTTTCTAACTGCTGCCAGTAATAAATTTCGGGAGCGAGAATGTCGCGAGTGCCGCGTGTGACCTGAAGTGAAGACATGGATAACAAAAAGAGTCTGTGGTGTTAATCCAGAATACAGAATTTTTGGTCATGAAAAACCAAATTTTTATTGAAAGTATTGCAAAGCAATGCTTTCAATAAAAATTTGGTTTTTAGTTTGGCTCAAAGTACTGTAAAAGCGAGATTGCGATCGCACTGCACATTCAGAAGGTAACAAATCTGGGTAAAATCTGGATAGTGCAAGTAAACTTTAGAAACCCATATGACAGCAGACAACACCAACGAAACGCAAATAAGCCAATCGGCTAATGAAGCATTATTTAATGAGGTGCTAAAAAGTGTAGAAATCAATCCTGCTTTGCTTGCAGAACTTGGTGAAGTCACAAATGACCCAGAACAGGCGATCGATACCGCAATTCGCCAATGGTTACAGCGCCGCGCCATGAAAGAAGCCGATCGCTCCAGACCTTTGACAATGAACCCAGTCGTGCCACCACGCGGTGAGTGGAATGACTAGGATCAATCAAGACAATTATAGGCACGTTGATCCTAGAAATTATGTATGAATTTTGGCTGAAAGAAAAGTTAATCTTTATTATTGGACTATTTCAGTTTGGACTTATTCTAATAATGTTTGCGATCGTCAATTTAAGCAAACTAATATGGCGCAAGCTAACTTTAGATAAGCAAGATGTTAGTAATCAAAACAACCTGAATGAAATTAAATCTGCTGCGATCGCCCCTAGTTCACCTAATAACGCAAAAGATCCAGTGAATAATCTAGTTAATAATGAAATCAGTCTTGAAGAACAACTGACTGAACGTAGTGAGGAACTGTTGGTAGCTCAGCCATCACTAACAACAGAAAATATCTCTCTCCCTGAAGATGATCTCACTTACAAAGTAGAAATTGCGCCAGAGCTGTTAAAGGAAATAAAGGAAATTTCCAGTGACCCTGCGACGGTAATCGATGAAGCAATTCGATGGTGGTTACGTCGGCGCACTTTAGATGTCTTGAATTCTTCAGATGATCGCCCATATCGAGTTGGCATGAGGTCAAACAGATCGCAGCGATCGCAACAAGATCTCTGGAATGACTAGTGGTGACTGCCCAAAATTTGTTTATTAATTCTCCATTTGATCTCATCGTAGGTCAAAGTCAAGCGATCGCTCTTTTAAAAGCGGCTATCAAACGCGATCGCATTGCGCCAGCCTATTTATTTGCTGGTACGAGTGGTGTAGGGCGCAGCAAAACAGCTTCAGCTTTTGCAGAAATTTTGTTGGGCGATCGCAAATCGGCAAATCGATTAAGCGATCGAAATCATCCCGATTTGTTATGGGTAGAGCCGACCTATTTAGATAAGGGCAAAATGCTGACGGCAAAAGAAGCAGAAGCCGCAGGACTAAAGCGCCGAGCTTTGCCACAGATCAGGATCGAGCAAGTGCGCGAAATTAGTGAATTTGTCAGTCGCGCTCCCTTAGAATGCAAAAGATCGGTCGTTATCCTCGAAGAAGCGCAATCAATGGCAGAGTCCGCAGCGAATAGCTTGCTCAAAACTCTCGAAGAAACCCTTTACGCCACAATTATTTTAATCGTCCCTGATGCGGGTTCGATTTTGCCGACGTTGGTTTCGCGTTGTCAACGCATTCCCTTCACAAGGCTAAATCAAGCGCAAATGCAAGAAGTGCTCACCCGCGAAGGGCATACAGAAATTCCGCCCGAAGTCATCGCGTTAGCCCAAGGCTCTGCGGGTAATGCGATCGAGTCTTTTGAGCGCTTCAAGAGTATTCCTGCCGAGTTATTAGACTCAGTGAGACAAATTCCTCAAGATGCCAAAAGTGCGATGGCGATCGCCAAACAAATCAACAAGGAGCTAGATGTAGATTTGCAATTATGGCTGATTGATTATTTGCAAAATTATTTTTGGGAGAAACAAAGATCTAAGTCAGTGTTGCAACATCTTGATACAGCGCAGGAATTGATAGCCCGCTATGTGCAACCGAGACTAGTTTGGGAAGTAACGCTTCTACAAGTAGCAGGAAAGCTCTAAAGAACTTTGCGCTTTGACTCTCTTATTTGCAGGACATCACCAGTCTTTATCGGAAAATCAACCAAGAGCTAGATCTATACTAAGAATCTCGGCATAATTAAAAAAAATAGAGCCAAAAACTGTACCGCCCGCTTAGCAGGCGGTACAGTTTTTGGGGTTTTATATTTCGCATTGTGTAAGTTCTAAATGATCGAAAAACTCAGCAAAAACCGTTATTCTTCAAATCTATTTGATGTCACTCAAGACATCATTGGTGCGTTGCCGCTCAAATTAGTTGAGCTGTGGCTGAGCGGTGAACAAACTCATGATGAAGCATTAAAACTCCTTGAGAGCCATAAAGAACGAGGGTTTGGCGTATCTTCTGACTCAGTTGGACTAACTAAACTTTGCCAGCAAAAAGGATTGTTAGAGATTTTGGCAGTCATCAACCAACCGAAAAAGATTTTATATGGTTATGGGAAAGCGATCGGGGGTGAAAGCATAGGGATTTGGGCAGCGGACAATACGCAGATGTTCTATCCAGATTCCATTGATGCTGCAAAACTCGTTTCGACTTTGTTGACTATCCAAGATGCGATCGCGACAAGTTGCCAAATCAAGATTGGTATTGGCGCCCATTATGGAGATTTCTATTCTATAAGTGGTGGTTTATATGGAGCAGAAGCAGATGCGATCGAAGAAATTGCGGAGAATCACACCTGTGGTGGAGAGATTTTAATTAGTCAAGCTATATGCGATCGCCTACCAGTAAATCACAACTTCACTTTGGAGAAACGCGATGATTTAAATTCGGCAATTGGCAATATTTATCGAGTATTGGATGGTGAGAGATTATTGGGTTTACAGCCAGTCGATCAACGGTATCCAATTCCCTATTCTGAAGATTTTTATGCTGATTTATTGGAATATGAAACTCGCCTAAACGACCAAGATTTTGCTTATACCTTGGTAGATAAATATATTCAAAATAAAGTAGTGGTGCTGATCGAGAGTAAAAATGAAGTAGTGGAAACACATGAAGTTTCGATATTTAATCAGCTTTCATTCTCTGCATTAATGAAAGATATCGGCTTGCGACTGCTAGACAAAACATCTGCTGCGGAAATTAAAGTGATTAGCTCGTTAGGAATTTATGCTTTTGATGATGCGATCGCAGCGGTGAACTTTGCCAAAACTTTTCGTCAAGAACTGGCAAAACAAAATATTACTTGCCGAATTGGAATTGATCGAGGCGAAGTTCTGATATTCAATTTACCATCAGGTACGAGAGATATTGCTGGAATGCCCGTCAATGTAGCTTCCAAAATGGCTCAAGATAAAGGCGAATTCGGGAAATTATATCTGAGTGCCGCAATGCGAGATCTGGTTGATATAAGTGGGTTTAACGAAATAAATTTCGGTGTTTCTGGTGTGGAAATAACAGCGTATGAAGGGTAGCTTAACTAAAATCAATGCTTTCCACGAGGTCATCAGGTAGGATGAAATTAGCAGGTAACTTTTCCCAAGTGATTTCTGTTTTGGCTTTGGCTTTGGCGATCTCTTGGAGTACTTCAGGTTGGACTGAGTTAGTATCGATTTGCCCAATTTTAGCTTGATTAAGTATTGGTTAGATCGCTTGTGCAATTGTTTTCGAATAAATGATTAATCGATTATTGCTATTCTACATGGAGTTTCTCGATGCTTTCCCTTGAGCTAATTGTCGAAGGATTTACTAGTTTTCGAACTCGTCAAGTATTACTCCCTTCCCACTATAAAACTAGACATTAAAACCCAAGAATTAGCGGTGCGGCGCTTCGCGCCGCACCGTCTAATTCTTGGCTGGGAAGGCAGTAGATTTTACGAGCCTTGATTTATTTGCAATTACAGGCGCGACGGGGGCGAGGAAAACTTCGCTATTAGATGCGATTACTTTTGCACTTTATGACAAGGTTGCTAACAAGCCCAATTCATCTAAAGAATTAGTCAGCCAAGGAGCGACACAGCTAAAAGTAGAACTTAGGTTTGAGATGAGGCAAACGGAATATCGGTTGCTTAGGACTTGGCGCAATCGCGGTAAAACCGATGAAAAGAAATTTCTGTTTGATCAATTGATTGACGGGGAATGGGAAAGATGTGATCGCACAGGTAAATCCTGCGTATTGATTGCCAATAGTCTTAGGAGAGGAGATCGGCTTTTTGAATTCCATATATTTTTTCCATATATCTATAGCCAAAGAAGTTAAGACCCAAGATAGAGTTGCGGCGCTTCGCGCCGCAACTCTATCTTGGGTCTTAACTATACTTCACAGCATTTAGAGCCGTTTGACTATCAAGGATAGTCAAACGGCTCTAAATGTGCCCAAGATTTTCTATCCGTGTAAGTGGATACAAGGTGTGAGTTAGTTATTGTGGCTTGTTTTAATTATCCAAGGTGTCGGAATCGAACCGACATATCAACGATTATGAGTCTATGACACTATTGACTGAAAAGCTTTTTATATATAGGCTTTGCGTTTTTGTTTAATCGGTCATAGTCATTTCATAGTCAAAATGCCTTGTTGCTACAAAAATTATAACTTCTAAGCGTTAATTACTGAAGTTATAATGAATAAATTAGACTAATTTGGATGGGTAGAATGATTTGGAAAGGGATGAGAGGTGAGATACCATCTTCAGATATTATGAATCTTTTGACTATCAGAAGCATACCTTACCTTCCTGACTGGACAATAGAAAAATATTCTCGGATGATACAACTGCAAGAAACTGAAGCTGAAAAGCAATTGTTTCAGATCTTTAGGCAAACATACCAGCAAATCGCCATGTATCTTGAATCGGAGTTTTTTGGATTAAAACTTTCCGAGGAGGTGATGCAATCTCAAAAACTATATAAGCCTTTTGCAACTTTCTACAGGTTAATTGAGGCTATTTTCAAGCATCCTCAAATTTCTGAACTGTATGATGATTTTGGCTCTCACATGTTTAGGGGAGGAAAAAATATTGGTACTCCTATAGGTGTTTGGGGTTGGTGGTGTATTCAGGTATGTGAAACGGAGATGTACAGTGCTGGGCTGCTTGGAATCACACCTAAACAAATTATGAGCAAAGAAACCTATAGGCATAACATCAGTTGTCTATCTGCTTATTCAGAAGATCCTCGTTTTGGCATGATCACAGTGCAACAAGGTAAGTTAGGAAGAGCTTTGATCGATAAATCAGGCAAATTGCCCATCCCTTCAATTGCCAGAGAATCTCGAACCTACAATTGCCCTTATTTATTTATTACAGACGTTGCTTTAACTATAGCCCTGAAAGATCCTAGTTTTGCTGAGGGCGTTTATCGGGACTATCAGAAATCTGAGCTAAGCAAGGCAAACTTTATCCAAAAAAATAAAAATGTTCAGTCTATCTATGCCGAAAATGGACAAATCAAATTCAACGGTAGAGGAGGATCAAAGAATGTTGCGAAATATTACAATTAGTCAATGAATTCTACTAATAAGTTGGGCATAAAGAAAATTTGTAGATTGTTTTCATCGTTGTTCAAAATTATCGATGAAAACCCAATTTTGTTCAAAAAAGACTCTCTCTGAAGCAACGGGACTATCCAACTCAACTTTTAAAAAATATCGTTTGGTTGGGGCTTGGGTCGAAGGAATTCACTGGCAAAGGGTGAATTCTCGCTGTGTGCTGTATAACCTGTCCTTGATCTTGGACTGGTTGGCTAATCGGAGTCAGCCTGAGCATCATCAAAAAGCAATTGATTTCTATGTCCGATCTCTACCTTCTAACCAAGGTAAGAGGAGGGCATAATAATGCTGACTCCAAAGCATCAAAGAGATCTAGAAAGTTCGGGCTTGTCTTTAGAGCAAATGAACATAGCAGGACATTTTTCTGCTGATAGAGATACTGCTAAAAAACTTGTTGGTTGTGATGTCTCAGGACTAATCCTAAATTACTGCGATCTTTCTGGTAAGCCCTATTTAAAAAAAGATGGTCGGAAATTTTATCGGATTAAGCCTGATTGTGGCGATCGCAAAACTGATGATAGACCTAAGTATCTGAGTCCAAAGGGAGAAGGTTGCCGCCCCTATTTTTCAAGGCTATATCCTGATTGGGCAAAGGCAACTAAATCAACAAAAATAGATCTATGGGAAACTGAGGGAGAAAAGAAGGGGGATTGTGGATGTGCTAATGGGTTAGCAGTAATCGGTTTTGGTGGTGTTGATGGATGGGTAGATAGATGCGATCGCAATGGTACAGAAGAATTAAAAGAGTCTCGCGTTTTGCCTGAACTCAGAGAGATTAATTGGCAACATCGTAGAGTTAACCAATGCTTTGACTCAGACATTATCGAGAAAATTCCAGTCCAAATTGCATTAGCTAAAAGAGCGTACTTTTTGAGTAAAGACGGTGCTAGACCTTATCTAGTGCTGTTACCAAACGAGATTGACGGCTCTAAGAACGGACTTGATGACTTTGTGTTTAGGCATGGCATTGACGCATTAAAACTATTAGCAAAGGACTCTTTCCGAACACCTTATGAAGCTGAGACAAAAGAAGGATCTGATGAGATAAAGTTTTCTCTTTCTCTCAATGAACCTGATACTCACATCAAAGCAATCATGGCTTATACCGTCCTCAAAGAAAGGTGGGCTTATAGACCTGCGATCGGTTGGTATGAATGGCAGGGAACACATTGGAAATCATTTACTAAAGAGGAGTTTGAAGCAACCTTAACAGTATTTATGGATGCTCAGAACTGGAAAAAACGTAGCTCTGGAGTCATTACGTCTGTAGTTAGAGAATTACAATCGCGCTTGATGGTTCGAGATAATTTATGGAGTCCATTTGGCAAAATCGCTTTTTCTAATGGTACTTTTGATACGACAACGGGAGAATTTAAAGACTCGCATTGTGCATACGATCGCATTACACAGCTACGCCCTTATGCGTTTAACCTTACGGCTCAATGTCCTAATTGGCTAAACTTTATTTATGAAGCTATGGAGAGAGATAGCGATCGCGTAAATCTTATCCAAGCTATATTTCGCTATGCTGTATTACCAAGGCGGAGAGATAAAAAGGCGGAGATTGAGAAGTCCTTTGATTTCTTTGGGCAAAAGGGAACGGGTAAAGGAACTACTCTAGATGTTTTAACTAAGCTTGTTGGCTCTGATAATGTTGGCTCTGCTAGTGTGGAAACTTTCAAAAATGCTGTGGGATTAGGACAATTGCTAGATAAGGATCTTGCTGTTGATTATGATGCGTCAGGTTTCTTGAGCAATATAGGGGCATATAACAAGGTTGTTAGCAATGAGCCTGTAGAGGTCAAAAAGCTATATCAAGATACTTGTACAGTTAGGCTTGGTGTATTGGTAGTTAGAGCGTATAACGCTTTTATTAGTGTTCCTGATGGCTCGGAGGGACTAGATAGAAGGCTAACGGTTATTCCATTTAATCATCAGCCTGAATCTGTTGATACTAACTTATCTCAAAAGCTTGAAAGTGAACTGTCAGGAATATTTGCTTGGTGTTATTCGATCTCTCATGAAGAGATGAAACGGCGGATCATGACGGCTGGGGAGATTAGTGCGATCGCTGAAATGAGCATTGAACGCTTTGAAGCAAATAATCCTGAGTTTAGATTTTTAGTTGAGGATTTCTCAGAAGGGAGAGACTCTATCAAGGCTAATGAATTCTATCAGAGTTATCGAGAATGGAGTATTAGCAACCAACATCACCCAAAAAGCAACGTTAAATTTGCAAGCATTATCAAAACTTTGGGCTGTAAACGCAGTAATAAAATCGGCGGCTGCTTTTACTACACAATCCCTAGAATGTCTACTTTTGATGTTCCTTCACATTTGGGGATAGTTAAGAGACAGTTAGAGGATAGTAAGCGAGACAGTTCAAACCTTGACTCAGTAAGCAATAGGGATAGTTGTAGACAGTTTGAACCTCAAAATCAAAAAGATATTGAACAGGTTCAAATAAAATCTGAAGTTGAATATGTAGAGAGTATATCCTCTAAACCGTCTACAACTGTCCCTAATCGTCTCTCAGTATGGAATGCAACTATCTCTAATCCATCCCCAACCGTCTCAACTGTCCCTAGTAAAGCAACTTTGAAAATAGGCGATCGCGTTGTATGGATGGACACTAAAATAACACCTGCTCTAAAGTGTGTTGTGTGGATTATAGGAGAGATAAATGGGGACTCTGCAAATATTCGCAGAGTAGATAATCTAGAGATCACTCAGATAGTTGAGTTGCAAAAGCTCCAGAAAGCCTTATAGAAACCCTGAAAATACAGCAAGTAGCCTAATACCAAAGATAACGACAGCAAAGCTTATAGCTTAATCTGAGAGGAGTTTTTTGAGATGGATAAAATTTATGATCGCCAAAGTACCGATACGGATAAAAGCTTTGCTGCTTTTGCTATTTACCGCGATATGGGTAGCGATCGGACTCTCGAAAAAGTACGGGTAGAGATCGGGCATAGATCGGTTAGAAATTTAGAGGCATGGTGCAGCAAACATCTGTGGGTAGCACGTTGCAGAGCGTTTGATGATGATGAGTGGATCGATATCGATCCTCCAGTCGTTCCTACGAAAAAAGCGTTAAAAGCTGGCGACAAAGTTCGCTATGTGGGTCAAAAGTTCGCGGCAATATACGGAAGCACAGAGTTAATCGTTAATTCTGTTGGCAGTTACGAGATTGACTGCAAATTACCAGATGGAGCATTTACCACTAAGTTTAAAATCCGCGATCGCGATCCTGAGTTAGATCGAGCGTCTGCTTTCTTCTAAACATGGTGGGAAGGGACTAACCCCAAATCAAAATCAACATCACCAAAGGTGAAATTTATGCCTATCATCTACAGACATCAACAAATCGATCGCAATCCCGAACCAAAGCCAGAGCAAAAATACTCCAATAAATAATGGGTGCAATATGAGGGCAAGCAGTGGGAAGTCACAGGCTTTTAGCTTGACGGCGGTATTCCCACATACTCGCTAAAATGTCCAACACGAGACGGATTAGGAGAACGTACAACAGCACATCAAAGGGAATTAAGCGCACCAAATGCGATCGCCATTACTGAAAGCGATCGCGCTGCCAACCGTGAGCAGGTGATGAGAGATGCGGCGAAGTACAACAGGGATTAAGATACTAATAAAGCAAACAGCCAAAGCGTTACGGTGTAATGCTTTTGGCTTTTGAATACCTAAGAATAACCTAGGAATAATATAGGGTTAATGTAAGGTCTGTATAAGGTAGTTGACCTAAGTTAATTGCATTTTGTCCGTTTTGTGTCCGTTTTGTGTCCGCAAAAAATGACAAATAAAATGGCAGACACCTAAGATTAATAGAAGATTAATAGAAGGTTGATATAAGGTAGTTGACCTAAGTTAATTGCATTTTGTCCAATTTATGTCCATAAATATGTCCATAATTTTTGAAGTGTATTGCAGTATATTTTGCAAATATCCCCATGATTTTTCTAGCATATTCTAGGATTTACTCCTCTCAGATTGACTTATAAGCCTTACTGTCGTTGTCTTTGGTGTAAATCTACCTTACTTAAAAAGCCTCATGAAGTAGCGACAAATAGCGCTGTAGTCGCAAGGCTTTAAAGTGTTACGGTGTATGGGTTATACGACTAGCCATACATAGTTTTCGCCATCATAATGAGGCATTAAGCCAATTTCTTTAAGCTTTGCCTTACTTTCATTTTGAGCTTCGGCGGTTTTGTTGGTGAATGATCGCTTACTCCAATTACGCAAAGTCTGAGCATTGCCTGTATAACCGTGTTTTTGAGCTATCTCCATAGCTTTATTGATATCAATTGCAGACGCGGCGGCGGTATCGCTCAAATTCGCATCAGGTAAAGGATTTTCAATCGATGGAGCTGTGATATTCGCGATCGCCTCAATGATTGGCAGTGCATCAGTCTCTATCCTGCTTTCTGTAACATTAGTGGCTACTTCCTTTGCTTTCTGAAGTAGCGCTTGAGTAGTATTTGCGGGTGGTGTTACGTCACTGCGATTAGTTTCAAGTGGTTCTAATCTGGCAAGCAAAGGGGAGATCGCCCCTTCAAAAATCGCCTCAACCTGCTCGGTCGATATGAAAGTAGTGGGTAATCCGATAACAATTGCCTCAAGTGCTGCAATCTTGTCATCTTGAGAGCCAATGGTAGATTCTATGCTATCGATTTTGGCAAGCAAAGGAGCGATCTCATTTTCTTCATTTCCCCTGCGAGGGGAGTTTAGCGCCGAGTCTATACGTTCGTCTATATCTATATTATTTTGAGCCAAAAGAGCTACAAGCCTCTCGTATTGCTCATCAGCAACCCTACTAATATTCCTGATCGAGAAATCTACCTTAGCCTCTAGCGCCAAGTCTATACGTTCATCTAGATTGCTATCTACATGATATGTAGATACATCTATATTAGTATCTACACCATCAACATAATTTTGGACAAACTGCCAAAATAGCGCCGCCCCTGTAGTTTTATTGTCTTCAACCTTAGCCTTAAACTTTTCCCACACATTAGCCTTATCAGGCGCAATTCTGAAAGTAGCCAAAGGTAACTGTTTTTTCTTATCAGTCATAGTCTACACCTGTATACACCTGTATATATTCTACTGATATATATAGATTACGTATACACTCTAATCTATATTTTTGTATTATCTAGATTGCGTGTATATATAATATATATCAATCTATATCAAGTGTATATGCATCTAGATTGCGTGTATATTATGTATAGACAAACGAAAGGGGCTAACCCGCAAAAGCCGCCCCTTTCCAGAAAACAAAATTTCTAAGGAGATTCTACCATGTACGCATTTAACGACAGCTACGAACTAGACCGCGATCGCAACCACGAACGCAAAGCCAAAATGAGAGCCGAGCGTAGAAACCTAAAATCCTGCGATCGCTGTGAAGGATTCGGGACATTAATCGCACCTTATGGGGAAGAAACCTGTTATTGCTGTAATGGGTTAGGGATGGTCAAGATTTTATCGATAGTGAAATAAAGATAAGGGGCAAAAAAAGCCCCTTTTTAAACCAAGATGAATGCAAGATTAGAAACCTAATCATGCATTCATTCCCAAATGTGCCATTATATGAGGTTTTTATGAGTGCTATTGTTTTAAGGGAATCGGTCGCCACTGATGAGCAGTTAGTCGATCTATGGGTACATGGCAAGTCAAAAACTACGGCTCGTTATTATCGAAGTGAGGCGGTGCGGTTTTTGGGTTTTGTCGGTAAGTCGCTTTCTTTGGTGAGCTTGGCAGATTTACAGGGCTTTGCGGATGAACTAGATAATTTAGGTTTACAGGTTTCGAGCCAAGCGCGATCGCTGTCGGTAGTTAAATCGCTCCTAACCTTTGGACATAAAATAGGTGTGTTGGCTTTCAATGTTGGGGCGGTGTTAGAAATGCCAAAAGTTAAGGACAAATTGTCTGAAAGGATTTTGAGCGAAAGTGAGGTGCATAGCATGATCGCTTTAGAAAGTCATCTCAGAAATAAGTTAATTCTAAAGTTGCTTTATGGGGCGGGTTTACGGGTGAGCGAGCTTTGCTCTCTGAAATGGTGTGATGTTAAATCCAGTGGCGAATCAGGTCAAGTTACGGTTTTTGGGAAGGGTGGGAAAACTAGGGCTGTGCTGTTGCCTGTTAGTTTGTACCGTGATATTCAAAATTTACGGGGCGATCGCTCCCATGATGAACCAGTTTTTATGTCTCGTAAAAATCACGGGCATTTAGACCCGTCTATGGTGATGAGAATAGTTAGGGCGGCGGCGGCGCGGGTAGGTATTGAGCAAAATGTTAGCCCTCATTGGTTGAGACATTGCCATGCTTCACACTCTTTAGATCGCGGCGCTCCGATTACTTTGGTTCAAACCACGTTAGGACATAGCAATGTCGCCACTACTTCTAAGTATCTCCATGCTAGACCTAATGACTCAAGCGCTCGTTATTTGGCTGTTTAGGGCGGCGTTAAGGAGTATTTAGAGGGATTAGATACTGACTTACGGAATTGTCTGATGTGCAATCTGATAGGGGATATCAGCGCTGATGTGTTGTCAGATTATGGATTAATCGAAGTCTGACAAATGTATGACTATGTAAAATGAAAAGCTTTCCTCTCAATACTTAGAGAAAGTGATGATTACTTAACCTCTCCATCCTTTAACCGCTCGACTGACCACAGTTGTTCGGCAATGTGTCGATACAGTTCAAATCGTTTTTGGAAGTCTGCCTTCTTAAAGGTCGGATGGGGCTGAAATGGTAAACCAGTCCTTTCGATCATCTGTTTTAACCCAGGATTATTTTCATAACATTTGGGATGTAGCGATTTAGCTAACAGGTTTTCCTTTAGATATTGCTCAACCTTATAGCTATAGTCTGTGTCGCCAAGGCTGGCATTGATTTTCTTCGGCAATAGCAGCAATCCACCTAAATGGTTACGATACTCGCTAAATGTGGCTGGATTGTCAAATTCGTCCTTGTGGCGATGATAGTGATTTGCCCAAATATGCTCAATCTCATAAGCCAACTTGCCAGATCTCACCACATAAGTGCTGTATTGTCCCTGCGATCCGCTTTGCGTCTCTATCCAATCAATTATCCTTGCGAGCTGTCGATGTAGACTTTTGGCATTCCAGTTATTTAGATAGGGGTGATTACTAAAGTTTAGACCCTCATCTTCCTCCTGTAGCTTAGCTATTAATTTTGTTCTTAAATCTGTAACTGATAGTCCCCGTAACTCCTTAGTCAATTGAAACACCGTATATTGCACTGTGGAATATGTAATCGATCTAAAATTCCACAAGCGGCGATTTAGCCAGCAGTCAATATAGTCAGCCACTAACTTGATCTTGGTTTGAACTGTAGCCTCATCATCACTCGGTTTCAAAGGGGCTAGCAGCAGTAGATATTGCTGTGTAAATCCATGATCCGCGTTGAACCGAATGCTTTCTAAACCTTCAATAAGGGACTGAGAAGCTTGGAATAACCGTAAATACCAACGAGCATAAAAGTCTAAATCTCGGATCACCCATTGGTAACAAGTTGAGCTATGGGTTAACCCCAGAGAATCTGCATTGTTCCTAGCCCAGCGATGATACTCTGTGCCAATTAGGTCAAAATCTTGGGGAGTTGCGTCCTTTTTGCGTTCCCGAATCTTTCCTGCATACTGAGATCTCAGCCAAGTTTTAAAAAAGTCTGCTTCAGTTTCCCTACCCTGTTCCCCGAACTTTAGCAGCCATTGTTTAATGCATTTGTCAGCTTCTGCTCGTTTAGTGGCATCGTCAATATTGGCAAGTAAATAACCCTTCAACATATCCGTTGCCGATAAAGACAATCCGCGATCGTTCATCGTCTCAAAGATTGTGTAAGCATCGCCATCAGCATAGGCAGTGATTTCCACCAAATGCACTTTTTCCATCAACCAATTGACAAAATAGGGCAATGCTCCTTCACGCAGTTCATCTGGGAAGGATTCATCAATATCCTGATATCGACCGACTAAATTGACAACTGAATAACCTTTACCTGCTGTATCAAATGGCTTTCCTTCAAACAACGTCTCCATACAATCATTGCGATCGGGCACATTCAAATTAAACGATCTCTCCCCAAATTTTTTAGAAAAAATTAACTCCTCAACTGGCTCGGCATCATTACGTCCTTTTTGTAGATTATGCAAATAGGTCAACAGTAAGGTCAGCGATGTTAACCGTTGTTGCCCATCCACAATCATTCTCTGGTTATCCTGCTGGCTAATAATGATAGAGCCTAAAAAATAATGACCGTAATGAGCCACTTTTTTGAGTTCGTGATCTGGTTGGTAGTCATCTAAGAACCGTCCAGTCAGATCGTTTACTAATTCAGTAATTTGCTTGGACTGCCACTTATATTCCCGTTGATAATAATCAATTCCATACTTTGCCCCGCTCAACAGTTCTCGAACTGTTCGTGTTTTGCCTTGAATTTCTTGCATCATTTTATTATCTCCTCAAGACTTACCAACCAGTAGCACGATAACGATTCCTATATTCTAGGGACATGAGGCGATCGCTAAGCTATCGATCGTCCCAATCGCGATAACTATCAAAACTATTTAAAAGATTTAAATTGACTTGCTGAACGATTCGGGCGCGATCGCCCTTATAAATAAATTCATTGCTTGATTCAACTTGAATGGTCTTACTGGGAGTCATTTAGACAGTCCCACCCATACCCTCGATAAATGTGTCAATGAATAACTTGGTTTTCTCTGATATGCGATCGATGGTTGCTTTGCGTTCTAAGATTTTTGGTTTAAAGTTGAGAGCGCTGATAATCTCCTGCTCTCTGGGTAGACGGTTGGCAAAGGCATAGTTATTAATGAGCTTGGATAGTTCTTCAGGCGCAATATTTTCGGTGGTGCAGAGTTCAGCTAAGGCTTCAGATTTTTTGGTTAGCCAGTAGTCCTCAAAGGCTTGTTCTGCATTTTCATGGGGTTGAAGTTGTTGCAGATTATTTTCGATGAATGTTTCGATTAGGGCGCGTTTGCTGCGTAGTTGGACTTCACCTGCCATGAGGTCGAGGATTTCTTTTTGACGTTTTTGGGCGGCGGCGGGATCGGTTTTGCTCATACTTCTCAATAGGTTGAGAATGTAGGCAACGTTAATCTCATCACGATGGATTAAGCTCAGTTCAAAGTCAACTTCATCGAGAATCGATGGTTTTTCGGTGTTGCGTTCTTTCTTTACACTGTCATAGACATCGAGATATTTGCTTTTGTAGTCCTCAAATTTTTGGGCTTCAAGGGTGAGGTCTGTTTCTTCAAAGTCGGCAAAGGTGGTCAGGACATTTTTGAGGCGGAGTAGCTCTCGAAATTTAGTGACAAATTCTAGTTGGGCGGTTTCATCTGGTAAGGTATCTACGCTTTTGATGGTGGGAGTTACGGTTAATAGCGCGATCGCTGCTTCATTAAATTGAGTTACATAGTCCTCATAGGGTTGGACTAGGACTGTTTCTTTTGCATCTTTATTGGAGAATAGGGCGATCGCGTCATCAGTGGCATTTTTAAGGTTGCGAAAACAAACGATATTGCCCTGTGATTTTTTATCGTTGAGGATGCGATTGGTGCGAGAGAAGGCTTGGACTAGCCCGTGAAACTTGAGATTTTTATCGACATAGAGGGTATTGAGTTTGGGGCTGTCAAAGCCTGTTAAGAACATATTTACCACTAGCAAAATGTCAATTTCGCCTTGTCTGACGCGCTTAGAAATGTCTTGGGAATAGTTGTAAAAAGCTTGGCTGTCGTTGGCGCTTTGCTTGGTGTTGAAGAGCTTGTTGTAGTCAGTGATGAATTGATCGAGTTTGTCGCGATTGTTTTGGTTGATTTTTGCTTCGCTAGGAATCTCTAGCGGTTCTTCATCGATCATGCCGTTGGCAAGTGGGTTTTCTTCATTCGCGGCATAGCTGAAGATTGTGGCGATTTTTAGGGGTGAAGTTGCTTGAGCTTGTTGCTTTTGAAATAGTTCGTAATATTTGATCAGGGTTTCGATATTGCTGACGCAAAACATAGCGGTGAAGTCTGGCGCTTTAGTTTTTTGAGCGTGATGTTCGAGAATGTAGTCCACGACTTTTTCTAGTCTGCGTGGACTTTCGAGCATTTCTTTAGTGTCGGTTTCTTCTACAGCAATATCGAGATCGTTAGCACCTTTTTTATTCCTTTTTTTCTTAACAGTTGAGTTACTGGTTTGATTAGTTTTACCCACATACTCGACGGCAAAGCGCAGCACGTTCTCATCTTTGATCGCGTCCACGATTACATATTTATGCAAGCAATCACCAAATAAGGTTGCTGTGGTTTGTTGATGGTCTTTATTGCCAAAGGCATTGTCTGCGAGGATCGGTGTGCCTGTGAACCCGAACATTTGGCAGTTGGTAAAAAACTTTTTGATGTTTTGGTGGGTTTCTCCAAACTGGCTACGGTGACATTCATCGAAGATAAACACAAATTTTTTATCTTGGAGATGTTGAATTTTGTCGAGATAGCGCCCTTTAACGATCGCATTGTTGAGCTTCTGAATCGTGGTGACGATGAGCTTAGTGCTGTCGTCATTCAGTTGATTGACGAGGTTATGGGTGTTGGTGGTGCTGTCTACACTGCCTTTAGAAAATTCGTTAAATTCCTTGGCTGTTTGGTAATCGAGGTCTTTGCGATCGACGACAAATACAACTTTGTGGACTTGGGGCGATCGCATGATGATCTGGCTTGCCTTGAAGGAGGTGAGGGTTTTGCCTGACCCTGTGGTGTGCCAGATGTAGGCGTTTTTGGTGCTGGTTTTGACCTGTTCGACTAGTGCCTCGGTTGCGTAGACTTGATAGGGGCGGAGGACTTTGAGGATGTTGCTAGCGGTGATCACGATGTAGTGGGTGATCATTTTGGCTAGGTGACAGGTGCGGAGAAAGGTATCGGCAAATTCGCTGAGGTCAGAAATACGATTATTTTCTTTGTCTGTCCAGTAAAAGGTTTGTTGAAAGGCTTGATATTTGTTGTTTGCAAAGTATTTTGTGTTTACGCCGTTGCTGATAATGAATAGTTGCACATATTGAAATAGTCCTGCGCCTGCGTCATAGGATTCATGCTGGTAGCGGTTAATTTGATGAAAGGCAACTTTTAGCTCGGAGCCGCGTTTTTTGAGTTCGATCTGTACCAGTGGCAAGCCATTAATAAGGATGGTTACGTCATAGCGGTTTTTGCGTTTGCCTTCAATGCTGATCTGGTTCGTTACTTGAAACTCGTTTCTGCACCATTCATCGCAATTTAGAAAGCTGATATAGATGGTTTCGGCGGGTTTACCGTCTGTGGCTTCACGTTTGAGGGCATATTTGTCGCGGAGTATTTTGGCACGTTCGATGACTGTGCCTGTGTTGAGGTGGTTGAGAATGAGGTCAAATTCGTTTTTGCTGAGGGTGATGTTGCCGTTATGGATTTCTAGCTGTTGCTTGAGGTTGGCAAGCATGGCGGCTTGATCTTTGATTTTGACTCTTGCATATTTCAGGCTTTGGAGTTGATCGATTAAGGCGGCTTCTAGTTCGGCTTCGGGTTGGGTGGTCATGGGTATTGTTTTTGACTAAGGATTCATGCGATCGCTTGATTTTTAACGTAAGCTAGATATAGTTTAAACACAATTTTTTCTTTAAATAATTGCACAAAATCCATATTTAGCGTGTTTTTAAGTTTTTTAAGTTCTTAAAACACCAAATCTGGAATTATTACATTGGGATGCTGTTATGGTCAGTCCTTTAGCTGTTGCCCGTTATTTTATTTTTAGGGCGTATGAGGATGGTAGAGAGTCACTCATGACAAACATGAAAGTGCAGAAACTTCTTTACTACACTCAAAGTTTACATCTTGCCCTATTTGATGAGCCTTTGTTTGATGATGAAATTCAAGCATGGCGCTATGGTCCCGTTTGTCCTCCTGTTTACTATTCTTACAGAGAGTATGAATCAAGGCAGTTACCAAAAACGACAAGAAATGAGTTAATTCATTTTCCTGAAGAAACTCAAGATTTGCTAGAGGAAATTTTAAGTTTCTTCGGTGAACATCATGCCTATTACCTTAGTGAAATGACTCATCTGGAATTTCCTTGGCAAAAGGCGCGTGATGGTTTACAAGCAGACGAGATATCTAAAAAGCCGATCCTCCATTCTGATATGAAGATGTTAGGTCAAGAAAAACTAGATGAGATGGAGCGATCGCATCCTGTTTATCAAAAAGTTGTGCCTTTGCTGTTAAAAGACGCATTTTTAGAAAACACTCCTAAGTCTTATATTAAGCAAGGAGAGGTGCATGACTGGCTCAACGCCCTTCTCGCTTGAGAAGTCTGCTAATTTTGAAAGATCGTTTAAGAAACTGGTTAAGGCTCTCAAACACTTAGATATTGTAGGGATCGTTGTTAGTTGTCTAAAGGACTTGATGGTTAATCCTTATCCCCCTAAGTCGCGTGATGAGCCTTTGCCAAAAAGGACAAATTTGCCTCAAGGTTGGACGTTTCATAAGTTAGAGTTACCAGTTGCTAAAGGGGCATCAGGGCAGATTAGGCTTATGTATTTGGTTAATGAGGATATGAGAGTCATTAAGCCTCTCTGGATTTATAACCACGAACAGTTTAAAAAACGCCCTTCTGATAAGGATATAGACGATGTAATTCAAGAAATATTTGACGATTCATCTGATGACTAAACAAACATCTGTTGTAATAAGCCTTGTTTGTATTGTTTTACTGTATCGAGATATGCCTGAGCTTCGGTAATTTTTTCGTCAATAGAAGTTAAGAAATTAGCGATTTTAGTTTGTTCTTTAAAACTTGAAGGAATAACCACCTCAACATTATTAATCGATGTAGTATTTAAACTTGGTACACCTGTCGCCTCGTTAAACATATACCAATTAATTTGTGAAACTAATAAATACACAAAAAAGGGAACAAATCCTTGATGAATCTCTGTATAAAATAAAGTGTCAACAGTCCAGAAAGCTTTTTCAATAAATTGAGGTTTATCTATAGTTCCTTTTCTTCCAATAAGTACGCTTGGTTTGTCATATAAAAACTGGTCAACTTAAGTCATTATTCCGCCAGTACCAATAACAGGAATATTTCCAGAATTTAGATGTTTATAGTCTTTTCCGTATTTGATTGTAAAAATTTCTTTTAACTTCTTCTCTTCCCAATCTGGAAAATCGCTCCCATCATCATCTTTAAAGCGCAACTCTTGGCTAAAAATCTGCTGCATCACACCTTTTTTATAACGCGCTAATAATTCACATTTTTGCGTGAGTTGTGCGATTTTTTCATCTACAGAAATGAGAAAGTCAGCAATTTTAGTTTGTTCTAGAAGTGTTGGTATTCCTACTGTGAAACTTGAAAGAGCTTCTTTTGTAATTGTTTTAAGCGTTCCACCTGGAGCTTTTTCTTTTTCTATTTCAAATAAAAGTAAAATGCTATAGGCAAAGAACCATTTATCAAGAGGTTTAAAAAAATCTCCAAATATCAATAAAGTTCTATCTACATAACAATCATATTGAGTAATTGCAATTCTTCCAATTGATCCCTGAATAGTGAGAATGATAGACCCCTTTTTAACAAAGACACTAAAAGGCTTTGCTTCCTCGCTAATTTTCTTTTTTGTTGAGGGTTTTAATCGCATATTTGTATCAACGTCATAAACTTGAACAAAAGGATCGCCTTGTTCATCGTCATACCACTTATCAAGACCATAGGGCTGTGGAAAACTACCTCTTCGATATTTTGATAGTTTTTCTAGAGTTATACTTTCCCACTTCCCTGTAAATTCCTTAAACCTCAACTTAGGCACACTCATCTATTCCCCCTCCTCAAACTGCGATACCTGCTGAATAATACTCAATAGTTCAGTCGGGCTATAAATAGGCAAACTAGCAGTTTTAAAATCTTTACTATTTCGAGTTACAAAACCATCAACACTCGCATAAACTCCTGAATGATATAAAACAGCATCCTCAAAATCAGAAAAATTTGAATTGATAGCTGCTTTTAAGGTCACATCATTAACCTCTGCAATTGCAAACAAATCAAGTAATCGATTAATAGCCAGCTTTGCCGAAACCTTGCCTAGTGACTTCGACAACAAATAATCGATTGTAGTTATTGTTGTCGCACAAAGATAACCCTGAATAACTTGCTGCTCAACCGCATTAAATAAATTAATAGACAAACTAGCGAAAGGCTCACGCTCTAACAAAACATCAAGAACGATATTGGTATCAAATACAATTTTCAAAGATACTTTTCCTCTAAATGTTTTTTATAGTCAGATACATCAACATTAGAACCTTTTAAAATACCAACCAGCGATCGCGTAATTGGTAAAATCTCATTATTAGTTTGTTGTAATAGCTGTCTACGTTCAACTAACAAATTATGTGCGGTTCGTTTTCTTTGCTCCTCCAACAGCATTTTTTGAACAGCCTTCTGCACTAATAACTGCATATCAGGCATCTCCAAAAGCTGTTTGCCCAGATCATCAGGTAACTCGATCGCAACTTGCATAAAATTAACCTCTCCTAAAATGGCGGCTCAATCCCTAACTCATCACAGAATGACGAGATCTTAGCATCCGTCACCTTGCTTTGCTGGTCGATCGCCCTTAGCTGCAAAGCGATCGCATCAAGATCGATCGACTCCTCCGCCTCAAACGTATCCACATAACGGGGAATATTCAGATTAAAATCATTGCCCCGAATCTGCTCAATACTCGCCACAAAGCTAAATTTATCCTCATTAGTCCTTGCCAAATAAGCCGCCACAATCTTCTCGATATGCACAGGACGCAACACATTTTGAGTCTTCACCTTATCGAAATGCTGACTCGCATCAATAAACAAAATATCGTCAGGACTACGACGACATTTCTTAAACACCAATACACAAGTCGGAATACTCGTACCGTAAAAAATATTCGCAGGTAAACCAATCACCGCATCCAGACAGTTCATCTGCTCGATCAAATATTGGCGAATATGCCCCTCAGCCGCACCCCGAAATAACACCCCATGCGGCAACACCACCGCCATCGTGCCATCATCAGCCAACTGATAGATCATGTGCTGCACAAAAGCCAGATCCGCCTTACTGCTCGGCGCAAGCTTGCCATAAACACTAAAGCGATCGTCACTCATGAATAGCTGACTCGCACTCCACTTTGCCGAAAATGGCGGATTCGCAACGATCGCATCAAAACGTAAATCTCGATGTTGTGGATGCTCTAGCGTGTCCTCTAGCTTGATATCAAAATTTGCATAACGCACATCATGCAAAATCATATTCATCCGCGCCAAGTTATAGGTCGTGCGGTTCATCTCCTGACCATAAATCTTGTCAAC
Organism: Pseudanabaena sp.; assembly: GCA_003249035.1. Classification (GTDB taxonomy): domain Bacteria; phylum Cyanobacteriota; class Cyanobacteriia; order Pseudanabaenales; family Pseudanabaenaceae; genus Pseudanabaena. The sequence continues at coordinate 24,403 of QBMK01000021.1, forward strand.
CTGCGCCGCCTCACGCTTCACCCGCAACAACAGCGAACCACTGCCACAGGTCGGGTCATACACCGTTTTTAAATTTGGCTTATCACTCGTTACTAACTTTGCCAACAAAGTCGAAACCGCTTGCGGTGTATAAAACTCTCCCGCCTTCTTACCCGCACCACTGGCAAACTCACCAATCAAATACTCGTAAGCGTCACCCAAAACATCCGCACTTGTATCATTCAGCCTGAAGTCAATCTGATCCAAATGCACCAAAATCTTTGCTACCAAGTCATTCTTAGCTTTTTCAGTAGCTCCCAACTTCGATGAAGTCAGATCCAAATCTTCAAACAAATTACTAAAATCGTCAGCGCTATCAGTCCCCAGCGTACTCTGCTCAATGTTTTTCAGGATCTTAGTCAGATCCGCCAAGATGAAATTATGACCAACTCCCTCGTTATTCGTGTCCAGTTGGTTGCTGCCTTTTAAGGCGATCGCATGAAAAAGCTCAGACGGCTTCAAAAAATAACCCAACTCCGAAACCGTTGCCTCGCGGACAGCTTCGATAATTGCTACCCCATCAGCATCATCTTCCTTGAGTGCTGCAAATTTAAGTCCATCTGACTCTAATTCCCCATCAGCATAGCTTTCAATCTTTTCAGACAGATATTTATAGAAAATAAAACCCAACATATAATCCCGAAATTCATCGGCATTCATCTTGCCGCGCAAATCATCGGCTATCTTCCAAAGTTGCTGCTGTAGCTGACGACGTTGCTCTTCTGACATAGATCCTACTAACTTTTAGCAAGCATCATGTTACCACCGTCAAGAATCAAAGTGAGATTTTTGTATCGCCTTATTGTCCTTCACAAAATGGCAATATCACAATCCCAGAATATGATTGACAGTGCTTGCCTCCGCCAATCACATTCTGGGTTCATGCATAGCACAGCAAACTATAGTTCTGGTACTGAAAGACTTCGTAGATGAGCAGCATAGTGACGGTAAATAATTTCTGGAGAGTTACCAACCCACTTAGCTACATCTTTAACTTCGATATGAGCATCAAGACACAACGTAATGAATGAGTGTCTCGTTTGATAGGGTTTGCGATACTCAATCCCACAACTTTCTAAAACTTTGCGCCAAGCCACATTTGCAAAGTTATTAACCCGAATAAATCCGCCTTCCTTAGCAGAAAAAACAAAGTCATTAGGTTTTGCCCCTTCAGACCTGTGTGCAGTCAAAATTTCTCGCAATTGATTGTTAATTGGAAAATCGCGTTTTTCTTGCGTCTTCAATCCATCTTTGACTGTAGGCTGATAGCCTTCACCAAAAACAACAGCCTGTCTAAACTTAACTACACTATTATCAAAATCAATATGCTTCCATTGCAGCCCGATCGCCTCACTCGGTCTACAACCAGTAAAAAAGCAAAACTGGACATAGGCTGTGTAAAAGCGATAGTGAGGATGCTTTGCAAAAGCCTCAATGATTAGATCTCTTTCCTCTCTATTAAATGGAGAGATTTCGTTATCTTCACCACGCTGATTTTTAGGCAACTTGATTTCAGATGCCATATCTACAAATGGGTTTTCAGTGATTAGTCCTGATTTCATCCCCCATTTACAGCAAGCATTGAGTTGCACGATCAATCGTTTAGCAGCATTAGGCGGCTTATTAGCAACAATCCAATCTCTAATCAGGATGGAATCTTTTAAATTTTGTGATGGCAAAAGCGCGATCGCACGGGTAAATCCTGCGTATTGATTGCCAATAGTACTAGGAGAGGCGATCGGCTTTTTAAACTCCATATACTTACCCCACAATGCCCCAAGATTTAAAGCTTGTTGACTATGATTCATAGTCACAGGTTTTAAATGGGTAGGACGATATTTGTCTAGGGTGTAGTCAAATCGCTCCAGAACGATGTCAGTCTGTATTTCTTGAGCTTTTGCCTCAGCAATTTTGAGATTGATCTTAGTATCTGACAGCCCAAGCGTTAAGTATTTCTGCTTGCCCTCAAATAGCTGTCTTGGTAACCTCAGCCTCAGCCGTCCTTGAAACACCTCAACGCTTACTGTGCCTTTGCTTTGACGATCTTTAGATGCATACATACATTTGACTATGAACTCGTTTGCTTATGACTATGATAACAGAATTCATAGTCAAATCATAGTCAAAACTAGGCTAAATGTGTCCAAAAGTGTCTAACCGTGTAAGTGTTTACACGGTTTAAGTTAGTCTTAGTGGCTTGTATTGCTTATCCAAGGTGTCGGAATCGAACCGACATATCAACGATTATGAGTCGTTTGCTTTACCAGTCAGCCAACCTTGGGCATATTGTGATTATAGACGTAAGTATTATATGCTATCAAGCAAGCTACCTTGCAGGTTGCCTAATAGCAATTATTAGCTAAACAAGTTTGAGATGGCAACACCCCAACCCCAAAAGCGACTTCGCAAGAAAAAAAAGCCACCTAAAAAATTTAGACTAAGTTATAGTCTGCTGCTCTTGTTTGCCATGATCGTCGTAGGATCTGTGGCTGGGCTAGTTGCCTATAGCTTCGGTAAACAAGCGCTAGAGGGCGTTAACCCATCGCCTGCGGGAATAAAATTACCCAAAGCTCCAGTCTCTAAACCCAAAGATTCCCCAAAAGCATCTCCTCAAAGTCAAGCTGATGATAAAAATTCTTTGTTCTTAGATGAAGCTGAAGTTATTGCCGAAATGCAATCCCGATCGCAACAAGAGTTAGGAGGACTAACTCGGCCAGCTTTTGTGGCAAAGGCAAATATTAGCGATCGCAAAAGAATATATACCAAGGTTGACCGCGCCTATAACTCAATGCGAGATCCTCTAGCAGTTTCAGCTGATGCTGATGCCAGAATTGCTGCAAGAATTGATGCTCTTCGGCAGAGAGTTTACAACAGCAGTCGCACCTACGACAGTAGTATTGATCGATCTGTTGCAAATAATTACAAGACTCCATCTTTATTATCTGCAACTGTAGAACTAGCCCCTGCTCGAAGTCGTTGGGAAGACCGTGATGACTCTTTAATAGTTAATCCTAGACAAGTCACTGTCGAAGGCATTGAGATTGGACAAGAGCCAAAGAGTAGCTTTATTCCTTATCAACAAACACCTAGCACTGTTGAAGTAAATCGTCGTTAGGAATGAAAATTAAATAACAAGTGCATAAAAAATAGATGTCCTGCTCTGCAAAGCCATCTATTTTTATGTAGGTCTCGATTGACGGTTAGACCGAAAAGAAAATCTTTGAGGCGACAGGTTGCCGGTGGCAATTGATTGTCTGGCTAGTTCTGCGCGTTCGCGTGATTTAGTCATGGCATTTGTCCCACCAAAAGTTTCACGCAGAGTTAAATAATTTTGGATGATTAGCGCTTCACTATCAGTAGAGCTTTGCGCAATCTGAGCAGGAGTCAAGCGCGATCGTGTGATCGCATCAGCAACGCAGGGAATCACCTGGCTAGGACGATTTACATGATGATCGAGTAGGAGTGCTACAGCAAATTCTGAACTTAAAATTTGAGAAAGGGTAAAGCCTTGCAAAGCTTGGCTAGGCGTAAAATAAAAACGATCAAGTCTTGAAATCCCGTGAACTACCTGTACTGATTGCACTAGTACATCCATACCTGCGATCGCAAACCGTAATGCCCAAAGCGGTTGTCGCATTAAGTTTTTATCAGTAGCACTAACTAGACGATTGCCATTGAGGGACATCCAGCCCGTGATGCCATCTAGAGAAGTTACATCCAAGCCAAACTGACCAAAGTAGTATTGAAACTCTGATGGGTATCGCCTTTTTAAATTGTTGAGCAACGCAGGTAGCTCTCCCTGTTGCTCCGCAGCTCCCAAAGTCCATTGGAATATGCCAAAGCTTAAATACTGACTATCCCATGTATTTATCGCATCAAGACTGCCTTCATTTGCTGATGTTACCAGCATTACCTTGATTTCTGAAGGACTCATCTGCACCTGCTGCAATAAACCTGATCCAAAGGTGATAAAGTCGCGCAGCTTAAAAATACCTAGTCGATACAGTCCTAGATCCTTAGTTTTGGCAAATGACTCTTGCTGACCAGTATTTAATAACTTGGCAATTACATCACTGCCAACAGTAGTAAAGGAAATTGCAATTTTATTGGGTGGATAAATACCTTGCAATGTATTCCTGACCGTGACAACATCAGGATTTTGGATGATCGGCGGAGTTGCCACGGGAATACGGAGTTTCTGACCGATTTGTAAATTTGCAGGATTAGTAATGTTATTAATACGAGCAATCTCTCGCCAATCAGCATTTGCACCTAAAAAACGTTTCGCGATCGCAGATAGGGTATCTCCAGCTTTAACAATATATTCCTGCATAGCTGTCTCACAAATCGAACGTTTCAAACTCTACTGGTTTAAACAACATATTGCGATCAATTGCTGAAAAAACTTTATTATTTGCTCTGTCAGAATTTAAACAATCAAATACCAACCTTGCCACATCAGCCCGATGGATAACCCCTGCAACTGTAGGATTTTCAGTAAGCACTGCGTTTCCTGTCGCCAATTCTGATTTCAAGCCCCCTGGGCGAATAATCGTATAGGTTAAGCCGCTATCAACCAGATGCTGCTCTGCTTTTTCTTTTTCTTTAAGAATTGCGCCCAAAGTTAGTAAAACCTGAGGCGCGATCGCCACCACGCTATTGCCACTGCCAATCGAAGAAACCAGAATAAATTTCTTGACTCCCGCCTTTAAAGCCGCATCAATCAGATTTTTATTGCCTTCACAGTCAGCTCGTTCACCGCGATCGCTTGGTAGACCACCCATAGTCGTGATTACTACATCGATTGCACCACCCTGTAACGACGATTCAAGGTCAAAGGGATTTAGAGCATCACCAAACATTACCTTTGCTCCTAGAGCTTCTAGCTCAACAGCATAGGTAGGATTGCGGAGCAACACTCTTAAACTTACGGATGGTGGCTCATTCTCTAACAATAGTTTGGCAATTTCACGCCCAACTCCACGACTAGAACCAGCTAAAAAAATATTTTGCATAAATTTTTATCAAAAAAGCTTTGCTTTGCCAAGCTTTTTTGATCTTGATTAAACTTTAGAGCGATCGGTAAAGATTTCATAACCTGTTTCAGTCACCAAAACAGTATGTTCAAACTGAGCGGAAAGTTGATTGTCCACAGTTACGGCTGTCCATTTATCAGACAAAATCCTTACTCGCTTTGACCCAGCATTCAAAATTGGCTCGATCGCTAAAGTCATACCTGGGCGAAAACGCACATTTGGTAACTGATGGGTACGGAAATTAAATACTGAAGGTTCTTCGTGCAGATTTCGCCCTACTCCATGACCAGTAAAATCTTCGACGATCGCAAAACCATTTGCCTTCACATGATCCTCAATTGCCCCAGCCAAATCGAGCATACAATTACCTGGTTTCACTTGTTCAATCCCCTTAAACAGAGCTTCCTCAGCCACACGCATTAACTTAGCTGCCTTTTCACTGACATTGCCAATTGCTACCGTAATGCAAGAATCACCATGAAAACCATTTTTAAAAGCGCCAGTATCAATCTTAACGAGATCGCCAAGCTTAATCACTTTTCTCGCATTTGGTATACCATGTACGACTTCGTTGTTAATACTAGAGCAAATACTTGCAGGAAAGCCACAATAGCCCTTAAAACTAGGTACAGCACCCATCTCTCGAATCCGCTTTTCCGCATGAGCATCAAGATCCATCGTGGTCATCCCAGGAGCAATGATCTCTGAAATTTCCTTGAGTACTGTCGCCACAATGCGAGATGATTCACGCATATAGTCCAACTCTCGTTGAGACTTGATTTCAATACCTTTGGTTTGCTTTGGAGTTGCTTGCTTAGAAGGTTTTTTGCTTTCTGCGCTCGGTTTAGATCGCAGGGCACTGAGAATATTCATTAATTATTTGAGGATAGTATTTACAAGGGCTAATATATTTTTAGCCTATTAAGTAACAGGATTGGTTATTTTTAGGTCAAACAACAGAATTTGAATAAGTACCTCGGCATAATTAAAAAACCAAAACCAAAAACTGCACCGCCCGCGCTGCGGGCGGCAGAGTTTTTTGGGTTTTATATTTAATCGAGTGTAGTTACTTAGCAAAAAGCTCCTCATCAAACCTGATCTCCAACTACAGCACTTTTCGAGGTTCAACTATGACGCAATCTGGGATGCCTCCCGTACCACCGCCTTCCTCTGGTGGCGGTGTGCCACAGCCACGTACAAACCCTGCCGCACCCGCCCAGCAGCGTGTCGCCCCTCCTAGCAATCCTCAAGCTCCTCCCAATTCTGTGCAACATGGGCGAGCAGAACTTACTCCAGCACAACAGCAACAAGCACAAGCTATACAAGCGGCGCAAAAGGCTCGAGCCGAAGCTGCTGCCCGCCAAGCGCAGATGGCAATCCCGACGGATACGCAAGTCACTAGCGTTCCGCCACCACCAAATCCCCGTCCGCCAATTCGTCCAGGTCCACCTCCAAACTTACCAGGGCTAGGTGTACCAGCGATTTTGCAGCGTAGCACTGGGCAGCCTACTCTCGCACAGATTGTCAAAGATGCCCATGAACAAGGATGTTCTGATGTTCATGCTGGGATAAATGAACCTGTTCGATTTCGGAGTCGGGGCTTAATGGTCACACAGGAGCAATATCCTGTGCCAGACAAGCAGACCTTTGACACTTGGCTGACGGAAATTATGGATGATAAACAAATCCAGCAGTTTCGTGACACCTTAGAATTTGACGGTGCAACCCAGTACGAATTTGCCCGTTGTCGGATCAATATTTTTGATTCGTTGCGTGGAGCAGCCATGGTGTTGCGACTAATTCCCCTCAAGATTTTGTCGATCGATCAGTTGGGATTGCCAGAGGTATTCCGTGAGCTTTGCTATACCCATAAAGGTTTAATCCTTGTAACTGGTCCTACTGGTTCTGGCAAATCAACTACTTTAGCGGCGATGGTGGACTTCATTAATGCGGAGATGCAGAAGCATTTGATTTCAATTGAAGATCCGATTGAATTTGTGCATCAAAGCAAAAAGGCGCTGATCAAACAACGGGAAGTTGGTATCCATACCCTCAAGTTTGACAATGCGCTGAAGGCTGCTTTACGTGAAGATCCTGATATCATTCTGATTGGAGAAATGCGCGATAAAGAAACTGTTAACACAGCACTGAAAGCTGCTCAAACAGGACACTTAGTATTCGGCACATTGCACACTAACAGTGCGGTAAAAACCATTGAGCGGATTCTAAACCTATACGAACCTGAACAGCAAGGACCCATGCGAATTCAAGTTTCAGAATCTTTGGTGGGAGTTATCGCTCAGTCATTGGTGCGGACTACGGATGGAAAACGAGCAGCAGTTCATGAAATCATGATCAATACAGATGCTGTTCGTGACTATATCAAGCGCGGTGAAGTGGATGAAATCGAGGCGCTAATTCCTAAATGTACCTACGAGGGAATGGTAAATATGAACCAATCACTTTATAAGCTCTACGAAGATGGTCGGATTACTGAAGAAACCGCTGTAGAGAACTCTCCGAAGCCCAATGAAATGGCTCAAATGCTACGTGGCCGTATGTAAATAGTAAACGCCCCACAAGGGCGTTTACTATTTTAGAATTACTACTTCGCCGCGATCGCTTGCGGCTTTAAACTCTTCTCCAAAGTCACAAGTTGCCAATTCACCTAATTGAATATTATGCTCAAAGTTTGGCAAAGATGAGTTGATTTCGAGCGATCGCAAACAAAGTGAAAGACGCGTTATTTCAATAGATTCTTCGGCAATATCGCAACCAAATAAATTATGTTGCATGATATGAGCTATTACTGCTGTTGGAGTTTTGAGCCCGTCCACCTCATCATCGGTAGAGAACTTAGTTAATAGGTAATGGATACGCTCATGTTCTGAAAGTAAAAACTCCAAAGCCGTTGAGAGCAATACACCAGCGCCGCACTTAGGATGTAAGACTTTGATTCTCCATAGACGCTCTTGATATTCTTGGCAATATGCCAAAATATCTTGATGATTATTTGATATAGCTAAATGCTGCTGCAATGTACGAATTACAGACTCACTTTGCAGAATTGCTTTACAAGGTAATTTCGGAATGCGACGTTTACTAAGGTTACTTAAATCTTTGCGATATTGAGATAGCTCTCTGATTGATTCGTCAAAGAGACAAGTCAAAATATGGCGCGTGATATCTTCACAAAAGTCAAACCGAGCTATTTCCTTGATCTGACGACATAACTCATCGCCGACAAATAAAGCCTGATCTAAAATGCGATCGCTTGCAAATAGACTAGATGAATAAGCATTAATGGGGATGTGATATTTTGCATTGCCATTTTGTACCCAACTAAATATAGCTTTATAGTTTTCCCAAATCGGTTGCTCGATGTAGGGGTTCTCAAATTCGTAAGCGTCTTTAATTAAGTTCTCAGGTAATAAAGCGCGATCTTCGCAATAAGCAACAAACAAAATACGGTTTAGAAGTTTTTGGGCTTGATAAATGGCGATGGAGATCGCAGCTTCGGCTCTGATCTGGAGTGGATTTTCGGCATTTTCGACAGGATGTGATAATAGTTGCAACCTATAGCGAAAATCCTTGATTAATTGACTACGGATTTTACAGTAGTGACTATAAAAGTTTTTGAGAATCTCGGATTCTAGCTGGTGAGACTCTTCTAGCAAATGGGTAGTGCGCGATCGCTCTTCGCTATTGGCAATGCCTCTAAGTAAAGTCCGCCGCGATAATAAAAAATAAAAAGCTTTGAGTTGTTCTAAGTCCGCTAATGATTCCCATGCAAATCTCTGACAGAACAGACTCGATACATTGCGGTTATAAAGACAGATTTCTCGATAATCTAAGACGATCAGCCATTCAGTAGTTTCATTCTCTGGATCTGGCTTAATGATCGCTCCTTCCTCGGCAGTACTAACTCTAATCTCGGCAATCACATTCGCTGATGTTTCTGTGAAAAAACCTAGTGCAGGATGTGGATGCAATTCTAATTCCCATGTCCCACCGTTGCTTTCAAATGGGGATTTATAACCCAAAATATCAACAAAAATATCATGTAAGAACTGAGCTTCGGCAAGCAGGTTAGATGGTTCGCCATCACTAGCAAAACTTAGCCATTTCTGCACTATTTGAAAGCGATCTCCTAAATCCTGTGGAAAGCCAAAGGAACCAATTCGCTTTGCAAGTGGCTTAGGATGAAATAGTGAATAGTAGGGCGATCGCTGATTCATTCATCTTTGATTGCATTTTGAGCTGAGCTTTGCGCTAGTTTCTTCTCTGCATCTACCTCTGCAAGTAAACTTTCGCGCTCTTCAGGAGACATCTCTTCTAACTTCTTGGTCAGAACAGCTTTTTTGTAATCATCTAGCTGCTGATTGTAGGTCATAGTTTTTGTCACAGCGCGGAATAAATAGGTGGAAATCCAAGCTATTAATACGCCTACTAAAACAACTTGACTCCAGACACCCGCATTAGTTGCATCGAGGCCAGAGACACGAAATACCCAAAATGCGACTCCACCAAACCCGAAAAAAGCAATCATAATTGCTATGGCATCAATGCGGCGCATAGTTTTAATCTCAGAAATTTTTTTTATTAAACTGAGCACTTCGCGCTCAGTTTAATTTAGGTTTAAATTTGCCGCGCTTCGGGACGAAAGTTAAAGAATGGAGAGAGCAGTAATAATCCCGGGAAAAAGAAAAAGGCTAGAAAGCAGAGAAATACTCTTTCTAGAGAGCCTGTTTTGTACCAACGTGCTTTGAAATAAAACAGCACCAGCAATGGGATCACCAGTAAATATGTACCTGCGATCGCGGTATAGACAACTGCAGTCAATATGGGAGCAGAAAGAAGCAAAGACATATTTCTAGATAAAGTTATATGAATGTATCTATCAAGCAATTGTAACAGGATCGGAATCGGCAATCCTAAAAAGGTATGAACAGTTAGCAATTCTCATTATAAAAATCGTTTTTTGAGTTTCCAACGCCAAAGGCGCTGAAAACACCAAAAAAATTGGTTTTGCTACAAGCCCTCCGCCAGAGGGCTTGTAGCAAAACCAATTTTTGTAATGAGAATTATTAGCATTGATCCAATTGTTTGATTTTGGGTAGTTAGGGTGCTAATATAAGAAACGCTGAAAAATTACCCGAATAAATCCCTAAGAACTGTGGCACCTCAACAACAAAAGATTCGGATTCGTCTCAAAGCTTTCGATCATCGCCTGCTAGACTCATCCTGCGAAAAAATCGTCGAAACTGCTAATCGTACAAACGCCGCTGCCGTTGGCCCTATCCCCCTGCCAACACGTCGTCGTATCTATTGCGTTCTCAGATCTCCCCACGTAGATAAAGACTCACGCGAACATTTTGAAACCCGCACTCATAGTCGGATTATCGATATTTATCAACCATCTGCAAAAACTATCGATGCACTCATGAAGCTTGATCTAGCTGCTGGTGTGGACATCGAAGTTAAGCTCTAAAGTTCAACTTTGATATTTCAAGATATATTAAGATTTAATTAAAGTCCAGAATTATAAAAGTGGCTCAATAGTGAACAAAGAGTCACTAAGTAACGCTTTCATAACTCTGGGCTTTTTTATAGCTAGAGTCACTTGACTTAAGTCCTAATCAAACCCCAAGAATTGATTCTCGGCGCGGGGCACTGCCTACCAATTCTTGGGGTTTTACATCCTTGTACACTTTGCGACAGCTATACATCCAAAAAAGAGATGGGGTGCTTTGCGCCGCACCTCTTTTTTGGGTTTTGATTTGGTTTACACTATGTTTGAAGCTGCTAAGCTTCAAAATCTAGCTCTAAGGAATTAAGATGCTGAAAAAGCTAAAGATTAAATACCTTTTGGCATTCTTGTTGGCTGCGATCGCCACGGTAATGTCGATAATGCTCGGACATGTTTGGATGACTGCTGATGCTGAAAATCAGCCACAAATTCTGTCGCAAAGCTCATCTGCGGAGACAAGTTTTAAAACTGGCAGCTTGCAAAATGCTGGCTTACAAATGCAAGAGGTTGGTCAAGGAATTTATGCTCTAGTTGCCAGCACTGATTTCCCACCTGTGAGTCCTGCGGTGGCGATTTGCAACGGCGGCATTGTGATTGGTAGTGAAGGGGTATTGGTAATCGATCCATTCCAAACAACTGAACTAGCAGAACTGATGATCTCTACTGTAAAGTCTTTGACAGATAAGCCGATCAAGTATGTTTTGAATACGCATTATCACTTTGATCACACGGGTGGGAATGCAGCTTTTGTAAAGCGTGAAATTCCTGTGCTGGGACGCGGCGTAATTCGCGATTATATTCAAAGTGGCAAAAACAATACTGGTGGAGTTACGCCACCTACAGTGATTATTAATAGTCAAACTGATCTGTGGTTAGGTGATCGCCAAGTTAGAATTGAACGAGTTGATGGACATTCGGCGGGAACTGATCTGGTTGCCTACGTTCCAGATGCCAAGGTTTTGTTTTCTGGCGATATGGTATTTAATAATCGCATTCCTTACACTGGGGACAGTGATATTCGCCAATGGCAAGGGAGTTTGTATCGCTTAATAGCCGTTTATTCCGGAGCGAAAGTTGTTCCAGGTCATGGAGATGTTACCGATGTAACTGGCTTACAGGCACAACAAGCTTATTTCAGTTGGTTAGAACGTTTAGCACTGGATTGGAAAGGTCAAATTTTGTCTAAGGATCAAGTCCTTGAGAAGTTTGCCAAAGTGCCTGATACGTATAAAGACTACAAATTTAAAGGGCTATATTCGACCAACTTAGAGTCAGCTTATGAGCAGTTTACTCGAAGTGCCACGATTCCTTTTATACCTTAGATTACAAAATAAATCTCATCTTTGAGAAAGATATTAAACAGCCCCACCTTTTGCAAAGGTGGGGCTGTTTTGTAAGCAAAACAAATATTTAAGAAATGGGAAATTTTGATTATTACGACGATCTGGCTTATTTTTATTGATTTTTGTGAACCTAAAGGTGCTTTGCTGCAATTTTGCGTGACTCTTGTTCTATTTGTCTAACTACAGTTAGCGCCGAATAACTTGTACCTGCGGTTCCTTCACCTGGGTGGGTGGAATCGCCGACTAGCCAGATATTTTTGAGTGGAGTGCGATTGGCAAAACCAAAGGGTCCAAAAGTGGAAACACGCATTCCTACGCCACCAACGATACCGCGATCGCGTCCAGTATAGCGGGCAAAAGTTTGTGGCGTAGCAGCTTCAACATGAATAATTGTCTGTTCATTGAGATGAAAGTATCCACTTAACTGCGCGATCGCTCGTTCAGTAAACTTCTGCTTGAGAGTTTCATATTTCTCATCGCCATACCAAACCTCAGCATCCGTGAACTCTGAAGCAATGATTGTTGTTCTCCCATCTGGAGCACGTCCATCACCTTCTTTGCTAACTGAAATAAATAGAGAATGAGGTTTATTCCCAGATTCTAAAAATTGTAAATGTGGCGGACAGTTCTCTGGAATTGCTGACCGATCCACGCCCAAATAAACCACAAAAGCCACCGAAGAAGGTTTTAAATTAGCAACACGTTTAACATATCCTTTGGGTGCCTCATCTCCCAAAAGATTCATAAAATTATTGACCGTCACATTTGCCACAATATGTTCAGCTTTATTCCACCAAATTTCACCCGATCTTAAATTCATTACTTTTACACTTTTCCATTTACCTTGATCGGCGATCGCACTTACCTGATGCTGCATCAACACCTTACCTCCGTCACGTTCAATACTTTCGACTAGGCGATCGCTTAAAACTTGCATACTTCCCTTCAGATGAAATAGCCCTAAAGGACTTTGGGAAACTGCTAGAGCCGTTGCTGCATAGAGCAGAGCTGTCTCTTCAGCATTTACCTGTGAATAGAGCTTTAATTGCAAATCAAGAAAAGTACGTAGGCGACGATCGCTTACTAATCCAAAACCACGTAAGGCGTCACCTACAGTCGAAAAAGTATAGGGAACTGTTGCTAAAGTATCTATTCGTATAGCTTTAAGCAATTGCCACATATCCCAAAGATTGCGGGGTGGCAAAATTGGGTTGCGGCTTTGAAAGCGCCAACTACGCCAAAATAGATCTTCTAGAAATAGCCAAAAGGGTTCGCTATTTGGGAACTGTCTTTGACGTTCTAGTTTCCATTTTTGGCGATCGCGCCAGACGTTAATTGGCTCCTGCTCATTAGGTAAATACACCGCACAAGCAGGATCGCAATACGTAGCTTCAGGGAGTTCAATTTCTAGCTCTTTAAAAATGCGATCGTGAATTCCACCAGATTCTAAACCTGCTACCTGTGTCGCACCGACATCAAAGGTAAAACCGCGTCGCTTAAACGTGGATGCACATCCCCCTGCCACGATTGCCAAATCGTAAACAATCACTTCATAGCCACGTTTCGCCAACAAAGCCGCCGATGTTAAGCCCCCAATCCCCGCCCCGACCACAATAATCCTCTGTTTAGATCTCATTGACTGAACTCATGAAAAACTCTCGATGCTTCGGTATAGCTACAAGTAATGATTGTAGACAAGAATAAGATTGTCCGAAGCCGAAACAACAATAATCTAACTTTCGGATGTCTTTCTTTCGGTCTTCTGATTTAGTAGAGTAGGAGATAATTTCAAATATTTTTGAGAAATCCTGATAGGTTAAGTTACTTAAAATGTTAAAATTTTTGGAAGGTTTAATAAAAATTCTTTACAGTTTTAGACATAAAACGTAGACAGGATCGCAAAACGTGAGAATTGCAGTAGATGCGATGGGTGGGGATTTTGCCCCACGTGAAATAATTGAAGGATCAATATTAGCTCAAGCCCAATTGGGTGTTGATATAGCGTTAGTAGGCGATCGCGATATTCTAGCGAATTACCTTAAGCAACATAATTATCAAGAGAGCGATCACCTTGAGATTGTGCCATCCGAGGGGATCATCGAAATGGATGATGAGCCACTTGAGGGGTTGCGCCGCAAACCTAATTCCTCGATCGCTGTTGCGATGAACTTAGTTAAGCGCAAGCAAGCCGATGCCGTAATTTCGGCGGGACATTCTGGGGCAGCGATGGCAGCAGCGTTGTTGCGTTTAGGGAGATTGCCAGGTGTGGATCGACCTGCGATCGGCGCATTGTTCCCCACACAGGTAGCCCACAAACCAGTCTTACTGCTTGATGTCGGTGCAAATGTAGACTGCCGCCCCAAGTTTTTAGAACAGTTTGCCATAATGGGCTCTCTGTACAGCAAATATGCAATCGGTATTAAAGAACCTAAAGTAGGCTTGCTCAATATTGGCGAAGAAGCCTGTAAAGGCAACGAACTCGCGATTCGTGTTCATCAAGCGCTACAAGACAATCCCCAAATCACCTTTGCAGGAAATGCGGAAGGAAGAGATATTCTTAAAGGTCAGTTTGATGTCATTGTCTGTGATGGTTTTGCAGGCAATATTGTCCTTAAATTTGCTGAGGGAGTTGGTAATGCAGTCATGCAGATTCTCAAAGAAGAGTTGCCAAGAGGATGGCGGGGTAAGCTTGGCGCATTAATCTTGAAACCAAATCTCAAAAAGGTGAAAGAGCGTATTGATGCCGATGAGTACGGTGGGGCTTTATTACTGGGTGTCGCTGGCATTTGTGTGATTAGTCACGGCAGCTCCAACGCTGTAAGTATTCGCAATGCGATCCGAGTTGCTAAGGATGCCGTCGATAATGAAGTGCTAGAGCGTATTCGTGGTCAGATCAAGCCTAAAGTACCAGTCCCTGCGATCGATGATGCTCCAGATGATCCTCCAACATAGCTTCTTTTTGCGATTAGGTTTTAATTCGGCGCAAAGCGCTGTTTCACTCTTTGTCCAGCCATTCAGATCAAACACAGCCAATGACTAATACTGAATCTTCTGTTGTAGGAGTGCGTTTTATTGGAAGCGGTTCCGCCGTTCCCGATCGCGTACTTACTAATCTCGATCTCGCGCAGATGGTGGACACCACTGACGAGTGGATTGCCTCTCGCACGGGAATAAGAGAGCGACATATTGCTGATGGAGAGGGCGATTCAGTTGCAAATCTAGCGGCGAAGGCAGGACGCAAGGCGATCGCGGCGGCAGGGCTGACACCAGCAGATATTGACCTAATTATTCTGTCAACTTCGACTAGCGATGACTTGTTTGGAACGGCTGGACGAGTTCAGAAGATATTGGGAGCAGAACGTGCAGTAGCTTTTGATCTGGTTGCTGCATGTTCAGGATTTCTGTTTGGATTGGTTACCGCCTCGCAATATATCCGCACAGGGGTTTACAAAAATGTTTTGCTACTCGGAGCTGATGTCCTCTCTCGCTGGGTCGATTGGCAAGATCGCCGTACTTGCATTTTGTTTGGCGATGGTGCGGGTGCAGTAGTTTTGCAAGCTAGTAGCGAAAGTAAGAGCCAAGACAATCTCTTAGGCTTTGAGATGCGGAGTGATGGCAAGGGGAATGATTTGCTCAATATCAATTATTCTGGTCGCAGTACCTTTGAGCCGATTAGTATGAATGGTCAGGAAGTCTATCGGTTTGCAGTGCGGCGCGTTCCTGAAGTGATCGAAAAATCCTTGCATTATGCAAATTTGGAAGTCCACGATCTTGATTGGCTAATTTTGCATCAAGCTAATCAACGCATTATTGATGCAGTAGTTAATCGTTTTGGCATCGATCCTGCCAAGGCAGTTAGCAACATGGGGAAATATGGCAATACTTCCGCTGCCTCAATCCCGATCGCTCTAGATGAGTGGGTGCAATCAGGAAAAATTCAACCCGATCATTTAATTGCGATCGCCGGTTTTGGCGCAGGTTTAAGCTGGGGTTCTGCGGTATTGCGCTGGGGCTAAACCTTGAGCAGTTTTTGGGAATCCCTCTTATTGGTTAAATATAAGTAGCCAGCCAATTGCTGCACCAGCAATTACTAACCATGCAGAATTTGTCTTTGGAAATTTAAGTAAAATTACAAGGCTTGTGATCGCGATAATAATTGTCCAAATATCAATTAATGCTCCTCTCCCTAGTTCCCATGCCACGGCTGCCATCAACCCAATCGAAGCCGCATTTACTCCATCGAGAAAACCTCCAGTCCAAGATGATTCGCGTAATTTTGAGACAAAGGGATTAATTAATGGAACCAGAATAAATGCTGGTAAAAATATGCCAATCGTCCCTGCGATCGCACCCAGATTTCCAGCGACAAGATAGCCGATAAAAGTCGCGGTCGTAAATAATGGCCCTGGAGTAAACTGTCCGATGGCTACTGCATCAAGTAACTGTTGTGAAGTCAGCCAATTGGTGCGATCGACAAATTCTTGCTGCACAAAAGCTAACAGTACATAGCCACTTCCATAAAGAACCGAACCAATTTTGAGAAAGCTCAAAAATACCGCTGTCCATGTTTTGGGATGAATTTCAGCGGCAATAGTGGCTAAAGGAAAAGGGAACAAGGAAAAGGGAACAAGGACGACTGATAGGGATTTAGAATTTTTGGATGATAGTAAATTGCTAACGAGGCTGACGATGATACCTGCACCCAGCATTAGGGCAATTTCATTGATTTTAAAAAAATATAGAACTAGGACTAAAATTCCTGCGCTCCAATTTGGGATATTTTTTAGCGCTGATCGTCCTAATTTCCATAGGACTTGAGCAATGATTGCAATAATTACGGGTTTGACTCCATAAAGTAACCAGCCAACAGCAGGAATTGTTTGATATTTCACATAAATAAACGCCAATCCCCATACCAACAACATCGCGGGAACTATAAAACTTGTTCCAGCCACGATCGCCCCTAGTAATCCTGCTTGTTCTAGTCCCACATGAATTACTAACTCTGTCGAATTGGGCCCTGGAATCAAATTGCTGATACTTAACAAATCCAGTAACTTCTCGCGGCTAAGCCAGCGCCGACGCTGCACTATTTCCAACTCAATCTGTGCAACATGCGCAGCTGGCCCACCAAAAGCGATCGCACCGAGTTTAGAAAAAACTACCGCTAATTCCCATAATCGAGGCTTTGTCGTTAACTGATTTACAGATGCTGGATCGGCTGACAAAGATTCTGAATCTGGATCTTTTTTTGTATACTCCGGCATATTTTTTAAATATTAAGTGGGACATACTTGATTGCATCAATCAGTAATTAAGGCTATGCAATGCTCAAAAGTTCATTTAAATAGTTAATTCAAATGAGCATACACAAAGACTTATACTTTTTGCAGGTATTCCCGAATACTAAATAGCTTTTGCCTAATTTTATCGATATGGTAGATTCGCTCAAATCACAGCAAATACAACAGTTGCAGAATTCCGAAAACTCTGTTCTAGAGATGGGGCTTCAATCTGAACCGATGTTTTATTACTTTGCTTACGGTTCTTGTATGTGTCCGGTAGATTTGAAGCGATCTCTTGGAGAGACAGCCCATCATTATGTTGTTGGGGTAGCGAGGTTAAGTGGTTATAAACTCGGCTTTTATTACCGATCACCCCATCGTGACTGCGGCTGTTTAGATATTGTTAAAGAAGCAAATTCTTATGTTGAGGGTGTTTTATACTGCTTGCCCATGCGTTTAAGCTATCAACTCGACTTGCGTGAGGATGTCTCAAGAGGCGGCTATCAGCATGAATTGATCACAGTTAGCATTGATCAACAGATTTACACAGATGTACGAACTTATAGTGTTGTTAACAAGCTATCTCGTGAACTAGCTCCAAATGACTGGTATTCCAATGTAGTGCTGCGAGGTGCTTCTACCTGCGGATTAACCGAAAAATATTTTTGGCAACTTTTTTATCACATTTACCAATTGCAGTCACTCCACAAACGTAAATACAGCTAAATTCAAAATGGGGGCGTTGTAAAACATCGCAGCGTAGTAATTATTGTGAGTTTCGCGATCTTAGCAATCGGGTCGATATGTTAAGCAATGTTAAACCTATTGAGCCAAATTTTATTGGTGCAAGGATTTTGTTTGTTTTTATGCTTATTCCTTGCACTTTGCCATTTTTTGCGATCCTTGAAAAATACTAATTTCAGCTGTTTCTACCTTTCTTAGAAAGCACTAATTAAGCACGAAATTGCCTAGAAAGATACTATTGAGAAGCAATCGTAGATCCAACACCTTGAAAGAAAACCCATGACAAAAAGAAATTACTAATAAAAATAGCGAGTAAAGCAGTTACTACTGCGGAAGTGGTGGATTCTCCTACACCCTTCGCCCCGCCTGTGGTAGTTAATCCCCATGTCGTTCCGATCGCAGCTATTAAAACTCCAAAGATACTGGATTTAATTAGGGCGGCAATTAAATCCCAAGGTTTGAGTAAATTCTTAACAGAATTAAGAAACATGTCGTATGGAATGGCGTACATGGAGTGCGATAGAAATAAGCCACCTGCCATACCAGTTAAGAAACCGAAAGTTGTGAGTACTGGCAACATCAATAAACAGGCGATCGCACGCGGGGTGGCAAGGTAATCCACAGGATTAGTTCGCAGCATGTAGAGTGCATCAATTTGTTCAGTTACTTGCATTGTGCCAATTTCGGCTGCAAATGCGGAGCCTACGCGCCCCGCAATAATTACAGCCGTCAGTACAGGAATTAACTCGCGAGCCAAAGCGATCGCTAAAATTCCACCGATCGCTTGCTGTGCGCCAAAATTAATAAATTCTCTAGCCACTTGGATTGTAAATACTGCACCAACAAAGGAAGCCGTAATCAAAGTGATTAGTAGTGATTCCGTGCCAACTACTGACATTTGTGCCAGTATGTTACGCCAATGGAAGCGGCGATAGATTAAAACATGGGTGATGATTTGTCCGATCAGTAAACAACTTTGCCCTAGCTTAATTAGCCAACTGCCAAAATTTCCCATGTTTTCAATTTCCTAGATCGCCACTGAGCAGCGGCAAGCATTTTTTGTTTTTCTCGTAACCTTCGCAATTATAACTATAGACACTTGCACTAGGCTAATTCCAGCCCCAAAAACTAAGAGGAAGCGCTAAGCGCTTCCTCTTACTCCCTTTCCCCCAAGAATTAGTGGTGCGGCGCAGAGCGCCGCACCACTAATTCTTGGGTTTTATTGTCTATTGCTAGATGGGGAAGGGAGTATCTTTTGGGGTTGGAATTATGGAAAAACATGGAGCGTCCAGTTGCAACGCTGTTGCAGGTCTCCAAACCGCCCATTTGCCCAGTACCACAGCGCCAGACGAGTCCGAAAAAATCCAACTATCAAAAAGTGCCCTTCAGGAGTTGTCACACCATATCTAAGCCCATGAGTACGCATGAATCCCCAGGGTGTATCTGAGCCTTTGACTAGTAGTTGTGAACGATCAGAAATTTCTTAGTATTCCAATGGCAAAGCAAAGATGGCGTAGACATTATGTTCCCCTCGCCAAGGTTTAGTAACAACTTTAATCGGATGAAATTTCAAACTATTGGATTTACTGAGTTTATCTGTTGGAGGTGGACACAAAGATTGATTAGTATCAGACGTGACTGTTTTAGGTGACAAAGCAGTTATTGTGATCGTGACAATACTTCCTATAGCCATTGCTATAGCCAAGATGAATAAGAATTTATTTTGAGCAGACCAGTTTTTTATTTTTTTCATTCACAGTTTTCAAGGCGAGTTAAGAGTAGGGCAATCGCATCGATATACTGTTGTAACTCCCTTGTTGGAAGATTGCTGTTATTGATAATGATGCTAAAAATAACTTCGTGATAATTTTGAGGGTCAGCATATCCAGATAATGCAATTGTGCCCGTTAAAGTTCCTGTCTTGGCTTGGATTAAGCCTTGAGCAGCAGTATTTTTAAATCGATTGGTCAACGTGCCATCGACATTTGCGATCGCTAAAGATTTACGGAAATTACGATCGGTAGATGCGCTTTGTAAAAGCTGAACGATTGTTTTGGGAGTTGTTAAGCTGCGTCGCGATAACCCAGAACCGTCAGCTAGCAATACAGAAGAAGAAGGGACATTGATAGATTGTAAGTATTTGCTAATCATCATCATGCCGCCAAGAACACTGTCATAGGGAGTAATTTCATGGAGGCGATCGCCTAAAGCTCTAAGTAATAACTCTGCATAGAGGTTATTGCTGTCTTTGTTAGTGGTAAAAATCAACTCAGAGAGCGGCTGTGAATATGCGATCGCTAAGTCTTGGATCGGCGGGAGTTTTTTTACGGAGTTGGTAGCAGCAATATCTGTTGAAATTGCAATGCCTTGCACCACTAGTTCTTGGCGTAATAAATCTAAAAAATTGGTCTCAGGATTGGGAATTGCGACACCGCCAAGTTCTGGTTCTGATTTTTCCGGTATTTGGCCAGTAATTATTAGTACTTTTTGACCGTAGGGGCGCACAACTTTTAAGCTGTATATAGAATCTACACTTGCTGTAGTTGCTTGATTTTGGACTCGCCAGTCCTTAGCCAACTCAGGATTGTCCCAAGTAAAAATTGCAGGTTTACCATTTGTGTCTGGGGTAACTGTCCAGTTTATGGAGTTTTCGTTAATCGTGAACGGTGATGCGATCGCTGCATAATATTCCTGTAAATCTGACCATTCCCAACTGTCCGCAACTTCTTCACCTCTGCGGGCTGTCAAAGTCCAAATTCCACCATTAATCCGCTTTACACCTTTGTTTTTGAGTTGCGTAACTAGTGATTTCAATCCAGTTTCTGAGCGAAAGCTAGGATCGCCTGAGCCAATAAGCCATAACCCATTTTCTAGTTCTCCCTTGGCATTAGGCAAATTGTGTGACATCAAACGGGTAGCAAAGCGATAGTTTGCACCCAATGTTTTTAATGCGATCGCGGTTACAAATAGTTTGACATTTGAGGCTGGTATGAAATAACGATCTCCGTCAAGATTGACTAATACTTGTGAATTAGGAGTATTAGTCTGCACATATACACCAACTCGTGACGCTTGTAATTTAGGTGATTGTGCAACTTTTTTTACCTCTTTTTGCAATTGGGCAGGGCAGAGACGAGTGTTATTTGCTTGAGTAGGAAGAGCTGTAATTAAAGAAATTACAATCAGAGCGATCTTAATTAATAATGTCTTTCGCAATATACTTGTTGATACTGAAATGTCATCAATCAAAACAAACCTAAATAAAATTGCCATATTGGGCTTATACAAACCCTAGTTTTTGTAAAACTGCTTCCTGAGCCTCCGGTTGTTGGCTATAGGCAAAACCCCAAGGCATAAGTACTGGCATTAGAGGCAACAATCGATCTAAGGCGTAGGGACTTCCATAGAGAACTACTGCCTGTAATTTATTCGCTGATGTTAATTCTGTAACTAGAATCTGAATCTTTTCTTGAAGATTTGTATCACCAAGAAATGGATTGCCACGCTTAAAGATTTGGATAAATATTTTAGAGAATTGGTCATATTTAAGATTTTCTAAGATCAATTTATCTGCAACAATGCGCTGATAGCCTTTGTTTTTTGGTAATAACACAGCAGGAGATCGCGCGTTTAGAAACTCTTCGCAGGTGAGTGGATCGTCAACAATAATTAAATTTAGATAATTTGTTTCGTGAGACTCCCGAACGTAGTCAGGTTGAAGATTTGGGAGCACAGAATAAACATTAATGGATTTTGTCGCGACCGACTTGGAAATTCCTAGATTTAAAGGATTACCTAATTTTTTTAGATTAGGGGGGATACCACAAACTTTTTGTTTAGCTTTCCAAATCCTTTGGACTGAGTCTCGTATTTGCTCTCGATCTATTTCTTTGGATTCCACCGCTGCGCAAACTGCATCAATTGCAGCGATTGGATCGACTGGCATCAATAACACATCCACACCAGCTTTTACTGCTTGCACTGCGATCGCCTCTGGGCTACCTAAATTGGCAATACCCGACATGATCAGCGCATCAGTAACAATCAGCCCCTCAAAACCTAATTCATTTCGCAAAATTCCCGAAATTATATGATGCGACAAAGTAGCGATATTTTTACGATCAAAAGCTGGTGCCAAGATATGTGCACTCATGATCGCATCGACTCCCGCTTCGATCGCATTGATAAATGGCAGAAATTCGACATTCTCAAATCTTTGACGATCGTGATGGATAACTGGTGTGTGTAAATGGGAATCCACAGATGTATCGCCATGACCAGGGAAATGCTTAGCTGTGGTCAGGACAGGATATTGCTTTGCTCCCGCAATATATCCGCGCGTCGCGCCCATCACCTCGCCAGCGGTAATTCCAAAAGAGCGCACATTAATTACAGGATTATCAGGATTGTTATTGATATCAACAATCGGCGCAAGCAACCAATTTATACCGATCGCTAAAGCTTCCTCAGCCGTAATTTTGCCCATTGCCTCGGCATATTTCATCGAAACTGCTTGCAATGCCATTGGTGGCGGGAACCATGTAGCACCTTTAAAGAGATGTCCCACACCTTCTTCAACATCGGCAGCAATCAACAACGGGACTTTTGCCCATGATTGCATTTGCTGAGTTCTGAGGGCAACTTCAGGTGCGCTACCGCCAAGCAAAATTACGCCGCCAACGCCATATTCATTGATCAGAGTTTGTAACTTTGCATTAGTCAATTCCCACTGTGGGTAAGCGATCTGATGATCGTATAGCATTCCGCAAGCGCGTACCACCACCATTTGAGAAACTTGCTCAATGAGGCTCAGAGAATCAATATCTGGTAAGTTGATGGGCTGCATAATTAACTAAAATCATTAATTTGTCTGAGAGAAGACGGATTGCAGGTTCTCTCAAATCGCGAATTTTAAAACTCTAAGGCAAAGTCTTTGCGGGTCATTGGGTGTGGCACTTCTAAACCTTCACCGCCAATATATTTTAACGGTTTACCTTCAACAGATAAATAAACTTTTGCATCGGGTTCTAAAGTCGTTGCTGTATATAAAACCTGAATGATCCGACCCTGCATAGAGGCGGAACCACCGCCGCTAGTAAAAGCTTTAGATAAATCAATCCGAATTTCCTTGTTTTTTGTCGTTGCGCTTAGTACTTTCGTATTTGCAGGAATGGCACTGTATAGCTCGGATTCAGGAGGATTTTCAGTAATCAGCATATTGATAGCTGACGCGATCGCCTCGTCATTACTTTTGGCTTTAATGGCGATCGGAACAGCAATCAGTTTATTTTTACTTGACTCGATCCAATAAACTGCCAACTGACCATCCACGGCTCTGGTCGCTGGAGGTGATTGCGTTACTTGATTAATGGTTGCTGGAGCCGATGATTGTGGATTAGGCTGATTATTAAAAGTGCCATGTACTAGCACTGCTGCACCAGAACCACCGACGACCGCTGCCGCCACTAGGGCAAACCAAGTACTTTTGCTTAAAACTGGAATTTTCATAATTATCGCTCCTCAACGTTGACTAAGTTTGCATGATATTTCTGACGCAAACAAACGTGAATTAGCTCCCATTTCAATTTTATAGTAGCTTACTCCCTTCTCATCAAAAGTATAGACATTATTCATTAGAAAGAAAATAATGCGAAGAAAGATCGGGCAGA
Source organism: Pseudanabaena sp. (assembly GCA_003249035.1). Lineage (GTDB taxonomy): Bacteria > Cyanobacteriota > Cyanobacteriia > Pseudanabaenales > Pseudanabaenaceae > Pseudanabaena. Next base: position 48,049 of record QBMK01000021.1, read on the forward strand.
AGCACTATATTTGCCTGTTATAACAATTCACAAAAGTGTGACGACACTTCTGTGGATTAAAAACCAAACCCTGTAAGGGTCTAACAAAACATAAAATGGGTATGTCATTTTGTGTTTTGTTACTACAGAGAGTTGTGCTCAAGTCCGAACAAACAATTAAACTTTTAAAAGTGCTGCTTTGCAACACTTTTAAAAGTTTAATTGTTTGTTCGGACTTGACCGTAAATTGCTGTGAGTTTTTCTGACTGGCAAAGGTCTAATAGAATTTTTGTCTCAAAGCACTCGCCACTTCAGGCGTAACTAAATGTCCAATTTCACCACCAAAACGAGCAATTTCACGCACTACACTACTACTCAAAAAACTATATTCATTGGAAGTAGATAGAAAAACTGTCTCAATATCATTAGCCAAGGTCTTATTTGTATGAGCCATCTGCAATTCCAATTCAAAATCGGATACTGCTCTTAATCCTCTAATCAAAACCTGTGCTTGCTTTAGATGGGCATAGGTGACGGTTAGCCCAGTAAATGTATCAACATCAACATTGTCCAGATGATGCGTCGCTTGACGAATTTGGATCATTCTTTCCTCCATCGTAAATAGAGGGCTTTTATTAGGATTGCGTAAAACAGCAACAATCACGCGATCAAATAGATGACTACCGCGTTTAATAATATCGAGATGTCCAAAAGTAATGGGATCGAAACTACCAGGATAAATGGCAATCAATGCATTCACCGACTATCTATCAATACTTCGGACAGTTTTGAAAAATGAGAACAAAAAAGCTATTCATCGGATAAGGTGCATGTGTTGAATCAAAGCACCCAATGAATGTCATTACAGACATAATACCGAATGTAGCAAGCAAAGTACAACGGAAATTTCTGACAATCCTGTTTTCGACAATCATAGTGATGTGTGGAAAAGTAAACTTCACGAATCAGAGCCGATATAGCGAAATCAGCGAACGCACCTATCGCCGGCAGTTTTAGCGTTCATACAACCTCCATAAAAGGGAAAGCAGAGATCATCGCAAAAGCGATCGCGTCAACAGCCCGCCAGATTATCGCGACGGACTGCTCGTTCGTGTCGAAAAGTGGCAAAACAACCATCATAAATCCTTCTTTGATTATCGAAGTTCTGTCAAAATCAACGCAAAATTATGATCAAGGCGAAAAGTTTTATTATTATCGCTCAATTCCTGAGTTCTAAAGAATATATTTTAATTAGCCAATATCAATATTATGTAATGCAATTCAATAAAACTAATCAGGGCAAATGGATATTATCTGAATACCGAAATGATAATTTAGCATTATCTTTACAAACAGTAGAATTTGACATTTCCTTTGAAGAGATTTATGAAAACGTTAATCTCGGCTAACTTGAGAATTAATAACTATCAAAGATCCGCGATCGCCTGTTGATGATGGTAGCGATCGCGCAAGTCAGCATTAAGTAAACTTTCCTTTACACAATTACCCTAGATATGAGGATTTGACTTTTTATTTGTATAGGAGATTACCTGCCATAGTATGATGCTGTCAGCCCACAGCAATCGATCCCGTACAGTCATCACTATGCGTATCGCCATATTTACCGAGACATTTTTGCCAAAAATTGATGGCATCGTTACTCGCCTCAAATACACTGTCGAATATCTGGTCAAACTCGGTAACCAAGTATTAGTGTTTTCTCCTGATGGTGGGCTTAAAGAATATTGTGGGGCAGAGATTTATGGCGTATCAGCCTTTGACTTTCCCCTATATCCAGAACTAAAAGTAGCCTTACCACGCCCCTCAATCGGTAATGCCCTTGAGAAATTTAACCCCGATATTGTGCATATTGTGAATCCTGCAATTTTGGGAATGGCGGGGCTATATTATGCCAAATCGATGAATTACCCGCTTATGGCTTCCTATCACACCCATTTACCCCAATATTTACAGCATTATGGATTGGGATTTCTGGAGGGCGTGATGTGGGAATTGGTCAAAAATACTCACAACCAAGCAGCGTTGAATCTTTGTACTTCAACAGTGATGATCGATGAACTACGATCGCATGGTGTGGAGCGACTCGATCTTTGGCAGCGTGGTGTCGATACGGTGCAGTTTCATCCAAAATTTAAAAGTGCGGAAATGCGATCGCGACTCACCCAAGGACATCCAGAAGACACCTTATTCCTGTATGTGGGTAGACTCTCTGCCGAAAAAGAAATTCAGCAAATTTTGCCAGTGTTAGAAGCGATCCCTAATAGTCGCCTTGCTCTAGTGGGAAATGGGCCATACCGTCAGGAGCTAGAGAAGATTTTTGCAGATACTAAAGCCAATTTTGTGGGCTATTTACGTGGTGATGATCTTGCCGCAGCCTTTGCGTCCAGTGATGCCTTTCTATTCCCATCGCGTACAGAGACTCTGGGCTTAGTACTGCTCGAAGCTATGGCGGCTGGTTGTCCAGTTGTTGCCGCAAATTCAGGGGGAATTCCTGATATTGTCAACAATGGGCTTAATGGCTATTTATTTGAGCCTAGTGATAGCAATGGCTTAACCTTAGCAACTCAAAGTCTTTTGCAAAGTCGTAATGAATACATGTGCATCGAAGCCCGTCTAGAAGCAGAAAAGTGGGGTTGGGATGCTGCCACGAGACAATTGCAGAATTATTATGAACAGACGATAGAGGCTTGTAAACCAGTTTTAAGTGCTTAAAGTACTGGAGAGTGTGCCCCAGAGGGGCACACTCTTTCATAAAGAAGTATTGCGATCGCGCTTCCAAGCGGTATTGCTTCACAGTACAATGGCGATCGCTATCATTATTTCGTAAGCATAAATATTCTTTTGATTTCCCTCGAATCTGTCTCCGAAATTTACTATAAACCATTGCTTTCTCTAGTTTTTGAGGCGCAATCAGTACATCGGCAATATCATCAAACTGATGCTGTGCAGATGTGTACATTATCAAATATCAAATCAGGTCGCTGTCCTGAAGATTGTAAATATTGTCCGCAAAGTGCTCGCTATCCAACGGGGGTAGAGACTTATCCGCTGTTGCCATTGGATGAAGTGATTAGCCAAGCAAAAGAAGCAAAACAGCATGGTGCAACTCGTTTTTGTATGGGAGCAGCATGGCGCAATGCACCCGATGGAGAAGAGTTTGAGCGGGTTTTGCAAATGGTCGAAGCTGTAGCAGGGATGGAAATGGAAGCCTGTGTAACGATGGGGATGCTGCGACCAGATCAAGCTCAGCGTTTAGCCAAGGCTGGCTTAACAGCCTATAACCATAATCTCGATACTTCCGAAAGTTTCTATCCCGAAATTATTACGACTCGCACCTATAGCGATCGCCTCGAAACAATTCAGCATGTCGCTGATGCAGGTATTCAAGTTTGTTGTGGCGGCATCGTCGGGATGGGCGAAACAGATGGCGATCGCATCGATCTTTTACATACATTAGCAAACCTCACGCCACAACCTGAGTCAGTACCAATTAATGCATTATCTCCCGTTGCAGGGACTCCATTTGGCGATCTTGATGCGATCGATCCTTTGGTTCTAGTGCGCATGGTGGCAACCGCGAGAATTCTGATGCCTAAAGCAGTAGTGAGACTTTCCGCAGGACGCGATCGGCTCAGCGTTTCCGATCAAGCTCTCTGCTTCCTTGCAGGCGCGAATTCTATCTTCTCTAGTGAGAAACTACTCACGACTGCGAATCCAGACTGGCAGGATGATGCGGAGATGTTCCAAAAATTAGGTGTAAAACCGAAGGAATTCGCATAATAAAAAAGGCTCCCCAAGGGAGCCTTTTTTATTATGCGAATTCAGGTCGCCCTTGTGACATGAAATGCTTTTGTGAACTCATTTCAGGCTCTCCATCCTTCGGAACTCTCTGAATATAAGTTCCATCTTCCTTAAGATCCCAAGCTTGACGATTATCAGCTAGAATAATTTCGAGAATCTGCTTAAGTTCTTTGATTAGAGATACCTCTTCAACAGGAGTGATTACCTCAACCCTTGCATCAAGGTTCCTTGGCATCCAGTCAGCACTGCCTATATATATCTGCTCTTCGCCACCATTACTAAAATAGAAGATGCGTGAATGTTCTAGAAATCGGCCGATTACACTAATAACCCGAATGCGATCGCTTAGCCCCTTCACTTTGGGACGAATACAGCAGATACCACGAATGATTAGATCAATATTCACACCAACTTGTGAAGCCTCATATAGAGCTGAAATGATCTCAGGATCGACCAATGAGTTCATTTTGGCAATGATATAGGAAGGATAGCCTTGCTTTTGATGTTCGATTTCACGTTGGATCAGTTTCAAGAACTTCTCGCGCATATTCACAGGGGCAACTAGAAGCTTGCGATAGTCACGCTGACGAGAATAACCAGTCAAGTAGTTAAACAAATCCGTGAGATCGGCTCCCAAATTATCATTACAGCTAAAGATCCCCAGATCGCTATAAAATCGCGCCGTTTTTGGGTTGTAGTTGCCAGTGCCAATATGGACATAACGTACTAAGCGATCGCCTTCTTGCCTTACCACCAGAGCCGTTTTGGTATGGGTTTTGAGATTCTTAAATCCATAGACGACATGTACTCCTGAATTCTCAAGCTTTCTTGCCCAGAGAATATTATTCGCCTCATCAAATCTCGCCTTTAGCTCCACTAACACTGCCACCTGCTTGCCATTCTCAGCCGCCCGAATCAGCGCATGAACAATTGGCGAATCTCCAGATGTACGATACAGAGTTTGTTTGATTGCTAGAACATCATCATCATTTGCGGCATCTTCGATAAATCGCTGTACCGTTGTGGTGAAAGATTGATAAGGATGATGAACTAAAAAATCACCTTCACTAATGATGTCAAAAATGTTTTTACCATCTTCATCTCCTTGCTTCAATCTTGGATGAGTTACTGATTTCCAAGGCTTATCTTGATGCTCAGGCATTGGCAAAAAAGAGATCGCCATCAGATCGCCTAAGCCAATCAATCCGGGGATATCATACACATCCGCTTCAGTAATCCCCAATTGCTCGATTAACTCTTTACGGATTTCTGGAGGTATATCACTGGCGATTTCCATCCGCACGACTGAGCCAAACTTCTGCTTACGCAACTCTTCTTGCAAAGCAGAAATCAAGTCATCCGCTTCTTCTTCTTCGATGTCAAGCTGCGCATCACGGGTAATCCGAAATGGATAATAACTAATAATCTCCATCCCTGGGAATAAAGCATCAAGGTTATGAGCGATTACTTGTTCCAATGGTACAAAAGTATGATCGTCTGTCTCCGGAATTTTGACAAAGCGTGGCAATACATTTGGCACTTTCACCCGTGCAAAGTTTTTTTCCTTAGTATAGCGATCGCGCACTATTACGACCAAATTCAGACTGAGATTAGAAATGTAAGGGAATGGATGCGCAGGATCGACTGCTAATGGTGTGAGAACAGCAAAGAGCTTGTCTTGGAAATAGGTTTTGAGATACCGCTGATGTTTCTTATCGATATCCTTGTAGTCAAGGAGCTTCACCCCATGTTCATATAATTCTTGCCGAATGGTATTCTCAAAAAATTCATGCTGCATCGTGACCAATGGCACTAAAGCCTCACGAATTACTTGCAGCTGCTTTTCTGGACTAAGCCCATCGTCGGAAACAATATCCATATGCTCTGCAAACTTTTTCTTCACGCTAGCAACTCTAACCATGAAAAATTCATCAAGGTTAGTACTAAAAATTGCAAAAAATTTAGCTCTTTCTAATAATGATGTGCGTGAGTCAATGCCTTCGCTTAAAACCCTCTTATTAAAAGCAATCCAGCTTAGTTCACGATTAAAAAAATACATGGAACGATCGACTGACTTTTCATCTTGCTTGTCAATTGTCACTAGTGTAGATTCTGAGATTTCTGACGACACAACACTTTCTATGATGTCAACTTCTAGCGAAACATCTAAATCTTTCTGCTCTAAATCTTTTTTGGTTCTAGTCATAGGGGCAAAGCTATCGGCTGGCGTAAAACAGTTAATACTAGATTACCGAAGTGTAGGTCATTACTATGTGAGCTTAAACACTTTTAAGTACTTGTGCAAAATAATTGTAAAGTTACGCCCCGAAGGGGCGCAACTTTACAATTATTTTGCACAAGTACTTAAAAATAAAAGGCGGCACGATGTGCCACCCTTTATTTACAAAACTTAGCCTAAAAGTGCTTCGATATCTTTACGCAGACCTGCATCTTCAGGTGCAACGCTGGAAGGGTAGTATTTCACAACTTTACCTTCTTTATCAACTAGAAACTTATTGAAGTTCCACTGCACTTGGTTACCTGTTGTCTCAGTAAGATACTTATAGGTATCGGCAATACCACTGCCACTTACCTTCACCTTGCTGAACATATCAAAGGTGACATCATAGGTGAGCGAGCAAAAGCTCTTGATTTCTGCCTCGGTACCAGGTTCCTGTGCGCCAAAATCGTTGCTAGGAAAGCCAAGAATCTCGAATCCTTTGTCTTTGTATTCACGATAAAGAGATTCTAGCCCCTTGTACTGCTTGGTGTAGCCGCATTTAGAGGCAACGTTGACAACTAGGGCAACTTTACCTTTGTACTGAGCGAGATCGACAGGTTGACCGTCGATATTAGTGATCTTGAAATCGTAAAGTGTGGACATATTTTGGTTTTTGAGTTGTTTGAGGATTGCTAGCATCATCAATAATTTTAGGATTTTTAGCATCAATAGGTGCTGAAAATCCTAAAATTGCTGCATAGTTAAAAAACTTACTTAGCTTTTTATAGCGATCGCATGGCAAGTGTAATTATCCTAATTGGGGTACCTGCGAGTGGCAAATCTAGCCTCGCTGAGAGGATGTTGCGTGCTTCTAATCAGACTTCTCATCAGAATAGTAGCAGCCTCACCCATGGGCAAACCCAACTAATCAACCCCGATTGCATTCGAGCATCACTCTATGGATCGGCTGACAAGCAAGGAGATTGGGCAGAAATTTGGGCGCAGGTTCAACAAGAGTTTGCCAACGCAGCTAAATTGCAACAATCTGTAATATATGATGCCACAAACTACAAGCGCGAATATCGTAAAAGTATTATCGGCCTTGCTAAAGAACATGGATTTAAGCCAATTACAGGGATTTGGCTAGATGTGCCACTTTGGATTTGTTTGTCACGAAATGATATGCGCGATCGAGTAGTTCCTGAAGATGTTGTAGTAGAGATGTATCGCACCTTGTCCTATCATCCACCAAGACTCGATGAAGGCTTTGATCGAATTTTGTTTCGCGATGAAAAATTAGAAAATGAATGGATAGACTAAGTAAGGAATGATGATTTAATAAAACCCAAAATTGGTTCGGCGGGCGAAGCCCGCCGAACCAATTTTGGGTTTTATACGCACATGTTATTTAATTTTCATTCCTAACTCATTCTTTCTAAAATAAGCGATTTGAATTGTTACTGTCGAATGCGTGGAATCATCCCTTAAAATTGTGATTGATTGAAGAGAGTTATATCCGCAAAAACACGTAATTTTAAAACCTTAAAAACACGAAATTTTTTAACAATTCTTCACTGATAATAGCTTTCATCTACTTTCCGAAAACAACTTAATCCAATCTTAACCTCCAGACAATCATTAATTAATCAAAGCTTTCCTTGACCTTAATGAAGTGCCCTTGATACTTGTGTAACTTTAAGTTGTATAACAATTAATTGCGTTGCTATAGACAAATCATGGGTTCATCTGTCATGTTTAAAGGTCTCTTTTTTAAGGCAGCTTCTGCTGTTGCTGTTAGCACTGCCCTAATCACATCATTCGGTTCTCAGGCAAATGCCCAGAGTGTTATCAAGGTAGATGGATCTAGCACTGTATTCCCTATTATGGAAAGAGCTGCTAGCGACTTTCAGAAGTCCGGTGGCTCCAGAGTAACCGTTGGTATTTCAGGAACAGGTGGCGGTTTCAAGAAATTCTGTAACGGTGATACCGATATTTCCAATGCTTCTCGCCCAATCCTCAAAAAAGAAATCGATGCCTGCAAAGCTAAGGGAGTTAGTTACTTCGAGCTTCCTATTGGCTATGATGGTATAGTCGTGGTTGTCAATCCACAAAATACTTGGGCAAAGGATCTGACTGTCGATGAACTCAAGAGAATTTGGGAACCAGGTTCTAAAATCAAAAACTGGAGTCAAGTTCGTAAAGGCTTTCCTAATGTTCCCTTAAAGTTATTTGGTCCAGGTCCTGATTCGGGTACTTTTGATTATTTCACCGAAGCGATTAATGGCAAGGCGAAGGCTAGCCGCACCGACTTTACTCCTAGCGAAGATGACAATGTATTAGTCAGAGGTGTTGCAAGCGATCGCGGAGCTCTCGGCTATTTTGGCAAGTCTTATTTAGAGGCAAATAAAGGCCGTGTTCGTGCCGTTGGCATTTCTAGAGGCGGCGGCAAAGCAGTCATGGCTTCTGATGCCACCGTGCAAAATGCTTCCTATCAGCCACTCTCACGTCCTTTGTTCATTTACGTCAACTCCACATCTGCTAAGCGTCCTGAAGTAAAGCGTTTTGTAACCTTTATTTTCAACAATGGCAACAAAGTTGTCAAACAGGCTAACTACACTCCATTCCCTCAGAAAGCTTACGGTCAGATCCTTGCCAATTACAACAAGGGCAAACTCGGCACCATTTTTGGAGGCGAAGCAGAAGTTGGTCTGACTATTAACGAATTGATTGCACGCGAAGTTCGTTAAACTTCATTTTTCATCAATCGCTCATAGCATCAACTTAAGTAAGGTACGGGGTTTTTACCACGTACCTCACTTGATTGAAAAGCGCTATATCCCCAAAATCCAATTTAATTTAATCCCAGAAATGTAATCTTCAACATTTTTGGGATTTTAAGCATTTGTTTATTTGCATTTTGGCCGTGTCTAGCCATATTCCTAGAAATACGCACAATCTCATGACTAAAGAAGCCAGTATCGGCAACCTGAAAACTTTTAAACGCAGTCGCACTCAAAAGCGCTTAATCACTGAAAAAGTGATTGAAATAGCACTTTTTTTAGCCGCTTCATCCTCAGTCTTGACTACCTTTGGGATCATGGAAATTCTGATTGGAGAGACTTTGCAATTCTTTCAAAAAGTCTCAATCGTTGAATTTTTGACAGCAACTGAATGGACTCCCTTATTCAGCGAACCAAAATATGGCATTTTGCCACTAATCTCTGGAACATTAGTTACCACTGGCGTCGCTCTAGTTTTGGCTATTCCCCTTGGCACAATCATTGCAATTTATTTAAGCGAATTTGCATCAGATCGCTTGCGAGAAATCATTAAACCAATTTTAGAGATTTTGGCAGGCATCCCCACAGTCGTATATGGTTACTTTGCGCTACTCTTTGTCACACCTTTGCTCAAAGAATCAATTTTAGCAGTCCAAAAGTTTTTTATACCAGGACTGGAAGAGTTTGATTATTTCGTCCTGCCTGGATTTAATATGCTCAGTGCAGGGCTAGTAATGGGGATCGCGATCGTGCCATTTATTAGCTCGATTAGTGAAGATGCCATGAGAGCTGTCCCTCTGCAAATGCGAGAAGGTTCCTATGCGATGGGAGCGACAAAATTACAAACGGCGCTCAACGTGGTCTTGCCTTCAGCAATCTCAGGAATTATGGCGGCATACATCTTAGGGATTTCAAGAGCGATCGGGCAGACGATGATTGTGGCGATCGCAGCTGGGTTGCAGCCAATTTTGACATGGAACCCACTCGAAGGAGCCGCCACGATCTCCACATACATTGTACAAGTCTCACAGGGCGATATTGCTAGAGGAACTGTAGAGTATCAGACAATTTTTGCAGCAGGACTAACCCTAGTATTGATTACGCTATTGCTGAATGTTATTGGGTTCTTTTTGACTAAGCGATTTCGAGAGGTTTATTAGAGCTATGCAATCACAGGATATCCAAAAACTAAAGGCAAACATCAGTCGTCGCAAACTCTGGGATTACATATTTATTATCGTCGCCATTCTTTCTCTTTTGGTCAGTATTTTGACGCTGATTGCGCTGATACTTCAGTTGTCAATCACAGGAATCCCACGCATTAACTGGGAATTTCTTACATCTTTTGCCGATCCTGCTCCAGAGCTTGCAGGTGTCTTAACTGCTTGGGTTGGTAGCTGCCTAACTATGCTAGTTACTATCGTAATGACAGTTCCTATTGGTATTGCCTCAGGTATATATTTAGAAGAATATGCTCGCAAAAATTGGTTTGCCAACATTATCGAAATCAACATTGCTAATCTGGCTGGCATACCTTCAATCATTTATGGGTTGTTGGCGCTAGGTGTTTTTGTGCAGCAGCTTAAGTTGGGTGAAAGTATTCTAACTGCCGGTTTAACCCTATCCTTGCTGATTTTGCCTGTAGTGATTGTGACGACGCGAGAAGCCCTCAAGTCAGTTCCTAACTCGCTCCGCGAAGCAGCCTATGCAATGGGTGCAAGCAAATGGCAAATGATCTGGGATCACCTCTTGCCATCTTCCGCTGGCGGCATATTGACAGGAATTATTGTGGGACTATCTAGAGCGATCGGTGAGACCGCGCCATTGGTGACGATTGGCGCTTTGACATTCATTGCATTTTTGCCAGACTCTCCCTTTATAGACTTCCCAACTAAAGCTTTTGCATGGTTAGAAGCTCCATTTACGGTGATGCCAATTCAGATGTTTAACTGGGTATCTCGGCCAGAACCAGAGTTTCAAATAAATGCGGCGGCGGCTGGAGTAATCTTGATTCTGATGACTCTAGCGATGAATGGATTAGCGATTTACCTTCGTTATTACTTCCGCAAGCGTATTAAATGGTAGTACCAATTCACAGAAGCATTACACATTCTGCGAATTAGAGACCAATCCCTGTATGGGTTTTAAAGCACAAAATGTCTACGCCATTTTTATACTTCGGTATAAGTCTAGAGATAGATTAAGCGTAAATCTCATTTGAGTAATTAATTAACTAATTGAAATAAATGGAAACTAGCTCAACAACAGCAGCTACTAGAAAAGTGAGACTAAAGGCTCAGGTTAAAGACTTTAGCTTCTTTTATGGTTCTGTCCCAGCTCTTAAGAACATCAATTTAAAAATAGCTGAGAATCGAGTTACAGCATTAATTGGCCCCTCAGGTTGCGGTAAAACTACTCTCTTGCGTTGCTTTAACCGAATGCACGATCTTTATTCGGGAAACCGCTATGCAGGGGAGATATTTGTTGAAAAACAAAATATTCTCGATAAAAACATTGATCCAATTGAAGTCAGAATGAGAATCGGGATGGTTTTTCAAAAGCCTAATCCTTTCCCAAAGACAATTTTTGAGAATGTTGCCTACGGATTGCGCGTAAGGGGGGTTCATCAAAAGAAATTGATTGCTGACAAGGTAGAAAAAGCGTTGCGAGATGCCGCGCTTTGGAATGAAGTAAAAGATCGCCTGAATGACCTCGCATTTAATCTGTCAGGTGGACAACAGCAAAGACTCTGTATTGCCAGAGCTTTGGCGACCGATCCTGAGATGTTGTTATTTGATGAGCCAACTTCAGCTCTAGATCCGATCGCAACTTCTAGTATCGAAGAATTAATAACCCAGCTGAGAGATAAAGTAACTGTGCTAATCGTGACCCACAACATGCAGCAAGCGTCCCGTATTTCCGACTTTACTGCCTTTATGTATTTGGGAGAGTTAGTGGAGTTTAACAACACCAAAATCATCTTTAACTCAGCAAACAAGCAACAAACTCAAGAGTATGTCTCTGGTAAGTTTGGCTAAAAGAAGGCAGTTATAGCAAATCAAAACCCAGATAAATGAAGGCGGCGCGAAGCGCCGCCTTCATTTATCTGGGTTTTATGTCCTACGCAAAACTTTCATTGCTACTCCCTTCCCACTATAAAACTAGACATTAAAACCCAAGGATTAGCGGTGTGGCGCTTCGCGCCGCACCGCTAATCCTTGGCTGGGAGTATTCAAGAATTTGAGAGCGAAGCTCTGTAGAACTATGCTTCCACTAATTGTTGTGGCGTCATAATTTGGCTCAAAGCATCTTCGGTGTTAGGAAAGCAATTTTCTTTTCCAATTTCTTTGATTAAGCCACTGCGATCCAAAAGCTGTTCGACTTCAGGACATAAGCCAGTCAAAATTAGCTGACAATTATGACGTTGCAGATATCGGTAAATCTCCTCTAGCGCCATTAAACCAGTCGTGTCCATAGTCAGCACATAGCGCATTCTCAAAATCAAAAATTTAACTTCGGGCGCATCGCGCAAGAAAGACACAAATCTGTCCGCAGCACCGAAGAAAATGGGGCCATCTATCCGATAGATGGCGATTTGCTTACGAAATTCCAGTGGGACGCCATCATTAAGGAAGCAGTCTTCTGAGGTTTTGACAAAGCTAAGTTCACTCATGCGCTTGACAAAGAAAACACCAGCGGCAATCAGACCTACTTCTACAGCTAAAACTAGATCAAAACATACTGTAACTAGCCATGTCAGCACCATTACACCAAAATCAGCATAGGCAGTGTTGAGTAACCAACCGATCGCTTTCCATTCCATCATACTAATACTGGTGAGTATCAAAATCCCCGCTAGCGCAGCCATTGGCACTTGTGAAGCTAGAGGCGCAAAGGCTAACACAATTAGGGCAAGTGCAACACTATGAATAACCCCAGATAAGCGAGTTTTCCCACCAGCACGTACATTTACCGCAGTTCTTGAGATCGTCCCAGTAGCAGGAAAGCCTCCAAAAAACGGCACGATCATATTAGCTAGCCCTTGTCCGATTAATTGCTGATCGCTATTGTGGCGATCGCCTACCATCATCCCGTCAGCAACGACTGCTGCAAGCAAAGATTCAATACTGCCTAATGCTGCCAGTGCAATCGCGGGAGTAATTAGCTCACTGATTACTCGAAAATCATTCCAATAGGGAATTGATTGTGGGATTGGTAGGGATTGAGGAATCAGACCAATCGTTGGTACTTTCAGATTCCATTGTGATTTAGCAACTATGGCGGCGAGCGTAGCGACAATCAAACTAATTAAAGAACCTGGAATCGATTGATTGATGCGATCCCATAATAATTTTGTACCAATAGTTAAGATTGCTAAAGCGATCGCAAACCAGTTATAGGCTTCTAAATTTGTGATAGTTTGCCAAAGCGCTTGAAAGAAATGCTCTTGGTTAGGTAAATGCAACCCAAAAAAGTCATTTAACTGAGAACAAAAAATAATAACTGCAATGCCATTAGTAAAACCTACGATTACTGGATAGGGAATAAACTTCACTAAGCGTCCTAACTTTGCTACTCCAAGGGCAATTTGGATAATGCCAGCCATCACACTTGCAATCCAAACCTTTTCGATACCATACTTAGCAACGACTCCGACTAAAATCATCGCCATCGCTCCTGTCGGTCCTGTAATCTGCACCGGTGATCCACCAAATACAGTGGCAACGACTCCAGCCACGATCGCTGTATAAATACCAGCCTTTGGCTCCAAGCCACTGGCAACGGCAAAAGCAAGCGCTAACGGGATGGTGACAACTGCAGTGGTAAGGCCCCCTGTTAGGTCACCACGAAAATTAATATATAATCCTTTGAATAGAGAATTTTGTGGAATTTGATTGCTTCTAGCTAAGCTTTCTGCTTTTGCCATGAGATTTTAATTTATCGTGGTTCAAAATAAGTTTGTAACAAAGTTACCGTAAAAAATAATTTATCTTTGTCTGTTTCTCGTTTTGTGTTAGCTTAAATAGATGCAATCTCAAAAGGGTATGACGGTTTAAAATGGCTAAGCGCCGCAATCAGAAAAAAGAAAAAGCTCTTCGCAACCAAGCGTATGCGCGTAAGTTTCGCAAGCGCACCCCTATGGGTCGCTTTGGGCGTAGAAGACCAATGGGCAGTTACAACGATCCTGAAGATTCTGAATCCAATGGAGCTGCAGACACGGGTGCAGCCGATACTGGCGCTGCTGATACTGGCTCCGGTGGCAATAAGTTCTAATCTGAATTCTTGCGATCTCCTTCCAGTATTCTACAGATCATGACCACAAGTTTTGCCCTTGCCTTACATACAACAACTACAAAATTAGAGCTTGCGATCGCGCAAATTAATCCAAACGCCGATCGCAATTCTCAAATTTATAACATCCACAAGCAGCAGTCATGGGAACTAGGCAGAGAGCTATCTGTACAGTTACATGACTGCTTAAGTGTGTTTGTGGGTGATCTTGCATGGACCGACTTTGCATTTTTAGCGATCGCAACAGGTATCGGTAGCTTCACTGGCACAAGGATCGGCGTTGTTGTCGCAAGGACTATCGGGGAGCAGTTAAATATTCCTGTATATGGGATTGACTGCGAGTCAATTGTCACCAAAGCGCAGCAATCAGCTCCGCCTTTGTCTTTGAGCGAGGGTTTACTAGCGATCGCTTACGATCAATGGCAAGCAGGAATTTATCCAAGTTGGCATGATGTTTTGCCAATTTATGAGCAATAAGCTGATGAGACGCATAGTAACCCTTCTACTTTTTCGCATCTCAAAGTGTTAGGATTAGGATGCTGAAAGTACATAAAAGTTGAGTTTTCTTAACTAGTGATCGCTCGTTAGTATTAGAGAAAAATCATTTTATGATCTAGGCAAAAATTCACCTAAGACGGTAGTTATTCCCAGCTTGACCTATGCTTCAAGACGCGATCGCCATTCGTCATTATCAAAAGATTACCGACTCCCTTGTCGAAATGTCAGAACGTGGTTATCGTTCTACGGACGAGATGAGGCTTTTTTTAGATGGTTATCTATCGGCTCTGCGCTTCACTAATGCTGTAGAAGCTCATCATATTCACCGTCTCGAAGAAGAAGTAATCCGATTTCTATATGATTCCTCTAACTTTGCATCTCCTTATGAGTTTGAGTTAGAGGTTGAACGGGGTGAGAGATAAACGCTGTGGCGAATTCCTGCTGTAAGAGGAGTCTGAAAGCGATCCTGCTTAACCACTTGTAGCCCTTGTTCCTCACAAAATATATCTAGATGTTCACTTTCTTCGGGTAGCCATTGACCACGATAGAGTATTGCTGTGCCGCTTTTTTTGAGAAATGGTAATGCGTAATCAGCACAAATATCTGGTTTGCCTACGGCTCGTACAAGTGCTAAGTCATATTTTTTTTTATAATCTGAGAGTTTATTAATTTCTTCGCTACGCCCTGATAACGCGATCACATTAGATAGTTGAAGATTTTCAATTGTTTCTTGGACAAAGGCAACCTTTTTTTGTTTGCTGTCTAGCAAGGTGACTTTCCATGAAGGCTTGGCGATCGAGATCGGCAGCCCAGGGAATCCTGCACCAGTACCAATATCAATCACCTTAATATCTTCACGATCCCAAAAAGCTAATACGCCACGTAACGAATCCCATAAATGCTTTTCCCAAAAATCATCGGCAGCAGTGATCCGAGTCAGATTTTGCTTGCTATTGCCCTCCAACACCAGTTCGTACAGCCTTTCAAATTTGTCGATTTGGTCAGGGTTTGGTGACCAGTTGAGGGTAGATTGCCAATGCTCGAATAGATGGGAAAAGTAGGGCATAAAATACATGAAGTAAATACTGCGCTTTGCGCGATCTCTACTTTACTAGCGATCGCAATAGCTACTCATAAAAAACTAAAAGGTATATCCATTATCAAAACCCAAAGATAAAAGGCAGCTCATAGCGATGCCTTTTATCTTTTTTAAACCCAAATAAATGAAGGCGGCGCTTCGCGCCGCCTTCATTTATTTGGGTTTTA
>QBMK01000022.1 GCA_003249035.1 Pseudanabaena sp.
ACACTATCTACCAACTTAAATTTGGACTTTTGTCTGATTATTTAAAATCCCAACTCAAGCATCCTTCTATCCCTATGGCTCTTGCGTAAGTCCTAAAATAGTGTGATTTTATCTTGATCTCCTGTGAGATTGGCGATCGCAATTTTCTTAGTAATTATGTTGTATGTGAGAAGTGCCACAACATAATTACATTGCATGACTAGCCTTTATTGAATCATTGGTAAATGAATCATAAATAAACTGCCTTGACCGCGATCGCTTTTGACCGCAATCTGACCTTGGTGATGATGCACGATCGCTTGGGCGATCGCCAAGCCTAAACCCGTCCCTCCCGTTTTGCGAGTGCGATCGCCATTAAATAATGACAATACCTATCTCAACCCAACAAAAATGCCACAGGTTCCCTCGTCATTACGATGCCTCAATAATGCAACTTTTGCCAGACTCTACACGGCTCAGACTATCAGCTTATTTGGTGACGCTCTGACATGGTTAGGACTGGCTTTACTAGCTTTTGAACTAGCGGGGAAAGATAGTGCTGTAATTCTTTCTGTGGCTCTGACCTTGCGGGTAACTGCCTTTGTAATTCTCTCACCGATCGCAGGGGCGATCGCCGATCGCTTAGATCGCAAACTAATTCTCGTCATCACCCATATTGCACGGATGTTGATTGTAGGCACTATGCCCTTTGTCAATGCAATTTGGCAGATTTATGTGCTAGTTTTTGCTCTAAATGTATTCAATGCCTTCTTTACGCCAACTTATCAAGCCACGATTCCCTTAGTCACAGGTAAAGCTGAATATGCAGGTGCGATCGCCCTTTCTGCGGCGACTTATCAACTACTAGGTGTATTAGGTCCTGTCATTGCTGGCATTGTATCAGCTTGGATTGGCGCAAGACAGATATTTTTCCTAGATGCAATTTCCTTCTTAATTGCCGCAATTTTGATTTTCACACTTCCAAATCAACTTAGAGTAGAGCAGCACGAAAATATAGAAGAATCTCCAAAGGGAGCGATCGCTAAAATTATTGTTGATGTAAAAGAAGGAACCACTCGCTTATTTGCTAATGCTTTTATTCGCTATGCACTCCTTCTGCAACTTGTAGCATCGATCGCAGGAGCGCAAATTTTAGTAAATACCGTCGGCTACATCAAAGGAACTCTCAAACTGAGCAGCATTGAATACGGTTGGGTAATGGCTGCTTTTGGGATTGGGGCAACCATAGCGGCGGTAACTGTAGGCGCAATTCAAGAGAAATGGGAACGTACAGTTTTAGTTCTATTTGGTGCGGTTATGATTACTTCAGCAATTTTACCTGCGAATTATGTTGGTTTAGAGCCACTAATGCTACTTTGGGCGATCGCAGGAATGGGACAGGTTTTAGTAAATCTACCAACTCAGACTCTCATCGCCGATCAGATTCCTGCTAACTTTCAGGGACGAGTTTATGGCGCACATTTTGCTTGGAGTCATCTATGGTGGGCGATCGCTTATCCCATTGCAGGTTGCTTAGGAAGTCAAGGTAATATATCTTTCTTTTACGGAAGCTTGATTGGGTTTGCCCTTCTTGCAATAGTTCAGATATTGCTAGCACCTAAAACCCATGAACATCAACATGAATATCTCTGGCATGAACACGAGCATACTCACGATCAACACCATCAACACGATCATCCTGAAGATGTATTACTAACGGAACCACATACCCATGATCATGAACATTTCTCTATACGCCATAGACACGCTCATTATACTGATACTCATCACCTTCACAGCCATTAAGCATACTTAAGACATAGTGTGATTTCATCTCCATTTCATTTTTTAGTTCTAAACTCTAGTCGATAACTAAAAAATTTAAATCCTATGAATTTTCCTAAATTAAATATTCTTTCTCACGGCTTAGGTTTAGCAGCGATCGCCTCGATTGCAACATTCGCTTTAGCTGCTTGTACTACAACAACCAATTCAGAAACATCTGCTACCAAAAGTCCTATTGCGGTGACACCTAGCTCTTCTACACCTTCGATTCCATCGACAATGCATGACATGAATAATATGCATATGGGTAATATGGCGATGGATTTGGGCCCAGCCGATGCTAACTTTGACCTACGCTTTATTGATGGCATGATTCCCCATCACCAAGGTGCAGTAGCTATGGCAAAAGAAGCTCAGCAAAAATCACAGCGTCCTGAAATTAAAAATCTAGCCGATGAGATCGTCAAAGCTCAAACTAAAGAAATTGCCGAATTACAGAATTGGCGCAAACAGTGGTATGCCTCGGCTGGGAATAAGCCTATGGCTTATGATGCCAAAATGGGACGCATGATGGACATGAGCCAAGACCAGATTAACGGAATGATGATGAGTCAAGATTTAGGCGCAAAGGATGCCGATTTCGACCTACGGTTTATTAATGCGATGATTCCCCATCATGAGGGTGCAGTAACAATGGCACAAAATGCTGCAACTAAGTCCACTCGCCCAGAGATTAAGAAACTTGCCCAAGATATTATTTCTTCACAACAAGCAGAAATCAAACAGATGCAGGAATGGAGAAAGGCTTGGTATAAAAAATAGGTGATTGTCAAACTAGCCGTTGCTCCTAGCAATTCCCAAATCCTTTATGCTGCAAACGAAAAGAATCAAGTTTTTCAATCTCAAAATACTGGCAAAACTTGGAAAATATTGAGCTAAAAATGAGTAAAGTTACACTTGATTTACCCAGAATGCGCTGTACTCAACATATAACGTTTAGCCATATATAGAACTAGCGGGGGCAAGATTAGCCATTGCAATAGCGGTAGCCAACTAATGTCAATAACTGGCACGAGAAGCACTGAAACGCCGTAAAGTTTAGCAATGTGGATGCGATAAATTTCTGAAATGAGGGTGTATATCCAACCTAGAGCCGTAAATAGTAATGTTGATTTCCAATTGTTTCTGAGCATCCATTTGCGCGATCGATATAACCCAGCTACCATCCATCCACTAATCACAGTAATTACTCCATCTCCTACAGTGCAGTGGGTAATGTAGTTGACCTTATCTGACAAAGTAGGCATCGCGTAGAAGTCAAAGTAGGGTGATTCCCAAACTTCATAGACGAAGTGCAGTAAAAAGGCGAATAAAAATAAATTTGTTTCTGGTGCAGCTAAAATTCGATCTATCCATTGGGTTAATAGCTTTTTCATCACAAGTCATTTAGATTTCTATGCTTCAAACAGATTTAGACGAAAAATATTTAGAATTTCATCGTCATTTCATAATTGTATAGTACGCTAAATTTAGCATTTTATTTGATTAAAAAATAGAGCAAGTATTTGATTGAGAATTATTATATTTGATGTCGCTTTATATTGTAGTTAATCAACTCAATCTAGTAATCAATCATTGTCCTAAGTTAATGAAAGAGCAAGATCTTATGCACTATTTATAGCCATTTGCCTTTCAATTACTGTTAGTTAATTACTCAGGAGTTAATGATGTCTACTGCTACCCAAACTCGTAAGCCTTTGCTAGAAACTTGTATTCAGCAATGTTTTGACTGTCTGCGTGAATGTGAATCTTGTGGCGATGCCTGTCTAAGTCATGACAAAGCACAAATGATGACTCTATGTATTAAGCTATGTCGAGATTGCGCTGACCTTTGTTCTCTCTGTCTCCAATTTATGTTTCGCAATTCTGAGTTTCATGCTCACTTATGCGGGGTTTGTGCTGAAGCTTGCGATCGCTGTGCTACTGAATGTGAAAAGCACGATCATGATGAGAACTGTAAAAAATGTGCCGCCGCTTGTCGTCGTTGTGCTGAATCCTGCCGTCAAATGGCAACTGCTAAATAAATCATAAAGCAATTTCTATGGGTAGGCTCTGGAGGACGCTTTGGAGTCTACTTGAATCATTATTTTAAGGGCAAAATCTAATTAATATTATGGTCGAATCAATGAATAAGAAGTTTTTGATTTACAGTCTGGTGGGATTACTCAGTAGTGGTGCTATTGCTGGTCTTGCCAACAGTATTCAGGCTCAATCATTACCTGCGTCAAAAAATCCTCAAACAATGCGATCGGTTCAAGTCGATCGGGACTTTATCGAAATGATGATTCCTCATCACCAAAATGCGATCGCTATGGCTGACCTTGCTTTAACTCGTTCCCAACGCCCAGAAGTTAAGAAAATGGCTGAAGCGATTAAACAAGATCAAACTCGTGAAATTCAAGAAATGCGTACTTGGTATAAACAATGGTACGGCAAAGAAGTTCCTTTAAGCTCAATGACTGTCATGGGAATGATGGGAAACCCTCCTAAGCAAGGTTCTGGTTCACCCATGATGAGCATGATGAGCGAAGGCTCTCCCATGATGAATATGGGAAAGGACAGTATGAGTATGGGACAGAACATGATCGCCATGGGACATAGCATGATGAGCATGGGACAGAACATGATGAACATGGGACATAGCATGATGAGTATGGACATGGATGCGCTCAAGACAGCTTCGGATTTTGATAAGGAATTTGTGCGCCAAATGGTTCCCCATCATCAAATGGCGGTGATGATGTCTCAGATGGCATCTACTCGTACTACTCGTCCAGAAATCCGTACTTTGGCTGCGTCAATCATCAAATCTCAGAATGCTGAGATTGCCCAAATGAAAGGATGGCAGCAAGCTTGGAATCGATAATCTAGCTTGTTTAATAGAGTAGGCGATTTCTGCGGCGTACCGCCGTTAGTTTGGGTAATAGCTTAATAATTACCATAAGCAGACTTCAAGAAGTCTGCTTATGGCGATCAGTATAAAAAATAAGGTTTAATATTATGAAACTCCAATTAAATGTTCCTGACATGACCTGTGGCGGCTGTGTGAATGCCATTACTTATGCGGTTAAAACAGTCGATGCGAACGCTTCTATTCATGGCGATCCAAAAACCAAGATTGTATTAGTGGAAACTGAATCTTCTGAAGTTGCTATTAAGAATGCAATTACGGCGGCTGGCTATCAAGTAAACTAATTTAGAGAATGAATTCCATGAATCTTAAAGAACCAAATAATCAGGACAGTAGCGAATCGAAAGATTCTGATAAGTCTGGCATGAAGATGATGATGTGGATGATGATCGCCTGTTGCGCTATCCCGATCGCTATCATCTTTTTTACAGGAGGAGGTTTAGGCTGGTGGCTAGGACGCTCTAACCAACAACCATCTCCTCAACCAACTAGCCAGCCAAGCAATTCCCAAAAACCTCAGAACTAGTAATGTTATGCTAGATTCCGCTCAAAATTGCTAAGTCGATAAAACCAAACATTGATTTAAAAAGGATTCAAAATGAGTAAAGTTACGCTTAACTTACGCGGAATGCATTGCGCTTCTTGTGCCAATAGTATTCAATCGGCGACTCGTTCTATATCTGGTGTTGTTAGTAGTAATGTTAATTTTGCCACTGAAGAAGTAGCGGTTGAATTTGATGAGAAAAAAACATCTACTTCTGCTATTCAGAAAATAATTAAGGATATTGGCTATGAAGCGATTCTGCCAGATCAAGTAGATGGAGACTCTGACAAGAAAGCTAGACTGACTGAAAATCAAGACTTAACCCGTAAAGTATGGGTGGGTGCGGTGATTGGCGTAATATTGGTAATCGGTTCGCTACCGATGATGACAGGATTGCAGATTCCATTAATTCCTGAATGGTTACATAATCGCTGGTTTCAGTTGGCGATCGCTCTTCCAGTCCAGTTATGGTGTGGGAGTTCTTTTTATATTGGTGCTTGGAAAGCATTCAAGAATCACACTGCCACGATGGATACGTTAATCGCATTGGGAACTCTTGCGGCTTTTTCCTACTCAATCACTGTCACTTTAAATCCTACTTTCTTTATTTCTCAAGGTTTACAGCCTGAAGTTTACTATGAAGTATCGGTAATCGTGATTACGTTAATTCTCTTGGGTAAATTATTTGAAAATCGAGCTAAAGGAGAAACATCTGACGCTATTCGTAAGTTAATAGGATTGCAAGCAAAGACAGCGCGAGTCTTGCGTGATGGCAAAGAGTCAGATATTCCGATTGAAGATGTGCAAATTAACGATATTGTGCTGGTGCGCCCAGGGGAAAAAATTCCTGTCGATGGTGAAGCGATCGCAGGTAACTCGACAGTCGATGAGTCAATGGTGACTGGCGAAAGTATTCCCATTGAGAAAAAGGTAGGCGATCGCGTAATTGGCGCAACGATGAATAAATCTGGCAGTCTGCAAATCAAAGCGCTTCATCTTGGTAAAGACTCAGTTCTCTCGCAAATTGTGGAACTTGTGAAGGATGCGCAAGGCTCAAAAGCACCGATCCAGAGACTTGCTGACCAAGTGACAGGTTGGTTTGTGCCAGTCGTAATTTCTATAGCGATCGCCACCTTCATCATCTGGTTTGAAATCATGGGAAATATTACCTTAGCAACGATTTCTGCTGTAGGTGTGTTGATTATTGCTTGTCCCTGTGCGCTAGGTCTAGCGGCTCCAACTTCGATTATGGTAGGCACTGGTAAAGGTGCTGAGAACGGAATTTTAATTAAAGATGCGGGTAGTTTAGAACTTGCCCATAAAATTCAAACTATCGTTTTAGATAAAACGGGAACTTTGACTGAAGGAAAGCCAGTTGTTACGGATGTCTTTGCTCTCAACAAGAATGATGATGAATTATTGAAATTAGTAGCAGCAATCGAGCGTAATTCTGAACATCCTTTAGCAGAAGCGGTTGTGAACTATGCTAAACAAAAGGATATTACTATTCCTGAAGTAACTGAGTTTATGGCGATCGCAGGTAGTGGTGTTCAAGGCAAAGTAGATAATTCCTTAGTGCAGATCGGAACGAGGCGATGGATGGATGAGTTAAAAATTGATACTAATGAGATTCATCAATATCAAGACTCATGGGAAACAGGCGGAAAAACTGTTGTTTTAGTTGCAGTTGACAATGTGGCAAGTGGCTTAATTGGCATTGCGGACAAGCTCAAACCTTCATCTCAAACAGCAGTTGTGGCTTTACAAAGGATGAAAATAGAAGTAGTAATATTGACTGGCGACAATCAATCAACGGCGGAGGCGATCGCTCGTGAAGTTGGCATTAAGCGCGTATTTGCGGGAGTCAGACCCGATCAAAAAGTTGCCAAAATCAGAGAGTTGCAAGCTGAAGGTAAAGTCGTAGCGATGGTTGGTGATGGCATTAATGACGCGCCTGCTTTAGCTCAAGCTGATGTTGGTTTAGCGATCGGCACAGGAACAGATGTAGCGATCGCTGCAAGTGATATCACTCTAATTTCAGGCGATCTGCAAGGTATCGTCACAGCGATTCAACTCAGTCGCGCCACGATTAGCAATATTCAACAAAATCTGTTCTTTGCTTTTATTTACAACGTCGCAGGGATTCCCATCGCCGCAGGGATTCTTTACCCGTTATTTGGCTGGTTGCTCAATCCGATTATTGCGGGTGGTGCGATGGCGCTTAGCTCTCTCTCTGTCGTCACCAACGCTTTAAGATTGCGAAACTTTCGTCCTTCTTCAATTAATTTATAGGAACAACTATGAAAAAACATCAAGCGATCGCTATTCTAGTCAGCATTGGTTTATCTTTTGGCATAGTTTCTACTATGTCGGCAGAAGAGATGAGTAAACATAATTCATCGACTGAAAGATTTCAACCAATTGAGCAACCTATAGCTCTTAAAATTGCGATCGCTGTAGGAGGTCTATCTCTAATGGTTGCTCAACTGTGGTGGTTCCTTTTGAGCAAGCCCAAATCTCAAAAAGCAGAAATTAGTGACGGCATTCAGGAAGTCACAATCACTGTTGATGGTGGCTATGTTCCTTCACTGGTAACAGTTAAGCGTGGTCAGCCCGTGCGATTGCAGTTCGATCGTCGCGATCCTAGTAGTTGCTTAGAAAAAGTTCTTTTTCCTGATTTCCATGTTGCTCAAGATTTGGTTCTCAATCAGACTACATCAGTAGAGTTTACGCCTCAGACTGTGGGAATGTTTCAGTTTAGCTGTGGTATGGGTATGTTTCATGGCGCGATCGCTGTGGAGGATTAATCTAAATAATTTGAAGAGTATGAAAGTAAAAATTAGGAGTGAAATACTTTTGCATTTCAGCCTTAGAATTATTGCCCATCTTTACTTGCAAGTAATTCATAGAACTCATTCAGTTTCCTTCTCAGAAGCTCTTTCGGGATCAGCTTGATTTCATATTCGGCAACAACTGTAGGACTGATGGATCGGCTGAGAGCGTATTCTACAACTTCATCATCTTTGTCTCGGCAAAGTAGAACGCCGATACTAGGATTTTCATGAGTTTTTTTGATGTCACGATCAAGAGCTTCGAGATAGAATTCAAGTTGTCCAAGATATTCGGGTTGAAACTTATCGATTTTGAGTTCAAAAGCAACAAGGCTTTGAAGTTCGCGGTGAAAAAAGAGCAAATCGATAAAGAAATCACTGTTACCAACTTGAAGGCGATATTCCTGACCCAAGAATGTGAAGTCTCGACCAAGTTCTAGAATAAAATCTTTGAGGCAAGAGACGAGAGATGTTTTTAACTCATTCTCGGAATGATTATATGGAAGGTTGAGAAAGTCGAGGACGTAACTATCTCGAAATATTCCAGCGAGTGGTTTAGGGTGGTCAGTTTGCAAAAGTTTAGCATCAGCGAGACGAGTGCGCTCGAAGATACCGCTATTGATTTGGCGATCAAGTTCACGGGTGCTGTAGCGTTCAGTAGCAGCGAGATCAAGATAGAAAAGACGCTCGGATTCAGTTTTACAGCGGGACATAATGATGCGATGGTGAGTCCAACTCAATTGCGTCCGCAGTGCGGTCGTAATTTGTGAATCGGGATATGTTTCATAAAACTGACGCATTCTCTCGAGGTTGCGCTTTTCAAATCCTTTAATACCAGTGTCTTGGTTTTGGATAAAGGCTGCAAGCTGTTCGATTGTTTTTTGTCCCCATTCACTTGTGGCTAAGCGATCGCTGATGTATTTACCGATGCTCCAGTACAGTTTGATTAGTTCTTGGTTGGCAGTAGTGATGACCTTTTGCTGAGCAGTTTTGATGAGGGTAAGTACTTCAGCAAATTGAGGCTGCAAAGAGTCTGGCATTAAATGATTTTACTGAAAATTTACTATTTAATAGTATCGTACAAAGCATCTCAAATTGAAGCAAAGTAAGGCACGTTACATTTCACTAAAGCGCCCTATGGGGAGCGATCGCTTAATAGCTATTTGTCTCTCGTCGGGACGCATTCTGAAAAGAATCGCCAATAACTTGTCGGAACTCATCAACGAAGCAAATCATTTCCAACGTAGTGTTATGCCGTCTTCGCTTGTGGAATCAACTTACAGCCAGCAGTTCATTAAGCTTGTTTTTTAGATTTGGGGATGCCATAAGCGGGTTGTAGACTTCTCCTGAGTAGGGTTGCCAAACATAACTAGGGCTAAAGGGACGCAATACTGGCAATATTCCTAACTCTTGTTGGATTGATTTTGCTAAAACTAGTCCTGGAATAGACAAGTTAGATGATTCTTCAATAAGTTCACTATAAGTCCTGAATTCATCGACTTCAACACCCACGAGTGCATAACGGAAGGCTGTGGCAAATCGTAGAGACTGATAGAGTAAGATGCCTAAATCTGTCATTAAATAAGCGCTTTCAGCACTATCTATTCCTACTTCGCTCAGATTATGAGGCGAAACACGACACCACCAGTTTTCTTCTATATCTTGGAATGTGTCAGTGCGACATTGACATTGGTGACCATTTGACAGCAAAAATGATATTCCCTCAAAATGTTCAGCAAACTTATTTGCATTGCTCTCATCAGAGCCACATTCTGCCGATAAACTAAATATCCATGCCATTTTATAGCCTCCTATTGTGTATATTCCACTAATTAACTCTTTGCCAATATTGTTGGGTGTTTGCCAGTGCTGCCTCGTATTTTTCTAGAGCCATTGTAACTCTCGGCATGATGCTAACGTGTGTTGGACTATCTTGGACAGCCTGTAAATCCCCTTTGATATGGCTGTCGTCAATTTGCCACAGAGGATCTTTACCCATACCACCAAATTTTGTTGGTTTGCGAAATGCTGGTAAACCTTCGATGGATAGGGAAACAGACATTCCCTTTGTGTCCCTAATGGCAACCATTACAAGATCGCCGTGCAACTTACGCTGTGACTCTGGTAACAAATAGCCTTGTTTATCTAGGCAACCTATTTGCATTTGCTCAATATTTATATCGATAGTTGGTCTAACCCCTAATAATCTAGAACCACGACCAATTGTGGGTTTGCCGCTTTGCTCTGCCATGCCACGATAGTAGAGTTTTGCCATCGCCTACTACTTGTACTTTATCTTTAGCTTCATTGTACCTGAAGCACCAACAATAAACTCAATTGGAACACCATCAACATCTGAAGCTAGACCAACACCAGTTTTCTGAGACATTGTAATCTCTATTTCGTCTGCACCATTTTCTTTTCCTGCTCTAATAATGTCGATCTCTGCTTTCTTTTGTTCTTCAATCTCTTTTTCGTTAGCACCTGATGTAAGAGAGGAAATACCGTCAAACAAGGCTTTTCCAATCCAATAAGGGACGGGAAATAGAATCTGGGTTATTGTAAGCGCGGTCTTGCGACCTTCTTCTGTAGTGAGATCGAATTTTTGGCTAGAGTCGCTCATTGGTGTTTTGTCAATATCAACATGATGAGGCTTCGGTCTAACGTTTAAGCTAACCGAACGGAGGCAGCCTTTGCAACTTAACAGTCAATCTACACTCTGTTCCGTTTCAGCGCAATGTTAGGTGGCGTGCCCTTCAATTCAACATACTATTCATTGTTGAAAGCCCCACTGGATATATCACTAAGGGTGTCGTGAAATCCCCACCCTATACCTGATGTATCTTTCACAATTCTCGTACAACGTTCTTTGAAAACATCTTGTATTTTATACTTGATAATCCATTCAACTGCTTTTTCATACATGCTCTCCATACTATTATAGAATGGCTCATGAATATCACCATACGCATTGATAAATTTTACACCCTGCTCCACATAGAAAAGCATAATATCTGCTGTGCCAACTGGAGTTTCAGAAATTTTTCTATACTCAGTAATTGCTTTTTTGGCAACTGAAAGCTTGGCTTTCCCTAAACCTCGTGTTGGGAAGAACTCATCTTCGATAATCTTTTTATACTTCGCGGCAATCTGTGTTTCTTCTTGAGGAGAAAGTTTTACTTGATAGTAATCCTTAACTGAATTAAACCTTTTGAAAAGTTCTGAAATGTTACTTATTAACTCTTCTTTAGAACAATTTTTTAGATATTGTTTCAGAACCGTAAGGCTAGGGCTATTCTGTACCATCTTAGTTAACTACCATACTTCAACCCGATTGAATAGCTGACAGTTTAGCACTGGTTTAGCAGCGGGTTCGCATACCCAATAATCTTTAATATCCTGTATCACAGGTAACTTTGCACCGACCTGACTTAGAACACCAACACACAATCTTTCTGTGCCCTCACCGCCAACAAATCAAGCTACCTAACGGTCTAGTTGAGCCGCCGCAGTCAAACTTTGATTTTTGCAGATCGCTTTTGAGGGGGGTGGCTCCAAAGCAGTGTTAGACTGCGCTTACTTTACGGATTTCTACGCTGCCTTCCTCAAATACTTGAACTGTGAGTTGATAGCCCTCCATCAATGACATTCCAACTAAAGGTTCTGAATCAGCTTCATCAATTGGGATAGTCAGATAATCTCCATCCCAAATTACAACCGCTTCGTAGACATTAAAAATGCATTCGCTACCATCACCGAGAACAGCGCGTCCTCGTCTTTTCCATTTCAGATTTAACCGATCAATCAGGTCTGGAGGCAATGAAAGCCAACCATTAAAACCAGTATCGACAATCGTATCTTGCGTATAAACCTTTCCTTCAGAGTCACATATCGATAGCGAGATAATCGCCTCAAAATCAGCATTAACAATTCCTGAGATCATACTGCTCTTTTTGTTCGTCCACCAAATCGGCGAACATGGCGGGAACCGACTCGAACAATCCAGATTTGAGCATCTGGGTGACGGGCTTCGAGCCTATTGCAAGCAGCTATTTCACGAGCATCAACTTCAAAGTCTCCAGTTTCAATGTCAATTGCTACGATTTTGCCTTGATTACCAAATTCCACTTGCGGACGTATTTGATTTTGGTAAATGAGATCGCCTCGTTGGGCGAACTCTTCTTTGCTATAGCGCGGGTGATGGAATGCCATGATTGTGAATTTCCCTCGATCATTGCCTTGTCTAGCATTATAGCTGACCAGAAATCGCTGTGAATAGATTACTTAATATCAAAATAAAAATAAGGTGCGTTACATTTCATTAACGAGCCCTACAAGATCAGCGATCGCACTGAAAAAATATCACATTACGTTCGAAAAGCCGAGATACGGTCTGAAGGTCTTGCTCATCGCGGTGAGCTGATCCCCAAGCCATACAAGCTGGTCATGCTGGGCCTGCACATGACGCGAACGCTCATCGCCTACTGGTAAAGGCTCGTAAAGTTTCTGGTGAAGTCGCATATCAAGAGCGCGCTTCCGAAGCTCCGCAAGATAATCCACGACCTCCGAAGCAAATAAAAACTCCGCGTCGGAAGTCCCGGCGTAAAACTCAAACAACTGTGAATCCTCAAAGCGTGCGTCTCTCGAAATCACCGCCAGAAACTTCCGGGTGGCCTCGTATCCCTTGTAGCGGCGGTCGAACAAATCCAACCGAAGCTTGCTTCGAGCAACCTGCCACTGCTGCCATGCAATGTACGCAACCGACAAACCAACAATCAGTGTGGCCGAAGGTGCGAGGTATGGAACGATCTCGGCCATGATGCCTAACTATATATTATCGTTCAGATTACAGGATAACTACCTATAGAACCCATTTGATATCTTGTGTATATGCTAAAAGCCTTTCAGGTGCATGGGTTTCATCCGTTTTGGTATACAAAACTCCATGAGCCTATTAAATAATTGCCGAATTCACGGTTGCCTGAAAGCTATATATTTTGTCCAAAAAGATACCAAATGGGTTCTATAGCAAGATGAATATCACACAACTTGTTAGATAAAGCAACCAATAAGTGTAATAACAAGATTTTTGCAGGGTAATATACTCAAATAGAATTTTATCGATCAAAATGCAGCATAACATTCCTAAACCTGTGCTGAAAAACAATGCGTCTATCGCCTCCACAAACGAGTAAGTTGAGCCACCGCCTAGAAAGCTACTCGATCGCGTTTAGTGATGCAGTTCGGGTCAAGCATTACTACAGTCAAACTGAAAAGTCCTTTGTGTAATGAGTTCGGCGATTTATCTTATTTCACAATAAGACATCCAAGTGATATGGGTAGTATTGCATTTACTGGACTTAGACCGTGGACATGGCGAAGTTCATCTTCCATTTGCATTAGAGAGAAAATATCCCAACGCACCCAAAGAATGGATTTGGCAATATGTATTTCCAAGCAATAGCCTTGTTAAAGATCCGCGATAGGGAATAGTTAGGCGTTATCACGTTCATGAGAGCAATATCCAAAGAGCCTTCAAATTTATATATTGACAAGAATTCTGATTATCTTGAAGCAGTTAAATGAGCAACTAGCGCTCGTAATCCTAAACGGTAGCTCTCAGCGCCAAACCCGCTAATTTGCCCGATCGCAATTGGTGCAATAAACGAATGATGGCGAAACTCCTCGCGTTTATACACATTACTGAGATGCACTTCAACAGTAGGTATATTTAAAGAGGCGATCGCATCTCTTAGCGCCACACTGGTATGCGTAAACGCAGCTGGATTGATCAAAATTCCTTGCTGTACCTGAAAAGCAGCATGAATCGCATCAACCAATACACCCTCATGATTTGATTGTAAAAAGCTTAATTCTGCACCTAACTCCATTGCATCCTGAGATAGGCGATCGTTAATTTGCGCCAAAGTAATGCTGCCATATACCTCTGGCTCCCGTAAGCCCAGCATATTGAGGTTTGGCCCATGCAAAACCAGAATTTTCATTCTTATAAATTATATTTTTCCTTTTTCCTTATTAACGGAATTGCCCAATGGCTTCGCTGAATTGCATGGTCTTGGTAATCACTTCGACATTGGCATGGGGACGGGGAATCACTGTTGCCGAGAGAAATAGAGCCTTGTCCTTAGAACTCAAAACTTCAATTTGTTTAGCAGCTTCAACACCAGCAGCAACAGCTCTTTGGACATCGCCAACTGGTCCACGGATGATAATGGTTAGGCGTGCACCGCTTACTTTCTCATAGCCCACAAAAGTTACATTTGCAGCTTTGACCATTGTGTCAGCGACGGACAATGCAGGAGGATGCCCCAGTACCTCAACCAAACCAACTGCGATTCCCATAAAGTTTCCTTGAGCTTGTAAAAAAGCTAATTAATCAAATAACGGTTTTTTATCAAACTCAATCATAAATCTCAATGGTATCGATTGATTGATACGCATCGTTTATTTGTGTCATAAACAAATATAAAGAGCGCACAAAGTATTTCAAGTATGGCGGCGCTTTGCGCCGCCATACTTGATTTAAGCAAGTTGAGCGCGGATGGCTTCAACGCGATCGCGGTTAACGCCAAGGTCAGACTTACCTAATCGAGAAGCTGAACGCACCTCAATGATGCCCTTGTCAGCATTGAGATAAAACTCAACGTCATCGACATAACCCATTAGAGCGCTGGTAAACTCTGCGTAGAGATAGTTACCCTGAGCCGTAATAATTTTGGTGCGAGGCATACTAGAAATCACCGCTTTGAGATCTGCTAAAGCTATAGCAGTATCGCCTGTATAGGTCAAAGGTGCGATTTTATGCTCTGCGTCAGTGCTTTGGCTAGAAACACAATTAGGAGAATCTGGGCAATCAATGAGTTTGCCATTATTTACACCGATACTAGCGGGGCGTGTGCCCGAAAAAGAAAAAAGTGCCATAGGTGTTGCGATCGCAGAATTTAGTGAATAGTTAAGGGCATGAGCAGAAGCTGCCGGAACAAATCCGAAATAAGCAAGCGTAACAAAATATAAGCTCGCGGCGATCGCGACAATTTTAGACATATTGATATAGCTAGTTTTTTCTGATGAGTATTTATACGCAATTAATTATGGCATTAACTTCTCTTCCCATCTATCCATCAATGGGAACAAGGGATTAAAGCCCCTTGTCTGATAACGCTTTTGCGATCGCAAGTTTAACTAGCAAAAAATAACCCACGGACTAAGTTAAAAAGCGTGCCAAACATGAGAGCAAAAGTTGCTAAAGAAGCCACTGCATTTCCTGGGGCGCGTTTACCCGCTTCGACATAATATCCCCATGCATAGGCAATGCGCCCCACAATCCAGACTGAACCTATGATTGCGCCCAAGTTTGGATTAACAAAAATACTGAACAGCCATAAGCAAGGCAAGAAGATCACGATTTGTTCAAGGGTGTTTTGATGAGCACGAAAGACCCGATCAAAATCTTCGTTGCCAGTGGTTTGTGGCGGCATTACTTTGTACTTAACGCGAGCTACAGCCACACCGATACCTAAGCCAAAGTAAACGAGCAATGCGCAGATAGTGACGATCGCAGGAAATACGAGGGTTTTGATGTCCATTTTGTTTTTGATTATTTTTTAGTGGGTAAAGAAGAAGAGACGCTTAGCGTCTCTTCTTCTAAGCATTATGATGATTGCTATATCTCGTTTTATGTTATGCCAAAGTTTCACGCCTATATCGGAATTGCTGCGATCGCCTTAGTTAGCTGTCAGCAGACTCCATCAAATATCTCCACAGCGCCAGCTAATAATCTTGCTACCGAAAAAGCAATTAGTTATTTGCGATCGCAGCTTCAGCTATCGCCAACTGTGGCGATCGTGGCGGAGTCGCAAAAGCTACAGCAAGCTAATATTAGCGACCTATGTCAAACTGCGGCTCCGACTCAAGAAGGGTTTGAAATTGCACTGGTTGCTGAAGATATGCGTTATACCTTGCAAACAAATCAGGACGCGAGCAAAATCGAGATTTGTCGATCTGAGGATGCCAAGCCTGAAACAACTGGCAAATATACGGGTGCGGGTTATATGCTGCGCTATCCTGCGGACTGGAAAGCGATCGATCTCGGCTTAGAACCTTCAGGCGCAAGTACGGTAATTTTTACACCTAGTCGTGATATTCCAGTAGGCGGAGATAAAAACGATCTAGTTAAAAAGCTACAACAAAGTCAACAAGTCTATACGCTGGTGTCGCGACAGCCGATAGATGGCAAGGCGATCGCCTCCGATGGTTCTGACAAGGCAAAGGATCTCGTGAAAATTCCTTTTGACCCCAAAGTTAAAGGCACAAAGTCTGGCTTTAAAGAGGAATTTACAACGGCGATCGCTTCTAGCGATGCTTCTAATAAATCCACAAACTGGAAGGTCAAAGTATTAACCTTAGAAGCCGATAAATTTATCTATACAGTTCGCTATTACCAACCTGATTCTCAGAATGCAAATAGCCAAAATTCATCAGCATTCGACCAATTTGCTAATAGCTTTGCCCTCATTCCCTAAACCCCAAAAGAGATGTGCTGCGCTGCGCTCGGCATATCTCTATTTAGCGCTAGGCTACATAAGCAATGCGATCGCGGCGAATTGGTGCGATAAAGTGAGAGACTAATCTTTGGTGAATTGCACACATTTGAGCTACGAGTTTGGAAATAAAATCTTCTGGAAAATCCTCAGCACGATCTTCATATTGGCAACTGAAAGATTACGTCTACCCCCAGCGTTTTCTAATAGCTAAAGCATTTTTATGCACCTTAGTTTTTATCGGTACGATGCCCCTCCTTGCCGAACTACTAGGAAGAGTTTCCCAAGCACTTGCCAAGGGAGATGTTACCGCCATTTTGCAGCTCTCTGCTTTCACCGTAGTTATGTTTGTATTTCGGGGATTGGGGCAGTATGGACAGGACTCGATGATGGCGCGGGCTGCCCTGAATGCCGCAAAAGATTTGCGCGTTGATGTTTACGCACATTTGCAAACCCTGGATCTAGACTATTTCGCCGAGTCACGTACTGGTGACCTCTCCTATCGATTGACCGAAGATATAGATCGCATTGGCGAAGTAATCGGCAAATTTTTTCATCAACTCATTCCGTCAGTATTGCAATTAATTTTTGTACTGGCGTACATGATTTTTTTGAACTGGATCTTAACTCTTACCACTCTAGCCGTTGCGCCTTTGATCGGAATATTAATCGCATGGTTCGGCAATCGCATGTTGAGTCTCAGCCGCCGCAGCCAAGATCAAGTTTCTAACTTAGCCTCGCTACTATCAGAAATTTTTAGCGGGATTCGCTTAGTTCGCGCTTTTGCTACGGAATCTTATGAGATTGAGCGTTTCAGTCAAGAATCCGAACAAAATAATCGCCGTAAATATGCAGCAGACCACGTTAAAGCTATTCAATATCCTGTAGTTGGTTTTTTGGAAGCAGTAGGGATTTGCTTTTTGTTCCTACTCGCGGGTTGGCTGATTTCTAATAATTGGCTAAATCCATCGCAGTTTGTTGCTTTTGGTGCAGGTGTGGCGCTATTGATCGACCCGATCTCCAATACCACCAGCAGCTATAACGAAATCAAGCAGGCAGAAGCTTCCGTCGATCGCATTTTCGAGATTTTCAAGATTAAACCTGTCGTTACGGAAAAGCCGAATGCGATCGCTCTTCCTGAAGTCACAGGCAAAGTCGAATATATCCATGTTGGCTTCCACTATCAAAGCGATCGCCCAGTTCTGACGGATATTAATCTTGTAGCTAATAAAGGGGAAGCGATCGCCCTTGTCGGTATGTCAGGTGCAGGTAAATCCACCTTGATGAATCTATTGATGCGCTTCCATGACGTTAAATCTGGCAAAATCCTAATTGATGGCTACGACATTCGCGATGTCCAAATCAAAAGCCTCCGCCAACAACTAGCTCTCGTTCCCCAAGAAAATATTCTCTTCTCTGGAACCGTTGCTTCTAATATCGCCTTTGGACAAAAAGATTACGACACTCAAGCAGTGGAGAATGCAGCGCGAATTGCCAATGCCCATAATTTTATTATGGAACTTCCCCAAGGTTACGATACATGGGTAGGTGAGCGAGGAGTTAATCTATCAGGTGGTCAACGTCAGCGCATTTCCATAGCTCGTGCCGTCCTTCATAATCCCAAAATCCTAATTCTTGATGAAGCAACTTCTGCTCTTGATACAGAATCCGAAAGCCTCGTCCAAGAAGCTTTACAACGCCTAATGAAGGGGCGTACTACATTTATCATCGCTCACCGTTTAGCGACTATTAGAAATAGCGATCGCATTATCGTTCTAGAACAAGGTCAAATTGTCGAATCAGGAACTCATAACGAACTTCTCCAAAAAGCAGGACGCTACGCTCAGCTACATTCTCGCCAATTTGATACCATAGGTTAAGATCTAAAATACAAATTTTTCCTAAGTAAAACCTATCGCTTAATCGAAAGTAGTTATACTTGGCTGATTGTGTTAGAACCCCCTTTAAGAACTTAAGGTTGCCCCCTATCCCTCTAATTCTGCATACCGCGTACACACAATTCATAAAACTTAGTCAAGTCAACAATTAATTGCCCCCTATCCCCCAATTTTGGGGGAACAAGAAAATAAAATTCTTTCAACTTCCCCCAGAATTGGGGGATTTAGGATGCTATATTTCTAGACTTTTAACCAAACCTCTATATGGCGATTAATTCTTAAATGATTTCCTAGTTAATTCTATTTAGGGAGTTTCTCTGGTATGTCTAACCAAACTTCAAGTAATAGTCAAAAACGGTTGTACTTCATTTTGGCTGTAGTTAATACGTTTACGCTTGGAATGATCGCTTTAAGAATCTATATTGATCGAGGCGAATCACAAAGGGCTATGAGACACGAAGGAAAAACTTATGTTGCCTCTATGAATAGAGCACAGCAAAACTATTTTCTTGAAAAGAAAAAATGGGCTAAGACCATTGAGGAATCGGAGATAGGAATTAAGGCAGAAACTGAGAATTATCGATATAATATTCAAAATATTGATTCTATCAAGACTGTCGATATTAAAAACTATCCAGGAATTACTGTACAAACTGGAACTGCAAAGAAAGAAGATCTCAAAAGTTATTTAGGTGCTGCGTATCTGTCTGGCTCTTTAAGTATTGGTCTGAAGACGATCTCCATTTTGTGTGAATCAAATGAGCCAACTAAGAAGGAAGCAGGAATACCAAAATTTGATAAAAAAGCACTGCAATGTCCAGATGGCTATAAAGTTATAAACTAGAGTATTTGCTAGAATCGATTCCCTATTTTATGACAAAAAACCTGTTATTCAAGATTTAGGGATCCTTAATCCTTATCTTGCTCCAAAAATTCGCGGCGTTAAAGATACCTATCTGGATCTTAAAACCAGAATTAAAAGTGAGGATAATAGCGATCGCACCATAATCATTGAGATGCAAGTCTTGAACATTGATGATCAAGTGATTTACTAAGTTACTGGTTTATCTATAACTGAGTTGGAAGCTCTGAAAATGTCAAATCTTTAACGTAATATTAAATAACTAATCGCCGATCGCAACAACTTTTTTAGAATGTCTCCAAGCACCGACCAAACAAATCTATCAACCCTCCTAGAACGTGGTGTTGTCGAAATATTTCCAGATAGCGAAACTGACAACTTGCGCGATCGCATCCAGAAAAGCGATCGCCCCCTTCGCATTAAACTCGGCATCGATCCTACTCGTCCTGATTTGCATCTTGGACATACTGTCGCTTTGAGGAAATTGCGTCAATTTCAGGATGCAGGACATAAAGCTGTCTTAATTATTGGTGACTTCACTGCTCAAATTGGCGATCCGACAGGTCGTTCTGAAGCTCGCCCAAGACTAACTCCTGAAGAAGTTGCGTACAATGCTGAAACCTATTTAGAGCAAGCCAAGAAAATTCTTGATTTTTCTAGCGATCGCTTCGAGTTGCGTCGAAATGGCGAATGGTTAAACAAACTTGATTTACAGCAAATTATTAATTTGCAAGCAAGCATGACTGTCGGTCAGATGCTTGCCAAAGAAGGCTTTAGCGATCGCTATGAAAAAGGCAATCCGATTTACTTGCATGAATTTCTCTATCCCTTATTGCAAGGCTATGACTCGGTAGCGATCGACTCCGATGTGGAGCTAGGTGGCACCGATCAAAAATTTAATATTCTCGTTGGGCGTGACCTGCAACTCAAAGACAAAAATCGTCAAGGCAAGCCAGCGCAATTTGGACTATTGCTCCCCTTACTAGTTGGCTTAGATGGCGTGCAGAAAATGTCTAAGTCTCTTGGTAACTACGTCGGGCTGACTGACGAGCCATTGAGTATGTATTCCAAGCTCGAAAAAGTACCTGATGCGCTTGTCGATAAATACTTTGAGCTGCTCACTGATATTGACCTTGCGACGCTCCCAGACAATCCTCGCGAAAAGCAAAAACAACTTGCCCTAGCGATCGTTGGGCAATACCATAGTCCTGAAGCGGCGCTGCAAGCCCAACGTGATGCCGAACAAATTGTCCTCGCGGGCAATACTACCGATCTGGGCGATATTCCCGAATTCGATCTTTCTCAGATTAATTTTCCTGCACCATTGCATTATCTAGTCAAGGCATCAGGGCTTTGCAAGAGCAACAGCGAAGCTCAGAGTCAAGTCAAAAATGGTGCAGTCAAACTTGATGGCGAAAAGTTAAGCGATCGCACCTTTGCAAGTGTTGATGAGCTATCAGGCAAAGTCCTACAAGTTGGGAAGAAAAAGTTTTTGCGCTTAACTTCTTAAATGTCGGATGACCAACTTCAGATGTCTCTATACCAAAGGAACCTAGGAGGTAAATCTTGAGATCGACTAAGCATTTCACCAAGCGATTACGTGCTGAGTTAAATGCTGTGTTGCGATCGCAACCTCATCTATTGCCCAAAAACACCAATATTTTGTTAGCAGTTTCGGGTGGACAGGATTCCCTCTGTTTAGCCAGCCTGTTGCATATGCAACAGGCTAAATATAACTGGAATTTAACGATTGCTCATTGCGATCATCAGTGGCGTAGTGACTCAAAAGCTAATGCCGCGCATGTTGAAAGTATTGCGAAGGAATGGGAAATTACTTTTTGTTTGAGAACCGCTGAAACTTTACTAACGAGCGAAGATAATGCTCGAAAGTGGCGCTATGCAATGTTAGTGGAAATGGCTCAGGTACAAAATTGTGCATATGTTGTGACAGGGCATACTCGCAGCGATCGCGTTGAGACATTACTACATAACTTGATGAGAGGGAGTGGCGCGGATGGATTAGCATCATTGACTTGGATGCGATCGCTTACGCCAGCAATTCAGTTGGTACGTCCTTTGTTAAATGTCAGTCGTCCTGAAACCGCAGCATTTTGTCGCGAAAATCAAATTTCAATTTGGGAAGATAGCACTAATCAAAACTTGGACTATCGACGCAATCGCTTACGATTGGAAACGATTCCCTATCTGCAAGAGTATTTTAATCCACAGCTAGAAATTGCGATCGCACAGACTTCAGAGCTTTTGCACGATGATGTAATCTATTTAGAGGCACAAGCAAGTATTTTTTTTGAAGATAATGTTTCGGTGATTTGGGATGAGCGTTTACCGCGCTTGCATCGCCAACTTTTGCAAGAGCAACCTTTAGCTTTACAAAGAAGGATTGTTAGGCAGTTTTTATCACGATATTTGATCCATCAGGTGAATTTTGAAGATATCGAGAGGCTTTTAGATTTATTGACTGCCCAGAACCGATCGCAGAGCGCACCATTTAAAGGTAATATTTCCGCTTCTGTGGAACACCCTTGGATTGTTCTTCATATTAGCTAGAAGGTTCGCAAGCGAACCTTCTAGCTATTTACCCCCTAGAGCAATCAAAGCAAAGAAACTACCGCTATTCCAGAGACAATGTAGGAGCATCGACGAGAGAAGATTTTTTGATTTCCAATAGACAAAACCCATCACTATTCCTAGAGTGGTGAGGGGAATAATGTCGGCAATATTTAGATGGGCTACCGCGAAGAAAAATCCACTTAATGCGATCGCGCCCCAAACTGGCAATAACTTGGTAAGAGAAGGAAGTAGAAATCCACGAAATAGATATTCTTCAAAAAAAGGAGCTGCGATCGCCAAAGTTGTCCATAGTAAAAACTTGGGTAACTTATTTTGGCTATCAGTCAAGATTGGTAATAGCGGATTGCCTCCCCCTTGACCTTGAAGAAATTTTTGACTAATTACAGAACTTACTAAAAACAAGGGAACTGCCGCAAAATATCCGCCAATTCCCCATGCTAACCATTGTGGCGGCGTGACTTTGATGCGAAACCAACCTTCAGGCAAAGGTCGATAGGCTGCAAGGCTACCTTGCAAAATTGGCAGCATGGGAATAACTGAGAGCGTATAGGGAATCAAGACTAGTAAGGCTTGGATTGTGTAATCTTCACTGGCTCTTGACTGGATACCTAGGAATTCAAATAATAATGGCAGTACTAATTGAGTCATTAGACAAAATGCAGTAAACCATAGCACCATAACTTCCCAAGTTATCTCGATTCCCCAAGGTACTTGCAAATTGGCTTGATTGAGATTTTGGTCTGTTTCGCTTTGAACTTTTCTATAGAATGGAGAATATTTGCGGAAGAAAATCCATTGAATTAGTAAGCCTACCCATACCAAGATTCCCACACTGCCGCCGATTAGTGGTATAGAGTTGATGATGATTAAACGGCTAATTGCTGTGTTGACTTCTATTTGAGCTTGTTGTTCAAGTTCAGGGAGTTTTTCGTTTCTTTGTTGCGATTGATAGAGTTTTGTTAGGGCAGTTTTGCGATACCATCCATCAAGGGTACGTCGAATCTGAGTTTCAGCATTAGGGAATAGCATGGTTGGTTCTGACCACAGCCCTTTGAGAATCTGTGCGGTTAACCCATAGCTAGTCATGGATTGCCCTTCTAATTCTGCAACGCTTTTCCATGTGGCGATCGCACCTTGTGTATCGCCAGTCTGAATTTGCAGCAGTCCTGTACGAATGCTGATTTCACTAATGCTAGTTTGTTTTTTTTGTTTTTGTTTAGAGAGAGCCTGTGGCTCATAGTCTGCTGAATCTGGAGATAGAGAGAGTCGCTCTAGGTTGACGAGATTAGATTTGCTACCTTTAAGTACTTCTTGATAACTACTGAGTGCCTGTACATAAAGGTCTTGAGGTTTGCTATCGCCGATTAAGACTTGTTGGAATATGTCATCTTTAGGACTATCTTTAGCCTGTTCTTGAATTTGAGTGGCTTGCAAAATTAAATCAGTTTGGAGTAAATCTAATTTTGTCTGTTCCTGCGGGTTATTCCAGCTCGCCTGCAAAGTAAAGAGAATAAATAAAATAGACAATAAGCTGAGAATACTTAACAGTAAAGACTTAGCATTCAAAGAGTTGTCATTCAGGGGCTTAGAATCCATTCTTGTAGTTCAGGCGAGAGATCAGTACAAAGCAGCGTCATCCTATCATTTTGAGCTTGTAAATCGCAAACCGATAATTCCCAGCAAGATCAGGCTGATGCAAATAAATCTTGGTAAATCTCGCGATTCTCCGAGAAACACTGAACCAACGATCGCGGTTCCCACTACGCCAATTCCTGTCCAAACTGCATAGCCTGTGCCAACTGGAATGGTTTTCAAGGCTTGAGCAAGCAGAATTAAGCTGGCAGCTATGGAGGCGATGGTAATCAGACTGGGAACAGGCTTTGTAAAGCCATCGGTGTATGCTATGGTGCTTGCCCATACAGCTTCCAATAGACCTGCGATAATTAGATTTATCCAATCCATTAGTTAACCTATTGTGTTATCTCCAAAAAATAGGTTGTGCAGCGCTTCGCGCTGCACAACCTATTTTTTTCTAGCTCGCAACGACAGCGAACTTAAAACTACGCTGACAGAACTAAATGCCATCGCTAAGCCTGCGATTGTTGGATTTAGCGAGATGCCAAAACTGGGGTAGAGAATTCCTGCGGCAATGGGAATAGCTAGGGTGTTATAAGCAAAAGCCCAGAATAGATTTTGGCGAATTTTACTAAAAGTGGCGCGACTGAGTTGGATTGCGGGGACGATATCGCTAATGTCATGACGCATTAATACAATATCCGCTGTTTCCATGGCAACATCAGTACCTGAACTGAGGGCAATGCCGACGGTGGCGCTAGCCAAGGCAGGTGCATCATTGACACCATCGCCAATCATGGCGACACGCTGACCTTGAGCGAGTAGTTTCATGACAGCATCGGCTTTGCCATCGGGTTTGACTTCCGCGATCGCCCGTTCGGTTGGAATGCCCAACTGGTTGGCGATCGCATTAGCGGTTTCTTGGCGATCGCCTGTGAGCATCCAAACTTGCAAGCCCATCGCTTCAATTTGACGGACTACATCATAGGCTTCTGGTTTGAGGCGATCGCGGATTGCGATAATCCCAACTAGTTGGGAATCTACAGCGATAAAAATCGGAGTTTTTCCGAATTCTGCTAAATTATGCGATCGCTCTAACATCTCGCTGGAAATTTCGACTTGTTGCTCTTGCAGCCATGCACCATTGCCCACCCAAATTGTTTCGCCATTGGTCAGCATCGCTTCGACACCACAGCCAGCCACAATCTGTGAAGATTGGGTGGATAATAGCTCAATATTTAATTCTTCAGCTTTAGCGATCGTGGCTGCACCTAGAATATGATTTGCACCCACCTCCGCACTGGCAGCTAATTGCAAAATCCGTAAGGCTGATGTCGGTACTTCCCGTTCTTCAACCAAACTTTTAAAAGTTGTTTGCTCAATGAGTTTGCGACCAAAAACTATTAGATCATCGGTGATAACGTCCGTGACTTCAGGCTTGCCTGTGGTCAAAGTGCCAGTTTTATCAAAAACTACAGCTGAGAGTTGATCGATTTTTTCTAGGCTAGCGCCCCCTTTGATTAAGATGCCTTTTTCTGCACCGATTCCAGTGCCAACCATGATTGCAGTTGGAGTTGCTAATCCTAAAGCACAAGGACAAGCAACTACTAAAACGGCGATCGCTAATCGTAGGCTAAATACAATTTCGGCATGGAGCAATCCGTACCAAATCAAAAATGTCAAGGCAGCGATCGCCATTACGGAATAGGCAAAATATCCAGCCACGCGATCGGCTAGGTATTGAATCGGCGCTTTGCTCGCCTGTGCTGACTCCACTAACGATACAACCCGCGCCAAGGTGGTTTCTGAGCCAGTTTGCAAAACTTGAACTGTGATTGCTCCTGTCAGATTTAGGGTTGCTCCCGTAACCCTCGCGCCTAATTGCTTAGTTACAGGCATCGATTCGCCCGTCAGCATTGACTCATCAACGCTAGTACTACCAGCAATAATTTCGCCATCAACAGGTATTTTTTCCCCCGACCAAACGACGATGCGATCGCCTACTTGCAGATCTTCCACAGGCATTGATACTTGAAGCTCACCATTGTTGCTGCTTACTAACAATCTGGCGCTAGAGGGTTGTAGCTCCATCAGGGCGCGAATTGCATTGGAGGCTTTTCCCTTGGCTCTTTCTAACAAAGCTTGTCCTAGGAGTACAAACCCCAACAGCATTACAGGCTCTTCAAAGAAGCATTGCCAATTTAACTGCGGAACAAATAAGGCGATCGTACTGGCTAAATATGCCGAAACTGTCCCCAATCCCACCAATGAGTTCATGTTTGGAACACGATACCATAGCGATTTCAATCCGTCCCACCAAATCGGTCGCCCAATCCAGCCTAGCGCTACAGTCGAGACTACCCAATGGGCATACATATTGCCAATTAGGGGCAAATCAGCAACGCCGATCAAACCCAAATGTCCGACGATCGCTAAAATTACCAATGATGCGGGGATAGCAATTTCTTGGCTAACCCCGAACCAAGAATTTTTAGTGGAATTTTGGGATACAGAATTGTGAACAACTTTGCGATCGCTTTTACTAATAAACTCAGCCGAAAAACCTGCTTTAGCGATAGCCTCAATCAATTGCGGTGCTAGTTCCTGTGCTGTATTTTCAACGCTATAGATTACGGTTGCTTTTTCGGTTAGCAAATTCACACTTGCTGCCTTTACCCCTTCACAGGCAAGCAAACGTTTTTCTACTGTTGCTACACAACCCGCGCACTTCATGCCTGCGATCGCTAGAGCTAAGGAGCTAGACTGTAGACTGGTTTGAGATATAGGTGTTGCTGTTGATTGAGTCACTGTCACAAACTTGTATCCAAAATTTATAAATAATCATCTACAAATTTGTAAATTTGAACTCCAATGAGGCTCAAACTTATAAATTTGTGATTTACATGCATCTTTATCAGACTTTAGTCTTAAGTTGTCTATCAGTCATTAGCTAGTACTAAAAGCTGATAGCCACAAAGCAATACATAGGGTTAGCATATACCCAAATCTAATTTGATTAATTGGGTAATTACTCTGATAAGCATTCTGATATTTTAATAATTTCCTACTTAACTTGCTGCGTCTTAATGACTGCTAAAATTAGAAACTGCTTAGATTGAATGTTCTGATGAGTGGTTTTAGCTACTATTCATACTTAATAATAGATTTATTCAATTAATAATTAACTTACAATTAATAATTAACTTAATAGATTCACAAAGATTAACAAGGTTTGTAGTTCCGCTTAACTTTATATATATTTAGTGTTGAGATTAACAATTCAAAAGTAGAAATTTACTAAAATTTTCTAGATTTTCACACTTTCCTCAATGGTTTAAAATTCTCTGACTACGAGTTAGCTAATGTCCATTTCTGACAGCGAGTTCTCTATTCATTTTTGGGGTGTGCGTGGTAGTATCGCTACCCCAGGTCCAACGACAGTCCGCTATGGTGGCAATACACCATGTGTGGAAATGCGCTGCAATGGTAAACGCATTATTTTCGATGGAGGAACTGGGATTAGGGTTTT
Organism: Pseudanabaena sp.; assembly: GCA_003249035.1. Lineage (GTDB taxonomy): Bacteria > Cyanobacteriota > Cyanobacteriia > Pseudanabaenales > Pseudanabaenaceae > Pseudanabaena. The sequence continues at coordinate 27,128 of QBMK01000022.1, forward strand.
AGGGCAGCATCTGTTAAAGCAGATGCCCGTAGATGCAAGTATTTTCTTTACCCATAGTCATTGGGATCATGTTCAAGGATTTCCCTTTTTTACGCCTGCATTTATCAAAGGGAATGTATTTAAAATCTACGGGAAAATTGCTCCAACAGGTCAAACGATGCAGGAGCGGCTGGAAGAGCAAATGCATCATCCTAACTTCCCAGTGCCGTTACGAGTGATGGCATCATGTTTGGAGTTTTTTGATATTGAATCTCCCAGTATCATCGAGATTGGTAATGGGGTGACAGTTGAGGCAGGAATGCTCAATCATCCGGGTGAGGCAACAGGTTATCGAGTTAGTTGTGGCGATCGCGTAGCGGTTTACGCCACTGATACTGAACATTTTGGCGATCGCGTTGATGAAAATCTTGTATATCTGGCTCGCGATGCGGATGTGTTGATTATGGATGCTACTTATTCTGATGAGGAATATTGGTCAACTACTAGTCCAAAAGTTGGTTGGGGACATTCGACTTGGCAGGAGGCAATCAAAGTTGCCGAAGCTGCTAATGTCAAGACTCTAGTAATTTTTCATCACGATCCTTTGCATAGCGATGATTACTTGGATGAAGTTGGTCGGCTGGCTCAAGAGAAGTTTGCGGGGGCGGTAATGGCTAGAGAAGGAATGTATATTTCTATTCCTATTCGCGCTGATGCAAAGCCTCTAGTCAAAGTTTGATTACAGCACTTTGTGCTCAAACCAAAAACAATAAAATCTTTAAAAGTGTTGCTTCGCAACACTTTTAAAGATTTTATTGTTTTTGGTGATTGAAAACTGTTGTAAAAGCACAACCCTAAGCGATCGCGATAAAATAGGGCTAAACCCAAAAAAAACTAACTCAATGCTATCTCCGCAGACAAACGCCAAAGAAACCAAAGCTCAAACTTGGAAAATTAAGCTCCTCTATGATGGTGCATGTCCTCTATGTGTCCGTGAAGTCAATTTTTTAAAAAGCAAAGATGGCGATCGCGGTTTAATTAATTTTGTAGATATTGCCGCCGATGATTACGACCCTGCCGATAATGCTGGGATAGATTTTGAGACAGCTATGGGTCGGATTCACGCCATATTACCTAATGGTGAGATTGTCCAAAATGTCGAAGTATTTCGCCGAACCTACGACATTCTTGGTATCGGTTGGATCTATGCGATTACCAAAATTCCCATTTTTGGGAGCTTAGCCGATATTCTTTATGGAGTTTGGGCAGACTATCGGCTTTTGCTGACTGGTCGAGGCAATCTTAAAACTATCGTGGCAAAACGGCAACAATACCAAAACGAACGCGAAAATAATCTAAATAATAGCCAAGGGCGTTGTGCCGATGGTTGCGAGATCGAAGATCGGAGATAAGCATGATAACTACTTGGCTAGTAATCGGAACTGCCGCATTTGGAGGAGGCTTTGCATTTAATAAGCTTTTTCCTAGCGACTACAAATGGTTTATGCGATTGCGTCGCCCTCGATGGTTAACCTTTGAAAAAGCCATCCCCTTTATCTGGATCTTTATCTTTATTTGCGGCATTACCTCGGCAGCCGCACTATGGGAAGTTCAACCCTCAACATTCAGCACATGGTTGCTCATGGCAAGTTACGCGATCGTTGAATTCGCAATTTTGTCCTACACCCCTGTCATGACCCGTTTACGCAATGTTAGGGCTGGGGTGTTCTCAGGGGCGATCGGTTTTATCTTAGGGTTAGTTTTAACGACCCAAGTTTGGCAAATTTCCAGCTTAGCTGGATGGCTATTAATGCCCTATTTACTCTGGAGTCCCATCGGGACTTATGTAACATGGGTGATGGTAAGACTCAATCCGTAAAACCGATAATATTTAGTGGCGGCGCTTTGCGCCGCCACTAAATATTATCGGTTTTACGATTATTGATATTCATCCGAAAACAGCAATCTATCGTATAAACATAAATAGGTGAAAATCCGAGCATGACAGTTAAGCATTTAAAAATCCTCCATCAACATTATTCAGCTATAAACCAATCAATTAGCAAAGATGGTGATGACGTAGTTCAAGGGTTAACAAAAAGTCCTAAGAGTCTTCCACCCAAGTACTTTTATGATGATATTGGCTCCGAATTATTTGAGAAGATTTGTGATTTACCCGAATATTATCCTACTCGTACCGAAGCTTGGATCTTAAATCAATATGCTGATGAAATAGCGGCACTTACTGGCTCTTGTGAATTAGTGGAATTAGGTAGTGGCAGTTCTACAAAGACGCATTATTTATTAAGTGCTTATCAAAAAGCTGCTAACTCATTAACTGAAGCTCTGCCAGATGCTTTCAGTTATATTCCTATCGATGTGAGTGGTGGCATCCTCAAAACTACAGTCTTACATTTGCAAGAAAAATATCCCGATCTCTGTCTTGAAGGCTTATTAGGTACATACGAAGAAGCATTACTTTATCTAGGCAAAAATCATGGACGATCGCGAATGATTTTCTTTTTAGGTAGCTCAATTGGTAACTTCACCGCAGCAGAATCCGATGATTTTTTAGGCAAGGTTGCCCATGCGTTAACTCAGGGTGATTATTTTTTGTTAGGTATTGATTTACAAAAGCCTAAAGATATTTTAGAAGCTGCTTATAATGATCGCCAAGAAGTAACAGCTGCTTTTAATTTGAATATGCTTGCCCATTTGAACTGGCGATTTCAAGGGGATTTCGATCTTGATTTATTTAGACATCAAGCGATTTATAACGAGGTCGATCATCAAATTGAAATGTATTTACATGCGCGATCGCCTCATCAAGTTTCTTTAGATATTCTCGATCTCAAAATCCAGTTTCAAGCTGGTGAAAGCATCCTCACTGAAATCTCGCGCAAGTTTGACCTAGAAGCAGTTCAAGCCCAACTGCGATCGCAAGGCTTAGAAACCGTCAAAATCTGGACAGATCCCCAAAAATTGTTCGGGCTAGTTTTGTGTCAAGTTTAAGGATATTTACTCAAAAGCTCAGGGACAATTCATAAATTGTGCCTATAGTTTTATAGACTAAACGTAATAAAAGTTCCATCTATGCAACCACCAAATCTGCACCGTTGCGATCGCCAAGAGATCCTTGCTTATTTTCAGCGAGCTTGGCAAATCGAAGATAGCTTGATGAAAAGTTTAGTTAGTCCTGAAACTTTTTATACGAATCCCGATCGCCTCCGCAATTTATTGATTTTTTATCTAGGTCATTCGGCAGTCTTTTATATCAATAAATTAGTCAAAGTCGAGTTGCTTTCTGCTCGAATCAATCCAGATTTTGAGATTCTCTTTGAAATCGGAGTCGATCCCGAAAAGCCTGATGATATATCTGGTATTTTTGCTAGTCTACGACAAGCGGAAGTTACCGCAGTTTGGGAATATCGCCAGCAAGTCTATGAAAGGATTAGTGAATTTATTCACAATATGGCGATCGCATTGCCGATCAATCAAGAACATCCACTTTGGGGGCTAATGATGGCGATCGAACATCAATATATCCATATCGAGACCTCATCAATGTTAATTCGTCAATTGCCAGTTGATAAACTTCAACGTCCTGACAGTTGGCAATATGCTCCTGCCAATGGCTATACCGTCGCAAATGAAATGATTGAGATCAAGGGTGGTGAAGTACGACTAGGCAAACCTCAAGATTCCTGTATATATGGTTGGGATATTGAATATGGCGATCGCCTAGTCAATGTAGAGACTTTTCAAGCGAGTAAATATCTGATTACAAATGCCGAATTTTTAGATTTTGTCAAAGATGACGGCTACGAAAATCAACAATATTGGCACGAACAGTCATGGGCTTGGAAAGTTGAGCATAAGATCAAGCACCCTAAATTCTGGATTCAGCAAGGTGACAGCTATAAATATCGTGCCATGTTTGATGAAATTGCAATGCCCTTTGATTTCCCCGTGGAAGTAAATCACTATGAAGCGATCGCCTATTGCCACTGGAAAGGAAATGATACTCGTCTGATGAGTGAGGCAGAATGGCATCTGGCAACTTACGGAGTGTCAAATTTACGGCAGCCCATAGAAGAAACAAATTCAGGCTTCAATCTCAATTTAAAATTTGCTTCTCCGAGTCCTGTTGGTTCTTTAGAAGCCAAAAGTCCTTCAGGGCTATACGACCTGCGCGGCAATGTTTGGGAATGGCTGAGCGATCATTTAACGCCGCTCACAGGATATAAACCCCATTATCTATATGAGAGCTATTCCGCTTCATATTTTGATACTAAACATAATATGATGGCAGGCGGCTCCTGGATTACAAGTGGAACCGAAGCTGAGAAGTATTATCGTAACTGGTTCCGTCCTAACTTCTATCAACATGCAGGCTTTAGAATAGCCCATTCGTAGGGGCAATTCATGAATTGCCCCTACGAATGATTAGAATATATTTAAGAGATAATTAATTCCCATGCATCCTAATCGAATTGAACCACAAGCAGGTCAAGAGTCTGTCTGGGACTATCCCCGTCCTGCAATTCTAGAAGATACAACCAAACATATTCGCATCATTTGCAATGATATTGTTTTAGCAGAAACCGATCGCGCTAAACGGGTTTTAGAAACAAGTCATCCGCCTTGTTATTACATTCCTATAGAAGATATTAAAATGGAGTATTTGGTTGAAACTTCACGGCGGACAATGTGTGAATGGAAGGGAATCAGCCAATATTATGATATTGCGATCGCAGATAAATATATCCAAAATGCGGCATGGCGATATTCAGTCCCTACTCCTAATTTCGTAGATATCCAAAACTCGATTAGTTTCTATGGCAGTCTCATGGATGCTTGCTATGTCAATGATGAGCTAATCACACCACAAGCTGGTGATTTTTATGGTGGCTGGATTACTTCTGATATTGTGGGGCCATTTAAAGGCGAAGTAGGTACTTGGGGCTGGTAGACTCGCATCAATAAAGCAAAAAATCTTGCTTTATTGATGGGTTAGACATTGCGGAGGCTACTGAGAGATGGTATTCACCTCGACTAAGGTACTCTACCTGAAAATCTATGACTTGTCGCTGCTCATCAGCAAAATACTTTAATTTGCGATTAATAAAATCTTCAATCAAAGCTCTACTAGTCGCAAGATCCTCTTTATCTATATTCTTCTTAGCTTTTTTAAGCATTGAAGCAAATATTTGGTCTAACTCAGATTCCCTTTTTTCTTTTGGCATAAGCGCTAAATCCCAAGCTGTCACTGCGGTCTCTAACAGGTGCTGAAGCTCTTTCTTATTCTGGGGAATATCAGCATAGGGTCTAATGAAGTCTTTCAAAACCTCAGACATTTTGGCGAGTCCTTCCATGTTTCTCACCATCTGTACATTCTCACCAAAATCCTGTTTAACAGTTTTTTGCAATTTCTCGAATGATTTATTGCTCGCTTTCTCCCATTTCTGTTGTCGGACGAGTTCGCTAAATTCTCTAGATTTTTTAGCCATAGTTATTTGCTCTTAGCATTAAAAGCTTGGTTTGATTTTATCTCGATTTTGATTTTAATGGCGATCGCTATTAATAATTTCAAGCCTGTGGCATCGTAAGTAATAAATCTGCTATGGGAAGCGCGATCTCACTAACTAAGTAAAGCTATAACTCCAGCTTGCTCAAAATGTTTATCGTATGCTAAGGCTTCTAAAATGGTTTTTGGGGGCTTACGCTCCTTAGATCTCAAGGGGTATGGTGAATTTTTTGCTAACTCAAAAACTTTTCGAGAAAGTTACCCAAAAAGCCAAATTAGTGTGTTAGGATAAATCTAAGCAGTCAAATTAGTGTGTTTGGGTATATGAGGATCGTGAACAGACAACCCTTAAATGTTGAGCTACTTACGCTCGATGATGGTACTCAAAAGATCGCTTGGGATATCAAGCAACTTCAATCTTTATTGGGTATCAGTGATTTGCTCCATCAGGAAGAGTTATCTTCCGCAGAAAATATAGGAGTTAATTCTTCTGGCATACCGACTATTGAGACGGTAATTGCGATATTAGATGAACTTGGTTTAAAGGATTTATACGAGGTTCGCTATCGTAAACAATACGCAACGATTATCCCTAAAACAGATTCTAAGCGTCCTAAAGTTGCTATGTACGTTGTGCAGCAGCAATCAGAACTTGCTTTATCTATTCATGAAAAAATATGGAGTGGGCATCAAACCAAAATTTATTGGTATGAGTGGGATGAGCGTGCAATGGAATCTTTTGAGCTAAGTAGAGAACTATATATTCCAATCTCAGAGAAACCTGATTTTGTTGTTAGGTTGACTGAAGTAATGGAAGATCAAGATCCGCGTGTATCCATTTTTGAAGAAAACTTATATTCAACTGAAAATTCTTTTTCATTTGAGTTACCTGATTCTGGATATTCTCCAATATTTAAAGATATGCTCGAACAAAATATTTGCTATGAATTGACTACAGATCAACGCTTTCCATCAACTTCTAGAATATCACTGTCTGATCTTTCACACCTTACAAGCTTTCTATCTGAGCTAAAAGTTAATATTGAAACTTTCTTTCGTTCAAATGGGGAGAAGCCTGAAAATTCATTTAAAGAATTTGAAATCCTCAGGACTGAACCAGAAGCTTATGATGATAATTTTTAAGTGGCAAAACGAAATATAACCAATAGAGGATCAAATATGTACATGAGCCAAGTTCAAGAAGGAAAATCTTTTCTTCATCAAGGGCAAATTTGCTTGATGGAATTGATTGAGGGAGTTTTGCAAGATAAAACTCAATACCGTTTATTTCCTGAAGTTTCCCTTGCGCGGATAGTTCAGAAAAATGGACTAGAAGCAAGTCTCCATTATGAATTACAGAGATTTATAAAAAGTTGTAGCTCTCTCGATATTTTGATTTGTCGCCATGAAGCTATGTTTTCTTTACCTGTAATCGCGATAGAACGTCAAAGTCCTTACCATGAATTACCTGAGAGACAAGAAGCAGATCGCAAAAAGGCAGCAATTCTCAGAAAAGCAGAACTCCCATTAATTTATGCTGACGAGCCATCCAAAGGAATTGTTCGCTTTGCCAAAGCCGAGCAACCCCAAAATATTTGCTGTGAAGTGAATGTTTATCGAGGTTTAGGACGCGATCAATTGCGTGAATTTTTATTGTCAGTGATGGAAGAAAATAATGAGTGTCAAAGGATATGACTGATAAACCAATTCGTTGGATCGGCTCATCTCTAAATGAACTAACAAATTTTCCTGATGCAGCCCGTAAAAAAGCAGGTTTCCAACTAAGAGCCATTCAGGCTGGTGATACACCTTCTGACTTCAAACCCATGCCGACAGTTGGTTTAGATGTTGAAGAAATTCGGATTCGGACTGAAGATGCTTATCGAATATTTTATGTCGCAAGATTTGCGGAAGCCGTTTATGTCCTCCATGCTTTCCAAAAGAAAACACAAAAGACTTCAAAATCAGATATAGAAATCGGACAAAAGCGTTATCAGCAAATGTTGCAATATCGACAATCCGACCAAGAATGAAGCAAAAAATCAGTAACTCTCAAGCAGCCTTTACATTTACCTCAAACCTCACATCCATACCCGCACGCACCAACATCATCACCAACTTATCAATACTAAACCTCTCAATATCACCATTGATCAAATCGCTAATCCGAGGTTGAGTTTCACCAAAAAACAAAGCAGCTTGCTTTTGAGTCCATCCTTGAGACTGAATGAACCGCTTAATATTCAACATCAAGTCAGCCCGAATTTTGAGATTAAGAGCCTCTTCAGGAGCGAAACCTAAATCTTCAAATACATTTGATCCACCTTGAATAACTTCAGAAACTTGATTTTTGTTCATTTGTTTGTTCTCTGATTTGTTGTACTATGCCTAATATACCTTATTTGGCATATTTACGATCACTTGTGTGGTGGAGTATGGATAATTTAGGCGATCTCTTTTTGATTGAGACTAGGGAAATTCTAGACTTTTACATTCGTGACATAAGACTTGTGTGCTTCCGCATAGATTTTTAATGCAACTGACATTTGCTGAGCCGCATTCTCTCCTTGGGCTTGAAACCATGCAAAAGTTTCAGGATCAATTTGAACCGATGTTGTAATCGCTTTAGGACTTCTCAATTGTGCTTTAGCCCAAAAATTTGCTGAGAGTGGTGGAATATCTGATGTATCGATATCCTCATCATCCATTGCATCAATTCTTTCCCAATCAGTCTTCGAGGTATTGTTCATAGTATCTGCGCTCATAAGATAGTGCCTTTCGTAATGAAATAATCCTAACTGTCTGTTCATCAGGTTCTGTGTAGACAATGACTACAACTCGACCTTGAAGTAACCCAATACCGATATATCGATCTTCACCATAATTTCCTCTTTCGTCAAGTTCAACAACCATAGGCATATTGAAGATTAGATAAGCATCTGCGAAGTCAAATCCATGTTTAGCAAGATTACTCTGTTTTTTGCGTTCATCCCACTCAAATTTCATTTTAAGATTTAGTAGCTACGCCCAGTCTGAGATTCACTTAATTCTAGCTTGTGTTTAACTTTTGACAGTAAAGCTATCGCTGTTTTGATCTTGTTGATTTGTTAGGGGCGATCGCTTGTGTCGTGGAAGTATGGATGATTTAGGCGATCGCTTTGTGATGAGATTAGGGGCGATCGCTGTTGAATTCATGAAAAGAAACCTAGCGATCGCCAGAAAACAGAACTGTAAAACCCTCTTGAATAAAATGATGATCGTGAGTCAAGATACGACTAATCCCCATTTGCTTCATCGTTACCATAGAAATGCAATCCGTAAGATTATACCCCTTATCTAGTCTTTGCTCATATAACTCCAATCCACCCAAAAATGTTGTACGAGATTGAGATAATACAGTCACCTTTTCTGAATCCGCATTGAGCAATTGTCGCACCGTATTTACTGTCCGTTCACGTAATTTTGCGCCTCCATCATACAAAAAATTGAGAACTTCACTAAGCACTTCATCAGTTGTAATAATTTTCGTCTTACCAAGTTTTGCGGTGATAGCGATCGCTTGACTATGAAAAGTATCGCGAGGACTGAGTAAAGCCACCCAATAAAAAGTATCAGCAAAAATTATCTCAGTCATACTTGAGTATTGTAGAGATATCGATCATGATTTTCTGCTCCATCAGTCGGTAAACATTCCAAATCTTCATTGGATAAACCACTAGCAAAAGATGAAGCAATTCCCAGCAAAAATGAACCTGTATCTTCAATCTCAGGTAAAATTGAACTTGTTAGAGATAGCCTTTTATCTGTGTTTAGTCGCCATTCCAAAAAACTAACAAAATCTAAAACTTCCAATAAAACAGGTTCAGATAAAGCTTCTAAATGTTCAAGCTTGCCTAAAATAATCTCTTTTACTGCGTTCATATACCAAGCCCTATATCAACATACTTGCATTTTACTTGCCATTGCTTAAATTCAACCTAGCTGATGTAATTTTTTTTGATGATGATGATGGTTTGTTGGGGGCGATCGCTTGTGTCGTGGAAGTATGGATGATTTAGGCGATCGCTTTGTGATGAGATTAGAGGCGATCGCTTTTATGAAGTTGTATGAACGCGAAAATTGACAACGATAGGCGCGCTTTGAGATTTCGCTATACCGACTCAGATTTGTGAAGTTTACTTTCCCACATATCAACATGATTGTCGAAATCAGTATTGTTAGGAATTTCTGTTGTGCTTTGCTTGCTACCTTCGGTATTATGTCTTTAATGCTATTCATTTGGTGTTTTGATTCAACACTTGCACCTTATCCGATGAATAGCTTTTTTGTTCTCATTTTTCAAAACTGTCCGCAGTATTGTAAGTCATAACCATAATAAAAAAGAGAAGCATTGCCAAGCAATACTTCTCTTTTTTATCCAAAAGCGCTGAGCGTCTTTTGAAACTATACAGCCGCAAAGTTAGCAGCGACAAAATCCCAGTTGATCAGCTTTTCAACAAAGTTGGTCATAAAGTTAGGACGGCTATTTTGGAAGTCTAAGTAGTAAGCGTGTTCCCAAACATCCATAGTCAACAAAGGTACTTGACCTTCGTGAACTAGAGGATTCTCCGCATTAGGAGTTTTGGTGATTTTCAACTTACCGCCCTCAGCAACCAGCCATGCCCAGCCGCTACCAAATTGGGTTGCACCGGCATTTTTAAATTCAGTCTTAAAGTTGTCCAAACTGCCAAAGCTAGCATTAATGGCATCCAACAATGCACCAGTAGGAGAGCCGCCACCCGCAGGCTTGATGCCATTCCAATAGAAGGTATGGTTCCACACTTGAGCAGCGTTATTGAAGATTCCAGCTTTGCCTTCTTTGTAGCTAATCTTGATGACTTCTTCTAAGGTTTTGTCAGCAAGATCGGTATCTTTAATCAGGTTGTTGAGGTTGGTTACATAAGCAGCATGGTGTTTACCATAGTGAAATGATAGGGTCTCAGCAGACATACCCGAAGCTGCAAGAGCATCTTGGGTGTAGGGTAAAGATGGGAGTTCAAATGCCATTGTTGTTTAACCTTTTAAAGTTTGAAGCGCTTTCTCAGCTTTAAGTATTGTTACAATTATAAACTAGATTGTAAATCGTAGTAACTGTTACAACTCTAACTTTAGATTTTGGAGATTCACATCCCAAAACTACACATCCATAAAGCCATCGGCTTTCGTAACTTTAATTAAGGTAATGAAAAAAGACAACATGCACTAGCAATACCAAGCTATAAAATCAATCATGAAAAAAAGAGATTTGTTACTAACTGGATCTGCGATCATTGGTGGCTCTTTGCTATACCAATTTTGGCAGAAATCTACCGATTCCCCACCTATAGCCTCAGCGATCGCAGTAGACTCAAATAAAGCAACTAAGAAGTACAAAATCATGAAAACTGAAGATGAATGGAAACAAACTCTTACTCCAGAACAATTTCGTGTTCTACGAAAACATGGCACTGAGCGCCCCGCTAGTAGCCCTCTAGATAAGCAATATAGCAAAGGGGCTTATAACTGTGCTGGTTGTGACTTACCACTATTCACATCTGACACTAAATTCAATAGCCACACGGGTTGGCCGAGCTTTTTTGCACCCATTGAAGGCGCGATCGCAACTACAACTGATACTTCATTGTTTATGAAGCGAATTGAAGTCCATTGCAGTCGATGTGGTGGACATTTAGGACATGTTTTTGACGACGGACCCAAACCAACTGGACAGCGCTATTGTATGAATGGAGTTTCCCTCAAATTCATTCCTGCATAGTTAAAAAGGCGGCGCGGTGCGCTGCCTTTTTTGCATCTAGTTCCGCTGTTCTAGTCCATCTTGAATTGTCGTCACATTAGAAGGTGGACGAGTCCAGTTAAAGTCACTAATGCGGATCAGGAACTCCCCTAATCCTTGCTGAGGATTATAACGAACTACCACAGAATAGGTTCTCCTTGCATATTCCAAAGAGTAGACAGAATCAAATAAAGTACCATTAACTAAGCTCCAACTCTGTTGAATACCAAAGCGAATAGGTCCATAGATTTGCTGAACTATTCCGGCAGTAAGCGATTTTGTATCTGCCACACTATCGAAGAAGAATGGAGATTGACCACTAGGAAATGCTTGAGTATAGCTAACGTTTAAACCCGTATAGTCAAGGAAGTCTTTGGAAAAATTACCAACTTCCGCAGCCAAGCCAACAGTTCCATATAAGACAGATTGATTTGCTCCATTAGAATAGTAAGCACTTACACCTACAGCTGTCAAAAAAGCATCAAGCTTCGGTACAATTGGTTGAGGAGAAAATCGCAATCCTGTTTCTTTTTCTGCGGGCAAAGGTTCTCCTCGAAGCAGGGGAAAAGACCGACTAATTACAGCAGCTCCTTGAACACGAATTAATGAACCGACAGTATTGGGTTGTAAATCACTTCGCAATGCCCCAATTAACTGAGTAGAAAGTTGATAGCTTAGAGAAATTTTGGAATCACCAAGAATATAGTTAGGGGATATCAAAGTTGGTCCAAAAACGTTATTTACATCCTGAAACCCCAGTGAACCATTGAAAACCCGATCGCGAAAAGCATACTGTGTTAGTAAAGTATAGTTCCCAAATACTGGAAGCCTATAGCTAGCATTAGCTCGCAATATAGAGTCCAGTTCATACAAATTTAAGCCTGATAGGCTTGCTCTTGCCGCTAAGCTTGACCCATCATCAAATGCTCCATCTAGGGTAGCCACCAGTCCAAAAATATTTAAACCAGAAAATCCATTCTGACTAGTAAAAGCTCGTTGAATAAGCAATTGCGGTGATACTTGAAAACTCAAGTTAGGTTGAGCAATCACATCAAAGGTCTGTTGATAAAAAGCTCCCCCGCGATCTATGCGATCAAACGCTATTAAGGCAGGAGCAGAACGCTGAAATCGATCGATCGTAATACTATTGACTGGAACTGGTAGTGAAAATCCCTGATCGAAAATAATTGTGGGAGACTCTAAATCAAGACGGTTTTGAGTAGGAGAAGTTGGTGTTAAAGTCGCTTTACTGGTAACTATTTGTAGCTCAGGTGGAGTAAAAGGGTCATTAGTAACACGCAAATTTTCGGCAGTCCATATATCCCCATCAATCATTACTCGCTCTGCAATAAAACCAAGGCGGCCCACTTGTCCTTGAGAAGAGTTTGTGGCACCTGTAGCAGATACCGTGATTGAGTTAGGCGCAATGTCAGCCGCAGATTGAGATACTTCAGAATTTTGCAACTTCCCAATATCAACCGCACCTGATGCTTTGAGGAGTTCACCCTTAACAGTACTGTAATTATAAGTAAGCTTTGAACCACGGATTTTTTGGTCGCCACGCTTAAAAAATACATTACCTTCAGCCACAACCTCCTGAGTTTTGGTATTTAATTGAACGCGATCTGCTTTAAGTTCTGATTTTTTATAGGTAATCACCACGTTACCTTCAGCCACAAATACCTGAGTATTGATGTCATATTCTTGCCGATCACTAACAACATTTAACTTTTCACCGACGGGCGGGGGCAGGACTGGGCGAGGCTTATCCTTGGGCTTCGGCTTGGGTAGACTATTTGGCTTGATAGGACCAGCTTGGGCAATCAGAGTTGCTTTGACTTGCTGAGCGATCGTACTAGGTTCAGGCAATGCTTCTAAGAAAAGCTGTAACTGCGATTGCACCTCTATTGGCAGTTCGGTAGGCAATCCAGCAATATAGCGATTAAACGATGGCGGGGACGACAACGTTTGACTAGATCTAGCCTGTCTCACCTCAGCGTAGGTGTTAGTGGGCAGTTGAGTTGAAGGCAGTGGTAAGAAATCCATACTTCAACTAAGTTTACAGGATTTTTCTCAGGTATATAGCTATCGCCAATAAAGTTAAGGCATAAAGCTAAGAAAGTAAAGGCAGCGAGAAGCTCTGCCTTCATGCTCAATCCCAATATTTTGATGAAGCTAGCCTCACCAAAATACTGGGCGATAAACTTTAGTTACGAATTTGCACTGGCATAAGCAGATAAGTCATTTTGGTTGCCCCAATCGGGACAAGTACCGCAGGACTGGTCGGATTGTTCATCTGAATTTGAATTTCATTGCTCGGCAGCGCCTTTAATCCGTCTAGTAAATACTTTACGTTAAAGGCTATTTCTACATCTTCACCCGAAATTTGGGCAGGAAGAGATTCACGTCCTGCAGCAACATCAGGAGCTTCAACCGAGAGCGAAATTTCTTGCCCAATAGAGTCAATTGTGATTTTGACGATGTTATTTTTTTGGTCAGCTAATACAGCAATACGTTCTAGAGCCGATAAAAACAATTTACGCTCAACCGTGACTTGACGCTCAAATCGATTGGGAATCAATTGGCGATAGTTGGGATAATTACCATCTAACAAACGGGAAATCAAGATTTGATTAGCACTTTGAAAAATCATATTGGAACGATCAAACTTAACCGCGATCGCACCCTCAGTTTGTTGATTGAGCATTCGTTCTAGTTCGCGCAAAGCTCTAGCAGGAATAGTCACTTCCAGATTTGTTGTCACGGTATCCCCCGTCACAGGAGGCTCATCTACATCCAAGAAGCCAGTCTGCACTACGGATAAGCGATGTCCATCGGTAGCAGCAAATTCTAAGCGATCGGCAGTAGCAGTCAGATGAACTCCCGTAAGAATCCGCTTAGTTTCATCAGCCGAAGTTGCAAACAAGGTTGATGACAAACCACTCAGCATCGACTCAACGGGCAAATAAGTAGTTTCACCATCTTCGCCAATTTGAGGCAATTCAGGAAACTCTTCCACAGGTAAGCCATGCATTTGATAACGCCCTGAGCCACAGACAATCGATACCATCGTGTTGTCCTTGTCCACTGCGATCGTGATGTCTTCATCGGGAAGACGTGACACAATGTCGTTGAGTAACTTTGCAGGAAGAGTAATCGATCCCGCCTCAACGACTTGAGCAGGAAATGAGACCTGAATACCTAGATTGAGATCAAAGGCGGTCATACCTAAACTCTGGCTAGAGCCATCAGCATCTAATCGAATATTTGCCAAAATTGGATGAGTAGGACGAGATGCGACTGCACGACCGACAAGGGCAAGATTAGCAGCGAGTTGGTTTTGAGGACAGACTAGTCGCATAGTTGGATGGGATTTTTCTAAACTGAGTGAAAATAATGAGAAAGGGAGACTAAATTGTGAATGAATTAGATTCTAAAAAATGCAGTTAAGGCTTGTAGAGGAGATTCTAGAAGATTTCAATAGTTTGATTACTTTTAAGGTTTTAAGATTTCAGGAAAAATAAAAAACGTATTTAAAATTACTTTGTAGATTTTTTGAGAACAGAATTTAAAAAGAGATTTTCTAAAATAAATTTTTACTGAAGGAACTTTTACTTTTAGTTTTTTGATTTGTGGAAGCCAATCATACCATCGTTGGAATTTTTTACAATATCAAAATTCAAATTTATTTTTTCATTAATTTTTCATTTGATCTAATTATTACTATTTAAAGAATAATAAATCTTTAATAGTAGTAATAGGGGCTGTGGAAAATGTGGAAAACTCAAAGAAAGCTAAGTTTAATAGTACTTCTAGCGTTTTTTACCTGTGGAAAACCCTGTGGATAAACTGGCTGGTTTTCCACAGGGTATAAATACTCATTAAATGTTATCCACATTTTTGCAAAAGTTTTCCCCAGATATCCCCATCTTTTCCACAGAAAGACGGTGGTTATCCCCAAGTTATCCACAGGTAAAAAATAAATATCTATAATTATCAACTGATTTGATTACGAAATATCCATAAAAAACTCTTTTATAATTTATTAGTTAAATCTTAATGATACTTAACTTAAACGAATTTATTAATGATGTAGTTGCTTGTACTAATTTTATAATTTTGGTAATTAGGAATGAATTATTGATTAGACATTTCTATTTTGTCTCGCTGAACATGAATTATTAATGAAAGTGGCTCATGTTTGCTAGCAGCGATCGCTAAATTTTCTCTACGATTCCTTACAGATTGATATAGTGATGAAAAGTGAAATTGCTTGATTTGAGTTTTAATATTTAGTTTTAATATATAGGTTTAAAAATTGTTATGAAAATATTGCTCAAAAATTTATTTTGTCGCCTATGTTTTGGGGCGATCGCCTTACTAATTAGCTTGAATTTATTGACTTGTAATGCCTTAGCATTACAAGTATCAGATATTCCAGACTTAGCCGAAATTAAGACGCTTACTGATCAGACTTGGGTGATTGATGACTCTGATGTATTAAGTAATTCGACTAAAAGCGCGATCATCAGCAAAACTGAAAAATTAGCAGAATTAACGGGTATCGAAGTTCATGTTGTCGCAATTCGTCGCATTGATTTTGGTCAACCTTCATCGGAATTTACGGCAGAATTATTTGATAAATGGTTCCCCTCTGACGCGGAGAAGTCTAATCAAATACTTCTATTTATGGCTACAGAAGACCACCGTACCGCTATCCAGACTGGCGCAAAGGTAAAAGAAGTCTTGCCTGATAGTATTGCCAATAGTATTGCCGATGAGACGATGCTCTACCCTGCGCGTAAGGCAAATTATAACCAAGCTGTAAATGAGGGAATTGGTCGTCTAGAAACAGTTTTGAAGGGTAATCCAGACCCCGGTGCGCCTCTCTTAGCAGTGGAAGAAACTGAGACAAGTAACTATGCTACTAAAGAAGAAACAGAAGCAAGCTCGTCTAATGTGGTGGTGATTATTTTGCTGATTTTGGCGACGCTTTTACCTATGGCGACCTATTACTGGTTACAAAGTCAACCTTAAATCCAAAAACAGAAAGAGCCGACGCAAAGCGTCGGCTCTTTCTGTTTGGAAGTAGTGCAAAGCTATGTTAGAAAGAAAGCCAGACTCTCTTATGGCTCATCAAAATTAATGTCTTGGGCTAAGTTTGGTGGAGTAACAGAGCGAACAACTCTCACTTTATGGCTTTCGCGTTGGGTTTGAGCTTCGATCGCGATCGCTTCAAAGGCAACATCAATACTACTGAGTGGAATCGATATGTTCGTTCGGGTTTCGATGAACTCGGCATTAGGGACAGTACTAAAATCTAATAGCCAACGTGGTCCATCGACAATCATCCGCGTTTGTAAGTCTTTGATCCAGAATTTTACAAAGAATTTAGGAACAAGTGCTGGTAAACGTACGGTTACTTGCATCGGTGTCCCTGAAATTATCTCACCTGAAGGGATAAGAATTTCAGGTATGGGAATTGGTTCTTGATCTGATAAAGTCTGTGATGAAGATTCTTGATGAATATTACTGATAGTTTGAGCCGTTTCTGCCAAATTGGAAACTGTGGAATTTGGGCTTGACACAGCACTAATTGGGAAAGTGTTGGGATCAATTGGATCTTCCCAAACATATTCATTTAAAACTAAATCTGGTTCAGAAGTTAATATACGATCAAGTTCTACATTAAGTTCGAGATCTAGTTCGGCAAGGCTGGTAACTTCGGCGATTGTTCTAGGAGTTTGTTGGGGGGTGTCTAAATCAATAGATGCATTGCTAGAATCGCTGGACAGGTCTTCCGTTAGCAATGGATCAGGTGGAAAGGTCTCGAGTAAGAGTTCTTCGGTGCGTTGGGTTGCTCTTTGGGCCGCGATCGCATCAGCAGATAGAGTTTGTAATTTATTCAGAAAACGGTTATTGCGATTGCGGGAATGCTGATCATTAGGATCTGGTTGCTGGTTAAATTGTGCAGTTTCTAGACTTGGTTGTTTTAAAATCTCTTCGTAGTTTTGGGGAAGTTCTTCTTCAAAGCTATAAAGTAGTTCTTGTTCTTCTTCTCCATTTGATGGAATTTGATGATCTTCGCCGAATAATTCATCAAGATTTGTCAGATTAAATTCTTGCTCGCTTTCCTTAATATTATCTGTTTCTACTTGTGGAAAACTCTGTGGATAATCATCGTTTATATCAGGATCGGGGAGATTAGAATCTTGACTTGCAGGTTTGTTCTGCAGAGATGGCAAAGGGGGTAATGACAAAGAAACAGCATGTTTCTGCTGGGCTAATGCATCTCCCTGAGACTCTTTTGACTTGTTTGAAGGTATGGGAGGAAGACTAAGCGAATTGGCTGACTTTGGTCTTGACAAAAGATTTTTGGGTTGATTTTCTTTTTGTTTTGATCCCTGTGGAAAACTCTGTGGAAATTGTGGGTAACTAGGATGATTGATAGATACTTCTGTCGTTTGAGAATTATCTAGCTTTATCTCTTGCGGAGAATTTTTTTGGGCTTCTTTAATGAGTTCGGGTAGGACTCGCGAAGCAGGATAGGAAACTGCGATCGCCTGTTGAGTTATAAACAAATCACGATCCTGCTGGAAGTCTTGTTGGGGATGGATTTGTACTTCACCAATCAGAACTTGAACCTCAGACGGTGGTGGCACAATGATTTGATAAGTAAATGTCATTGCGCCAGTTGAGGGATTGCGATCTCGAGAATTAGAGATTGTGAAGCGCTGATTTACAACTACATCAAGGGTTTGTGGATCTTTAAGGCTTACTTCTATTTCCCCTTGAGTATAGGCTTCTCCTGTTAGGTTGAAGCTATTATCTTCATTGACAATATATTGCGGTGGTATTAAGCGTAATAAAATACGTGGTTGAAGTGGTGCATCCGTATCTGCATCTTCTAAAACTGCGTGTTTATCACTATACGCTTCTACCTGCTCTAAAAGATTAGGGCGATCGCTTAGAGATTCTATTTCTGTTTCGTTTTCTTGAACATCGCGATCAATTTTCTCTTCATCCTCATCATTAAAGAGTGCAAACTCTTCAAACATAGATTCTACTAGTTCTGTAGATCTCTTCTCAGCTATATCTAGAATTGGTGAGCTATAACTCAGAGGGGTTGGCTCAGTAGGGATGATTCCCAACGCATTAGTATGCGCTTCATTTTGGATTTCTGAGGGAGTGTCTAAATCTTCTTCAATATCATTATATTGCCATTCCGAACCAGCTTCTGCAGAGATTTGAATTACATCAAATTTAACTGTTTTTTTCCAAGCAGGAATTAAATTGGTATTTGTTGATTCTGGATTAGATTCTGCGTCAGGTTCCGTAGCAATACAATCAATCTGCCATAGCCCTGGCACAAAATTGGTGTAAGGCATCACGATTAGTAAACCATCATGGCTGATGCGCTTGGCAACTTTTTGTTGAAATGGTTGATGCCGCACATCTGCGAGAGGGCGATAGGCGATCGCAATCCCAACTAGAGCATTTGCTAAAGCAGAGCGTGCAGCAAGTCGGTACTGCCCTTCTAAAATCTCTACAGTTGGAGATTCTAAGGGCAACCAGGACTTGTCACCTTTGCGTTGCAGCAAAAATTCCCAGTTTTCCATATTTGGCGATCGCGTGTTAAGGCGGTAAAGTGTGCTTAGTTATCGCAAATACTAACCCATCTATGCTTGTATAGCAATTAAAACCAAAGATGTACTGCTTTGCGGTACATCTTTGGAATCTATATAGAAAGACCGAGCTTAAGTCCTAGAAAAGCATGGGCTACTAAAAGCACCACGATCGCACTTCCTAGATAGGCATGAGCATTACGAAGAAATGGCTTATTTCCACCAAATCCCGTGAGCGAGATTGCGCCATTGATAGCTAGCAAAGTTAGTACTACTGAGCCCGTAATAAAATGGGGACTCTCTAGCAGGGGCTTGCCTTGCATCACGAGTGACAGCAATCCGCCTGTGTAGCCTGTAGCTAGGAATACGGTCATTAGAGGGGCAACTTTCCGATGATCGGCTTTGTTTTTGGTTGCAACTTCAGGATCTGTGGTTGTGCGGCTGCGCCATCCTGAAATTGCTACAAATGATCCCATCGCCAAAATGACGATTCCCATAAAAAATGGATGACCCCAATGGGTAATTGGTTCGGGGACATTGAGGGATTTAAATTGATCAGAAATTGGCTGGAGTGACTCAGCGAGCTTAGTAGCGAATTTAGTCATAGATTTAGGGGTAACTTAGATGAAAAATTTGTTAAAAAACGTAAAAAACTTTACATTTTTTAACAATTGTAGCGTTTCTCGCTTGATTAAACCTCTAAATTAGTTAGGAATTATAATTTAATAAAACCCAAAATTAGTTCGGCGGGCGAAGCCCGCCGAACCAATTTTGGGTTTTATATGCACTTGTTATTTAATTTTCATTCCTTAGGAGATCTACATGGAAAAATAAAAGCCCAAATTGGCGCGGCAGGGGAAGCCAATCACAACAAGTTGGGCTTTTATTTGGTAGCCACTCGCTTGTAATTAAATAATCCTTCTAAACCCGTGGTTTTAACGTATTGCTATATGATCGAAAGCCATAGCTCATAAGAAAAAGTAATGCAAGACCAAGAAACAAACTGGCAATCTCTAGTCCTAGTTGCCATATTAGGAATTCTCGCGGTTATCAGTTTTAACTCATTTATAATTATCAATCCTGGCGAAGCAGGCGTGTTGAGCATATTGGGAAAAGCTAAGGATGGTGTATTGCTAGAAGGAGTGCACTTTAAGCCGCCTGTAATTTCGCAGGTCGATGTCTATGACTTGACCGTGCAGAAGTTTGAAGTGCCAGCTCAAAGTTCTACCAAGGATTTGCAACAGCTTACGGCAAGTTTTGCGATTAACTTTCGACTAGATCCCATTGAAGTAGTTACAATTCGTCGTACTCAAGGCACTTTACAAAATATTGTCTCCAAAATCATCGCTCCACAAACTCAGGAGTCTTTCAAAGTAGCTGCTGCAAGACGAACTGTGGAAGAGGCGATCACCAAGCGTGATGAGCTAAAGCTAGATTTTGATGAAGCTTTAAGTCAGCGCTTAAGTAAGTACGGCATTATTGTTTTAGATACCAGCGTCGTTGATTTGAATTTCTCGACTGAGTTTTCTAAGGCGGTAGAAGAAAAACAAATTGCTGAACAACGAGCTCAGCGAGCCGTATATATTGCTAGAGAAGCTGAACAAGAAGCCGAAGCAACGATCAACCGCGCTAAGGGACAAGCCGAAGCGCAGCGACTTTTGCGTGAAACACTGACATCAGAGTTATTACAAAAACAAGCGATCGAAAAATGGGATGGCAAGTTTCCTCAAGTATTGGGAGGAAATGGTGCGGTTCCATTTCTTAATCTAGATATTACAAAACCTCAAAAGTAAGTAAAAAGGGGGCGCTTTGTGCCCCCTTTTTGTTTCGGCAATTTATACTCAAAATAAATACAATAAAATTGTGAAAAATTTATAGGTTAGGTGTCAAGTGACAAGAACTGTAACTAAAGTCCCTTGGCATAAGCTTGAATTTCACCAATGCCAAATACTGCACCAAAATTTAATCCCTCCTTGGCATAAAGCTCAGCCCCACCCTGTTGGCGATCGACTAGGGTTAATACATGAGTTACTGTATAACCTGCATTACGTAACTTTTCCACAGCAAATAATGCTGATTGTCCAGTGGTGACTACATCCTCTAGCACTACTACATTTGTATTTGGTTCAAGCTCTGGCCCCTCAATCCATGCGGCTGTCCCATGCCCTTTCGGTTGCTTACGAATAATCAATGCTGGGATTGGTTTATTTTCATAGGCGGAGACGACACTTACCGCACTGACGATTGGGTCAGCACCTAATGTCAAACCTGCCACTGCACCTGTTCCTGTTGGCAACATCCCCAGTAACACCTGTCCAGTCCACAGACCTCCGAAGGGATGCAGTGTGACTAACTTTCCATTAATGTAGTAGGTGCTTTTTTGTCCAGAAGATAGGGTAAAGTCGCCGCTTTTATAAGCAAGACGGCAAAATAGGGCTAGCAACTTTTCACGATTTGAATGTTCCACAATTTTGATTTTGAGCTTGTAAATACTTTTTTAGTTTAAATGTTGCTACTCCCTTCTCAAAAGAAAATTGAGTACGAGGGTAGCCATTTTCCAGTTTTGGGATTTGCAGCGCCAAACTCTCGTCAAAAAACACGTTAGGTATTTCTAAAAAGGTAAGGATAGGCTGCGCGAAGCGCAGACTATCCTTACCCAAACATGCAGGACTACCAAAAATACAAAACTGGTTTTGGTGAGAATTACTGACCATTTTTTCTAAAATCAGTCAATCTAATGACTGGATCTGTTACATTAGTCAGCGTCCAACTGTGAGGATGCATATTTATATGCATATTTATTATGAGTACTAGGTCCTGGTGGCTTGCTTCATCATTGGTTGCAGCATCGACGCTGCTATCTAGTGGTGCTGCTTTTGCCAATCCCACGCTCACGGATCAAGATGCATATCCTCGAAACTTTCCTGCTACCATCAATCAGGCGCAGACTAAAGTCTTGGATATGACCAGTGATGTTAACTTACCTAATCCCTATATTCAATTTACATTTAGGGATGAATGGATGCAACGTCAAAACAACGCTTTTGGAGCGATCAATCGAGAAATGATGG
The DNA here is from genome assembly GCA_003249035.1 of Pseudanabaena sp. Lineage (GTDB taxonomy): Bacteria > Cyanobacteriota > Cyanobacteriia > Pseudanabaenales > Pseudanabaenaceae > Pseudanabaena. The sequence goes on from QBMK01000022.1 coordinate 49,142, forward strand.
ACATGCAAACTCTTAGCGATGCGACTATTCGCACTCGCGATTTGCCAAGTGCATACTGTTCATCTTTGCTAAGCGAAGGATACAATGCCTGTGCTGCTCCTGAGGAACCTGCTCCTGCGGTTCCTATGACTAGAGTTGAACCTCCAGTCGTACCATCGCGCCCTGTTCCTGCTTTGTGGTAATTGGTTTAATTACCCTAATTAAGTTTTTTGTGTTGAGTCGAAAAGTAAATCCTCAAGAATAAAGGCGGCGCATCGCGTCGCCTTTATTCTTGAGGGTAAAAAAATAATTAAGATCTGTCCGAAACGTTATAGTAAATATAGGTTTTGATGTAAGAAATTTAATGTCCCAAATACTTGATGCGGAAGTAATTGTTATTGGTTCAGGGCTCGGAGGGTTGGTCACAGCGACTCAATTAGCGGCGAAGGGAGCAAGTGTAATTGTCCTAGAACGCTATTTGATCCCAGGGGGGAGTGGAGGCTATTTTGAACGCAATGGTTATCGCTTTGATGTTGGGGCATCGATGATTTTTGGTTTTGGCGATCGCGGCACAACTAATCTCCTCACCCGTGCGCTAGCGGCAGTAAATATGAAAATGGAGACGATCGCAGATCCTGTGCAGATCCATTATCATTTGCCGAATAAGTTAGAAATCGAGGTGCATCGCGACTATGAAAAGTTTATAAAAGAATTAGGCGATCGCTTTCCCCATGAGCGTGAGGGGATTCGTAAGTTTTACGATGAATGCTGGCATATTTTTAATTGCTTGAATGCGATCGAGTTGCTTTCCCTAGAAGAATGGCGCTACTTGATGCGGGTATTTTTTCAAAATCCTTTGGCTTGCCTCGGTTTAGCTGCATATCTACCTCAAAATGCTGGTGACATTGCTAAGAAATATATTCGCGATCGCGAGTTATTACAATTCATCGATATGGAATGTTATTGCTGGTCGGTTGTGCCTGCTGAGCGCACACCTGCGATTAATGCAGGGATGGTCTTTAGCGATCGACACTATGGTGGCATTAATTATCCTAAAGGTGGTGTGGGTAAGATTGCAGAAAAATTAGTAGAAGGTTTAGACAAGGCGGGTGGTGAAATACGCTATGGAGCGCGAGTCACGCAGATTATCACGAAGGCGAAATCCGGCAGAGGGGCAATCGGGGTGAAGCTCGCTAATGGAGATATTCTCTATGCTAAGAAAGTTGTTTCCAATGCCACACGATGGGACACTTTTGGGAACTTGCTTAAAGATGAACCCCTGCCCAATGGCGAAAGAGGCTGGCAAGATCGCTATCAAAAATCTCCTAGCTTTTTAAGTTTGCATCTTGGTGTGGCGGCTTCAGCAATCCCTGATGCTGCTGCTTGTCATCATATCTTGTTGGAAGATTGGGATGATATGCAAAAGGAACAGGGCACAATTTTTGTTTCGATTCCTACGCTCCTCGATCGTTCTCTTGCTCCTGAAGGTCATCATATAGTCCATACCTTTACGCCCAGTTGGATGAGTGAGTGGGAAGGCTTATCTGCTTCGGAATATGAACAGAAGAAAATTATTGCTGCCGAGAAGCTTTGCGATCGCCTCTTAGTAATTTTCCCTAAATTGGAAGAATGTCTTGACTATCAAGAAATTGGGACACCTCGAAGTCACCGACGCTTTCTCGGTCGTGCAGATGGAACCTATGGACCAATTCCTGCGGGTAAACCTTGGGGACTCTTAGGAATGCCTTTTAATCGCACATCAATCCCCGATCTCTATTGTGTTGGGGACAGTACATTCCCAGGACAGGGGTTAAACGCTGTGGCATTTTCAGGATTTGCTTGTGGGCATCTGGTTGCTTCCACTTTAGGACTCGTATAGCGTCCAATTACAAAAACACAGAGAGGACGAATTTCGTCCTCTCTGTGTTTTGTTTCTTATCCCAATTCATAAAAGTGTGCAAACACTTTTATGAATTAAAACCTAATCCCTGTAAGAATTTTAAGAACACAAAATAGCGTAGCTATTTTGTGTTCTGGTGCTATACGTTAGGATAATCGCGATAATAAACTTCACTGCCTGTGTCGGGGACAAATTGACATGCCTTTTGAGAAGTGAAGAATGATTTCCAGATTGGAACGTTAGAGACTCGGTAATATGAGCCTAAAACTGGTTTGATAGCCTCAGTAGCAGTCTTGAGATGATAGTGAGGAATACCAATAAAGATATGGTGAGCAACGTGAGTACCGATATTGTGATGGATATTGTTGAAGATTCCATAATCACGATCGATAGTGGATAGAGCTCCTTTCAAGAAGTACCAATCTTTACCACGATACCAAGGAATATCTGCTTCGGTATGGTGCAAATAGGTGACTAGATCGAGCCATACTACAAAGATTAGGTAAGGAACGATATAAAACTTAAATAGAAATAGGAACCCATAGGTAAATCCCAACCATCCTAAAAAGCCAACCATCGCGGTAAAAAGAATACTGCTGGTGAGAATATCGTTAGTTTCCGATTCACGGAAAAGATCGTTATTAGGAACAAAATGAGACGCGGTGGGACGTGCAGGCGATCGCTTAAACAAGTACAAAGGATAAGCTAACAACAGAGCATCAAAGCGGATGAATTTCCCAAGCCAGTCCATAGACTTGTATTGACTTTCAGTGACTGGATACCAACTTTCATCGGTGTCAATATTACCTGTATTTTGGTGGTGGGTGCGGTGACTGATTCGCCAGCCGTGATATGGAACCAGAATGGGGATATGAGTCAGATGTCCAACTAGGTTATTGAGCCATTTAATTCTCGAGAAAGACCCATGTCCGCAGTCATGACCAACTACAAAGAAAGCCCAAAACATGGTTCCTGTTGCAAACCAAAAAATTGGATAAAACCACCAAGCATCAAGGTAAGCGGCAGTGGCGTACAAGCCCACAATAATCGCAGTATCTACAAAAAAATAGGCGAGCGATCTCCATACGTTAGGAGCAAAACATTCAGCAGGAATAGCAGACTTTACATCTTGGAAAGTAAACGGAAGCTCAGTTTGAGACGTCGAAGATGTATCGGTAAGCGGGTTGTCAAGATTGATCCGATGAATAGTCGTAGACGACACGTATTATTTCCCTGTTGTTAAGAAAAATTAAGTTAATACTTAAATATTAGCAGGGACTTAGCTTATTCTTCAAAACCAAAGGTATTGAGTAAAAATTTCCAGCGATCTCCTCGCGTATTGATGAAAGCTTGCATTTTCGCGATCGCAAGCTGATCCCCAGATTGTTGTTTGAGTTGCTGTTGGTTTGGCAATTGATAAATCTCATAAGCAAAAGGTGTATGCCATACGAGAGCGCCTGAACGATGCAGTAAACCTAAGGCGATCGCAGCATCAGGATGTAATTTGGATACTTCGGCAAAATTACCTTGACGTGGTAGTTGTGGCAAAAGGGCTAATGCTTGCCGTTGTAGTTTTTGTTGTTGCTGCAAGAAAAAACCTACCCTTTGGCGATCGCCGTCATCAAGTAAACCAGTCGGTTCACTAACTAACATCAACGCCTCCGCAGGCTTATCATCGCGCCCCGCCCGACCAATCTCTTGGATATATTCTGAAAGTGTTAAAGGCGGATGAAAATGCAATACCCAACTAAAGTTATCTATAGCCGAAAGCTTGAAACCTATACTGGAAAAGGCTTTTACTTTGTAGAATCTTCTATAAAGTAGAAGCGATCAGAATATATGGCTTAGTCAGATGGATCTTGTACAGAAGGAAGATCGGATTCTGTCAGAGATCTAATGCCTTTACTGTCACAAATTTTAAATTCATGGGTAGGAACCTTAATAATAATCCTCCTAGCTTCTTTCTCTGGGATGCCCATAATATTGTGATGGCAATGATCGCCAGCATCACTAATTATTTGCTCAAGATTGCAACCTTGTCTACTGAGAATGGCTGGTGGGACTTCCCAGAACATTGGCGGATCTCCCGTAACTGTCGGGTAGAAACTTCGTAAGTGCGAACATTTACACCCGCTGGTTTGAATGGCGCATTCCTCCTCGAAAACTGAGATTTTGTTGGCTTCGCTCGGCTTAAACGCATATCTCGTGAATCTTTTCTTCGTTGGATCATATTGTTTCGGGTGGATAGCACGGATGAACGCCATTTTGAGAATCCAATTTTTAGGATGTGGTTGATGGCTTGATAGAGTGAGATTTTGTCGTCAGAATCAACTTCTTCGTCTCCTTGTTCATGGACGTAGTTTATTGAGCCATCTACCTCAATAGAAAACTCTAGGTAGATGTCACCGTCATAGACAGTAAGCATTACTTCCCCGTCAATACCAGGGAAGGCATCAGTAGCTTCAAACCCCATAAGCCCAGCAAATTGGTTTAATTGAATTGCCAGATCCAATACTTTAGCCAATGGTGCGATACCACTCCCATAATGCCAACCGACAGGAAGAGTTCTAAAGCTATTAATTTTTTTCTCAGTAGCGTTAATCTGATTCTTCTTGCTTTTCATTAGAATCGACCTCATCTGGCTCATTAAAATGTTCAAAAATCTTATCTAAAGTAGGAAACTCAATACCTAGTTTTTCTTCAAAATCCTCGACAACCTCTAAAAGATTGAAGGCTAGCGTTTTTGCAAGCGAGAAGCTAAGATTTAATACAGCTGTATTTTGCCCGTTACGAGTCAATCCAACCACTACATCTACAGGAGAAACGGCAGTATAGAACCCATTAGCGTAAATTTGCTTATGATCGGGTAAGGATAGATCGTCATCCACGCCATCTTTCCCTAAGTTTGGGTCTGGAGTCATACTAAAAAATAAATATTTTTAACTTTTGACTATAAGCTTACATGATTTTTATTGCTTCAATTGTTGTTAAAGCATGAAACAAGCCCCTGAATACCGCTCAGTAAGGTGTATTGACTTTATAACATCAGCAATTATCGTTACATCTCAAACCCATAATTTTTTTGTCCACAATTGTAGACATTTGCGATCGCCCGAAAATTGACAGCCAATAAAAACGGCTGTAAAGTACCTTTGACAAGCTTGTTACGATCACTCCTCTCTCAGATGCCTCATAACGGGCGCAAGAGTTCATACAACTGCTTGAAACACATTTAACCACCTGTGCTATAGCGGAACCCATTGGGTTCTACCTATACTCAACTGCATCTAGGGCAGCTAAGTAGTCCTAGATGTAATGTCAGATCAATGTATAGAGACAAAGCAATGCAAAGAACATACTCAATCTGGCAAGTAATTCTTTTTGGCGCGATCGCATTTCTTGCAGTCAGTGGCGCAATCTTTGCCTATGACAAGATTACTAATCCTGATGGTATTTGGTGTGTTCGTTTTTCGCCTAACGGTGATGAAGTGCGTTTAAGGGGCGCTGATTGTGGAAAGCCATGAATAATCTTTGGGGTGCGCTAATAATCATCGCTACTTATACGTTGTGGGGCTTATTCCTGATCGAGCAGCGCTGGTGGAAAGAAGGAGATTTGAATTTAAAGCACTTCTTTATAAGCTTGATACCAACAACAGGTTTTACTTTTTTGGGGCTTTATGTAGCAGGGCTTTAACAACTCTGAACAAAATTTAAGCCAGTCACAGAGGCGATCCTTAGATACCTACAATGTGACTGGCTTTTAATTTCTATATATTGTGCGCTGCCTTACTACTTAGGTCATCTATTGTTAATGAATCCTAGTGTTGGAAGCGATTTCTTGTTTTTATTAACATTACTAAGTTTTTTATGATATGTCTTCCTTCTAAGTACATAACCTGCTCTGTATCTTGCTGAATACCTAAATACCAATAGGGCTAGATAGCAAGGATTAGGTCTAAATTCCGCCGCTTCGCTATATCTCTACCCGTATCCGACTTAGCGGACGGGCTTACGCTGTCGCTCTTCGTGCATTCGCACGGTCGGAATTTTGGTTCGTGAAGGAGTTTTGCGATCTGGTTCTGTGAGGTGTGGGCGATCGCCACGACGAAGAACGCCGCTTAGGGGAGGCTCTCTGCGATGAGAATAAATTGTTGCCAAGTAGTGTCAACGACCTTTATTACTTGCAAAGTAATAACCTAATGCCCCACTAACCAAAGTAACCTCAGAAGTCCAAACTAATGTTAAAAGCTCTTTAGAACTTTTAGTACTTTCACTTTCTTTACTATCTTTAGTCGAAAATATATAAATACCAAGCAATACAAGAGTAGCTGCAAGAAGTCCCACTAATGAATAAGCAAGCCGTGTACGAGTATTTTCTTCCAATAATGTTGAAGGATCAACCTTAATACTTTTAAGGTCATCAACATTAATATTTGGATTTTCGGCAGTGTCAGCTATTTCTTCTAAATCAGCTTGGGGTTCTTGATTTTCATCAAACTCTTCTTGATTTTCATCAAACTCTTCTTGATCTTCATCAGACTCTTCTGGAATGCTAGAAGAGTCTGATTCTGGAATGCCAGAATCAGATGGTTTGTTTTCTTCGTTAGGAGTATTCATCTATCAAAAAACTATTTCTTGAATAGACTTATTAGAAGACTGAACAAGTACTCTTTTACCTTGTGAGGTCTGTTGTTTCATGTAATACTCAGTTTCAATCGCTTTCTCAAGTGCTGATGTTGAGCTAATATTTTGATGATTAGCTAACCACTTAAGTTTCTTAAATTTGTCGCTGGATATAGTAACCGTAAAAGTTTGAGTCTCTAGAACTTCTACTTCTTTGGCGATCCTACCTAACAAACCTGCTCCTCTGGCAACCCTACCCGATCCTCTAGCAATCCTACCTAATCTATCTGTCGCTTTATTCGTAGATGACTGATCGCTCATTATTGCTGTCTCATCTAAAAAATCTTATCTTTATATTCTACCCGTTATCAGGTGTTATCAATTATTTTTTTGTGATAACATATTGATAATAATCGATAACACTTGATAACAATATATGGCTAGCCCCTTCTTTTCTGGCAGAATACCTCAAGACCTTTACGATCGCATTGATCAACACATCAAAGAATCTGGTGAAGGTAAAACTCAGATATTGATTAATGCTCTTTCTCAGTATTTGGGCTTTGAAATTCCTAAGCCAAAATCTAGCAATGTCAACACAGATTTATTCTTTAGTGAGTTGGAAAGCCTCAAGGATCGGGTTAGCTTGTTGGAGCGATCGCTTCACCAACAGTCCTAGAACAAACATATAACCATCAGGACACCAATCCTCATCATTGACTTCAAAATCTGAAGACAACCTAAAGTCAATGCAACTTTCATTTTTTATGCCCATTGGATACACCGCACAAAGCAAATACGGGGAATGTGCGTGGAATTGGCAATGATCGCAATAGGTCAGTTGTTGCATATAAATTATTTAACCAAACCATTAGCAATGTAACAATGAACTCTAAAAAGCTTGATAATATAGGGTGTGGACGGCAGGGGGATTGAACCCCTCAGCACCGAGTTTAGGAGACACGACTGGCATCCAAGCGCCGCCCATAAACGTTGATAGGGTAGGTCCTCAAAAAAGTCCTACCCTATTTGCTTGTGATGCTATATGAATAGATTTAATTGTTGGGTCCGCTTTGGATAAGCTTTATCAAGCATAGCGGTAAAGCCATTCCAGTCAGTAGCGATTCGCATAAGTCCAATCACAGCATATAAATGTTGTGCAAGGGCTGGATGTCCTACATCCTCTGTAAGCCATTGATGATGTCTCGCTTTTCGATATCCTTTTTCCGTTTTAGGATTTAAGCGTTCTAGTTCATCTAAAATCCCTGGTCCAAGTCGTTCATACACTATCTCTACTATATATCTACCCACAACTCCAGGTCTTTTGCTGCTGCCAGTCCAAGTCCATCCTTTTAAACGATACATCTCATGGAAAAAATCTTCAGGAAATCGTTTAACCCAAGCTGCTAGTTCTTTACGAAGAACTCGATCTAAATACGCTTGTAGCGCATCTCTAGCTCTGACATTTTGGTAGCCAGTAGCTTCATCAATTAAACCCGTAATACCCGTTTTAGCGAGCGATGTTACTAAGATCTCTGCTCGGTCCGCAAGGTGAACTTGGCTTGGTAGTAAAACATTTTGAGCTTTTCGAGCATCAAGATACATCTTACACAAGTCAACAATATCTTCACCTTCATAGCAAAATGCTTGACGGTTTCCGATTCTAAGACGGATTACTGCGTCTTCTAGGCTTTTACCTTTAAACTTTTCTGGAATATATGGTTGTAGATTATTAGGTTCAAGGTAGCGACCTAATCCACCTTTTTTGTTGCCAGTCAAAAGATTTACAACCTCACGCTGAACAATCAAACGATATACTCTTCCTTTTATTTCTACGACAGCACAAGGAATTTCCAAGCCAGCAATTTTCAAAACACCGCCATAATCAGCATTGGGCACACTTTCGTCCCATCGAGATGATGCAGCTTTACGAGCAATTTCACTTCGTTGGTCCGATGATAAAGATTTAGCTCTCGCTATGCCACCTTTAGCTTTTCCTTCTACACGATCTTCATTCATGCAAGCATCCTGACAAATTATGCTTGCATTTTAACTAATTCATACAAAAAATGCAAGCATAAAAAAACAATTCAATGTCATGCTTGCAAAATTGAGTAATATTGATAGTTATCTTTTGGTTTGTTTCTTTTGTTGTAAAACTTCTACGCAAGTTCCTCAGGATTGTAATTGTTCCAAATTAATTATTCCTGTTCTTAAACCTTCTATGACGATGTAAGGCGGCATCATTGCATTAGTAAAGCGAAACCGATAATGTCGCTCAACACCTTTCTTTTCTAAGATATTGCCTCTAGCCTCTTCGCAAAATTGATTAAGTTGTCGATTAAAAGCAGAAGTTGTCGTATATTTCTTCCCAACTAATTTTGATAATGGTTCTCTAACATCTACAGCCCGAAAGCATCCCGTTTCATCTTTTTTGACTAGAGCGCAGGCTAATAGAACTTTGGGATAGATAGTTTCTTGTCTAGAGCTGAAAATTGATGTCGAATAAGTTCTCATAATACTATGTTGAGCATTTTCGCAAGCTTGTTTAATTGCTTTAGACAGATGATCTACATTAATATTTGAGATGTTTTCGCGTATAGCTGACTGAGAAGCATATAAAGCTAATAAATGAACATAATTTGGTAATCCTTGGGAAAGAAAAACGATCGCTTGGATTAGAGTTTGCTCCATAGTCATTGATAAACGTTCCAGTCCTTTGCGAATAATTTCGGTGAGTTCATCATGAGACATTCTCGGCATTTGGATCTGAATAAGTGCTCTCTCAATTGATAAATGTTCTGCAATTAACTCTTCTACATGGTTTGCAACTCCAACTAATATCAGCGTTATATTCGTTGAATGATCTGAGAGAGTCTTAATCGTATCAGCCATAAGACTCGTGAAATTAGGGTCACGATTAAGTCTATCCATCTCATCAATAATTATGACTGCTGAACCAGTTATTTGACGTTGTAAACGAACTCGAATGAACTCTGGATTGATTTGATGCATTTCAAAATCTAAAACCTGCGTATTTTCAAGCTCTAAAAAAATCTTGTACCACAATTGATCAAACCGATCTTCAGTATCACAATTAACTATAACTGACTTGAATTGTTCTTTATATCCACTCAAAATATTCAGCAATACATTTGCAAGAGAGGTTTTACCCACACCTCTTTCACCAAATAAAATCGCGTGCTGTCCTCGTTGACTGACCGCACCAAAAAGTCTATTAAGTTGATTGACTCTTCCCGCAAACAAATCCTGATTGTTAATTGGAGCACTAGGGGTAAAAACTTGTCCTGATTGCATAAATCGCAGAATCATGTCTGGCGATTCAGGTGTTTCTGAGCTTCCCACTTTATTAAATACTATATTTCTAAAGCTTACTTTGCTTAGAATACAATATCTCTGAGCAAACTTTGCTTTATTTATTGCAATCAGACCATGATTTTTGAGCACTCATTTTGTAGAACTCAATTTCTGCTCTAGCCTCAACCAGTAATCTCTGAAGTTTCTGATTTTGTTTATTTAATTCTTGGTTATCTGCTTCTAGCTGTTCGACATTTCGTTGAAGCCGCTGGTTGAGAGCATCCGTTTCAACGAAACGTCCAGTAATGACTTCAATATGATCGCGTAAGCCTCTGATTTCAGCGTCTTTGCGTTTGAGGCTTTCTTTGAGCGTCTTAGCGATCGCACTCTTAGAATCCTCGGATGGTTTAACCTGAGTAGAAACAGTAGTTTTTTGGATAGGCTGATTCCTGAGTGTCTCAATCCTCTCCTTGATAGTTTGCTCCTTGTATAACCAAGCCACTGAAACATCGGCAACTTTAGCGACACCTTGAAAACTTATTGGCTTACCCTCTTTAATGATCTGTCGAATCGCTTGATCGGTTTTTTCAAAAGCGGCTTGCCTTTTCTTTTGGGCATTTTCTTTAAGTCCGCCTACATTCCGCTCATGGTTCATTTAATTTAGCCCTCTAAAGTTTTAATAATGTTTTCAAGGCTAGCTTGTACCTTGCGATTCATTTCAGCCTGACGATTCCAGCCTTTAGATTCTGCTGATTCTGCAAGCTGTTTTGTTTGGTCAAGTTGCTTTTTATGCTCATCTAAATACTGCCCACTTGTCCGAAAGTGAGTACAAGTAAGGCAAGCATTTGCATGGGGACACTCGCCAGCGATGATTGGCAAAGCACAAGAACCATTGGGGAGGGCTTGAGCCTGAATATTATGCTTAAACCATTGCAAATCTGCGGTATCAACATTCGGGCTGTCAGATTCGACAATTTGACCTGAAATATTTACAATCTTGTCGTGGAATTTTGAAACTTCTTGTTTCATTGTTTTGTCGTGAATTGTTGCATACACGGCTGTCATATCAGGAGTCTCATGTCCCAAGTAACGTTGAATAATATGTTGTGGAACACCACTATTAATCATTCGCGTTCCTACGGTGTGACGAAATTGATGTGTTTGAAAATGCCAGCGATCGCCTGCGGCATTACAAATACTATGTTTCTCACCCAAGTCATTAAGCATTTTAGAAAAGGCTGTTGCAGACATGGGACGGGGTGACGCGCTAAATGCTCCGCAAGATACTCTAGAACCGCTTTCGTTTGCACAAAACAAGTATTTAAAGCTATCGAGCAATGCTTCACGGATATAGCGCTGTTGCTCTTGAATAACTCCAACCAGTTCTCGTGAAATCGGTATGGTTATATCCTTTTTCATTTTGAACTGGTGGTATTGCAGAAACCAATCTCCTGATTTGTCTTGACTTAAGCAGTCATACTTCATGAGCAACAACTCAGAGATCCGCATTCCACAGTCTTGTAGCACCAAAATCATTCGTTGAACTGGCTCAGCAAGTTCGGGGAGATATTGGTTAAGCTGCGTCATAACCTCTTCAGGAATAAATCGGGGGATAGATTTTGAACGCTTAGGGAAATCCTCGTGCCGAATTAAGTGCCTTCGGAAAGGTATCCAATCATTTATAATGCAAGCCTCAAAATAGATCCGAAGAGCGCCGATGGTATGACATCGCCAAGACGCTGATAAATTCTTGGCTGCAATATAGGAGAGGAAATGAATTGCGATATCTCTGGTAATTGATTCTGGCTTAATACTTGGGTATTGCTCTACAAGGAATAAAGAAAAATGCTTGATCGCCTCTAATCGAGCCGAACAGCTTGAAAGCCCAACATTACTGAGACTATATCGAATAAATTGCTTAGTGGACTTTAACAGCCATTCAGGCTGTATAGAAGAGAAGTTGAGTTTGTATTGATATTTTCCTACTCTTGACTCAACTCCAAAGTTTCGGCAATCCCAAACATTTTTGAAATACTCCATTTCAGGAGATGTAGGAGTGTATTTAGGGGGACTGTCAGTAAGATGTCTACCACAACCTATACACAAATAGATTTGATAACCTTGTGTACTTTTACGCCGTTTGACAAAATCATTGCCACTGCAACGTTCACAAATCAGCTCTTTTTTTCTTTGATCTGTTTCGTCTACTGCTTGACTGGGAGCAACAACCTTTAGTGCTAAAGGATTAATTTGATTAGGCTCTATCATTTATCTTTTTCCTGCAAATAGTTCTTGTACGCTTTTTTCATGTCCTCGTTAGTGAGATGTACATAGGTGTCTATGGTGGTTTGCACACTCGCATGACCTAACCTTTTTTGTACATATGCCATATCCATACCGTTTTGAATTAAATCGGTTGCGTGAGTATGGCGCAGCATGTGAGGGTTTACATTGATACCTGTTAACTTGCTTAGCCTATGAAATAAGTCAGCAATAGCGCCATAACGCATAGGCGATCCAATTTCGCCTTCCCATAAATTGACAAAGACAAAATCACTCTCAACCTCATCAAATTCATTAATCAAATACTGCGTATATAGAGCCATTAGGTCTTTTGATGTGTCGATGGCGTATCTTTGCTTTGACTTTGAACGCGCCCCATTTACATTGTTTTCTCTTGGGACAATTTGAACTTGATTGTCCCAAGAAAGGATATCTCCATGCCTCAATCCCAGAGCCTGTCCTATTCTCATACCAGTTTCATGTAAGAGGCAAATAAGAAATTTATCCCTAGTCCGACTGCAAGCGTCTATGAGTGTTTTTACTTGTTCGCTAGAAATAGTTTTAGGAAAGTGTTTTGGGACTTTGAGTTTGATTAGACGGGTGCGTACAGGCTTACCTTTTGTGATGTGATGCAGAAAGCTTTTGTATCGCCTAGTTGGCTGCATTGATAATCCATACAAGGGAATTTCTGGGCTTGTTCCTGTCTTTTCGTGAAAGTCATAAAACATGCATACTGATGACAATATTGCATTGACACTACCCTCTGTCCGCTTAGCCTCTACTTGTTGAATGTGTAAAACATTAGGATCTGGACTTCGTAACCAAATTATAAAATCTGCTAGATTGTCAAGTTTTACTGATGTCCACTCTAAGCCTGATGTGATAAGAAATTCCCAATAAAGCCTTAGATGAAAGGCGTATGATCTCACCGTGTTAGGAGATCGCTCAATTCCTCTTAAATATTCTAAGTACTGTTGGATTGGTTTAACAGGTAAATAATCATCACCTAAAACCACCCAAGTAATTTGATTGTTAGGAGGAAGCCGAATCCTTTGAACTTTCATTCTGAGCACTTATGCAACTAACTTTTATTATTGCATCTTTGTTTACTTTGTATACATTAAAGAATAGCATATATTTTTAATTCTACACAGAACAATAGTAAATACATATTTATTGTTGTTTACTTTGTGGAATACATACGACTAGCTACAGTTTACGGGTGTCGGGTTTGTTGATGCCGAGACCAAATGCTGAAGTGCAGATCACAAAGGGATATTGATTAGTAAGCCATTGTTGCTCGATATGGCGGCGCTCTTGAGGTGGTAAACCTGCATGGTAAGCGGCGGTTTTAAAAGAATTTTCTTGTAACCAAGTAGCAAGCACCTCAGCATCATTTCTACTGCGAACATAAATTAAGCCCGATTGTCCCTTGCGATCGCGGATAAATTTGAGGGTGCGCGATTTCCGTCCTGCGGGTGTCCATGAGATCGCTACCTTCAAGCTTAAGTTCGGACGATAGGGACTGGTTCTCACAATGTTGGGATTTTCTAATTTTAAACAAGCTTGCAATTCATTAGTTGTATCGTGATCGGCAGTTGCGGTAAAGGCAGCTAGTGCAATTCTCGGATGATGATCGGGCTTTTGCGCCATCAAAGCCGAGCGCACTGCTCCTAATCGGCGATAGCTAGGGCGGAACGAGTCTCCCCACTGCACTAGACAATGAGCTTCATCTAGCATCAAACCTGTAATTTTTAATTGGCGATCGCTAAGTTTTTCCCAGACAGGTTGACTCAAGAGGGTTTCTGGTGAAACGTAAAGCAATCGGGTGTTTGGTAGATTTCGTAAGACTTCGCGGCGTTCGATTTGCGATAAATTACTATGTAAACAAGCGGCGGGTAAATTCCGAGACTTGCAGTCTCGCACTTGATCCTCCATCAGCGCGAGTAAAGGAGAAACTACCAATGTTAATCCTTCATTGAGGATTGCTGGTAACTGAAAGCAAATAGACTTGCCACCACCGGTAGCCATAATTGCTAAGCTATCTTGCCCCCGCAACAAGCTTGTAACTACTTCCCGTTGTGATGGACGCAGATCTTCATATCCCCAAACTTTCTGAAATGTTTTCTGAACTGCCGTCCATTCTCTAAATGTTTCTGACATTTGCTGTATTAATGACTTATTAAAATAGATATACATAATTAATTACACATCCAAAAACCCGTAAAGTTGCGCCCCAGCGGGGCGCAACTTTACGGGTTTGGGTAATTTATTTTACAAAAGTACTTAATACAAACATTTTAGTCATTTTCAGGCAATTTACTATGATGGCTAAATTATGATGTTTGTGAATTAAAAACCAAACCAAGTCTTACAAAAAAATGGCGTAGCCATTTTTTTGTAAGACTTGGCGATAGCTATAAGAACAGGCTTTTATTGAAAGTCCTACTCCCTTCCCACTATAAAACTAGACATTAAAA
>QBMK01000023.1:0-37541 GCA_003249035.1 Pseudanabaena sp.
GGTAAAGCTTTGCTGAGTGCTTTGCTAGACTCTCTACTTTCTTTACCTCCCCGAATCACCTATTGAGCCAATTTTCAAATCACCTTATTCTTGGGAATGCTCTGCCCAAAACTCGAAGTGAAAGCGCAAAGGGCAGAGCATTCGCGGATCGAGGTTTCTGTGATGGATTTATAATTGTGGCGCAAATGCTCTGCCCCTACAGTTCTATGATCGCGATCCGATTTTCTGGATTGATACTAAAATGTACTTAGATTAAAGTTTCTTAATATTTGGGCAATCGTATCGTGCTAATCCAATCAGACTGGCTCAAAAGACTACGAGGGCGCTCGTTTGACCTAGAGTTGGGGGCGATCGCAATTATTTATTTTGTGCAGGGCGCAATGGCAATTTCGCAGCTCGCCGTAAGTTTCTTCCTTAAGGATGACTTAGGGCTCAGTCCTGCGGAAGTTGCTTCAATGGTTGGGATTACGATGTTGCCTTGGACGATTAAACCTCTGTATGGTTTGATTTCAGACGGATTTCCCGTATTTGGCTATCGTCGCCGCCCTTATCTATTGTTATCAAGTGTTTTGGGGATTTTTGCTTGGTTAAGCATGGGCTTATGGGTCAAGACTCCATTTTGGGCAATCGCAATGATTGCGACAGGTTCTATTTCCCTAGCCTTTTCTGATGCGATTACCGATGCCCTGATTGTCCAACGCGCCAGACTAGAGCCTGAAGGCGATGCTGGTTCATTACAGTCCTTTAGTTGGATTGCTTCCTCAATTGGAGCAATTATCTCAGCTTATTTGAGTGGTTATTTGCTAGAACATTTCGGTGCAAAATTCGTTTTTGAGATTACCGCGATTTTGCCACTTTTGGTGGGTATTTCTGCCTTTGCGATCGCCGATCCACCCATGTCCACAATTTTTATTGTTGCTCCCGACCCCGCCAATAATTCGGAAGATGGATTACCGCCGACTAAGCCAGCAAATTTATCAAGAAATTCCCAAATCTGGATGTCGCTGCGGTTTAACTTTATTCAGTTGCGGCAGGCTTTCAAGAATAAGGCAATTTGGTTACCAGCGGCGTTCTTGTTTTGTTGGCAAGCATCACCTAGTTCGGATACGGCTTTCTTTTATTTCACGACTAATGAACTGAAGTTTAATCCTGAATTTCTTGGTACGGTTCGATTTTTTGCGAGTTGGGCTGGATTGCTGGGTGTGTGGCTATTTCAACGCTTTTTTAGAGGTGTGCCAACCCGCAAGATTTTCCTTTGGACAACCATTATTTCAACTCTGTTAGGACTCACCAGTTTATTGCTAGTTACTCACGCCAACCGATCTCTAGGTATTGACGATCGCTGGTTTAGCCTCGGTGATAGCTTAATTTTGACTGTAGCTGGGCGCATTGCCTATATGCCGGTTCTAGTATTGGCAGCACGGCTATGTCCTGAAGGTATTGAAGCAACATTGTTTGCTCTGTTAATGTCTGTGTTGAATATTTCGGCGCTATGTTCTTTTCAATTAGGAGCAGGTTTAACCTATCTACTGGGCGTTACCGAATACAATTTTGATAACCTGTGGTTATTAGTTTTAATTGCGAATCTTACTAGCCTTTTCCCACTGCCACTTTTAAAGTGGCTACCTGACGAAACACATGCTAAGCCAGAAGTATTTGCGCCTCAAGTTCCTGTCTTGACGGAAGAAGCACTCAACATATAAGTACCTAAGCTTAATTAAAACCCTAGATCCAAAAAACTGCACCGCCTGCTTTGCAGGCGGTGCAGTTTTTTGAGTTTTATTTTGGTATTAAAGACCAAGGGTTGTGCTAACTTAGTTCTTCGGTGCTAATAGATTTTGCTCAATGGTTTGACAACAATCTTCGACAGTAGCTCCATTGAGCATTTGCTCAGCAAGTGCTACTAAAACCAAACGCCGATCGCTCAATAAATTTCGGGCATTCAGCAAAGCCCAACGCTCTTGGGTCATGGGATTGGGTAAATGGGAAATAGATTTACGCAAGCTTTGCATATCATCTATACCACCTTCAGTTTCGCCCCCGCACATCAGCTGTTCAGCGGCAATACCTGCCATATATATGGTGCTGTAGCGATCGAGTAAGTTCGCTGATAAATTGCTAGAATTGGGCGCATCAACAATTTCAATTTCTACACCACCTTCAATTCCTGTAAAAGCATCATCAGCTAATATTTCCCCTAGCGATCTGCCAAAAATGCCCGCGATCGCATAGCTCACAACTCTAAATCCTAATACATGTGCCGCCAGAAAATGCCCTGCTTCATGATAGGAAACTCGCTCACGGTATTTTGGCGATCTCGCTCTCAGCCATGCTTGACTATAAGCACCAAATTTTCCTTGCCAAAAGCCAATATCAATCCCCCAGAGGCTCAGTAAAGTAATTGCGATCGCGGCAGGGACAATTGGTGACAATCCTGCCATTGTCCCAACCAAGGACATCATCGTAATTGTAAATATGAAGATCGCCAGTAAATCAGTGGCAGTTACATTCATGACAAGGCTCAAAGGTAAGAGAGGCGACCAATTAGTTGTGGCAAAGCTTTGACTAGCCACAACTAATTGATTACTTAACCCAAGTTGCTACCTATTAAAAATCACTTCAAAATAGCTTGAAACTAGCCTTGCAAAGCATTAAATGCTGTTATTTTATATAAATACCTGGTATTTATCGCTTTAAATTAAGTTTTAAGCCAATAGGTAGCAACTTGGGTTACTTATAGAAATTATGGCTTTTTAATAAAAGAAGAACTGGGATTTGATTTCTTATAAAAGGTCGCAAGACTATCGTCATCACCGACAAACCGCCAATGCCAAGGCTCATACATTACACCCTGAGGGTTATTCGGAGGGAAAGACATCTCAAATCCATATTTAGCAGCATTGTTTTCTAGCCACTGAAAAGCGGCTGTTTTCTCAAAGCTTGTAGATAGATTTGCGCTAGGCACAGCACCATCTCCTATGTCTAATGCATAGCCTGTATGATGTTCGCTATGACCTGGGGGAGCGCTTACCTTAGCACGCTGGGCTGGAGTTTGGTTGCGTTGCTTGCTAATCTCAAAGAAAAGTTCTTGCTGCTCAGCGATTGTCCGAAAGCCCGAAATTACGACAATGTCGATACCGTCAGCATTTGCATCGGCTGCCATTTTGAGATAACTTTTTGCTGCCGCCTCATGCAGTCGGATTTCATAGCCATCTGCTGCCCTACCTATAGTGCGTAATTTATTCGCAGGAGCTTCACTAAAGGCATGATGTCCAAATAAATCTGGTGGACTATTGGGGTCTTTAGCAATAGCTTCTGGATTTGCCTTTGTGTCATTGCCTTTAGCAGTAGGAGTTTCGCTTACAAATGGCGCTGTGGGAATAACGGATGGCTGGGTCGTCGGAAGTGATGAAACTTGTGAACTTTGCTCAGGTGAAGTGCTTTCTTTTGGTTGATTTGTGGCATTGGCATTTAGAGCAAACCAGATGCGGGTACTAACAATCGGTGATAAAAAGGCTAAGAACGCTAAACCATATGCCCACCAAGGTACTGACCGTAGCGATCGCGCAATAGCATTAGATTTTTTAGGTTGCTTTTGGGACGATCGATTAGGATCGCTGACCCTTTGAGCAACGGGGATATCGTTTTGGGTAGGCATAGGTATATAAACGTTTGAAGTTTTAACCAAGGTTAAATATACACAATACTACACACAAATTTAGATAAAAGCCTTTTACCAAATTAATGTAATCCTGTGTATAAATGTGTTTATCTTCTTCAACTATCAATGTAGTTTCTTGAGTAGAAGTTGGGGTTGAACTTAATTCTAACAAGATTCGCTTGATGGCATTTTTAGGGGTTGGTTTGACATAGACTTTGCGATCGCAGAATAAATTAAAATCTTTAGCTTTATCCAGAAAATTTTTAGCTAAATCTATAGGATAAATAACTGCTAAATGCCCTTTTGGCTTTAGTAACTGCGATGTGATTTGAAGAATATCAGTTTGAGAAAGAGTATCACTATGTCGCGCTAATTTTCTCGACTTTTGCAATGATTTACAAGCATTTTCAAAAAAAGGTGGATTGGAAATAATCAAGTCATATTGCTTAGAACAATTGCTGGCAAATTCTTGAATAGACGCATGAAAAATATTTATGCGATCGCTCCAAGGTGAAAGCTCGATATTCTCTTTTGCCTGACTATATGCGTCTTCATCAATTTCTACAGCATCAATATTTGATGATGGAGATCGCTGAGCCAACATTAGGGACAATATTCCTGTCCCAGTCCCAATATCGAGAATTTGAGAATTGTCATATACATTTGCCCAAGCCCCCAACAAAATCCCATCTGTCCCCACTTTCATCGCACACTTGTCTTGAAAGATGCCAAATTGTTTAAAGCGAAAAGAGAATGCTAGATCTGTCCTACTACATTGATTTAGTTTTGGTATTTTGTCTCTGTGCATAGCTTCTAGAAAATAACTGACCCAAACCGCCATTAAGATCGTGTTAATCTAGCAGTCTAGATTTGATTTTAGTAGATCGCTATGACTGGATTTGTTGGGCTGCACGTTCATACTGAATATAGCTTACTCGATGGGGCAAGCCAAATCCCTGATATGGTCAGTCGCGCCGTGGAATTGGGGATGCCTGCGATCGCCTTAACCGATCATGGAGTCATGTATGGTGCGATCGAGCTAATCAAAGTCTGCAAATCTAAGGGGATCAAACCAATAATTGGCAATGAAATGTATGTCTTAAATGGCGACATTACTGTCCAAGAAAAAAAGCGAAAAAAATATCACCAATGCGTTCTCGCCAAAGATACGCAGGGCTATCGAAATCTGGTTAAACTCACCACAATTTCCCATTTACAAGGCTATCAAGGCAAAGGAATTTTTGCACGTCCTTGCATTAATAAAGATTATTTACTCCAATACAAAGAAGGCATAATGCTCACATCTGGTTGCTTGGCGGGGGAAGTTCCTCAAGCAATTATGAACGGCGATCCAAGGCTAGCAAGGGAAGTGGCGGCTTGGTATAAAGAACATTTTGGGGATGATTATTATTTAGAGATTCAAGATCATGGATATCCTGAAGATCGAGTTGTGAATGTGGAAATTTGCAAGATTGCCAAAGAGTTGGATATTAAGGTCATCGCCACCAATGATTCTCACTTCACATCTTGTATGGATGTGGAAGCCCATGATGCTCTGCTCTGTATCCAAACTGGAAAATTAATTTCCGATGAGAAGCGTCTGCGTTATAGCGGGATGGAATATTTCAAATCCTATGAAGAGATGAAGCAGCTTTTTCGCGATCATTTGGAAGATGACGTGATCGAAGAAGCTCTGGCTAATACTCTCAAAGCAGCCGCTAAAGTCAAACCCTATGACTTGATGCGCGATCCCCGTGCTGCGGATTATCCAATTCCCGAAGGGCATACTGCGGACACCTATTTTGAAGAAGTGACGTGGCAGGGCTTATTGCAAAGATTTAACGCCAAAACCCATGCCGAGATTTCTGCCGAATATCAAGAGCGTTTGCGTTTTGAGCTAGGCATCATTATGCAGATGGGTTTTGCGACTTACTTCCTAGTGGTGTGGGATTATATTAAATATGCTAGAGACAAAAAGATTCCTGTGGGGCCTGGACGTGGTAGTGCGGCTGGTTCTCTAGTGGCCTATTCTCTGGGAATTACGAATATTGACCCAATTCATCATGGACTACTATTTGAAAGATTCCTCAATCCTGAACGGAAGTCTATGCCTGATATTGATACGGATTTCTGCATCGATCATCGTGGCGAATTGATTGATTATGTCACTCAGCGCTATGGACAAGAGCGAGTCGCCCAAATTGTTACCTTTAACCGTTTGACTTCAAAGGCAGTTCTTAAGGATGTAGCACGAGTGCTGGATGTTTCCTACAGCGAAGCCGATAAAATGGCAAAGATGATTCCTGTTTCGCGAGGGAAGCCAGCCAAGCTAAAAGCAATGATTTCCGAAGAATCGCCAGCTCCAGAATTTCGCGATCGCTACAAGCAAGATGCGAAGGTCTTTGAATGGCTAGACATGGCAATGCGGATCGAAGGCGTGAACAAAAGTTCAGGTGTTCATGCAGCTGGTGTCGTGATTTCGCCGTTCCCATTGGATGAGGTTGTCCCATTACAACGCAGCAATGAAGGTCAGGTGGTGACACAGTACACAATGGAAGATTTGGAGTCCCTTGGCTTGCTGAAGATGGACTTTTTGGGACTGCGAAATCTCACGACGATTGAACATACAAGCAAGTTAATTCGCGACAATCAAGATCCGAATTTTCATATTGATGTGATCGCGCCCGATATGTCCACGGAGGCAAATCAAAAAACCTATAAGCTACTCGAAAAAGGCGATCTAGAGGGAGTCTTCCAATTAGAATCTTCAGGCATGAAACAGATTGTAAAAGATCTTAAGCCTTCCAATATTGAAGATATTTCTTCGATTCTTGCTCTCTATCGTCCAGGCCCTTTGGATGCAGGATTGATTCCGAAGTTCATTAACCGTAAGCATGGTCGAGAAGCGATCGAATATCAGCATCACACCCTAGAGCCAATTTTAAACAATACCTATGGTGTTTTGTGTCTTGCTAAAGGAACTTTAATTGCTAGACCAGATGGCACAAGTACCGCAATTGAGAACATTCGCAAAGGAGATATAATTCTCTCTTCTGATGGAAAGCGAGTATGGTCGGCAAAAGTTTCTAAACAATGGCAAAGCGGATTTAAATCCATTGTCAAAATCACTCTATCCACAGGAACAGAAATCTACTGCACTCCAGAGCATCGTTTTCTCACGCCACATGGCGATCAATTTACCTATGAATTAAAACCTCTCGGCAATATAAAGAATGCTCATGTGAACGGCTCAATTATTTATGAAACTTGGCAGATTTCTGAAAATCATAAATCTCTAAATCCTAATGAAGCTTATTTGTTAGGTATGTTTGTTGGTGATGGACACTTAACTTCTAGTTCACCTAATATTGCTTGCTCTAGTGAAGAAACAGCAATTTGGATTGCGAATCTCATAGTTGAAACGTGGGGCGGTGAGCCAAAGCATTATTTTCACACCCGTTGTTGGTATGCCTATGCGAAGTTTAATACACAACCAAAGCCAACACCTTTAACTATTCTCATGGATAAAATTTATGGTGATAGAAGTTGGAAAGTTAATTCTAAAGATAAACATTTACCCTTGGATATAGTTTATTACCAAGAAAGCGATCGCATTGATGTTTTGCGGGGTCTATGGGATAGCGATGGCTCCTATACTCAAAACCCTTATTTCCGTAGCATTTCCAATCAACTTATTAAGCAAGTAGGGCAATTACTGAGTAGTCTAAAAATTTCTTATTCTCTGCATTCAACCCATGTAATGATTACGGATATTGCTCGTTTCTATCAGCTAATTGGTGAGCCAAGATTACCAGTAAAACTGTCTGGCGAGAAAAAATATAATTTTATTCCTATTCCATCTTTACGAATGCAGGAAGAATTAGGAGATGCAATCGCTAGGACAGATCGCGAAAGTAGAAAAACTGCAAAGCGATCGCTCCAAGCAGGAGTTATGTTTAAGCCTGTTCGATCACAATATGCAACTCAGATTATAGGCTGGGCTGAAGCATATCAAAGAATCTATACAGAGACTTACTTACAAGATGCGCGTCCTGTATTTGTAGTATCTGTTGAAGACTGGGGAACGGAAGAATGTTTCGACATTGAAATGGTAGACCAAAACTCTCCCTATTTCTTAGCAAATGGAATAGTTACCCATAATTGCTATCAAGAACAGATCATGAAAATGGCGCAGGAACTGGCGGGATATTCTCTCGGTGCTGCGGATATGTTGCGGCGGGCGATGGGTAAAAAGAAGCCTGAAGAAATGGAAAAACAGCGTTCCATTTTTCTTGATGGTTGCGCTAAAAATGGCATTCGGACAGAGATTTCCAACGATCTTTTCGATCAGATGGTGATTTTTGCGGAATATTGCCTCAGTTACGATACGTTAGTGCGAACTGTGGAATTTGGTCTGATGCCCATTGGTAAACTCGTAGAGCATCAAATCGAGTGTCAGGTTTATAGTGTTGATGAGAATGGATTTGTGTATACTCAACCGATCGCACAATGGCATGATCGCGGTAATCAAGAAGTCTTTGAATATGAGCTAGAAAATGGCGATCGCATCAAAGCGACAAAAGAACATAAGTTCATGACTACTGAGGGTGAAATGCTTGCGATCGATGCGATTTTTGAGCGTGGGTTAGATTTAGCGATCGCACAATAAAAACTAATTTCAGATTTAACAACAATTTTCACATTTTATCTCGCAATGTAGATACAATAGATATACATTGTTTGGGTTAATGATTATGACAGCTGCGATCGCTAAGTGGGGTAATAGTTTGGCTGTACGCATTCCTCAAGCTATAGCTGAACAGGTGCAAATTCAGGCTGGAAGCGAAATTAACATAGATATTATTGATGGCAAGATTGTTTTGACACCGCATCGACGGAAGAAATACACTTTAGATGAGTTATTGGATGGTATGACCTCAGATAATCTCCATGTAGAGATTTCTACAGGTATTTCCGTTGGTGCTGAGGCATGGTAAATCTATACCTTCCAAATCGTGGAGATATTGTTTGGCTAGATTTCAATCCGCAGGCTGGACATGAACAATCTGGTCATCGTCCTGCTTTTGTAATTTCGCCTCTAGCCTATAACCAAAAATCAAACTTGGCTCTGGTTTGTCCAATTACTTCCAAGATTAAGGGATGGAAGTTTGAAGTAATCCTCATGGACACAAAAATTAAGGGAGCGATTCTTGCTGATCAGATTAAGAGTTTAGATTGGCAAGCGAGAAAAATTGATTTTATTGAGAGGGCTTCAGAGATTATTGTGAATGAGGTAATTGGTAAGATTGAGGCGCTTTTAACCTAGTTAACAATTGCGGTAATCAAGAAGTCTTTGAATATGAGCTAGAAAATGGCGATCGTAGCTACCAAAGATCATAA
Source organism: Pseudanabaena sp. (assembly GCA_003249035.1). Lineage (GTDB taxonomy): Bacteria > Cyanobacteriota > Cyanobacteriia > Pseudanabaenales > Pseudanabaenaceae > Pseudanabaena. Next base: position 9,062 of record QBMK01000023.1, read on the forward strand.
GTTCATGACTACTGATGGTGAGAAGAAGAGCGATCGATGAGATTTTTGAGCGTGGGTTAAATCTCGCTTCATAAGGATAAACGTTATACCCTTTGAAAGGCTTCACAATTCTATGTTTATAGCTAGAACTCAATAAAATTAAAGGGGGCGCAATGCGCCCCCTTTAATTTTATTGAGTTCTCATTACGTCTTTTTTGCTTTTTGGCTTATGGTTTTGGGGCTGGAGCTACGGGAGCAGGGGCAGGTATTTCGGGTTGAACCGGCTGCGGTGGTGGCTCTAGGGGTATAGGCTGTGATGCTGAGGGTGGCTCTATTGGTGTCGCTACTGGATTGGTGGTTACAGGGGGTGGATCATTCTGCCTTACTGGTTCTGTGGCATTGTTGGCAGCAGATGGAGTGCTTGGTTTTACATCTGGGGTGGTCTTAGGTTCAGTCTTAGCGGCTGTAGTGTCAGTTCGCTTGCTATCAGGTGCATCTTCCCGCCGATCATTGCGATCGCTATTAGCAGGGACAGAAGTAGCAGTAACTTTATTTCGGCTATTGTTTTCGGGAGTCTTGGGCAAGTCAGAACGACGAAACTCTATTGTCTTCGCTTCTTTAAACGATGCAGCCACTCCAAATTCTGAGGTGATTTGAGGCAAGCTTGCCAGCTGAGTGCTAAATCCAAAAATCAAGGCATTATTGGCAATTCGCTTCTCAATGCTTTCTTTGTCAATTCGTTTTGGCGCTGAAGCTTTGCCATCGGCTTTAATTCTAATTTCTTCCCCTTTGCCAAGGGTTACGATATCTGATGTAGTTTTTAGCAAAACTGTGACCGTGCCATCAAGAGCCATAACTCGACGATCATCAGCCGCCTTTTCAGGAATTTCTACATATACAGTGCCATCATTACTCGAAATCTCGCCAAAAGGAGTTTGAATTTGGGCTGGAGATTTACGATCTTTAGCTGCCCATGCCAATAATCGCCCAGAGGTAAATTCAACTTGATTTTGCGGCTTGAGGGTTAAGGTTGATTTGCCGCCAATTCTGATAATCGCTCCACTGCGTAATGTCACTTGAGCGGTTGAGGAATCTTCGGTGCTAACACTTTCATTGACCTTAAGTGGCACACCAACAGTCGCAGGTCTGGCGGATGTAGCATTGACATACTTAACACGCACAGGATAGCTGCGGATTTCACTAATTTCGGCGATCGCTTCTGTTGGTAAAGTCTCGGAACTAAACGGTTTAGGTGGCTGATTGCCTGTACAACTTGGCAGCACTATAGCCGCTAGAGATAGGACTAAAAGCGGCAAAAGTTGCCCAGAGATTTTGAATAACTGCCAACGCTGCATCGTAAATTTTTTGTAGGGTCTACAAAGCCAGTTTTTTCGCTATACTAGAAAGTCTGGTTAAAACAGTAAATTCTAATGTATCTATATATTAGTTCTAACATCGTTGTTTGACCATAGATATCAGTAATTCTCATAACGATCTGTGCAAAGAGTCCTGAAGGTACTATTTCATGGATCATAATCTATATTTTAAACGAGTAAGAGTCAAAAGCACATGGCAAAGAGTAATTTGCAGGTCATGCTGACCAAAAATGTTACAAAATTAGGTAAACTTGGCGACTTAGTATCTGTAGCGCCCGGTTATGCTCAAAATTTCCTAATACCTCAAGGTATGGCTATTCGTGCCACCACAGGTGTTGTTAAAGAAGTTGAAAGACGCAAAGAAGTTGAGCGTCAACGTTTGATCGCGATTCGCCAAGAAGCTGAAAGCTGTAAGACTGCACTCTCGACCATTGGCGGCTTTATTATCAAGAAAAAAGTTGGCGAAGGTAATGCAATTTTCGGAACTGTGACCGATCGCGAAGTTGCTCAGTTGATTACAGCCAAGTCAATGTTAGAAATCGATCATCGCGACATTACGATTCCTGAAATTAATCAAACAGGTAATTTTGATGTTTCGATCAAGCTTCATGCTGAAGTGGTTGCGGTCATCAAAATTCAAGTTGTTGCTGAATAATTTAAGTCCATAAAAAAAGCGGCGCAATGCGCCGCTTTTTTTATGTCAAAGCATCGCGTAACATCGCGATCTTTTCAGGTAAAAGTTGGTAATAGATCCAAGTCCCTCTCCTTTCTTTGGTTAGTAAATCCGCTTCGTACAAAACTTTGAGATGATGGCTGACCGTTGGTTGGGCTAAACCTAAAGTCTCTACCAATTCACAGGCGCATACTTCTTGGCTGGGCTGAGCCGCAATTAAGCTCAAGATTTGTAAACGCGCAGGTTCCCCTAATACTCGAAAGATAAGTGCTAAATAGTTTGCATCATCAGATGTCAGGCGACCTGCGAGCAGAGGTGGACAACAAATAGCAATAGATTGATTAGGCTTCATAGAGCTTATCTTGCCACGGATTAAGTTTCTATGTCAAAATATTGATTATTATGAATATAGATAAAAATCAATATTCATAATAATCTGATGGCACAAGTAAAGCAAATTAAAAAACTCTCGCTACTTGATCGCTTTTTGACAGTCTGGATTTTTCTGGCAATGGCGATCGGTGTCACCATTGGCGCACTTTTTCCTGCGGTTGATCGCGTGATCAATCAGTTTCAAGTTGGCACGACCAAAATTGCGATCGCGATCGGCTTAATTTTGATGATGTATCCACCCTTCGCCAAGGTACGTTACGAAGAATTAGGCGATGTCTTCCGCAATGGCAAAATCTTAGCGCTAGCCCTATTTCAGAGTTGGATAGTTGCGCCGAGTTTCATGTTTCTCTTGGCGATCGCCTTTTTTCGAGACTCACCCGAATATATGGTGGGCTTAATGTTGATTGGGATTGCGCCATGTATCGCGATGGTAGTGGTATGGAGCGATCTCGCTAAGGGAAATTCCGAATATACGGCAGGACTAGTCGCCTTCAATAGCATCTTCCAAGTACTTTTTTATAGTTTTTATGCTTGGATTTTTATTACAGTATTACCGCCGCTATTTGGATTAAGAAGCACTGTAGTCAACGTGAGCATAATTGAGATTGGACAGACTGTTTCTATCTATCTCGGCATTCCCTTTATCGCAGGATTTTTGACACGTATTTTCTTGAGTAAAGCTAAGGGTAGAAATTGGTATCAGAATGTATTTATTCCGAAAATTAGCCCGATCACCCTAATTTCACTATTATTCACGATTGTGGTCATGTTCAGTCTCAAGGGAAACTTGATGTTGAAAATCCCTTTAGATGTCGTCAGAATTTCGATTCCATTGCTGATTTATTTTGTTGTGATGTTTGTAATCAGCTTTTATCTTGCTTGGCTCATCAAGGCGGATTACGACAAAGCGGCGAGTGTCGCTTTTACGGCGGCAAGTAACAATTTTGAACTGGCGATCGCAGTTGCAGTGGGTGTATTCGGTATTAATTCAGGTGCAGCTTTTGTGGCGGTCGTTGGTCCTCTGATTGAAGTTCCAGTTTTAATTAGCCTTGTGAATTTATCCTTTTGGTTCAAGCGAAATTACTTTGACCCAAAAAATGTGATCAAACAAGAATAATTGATGCGTTACGTTGCACTAACGCATCCTACAGATAATTCAAATTTTATTGTTGACAGATACCCACAAATACAGTCAAAATACATATATTGATTATTATAAATATTTATCTTAATCAATATTTAAATCTTACTTGACCTTTAAATAATCTATGGCTGTGCGCGTTGGTATTAATGGCTTTGGCAGGATCGGCAGATTGGCTCTGCGGGCTGCTTGGGAATTTCCTGAATTAGAATTTGTGCAAATTAATGAAATCAAGGGCGGTATCGAGGCGGCGGCGCATTTACTCACATTTGATTCGGTTCATGGTCGTTGGTTGCCTGATGTGAGAGTAGAAGGCGATCGCATCGTCATTGACGATCAAAAATCAATCAAAAAAATTAGCTTTAGTGAATATGCCAAACCCGAATTAGTCAACTGGCAAGAATTAGGCGTAGATCTAGTTCTTGAATGTTCTGGCAAATTTCGCACCCCAGAAACCCTAAATCCCTATTTCACCAAAGGCGTAAAGAAAGTAATTGTCGCGGCTCCCGTGCAGGAAGAAGCGCTAAATATCGTCATGGGAATTAACGATTATCTTTACGATCCCGCACAGCATCATCTTCTTACCGCCGCCTCATGCACTACCAATTGCCTAGCGCCAGTGGTGAAAGTTATCCATGAAGGTTTGGGAATTAAGCATGGTGTGATTACCACCATTCATGACAACACAAATACGCAAACCCTTGTCGATGCTCCCCATAAAGATCTGCGCCGTGCAAGGGCTTCGGCTTTATCGCTAATTCCGACAACAACGGGATCGGCAACAGCGATCGCTCTCATCTATCCCGAACTCAAGGGCAAGTTAAATGGATTAGCTGTCCGCGTGCCTTTGCTGAATGCTTCGCTTACGGATTGTGTGTTTGAAGTAGAAAGAGAAACCACTATTGAGGAAGTCAATCAATTATTAAAAATAGCCGCCGAAGGTGAACTGAAGGGGATTTTAGGCTATGAAGAACGTCCCTTAGTTTCCATTGATTACAAAGATGATCCGCGATCTTCGATTATTGATGCTCTCTCGACAATGGTGGTCGATCGCACACAGGTGAAGATTCTCGCTTGGTATGACAACGAATGGGGCTATTCCTGTCGCATGGCGGAATTAGCGAGAAAAGTAGCTTTATCGATCTAAAAACAAATTATGACTGCATCTCAATCGAACTTCAAAAACTATGCACTTGTCACCCTCACCTATTGGGGTTTCACGATTACCGACGGCGCATTGCGACTGTTGGTATTACTTTATTTCAATAACATTGGCTATACACCAATTCAAATCGCTTCGCTATTTCTATTCTATGAAGTCTTTGGAGTTGTTACCAACTTCTTAGGCGGATGGATTGGCTCACAATTAGGGCTGAAAGTTACGCTCTATACAGGAATTGGCTTACAGATTTTCTCATTAGTGTTGTTATCCTTTCTTAACCCTGAATGGGCGCAGTGGCTAGCGGTTCTCTATGTGATGATTGCCCAAGCTTTTTCAGGAATTGCTAAAGACTTAACCAAAATGAGTACGAAAAGCGCGATTCGCTTAGTCGTACCGCAGGATGCTCAATCAGCTTTATTTAAATGGGTTGCTATTCTCACAGGTTCTAAGAATGCCCTTAAAGGTGTGGGATTTTTTGTCGGTAGTGCTTTATTAGGACTATGCGGGTTTGTTAATTCCCTATGGATTATGGCGGGAGGTTTATTCCTGCTCTTGTTTACAGGCTTATTCTTACCAAAGGGAATGGGCAAAATCAAAGCGAAAGTTAAGTTTAAACAACTCTTTTCCAAAAGTCCTGAAATTAATCTACTATCAGCAGCGAGATTCTTTCTCTTTGGTTCCAGAGACGTATGGTTTGTAGTGGGATTGCCTGTATTTTTGCGAAGTGTTTTAGGTTGGTCGTTTTATCAAGTTGGTGGCTTCTTAGCTTGCTGGGTGATTGGCTATGGCATCATTCAATCCCTCGCACCGACATTAATTAAGCGCTTTGGTTCTGGTCAGCCTCCGCGATCGCAAACCGTGCGATTTTGGACAACTTCTCTAATAGCAGTTCCTGCGATCATTGCGATCGCCTTACAATTAAATCTCCCCGCAAACCTAGTAATCATCGGCGGCTTACTGATTTTTGGTGTAGTTTTTGCCTTTAACTCATCCGTACATTCCTATCTAGTTCTTGCATTTACCGATGATGACAAAGTTGCTCTAAATGTCGGCTTCTATTACATGGCAAATTCGGGCGGACGCTTAGTAGGCACAGTTCTCTCTGGTTTGATTTATGAATTTTATGGGTTAGTTGGCTGTCTATGGGTATCAGCATTAATGGTTTTAGCTGCGGCGGTGATTACGCGCAAATTACCCGATCCTGAGCCAAGTAGGGCGATCTCATGGAAATCTGATGGTGAATAGGCGATCGCAAATTGCCTAGGGATTTGCAAAGACTTTAGGAGCTGGCAAAATTGTGGTGACTAGCTCTGGTTTAGAAGCCAGTCAAGTTCGTCCCGAAGCGATCGCCACAATGCAGGCTATTGGGCTTGATATTAGCCAGCAAAAATCTAAAGCTTTAGATGCTTTTCAGGCTAAAGATTTTGATGTGGTGATTTCTCTTTGTGGTTGTGGAATAAATTTGCCCCCCGAATGGTTAACCAGAGAAATATTTGAGGATTGGCAGCTAGATGATCCTTCTGAACATCCAGAAATATTTCTAAAAGTGCGTGATGAAATCCAAGTAAGGGTTAAAGCACTAATTGCAAAAATTGCTTCTTCATAAGTAGCTCAGAACCCAAAACTTAGAAACATAGGTCGCCCGCTACGCGGGCGACCTATGTTTCTAAGTTTTATGCATAGCCAAAATAAGACAACGGGCTTAATCCCCTTGTCTTATTTTGGCAAGTTCGATCGCTAACTTGATCGCCTCAATCGTACTAGCAGGATCGGCGATACCTTTGCCTGCAATATCAAAGGCAGTACCGTGATCCGGCGATGTCCTTACAAAGGGCAATCCAATCGTCGTATTCACGGCTCGATCAAAAGCTAAAAGTTTTACAGGAATTAAACCTTGATCGTGATACATCGCAAGATAAGCGTCATGACCAAGCTGTACCCGATCGCGATCGCTCCAAGCTCTAGCTGGATTGATCCACATGGTGTCGGGCGGAATCGGATTAGTTAATTGCACGTTGGGATGCAGTTGACGATAACGCTCAATTAAAGGCTGCAACCAGTCGCGCTCTTCTCGTCCTAGTTGTCCTTGTTCGCCGCTATGAGGATTAATTCCCGATATAGCGATTCGCGGATTTGCAATGCCAAAATCTTGTAACAGCGATCGGCGTAACAACTCTAATTTTTGCTCAATTAACTCTGGGGTAAGTTGAGTTGTTACTTCGCTCAAAGGGATATGCACTGTCGCTAGCAGAGTCCTTAATACCCAGTCTGTATGAGGGGATTTGCCCACAAACAACATGCCAAAATCATCAACTTGACTACGCTCCGCAAGTAGCTCAGTTTGTCCTGCATAGTCATGTCCTGCCTGTTTCCACGCTGACTTTGCGATTGGCGCAGTCACAATCGCATCAAAATTCCCCTCCAGAGTTGCGGCGATCGCAGCATCTAGATAGGCAAAACTAGCTGCCCCACTTGCCCGATTGCCAATCCCTAAAGCAATATCCTCATCGGTACGGATATCAACAATGTCTAAGCTATCGGGATTGGAGATCGGAACATTGCTATGATTTGTTAACAAATTATAGCCGTCACCAATATATCGGCAATCTCCAAAGACCGTGAACTCAACATCTAGACCTAATAATGTGCGATCGGCAAGGGATTTTAGAATAATTTCTGTCCCAATTCCTGCGGGATCGCCTATAGTGAGAGCTATTCGCGCTCTAGAGTGGGATTGAGATTTAGATCTGGAGCTTGGATGGGGATTCCGCAGAATATTCATTAAGTCATTTAAGTAATTCTCCAAAATTTTAATACACGCGATAAGATCGTGATTCGCCGTTAGTCCTCTTGACCACAACCAACGATGTCTGTTGATATTTCCTTAGAAACCCTCTGGAATCAAGTTCTCGAACTGCTTGAAAGCCAACTTAGCCGTCCTACCTATGAAGGATGGATCAAAACAGTTGTGGCTGATGAGCTTACGGCCGATCGCTTGACTATTCTCACGCCTTCAATTTTTGCTAAAAATTGGCTGCATAAATATTACGTTCAGAATATTACAGATGCTGTCACGGAAATCCTTGGATATCCTGTGGAAATTCATATTGAGGCAGCTCCAAGTAGTGAGCTCCCCAATGGACAACCTGAGTTAAATCTGAATTTCAATAACACAGAAAGTAGTCAGGATGGGATGCTAGAGACTGCGATCGCGGCGGAAGCAGTACAGGCAATGGCGGCGGCAATCCCCCCCACAAGTAACGCCCAAGGCAATTCCCAATCGGAAGCCGGCAATGCGCCACGTCCTAGCAATCTCAATGCCAAATACAATTTCAATCGATTTGTAGTTGGCTCTACAAATCGCATGGCTCACGCGGCGGCGCTAGCAGTGTCCGAGTCACCTGGTCGAGAGTTTAATCCTTTATTTTTATGCGGCGGGGTGGGCTTAGGAAAAACCCACCTCATGCAGGCAATCGCCCATTACCGTTTGGAGATAGAACCGAAGGCAAGAATTGCCTATGTCTCAACCGAGCAGTTCACTAACGATCTAATTTCGGCTATTCGTAAAGATAGTATGCAGAGATTTCGAGAGCTTTATCGCGAGATCGATATGCTAATAGTCGATGATATTCAATTCATTGAGGGTAAGGAATATACCCAAGAGGAGTTTTTCCATACTTTTAATACGCTCTACGAAACTGGGAAACAAATTGTATTAGCAAGCGATCGCCCACCTGCTCAGATTCCACGTTTGCAAGAGCGTCTTTGTTCGCGTTTCTCAATGGGGTTAATTGCGGATATCCAAGTTCCGGACTTGGAAACGCGCATGGCAATCTTGCAAAAGAAAGCGGAATACGACCATCTCAAAATCCCTCCCGATGTTCTTCATTACATTGCTGCTAGCTACACTTCTAACATTCGTGAATTGGAAGGAGCATTAGTGCGAACTGTAGCCTATATCTCGATTTCGGGATTGCCAATGACGGTGGAAAATGTTGCGCCCGTTCTCAATCCTCCTAAAGAACCTGTGGAAGTATCCGCTGAGATGGTTTTGAGCGTGGTTACGGAAATGCTGAATATCGATCTAGCGGATCTATTAGGGAATTCAAGGCGGCGAGAAATCAGCCAAGCGCGTCAATATGTGATGTATCTCATGCGTCAACATACTAATCTCAGTCTGCCCAAAATCGGTGAAGCGGTTGGTGGCAAAGACCATACGACGGTGATGTATAGCTGCGAGAAAGTCGCGCAACTTCAATCAACCGATGGCGAAATCGCGCAGTTGCTGAGGCAATTAAGCGATCGCATCTATTTAGTTGCCCAGACTAAGAATTAGATAGCATTATTCATATCGCTGGCAAGGGCTATTCCATCTGTGCTAAAGGAAATGCTAGTGATGCTGCCAAAGGTCGCCGCAAAGGTGCAATCTTCAAAGACCACTTTGGTGAAGTTGACATGGCGCAATACCAAAACACAAAATGGCATATCCATTGTCTGCTTTTAAAACCCTTACGGGGTCTAGTTTTTAATTCACATTAGTTAGGAGGGTCAAAATGTCTACAGACTATATTGTATTTATTCATGGCGTTAATGTTCGCAATGAAGAGGCTTACAGTAGACAGGCTAATGAAATGTTCCTGAATATCAAAGCCTCAATTAACAATCCCTCTCGAACCGTAAAGCCTGTCATTTTATATTGGGGCAATGTTGGACAGTCTTCAACTAACAACCTTCTTATGGAGTTGAAAGCTTCCCCTCAATGGAAAAAATTCTGGTTTCAAGATCTGCGGACTACTCAATTCCTGCCATTTGTTGGCGATGCAGCCTTATATCTAAGCCGAACTGTCAGTAAAGCAATTGTCGAACAACTTACTGAGCAAGCTTTAAATCAAATTGGACTATCACTCGAACAACTCAAGGAACCACCTAAAGGTGATCGTCTCCATCTTGTAACTCATAGCTGGGGTACTGTCGTTTTATTTGATATTTTATTTTCCTCTCGCTGGGAAGAAGATGCTGTGTCCCCCCAGATACGTCAATTGATTGAGAACATGCGTCGTGGATTTTTTGGTGTTGGAACCGACTTAGAGAAAGAATTTGGGATTCCATTGGCGAGTATACATACTATGGGTTCTCCTATCGCTTTATTTAACTTGGTAAACATTCAAGGTGGAAACTCATTTAACCTTACTCCAAAACTCAAAGAATTTCTAGAAAAACTTCAGGTGAAGCTTAAAAAGCCTCTTCCGTGGAAAAACTATGCTCATCCTGGCGACCCAATTGCATACCCATTAAAGGGCGTTATTCCACTCTTCTTAGACTTAGCCGAAGACCAAAATATTGTCAGTGTTGAAGATGTTATAAGTCCAAGCAGTTGGATTGGCAGGCTATTTGGAAGGTCTATTTTGCCAGTCATTAATGGTGGGAAAGCTCACGGAAGCTATTGGACAGAGCGTAAAGTTGCTAAGATGATTGGCAAAGTTATTCAATCATCTTAAAAACACCCCAATCAGTCGTACGGTATCATCCTATTTCTTTTAGGAAGTGCGATCGCTACTAACTCCAGTTCATTGATGTGCTTTATGAGATAGGCGATCGCAAATTTGTAGTTCAGTTGAGATAAGTCATCGCCGATCTCTTTTTCTCATGCGATCGATCAAGAGTCTTATCCCAACTAGGCTCAAAACATCTTTATTCAGCTTCCAGAGGAGCCATTGTTAAGCCTGCTTGCTTCAGTTGGGCATGATAAAGCTCTGCTTGCTCCATAGGACCCACCCACACGATCGCTAGACCTTCAAAATGCACTTGATTGGTTAATTCCCAAGCCGTTTGCTCGGTCATATTTGGAATATATTTCATCAAACAACCAGAAACATGCTCAAAGGTATTGAAATCGTCATTTAGCACAATGACCTTATATTTCGGGTAAGGCTTGCGTACTATCTCCTTCACAGTATCTCTAACTTTTTCAGGGGTTTGAACAGCAGCAAATATAGCCATAATCTCAACTCACTCTTTATATCTTGCATTATCGCAAAAAGCGATCGTAGTTGCGTATTTTCACAAACTACGAGCCAAAGAACAAAGAGAGTGGCGGCGCAAAGTGTCGCCACTCTCTTTGTTCTTTGGCTATAGCAATCCCTTCCCAGCCTAAAAATAGACACTACTGCTTGAGTGGGAAGGGAGTATAACCAGAAATGGGTTTAAAAACGCCAAATGGCTGATATTTTGCGTTTTGAGATTAAACACAGCGTAGCAACCGAGATAATATAAAGCTATGGAACTTGAAACTCTCCGATCGCACCAATGGTTTAAGCTCATTTGTGGTGCGAGTTACCAACATTTACCTGCAATTCGCCATCTGGCGCTGATTTATACATTGGCAGGAGCTGATTGTATTGATATGGCTCCCGATCCAGCCACGATCGCTGCCGCCAGAGAAGGAATTGCAGCAGCAATCAAGTTAGAACCAACCGCGATTGCGCCTTTAGTAATGGTCAGCTTTAACGATGGCGAAGATCCCCATTTTCGGAAAGCATTTTTTGATCCTGAGCTTTGTCCAAGTGATTGCAGCCGTCCATGTGAAAAAGTATGCCCCACCACAGCAATAAAATTTAGTAATGATTACAATGGGATCATGCCAAATCTTTGTTATGGGTGCGGTCGTTGCTTACCGCTATGTCCAGTGCAAATAATTCATACCCGCGAACAGGTTTATGTCCCTGAAGATATTTTTCACCAAGTTGATGATGTACTTAACCAGTCAGTTAATGCGATCGAAATTCATACACAACCCAATCGCACCAAAGAATTTGCCGCATTTTGGCAGCGCTTGAGTCCGATTATCCCCAAGCTCAAGCTAGTAGCCGTCAGCTTCCCAGATTGCGAAGATCTGCGCGATTACCTCATGTCTTTGCTCGAAGGGATGAACCCCAAACCGCGATCGCTAATCTGGCAAACCGATGGCAGACCGATGAGTGGCGATATAGGCGATGGTGCAACTAGGGCAGCTTTGCATCTAGGGCAAAAAGTGCTGGACTTTCAGTTACCTCTGGGCTTTGTGCAACTGGCTGGTGGTACAAATGCGAGTACTGTCCCGAAACTGCGCCAAGCCAACATCCCAGTAGCTGGGGTTGCCTATGGCAGCTATGCTCGTAAAATCGTGATGGATTTTCTAGAAGGTCTGGGAGAAGAAATACCCGATCGCCTTGAAGATCGTCCTTGTTTACTCTGGCAAGCTGTAGCGATCGCCCGTCAATTAGTTTCGCAAATCAAAACCTAACTGTAAAACCTTAAAAAGCCTAATGGAATCCATCCGCAAGCAAGTTACAGACAACCTCGATCAACTCCTCGATATTTTGCCACCACGCATTAAAAGCAGCATTGAACTCTGCGGCGGGTTAGAGCAACTAGTCGAAATTGTAATGGATTTAGGAAGGTTGCCAGAAGCTCGGTATTTTGACAGCACCAAATATTTAACCGATGACCCGATTACCAAAGAAGATTTGGCGCTCTGTGTCAAGCAAGTTGGCGAGTTTGGCGGTGACAACCGCGCAGGTATCGAACGCACGCTCCACCGTATCAGTGCCATCCGCAACCGCAAAGGCGAAATCATCGGGTTAACCTGTCGGGTTGGTCGGGCAGTTTATGGCACGATCGCGATGATTCGCGACTTAGTCGAAACTGGTAAATCGATTTTGCTCTTAGGTAAACCAGGGATGGGCAAAACTACAGCTCTGCGTGAAATTGCCCGTGTGCTTGCCGATGACCTGAATAAGCGCGTTGTCATTATTGACTCATCCAACGAAATTGCTGGCGATGGGGATATTCCTCACCCAGCGATCGGACGGGCGAGGAGGATGCAGGTATCTCAGCCTGAGTTGCAACACCAAGTGATGATCGAGGCAGTGGAAAACCACATGCCTGAAGTGATCGTCATCGATGAGATTGGTACTGAACTCGAAGCATTAGCAGCCCGAACGATCGCGGAACGAGGTGTGCAACTCGTGGGTACGGCTCACGGTAATCAACTCGCCAATTTAATTAAAAACCCTACCCTATCTGACTTGATCGGCGGCATTCAATCTGTCACCCTCGGCGATGAAGAGATGCGGCGGCGCGGCTTGCCTCAAAAGAGTATTTTAGAGCGCAAAGCCCAGCCAACTTTCGATATTGCGGTAGAAATGTGGGAGCGCTATCGTTGGGCAGTTCATGACGATGTAGCAGGAACCATTGATATGCTCTTGCGCGATCGCGATCCAGGTCGTCAAATTCGGGCAGTCAGTGATGCAGGCGAAGTGACTACCACCGAAGAGAAGCCCAAAAATCCTGAAGTGATGCGAAATCCATCGGTCAAAGGTTGGCGAGCCACAGGCAAGATCAAGCCCATTCCCCTTGATCCACAAGTACAAATGCGATCGGAATTAGCTGATCTGTCTAGCAAGATTAGTAATACGACCGTAGCCGAACCAAATGAATCTGGCGACGAAGATGAAGAAGAATTCAGCGATATGTCTTCCTATGTTGCCATGCGAGAGCGCTTCGGGACGCTGAATGTCTATCTCTATGGAGTCAGCCGCCATCAAACTGAACAGGTGGTGCAATCGATCAATTTACCGATTGAAATTACCAAGGATCTTGATGAAGCAGATATAGTGCTGGCTTTGCGATCGCAGATTCGCACTAGCTCCAAAGTCCGTCAAGTTGCCGAAGCGCGGCAGATTCCCATTCATGCGATCAAAACTAGCACTCTGCCCCAAATCACTCGCGCTCTGCGCAGGATTTTGCATATCGATGAGAGTCCAACGGATACGATTAGCGACCTGAATATGTTTGCCTATGGTGACTCTGAGGATGAAATCGAAGCCCTCGAAGAGACAAGGCTAGCCGTTGAGCAGATCGTGATTCCCAAGAGTCAGCCTGTTGAGTTATTGCCCCGTTCATCAATTATTCGTCGGATGCAGCACGAACTCGTTGAACATTATCAACTGCGATCGGAAAGCTACGGCTCCGAGCCAAATCGACGTTTACGCATTTTCCCTAATTAATTTACATGGCTAAACGCAAACGCTCTAATTCTCTCCCATCAACACAGCCACCTGTCGCCAAAGAATCTCTCACGACTCCAAACCATGAGCAAGATGAACTATGGCGACAAAGGCAATGGGTGAAGTTGTTTGCTGAGGTTACGCTTAAAATTCGCCAATCATTGCAGTTTAAGGAAATCCTTCGCGCTACTGTAACGGAAGTACAGCGGATTTTGCAAGCCGATCGCGTTCTGATTTATCAAGTTTTACCCAATGGTACAGGACGAGCCATTAGCGAAGCAGTTCTACCTGATTACCCTGCAATTCTCGATTTAGAGTTTCCTGAAGAAGTATTTCCGACTGACTATCAAGAACTATATGCTAAAGGACGGGTAAGGGCGATCGCAGATGTGCACGATCCCAAGGCAGGACTATCGGAATGCTTAATCGAATTTATTAATAAGTTCTATATCAAAGCAAAATTGATTGTGCCAATTCTGCAAAATCTGAATTCCCATCAACAAAATGAAGGAATCGCACCTAACCAACTATGGGGATTAGTAATTGCTCACCATTGCGATCGTCCTCACCATTGGGCTGATTTTGAGCTGGAGCTAATGCAGCAACTTGCCGATCAGATCAGCATTGCCTTAGCTCAGGCGCAGTTATTAGAACATTTAGAAGAAATAGTCGAGGTTCGCACTTCCGAACTGCAAGAAGTAAATCGCAGTCTTCAGCAGGAAATCAACGATCGGATGCTAGCTGAAGCCGCCCTACGACGCAGCGAAGAGCAGTTACGCCTGATTACCAATGCGCTACCAGTACTCATTGCCTATGTCGATGAACATCAGCGCTATCGATTTAATAACCAAGCCTATGAAGATTGGCTAGGACAATCACCTGCCGATATTTATGGCAGTATAATTCAAACGGTTTGGGGTATCGAATGCTATGAACGAATGAAAGTATATGTGAAGTTAGCTTTAATGGGTCAAGTAGTTACCTACGAAAATGAAATCACTTTAAAAGATGGACTACCTTGCTCTGTCAATGTTACTTATATTCCTCATCTCGATGAACAGAAAAATGTTAAAGGTTTCTTTGCTTTAACTAGTGATATTAGCGATCGCAAAGCGATCGAGCGCATGAAAGATGAATTTATCGCCGTAGTCAGCCATGAATTACGCACGCCCTTAACATCTCTGCATAGTGCTTTAAAAATTTTAGCGACGGGACGCTTAGGAAGTCTATCTAGTGATGGCAAACAAATGCTAGAAATTGCTGATGACAACACAGAACGATTGGTACGTTTAGTAAATAATCTCCTCGATTTGCAGCGGATTGAATCAGGGGAAGTGAAAATGGAAAAGCAGGTCTGCAATGTTGCGGCTTTAATGATCCAGGCAACGGAATCGATGCAACCAATGGCTCAACAGCAGGGTGTAGTTTTGGCAGTTAAGCCAGTTGATATGGAGATTTTAGTTGATTCGGATTACATCGTGCAAGCTCTCACGAATCTTCTCAGTAATGCGATCAAGTTTTCCACAACTGATGGTACGGTTTGGCTAACCGCAGAGGGCAAAGCGAATACAGAAGTGCTATTTTCAGTTCGAGATCAAGGTCAGGGTATTCCTTCAGATAAGCTAGAAAGTATTTTTGAAAGATTCCAGCAAGTGGATTCATCGGATTCGAGACGGAAGGGCGGAACGGGCTTAGGGCTAACCATCTGCCGCAAGATCATCGAACAACATGAGGGCAAAATCTGGGCAGAAAGTACACTCGGTGAAGGTAGTACTTTTTCGTTTACATTGCCATTATTGACGGCATAAAGCCTCAAAAAGGGAAAGTGCCTGCTACGCAAGCACTTTCCCTTTTTGAGGTTTAGTTTTTATTATGACAAGGCGCTTAAACCTTACAATCCATCACAGGGTTTCCAACTTCTTTAAGAATTACAATGGCTTGCTGGAAATACTCTGTGGCTTGTGCATAATGAAAATTACTGTTTATAGCTAGCAGAGAGCCATGCCAACTAAACGGATTTTGATTGTTGATGATGAAGAAAGCATTCAAACTGTTGTGCAGTTTGGTATTCAGATGGTCGCTGATTGGGATGTGTTAATTGCGAGTTCTGGATCACAAGGGATTCGAACAGCCTGCGACGAAAGCCCCGATGCTATTTTGCTAGATGTGATGATGCCCGATATGGATGGTATTTCCACATTTAAAGCACTTCAAGCAGATCCACAAACAGCTCAGATTCCTGTGATTTTCTTAACCGCCAAAGCCCAAACCTCAGAGAGAAGGCAGCTTAATGATTTAGGTGTCAGTGGGGTGATTACGAAACCTTTTAATTCCCTCGATCTCCCCGATCAGATTGTGAAAATGCTGAATTGGTAAAAGCTATGAAAATATTACTCGTAGAAGATGATGACGTATTAATTGCTGTCCTAACTAAAAATCTGACCGAAAATCACTATATTGTGGATGTGGTCAAAGATGGGGAAATGGGTTGGACTTATGGCTCGACCTTCGAGTATGACCTAATTATGTTAGATATCGTTTTGCCAAAGCTTGACGGAATCAGCCTATGTCAACGCCTTCGTGCAGAAGGATATACCACACCAATTCTATTACTCACCTCACAAAATGCCAGCACCGCCAAGGTCAGCGGATTAGATGCGGGGGCTGATGACTATGTGGTTAAACCTTTTGATGTAGCCGAATTAATTGCAAGGATTCGAGCCTTACTGCGGCGAAGTAATGCCAGTTCTTTTCCCCTACTAGTTTGGGGAGATTTACTGCTAAATCCAAGTACCTGCGAAGTTTCTTACAACGATCGTTCCCTGACGCTCACCAATAAAGAATATGAGTTGTTAGAGCTTTTATTGCGCGATAGCCAGCATTTGCTCAGTGCTGATGAGATCCTCGATCGCTTATGGTCATCCGATGAGTTTCCCTCCGAAGCGACAGTGCGATCGCATATTCGACGATTACGCCATAAGCTGGTAGAGGCAGGTGCGCCGTCAGATTTTATTGCGACTGTACATGGACGTGGCTATTACCTCAAAGCGCCAGATAAGGCAGACGATGTCGAAATGCCAGACCAAATTGAGTCTTCTAGCCCCAATTTAATTAAGTTAGCCCAATCAAAGTCTCAAGATAACCAACAGAAACAGTATTTAGAATTCTTAAACCAACTTTGGATAGACACCAAGCCGAAAAGTCTTGAACAATTAGAAGTCTTATTTGAAACTGTTAGGAAATTGCAATCTGGCAAACTAGCTCCACAATTACAATCACAGGCACAGCAAGTGGCTCACAAATTAGCAGGAACTTTGGGAACCTTTGGCTTAACGATCGCGATGCAATTGGCACGTCAATTAGAAAATTTGCTCGCTAGCCAACCTTTACTCAAAAAGCAACAGTTAGAAATTTTAGAAACTTTGGTAACTTCTTTAGAAGAGTCAATTCAAAATACGCATCTGATTGAAAGTGCTCCAATGGGAGCGATCGCGGATATATCATCTTCTAAATTTGAGTTAGATCATTCTCAAATTGGAACTAAGGTGATGATTGTTGATGATGATGTCGATTGTTTGCGATCGCTGCCTAAGCTACTGAAGCCTTGGGGTTTTAAAGTAACGACCTTGGCTGATCCGCAGGAATTTTGGACGGTGTTGCAATCAGTATTGCCTGATGTGTTGGTGTTGGATGTCAATATGCCTGAAATCAATGGTTTTGAACTCTGTCAATCTCTAAGGAGCAATCTCGACTGGCAGCGTTTACCAGTGTTATTTCTAAGTGTGATGACAGATATCAATACTCAAAATCTCGCGTTTAGTGTTGGCGCAGATGACTACTTATGTAAGCCAATCGTGGGCATCGATCTAGCAAGTCGGATTCATAATCGACTGCAACGAGTTAAAGCGTACCAGAGCAGTTAGATAGTTCGCTTTGCGAACTATCTAACTGCTGGCTTGCACACTTTTTGCACAACAAATTAGTCATGGTCAGACAATAAATACTTTTTTAAAATTCATATAAATCGAGATAGAAATCGCATGACTCAAGCCACACAAGCGTCGCTGCGAGAGCAACAATATCCCCTCATTCGCGATTTAGCTAATTGTATCGAATCTGTATGGTGGGAAAACTTAGATTTATCGGACTATCAAGTTCCAGAAGATCTTGGCTATGTTGAGGGTGCTTTAGAGGGTGAGCGCCTAGTGATTGAGAATCATTGCTACAGTACACCACAATTTCGGAAGCTACATTTAGAGCTAGCCAGAGTTGGCAGTGGATTAGATATTCTGCACTGTGTGATGTTTCCTAATCCTAAATATGGCATTCCCATCTTTGGAGCCGATTTAGTCGGTGGTCGTGGCAGTATTAGCGCCGCGATCGCAGATTTATCGCCTGTACATCCTGAACGCGCTTTACCGCGCAGTTACTACAAGGCTTTGTCGAGTTTGCCTGCAATGCAGTTTGAGCAGACTCGTGAGTTGCCACAATGGGGCGATATTTTTTCCGATTTCTGTTTGTTTGTGCGTCCAATGGGCGAGCAAGAAGAGGCTAACTTTTTGCAAAGAGTGCGTGAATATTTGACTTTGCATTGTCAGCTTGCAGTGGCGACCGAGCCGTTAACGACTTCTGTGGAAATCGATCAGATTTTGGCGGGTCAGCGTTATTACTGCGAGAAGCAACAGCAAAACGATAAAACGCGCCGAGTTCTCGAAAAGTCCTTTGGCACAGAATGGACTGAGCGTTACATGACGACAATGTTGTTTGATTTCGTCGCATAAATCTAGAGATTCTCTATCAACAATTTTGCAACAATTAATCTTGAGAGAAGCAATAAATGCTCATCTCTTTTTTGTCTTTAAAAGCTGGAGATTGAGATCCTCGACTTTTTGTGTGACTAGCAAAGGCTATCTGTAATTCCAAAGAAAAAGTCGTGGATCTGTGCATTCAATGACGAATTACCACCAGCAATTCTCATTATGAAAAACGATGTTTTTGAAACCCTTATACAAAGAGGCTTTAACAATTATTTACAAACCTGCAAATCGCTGAAAGTCAGTAAACTCGTTCCATAATGAGAATTGCTGAATTACCACCCAACGATCTCAAAGAATAAACAAGCGATCGCGCTGAAAGGTACTGGTTCCGTCGCATGTGGAAGAAAAGCATAGCAAGAGTTACGTCTTTAATTGAAAGAACCTTGTATGGTAGTAACCTAACGCAAAAATAGGGCATAAAGGCACTTTTGCTCAAAAATCTCTTAGTCCGCTTTGGCAGCAGAATCCTGCTCTCTTTGCTTAATTGGACTTTCTACTCCTCACTCGACGGAACCAGTGCCTTCATTCTTTAAATCAGAAATATCTGAATGTTGGTATAACGTTTGAGTTCAGCGGCGCGCGTTAGCGCGTCCGATGGAACGAATTGTTAGGCGTTACGGCCGGTTCAGGACGGCGACGCTTACATTCACTTAGCCCACTGCCTTCGCTCCTATCGCTTGCCAGCATTCTGCCGCAGGAAATCAAGGATGTGCATTGCGGTGGTATCCGGCTGCTCCAAAAGCAGGAGATGAGCTGCACCGGGCACGGTGACCAGCGTCGCCCGGTCGCCCAGTTCCTTCTGAAGCTCAACCCCGTTTTCGGGGGGCGCGATTTGGTCGTTGGCCCCCTGCACGATCAGATACTTGGTCTGCCCCGGAGGTGCCCACCAAGCCTTCAGCGGGGTAGCTTCCGCAGCAGCCATTTCGATTTTCGCCGCGCCGGGAGAGAGGGAGGGCTTGAAAAGGTTCCAGACTCGGGCGGAATCTGCCGGGGTCGCCACCAGGTATGGCATGACCGCCAAAATATCGGATTCGCTGGACGCTGGGTTGAAGATAATCCTTACCGCGCGCGCGGCCGCTGGTTTGGGCTGAATCTTGCCCCCCGCCACCAGCATACGGGCCACGCGGTTGCCGAAGTCGTTTCCTACCACGTGAACTGGTCCCAATTTCAGGGCCTGGATCACGCCCGCTACATCATCCGCATTCGTTTGGAGCGTCACGCCTTCGCTCGGCCCCGTGCTCTTGCCCGAACCTCGGAAGTTGATGCCGACTACGTGGTAGCCAGCCTTGGCGAGTGCCTCCGCCAGACCGTCCAGATAACCCACGGTCAAGGTTCCACCGGGAAGTAAGACGATCGGTTCACCTTCGCCACGGCTGAAGTATTCGATTTTCGACTCGGCCAGCTTCACAATGCCTTCCTTTCCGTGGCTGGGCGCAGTCTGAGCGTGCGCGGTCGATATTGCCAGCGCGCTGAAGAGTGCAATGGTGAGTAAGATTAGTCTGCGGGTGGTTCTCATAGGTGTATTGCCTGCGTTTTGTGTCTTTGCGCTAGCGGGAGGATGAAGACGCTTGGAAACGCCTAACTATGTAATATCTTGCAGATTACAGGATAAATACTTGTATGAGGTAAATATCACTCAACTTTTCAGATAAAGCAACCAATAAGTGTAATAACAAGATTTTTGCAGGAAATTATACCTGAATAGAGTTTTATCGATCAAAATGCAACATAACATCAGCAATTCTCATTATGACTTTTGATTTTCCTAAGCAGTCAAATTTTGAACGAAGGAATCCACTTTTCAAAGATTGCTATTGCGATATCCTCAATAATTGCCGCCAGATCAAGACAAAGTTTTCATAATGAGAATCACTGGTAGATGACGAATTACCACCCAACAATAGATAATTGCTAAGCAGATTATGTCGCAATGTTCTTAACAATTATCGATCTATCGGTTTGATTTTTAATTTCCTCAAGTGAAGTCACACCTCGCAAATTGGCATTACGGACAATTCCTATAAATGAGAATGGCTAAAAATGTTGGTTTGTTATCAATCTTTATATTAAGAAATAAGATCAAATAAAACGAATAATTTACAATTGCTGATTAGGTAGAAATTCCTAGAGTGATTGGCTGATAAAGGCTTACAGAAATACGTCAAATTTTAAATTAATTCCATAAACAACAGTTCTTGGTTTGCACAAAATCTGCACAAATTAGTTGTTTTAATCAATTCAATCCCAAAGCCATTTGAATAACTCAACTGGAAACAGTTAAGGTTTCGCTCTCTTAAGTAAATTGGATAGATTGGTTATCGTTTAATCAATTAAAACTTAGGAATCTATATATTTTGAAGATATTGATTGCAGATATTAATTGCAGTTCTATATCACAAAGTAATAGAAGGGTTGGGAGTCATAACAAAACTTATATATTAAACAAGGAGATTCTTTAGAATGCTAGATGCTTTTACTAAAGTAGTTGCCCAAGCCGACACTCGTGGTGCTTTTGTATCTGATTCACAAGTTGACGCACTAAAGCAATTAGTTGCTGATGGAACCAAGCGTTTGGACGTAGTTAACCGCATTACCGCAAGCTCTTCATCCATCGTCACCGACGCAGCTCGTGCTTTGTTTGAAGATCAGCCTCAATTGATCGCTCCTGGTGGAAATGCATACACCCATCGTCGTATCGCTGCATGTATGCGCGACATGGACATCATCCTTCGCTATGTAACCTACGCAGTATTCTCTGGCGATGCAAGCGTTTTGGAAGATCGTTGCCTCAATGGTTTGCGTGAAACCTACAGTGCATTGGGCGTACCTGGTGGATCTGTTGCAGTTGGCATCGAAAAGATGAAATCAGCAGCGATCGCACTTGCTAACGATCCTAATGGCGTAACCCGTGGCGATTGCAGCGCATTGATGTCTGAACTCGCTAGCTACTTCGACAAAGCAGCAGCAGCAGTCGGCTAATCATTAATTTCTTAAATTAATTTTTCCTTTTTCCTTTTCAAAACATCTCATATAAATTCCTAGAGGTACATTAAGTATGAAAACTCCTTTAACAGAAGCCGTCTCTACAGCCGATTCACAAGGTCGCTATCTTGGCGTTCCTGAAATGCAAGCTGCATTTGGTCGTTTACGCACAGCGGCTGCTAGCCTTGATGCTGCTAAAGGATTGAGCGCTAAAGCTTCCAGCTTGGCCGAAGGTGCAGCAAATGCTGTTTACCAAAAATATCCCTACACCACCCAACAGTCTGGCAACAACTTCGCTTCCACCCCTCGCGGTAAAGCAAAGTGCGTTCGTGACATCGGCTACTACGTCCGCATGATCACCTACTGCTTGATTGCTGGTAGCACTGGTCCTATGGATGACTATCTAGTAAGTGGTTTGACCGAAATCAACCGTGCATTCGATCTTTCTCCTAGCTGGTATGTTGAAGCTTTGAAATCAATCAAGGCTAATCATGGCTTGAGCGGAGACGCTGCTTTGGAAGCTAATTCCTACATCGACTATGCAATCAATGCACTAAGCTAATCGGTTTTCTTCTAGAGATAATGATTGGCATCGCTTTGTGTCGCCAATCATTATCCTAAAATGTCAAAGTATATGAAAACCCCGAAAACGGTAAGTACGCCCTGCGGGGAGCACTTACCGTTTTCTTTGTTCAATAGGGTTTGCGGAATTTCGCAAATCCTATTGAACAAAAGCATTTAAAAAAATTTGTTAAAAAAATTTGGGAGCTTAGATATGACAAGTTCTTCGGCGGCAACCCGTTTAGGGTTCGAGCCTTTTGTGAATACTTCTCCTGTGGAGTTGCGGGCTAACTGGACTGGAGCTGATGTCATTGCCGTAATTACTGCAGCTAATCGGCAGGTTTTTGGTAACGATCATTTGATGGCATCAGAACGCCTGACAAGTGCTGAGTCATTGCTTGCTAGTGGCAATATATCGGTACGCGATTTTGTCCGGGCTCTAGCTCAGTCAGACCTTTATCGGACAAAGTTCTTTTCCACTGTTCCAAATACTCGTTTTATTGAGTTGAACTTCAAGCATCTTTTGGGACGTGCTCCCAATGATGAAGCGGAGATCGTAGAACATCTCGATCGCTACATCGAACATGGATATGAAGCAGAAATCAATTCATATATTGATTCAGCTGAATATCAAGATAATTTTGGCGAGTCGATTGTTCCCTATTTCCGTGGGTTTGCATACCAAACTGGACAGAGAACCGTAGGTTTTACTCGCATGTTCCAGATTTATCGTGGCTATGCCAATAGCGATCGCACTCAATCCAAGAACAAATCAACTTGGCTAAATGAGGGTATCGCGCAGAATGCAGCTAATGCCATTCGCACTCCCCACTATGGGCAAGCGCTAACTGGTACTACTGGAGATGATCGCGGACAAATGTATCGTGTACGCGCTATCCAAGCCGATAACGGACGGACTACCCAAATTCGCCGTAGTGTTAGTGAGTACTTGGTTTCCTATGACCAACTTTCACCAACTCTACAAAGGTTGAATAACCGTGGAAGCCGCATTACGCAGATTTCTCTAGCTTAATGCATTAACTCAGTTTGTTAAAATTACTGAAAGCAGTAATTTTATATGACTTACGCATCGGGTAGATATGTCGTGGGCTTTTTTGCCTACGACGCATCTACCTAAAAACCAGTATAGTAGTTAGTCATGCGTAAGCCTTATTTTAATAAACTGAGTTTGATTCCAATTTGCTTAAATATTAAAGGAGAATAAAATATAGTGATTACCAATGCTGCTTCCCGTTTGGGGATTTCTGCTTATAGCGATAGCAGTCCAACAGAACTCCGTCCTAACTGGACACCAGAAGATGCTAAAACAGTTGTTAACGCTGTCTATCGCCATGTGTTGGGTAACGATCACATCATGGCATTTGAGCGTTTAACAGCACTTGAGTCTTTGCTAAATAATGGGCAAATCACCGTTCGTGATTTTGTGCGTGCAGTAGCGAAGTCAGAACTTTACAAAAACAAGTTTCTCTATCCTAACTTTCATACCCGCGTGATTGAGTTGAACTTCAAGCATTTATTGGGACGCGCTCCTTATAATGAAGCTGAAGTCATCGAGCATCTCGATCGCTATCAAAACGAAGGCTATGACGCTGATATCGATTCTTATATTGATTCAGCCGAGTATGAAGCTAATTTTGGCGATTCGACCGTACCTTACTATCGCGGTTTCGAGAACAAAGTTGGCGATCAAACTACTGGCTTTACCAGAATGTTCCGTCTCTATCGTGGCTATGCCAACAGCGATCGCTCTCAAATTGAAGGCAATAATTCCAGACTAGCGGCTGAACTTGCTCAAAACAGTGCTTCTGCGATCGTGGGAGCTTCTGGCGGCAGTGATGGCTGGGCATATCGCTCTGCGAAAGGTTCCATGGCTACCCGTGCATTTGGTCGCTCTTCTACAGGTTCAGGCGATCGCCTTTACCGTATTGAAGTCTCCGCAGTTTCTCTGCCTCGATATCCTAAAGTGCGTCGCAGTAACCGTGAGTACATCGTGTCCTACGAGCAGTTGAATAGCACTTTGCAACGCATCAATAAAATGGGTGGCAAAGTAGCCAGTGTAACGACTGTTTAAACAACATTATTTTTTGTTTTCAAATGAGTGTGTACTCATTTGAAAACAAAAAGCAATCCAATTAAGGGTTTTAAGTTTTCATTTTGCCTACGGTAAAATGAAAACTGCAATAGTATGTGTATCTAAAAGGTGCGCATATTAATCAATTTCAACAATCTATAATTGAAAATTTGTTTTTATGATACCTCCAACTTCAACTTCAGATACTCGTTTCTTTGTCTATGAGGTAGCAGGGCTTAATCGCTATCAGCAACCTGAAAATAGTAATTATGTTATTCGCCCTAGCGATAATGTTTTTGTCCAAGTGCCTTACAATCGCATGAATGAAAAAATGCGAAGCATCACCCGCCTCGGTGGCACAATTGTGAGCATTCGTCCTCTCAATGAGCATTTGCCTGAAGGCGAGTAATTTATAGAAATCGATAAATTGCTACCCAAAAGATGAGTGGCGGCGCTAAGCGCCGCCACTCATCTTTTTATTGACAAATTCTTTAACTGGCGATCAAAAAATTGTTGCTGGAAGGCTAATTCATTCGCTGCTTGGATAAATTGCTTTGCTGGTATAGATCCATCATATATTGACGGAATAGAACTAATGCGGATAATTTCATCAACTTCTCCGAAACCATCGGAAGTAGAAGAGATAACTTGCACAGCATAACCATATTGTTGAAGCTCATCAAACCCAATTTGCAAAACATCTCGATCGTCAATTCCTAATTTCGTAATTAGTTGCGACCGCTGGATTTCCTTACCAGTCCGACCCAGATATTTGGCAATTCCCACTAATGTCTGCCATGCGATCGCCCCATTTATTTGTTCAGGATGGGGATAGACCAAAGCAAGAGCCTGATTAGCTTTATAAGCGCGATCGATAATTGTGTTCACATCTTGCCAACTTTGTGGACAGCGATCGCAGATAGTTGCAGATAAATTGAGATCGAGTTCGAGCGCATTGCGACCATACCAATCAATGATTTTGATTTGAGCGGTAGGATTCTCGAGCGATGTCGCAAGGGGGGGTAGCTCGGCGCTAAGAGGCGCACTCTTAGCATGGAAATCAAGCAGACGGACATCATAGCGGCGGCGAAAGGCATTATCCACTAATTCAATCACCACATCACAATCCGTGTCGGGCAATTCATAGCTATAATGCCCCCACCAATCGCCATAAATTTGATTGCCATGGCGATCTCTTAGAGTGAATTCCGTCTTGATATATTCGACTTTTTGTCCTTTTTGAGTGCGAATATTCGCATTGGATATCTCTGAAAATTGACAATCGCGCACCAGTAATTTTGGATAGGGATTACCCATACCAAAAGGTTCTAGTTGCTTAAATTCATTAAACAATTCTTTAGTAAGGTCTGCGATCGCTACTTCTAAATCAATATTTATCGCCTTACTTTGCAATTGCCCATATTGACTCCAAAATTTCTGATCGAGCGCCTCAGTGAGTAACTGCAAATTCTCAAATTGGAAGCTCAAACCACCTGCGAGAGGATGTCCGCCAAAGCTCAGTAATAGATGCACTTGGTCTTTGAGTAGATCGTAGAGATTAATCCCCTCTAGCGATCGCGCACTGCCTTTAGCAATCCCATCCTCAATCGCACAGAGAATTGTCGGACGACCATATTCGGCTACCACTTGTCCTGCCACTAAGCCCAAAACACCCACCGACCATTGCGGATCAGCCAGCACAATAATGCCAGTGGTTGACAGATCGAGTTGGGAAATTTTTGATTGTACTTGCTTGAATACTCTTTTTTGTAAAGCTTTGCGCTGTGTATTGGCAAGTTCTGTCTGCTCAATTAGTGCTTTGCAAACATTCTCATCGCGGGTGGTCAACAATTCCACACATTTTCTGACATCTCCCCAAATACGACTGACAGCATTAATGCGCGGTGCTATGCCAAAACTAATGTCAATGGGGCGATCGCCGACTCTTTTACATTGCTCCAATAGCATTCGTACCCCAAGGCGTTTTTTTTGCCGCAATACTTCTATTCCCCGCTGAGCGAGATATCGACAATCTCCTGTAAGTTTGACCAAATCTGCCACTAACCCGATCGCGACCAAATCCAATAAATCTTCTAAGGGTTGTTGTGGAACTTCGGGAAGGTTTTCATAGAGTGCCTCCATTAATTTATAGGCGACTGCCACACCGGACAAGTTAAATAATGGATGCTGATTTGGGAGGTAACGCGGGTTGATAATCGCCACTACTGGTGGACGCTCATCGGGCAAAGTATGGTGATCGGTGACGATCACGTCAATCCCTAAATTCTGAGCATGATTCAGCGCATCTAGACAAGTGCTACCCGTATCACAAGTAATGATTAGGCTGAGCAATTTTCCTTCTGCTTGGCATTGCGATCTCAACTCATCTAAACCTCTAATCGAGATCCCGTGAGATTCTTTGAGGCGATCGGGTATGAAAAAAACTAAGCGATCTCCTTGAGCAAAAAATTGTCCTAATCCTTCCCACAAAACCGATGTCGCCGTAATGCCATCAGCATCAAAATCTCCCCAAATTGCGATCGTTTCGCCTTGTTCCCAAGCTTGCCGAATCCTTGCGATCGCCTGTGTCATTTCAGGAAAAGCGAACGAACTAGTTGGCTTATAGGCTTCTACAGATAAAAATTCTTCAACTGCTTCAGGCTCGACTATTCCCCGTTGACAAAGTAACTGTGCCGCAAACCTGCCCACTTTCTCAATCAACCAAGTCGGCGGCTCCACTGTTTCTAAAATTTGCCAATTTGTTGATGACATATTTTGATTTTAACTGATTTAGGGCTATGTCAGCAGCCATCAGAGTTATGGCTACCTCAAAGAAAAAAGAAGCAACGCTAAGCGTTGCTTCTTTTTTCTTTGAGATGAAAAGATTTGCCAAAATCGAGAGAAGAATAATTAGTACTTCTCTCAATTCGTAAAACTAGCTGAAGTTGAAAGTTGGAGTAGTACCAAAAATGTTTTGATTGATATTGCTATAGTTAAATCCAGTCACTCCATTCAAGGTTAGCAAGAGCGAACCATTAGCGAATCCAGCGTTACCATGCAACATATTCACAAATAATTTCGACAGCCGAGAATTTAACCTCTCACTAAAAAACATAAGAGATGTATCTAACTCACGGTAAACGGACTATTACTAAAATCGAAAATACTATTATTCACCACGCTACTAATTTTGACCTGATAATCTGAGCTAGTTCCTAAGTTGACAGGGACAGTCCAAGCTTCAGTACCATCCGATAAAGTGGAATCGAACAAAGTTTGAGCGAAAATGCCACCTTTAAACAAGTCAATCTTGACATTCTCAGCAATATTGTCAGACCAATTGATATTATAGCTACCGCCCACTTGGAAGGATTCACCTCCATTCGGACTGCCAACTACAATAGAGGGAGGCACTCCGATAAAACTATCGCCATTGATGTCAAAACCAAAATTGACCTCCTGAGCGATCGCTTCGGGACTATTCACAGAAAAAGTTGTAGAACTAGACTGGAAATTCCAATTACCATCAAGATCCCATAGCAATATTACATTAGCGCCAGAATTTTTCGATAGCGCTTGATTTTGTCCATTCACATTCTCAACCGCTAATGTTTGCCATCCTGCGGCAAAAGCAGTTGATACTTGTTGTCCGTTATATTTGATCGAAACAGGCGCGCTATTACCGACCTGTGCGTACAACAAGTTGGCTGCATCTTGGATCAGTTTTGTATTCCCTAACGAGTCTACCGTAACCAATCCGACTGAGCCATCCCCATTGAGGTCAACGTTAAAATTTGTCTCTAGAGCAGTCACACCCGCAGAGTTTAAGGCGAGTAAAGTGTAGGATTGATAATTCCAATTAGCATCTGTGTTCCATACAATGGCTTCATTCGTGCTTGCATTTTTCCATAGAACTTGATTTTGGCTACCTATGGTTTCTATGGCTACGGTTTGCCATCCTACAAATGATGCAGTCGATATTTGGTTTCCTTCATATTTGATCGAAACAGGCGTGTTATTCCCGACCTGTGCGTACAACAAGTTGGCTGCATCTTGGATCAGTTTTGTATTCCCTAACGAGTCTACCGTAACCAATCCGACTGAGCCATCCCCATTGAGGTCAACGTTAAAATTTGTCTCTAGAGCAGTCACACCCGCAGAGTTTAAGGCGAGTAAAGTGTAGGATTGATAATTCCAATTAGCATCTGTGTTCCATACAATGGCTTCATTCGTGCTTGCATTTTTCCATAGAACTTG
>QBMK01000023.1:37551-62816 GCA_003249035.1 Pseudanabaena sp.
CATCTGTGTTCCATACAATGGCTTCATTCGTGCTTGCATTTTTCCATAGAACTTGGTTTTGTCCATTCACATTCTCAACCGCTATGGTTTGCCATCCTGCAAATGATGCAGTCGATATTTGGTTTCCTTGATATTTGATGGAAATAGGAGCGTTATTTCCAACCTGTGCGTACAATAAATCTGTTGCATCTTTGACTAGTTTTGTATTGCCGAATGATTCATAAGGCACATATGAAATTACATTTCTAGCTCCTACAAGCTTATCACCATTTAGGTCAACACCAAAATTCGTTTCTTGGGTCAACGCTCCCGCAGAATTTAATGCGAGTAAAGTGTAGGATTGATAATTCCAATTAGCATCTGTGTTCCATACAATGGCTTCATTCGTGCTTGCATTTTTCCATAGAACTTGATTTTGGCTACCTATGGTTTCTATGGCTACGGTTTGCCATCCTACAAATGATGCAGTCGATATTTGGTTTCCTTCATATTTGACCGAAACAGGCGTGTTATTGCCGACCTGAGCGTAGAACTGGTTCGCGGCATCTTTGACGAGTTTTGTATTCCCTAATAGTTCAATGCCAACTGGTCCAACATAGCTATCACCATTGATGTCTATGTTGAAGTTCGTTTCTTGGGTCAACGCTCCAGCAGAGTTTAAGGCGAGTAAAGTGTTGGATTGATAATTCCAATTAGCATCTGTGTTCCATACAATGGCTTCATTCGTGCTTGCATTTTTCCATAGAACTTGGTTTTGTCCATTCACATTCTCAACCGCTATGGTTTGCCATCCTGCAAATGATGCAGTCGATATTTGGTTTCCTTGATATTTGATGGAAATAGGAGCGTTATTTCCAACCTGTGCGTACAATAAATCTGTTGCATTTTTGACTAGTTTTGTATTGCCGAATGATTCGACTGGGAATACAGTAGAGATCGCAAAGGATTTAGTTGCGGGTGTAATACCACCTTTACCATCGATGACTTTGTAGGTGAGGTTTACGTTGCCGTTGAAATTAAGATTTGGGGTAAAGGTATAAGTGCGATCGCGGTTGTCAACAAGTTTGCCGTTAGTGGCGGTAAGTCCAGATACCGCGAGTACATCATTATTCGCATCGGTAAATCCAGCTAGAAGATCTGCCGCTGCAATCTTATATGTTGTGTTTTCTTTCCCAGCAGCTAGGATTGCGGGAGTACCTGTTAGAACTGGGGCGCTATTGAAATCATCATTGAGAATTGTCAAAACAGCCTTGGGTTGATTGATTCCGATCAATGTCCCTGGACTAGGATTTTTCAGGCTCAAGTTGATGGTTTCATTACTCTCAGGATTGGTATCTCCCACAATTGGAATCTGCACATCCTTGTGTTTTTCGCCAGCAGCGAAGGTTACGGTAATTGGCTTGTTGTTGTAGTCCAACAAGGAAGATGCGTAGGATGCGTAGGTGTCTGGGTTAAAGAACGCCAGAAGCTGACCGCCTTCTACTAGTTCACCAGGAATCGAGTAATGAGCTTGAACGTCAAGTAAGAACCAACCAGCACCCAGAAAATCTTGAGCGTCAATAATGCCCGATGATTCTTCATCTTGGGTGAGGAAATTAGCGGCTCCAAGTGTGAATCGAGATGGATCGTGCTGGGCAAGTTGTTTGAGGGTATCTGAAGCGATGTCGTATTGCCAGATTTTGCCAAGAGCAGCTTGGTTGCCGATATCTTCTTGGAGCAGGATATGCCCGTAGCGATCAATAGTGATGTTATCAAACATCTTCTGACCTTCCGTTCCATCTAGCACCATTTCAATGGAACCACCTGATTCAGGGTTAGCGGGGTCATCAAAACGCAGTCGCCATAGACGGCTAGGTCCAGTAAAACTATTCGTCGTAACAAAATAGAAGTCCTTGGGACTAGAAGGATCCCATGCGCCATCTTCTGGTCTCAAGAATTTTGTTACACCGGCACTGGTGCTGGCAGTTTCAAGTGCTGCCCCAGTTGTATTTTGAACAGTTCCCAAATCGGCGAGGGCAAATCTGGTCCCAGAAGCCAAAGTGGTAGTGTCGGCTTCTGATGTCAGACCATTCACCTTAATTCCAAACAGCTTGCCATTATTAAGTCCAGCTTTATCAATTTCAGTACCAGTGTTAGTTTTATTCCCAACGTAGAAATAAACCTGACCACCAGTACTGTCATCCATCCCAGCAACTACTGTTTTATCACTTGCAGTGATGCTAGCTACAGAGTTTTCCCAACTGAATTTACCAAGGTAAGGCAATTGATATGTAGTGCCTGCATTTAAGCCTGTAGCAATATGACCAAATGCGCGACTCTCTGGGCCAGACTCCTCTCCATTCATGAAGATCCGCTCCTGAGTGCCGAGTCCAGTGGCACTGTTGTAGAAAGCAGAAACAGGTGCTAAATCCGCAGAACAGAAGCGAGAGAAAGCAGTTGTGCCTTGAACAAAGTTGGAGCCATTCCAAGTATTGACATTTTGAATCAGGTCGTCACCACTCACGACAGAAAGGTCTGACTTGTTAATGACCCATTTGGAGACAAATGCACCTTTAGAGCCATGATCGCGGTTTACACCAAGAGCGCTGGAGATCTCATGATTCATCAAAACGGTGAATGTACCGTCGCCATTGTCATAAGACCCAAGCCCGTCAGGAATACCAGCCATTTTATAGCCGCCGATGCTATCACCTACGGTCAAGATTGAGGTGAAGCTGACACCTGGTGCTGTGGGAACTAAATACGGAGTTGCCGAACTGCTAGAACCCTTGATCTGAGGAAATACTGGAGGAACAACACTTCCAGTTGCTGTACCATCGGTCAATTGCAGTTCTACAGTGCTTGTCCTCGATAGATCTCCTGTTCTAGTGATGCGAACGGTAGCAGTTGTAGAACCATTACCTTCGATAACGGAATAGTTAGCACCACTGAAATCGATCGCAGAAACAGGCAAGGTCTTGGTCAACTGAAGAATTCCCAGCTTCTCGGTTGGTGTATTGCCAGAAACATTGAAATCGTTGTCGTTAATTAGAGCCAGTTGGTTAGGTCCAATCAGCGCCAGACCTTCAAGCTTCTCGACACCTGTGTAACCATATTGAGCAGCATTGGCAATCAGGCTCTTGGAGACAACGTTAATACCTGCGCTGGCGAGTTCGGCAGGAGTAAGTTGTTCGATAGTTTTGCCTGCTGGGAGGGTAAAGCTGGCATTGAAGATATTGGTAGCTGCACCCAAATCAATTTGATAAATCAATTTATTGGAGGCAGAAGTTGCAAGGTCATCGCGTTCGACAACTGCAAATTTGCCATTGCCAAGGGAAACAGCATCTCCAATCTTGTCAGTTCTGGCATTGCCACTGCCTGTAATGCTATCCAAGAGATAAATATATTCGCCAATTACAGCTTTAGAAACCGTATCAAACTCCAAAATCCGCAAATTGCGTGAGTTTCTAGAAGTCGTATCACCAGCATTATCTGGGTTGTCGATCGCACTCTGAATAAATGCATAGAGCTTGTTGCCTTCCAGTGCGATCGCTTCAAAGCCCCGATTATTGCGGCGTTGGGCGTAGACTGCGGGTAACGCTTCTGTACCGAAGGTTCCAGCAGGTGCATCGGGATTCGGTGCAGTTGCAGTACCTTGAGGAATAAAGCGATCTAGGAGTTTCCCATTCACATCAAAGTGATAAATGGCGGGACGATATTCGTCCACCATCCAGTAATCACCATTGGCAGCAACGGCAATTCCTTCTAAATCAGCACCTAAAGGATCGTTCGGTAGAACATTGCCATTGAGGTCAACCGCAATTTCATCAGTGTAAGCAGTTCCATTAGCTCCTGCTTGCAGGTTAGGCAATCCTGTTAATGGGGTTGTACCATCGGGACGGAATAAGCCAGTACGATTTGTAATCGTGATTTGTCCATTAGCGCGATTAAGCTCAAAGCTAACGATTTCGGGTTGGAAGTTGGGCAAGAAAAATGGTCTATTTGCTCCAGTTGGATCGCCATTGGGCCCGCGATCGGTGTTTGTAACAAACTTGAGATTGCCATTGTCAGAGAGTCCTTGGAAATACAAACCAGAGAAACCACCTAAGGAGAGCTGTTGCCCATTAGAAGTTGTACCAATGGTTGGGAGGTTCGTGAAATCGTAATTTTTCACTTGAGTGAGTACCTGATCTTGTCTCACATTTAGGCGCTGAATGCGCGAATCAAGATCGGCGGCAACATCGGCAACATTAAAAGGAGTGGTACTAAACCTATCTCCTAGATATTCTGCAAATGCATCTTGCTCAGAACCAGCTGCTGCAAAGGTAAATTTCCCTGCGGCTAAAGCAACTGCTGGGTCGATCGCACCATTACCATTCAAGTCAATCGTTTCACCGCGTAAATCTATGCGGTTAGCTAAAGCTGCGTTATCTCTGACAAATTTAGGGAATGGATAGCTATCACCACCCAAATTACCAGTGCCGCTTGTGCCTGCCAAGAAGTTCAGAGTCACCATGCGGAAAGTTCGGCTGGCATCACCAACTAAAGCACCATCTCGAACGATCACATCCTTGATCGAACCATCATCATTAAGTACAGCCAGATTGCGAACTCGGTTACCTTGAGTTGTCACTTCGCCAGTACTGCTGTTAAAGGCGATCGCGGTTCCCGTAGGATCAAAGCTAAATTTCAAGCCGCCAACCTGTGGAAACTGCCCAGGAGTGCTTCCAGGACGTGTTCCGGCAACAGCATGTTCGATCACCCACTGAAGCTGTTGAGCCGTCACCGTAATCAAACTCAAATCATTATTAAAGCGAAGAGAATTCTCAATATCCAACTGAGAGATATCGCCAGTTTGTTTATTTGGAGCAAGTGGATTGGGCTGGGTTGGCAATTTGAGAATATCGCTGCTATTCACTGCCCCAGATGATGCAGAAACTACACCAATGTTGTCGCGAATTCCACCACCATTTTTCAGGGAGATTACGACAGAAGGATCGATTTGCTTCGCCAACCAGAGATTAGCATCTGCTGTTAGATTGCCAAAGTTGGTTTCTTCAGTGCGAACATCATTACGAGTTCCATTCAGAAATACGCTTGACTTGCCAACAATCAAATTATCCTTTGTCGAAATCACATTGCGAATACCATCGGTAATAGCTACAACATTGGGATTCGCTACGTCTCTCGGATTTACATCCTTACCGTAAACGCGATCGACTCCAGCTTCGTCTGTAGCATAGGCTCCATTGATGGTGTTATCTAGTGCGTTGACGTTAAGAACGCCATTGCTGTCAAACTCGGCGACTAAACGACCGACATATTTGTAGTTCCCATCTGTATTGGCAACCAAAATGGGTTTGCCATCAATTCCAGTTCTGACAACTGGATAAACACCTGCGCTAGTATCGCCCGATCGCAAAACATCGTTTGCATCTGATAACAGAGTGTTTGAACCACCCGCAAGGATAATATCCACATCTTTTAAGCGAGGTGCAAGCTCGTCTCGTTCGATATTAAACTGCTGCATATGAGACAGCAGAATAATTTTATTGATTCCCTGAGCGGTGAGGATATCGACTGTTTTTTGAATCTCAGCGGCTAGAGCAACGTAATCAGTGGGATTGCTGGGGGATGCAATTATACTGCCACTAGATGAAATATTGGGCAAAGTCGGAGTGGTTGCACCAACAATGCCAATTTTTTGATCGTCAGCATTGCCTAGAATGCCATCAACACCAGCCACAGTAATAACTGTGCTCTTGGCAAGTTTACCCTTAATCGAACTTGCTTCAGCAGAGGTTTGGTTAGAGGCTAGATCGCTAGCAGATAAGTTGCCAGCTGTGATTTCTGGGCTGAAGTCAAGGTTTGTGCTGAGATAAGGAAATGCAGTCCCTGGATTGCCGCTTCCAGTGCGGATAATATCGCGGACTTGTCTTACTCCCAAATCAAACTCATGATTGCCTAAGGCAGATGCTTGAATTCCAAAAGCATTGAGAATGCCAATGTCACCACGACCAATAACTGGTTGTGTGTTGTTTGCTGTAGGTGTTTCGAGAAGTCCATTAGGGCGTCCACTAACTGGGTCAAGGCTGCGATCGCTAGATGCATTAAGAAAAGCACCAGGAATGTAGTTGTCGCCAGAAGAGAGAATGAGAGTGTTTGCAGCCGTTGTTGTTGGTAAGTTGGGGGCGGTCTTCAAGCGATTAACGATCGCTGAAAAGCGAACTGCATCATCAACTGCCGCGATCCCGGCTTCAAAATCAGAACCATGCAGTATCTGTAACTGGAAGTTAG
Source organism: Pseudanabaena sp. (assembly GCA_003249035.1). Classification (GTDB taxonomy): domain Bacteria; phylum Cyanobacteriota; class Cyanobacteriia; order Pseudanabaenales; family Pseudanabaenaceae; genus Pseudanabaena. The sequence continues at coordinate 43,828 of QBMK01000023.1, forward strand.
GTGTAGATGTTGCTTCAAGAACCGAAACCGTATTGCTAGTTTCACTTGCTGTAATTACCAAAGCCTTGCCAGTAGGGCTATCAGCGGCTGAGATAAAGGTTAATCCTTCAACACCGCGATCAGTTGCATCGTTGAAGTACTGCACAAACTTAGGATTCACAGGATTGGTTACGTCATAGACCATGACATCACCAACTCGTTCTAAACCAATAAATGCATAGGTACGTCCATCAATTACACCAATGCTCACACCCTCTGGCTCAGGTCCCTTATTGTCACTGCGAGTATCAAAGGTAGCGGCAGTTCCTTCAGAGTTAAAACGAGTAGGGTCTAACTGAGCTGTTATCTGTTCAATCTGATCGCCACTGTCGAACACCAAGTTCCCGTTAGCATCCCAAATGCTAAAAGATCTCGCTCCTAAAGCCTGAATCTTGTCAAAATCACCATCGCCATCGGTATCACCTGAAGCGTTAGTAAGCTGCAATCTTCCCAAGTTAGCATTTTGCTTGAGCGTCGCAGCATTAGTGAACACGGTTGGATCTAATACATAACCTGCAGCCCCAACCCTAATCTCTTCATTAAAACCTGTGTAATTACGTGAATCTCCTTCATTGGCGGTAATGTAGTAGGTCTGACCATTGGCTGTAAAGGTGGCGATCGCGTCGGGTTGATACATCCCAAATACCGGCCAGTTTTGGATATTGATTTTGCCATCTTGATCGCTCGCATCTAATCCATTGCCTGCAAGGCTATGGTCTTTGAGCCCCAATGGCTTAATAGAAGTTACCGTTGCTGTGGCAATATCGATAAAGGCGATCGCGTTGTTTTCTTGCAGGGTAACTATCGCCTTAGTCCCATCACCCGAAAATGTAATGTACTCTGGTTCCAAATCTTGGGCAACAGTGGCATTTGGCCCGTAGATTCTTACCCCATCAGCTCTAAGTTGAGCGATTTGCGAGTTGAAGCTAGTAAAAGAAACCGATTGTACGGTTGCATTCGTCACCCCATTAGCAATATTTATAATGCTAACAGAACCTTCAGGATCGAAAGAAGTTGGCTGATTGTAGCTATTAGGCTCCCCTTCATTTGCTACAAGCACCTTAGTTCCATCGGGGCTAAAGGTAAGCATGTCTGGCAAAAAGCCAACAGTGACTTCGTTTAAGAATGTGCCATCTGCGGCATTGAAAAAGCTAACTTTGCCTTCTTGATGAGCACTAGGAAAAAGAGGATCAGTTGCAGAATTTTTAATTTCATAAGCAACCGCTACGATGCCATTTTTGATGGCTACGCTATTAGGCGCTGCGATCGTCCCAGCAGGAGGAGTGAAACCAGGAGCCAATTGCCCAACTAGAGTAAGGGAGCCTGTGTTGCTAACTGTGTAAATATCAACCTTACTCGCTGCAACTACATACAAACGTTTACTTGCAGGATCGAAAGCAGGAATTTCTGAGGCAGTAGTGCTAGTAGAGCTACCGACCTTGTTTAAAACTAAGGACATATCTATGAATTTTTGATTTTTGGTTGACTAAACTCTATATTAATGATTTAGGCAGATTCTTCTGGATAAGGCAAAGATAAGTTCTGTTTAATCTTAGGTTAAGGAAATGTTGATTAAGTAGATGCGCTTAATTAATTACACCTCCAAACCCTTAAGGTTGCGCCCCGCAGGGGCGCAACCTTAAGGGTTTGGGTAATTTATTCTGCACAGGTTCTTATTAGTAAATTGAGAATCGACCGTGCTATGTACGGCAATATCCAAATAGAATAGAAAATTTAGCTGTCTATTTTTATTTTTGGGTAGTCCCAGTAGCGCAAAATAGGTAGGGATAGGCAGCGTGAAGTGCTTCCTATCCCTACCTATTTTTAGGGTTTAGTCTTTTCCCCTAAAGCAGAATAGATACTAAACAAGAACATCTCTCTCAGTCCTCATATCAGCACCATAGATGAAGCAGGTCTGCCCGAGAGCCGAGATTAATGCTTCAAGTTCCGCCAATTGCCATGAGAATATCGCGATCGCCGACAAAGTCGCAATGACTAATGCTGAAGATCTTCTCATTGAGATGAGATCGGCTCCCTTCCATAACAGTATTGAACTTCTTCTTAATCATGGTGAGAATTTTTCCTTCATTAAAACCTTTAGAGTGGAAACAATGATTAATAATCGAACTAATATCTTCATAATCATAAGTATGCCAAACTAGATTCAGAACCTTCATTGCCACATAGGTTCTCGATAGGAAGTGAAAATCATCAGAGCCAATAGAGGGAAATGGTGCTTTACACCGCCTTAATTCTAACGTGAGTTCGGGATAAGGATTTAACCCAATATCACGCTCTATAGTAGTCCCTGCAAGGAGAAAAGCCATCTATAAAACCGGTGCTTTTTGCTTAGCAATAAAGAATTTAAAGTGAAAGTCGCGATTTTTGACTGCTTCAGCATCGCTCTGGAGAATATTACTTGATAGATATAGGCTTCAGCCTTTCTTATCCCGAACTGACGTTAATTCTATGAGACTGATGAGTATCATCCTTTTGTAGGATGATACTCTACTGTGATAAGGACTAATCTTAATTCCACAGATTAGGACTAATTAAAGATCAGTAATAGTCAACTGCTAAAGGTTATATTATGAGTACTGATGAAGTAACTATTGCAGCATTGCAAAATCGTATTAAATATCTTGAAGCTCATCTTCGACTAGCTTTACAGGTAATGGAAGACTTAGAAGATGATTCTCAAAATGCCATAACATCATTTGAATCTCGGCAACAATCTCAGACTATAGACATAGTTCCAACTAGCAAAATAGAACTGCCTACATTTTTACATGCCCGTACATGGAGACATGATTATCCTAATAATGTAGTTAACCATGTAAATTCAAGCGATCGCCTAATTGCTAAAGCTTCATAACTAAGAGAAATTACTGTTACATAAAAAGAGAGGCGGAGCAAAGCTCCACCTCTCTTTTTATATTCTCAAAATAAATCTAGAAATGGAAAGAACATCTTTGTGATTTCCATTTCCTGTGCCTTACATTGCACCTAAAGCCTTTAACAGAGCTGCAAACTTAATCGTAGTCTCACTTTGCTCGTTTTCCACTTGCGAATTCGCTACAATTCCTGCACCAGCAAAAATCCTTGCCCGATCGCCTTGAATATATCCCGCTCTAATTCCCACTCCAAAAGTCCCCTCACCATTACCATTTAGCCAACCGATTGGAGCCGCATACCACCCGCGATCGCAGGCTTCCCATTGCTGCATAAAACATACTGCACGATCCCTTGGTTCACCACCAACGGCGGCTGTTGGATGTAACTGTTGCAAAATATCGAGAGCAATTAGCCAATCAGGATCGTCAATTTGGGCTGTGATCGGCGTGTAAAGATGCTGCACATTAGAAAGCCTCAGCAAACTAGTCTGTACTTGTAGATCGATCGCTGCGCCCATACTTTGCAAGCGATCGCAGATCGAACGAATCACAATTTGATGTTCGCATATATCTTTTTCGCTATTAAGCAAGCGATCGCCGAGCATCAGATCCTCTTGCACAGTCTTGCCACGCTCAATCGAACCTGCCACCGCATCACTTCGTAGCCACAAGAGATCGCTTTGGGCTTTAAATTGCAACAACACTTCAGGGGTCGCACCCAAAAAGGTCTTGCCAAAACCATAGTCCAGCAAAAAGGAAATGCATTCAGGATATTCGCAACGCAAGACATGCAGCACCTGAAACGGATCGAAATTGCGATCGGCTAACACATCCAACGCCCTAGCTAATACCACTTTCTCAAAATGTCCTTGATGAATCAAATTCAATGCACGTTCGACAATCTCCGTCCAAATTTGTTGTCCCTGCACCTCGACGATTTTGCTCACTTCATGAACTGTTGGCACTTCATAATGGGAGCTTTCTTGTAAATGCGATCGCAAATTCTCTATTCGCTCTAATACTTCATCTGACTTGTCCCAAGGCTGAATGTAGTGATTTAGAGTTAAGGTACAACTCTTATCTTTGAGTCGTACCATCCAACGGGGAATGAAAAAGAGTAAAGTCGGAAACTCGATCGCTGGTTGATAATCATTTGGATCAGCTAAATCGAGGTAGTCACACGCATTACTCCCATTGCGATAAAACGAAAATGCCCCAAAGAAATGTATAGGAATTTGAGATTCTGGCGATTCGAGATCGGCAATCTTGGCGACGATCGCATTAGTTAAATGGTTTTTAATAAATTTTTTGGCACAATCAAAGCGATCGCTTAAATCATGATTAGGAACTGAAACTTCCGCTACCGAACCCGCTGCCGCTAATACTAAATCGGCATTCGGCTGTTCCCAATAAAACTTTTGTTGCTGAGCTTCGGACTTACTCGCCAACAACAATAAAGGATTAATGCACTCCCAATTTTGAGAGTAACTAAATAAAATCGGTGACCCTGTGATCTGCGCTTGAGCGATCGCTTTAACAATCCAATCGTGCAGAGATTTAGAATCGATGCTGCTATAGGTGACACTCTGACGAACTTGCATGATTATATTTTATCCATACAACGCCGTTCAGCCACAATAAAAGCGTTTCTTAAATTAAGTACTTGTGCGAATAGGCTACCAAACCCGTTAGGTTGCCCCCCACAGGGGGGCAACCTAACGGGTTTGGATTTATATTTTCGACCCTTTAATTTAAGAAACTAAATCGTCGCCAGTTGCGATCGCCAATTCCTGTAAACGCTCTTGTTGATCCTTAGAAATACAGCTTTGAATTACTTCTTCGAGATCCCCCTCCAAAATCGGCGGCAAAGTAAAGTTCTGCCCCAAACGATGCTCAGTTAAACGACTGTCTTTATAGTTGTATGTACGAATTTTTTCGGAGCGAGAACCAGTGCCAACTTGCGATCGACGCATCGTCGTAATCTCTGCTTGTTGTTCGCGCAACTTTATTTCATAGAGCTTAGCCCGTAAAATCTGCATCGCACGTTCTTTGTTTTGTAACTGCGATCGCTCTTCTGTACAAAAAATTCTAATCCCCGTCGGCTTGTGAAATAAGTCGGCGGCAGTTTCTACCTTGTTGACGTTTTGACCGCCAGCTCCACCCGATCTCGCCGTGGACATTTCAATATCCTTGGGATCGATATGAACCTCCACTTCATCAACTTCAGGCATAATCGCCACTGTTGCTGTTGAAGTATGTACCCGTCCCTGTGATTCGGTTGCAGGCACACGTTGCACTCGATGCACGCCTGACTCAAACTTTAGTTTGCTATAAACGCGATCGCCTTGAACTTCAATGATTGCTTCTTTAAAGCCACCCATTTCGGCAAGAGTCTCACTGATCATCTTTACTCGCCAGCCTTGACGCTCGGCATAGCGCGTATATAACCGTACTAGATCTCCAGCCCAGATACCTGCCTCATCTCCACCCGTACCTGCGCGGATTTCCAACATGATGTTCTTATCATCATTCGGATCTTGGGGCAGTAGGAGAATTTGTAACTTTGCTTCTAGTTCTGATAGCTTCGCTGATAATTCCTCAACTTCTAGAGCCGCCATTTCCATCAGTTCGGGGTCATTCGACTCCTTCAAGATTTCCTGTGACTCTTTGTAATCTTGCTCCGCCTTACGAAAAGACTCGTAGGTCAAAACCGTCTCTTCTAAAGAAGCACGAACTTTTGCAATGCGCTGAAACTCGCCATGATCGGTCGCCACATCAGGGTCACCCATCCGACGAGTCAGTTCATTGAATGTTTGTTCAACAGATTCGAGCTTTTTGATTAAGTAAACAGCAGGCATGGAATTTGAGTTACCGCAAAAGAAAATGAAAAATTAGCAAGCTAGAGGTCAATCTTAGACTTACCGCTTGGCTAGACCTGATTTTCCACGGCAGCATTTTCATCAAACATACCGTACTTACGTAGGAAGCGTTCTACGCGACCTTCGGTATCAATAATCTTTTGTGTACCTGTGTAGAAGGGGTGATTGCCCGACCATACATCAACATTAATCTCAGGATGAGTAGAACCAATGGTTGCTACCACTTCACCGTTGCAAATTACTTTTGCTTCGGGATACCACTTCGGGTGAATTCCAGCTTTAGGCATAGTCTTAGCTATAAAAAATCAAAAATTAAGCTTTTCTAGACTAGCACAGAATTATGCAATCTAAAACAAGATGTAGAGCTTCGCTCTACATCTTGTTTTTATGGATACCAAAACATGCCTTTGATGCCTTCGGGATCGGCATTGAAGCCTAGCTGACTGTAAAACTCGACTACATGGGCATCTGCAAATAGGCTGATATTGCTAATGTCAGATTTGCGTAGCTCTTTAATCATTTCTTCCATCATTGCTTTGCCTAAGCCCCTGCCTTGAAAATCGGGATGGATCACCACATCCCATAATGTGGCGTTAAAAGCATAGTCAGAAGTAGCGCGAGCAAAACCAATTAAGCGCTTAAAACCGCCGCGATGCTCCCACATTGAAAGGACGACAAAACTATGTTGTAAGGCAATACGAACTTTACGAATCGGTCGCCGTGCCCAGCCTACTGAGTCGCATAATTCTTCTAATTCGTAGAGATCAAGATCTTTTTCGGTGCTAAAGAAAATCTGTCCGCTTTGATTTTGTACTTGGCGAAGTTTTGTCTTTTTGGTTGGTTCGAGGGTGTCAGAACCAAATAAGCTTTTCCAGAACCCCATTTGTGTAAGCGATCGCCTTGTCTATTACAAATTCGTTACAGATATCCTAAACGCCTCTGTATTGTATCTGCTTTTGTTGAAATCAAGCGATCTCAAATACTAAAATGCTGGGCGCTTGTATCAAGTCTTGACTCTAATGTTGGTAGAATTATGCCAGCATTGCTGCCTTTAACAAAGCCATCGATAATATTAGCTTTTATTTTTTTAATTCCTGAAACAAGCAATGTTAAATTCGAGCTCGCTATTTCAAAGTTATAGGCATCCAATATCGACAATCCAGCCTAATGCAATGGGTGGAGAGATGTTCTGGATAGTGAAATTTGATTGTGCGCGATCGGGAGGTTGGCAATGACGTTTGGGCTCAAAACCTCAACGGTCGAATTACTGAAACGCTTCAACATGAGCTTTCCTCAGTTTTACGAGCAGTTTGTTAGTAGTGATATTCAACTGCAAAATCTGCGTTTGGCTTATCAGCTCTATCAAACTAAGGAAGCGGTAATTGAGTTAAGGCCTGAAAGTAGCAAAACTGTGCTGTATTTTGCCTATCGCAATCAATCTTTTTTACTAAGTGATATTTTTGGGGTGTTAGCTGCCTATGGTTTAACGATCCATAGTCTTAGTCTGTATGGGCAGATCCATACACCGATGTTGGTATTTATTAAGTTGGTGATTTCTCGTGGGGGAAAGGCCTTACCTCAGAAGACGGCAGAAAATGTGCGGAAAGCGATTAAGGAGACTCTTTTAGGACGATTTGAGGTTGAGGAGATGTTGGCGCTAGAGTTTAACCTCGACAGCGGACTTAAGAAAGTAGAGACAAATTTTTATGTCGATCGCGTTTTTCATTTGCCAGCATTGCTAGTTGAGGCAGATAGCCAACCAGGGCTGTTTTATAAGGTGATGAATGCGATTTGGCAAGAGGATTTATTAGTAGTGAATGCCAATTTGTTGGTTTGGCGCGGACGCACCCGTTTGATTTTGTATTTGTTGGGGCCAAACGAAAACTTAATTCCTGAGTATTTAGGGACAAAAATTGCGGAAAGTCTCAAACAACGGTTGTCTTAATTAAAAAAATATCTGCTGATATTTTTGTTAGTTGTTATCGCTTAGCTTATGGGTTTTTAAAAAATTGAGTATTGATTTGTATTGTGAAATCTATCCTGAAGTTGCTGATTGCCAAACGATCTCAGAGGAGCAATGGCAAGAATGGTTTACAATTTGGGAGCAATATCTCCAATCTGGAGAGGCGATCGCAGATAGAGAATATGAACTATCGCTAGCAATTACTGATGATCTGACAATTCAAAAATTAAATTTGCAATATCGACAGCAGGATCGTCCAACTGATGTTTTATCTTTTGCAGCTCTAGAGTCCGACGTACCAGCCATACCCAGTGATGACTCTAATTATATTGAGCCAACATGTTTAGGCGATATCATCATTTCTCAAACTACAGCCATCCGTCAGGCAGAAGAACGCGGTCATTCGCTGACCTATGAACTTGCTTGGCTAGCAGCCCATGGCTTATTGCACTTATTGGGCTGGGATCACCCTGACGATGACAGCTTAGAAGCAATGCTAAAGCAACAAGACCTAATGTTGCAGCTAATTTCACTGTAATTGGCTGCAACTGTTAAAGCGAGTTTTGTACCCCCTCTAATTTTTTTGTTTTATACTTTGCAGAGTGTAGACAAGAAGAGTAAAAATTAGCAACTGATAACTTAAGCTTTTATGCGCATAATTTGGGTAAACTGATTTCTAAGGGCTAATTTTTTTAGTTTTTGGCAATTGCTTGGCAAAGTCTATTGGGAATAATCTTCATGAACAATGATTTACCGATATCAAAACTATTTTTGTTTAAATCTTCTTCCTTATCCGAGCAAATGACAAAGACTGATAACTTGGAAACATCCGAACAAAGTGAAGACGAACGCAGAGATTCTTTTCAAATTGCTACAAATTTACTGATAAGTTTTCAATATGCTGGACAAGGTGTCAGCTATGCGTTTCGTACACAGCGCAACTTTCGGATTCATCTAATCATTGGCGCGATCGCATTATCCCTAAGTCTTTATTTTCACCTTTCAGCCGTAGCTTGCTCAATTATTAGCTTGACGATTGCTCTAGTTCTAGTATTGGAATTGTTGAATACAGCATTGGAGGCAGTCGTTGATTTGACAGTGGGGCGAGAGTTCCATCAGTTGGCAAAGATTGCGAAGGATTGTGCCGCTGGCGCTGTGCTAATTGCCGCGATCGCTGCCTTGCTAGTTGCTGCCGTACTATTATTACCCAGTATTTTGACAGTATTTTTTAAAATAATTACAACAGTCTCTGGCTAGGCATACTTTTGACCCTCCTAGTTCCGATCGCCAATGGCTATCTATTAGATCAATTCTTGCAAGACAATACCAATCAGCGCACTGACATCTATGGAAGATCAACTCGATCTTGGTGCTGACTTCTTCCGTCCAATTTTTAATAATGCGATTATTACTGCGGGTGGTTATACCCTTGAGACTGGAAATACTGCGATCGCATCTGGTTCTGCAGATCTGATTGCCTTTGGTCGTCTCTACATCGCTGACCCCGACCTAGTAGAACGTTTTGCCGTCAATACACCCGATCGCAATACCTTCTATGGTGGCGATGAGAAAGGTTATACAGACTATCCTACTTTAAATGCTTCAGCGACTGTAAGAGTGTAGATTTTAGGCTAAAAGGCTTCACTCATCTAGAACATACTGATAACAGAATGAAGCCTTAGCCTACAAATGTATATTTCTATAATATGTATTGAGAATAGCAAAAAATTGATGGGTGAGAAAGTGATATGTTTATGGAACAGCGTTAAATTTGCTTAAATCAAGGATCTGCTTGTATGACTCTGCTTACTCTGTTTCCACAATGTCAAGATTTACAGACCCAAGTTGAAGCGATTTTACAACTTTTGCAGCAGGAACCAACTCTGCGATCGCAGCAGGATAGTAGTGTTGTTCAGTCTTCTTTAAGAAAAGCGATCGCACCGACTTTTGAGATTGTATTTGCGGGCGCTTTTAGCGCAGGTAAATCAATGTTGATTAACGCGCTGCTAGAGAGGGAATTGCTTTATAGCGCTGAGGGACATGCTACGGGGACAGAATGTAAAATTGCCTTTGCCAAAACTGGGGAAGAGAGAGTTGTATTAACTTTCCTCAATGAAGTGGAAGTTCGTGAACAAATTCAAGCGTTAGCTCAGCTAATTGGACAGGTTGCACCATCAAATATCAATGAGATCAAGGCACTTGGACAATTGCAGACCTTGACTTTGACGATAATCGAGCAGGAGGGTGGCAAGAGCAAGTCTAAACGTGCTAAAGATGCAGATGCATTGAATTTGTTGATAGAGGGATTTATTAATAACCGCGATCGCATTAGTTCGGTGGCAAATGCTACTTATTCAATGGAACAGTTCGGTTTTGATAACCTCAAAAAAGCTGCTGACTACGCAAGACGAGGAGCAAATAGCGCAGTTCTAAAACGGGTGGAATATTATTGCAATCATCCACTTTTGGAAGATGGCAATGTGATTATCGATACCCCTGGGATTGATGCGCCTGTCAAAAAAGATGCGGCGTTAACCTTTGAGAAGATTCAACATCCCGACACTTCGGCAGTGGTATTTGTTCTCAAGACAGCAGCTACTGGAGAAATGACTTCTGAAGAAACGGAACTCAGCGAAAAAATGCAAAGTAATGCAGGAATTCGCGATCGCGTTTTTTATGTATTCAATCGCATTGATGAGACTTGGACTAATGACCAGTTGCGCGATCGCCTCCAAAACACCATCAACACTCAGTTTCGCAATAGCTCAAAAATCTATAAAACTAGCGGTCTGCTTGGCTTCTATGGCAGTCAGATCAAAAATACGAGTGCTAGCGATCGCTTTGGTTTAGATTCAGTATTTGTCGAAAGTGTAAAGTCTGTGGGCGGTCAGGAAGGCACGCCACAGTTTGTCAATGAATTCAACAGCTATTGTCTGGTTTCAGGCAAGCTGGATATTACTAAATTCCCAATTCCTTACAGCGTTTTAGAAACGAATGTGAAGAATGAGAAGTATGTCCGCTTACTCGGTGGGTTGGGGACGGGGCTAATCGGGCAATTGATTAAGGATAGTGGCATTGAAGAATTTCGCACGGCGATTACGCGCTATTTAACCACTGAGAAGCGACCTTTACTATTTGCCGATCTTGCCGATGATTTACAGCCGATTTGTATTGCCCTGCGTCAGTCCTATCTAGAAGCATGGCTACAACTGGAAAGCCAACCTCGCGATATTGACGCAATCAAGTCACAGGAGTTGCAGAAGCTCAGTCGTGATCTTAAAGAAATTGGCGATCGCCTTTACGAAGATATTGCTAAAGAAGTAAATATTGCGGTGGCTAGCGATCGCAACGAATTCTTAGAATCGGATTATTTAAAACTAAAAACCAAGATGGTCAAGCGTTTAGATGAACTGATTGTCAATTTTTCTGTTGCTGAAGTCCATCAACGCGCTCAGGCTAGTCATCGTCGTAACTCTGTAGTTCCTGTAATGGGGATTTTAACGGAAGGATTCTATTTCTTGGCGAATGAGCTAGAGGATGTTCTGGTAGAATGCTCGAAAGAGATTATTACCAATTTCTTTCAAAATCTGATTGAGAAGATTAAGAAGACCGATTATTATCTTGAGCTTTATCGTTTGCTCGGTAATGATGGCGGCACGGAGAGCTATTTACAAAGCTTGATGGTAAAGGCTTCTGATGCATTGGTAAATGAAGCCAAGACGGAATGCGATCGCTATGTGCGAGAACGTCCAGCATTCTATGCGGAGGGAACTGCGGGATTCTGGCAATTGCAGCAAACGCTGCAACTGGTATGTCGAGGCTATGACTATCAGAGCATGATCGAGGCTGAGCCAGCGATTCGCCAGCTTTTAAAGCTGGATTTTGAATTCAAAGTCAAGGATACGGTAATTCGGACTTTCCGCCAGACGATCAATCAAACGATCAATACACATTTACTTGAGGGTGCAGAGAAACAAGCTGATGAGATTTTGCAGCAGTACGATCGCGCTCGTGCATATCTTGCTCAAACTCTTGAGAAGGAAGCTCAATCTAAGATTGATAACAATCGCCGTTTGCAAGGTGACATTAAGCAAAATATTGATGCTTATAATGCAGCGGTTTCTAACATTAATGGTTGTTTAGAAGCTATGCAATTGTCTCGTAAGAAGTTACCAGTCATCAGCGAATCGGATTTGTCGGTAGTGCTGCCAACGGTTGCGAGTGATGTCATTGATGCTGAGTCAGTTGTTATTGAAGATTCGCAAGATACACAAGAATAATCCAACAAAAATATTAAGTGTTTTTACCGTAAATCCCGATCCTCATAAGGGATCGGGATTTTTCATTAACTTACGGCATTATGCCGTATAGGCTTATAATATTCTTTGACTGAAGCTTTCTAAATATAAACCAATTTATTGAGGCAGGAGAAATCAACATGATTAATTTAACTCCCTCGAAAGCGATCGCAAGACTTGAGGCTCGGATCAGCCCAGAAACTAAATCTTTACTACAAAAAGCTGCTGATCTAGAAGGGCGCACTCTAACTGATTTCGTTGTTGCAAGTGTGCAAGCAGAAGCTTATCGAGTTATTGAGAAACATCAAAAACTAAAGCTCAATCTTGAGGATAGCCAAGCTTTTGTTGATGCTTTGCTCAATCCGCCACCACCGAATGAGGCTCTCAAAAAAGCGGCTTTAAGAATAAGCAATTAATTTCAAATTAATGGTTATTAAAATTGAATTGTTTGATATTGCTAAGCATTGCCGTCCAGACTTTTGTTGTGGGCAAGCTAGCCTAGATAATTACATTCGTAAGCAAGCATCTCAAGATGTTAAACGAAAAGTATCAACTGTATTTGTATTAACTGATGATGTTGATTCTAAATTCAATATTTTAGGCTATTACACACTTTCTGCTTATACAGTTGAGATTGAAAATTTAGATCAATCCTTTGCTAAAAAAATGCCACGATATCCACAGTTACCTTCAACTCTCTTAGGTCGTCTTGCTATTGAAAATCAACAAAAGGGTAAAGGATTTGGAGAGATTATGTTATTTGATGCCCTTAAAAAAGCGATCGCTGTTTCTAAGCAAGTTGCATCTTTAGCTGTTATTGCTGAAGCTTTAGACGAGAATGCAGCAAATTTTTATATAAAATACGGCTTTCAAAAATTCACGCAAAACCCTATGAAACTATATTTACCCTTAAAGTCTATTGAAGATATTTGAGCGGTAATGTAGTCAAACATTTATATTATGAATTTTGCTGAACAGTTTCCAGTCAAATATATGATGGAGGACTGCTCTAAATTAGAGCAAGCGAACTGATGACTTTCCGCGATCGCTGATGACTCGGGAACCATTTTCGCTGCACGTATCGCGATATATATAGATAAATATACGTTAATCCTATGGTAAAACCTTCGCATTATTGGATTGTTAATGTTCGGATTCCTAATTGTTTTATCGATAGTGAAATTATTGGGCAAAATCAAGAATGTCATCTCACGCCGACATTGCAGCGCGATCGCCTATTTCCTTGCCATCTCGAAATCCATAATGGTCAAATAACTGAAATTTTGCCTAGTTCTCGGATTTCAGAAATTCCGACGGAAAGTCTGCCAATCATCGATGGTAAACAAGGAATCATGATTCCTTGCTTTGCAGACTTACATACTCATCTTGACAAAGGACATATTTGGGAACGTAATCCGAATTTAGATGGCACTTTTCAAGGTGCGCTCACAGGTATTCATCGAGATTGCACTGAGCAAGGCAATTGGAACTATGACGACCTCTATCGCCGTATGGAATTTGGACTGAAATGCAGTTATGCCCACGGCTCAAAGGCAATTCGCACTCATTTAGATTGCCCACCTCATCAAGTGGAGACTACATTTAGAGTGTTTAAAGAATTGAGGGAAAAGTGGAAGGAGAAAATCATCCTTCAAGCTGTGTCGCTAGTGCAGCTATCTTATTTTTCAACGCAAGAAGGTGAATTATTTGCCGATGCGATCGCAGATTTAGGCGGCATTATTGGCGGTATTGCCTTTATGGTTCCAGAATTAGATCGATATTTAGATAGGATTCTGATCTTAGCCGCAGAACGTAATCTCAGTGCTGATTTCCATGCTGATGAGAATAACGATCCTGAATCGCGCACATTGCATCATATTGCCGAAGCTAGTTTACGCAATAATTTTAGTTCGCAAGTAGTCTGCGGTCATTGCTGTAGTTTAGCAGTACAAGATGAAGATACTGCAAATGCGACGATTGACCTCGTTAAAGAGGCAAATATTGGGATCGTTAGTTTACCCATGTGCAATCTGTATTTACAAGATCGGGTTGCGGATCGAACTCCTCGCTGGCGTGGGGTTACCTTAGTGCGTGAGCTGGATGCAGCGGGTGTAAGCGTGGCTCTATCCAGTGATAATTGCCGCGATCCTTTCTATGGGTTTGGCGATCATGATTTATTAGAAGTTTTCAGCATGGGGACAAAAATTTCACATTTAGATACTCCCTATGACAATTGGATCGAGGCTGTGACTTCGCGCCCTGCAAAACTAATGGGGTTGCCCAATGTTGGTAAAATTAGGATTGGACAGACTGCCGACTTAGTTCTATTTAAGGCGCGTAGCTATAATGAGTTGCTGTCAAGACCTCAAAGCGATCGCACTGTGTTTAGAAATGGGATTGAGATCGATACGACTTTGCCCGATTATGCAGAGCTTGATGATTTGATATAGTCGGCGCGAACCGACGACGATGCTAACGACAAATTAAAAAACATGAAAGATCTCACTAGCAGCCAATTTAACTACCGTCTATCGATTCCAGAGCCAGAAAATCATCTATTAGAAGTCGAACTAGCGATCTCTAATTGGCAAGAGGAATTTATCGATCTGAAGATGCCAGTCTGGACGCCTGGCTCCTATTTGGTGCGCGAATATGCCAAACATCTGCAAGACTTTGAGGCAGCAAATGAAGCGGGTCAACCTCTGTCATGGCAAAAAATCAGTAAAAATCATTGGAAGATAAAATGTGGAAATGATAGTTGCGATCGCTTAAATAATTCGAGCAATAATTCGATCATTAAAATTCGTTATCGCATCTTCTGTAATGAACTGACCGTGCGTACTAATCATATCGATCGCACCCACGCCTTTTTGACAGGTGCGGCAGTATTTATGTATGTTCCTGAATATCAGCAGCAACCTTACACGGTCGAGATTGGTGAAATCAAAGAGAATTGGCAAATTGCAACACCTTTGCTCAAAGTAGTTAATACTGATAGTAATCTTTTCTATGCCAAGGATTTTGACACTTTAGTTGATAGTCCCTTCGAGATTGGAATTCATAATCGCTATGAATTTACCGTTCAGGACAAATCCCATAGCTTTGTGGTATGGGGTGAACATAATGCGGATATGCAGCGTATCGTCAAAGATACAGCGGAGATCGTCGCCGTGGAAGCGGAGATGTTTGGCGAGTTGCCTTACGATCGCTATGACTTTATCCTCCATGCTAGTAATGGATTTGGGGGATTAGAGCATAAAAACAGTACAGTCCTCCTCTACAACCGTTTAGGGTTTCGCAAAGAAGAGAGCTATCTTCAATTTATGAATCTAGTTGCCCATGAATTTTTCCATACTTGGAACGTAAAAAGAATCCGCCCAAAAGCATTGGAAAAATTTGATTATGACCAAGAAAATTACACTAGTTCTCTTTGGTTTAGTGAAGGAACTACTAGTTACTATGACCAGATCTTTCCGCTTCGTGCGGGGCTCTATGACGCAAAGCACTATCTCAAACTAGTCAGTAAGGCGATTGCCCGCCTGCAAACTACCTTTGGGCGCAATGTCCAATCTCTCTATGAGTCTAGCTTTGATACATGGATTAAGCTCTATCGCCCCGATCCAAACACCCATAACAACCAGATTTCCTACTATCTCAAGGGGGAAATGGTATCGATGCTACTGGATTTGCTAATTCGCGTTAAGACTAATAATCTACGATCGCTCGATCGAGTCATGCAGATTATGTGGGAACGTTTTGGTAAAGACGAGATTGGCTTTAGCGAAGCGGAACTGCATGAAGTAATCGAGACTGTGGCAGGTTTTGACCTATCAACATTCTGGAATGATTATCTCTATGGCAATAAAGAACTAGACTATAATTACTATCTGGAACCCTTTGGAATCGAATTACGGACTTCAAGGCAAGACATCCCATTTATCGGGATGACGCTCAAATCTAAAAACGGAATTCCTGAGGTTGAGAAGGTTGAGTTTGGCTCACCTGCTCAAAAAGCTGGCATCAGTACAGGTGACATGGTAATTGCGATCGCAGGAATTCGTGTTACTGCCGAAAACTTTAATGAGCGCTTGCGAGATTTCACGGCTGGCGATGCGATCGCGGTGACCGTCTTCCAGCAAGATTTACTGCGCACTGTGGAAGTAACTTTACAAGAACCAATCTATAATCAATTTGAACTAGTCCAAATTGCCAATGCTTCATCAAACCAAGAGCTAAATCTGAGATTGTGGCTAAACGCATAATCTTAACGAGCCTTGAAAAAAACTTTGCTTTTCAAGGCTCAAGCTGATTTGGTTTAGTTACTCCTTGCGCTCTTAACAAAGCCTCTATTTCGTCTGCTGGTAATGCTTTGTAGAAAACATAACCTTGCACTTGATCGCATCCTAGCGATCGCAACACATCAACCTGTTCTTGCGTTTCTACACCTTCAGCAATCACATTCAGATGGAGACTGTGGGATAAATTTATAATTGAAGCTACAATTGCTCGGTCATGCTCATTGTAGGTAATGTATTCAATAAAAATACGATCTATTTTAAGAGTATTTACTGGTAAATTTTTCAGATAGCCCAGAGAAGAGTAACCAGTGCCAAAATCATCGATTGACAACTGAATTCCCATTTTACGGAATTCATTTAACAAGATAATCTTCTCTTTAACATTGTCCATCACAATTCCTTCCGTAATTTCTAACTCTAGGAAATGAGGATCAAGATTTGTTTCTTCGAGAATTAATTGTAAAGAAGATAGAAAATCCTTTTGTTGGAGTTGTTTGATCGATAAATTTACGCCAATTTGAATCGGGTGAAGTCCCATGTTTTGCCATGAGATCGCCTGTAAGCAAGTATGCCGCAATACCCAAGTTCCAATCGCGATAATTAGTCCTGTTTCTTCAGCAAGGGGAATAAATTGGCTCGGTGGAATCGATCCTAAAGATACATGTTTCCAGCGCAGCAAAACTTCTAGCCCAACGATTTTACCTGTGCTTAGATCGATTTGAGGTTGATAATATGTCAGCAATTCATTGTTTTCTAACGCCCTTCGCAAATTGTTTTCCATAGATAGACGCTGAAAACTTTGCTCTTGCATATTTGGAACATAAAACTGAAAGCTGTTTTGACCTTCAGCTTTAGCCCGATACATTGCCATATCAGCATTCCTAATTAGACCTTCAACATCAGTATTATGGTCTGGATAAATACTTGCTCCAATACAGGTTGTGATATGGAGTTCATGACCACCGCAATTAAAAGGTAAAGTCAAAGATTGAATCATGGATTCCGCAATTTGGACAACGGCATCAGTAGAATAAATCTCCTTAGCCACGATTGCAAACTCATCCGCTCCCCAACGCACCATAACATCGTCCTGTTTAAGCAAAATTTTCAGGCGATCGCTAACCGAATTCAGCAATAAATCACCAATACTGTGACCTAAAGAATCATTTATTAGCTTAAATCGATCAATATCCAAAAATAAAACTGCAAAGCGCTGTTCCTTATTTTCTAATTTTTTGATTGTCTCGGTCAAATGTTCATGTAAATATTTTCGATTTGGCAGTCCCGTTAGAGCATCATGATGAATTTGATAGGAGATAATTGCTTCTGCTTCTTTTCGTTTTGTCACATCAGCTATATGAACGCGAATTACTTCGTTCCAAGGCATAAAATGGATGATTTCTTCAAATACATTATCTTTGATTGCCACCTCTCGCACAAAAAACTTGCTGACGGGATTGACCAAAGGCACTAATTGAACCAATAGCTCTTGCAGTAAAGGATGATTGATTCTCATCACTTCAAGATTAGGAAATTGAGATAAAGCCGCAGGATTTATATATAAGATTTGACCAACGAGATTTAACTCGATAATTGGTCGTGGATTTAGCTCTGGCGATGAAATAAATTGATTAACAGTTTTAAGGAAATGGGCAGGTATATCATGATCGGGAATAGACTGTATAGGAGAAAAGCGAAGAGGCTCAGTCTCATCGAAGGGCTGAGTTTTTATATTAGGATAGCTGATGTTAGAAGTCTGATTTTGAGAACTACCAAGTTTGGGTATGCTAGCGATCGCACTGATCAACTGATACACCGCCTTAGTATCTTTACTAAAGAGAATCTCATCCCCATGAGATAAAATATGTGAAAATCGCTTTTTTCCGTTAATCAAAATCCCATTTGTACTGCGTTTACCTTCTAAACTGCCATCAATTATGCGGAAGAAACAAGATGATTTCTGAGAAGCTAAGGGTAACAAGGTTGCATGTTGACGAGATACCAGATTAGAACGCAGAGTTATCGCGTTTTCCAAGCTTCGCCCTAACGAATAAGTAGTATTATTCAAGAGGAAATTGCGATAACCTTGTGGATCTTCAACCGTAAGAACGTGATGAAGCATCGACTTGGTATCAAGAGTGGATGACTCTTCTGATCTCACCTGAATAATGTCCTTTTACAACGCGCTTTAGAAATATTTAACGATGATACATTATATAAAAATATTAGCCCCTTGTTAAAACTAAAACTAAGCACTAGCTTTAACAAAAATTCTGCTTTATTTTAATTGAAATATCGATGTAAGCAGATAATTTTTGGCACAAGGATTTCATTAATTTCAATAACTTTTAGCTTTTCTATATAAATTCAATTATATAAATTTATTGATAAAAAATAGTCGTATAACTCACCTTTGTCCAACTATATCTAGATTTTGCTAAATAATACTAGTAGATTATTTCCTTTTAGGTCATTGTTTGTAAGATTTACGATAAATCACGAAATTTTCATCAAGAATCTCACAACATACTCCCTTCCCAGCCAAGGATTAGCGGTGCGGCGCTTCGCGCCGCACCGCTAATCCTTGGGTTTTAATGTCTAGTTTTATAGTGGGAAGG
>QBMK01000024.1 GCA_003249035.1 Pseudanabaena sp.
TTGACTGGCTTTGATAATGCATCTTCTCAAATCTTCTGAATATGCTGCTCCCATTTTTTTACCTTTAACTCTTTTTCTATTTTACTCCTTGTCCTTACTTTCTTGCAAACCGCGATAAGTAGCTACTTCTTTACTAAAGATTGGTTATAGAGAGAACATCCTCAAAACTAGGTGGAATTACTTCTGATGGCCGATCGCTTAGCCATAGTAAATACTCATGATTACCAGTCCGACCCTGAATACTCGAAGGCGTTAAACCTTGAAACTGCCAACCCAGACTTTGAGCAGATTGTAAAACTTGCGCGATCGCCTCAGCCCTAATTTTTGGTTCGCGCACAATGCCATTTTTGCCAACCTGTCCCTTTCCTGCCTCAAATTGCGGCTTAACTAAGAGTAATGTTTCTCGTGGCGATCGCAACAAATTCCATAATGCAGGCAAAATCTTAGTCAGGGAAATAAACGACAAATCCAACACCGCAAAGTCAGGAAGGATATCATCGGCAGAATATAAATCATCAGGCGTAAGATGCCTTAAATTAGTTCGTTCGCGCAAAAACACACGCTCATCGCTACGAATTTCCCACGCTACTTGTCCGTAACCTACGTCAACTCCATACACCTTAGCCGCCCCCTGCTTGAGCATACAGTCCGTAAATCCGCCCGTCGAGATGCCACCATCAAGACAAATGCGATCGCTTATATCAATTTCAAATTTTGCGATCGCACCTGCTAGCTTCTCGCCACCACGGGATACAAAAGGTGACTGTTGCTTCACCAAAATCACCGCATCGTCTTTGACCTCAGTACCAACCTTATCAATAACTTGCTGATTGACCTGCACCCAACCAGCCCGAATAAACTTTTGCGCTTGCTCCCGCGACGGTGCAAGCCCTAAATCAACCAATAAAACATCTAAGCGCTTTTTCAAACTCTATATAACCTTGTAATCAAATCAAAAATAAAACAAGGCGAGATAATCTCACCTTGTTTATAGCAAATATTAACTTTTCTTAAAGCTTAACTACACTTCTACAGAAACTTCTTCAGCAACAGCTTCGGCTACAACTTCTTCAGGAATTTCAGCTTCTTCCATTGCATCAGGAACTTCAAATTCTTCCTCTTCAACTGCTGCTACAGGAATTTCCATTACTGCAGGAGGCGCATTGAGTTGTTCGCGATACTTCGCAGCCATCTCTTCAGCCTTGGCGTAAACCAATTGAGGATCTTTTACCATATCGCCGGGTTCAGCTTCGAGTTGCTTGGTCGAAAGTGAGATTCTTCCACGTTCCGCATCAAGGTCGATGATCATTACCTTAACTTCGTCATTAACGTTGAAGACATTGTGAGGGGTTTCGATATGCTCGTGGGAGATCTCGGAAATGTGCAGCAAACCACTGACACCACCGATATCGATAAATGCACCGTAGGGCTTGATACCACGTACTACGCCGATGACGACTTCGCCGACTTCGAGCTTGTTCATCTTGCGTTCGACAAGGGCACGACGATGACTGAGGACGAGACGGTTACGATCTTCATCCACTTCCAAGAATTTGAGTGGCAACTCTTCGCCAACCAATTCTTCTTTAGGCTTGCGGGTGCTGATGTGAGAACCAGGGATAAATCCGCGTAGTCCTTCGATTCTGACCAGTGCACCACCACGGTTGGTAGCAAAAATAAGCGATCGCACGGTTGCGTCTTCTGCTTGCAATTGACGAACGCGCTCCCATGCTCTCATGTACTCGATGCGACGAATCGAGAGAGTTAGTTGTCCTTCTTCGTTTTCGTCGGCGAGAATGAAAAACTCACGGGTTTCATTGTTTTGTAAAACTTCTTCAGGTTGATCAACGCGGTTGATCGACATTTCCTGAATCGGGATATAAGCTGCTGTTTTTGCACCAATGTCAATAAGTGCGCCTCTCGGCTCAATGCTAAATACTGTTCCGGCAACGATGTCGCCAGGACTGAAGTGATAATCGTATTTGTCTAAAAGTTTTGCAAAATCTTCATGAGTGAAGCCGACATTGGTAGCTGTGGCAGTTTTGGCCCGATTGATCATAACTAAATTTTTCCTTGTTCCTGTTTTGAATTTATCTGGTTTCCTCCCAGAAATGTAAGAGCAGTAGCCATTAGAGCTTGTTGCGGGTTACATCCTACGCCTATTTATATTGTTAATATGTTGTTTATATTTAGTAAAAGCTATAGGCATAGGTTTGCAATTATAGCGCACTTAAGCTGTATCTCGAGAGTGTTCTTAAATATTTTTTGTTTTTGGTCGTAATTGCCCCACAACACCCAATAACCCCGATCTCCTATTCCCTCAACATTAACCAGCGATCGCAACTCAGCACCCATAAATGTGATTGCCAATCTTCCCAACATCAAACAGCGATCGCCCCTCACCCATAAACCTGATCGCCTAAACTCCACATCAAACAGCGATCGCCTCTTCATCACCCACAACACCCGATCGCCTATTTCTCCAAATCAAACAGCAATCGCACCCTCAAAGCCCAAAACCCGATCGCCTATTCCCCACATCAAACAACGATCTCCACTCATCACTCACAAACCCTGTTCGCCTATTCCCTCATCAAACAGCGATCGTCCTTTTCACCACCCATAAAATCTGATCGCCTATTTCCCCATCAAACTGCGATTGCCCCTAAATCTCTAAATTCTTGTAAGGACGCTGTTATTATGAAATTAGTTATGTGCAAATCTTGGTTATGAAAAAATATCGCGATCGCATATGCATCAGTCCGAATATTCGTAGTGGTAAGCCATGTATAGTTAATACTCGCATTGCAGTATCAGATGTGTTTGACTATCTTGGCGGTGGGATGACTGTTGACGAAGTATTAGATGATTTTCCTGATTTAACCCTTGCGGATATACAGGCTTGTTTTGCTTTTGCAGCTGATCGCGATCGCAGTTTGACAGTGGTTCCCTATGAAGTTGCTGTTTGATGAGAATTTATCTCCAAAGTTGCCGCGTATACTATCTGTATATTTTCCAGAGAGTATGCACGTTCGTGATTGTGGATTGAAGGGATTTCCTGATGAGGATGTTTGGGAATATGCTCGAAACAATGGATTTACAATAGTTTCCAAGGATTCAGATTTTTATCAACGGAGTTTGCTTTATGGGCATCCTCCAAAGCTTGTCTGGCTGAGGATTGGGAATTGTAATCGTGATGTCCTCGTAGCCCTAATCATTAAATATGAGGAGCAAATCTATTTGCTAGATAACAATCCATCTGAGTCGATATTGGTAATTTTAAGTTGAATCGCCCCTTCCGCACAAAAAAGATCGCCTAAATCTCAACACCAAACAGTGATCGCCAATCACCACCCAAAACCCGATCACCTAAATCTCAAACTCAAACAGTGACCGCCCCTCAACACTCACAAATCCGATCGCCTTTCTATGCTTTTGTTTTATAATGAAATAAGTTATATCGTGCAATGTAATGACACTAAATAACTTATTGGAAATGAAAGGGATTATTCATAGCGATCCCGATATTATGAGCGGAGTTCCAGTTTTTAGGGGAACGAGGGTTCCTTTGCAGACTTTTTTTGACTATCTCGAAGGTGATGGAGGTTTAGCAGAATTTATTGATGATTTTCCTTACCTAAAATCACAAGTCATGAGGGTTTTGGAAAGTGCTGCCAAATTATTAATTGCTCAGGAACGCTCTGCTTGATGTTTATATTATTGGATGAAAATCTTCTGAAGTAGAAAACTTAAGCAGTCTTTTCTATCTAGAGGTCATGAAGTTTACAATGTTGATGATATGGGATGGCGTGGGTTTAAGGATAGTGAAATTCTTCGCTTAGCTGAGAATCATCCCTTTGATGCTTTTATTACTGCGGATAAGAACTTGCGTTATCAGCAAAATTTAGTGGGAAAGAGTTTGAGGATTGTCGTTTTGGATGCTCGTAGTACTAGACCTGATTATTTACTTCCGTTGATGGAACGAATAAGTGAAGTGATTACATCTTTACCCGCAGGAGTGGTCATATCAATCAATGACTCGTGTGAGTTTATATAGCATTAAACAGCGATCGCCTCTTTATTACCCAACCCCCGATCGCCTATTTCCCACATCAACCAGCTATCGCCTCTTCAATGTTAGCGATCGTAGATTAGAATAGTGGTGATAATGCTTGCTTTAGCCTTAAATTTATGATTACAACTATTAAGAACAAGCAATTATTTGTTTTGTTAAACGAGCTAAAGTCTGGTCTGGTAAAACTCTATGGAGATAGATTGTTTTCGGTGATTCTTTTTGGTTCTCATGCAAGAGGAGAAGCAACTTCTGAATCAGATATTGATGTGATGGTAGTTTTGGTAGATCCTGTTAACGCAGTTGAGGAGCGATCAAGAATGTCTAGTCTTTTTTGGTACTTCTTGAGGGAATATGATGAACTAATCTCAATTATCCCAATATCAAAATCTCGGTTTTTAGCAGGTGAAATTTCTTTTCTGAGAGTGGTTAAGCGTGAAGGTATTGAGATATGAATGAATTAGCAAAGTTCTTGCTATTGTCCAATGATGATCTGGAAACTGCTCAATTGCTATGTGATTCTGGACGCTATCGTTCTGCTATATCGCGTGCTTATTATGCGATGTTCTATATAACTCAATATTTGCTGCTCTCTGAAGGATTAGATACTTCTACTCATAAAGGAGTTTTCAAGATGCTTAGTCTACATTTTGTGAAAACAGGGAAAATAAATCCAGGCATTGCAGACTTACTGAGAGAGGCTTATGATGCTAGACAAGCTTGTGATTATGAATCTGATATGACTGAGGATGAGGAAATGGCTAAAAATGCGATCGCTAACGCTCAAACTTTTATTTCTGAAGTAAAAATGCTACTTTCTTAAAATTAGCGATCGCCTAAATCTCAACGTCAAACAGCGATCACCCCTCATCACGAATAAAACCCGATCGCATATTTCCTCAAGTCAAACAGCGATCGCCCCTCACACCCACAAACCCAATCGCCTAAATCTCAATATCAAACAGCGATCGCCCCCTCAACACCCAACACCCGATCGCCTATTCCTTCAAATCAAACAGCGATCGCCCCCTCACCACCCACAAAACCTGAACGCCTAAATCTCAATATCAAACAGCGATCGCCCCTCACCACTCAACACCCGATCGCCTATTCCCCACAGCAAACAGCGATCGCAATTTAATAAAAGTAATTGAACTACCAAATTCTTGGTTCAAGAATTTGGCTGTTGGCAATAATGACGGAATCTCCTGCGGGGGCGATTACAAATAGTCCTTCCTGTGTCGCAAAGAGATCGGATCTTTCATCTATTTTTATCCCTGCTACGGCTCCATAGAGTTTGTAATTTTGATATTTAGGAAATGCTTCTTTAAATCGTTCTAATGTTTGCAAAAATCGCTTTATATCTCGGACTTCCAAATGAGATTTCACTTCGATCGCTACGACTTCATTAGTGTTTTCTACAAGAATATCGATTTCAATGGAACCTTTTTCATCTTGTGCATCAACTCGTAAGGCAGTGTGATGCACGTCTATGCCTTGTTCTTTAAACAATTTTGCGGCGGCAGGTTTAATTAAGTTCTCTACAAATTCTCCCAATCGACTAGTTAATCCTCCTACTTGTTTATTGGTTTGAGCAACAATTTTACGAAGATCTGCCATTTTTTGTTCGGCGATACGCTGATATTGTTGGCGTTGCTGTTCGCTTTCGCGGAATAGTGCATAAATATCTTGAATTGTAATTTGTTCAGTCATGTGTTTTTAATTGATAGTGCCAGTTTAATTTTAACATTGGGGATAAAACCCGATCGCCTTAATCTCCCCATCAAACAGCGATCGCCCCTTCATCACCTACAAAACCCGATCGCCTATTTCCCACATCAAACAGCGATCTCAATTCATGTTTAGTCTATTCTTCGTAATGCCCACCGATAGCGATGATGTATATATTTTCGTCATCAAAGCTATAAACTAGACGATCTTTGTCAGATATTCGGCGCGAGTAATATCCAGCTAATTCATATTTCAATGCTTCAGGTTTTCCAGTTCCTTGCGTGGGATCGCCTTTTTGCATTTCTTTGAGAATATTAAACAGTTTTTTGTGAATGGGTTTGTTAGTTTCTCTCAAATATTCGTATGTTTGCAGGGTATCTTCATGAAATACGACTGAGCGCATGATGCTTCTGTTTGTGGGTTTCGATTAGTAATTGAATTTGTGTAATTAGTTCTGGATTTTTTAGGATATAGTCGAAATCGAGAGATAGATTTGCTTGGTTAGGGTTCGATTTTTTAGAATTATGCTTGAACTGCCTGATCTGTTGCATTAAGCGCGGGTTACTCAGGACATATTCGGTTTCTTGATGAGTATCCATAAGTCTTGGTAAAGTTTATAGTCTACAGCTACATTTCTAGCATATCTGCCACGTTGTTGGATAGCGATCGCACCTCACCACCCCACAAACCCGATCGCTTATTACCTCATCACTAAAACAGCGATCGCACTCTCACCACCCACAAACCCGATCGCCTATTTCTCGTGCCAAACATTGATCGCACATAGGTTTGGGAATATCCAATAATCAGTAGTGCTGTTTTAAAAGACATAAATATGCAGATCATGTCTTAGCTTTCCAGTGACGAAATTCTTAATATCTCAAGCAATGATCGTCCACTACAAAATCTAACCCCAATCCCCCATTACTCCCTTCCCACTCAAAGATTAGCGGTGCAGCGCGAAGCGCTGCACCGCTAATCTTTGGCTTTTAATATCTATTTTTAGAATGGGAAGGGAGTATCTATAATCTTACCGCACAGATGATAGTGATAACCCTGTGACTATCATCGCTACCGATCCCCATCCACCACCACCAAACAGGGTAATAACGCTTACAAACAGTAAAAATGCTCCTATTGCTGATGCTCCCATGTAGTTACCCTATTAGGAATTACAAAATTTCTTTGATTATTGTAACCTTTAAATACGTATTTCTTGATTGATTCTGAGATATAAATCTAAAAATTTAACATGATAGTGTAAATCAAGAATTTCTGTAATTAAAATAAGTTTCCCAATCCATCTATTACCAAATTGAAATATTATCAGAACCATATTTGTATTTTTCTACAGCAGCATCTTCAGTCAGAGGAGAATAGGCATGATGATGTGTCGAAACATGTTTTTCTCTATCCCAAACATCAACCTTTATTACCATTACATCTTTGTTTAATACTAGTTCTAGTTTTCTTGAGTTAGGTAGATTTATTGTCTTTACAGTTTTATTTGTCATGGTTTATTTTCTCTATTGATATTGAATAGTTAGTTAATTTTAGCCAATCACAACTGAATATGCCTTGTTCGGTTTACCACATTATCAACCTTCTTCTTAGTTGCTCTATAGATATAAAAAAACTTTCTGCAAAGAACTAGGCAAAATCACAATAGATCGAGCAACCCATAACTATCTCATTCTCAACTTCGAGAAATTCCAACAACCCTACTCCGCCGAACTTGTCGGCAACATCCTCGCCAATCACCAGATTGATTTTGTCGTCATCGATGAAATCCAAAACGTCAAACAACGCGATCCCAAAAAAGAAAGTAAACGCCGACAAATTCTCAATGGTTTACTTGATGCAGCTAAACAACAAAATCCTGAACTCTGTGTCTTAGGCATGAGCGCCACACCCGTCATCAACAACCTCTACGAAGCCAAAGCACTGCTAGAAATGACAAGGGGCGAAAAATTTGACGAATTGAAAACCTTCAGCACGATCGCCAATGCCCTTGCCATGCACGAAAAACTGATGCTCCATGGCATCCGCTATCGTCCCAATTACAAGATTGCGATCGCCGAAAGCTTTCCCGAAATTTCAGGCGAACACCTCCGCCCCCAACTCATCACCGCCATCAAAACTAGCCCCCTCGCTGTCGAGCAAATCCTCCTCTCAGCCAAAATCGACACCATCATCGCCCATCTCAAAACAGGAACCCTCATCTATACCCACTATGTCGAAGGCATGGTCGAGCCACTCCGCAAAGCAATCGCCGCTGCAGGTTACAAGGTGGGCTTATTCACAGGCGTAGAAGATACCAAAGAACGTGATTCCGCTAAACAGAAATTCATCGCTAGAGAAATCGACATCCTCATCGGCACGGCTCCCATCGGTACAGGCGTAGATGGACTGCAATATGTATGCGATCGCCTGATTATTGCCAGCCTCCCTTGGACTCATGCCGAATACGAGCAGCTAGTCGGACGCATCTATCGACAAAAATCATCCTTCAACAAAGTAGAAGTAATCATTCCCCAAGTCATCCTCGACCATCAAGGCGATATCTGGTCATGGGATCGCCAATACCGATGGAGTCGCATCCAATGGGAAAAATCCCTCGCTGACACCGCGATCGATGGCGTAATTCCCAAGGGTGAACTCGCATCGGAAAAAGTCGTCCTCCAAAAAGCAGGAGAAGCCCTGCAAACATGGATCGATCGCGTCGAAAGTGGTGACATCTACGAAATCAACCGTGAAGAATTGCGCGTCCCCTTACCCGAAGCGATCGCCAAAATCCTACAACGCCGCTTCGGTAACTTCTCCGCTATGAACAACCGCTTCAATAATTCCTACAGCCACACCACAAGCGATCGCCTCAAAGCAAATCCCGAAGAATGGTATCAATACCACACACTCTATCGCTCCGCCCGCGAAACATGGCAAGAAATCCCCTACGAAAAAATTGCCGAAAAACTCCAAAACTATACCAATCTCCAGATCGGTGACTTCGGTTGCGGAGAAGCCAAACTAGCCGAATTACTTCCCAATCACCAAGTCCATTCCTTCGACCACATCGCAATCAAAGCAAAAGTACAAACCTGTGACATCTCCCATACACCTCTCCCAGATGCAACCCTTGATGTCGCTATCTTTTCCCTATCCCTCATGGGCTTAAACTATGCCGACTATCTCCAAGAAGCCCATCGCACCCTCAAAGGCGGCGGCAGTCTCCTCATCGCCGAAACTATCAGCCGATGGACGGATAAAAAGCAAGAATTGCTAGATTTGCTCGCCAGTTTAGGATTCACAGTTGTCAAAGAGCAAACATGCGATCGCTTCCTTTACATCAATGCCACTAAGCCGCTAATCTCTCTAATTTAAAAGAAATTGGCTGCTCTCCTAAACTTTCCGACTCAGCGATCGCTTTTAGATCATTTTGCAAATCCAATCTCTTTAGCTATTTCGATTTTGCAAGCTTCACCATAAAAAAGCCGTCCATATCATGTTTATGGGGCAAAACTTTCACCCAACCCCGATCGCTAGCAAAATAAGCCGCAGGATTATCCGCGTTCGGAGGCACAATTTGCCAATCGGGATGATTTGCTAGAAACTGCGTAATTACTTCCTCATTTTCGGCAGGATGCAGGGTACAGGTGCTGTAAACAATTACGCCATCAGGTTTTACCCATTGAATTGCACGTTCGAGAATTTCAGCTTGAGTTTTGGCTAATTTATAGGGCTCGTCAGGAGTTTGTCTCCAACGCGCATCAGCATGACGATGTAACGTACCTAGTCCAGAGCAAGGCACATCTAGCAAAACGCGATCGCACTTGGAATTTGCAGAACCTTCTGGCAATTCCGCAAATTCCCTTGCATCAACCTCAATAGTTTGCACATTTGTGATCCCCAGCCGCGCTGTGTTTTGATCGACTTTCTTAAGACGACTTGCCAGACGATCTAGGGCGTACACTTTGCCAGTATTTTTTAGGCGATCGCTAATATGCGTAGTTTTACCCCCTGGAGCAGCACAGGCATCAATAATGATCTCATTGGGCTGGGGATCTAATAAATAAGTAACTAACTGAGCGCTAGCATCTTGAACTGACCACCAACCCTCTTTAAATTTTGGTAATTGGCTGACATCACCCGAACCTTGAGCTACGCGAATACCATCGGGCAAATGGGGAATTGGCTCAGCCTTGATATCGGCTTCGGCAAAAGCGGCTAGAACTTGATCCCGCGTTGCATGTAAAAGATTTACCCGTAAATCGAGATGTGGGGTTTGATTAAACCAATTACAAATGCTAGCGATCTCATCTTGACCAAATTCTTTTTGCCATAGCTCGATTAACCATTCAGGATAACTATAAAAGCTGGCTGGGTCAGTGATTTTGGCGAGAATATCTTCCTTATCCTTGGCTCTGAGTATTGATCTCATGATCCCGTTCGCAAAGCCAGACATACCCTTTAAATTGTTTTCTTTGACCAATTCCACTGTGGTATGCACGATTGCTGATGGCTTAATGCGATCGAGAAAACATAGCTGATACACTCCTATCTGTAAAATTATTAATAGATCTGGCGGTAATTTTGTGATTGGTTTTTGCAAGAAGTTTTGCAAAACTGCTTGCAGAGTTTTTTGGCGGCGCGTACAACCATAAACTAATTCCGTAATTAGACGGCGATCGCTCTCTAAGAGGGTAATATTTTCTTGTCGCGCCCGCGAAAGCGTACTGTCAAGTGCGACATCAGCATAGGCATTGCGTCTTTGAATCAAACGCAGCGCTTCTAAAGCAATTTGTCGAGAATTCTTACTTGCCATCGGCAGTTTAGTTTGGCTATTTAATGTAGTCAATTTAGAGGGCTATTAATTAAAGATTGAGTGGTAGGATTCGAGAATTATCAAAATTCAATGGTTGCACTGTAGACAAATGCGGTCATTATTTGGTATCTAAGAGCGTAATATTCAGCTGATCTTTAATCATCTGTACTAAAGCTGTAAAAAAGCTTCTGGGTCTAAAGTTCAATCTAAAAAAAGTGTGATGGTTACTGTGGGTGTGAGGAGAGGCAATGGTTGATACTGGTGTGAGAGTTAGGAAAGCAAAATTTCCGACAGGAAGTAGCCTAGCACTTGGTTTAGCAATCGGTTTAATAAGTTTAATTGTTGGTGTCGATCTTTTCTTGAATCCTAATATAAGTTCAAGTCTGTTGCTGCCATTCACCTTTGGCGGGGCTGGAGTTGCTTTTCTCGGCACTTTTGCAGTACCTGCTTTGCGTCGGCTTAAAGCGGGGCAAGTCATTCGTGAAGATGGGCCAAAAGCTCATCTCAAGAAACAAGGCACGCCAACGATGGGGGGAATATTTATTATACCTGTCGGAATTTTATTAGCGCTGGTATGGTCTGGCTTTAATGACAAAGTAATAGCTTGTAGTTTGCTGACTCTCTCCTTTGGCTTTATCGGATGGCTAGATGACTGGAAAATTTTACGCCGCCACTCCAACAAAGGCTTGTCTCCGCGCTCCAAAATTTTCCTTCAAGCATTTTTCGCGGCTTGTTTCTGTGCGTGGCTAGGGCTAACCCAAGACTGGCAAGCGATCGCCACGATTAATTTGCCTTTAAAATTTGTGATTCCTCTTGGTCTACTGTTTTTCCCTCTTGCCCTGTTTGTATTCCTTGGCAGCAGCAATGCTACGAATCTCACTGACGGTTTGGATGGTCTTGCAGGTGGCACGGGTGCGATCGCCTTATTTGGTATGGGTCTGCTCCTGTTTCCTCAGAACAAAGAACTCGCAATTTTTTGTATGTGCCTCAGTGGTAGTTATTTAGGGTTTCTCTGGCACAATCGCTATCCTGCCCGTGTATTTATGGGCGATACGGGATCGTTGGCTCTAGGTGGTGCCCTTGCTTCGACTGCGATCCTCGGTAACTTGCTCTGGGCATTTTTGATTATTGGTGCAATTTTTATCTGGGAATCAATTTCGGTGATTGCTCAGGTTTCTTATTACAAGGCAACCAAAGATGAAACTGGTATGGGCAAACGCCTTTTCAAAATGGCTCCTTTTCACCATCACTTAGAACTAAGTGGCTGGCATGAGCTACATGTAGTCAGGTTCTTTTATCTATCAGGTGGTTTTTTAGTTGCGCTAGCAATTTTAATCAGCAAGATTTCTTGAATTTAAGACCAATCCACTCCCAAAAAAGCTGCCCAATTGGGTGGCTTTTTTTAGTCGCATTCTAGAGATACTCTAGTCTCTACACCAGTTTTCGAGTTTGTACCTTTAGCTTTAGTGCATAGCCATTTGCGCTGTCCACCATCCATGATCGCGTCAGTGAAATCTGCCCCATCAATATTTACAAAATCAAAAGTACTGCGCAACAGGATTGTCTCGACAAGCAAAGCGTCGCTGAGATCGGCTTTAGCAAAATCAGCTTGATCTAGTAACCCACTAGAAAAGTTTGTACCTTTGAGATTAGCATTTCGCAAAATCGAAGCGCTAAATACGGCTCCGCGTACATCAGCATTCTCAAAGTTTGCCCCTTCCATGTTGGCATTGGCAAAACCTGAGCCAACCAGATCTCTTCCTGAAAAGTCTCTATTTTTTAACTGAGCATGGCTAAATGAGAGGGTTTCTGCTTGAGCATTGATGGGTGATGTCAGTAAATAAGCAAGCATAAAAATTGTCATGATCGCTAAGCGTAAAAATGCCATATAAATGCCATAGATATAAAGTCAAAAAGCAAAAGCGGCGCATCGCGCCGCCTTTGCTTTTTGATTAGTTTTCGATGTAGTTAAGAACTAAGCCCATAGTTGCGATCGGGAGAATCAAGCAAAAGAGAGGCAGGAGAATGTAGGTAAGGTAGGAAGCTGTGTAATATCCAGTCATGGTTTTAGTTTTCCTTAAGGATAGAGATAAATTAACTTTTGATTTAATTTGTATCAGAATTGCCAACAAAAAACTTTAGACTTAATTCCAAAGTAGCCCAGCAAATTTCTGGAATGGCTCTAGATAGGTAAGGAAGTATGCAAATGCAGCGCCACCAGCACCACCAAGTAAGAAGCTACTAGAAAATTCGCTCCAACTAGAAGGATTACCTAATTCAGCAGGGGCTTCTAATGCAGAGCTAGACTGCAACTTAGTTACAGTTTGACCATATAAGGACAAGCCTACGGTCAACAGCACAACAGCAGCGATCGTTGCCAATAGACCAGCAAGGCTAGCCAATTCTGTATTTCTCAGAGGTCCTAACAAGGCAAATGGCCCGTAAATGAAGTAGCCATGTGCCATGCCAATCTCTAGACCACGGCGGCTAGGAGACAAACCTGGGCGGTAAGCAGGAAGGTTACCTATAAAAGCCTTAACGATCGCAGAATCGCTAACAGGCGTAGACAAATTCCCTAGTTGGGGATCGTTCTTGAAAGGTTTTACAAAATCTGTCATAAGTCTTTATTAAGTTAAAGATTGCAGGGAGAATTTTGTCTTCATTTTAGGGAATAAGCGCTAATGTCACCGCATAAAGAGCGCGTATCTTTAGAAAACTTCACAACCTCTTCAAAGAAAAGTGACTTTGCCACTTTTCTTTGTATGTTTTTCGTATGTATTAAGTGCAATGAAGCGCCGCACTCACCCTATGTCGTTATAACAAAACTAAAAATGGCGTAGCCATTTTTAGTTTTTAAAACCCTTACTGGGTTTGGTTTTTAATTCACAAAAGTTTTGTCACACTTTCGTGAATTGGTATTACAGATGCGGATGGGCACAAATCCGAGAGTTCACAGCGATCGCAAGCAGGTTTACGGGCGTTACAAACTGCGCGTCCGTGATAAATAATTCTGATTGACCAGTTTTCCCAGTCACGTTGGGGCAACATCCCCATCAGATCCCGCTCGACTTTTACTGGTTCTTCAAATTTGGTTAGTCCGAGTCTTTTGGTCAGCCGCTTTACATGGGTATCAACAGTCACCCCTGCATTAATTCCGTAGGCATGGGCTAACACGACATTAGCGGTTTTTCGGGCTACTCCTGCCAGCTTGAGCAGCTTCTCCATCGTATTTGGTACTTTGCCTTCAAATTCACGCACAATCATTTCGCAAGCACTTCTAATGTTTTTGGCTTTGTTGCGATAAAAGCCTGTGGAATGGACTAACTCCATTAGTTCATCTAGATCGGCATTAGCTAAGGCGATCGCATCGGGATATCGGGCAAATAATTTCGGTGTGACCATATTCACGCGCTCATCGGTGCATTGAGCCGAGAGAATTACGGCAACTAAAAGCTGCACAGGTGTCTCGTAGTCAAGCGAACAGGTTGCGTCGGGATAAAGCCGTTTGAGACGAATTAGAATTTCGTTAGCTCGAATTTTTTTGGATGAACGTTTGGTAATAATTCCCATGAGTAGCGCGATACACCGATGATTTGCAGTTTAGCATTGTTTAAAAAAGCTCCTGAAGCAAGCTTCTTTAAACAATGCTAAATAATTCGGCTAGAGATGCTTTCATATCTGTTGTTCTTTTAAAATTAACCTAAAGAACTAACAGTGAAATAAAGGGCTAATGTTTGTGACGCGGCTTAGTCGCATCACAAACATTAGCCCTTTATTAAATCTCTCAACTCTAATGTCTGTAGACTGCAAAACCCAAATCTCGCAAATGGATAAGAACAAAGTGTGTCTGACAGAAGTTTTGGGAATAAAAAAGCACCCTTAGTGCTTTTTTATTAGATATGTGCAGCGCGTTTGTATGCTTCATCCAAGACTTCGCTAAGCGTTGGATGTGCGTGGACAATTGTTGCTAACTTCTGCACCGTTTGCCGATCGCGTATTGCTGCCGATGCCTCATGAATCAAATCTGAAGCATGGATACCAATGATATGTACGCCCAAAAGCTCACCCGTATCTTCACGGTAAACGATCTTCGCTAGACCATCGGTTTCTCCCTCTGCGATCGCTTTGGAATTGCCCTTAAAGTATGACTTAGCAGTAGCCACCTTAAAGCCTTCCGCAGTCCCTTTTTCTTTAGCCTGTGGTTCCGTCAAACCAACGAAGCTAACTTCAGGATGGGTAAATGCTGCCGCAGGAATGCTCTGATAATCGACCGTTGCAGGGCGACCACACATATTTTCCACAGCCACAATGCCCTGTGCCGAAGCAGCATGAGCCAACATCATCTTGCCAGTCGCGTCGCCGATCGCCCATAGATGTGTAACGGAAGTTGCCATTGTGTCATCAACATCAATAAATCCGCGTTGATTTGGAGCAATATCCACAGTTTCTAAACCAAGATCCTTGGTTAGCGGAATACGACCAGTGGCGACGAGGCAAGCATCTACTTCTAAAACCTCAATTACTTTCTTTGTCTTAGCATCAGTCAGCTCAATTTTGACAGGTGAACCTGCGGTAATTTTGGTGGCAAATACACCAGTTCTGGTTTCGATGTCGCGAGGCTTAAGCAATACGCGCTCAGCAATCTTGGCAATATCAGGATCGAATCCTGGCATCAATACATCCAAAGCTTCGATCATCGTTACTTCAGAGCCAAGCGCCGTATAGACATCCGCAAATTCGAGACCGATATAGCCGCTACCGATAATCGCGACCCATTGGGGCAAAGTTTCTAGACGTACCGCCTGATCGCTGGTAAACACAGTTTTGCCATCGATTTGAATACCGCGAGGAACAAATGGCTCGGAACCTGTGGCGAGAATAATGTCTTTAGTGCTGTAAATTTTGTCGCCGACACTGACCTTCTGCTTGCCCGCTACTTTGCCGTGACCTTGCAAAATATCTACACCTAATTTTTTGAGGCTATTGGTTAGGTCACCACGCAATTTTAGGACTAAGTTGTCAGCATGACTTGCGATCGCCCCGCGATCGAAATTCACTTCGCCTACCTCAATTCCTAAAGCCTTAAGGTGAGACTTTGCGCGCATTTCTCGCACACGACCCGAAGCTGCCAATAGTGCCTTTGAAGGAATACAACCGCGATTGACACAAGTTCCGCCCATCACGCCATCTTCAACGATCGCTGTTTTTAAGCCACAGGCGACGGCATGAAGTGCTGCGCCATGTCCACCAACACCAGCGCCAATAATGATCAAATCGTAATCAAACTTGTCCGACACCTATTTTTCTCCAGTAGATTCGATCTACTATTTTGGCATCGTTTGTGTCTCCTGTTAGCTAGTTCGTGTTAGTTACGATCGCAATGCAAGTTTTGCTATAACGCATCAGTCACAGCAAAAAATTTGTTAAGCTGAAAATACTAATTGGGGTTAGATTTAGCTATGATCCTTGCGATCGCACAATTACAGAATCAGCCTCTAAGCCTAGATGAGTTTATCGCCCGTTATGGTGGAGATAATCGCTATGAATTGATTGATGGAGAGATATTTGACTTGGAACCTACGGGGCAGCATGAAGAAGTTGCGGCTTTGATCACGGCAAAAATCTGTGTGCAGATCGATCAATTAGAATTGCCTTGGTTTGTGTTGCAAAAGGGCTTGTTTCGTCCCTCTAGCTCAAGTATGACTGCTTTTCGTCCTGATGTGATGGTTGTAGATCGGACGGAAGTTGCAAAAGAATCTCTATGGCAAGAACAATCGATCATCACAAGGGGTGACTCAATCAAGTTTGTCGCAGAAGTTGTGAGTAGTAATTGGCAAAATGATTATGCACGTAAGGTTGAGGATTATGCAGCTTTAGGTATTCCTGAATATTGGATTGCCGATTATTTAGGTTTGGGCGGGATTCGACATATCGGTAAGCCCAAACAACCTACTCTTTCAATCTGTAATTTGGTAGATGGAGAGTATGAAATTAATTTGTTTCGCGGTAATGATGCGATCGCTTCACTCACGTTCCCCAATTTGAACTTAACTGCTGAACAAGTTTTAACTTTGGGTATGTAATATTTTTAGAATGACTATACTCAGTCAGAACTACAAAGCTATAAATACAAACAACTCAAAAATTGCTTGAATATTATGGATATTGAAACTATTAGGACTGAAGCTCTGAGAAAACTAGGGAGAAATATCGTTAATTTTTCAAAAATTGAAGGAGCACTAAAATATTTACTTTCGATTGCAAAAAATGAAGGGAATAGACAAAAGTTATCAGATAAATTGTTGGGGGATAGGGAAAGAATCAACAAACAAACCTTGGGGACTTTAGTAAGGGATTTTTATAAAAATGTTCTAGGAAATGCTATTCAAGCTGATTTTCCAGAAGATGATCCTAAATGGGTATCCATCTTACTCAATATTTCTTACTCTGATCAGGAGTTCTTGAAAATAAAGAAACAAGAATTTTTAGGTATTGTGGCAGAACGAAATAAATTGATTCATCAAGATTTAGCTAATCTTGATACTAGCTCTATAGAAGATTATCGTAAGTTAATTATCTACTTAGATGAACAAAATCCCCGACTATTGAATTATCTTGCTGAGCTTGGAGAAATTATAAATACTCATACCGATATGATAAAAATTGGCTTAGAAGAGATGAGAATAAGCCAAAAACAACATTGATTTTTTCAATCTTCTAAAGAAGCCCTTATTACTCCAAGTTGATTTTACAGGCAAAGATTAGAATGAATCAGTCTTTATTTGACCAAGATTATATATTTTGGGTTCAGGAAAATGTCGCCAAACTTAAAGCCAAAGATTTTGAAAATCTGGACTTAGACAACCTGATTGAAGAATTTGAAAGCTTGATCTATATCCTCAAAAGAGATTTAGATGACGATCTGAAAAACCTGCTCGTAAATATGCTCAAACGGCTATATGTCCCCTTACCAAATCAATTTGAGAGATGGCAAAGCGACATTAGCTTTTATCGATGCGGTATTGAGCTTATTTTTGAAGATGCTCCAAGTTTAAAAGAAAATTGGGATGAAAGGTTTGATTTTAACTACTCATCTGCGCTCTATGCTCTAACTGCTGACTATCCAGATACGAATTTCCCTGAAGCATGGGAATTTGAACGAGATATTGAATCAATCTTGCATAAAAGATTTTGGCAATAGCAAACTTGTTTAGCTTTATGACATCACAAAAAAACAAAGAGATTGTTCTCAATTTCTACCAATCATTTGATAATCGCCAAATGGATGAGGCAATGGAGCTTTTATCCTCTGATTTTGTTGCTCATTTGGCTGGAATAATCCAACCATTGAATGCCGAAGAATTTAAACAATTTGGCATGGACTTTTACTTAGCCTTTAGCCAAGGTAAACATATTTTCGATGAGATAATCACAGCAGAGGATAAGGTTATAACTTGCGGTACTTTCATTGCTACCCACTCAGGAAACTTTCAAGGATTGCCAGCAACAGGCAAGCAGATCGTACTTTCCATCATGCATATTGATCGCATTGAGAATGGCAAAATAGTCGAGCATTGGGGACAGGGCGATGCAATGGGGCTTATGCAACAGCTTGGAATTCTATTCATACCAAGCCCCAAACTACTACTGCTTATCCTCAAAGGTTTTATCTCTAAGCTATTTAGTAAATCTGAATGAATATTTCTGAAAATCTATTAAACATTACCTCATGGATGGCAGGTGAATTTAGTAACCGCGAACAATCACTAGATCAACCTGTTTGGTTTGTGAACTTAGTCTGGTGGCAACGTCCTATCCCATTTCACGTTTTGGGCAGCATTGCCATCTTTGCCGAACAAGCCAATGCCCTGATCCTCGATCGCCCCTATCGTCAGCGGATTTTGCAATTTATGGAAAACGATGGCAAAATTCAAGTGAAATATTTGGGATTTAAAGATCCTGTCGCATGGACTGGGGCTGGACGCGATCGCGATCGGCTTAATCAAATCATCATCAATGACATCGAACCCCTCGCTGGTTGTTTACTAGATGTAACTTTTGATAGTGGTCGATACAAAGCCGAAATGCCCAAAGATGCTAAGTGCTGTTTTAAATATTTAAACGAATCGCGACAGGTTATTTTAGGCTTTGAGGTTAGTGTTGATGAATTTTGGAGTGGCGATCGCGGAGTCGATGCTGAAACAGGCTCGGCAATCTGGGGTGCAACTGTAGACTTTTATAAATTTAGCAAAACTCAAGACTTTGGAAACGAAGTCCAAAATAACTAGCTAGGAGAGAAGCCTAATAGTTAGCAATGACCGTACTTACCCGATCGCGCAGATTAGTGACATAATGTACAGGAAAACTTAGGATAAAACTGATACTGCTATGTCAGACGGAAAAGGATTTGGCTTTGGTTTAGGCAAAATGAAAGAAGCCTTCCAAAAAGCGCAGCAAATTCAAGAAGGCGCAAAAAAGCTACAAGAAGAATTAGATGAATTGCGCTTAACTGGTGAATCAGGCGGTGGTCTAGTCAAAATCACCCTAAGCGGCAACCAAGAACCCCAAAGCGTAGAAATTTCCCCTGAAGCTTTGAACGAAGGTGCAGAAGTTTTGTCAGACTTAGTACTTGCAGCTTTGAAGGATGCATATCAGCTTTCTACTGGCACAATGAAGCAAAAAATGGAAGACCTTACTGGTGGCTTGGGTTTACCCGCAGGTTTCTAAATTTCCAAGAAGTGTTTTCAAGAGGTTTGCAAAGCAAGCTTCTTGAACGAGGCTAAACTTTTTATTTGATATTTTTTATGATTAACAACCCCGCTTTGCGCGTGCAGCGACGCAACCAACCCGCAGCAATTATTCCCACGCAGCAACAAATGTCTATTCTCGATTGGCTAGAGTCCACAGGTCGCCTGATCGCTAGAGAAGGTACTGAGTCGAATCTAAAGTTTGATGATGAAGCCGAAGAGTTGAGCGAATTGATGCTAGGGGATGACCCTACCTACGTCGATGATGACGACGACGATAATGATGATGACGATATTGATTAAACATAAAAAATGCGGCTAGCCGCATTTTTTATGAGGTGATATGCCCAAAAAACAGAAATTTCCCCATCTAATCGGTTCTAAATGGACTGCTGTGCAAGAAACCTTCGGCTGGCGACATTTTGTCGTAGTGAATCGCAAAAATGAAGGAGAACTAGTTTTTGCCGAGATCAAAGCAGCTTGTGATGATTCCGTAAGGTTTTGGCTAAATGCTAAAGCGCTGAAGCGGCAATCGCTATGGTTGCCTGGATGGAAAACCTTAACAGAAATGTAAAAAAGCCTGCTCAAGAGCAGGCTTTTTTACTTTAGGCTGTGACCAAAGCTTTGATATGCATTAGCTTTAAGAAGCGCTCAAAATTGAAGTACTTAGCCATCATGTCGCAGATGCTGTTCACCTTAACTCCTTCGTGGAGGCGAACTTGACCTAAACAAGACTCGATAATACTGACCGTACTAAGTGTGTCTTTATTGACTGACAGAATTGGAACACCCAACTCCATTGCTTTGTGAGCGACATCATCGCTAATAAAAGGACGACCTGTCAGAATCAAGCAATTTGTCGATGTTTCTAGCGCTGCGAACTGCAGATCGATGCGACTGCTACCTGTAATTACGGCTTTATTATAGGATTTGCGGAAATAGCTTTGGGCTGAATTGACATCCATTGCGCCAATTTTGAGTTCCTCAACCATTACTTTTCCTAAATCAATATTTTCAGGACGGCAGAGGACGTTAGCACCAAGTTGCTCGATGATTTCAGAGACGCTTACACTTCGCAAGGTACGGTTTTCGGGCATGAGGGCAAACACAGGAATACCTTGATTTTCAAGATAGGGATGGAGAATCTCGATCGCAGTTTCGAACTGCTTATCAGGAATGTCATTGATTACTACTCCTAAAAGGTGATCGCCAAAGCGTCGTTTTGCCATCAAGATATGGTCAACTACTAACAGCGAACCAAATCGCATTACCAACAAAATGGGAGCGTCAAGTTGATCAGCCATTTCCTCTAGCGAAAGACCAAAAATTGCGCCCTCAGCCGTATTTGCAGGGGCTTCTAAAAGTACGAGATCGCCTTCAATTAATTTTTTATACTCCTCCAACTTATTGCTGTAATCAGCCTTATCTTCACCAGATAGACGGCGTTGGAGAGCAGCTCGGTCAAGGTTAAGTAGCGTTGGACGCAAAAGTGAATGCGGTAAATTTAGCGCTTGCTTAATAAATTCCACATCAGCTTCAGTGCGTTCGGCTGATTCGGGTAATTCTTTGGTCGTAAAGGTACCAATCGGCTTACCGTAGCCAATTTTGTAGCCTTTAGCTTGCAAGTTATAAGTTAATCCCAAAATTGTTGCTGATTTTCCACTGCCTGATCTGGTGGAACCAATGAGCAAATGCTTAGCCTGTGGCACGTCTTGCCCTCTAAAAAATGTTACAAACTTTACTGGATTGTATTAAAGCCTACATCCTTGTTTGGATATTGTAACTGATGGACTGTTAAGAATGCTTGTTGATA
This sequence comes from Pseudanabaena sp., assembly GCA_003249035.1. GTDB lineage: Bacteria > Cyanobacteriota > Cyanobacteriia > Pseudanabaenales > Pseudanabaenaceae > Pseudanabaena. Next base: position 21,186 of record QBMK01000024.1, read on the forward strand.
TTGGTAGTTATGCATAGAAATTATGCAGTATCCCGATATAGTGTCAGATTCAACCTACCGAAATATTGCATCACTAACGCGACAAGCATCAAATATTTCCTTCGGATCATGAACTCTTAGGATATCTGCACCACCTTCTATACAGGCACTACAGGCTGCAATCGTTCCAAATAGGCGATCGCGAGGATCGGGGCGATCGCAAATTTTGTCAATAAAACTTTTGCGCGATACGCCTAACAATAAAGGTGCGTCGATCGCTTGAAAAGCACGTAAATTTCTTAATAGTTCAAGATTATGATTCAGGGTCTTACCAAAGCCGATCCCTGGATCGATCGCAATTAAATGTTTAGGGATACCACAAGCTTTAGCGACCAAAATTGCATCGGCGAGAAATTGCTCAACATCCTGTACCACACTGCGATACTTAGGATTTTCTTGCATAGTGCGCGGCTCACCTTGCATATGCATTAAAAAAATTGGTACTTGTAACTTTCCAGCCAGAGGTAACATCTCAGGATCAAACCTGCCCGCAGTCACATCATTCAGCATATCTGCGCCTGCGGCGATCGCTTCTTTTGCAACACTTGCTTTAACTGTATCAACAGAGATCGGCAAGTTAGGAAAGGTTTCACGTATGGCTTGAATAATTGGCAAAATGCGATCGCATTCTTCTTCGGCACTGACTGGCTGGGCATTGGGTCTAGTTGATTCGCCGCCAATATCGAGCATGTCAATATATGGCAACATATGCGCGACTTGTTGCAGCGCCGCATCCCGTGAGTTAAATTGACCACCATCGCTAAAGCTATCGGGCGTAAGATTCAAAACACCCATGAGATAGGTGCGCTCGCCCCAAATAAATTGGTGATCGCGAATTACCCAATTAGTCAGTTTATTTGAGCGAGCAGTCTTACTTGTGCTTGGATTCAATGTTTACACCTCAGAATTTTTACAGCGCCTAGCGCTATCAAGTTAAAGAGGAGGCGCAAAGCGCCTCCTCTTTACTTAGATGTCAGAGAGAACTTCGGCAGGATGAAGCTCCGCTTTCACCGCGAGATAAATTTTCTCGATTTTACCCTCTGGGTCAATCACAAAGGTATTGCGGAAAATACCCATGTATTCTTTACCCATCATTTGTTTTTTGCCATAGCTCTCGTAGGCTGTGGCAACTTGAGCATCGACATCACAGAGTAATGGAAATGGTAAATCAAACTTTTCGGTAAACTTCTGATGCGACTTAGCATCATCGGTACTGACACCAAAAATTAACGTATTCTTGGCTTGAAACTGAGCATAGTTATCGCGAAAGCCGCAAGCTTCTTTGGTGCATCCAGGGGTGTTATCGCGAGGATAGAAATATAGAACTACACGCTTACCTTTGAGACTAGATAGGGTCACGATGTTGCCGCTCGTATCAGCAACGCTAAAATCTGGGGCGAGATCGCCAACATTCAAAGCCATAGATATTCTCTATAAGTTGTTATCCAAAACATATTATGAATCACTACTGCCTATGAGAACATCTCAAATTTTGCGGACTTTTGCAAACCAATAGACATTGATTTGCCCCACCTATTGGTTTGCAAAAACAAAGCTTTGTGCAATGATCTGTGGCAGTCGATCGCAAATGCAAATTTTTGCAAAAATCCTGTGAATCCTTGGCTCAGTTTGTTGCAACAGCATCGCATTATCGCCGTTATTCGTGCTGACAATATCGTGACTGCACGGGAAATGGCACTTGCCGCAGCAGCAGGTGGAATAAAGCTAATCGAAATTGCTTGGAATACCGATCGCGCCGAGTCACTGATACCCAAATTGCAGCAGGAATTACCTGATTGTAAAATCGGCACAGGCACTGTTTTAGATCTAGATAGCGTGGAAAAGGCGATCGCCTGTGGCTGTAGTTTTTTATTTACACCCCATACTAATCCTGAGCTGATTGCTAAAGGTGTCGAGCATAATATTCCTGTAATTGCAGGGGCGCTGACACCGACTGAAATAATTGCTGCATGGCAAGCAGGAGCAGCAGCCGTTAAAGTTTTTCCGATTAAGGTAGTTGGCGGGATTGATTACTTAAAGTGTTTACAGCCAATCTTGCGAGATATTCCATTAATTCCCACGGGCGGGATTACCATTCAAAACGCCGATGAGTTTTTGGCTGCTGGGGCGATCGCTGTGGGTATTTCCAGTCAATTATTCTCGCCAGAAGCGATCGCTGAAGATGACTGGACAACGATTATTGCGCGCTCGCGAGCTTTAATTCAAAAAGTTCAACCATATCAAAACCAATAGCGTGTCGCTCTAGCAACTCTGTGAATGGGCTACCACATGAATAGCCACAGCTATAAAAGTAATTTATGCAATATGCAGCATTAGGTTTAGATGTCGGCAGAAAACGCATTGGTGTCGCGGGATGCGATCGCCTAGGTATAACCGTACATGGCATCACCACAATTACTCGCAAGTCATGGGATGAGGATATGGCAATCTTGCGATCGCTAATTCTTGAGCGCAATATCGATACCCTTGTAGTTGGATTACCCTACAACATGGATGGATCCCTTGGGCATCAAGCCAAACATGTCCAAAAGTTTGCCAATAGCGCCACCAAACAACTCGGCATGATTTTAGAATTTGTCGATGAGCGCTTAACCTCCTATGAAGCCGAGGAAATGATGCGATCGCAGGGTATTTCTACGAGATATAACAAGGAAATGATCGACCGAAAAGCTGCCGCCTTGATTTTGCAACAATGGCTAGCATTAAAACGTCAATTGACGCCATAGAAAAACCTTGCAAAGCGAGACTTTTCTATAAACTGTCCCCCTTTGCTGTCATAATGCTTAAAAGCGCCAAAAGCCTTATACAAGAGGGTTTCTCTGAGCTAGTAATGCTATAGGATACAAAACAGCAATCTATGGAAGGATCGACGATCGTACTTACGGATGAAGCAGGTAAGAGCTTGCCTTGCACTGTAGAAACCGCGTTTAAAGTGGACAGCACCGAATATCTGTTGCTGCAACCAGTGGATTTTTCTGTGCAAATCTTTGCATGGCAAGAAACCGATGACGAAGAAGAAACTGAATTAGTAGATGTTACCGAAGAGGAAATTGACCTGATTTTTCCAGTAGCTCAGGCGGTTTTAGCAGAACAAAATCTTTCCCTCAAACGTTCAGCTCATACATTGACCGTTCAGGGTGAATTACCTGAGCCAACTGAAGACGATATCATTGAGATAGATACCGAAGAAGATGGCAACTGTGGGGAATTTCAAGAGTTAGCCCATTTCTACTATGAAGAGCAAGCTTTTTCCGTATTTACATCCCTTGATCCTTTAATGTTTATTGCCAAAGTTGGCGATGATGGCCAACCTGAAATTCTTACTCCTGATGAAATGGTAGCCCTTGAGCCTTATGTGGAGCAATATCTAGACCATGTCCTCAGCACAGAAGATGCCGAAGAAGAGATCTAATTGGCTTTTTTATGGTGTTGCAGTCCCCTTAACCATTCTTGTTACTGGCTTCGTTAGCAGTTCTTGGTGGATTTGGGCAAGTGCAGCACCCAGTAACTTTGGCGCAAAGATTCGCTTAACTATATCTGATGGAATGCCAACCCAATCGATCGCCCAAGAGCTAGAAGCAGCAGGTGTAATTCGCTCTAGCCTCGCTTTGCGTTTGTGGGTTACGTGGCAATCACTCCGAAGCAGTGAACCAGTGTTGCTGCGTTCAGGAACCTATGACTTTGCTACTAATCTGTCAATGCCCGAAGTTGTTGCCCAAATCCAGACTGCTAAATCTGCAGAAGTACGATTTACAATTCCTGAAGGCTGGTCGATTGCACAGATGGGAGAGCTATTTGAGAAACAGGGATTTTTTACAGCCAAGGATTTTGTGGAATCGGCTCAACGGACTAGTCCAAGGCGAAGGAATTGGATACCTGAAGATGTGCCAAGTTTAGAGGGATTTCTATTTCCTGATACCTATCAAATCTTGCCATCAGAGGCGACACCTGATCGCATTATCGATTTGATGCTGGATCGCTTTGAGCAAGTGGCTTTACCTGTTTATCAAGAAAATCAGTCTGGTAAGCCAAAAGTCAAAGTTAGTCTCAAAGATTGGGTCACTCTGGCAAGCATTGTGGAAAAGGAAGCGGTAATTGAATCTGAGCGGCGGATAATTTCAGGCGTTTTCTGGAATCGCATCAAAAAAAATATGCGTTTAGAGTCCGACCCCACAGTTGAATATGGCTTAAATATCAAACAAACACCTGAGAGTCCGCTTACATTAGAACAGGTGCGAACTGATTCCCCCTATAACACTTATTTAAATGAAGGTTTACCTCCAGGGGCGATCGCTTCAGTCGGATTAGCTAGTCTCAAGGCAACGCTCGATCCTGCAACCACTGACTATTTGTTCTTTGTCGCGAAGTTTGATGGCAGTCATGTGTTTAGTCGCACCCTAGAAGAACATGAAAAAGCGCTTCAAGCGATCGACAAAAAGATCCAGCAAAAAACACCCAAACAGTAATTAAACCCAAAAAAGAGTTGCGGCGCTTTGCGCCGCAACTCTTTTTTGGGTCAGCGTTATAACTGTTCTAGCTCAAAGCGCTGTAAGATATTCTTAATTATTTAATTAACATTCTCAAAATATTTGTGAAACCTTGGCAACTTATTGCTCCTAACTTAGTTTTGTCAGCACCAATTTACGCGATCACACCGCAACTTATGACGGATCATGGTTTAAGCGGTTTGATTTTGGACGTGGATAATACATTAATTGGTGATGATGAAGCCGACGTGTCAGAAGACATTCGCCTTTGGGTCGAGCTAATGCGTTCCAAATATCCGATTTGGCTAGCCAGCAATAATTTTAGCGATCGCCGTATTCAAAAGGTTGCCGAGAGTTTAAATCTTCCCTATCGCAGTCGGGCTGGTAAGCCATCACGAAGAGTAGTGCGTCAAGTTTTTGAAGCAATGGAATTGCCTGCTGCTCAAGTAGCAATGGTAGGCGATCGCTTATTTACGGACACTATTGTTGGTAATCGCTTAGGCTTATTTACAATTTTGGTTCAGCCACCTTTTGAAGAACTTATTCTCAAGCCGTCGGTTGCCTCAATATTTAAAGCTCGATCGAGTTTTCTTCGCAATTGGGAAATTTGGATTGCCCGAAAATCTGGCGTAAAAATCTAACAATTCATAAAAGTAAAATATCAATTATTTAGATATTTCTGATATCAATATAATAGGAGTCGGAAATTATTTGTGAGCCGTCAAACTCATAAATAATTTTTGACTTAATTTTTGGCAATATTAAGGATTGGCTAAATGACTGCACCGATTGCTCAATCTCCCGGCTATCGCGGTTCGTTAATGCGTTGGCTATTGTCCGACAATCGCCATGAAAAGACCGATGGACATTCCCCTAAGCATTCTTGGTGGCAAGTAATGTGTTTAACAGGCGTAGATTATTTTTCAACGCTTGGTTATCAACCGGGAATTGCAGCGTTGGCAGCGGGCGCACTCTCGCCGATCGCTACATTCATTTTAATTTTATTGACCTTATTTGGGGCATTGCCGATTTATCGCAAAGTTGCCGTATTCAGCCCTCACGGTGAAGGTTCTATATCTATGCTCGAGCATTTGCTTCCTTGGTGGCAGGGAAAGCTATTTGTGCTTTGTTTACTAGGGTTTGTTGCTACTGATTTTATTATTACGATTACTCTTTCTGCAGCCGATGCCACCGCGCATATTATCGAAAACCCCCTTGTTCCAGATTTCTTCCGAGGACAAGTGATCGCAATTACATTGGGTTTGATCGCCTTACTCAGCGTCGTATTTCTGAAAGGGTTCCGTGAAGCGATCGGAATCGCCGTGTTTTTAGTTGTTGTCTATTTGATCTTAAATGCCGTAACGATTGGCGTCGGGATATATCAAATTGCCATTAATCCAGTAGCGATCGCTGATTGGCAATCAGTTCTTTTTGCTAACAATCAAAATCCTCTGCAATTAATAGGAATTTCAGCTTTAGTCTTTCCCAAATTAGCTCTAGGACTATCTGGCTTTGAGACAGGTGTTGCCGTGATGCCCCTGATCAAAGGAGATAAGAACGACACAGAAGATCATCCACGCGGGAGGATTCGTAATACACACAAAATGTTGACGACCGCAGCGCTGATTATGAGTTTCTTCCTGCTCACTAGTAGCCTTGTCACCACGATTTTGATTCCCGCAGCCGAATTTGCCGCTGGTGGAAAGGCAAATGGACGCGCACTTGCTTACTTATCGCATCTATATTTAGGGAATGGATTTGGTACAGTTTATGACTTAAGCACGATCGCAATTTTGTGGTTTGCAGGCGCATCAGCGATGGCAGGTTTGCTCAATATCGTGCCACGCTATCTGCCTCGTTATGGCATGGCTCCAGATTGGACATTGGCAACCCGTCCTCTAGTTTTGGTATATACAGCGATCGCCTTTTTCGTCACCATTCTATTTCAGGCTAATGTCGAGGCTCAAGGCGGAGCCTATGCCACAGGAGTTTTGGTACTAATGAGTTCCGCTGCCTTTGCCGTTACTCTAGTGGCACGGCAACATGGATCGAAGAGGAGTATGTTTGTTTTTGGGAGCATTACCTTTGTATTTATCTACACGACGATTGCCAATATTATCGAAAGACCAGAAGGTATAAAAATTGCGGCTACTTTCATCGGTGCGATTATTGTTACTTCTCTCATATCAAGAGTATGGCGTTCTACGGAGCTTAGAGCAGAGGCTATTGAAATGGATGAAATGGCGCAGCAATTTATTGCCCAAGAGAGCCAAAGAATTATTCGCATCATCTCTCATCGCCCGAATCGGGGTACTGAGCATGAATATGATGAGAAGGAAATCAAAACTCGTGAAGATAACCATATTCCATCTTCCGATCCGATTATCTTCTTAGAAATAAAAATCTCCGATCCATCAGAATTTTCTGGGAAAATCAAGATTCAAGGAATTCAAATTGGCGATCACCGTATCTTGAGATCCCAGGGTGCAGCTGTCCCGAATACGATCGCGGCAATTCTTTTATATATTCGCGATCATACAAAAAAATTACCTCATGCCTATTTTGGTTGGGCGGAAGGTAATCCGATTAAGTACTTGATGCGATTTATTTTATTTGGTGAAGGCGATATAGCTGTTGTTTCGCGTGAAGTGCTCCGCAAGGCGGAAAAAGCTCCTGAGCGTAGACCAGTTATTCATGTTGGTGGCTAGGACGGTGTAACAGGCGCTTCGACTGGACGGATGATCGGCGGCGTAATTTCTGGCGCTGGTTTAAAGATGGCAGCGATCGCCTGTTGTAAAGTTTGTGCCATAACAATGCGATTTTCGTAAGCAACAATTACTCGAACTAGAGTTGGCAATTTATTTTGAGTTGACTCTAAATAGAGTGGTTCAACATACAAGAGAGATTGATCGATGGGAATGATTAAAAGATTGCCTTGAATTACTCGTGAACCCTGCCGATTCCAGAGCGAAATTTGTTGAGAAATTACAGGATCTTGATTAATTCTGGCTTCGATCTGTTCTGGACCATAGACAAGTATTTGTTTAGGAAAAGTATAGAGAAGAAGTTTGCCATAATTCGCTCCATCCGATCGCGCTGCCAGCCAAGCCACCAGATTTGTACGCTCATTAGGGGTGAATGGCAACAGTAGAATGAACTCCTCAAAAGGAACATCAGGCAAACTCGTAATCAAATAATAGGGTTCCACAAGACGAGGCTTATCACCATAGACTTCATTGGGAATTTGCCATTGATCTTCACGATTGTAAAATACTTGAGCATCAGTCATGTGATAGGTCATCAAGCGTTCTGACTGAATTGAGAATAAATCAACGGGATAGCGCAAATGCTGCCGTAAGGCTTCAGGCATTGCACTCAGTGGCTTAAATAAATCTGGGAAAATCTTTGACCATGTGCGGATCATCGGATCGGTAGGATCGGCAACATAGAAATTCGCTGTGCCGTGATAAGCATCGATCACTACCTTGACCGAGTTACGAATGTAATTAATGCCTTCTTTGCCAATGTCGGAATAGGGATAGCGATCGCTAGTTGTATAGGCATCAGCAATCCAAAAGAGAGTACTAGGATCGTCAGCCTGAGTATGGGCATTTGCTGCAACTATATATGGATCGCTGTCGTAACGTAGAAATGGGGCGATCGCCTTAATTCTTTGCATGATATTTCGTCGAAACAGTAACTTGGTTTCGGGCAGAAATTCAGAAGTTACAGCCATGCGCCAATCGTTCAAATACTTGGCAAACAACATCCGTCGCCAAAATGAATTAAGAGAAATCCCAGCCCTTCCATCGTAAATGTTGTAAACATTATCATTATCGCTGGGGTAGTCCAATTCCTTCACCTTCGTGCCAGTCATCACATAGGTATTGGTATTCTCTCCGTAATAAATGCGAGGCTGTCCAATAGGAATACTCGTCCGCACGGCTTCGCTGGAGGTGGTAAGAGGACTACCCTCAGTAATTCCAACATCTCTAATGAAATATTCAGGTAAGCCGCCTGTACCAACGCGATTGACGGGACTGAGAGTAAATCCGTAACCATGGGTATAAATCAAATGCTGGTTTATCCAAGTTTGTGCCTCTTCAGGAACAGCAGTATAGTCCAATTCCCTAGCGGCGATAAGTACCTGTTGCTGACTGGCTTGAGGCTTGGATAGATTTTCTTCATCGATCGTATAGCGATCTATATCAGCATCAGGAAAACTGTAGTAAAGGCGAATCTGCTGGAGTTGACGATTGGTAGCTAGTAGTGGTTGCTTATCCCAAAGCCGAATATTCCGAACTGTAAGCTCATTTGCTTGAATAGATTTTTCCGTTAATTTTCCCTGTGGATTAAAAACTTGAGAATTAATACTTTCAAGGCCAAAGGCTTGGCGGGTTAAGGGGATCGTTCGTTCGATATATGGTTGCTCTAGGGCGAGTTCATTGGGCTGCACAATTAAAGATTGCACAGCGATCGGCAAACCTACACCTAGCCCAATCGCCATCACCAAATAAATAAATAACGTTACTAACAAGGGTTTACGGCTAACAGGTTGGCGATGAAATTTAACCCATCTCAGAATCAAGTAAACTGCGATCGCTAAAGCTAAAACGCTAAGTCCTGTATAGACTGGCAACTGCACGACAATATCTGTATAGCTAGCGCCATAGGAAACTCCGCGTGCTGAATATAAAAGCTCATAGCGATTCAGCCAATAGCTAAACCCAATCACTAACATCACCACTCCACCCAGTCCGTACAGATGGCGCTGTTGATCGTGGGAAATTCCTGCAAACTTACCTTCGCTAAGGCTATTTCCCGATAGCAAGTAGATTAGAAGGACAGCGACAAGACCATATAAACAAATGCCAACTAGCCCAAATTCCACAACTTCCAAGGTGGGCAAATTAAATATATAAAAGCTGAGATCTTGATTAAAGACTGGTTCGGTTTGATTAAAACTAGTGGGTTGAAAATAAGGAATAATCCGCATCCATTGCCGTGAAATCACCCATGCAGTAAATACGCTGATAAAAACCGCGATCGCCTTAAGCAAAAACTTGGGATAAATCAATATCGCGATCGCTGCAACAATAGTCACAACGGCAGAAAGTCGCTGGGTAAATATCTGAATTGCCAATTGACCGATCAGTTCTGGTCTGAATAGTGAAGGCGCGATTGGGGCGATACTTGGCTGAATCAATGAAGGTTGCCATTGCACGCTCGCTACCTGTCCATAATGAATTAGGAGCAAACAAATTAGTAGACTCAAGCTCAAAACTAGCGGCAATAGCCAACGAAGCCGCAGGAATGTCGGGATGTATCTGGATGATATTGCTTGTTGCTTATTTAGCTGTTTATTTGGAGACGATCGCTTTTGCAGTTTTAACTGTCGCCGTTCAGCATCATCGGGCAGATCGGCATATTTTAGTGTTTCAGCGGTTCGCAAATTTCTAAATAGATAGGCTAAGGCGATCGCTAATACGGTACTTCCCAACCCAATTTGCACCATAAGCCGCAACAAATACATGGGCAAATAGCCCATCTCTTGAAACCATAAAATCTCAGCCCCCAGTCGAGCTACAATCTCACTCGTCAAGACTAAACCCGCAATTCCCACCAATAGCCAAAGGTAATATCGCTTAGACAGATTAAATGTGGTTAGTTTTAAAGAGATTAACTTCATAATTTTATCTGGAAGCTAGGGCGATCTCATCGTTTTTAGTGATTTTGAAGCGAGGGGCTTAATAAGTACTTCTACATAATTAAAAACCAGAGCCAAAAACTGTACCGCCCACTGCGCGGGCGGTACAGTTTTTGGGATTTTATATTTAATTGTGCCTAGCTACTTATAATTGTTCGACAAATCCTTACTAAACCAATGTTTTTTTTAGGAAACTACTGCTTTACATTACTTTCTTAGAAAAGCCGTTTTTGATTCAGGGTAAAGCGCTATAAGTTGATGATACAGTCATTACAAGATCTATTCTAACTAACAACAATGGGAAACCTTCAGGGACGCGATCTTCTTAGTTTGGCAGATTTGCAACCAAGCGAAATTCAGGAATTGCTGACACTTGCGAAACAACTCAAATCAGGAGAAGTCCAGTTTGACTTTCAGCGAAAAACCCTCGGATTGCTCTTTCGCAAAGCATCAACAAGAACAAGGGTTAGCTTTACAGTGGCTATGCATCAACTTGGGGGGCATGTGATAGACCTCGATCCAAATGTGACTCAAGTAAGTCGGGGCGAACCGATAGAAGATACTGCCAGAGTACTCGATCGCTACTTGGATGTTTTGGCTATTCGTACCTTTGAGCAATCAGAGTTAGAGACTTTTGCCAAATTCTCGAAAATGCCGATTATCAATGCCCTGAGTGATTTAGAACATCCATGCCAAGTCCTAGCGGATTTACTAACTGTGATGGAAAACTTCGGCTCCTTGAAAGGATTAACGCTCACCTATCTTGGTGATGGCAACAATATGGCGCATTCCCTGATGATCGGCTGTGCATTAGTTGGCATGAATGTTCGTATTGCTTCACCGAAGGATTTCATGCCCGATCCTGCTGTTGTTGCTCAAGCAAAAGCTCTAGCTATTAATTCGGAAGTAATCGTCACCAGCGATCCTAAATTAGCATCACGCGCGGCGCATGTGCTTTATACAGATGTATGGGCAAGTATGGGGCAGGAGTCGGAAGCTGAAGATCGAATTCCTATTTTCCAGCCCTATCAATTAAATGCAGAACTAATGGCTTTGGCTGATAAAGAAGCGATCGCCTTACATTGCTTACCAGCACATCGTGGGGAAGAGATTACTGGCGAAGTAATGGAAGGTTCTCAGTCACGTATTTGGGATGAAGCCGAAAACCGTCTTCATGCTCAAAAAGCTCTTCTAGCTAGTGTTCTTTAGGAATGATCCGCGCTTTGCGCGGATCATTCCTAAAACCACATAAACTTGCTGTCGAGATCGCCAGCTTTCAAAAGCAATTACTCAATTAAGCTTGCGAGTAATGCGCTCGCCTAATGCTATGCCCACACCTGCTGCAAGAAATGCAATCGCCGTTAGCAAAATCACATTTGTCATTGTGAGCATATCCGCAGGTTTAGGAACTAGATAACCAAAAATAGAGATCGCCCCAGATAGTCCCCCAAAAAACATTCCCACTGTCAATCCACTTAGAGATTTAGGAACCATTGTTAGCGCAAATGCAATCATGCCATTGTTGACAGCACTAAGACAGGTGAGCGTAAATAGAATAATTATGATGGAAGCGATCGCGCCATAGCCAACCGTGAGCAACCCTAAACCTGCGGCAATACCACCCAAGCTAATAATCATGAGGCGTTTGTTATTAATTAACTTCGAGATTCTCCCTGTGAATAAAGCTAAGAATCCTTGGGTAATCAGAGCTGCTCCCATTAATATCTCGAAAGATAAACCTGTAAATCCTGTAATATCAGCCTTGATCGCTCGTGGCAATACATCCCCTACCATCAATCGCATACCCAAACCGATCGCTGCCCCAACAAACAGGACGATCGCTAAGTTGCTCAAGCAATCTCGAATTGGGAATGGTTCACTATTTTCTAATTCTGGATTGAGATTTTTTGGAATATGAAACATTGCACTTCGTAAGCTTGCCACACTAGCTAGCAGCACAATCGAAGCGATCGTAAAAGTTGCAGGTGCACCTAGACCCAAAATAAATTTCGTTGCCAAAGGTCTGATCGAAGCAACAAAACCTCCGACTAGAGTTAAAACACTGCCTGCGAGAGGTAATTTGGTCGCTCCAGCAAAGATACCCAACAAGCACATGACTGGACTCCGAAAGGTTGCCATCACGATCGCCCATAGGATGGCGAGACTGAGCAAAAGTATGCGCGTAAATTCGTTTGCACCACCGAAGATGGCGACACAGGGTAATCCGATAAATAAAGCCGTTGAGGCGATCACTGCTGCCACAATGAATGGCATTCGTGAACTGTACCAACGCTGCCAGCGATCGGACAAACCACCAAATAATGGTTCAACGATCACCGAGATCGCATTTTCGATTACCAGTATCAGAGCTGCAAATTGTTGCGCTTGAATAGGTGGATAGCCAAAAACCTGTTCGATAAACTTAGGCAAATAGATTGCATAAGCAATCCAAGTCAGAGTCATTGCCCCCTGAACTGATGCTAAGCTCCATACTTGGAGCCACCGCACTTGATTTGATGGGGATGCGATCGCCATTAAAACTCTCCTTATTCTGCTGCAAAATTAATTAAAAGAGATTCGCAGAGCGAACCTCTTTATAATTAATTTTTTTGAAGAGATTGCAAGGCAACCTCCTCAAAAAATCTTGGGCTTAATTACTTCGCTTTGCGAAGTAATTAAAATTGGGTACAGCCTTGCATAGAGACCGTGCCATCGGGCATCGTCGCACGGCACAGATTCGCCTGACTCAAATCTACATTGGTCACGATCGCATTAGTGAGGTCAGCACGATACAAATCCGCACCTCTGAGATTGGCTCCAGTCAAATCCGCACCATAGAGGCTAGCGTTTCGCAAAGAAGCATTGCTGAGATTAGCGCCATTAAGCTTGGCATAGACCAACTCGATATCAATCAAATTGGCATTTTGCAAATTAGCACTGGTCAAATCAGCGTATTTCCAGCGACTATTACGAGCATTTGTCCCAGACAAATTTGCTTGGATCAAATCGCTATGAATCAAGAAAGTATTTCGCAGATCTGAGTTACTGAGATCTGCACCACGAAAATCAGCATAATACATGGTGCTAAAAGCCAAAGTTGCCCCAGAAAGAGAGCTTTTGCGCAGATCGGCAACATCAAGAAACGATTCCCGTAAATTTACCCCATTTGCAGCAATACCACTTAGTTCGCATCGCTGACAATTACGATAGGTCAAAAGTGATTGGAGGTGTTCAGCATTTTGCGCTTGGACGCTCGATGCCATGCCAATTGTCATGACGCTAGCAACAAGGGCACTAGCGATCGCAGTCACGGAGTGAGTAAAGGCTGTTAACTTCATAAAAAGTACCTAAATTTAGCAATCCCTCTTTAATTGTTATCATAAGCGCGTTCTAAGCAACACCGCAAAATGTAACAAAAAACAGAAAGTAATGAAGACGCTTCTCGGCTTCATTACTTTCTGTTGCAGTCACCAAAAAGAGAATTGCGACGCTTCGCGCCGCAATTCTCTTTTTGGATTTATGTCTTAATGGACTTGGCTACAGCTATAGTTGATGGTCTGATAATTTTGTATACTTGTAGTATTTGTTAATGTTTTGTTATGGATAGTATTGAATGTTCGAGCAGTTTCTAGAGACAAATGGTTTGTCATTTCGCCCCGAAGTTATTCCAATTTTGGGAGTACTAATTCTGCTAGAGGCAATTTTGTCTGCGGATAACGCTATCGCCCTTGCTGCGATCGTGCGTAGTTTACCCGACCCTAAGCAAGAAGAATGGGCACTACGTTACGGCTTAATTGGCGCATTTGTATTGCGGGTGATGTTGATCTTTACAGCAACATGGGTAATTAAATTTTGGCAATTTGAACTAGCTGGTGCTGTATATTTGCTCTGGCTATCGGGCAAATTTTTCTTAGAAAAGTCTCAAGAAGGTCATGATGCACAGCATCCAGTGCGAATGGCAGATAAATTATGGCAAGTTGTAGTCCTAGTTTCACTGACAGACTTGGCTTTTTCGCTTGATAGTGTGACCGCAGCAGTCGCAGTCGCACAAGAGACTTGGCTAGTGCTGATTGGCGGAGTAGCGGGAATTATTGCCTTGCGTTTTTTAGCGGGACTATTTATTAAATGGCTAGCAGAATTTACGCACCTTGAGTCGGCAGGCTATCTGATCGTGTTGCTCGTGGGGCTACGTCTATTTATCAAAGTATTTTCTGATAGCCTAGTTCCTCCAGAATGGTTGATGCTGACTTGTATAGGGCTAGTTTTTATTTGGGGATTTTCTAAACGGGAACCAGTCGATGAAATTGAGGCGATCGCAGAGCAAACCAAATAATTTATCCAGAGGAGCACAAAGCGCTCCTCTCTTTTGTCTACAATAATCAAGACGGAAAAAGGAAAAATAGCCAGATGTTTGAATATCCTGATGACTTGAAATACACTAATTCCCACGAATATATTCGGCTGGCAAATGACACTGCTATAGTGGGAATTACAGCTTTTGCGATCGATCAACTCGGCGATATCGTGTTTCTCGATCTTCCTGAAGTGGGGACAAGGGTAGAAAAAGGTCAAACCTTCGGCACAATTGAGTCGGTCAAAGCAGTAGAAGACATCTATTCACCCGTGACTGGTACAGTAATGGAATCTAATACGGCTCTAGTCGATGAGCCTGAAATCATTGGGAATGATCCTTACGGTGCATCATGGTTGCTCAAGGTAAATATCGAAGATGAAAGCGATCTAGATGGCACTATGTCTGCTGGTGAATATCGTAATAAAGTGGAAGGGAACTAAAAAAATAATTACTTCATGCTGATTTTTTCTAAGCTTGAAAATAAGCAGTTACTCCAAAAACAAGAAATAGCAAGCCGCCAATTCCTGTAATTATCCGCTCAGAGATTCGCCCCGCCACTAAACGACCACCAATCACTGCGATCGCTGTGCAAATGGCATGACCTAAAATTGCACCTAGTGTCACAAAAATCGGATCATTTGCTGCCGCTAACGCGATCGTGCTAATTTGCGTGCGATCGCCCCATTCTGCCAAGAAAGTCATCATAAAAGCCTGTACCCAAACTCCCATTTGCGGATAACGCGCTAAAATCTTGCCCAAAATGGGAATTGAAGTTTTTGAATTTTGCTCTGCAACAGTTTCCTCGACTTCCTTTACGACTTCTTCGGTTGAAGTAGGTGACATTCGTACTGCATCGACAATTAGCTTTACCCCAAAAATCAGAAATAAAGCGATCGCACCATAGTGAGTGTAAGCCTTTGGCAATAGTGACATAGCTTGCCCCAACAGAACTGATAGCACTGTCATTAATGCCAATGCTGCTAGAACTGATGAAAACACGATGCGATGGTTATAGCGCATCGACAAAATCACGGCGATAAAAAAAGTTTTATCCCCTAATTCCGAAATCGTAATCAGCAATAAACTGGCTGTAAAAGCTTGAAGCAATCTCTTAATTCTCTCTATGATTAGATTCTATTTTAAGTCATTACGAGAGAATTACCATGAATTTAAGAGCAAATAAAAAGCCATGAAAGCCTTGCTGAAGCTACATTACAGATAATGAGTGAACTATGAATTGTTTATGAGTGAACTATGAACTGTTTATGAATCAATAATGAATTGACTAGATGTTCACTGTGTAATTTCTATGCCTTTTAATCGTGGAGGTAATTCAACTGTAAATGTAGAACCTTGATTAACTTCACTTTCTACAGAAATTGTGCCGCCCATTAACAAAACAAGTTGCTCGGTAATCGCCAAACCTAGACCAGTTCCACCATGTCTACGAGTGGAAGATTGATCGACTTGACGGAATTGCTCAAAAATTGTGCGCTGAAACTCAGGCTCGATGCCAATGCCAGTATCTCGAACAGAGATAAGAATATTTGATGTCGCAAAAGGAGAAATCTGTACTTCTCCGTTAGATGGATTATTGGGATTTGTAATTAGCTCGGGTGCGGGTATTCCTAGTCCTGTATTTGGTGTTTCCGCATAGGTTAACTCCACACAGACTTCGCCACTGTCAGTGAATTTAATCGCATTAGAAACTAAGTTGGTAATCACCTGCTTAATCCGAATCGAGTCATGATAAATTGCACAAGTGCCAATATGATTTTCAAATACAAAATTGAGAGATTTGACACTAGCTAATGGTTGTAGGCTTTCGCAGGTATGGTGAATTAACTCGTCAAGATTAAAGATTTCTGGATGAGCCTCCATCTTGCCAGCTTCGATTTTCGATAGGTCGAGAATATCGTTAATTAGATCCAGCAGGTTTTTGCCATTGCGGAGGATGCGTTCCACCATATCAACTTGGCTTGATGAGAGCGCATCACGGCGTTGGCGTAATAGCACTTGAGAAAACCCAATAATTGCATTCATCGGGGTGCGTAGTTCATGACTCATATTTGCCAAGAACTGACTCTTAAGTTGAGTTGCTTCCAATAACTGAGCATTTTGAGCTTCAATTTGATTAATTAATTGAGCATTACCGATCGCGATCGCTGCTTGCACGCCAAAGGAAGCCAATAGATTCAAATCTTCACGAGAGCTAGCTCTCTCTAAATGGACATGCCCGATCGCTAACACTCCCAAACGCCCAGAGCGGCTAGACTCAATCGGCACACATAAAGCACTTTTAACGGTTAGATCCTCAATGAGATGTGATTCTCCAGCCTTAATCTCGATGGGAATTCCTTCTTTAAATGCCTGTGCAATCAGGTTTTGAGCATCTAAACCAAAGGATTCTTGCAGTGGGAAATCCTCTGGCAAGCCTTTTACAGACGATAATGTTAGTCGATTCTCTTTAGGGTTGTAAAGTGCAATCACACATATCTCTGCCCACATGATCGCATCGCAAGTCGCCTCCACTACTGATTCTAAGAGGACATCAAGATCTTGCAATTGTTGGTTAATCAAATTGGTGAGCCGTTGCAAAATGCTCATCCGCTTTTGCTGCTCGATCATGATTTTATTTGTCTCTTGCAGCACCTTATCGCGATAGCGCTGCTCCGTAACATCCCGCAAAAT
The DNA here is from genome assembly GCA_003249035.1 of Pseudanabaena sp. Lineage (GTDB taxonomy): Bacteria > Cyanobacteriota > Cyanobacteriia > Pseudanabaenales > Pseudanabaenaceae > Pseudanabaena. Next base: position 38,485 of record QBMK01000024.1, read on the forward strand.
CATCACACTGCCGATTAATTCAGACTCAGAGCCTACCAGCGGTGCCGCCTTAGTACTGAGAATAATTTCACTGCCTTCGGGCGGACGTAAAACCACTTGATCTTCCACGACTTCCCCTGTGGACATGGCGCGAAAAACTACCAGATTCGCTAGGTCTACAGGATCTCCATCCTGATGTCTAATGTCAAATTGTTTGACAATCTCTTCCATGGATTTCGCAATTACGGGTGAGGCGGCTACTCCTGCATTTATTGCATTAAAGCTGAGGATTTTGCGCCCAGCGGAATTGATTTTGAGTATACGTCCAGCGGGATCGCTGAGTAATACGCCATCGGCAAGCTGCTCGAATACAGTGGTTAGTTCTTCTCGCTGACGAGCGATCGTTTCAATACTCTGAGCATTGCTAATTGCGGTGGCAAGGCGACGACCAATGGATTGTAGAATGTTGCGCCCACGATCTGAAAGCGGTGCGAGACTAGCCAAAAATAGAACTCCTACAAGACTATTTCTGAGCATCAAAGGATAAGCCGATAGGCTTTGAGGCAATAAATCACCCACGGGAGTCCGATAAACTAAAGTCTGTCCTTTGAGGCGATCTCCCTCCCAAATAAGCGCTTCTTGTAGTTGTCCTGCTTGACCAACAATTCCTTCGCCGAGGGTGATTTCTGTCAATGCTTGACTAGTTTTATAGCCCCACTCTGCCGTTAATATCAGACAGCCTTCAGGACGTGAGGTCGAAATTTCCCAGAGGTAAATGCTACCGAGTTGTGCGCCTGTAAGTTTACAAATTTCTTCTAAACTTGCCTTAATCAATTTGTATTGATCGGTAGTGTTGACTAGAACGAGATCGAGGGACTGTAGTGCAAACTGAATATCGCGGGCTTCTAAGGTGGCGGTTTTACTTTCCAGATGCGCCGCCATTCGATTAAATACTTTGGCAAATTCCCCAATTTCATCAGCCCGATTTAACTGCGATCGCGCCGACAAATTACCTGTTGATAGTTCTTCGGCCGCTTCTGCTAGTTCTGTCAGTGGTGGCTGAATGCTACGCACAATCGAAAGTGCCACAAATAGCCCAGAGCCTAATCCTGTTGATAGAATCACGATCGCTAGCCATGTGGTGAAAGCTTCTAACTCGGGCGTACCTTGCTGGATGTGGAGAAGCAGGATCAATGCAGCCGTTGCTAGCAAAGAGGTACTGGTGGTTAGCCCAAAAATTAAGCGATTGACTAAACTTTCACGGCGCGGCAGGTTGGCATTTGTCATGGGGCTTTAGTCTATGTTTATAGTCATATTGTCGCCAATTTTCATTATTTATGACAATATTATTGCTTGATTCATATTGGGGGTTGTTTCCTCGCCTTCGGCGAGGAAACAACCCCCAATATGTTGCAAATTTGTGTGAATCCTCCTACTAATATGCAAAAATTGCAATAACTCTGGCTATTTACTCCCTTCCCAGCCTACAAATAAAAAGTAAAATCCAAGAATTAGTGGCGCGGCGCGGCGCACCACTAATTCTTGGGTGGGAAGGAAGTATTAGCGTTTTAAAATTAAAGCTTTTTCATCTTTTAGAATTACTTTGCATTCTCAAATTATCCGTTACGAAGAAATTGATTCGACTAATAATGAAGCTTGGCGACTAATTGATCGTATTGAAGCGTCGCCTAAAACGGTAATTGTTGCCAAGCGTCAAACTAAAGGTCGAGGTCAACGTGGTAATACTTGGCAGTCAGACTTAGGCGGATTATTTATGTCTGTGATCTTGCAGCCTAATTTGACATTGGCAAATGCTTATCAAATTACGCTCTGGTCTGCTTGGGGCATCGCCAAAGCACTTAATGAAACTGGCGCAAATGTAAAGCTGAAATGGCTAAACGATCTATTAATAGATCGCCGCAAATTAGGGGGGATTCTCACGGAGACGAGGATCGAAGGTGGCAAAATTAGCCATGTAGTTGTGGGGATCGGGATTAATTGGACAAATGAAGTGCCTAACGGCGCGATCGCATTGGGCGACCTACCAACTACTTTGTCAAGTATGGATGAATTGATCGAGGTGGTACTAAAAGGCATAAAACTAGGTCAAACTCGTAGCGATCGCGAAGGAATGTTGGGCATTTTGGCGGAATATTTAGAGCTGCTCAACGATAAAAATGTGCGTCAAACGATTGACGGGAGAGACCTTCAAGGAGAAATAATCGACATTAGACCAACAGGCGAACTGGTAGTAAGATGGGATAGCCTTTCCCAAGAAGCGATCTATCAGCCTCAAAACTTTTCTATCGGCTATCAGTAGAATCAAATTATGCGAAAATCCACACTTTCAACGATTACGTTAGCAACTTTGCTTTGCCTCTCCACAAATAACTATTTTCTAGTTAGCTCAGCATATGCCGCGACTAAATCTGCCATTTCACCTGACATAGCAGTATCAGAACCTTCAGCTCCAGTTCCCCAAGCGCAACCTCAACCTGCGATCGCACCTGCCCCAGCCACAGTAGAGTTCAAAAGCGAAAGTAACTTTAACGCTGCTCCAGCAAATCAGCCTATAAATAATGCAGGGAATCGAGAATCTGTCCTAGTTAATATTGAGTCTGCATCTAACCCATCCCCAAAAGCATCAGTAAATAGCTCTCAACCAGTTGAAATCGTCCTAGAAAACAGATCTACCGGTTGTAAGTTCAAGGCAAGCAGCCTTCTAGAGCGCGATGCCGATCTTTGTAATCCCGCAGTAAGCGCTTCTAGAAACAACTCACAAAACTACTACCAAAACGGTAATGTTCTCTATACCGCCGCTTCGGGCGAAACTGCTGTGCAAGTGCGCCGACTCACTTCCGCAGAAATTGCGGCGATGAGCCTGCCTAGTAATGGGGACAAGCAAATGCTATTTCCATTAATTGCCCCGTCGGTAATTAGTTCGCTATTTGGCACTCGCGTGCATCCCGTTACTGGTCAGGTGCGTTTTCATCAAGGTACAGACTTAGCTGCCCCCGAAGGTACACCCGTCGTTGCGGCTTTTAGTGGTCGTGTAGAAATTGCGGGTTGGCTCGGCGGTTATGGCTTAATTGTCGTGATTTCCCACGGTGACACCCATGAGACTCGTTATGCTCACTTGTCTGAGGTTTTAGTCAAGCCTGGTCAAGAGGTCAAACAGGGTAATGTGATCGGTTTAGTTGGTAGTACTGGCATGGCGACTGGGCCACATTTACATTTCGAGATTTGGCAAAAGATGCAGGAGGGACTGGTCGCGATTGATCCCACACCTCAGTTGATACTTGCCATGGAGCAATTGCAAAAATATCTCGCGCAATCGACTAAATCAGGAAATAGAGCCTAAGGTAACTTCAAGGGAAATGATCCATATTTTTGGGATCAAGTATTTTTTACAAGTCCATAAGCAAATAAGCAAATGCTTATTTACTTATGGAAGGCTTTTCCACATAAGAGCAAAAACAATAAAAGGCTTGCTTTGCAAGCCTTTTATTGTTTTATTTTGAAATTTCATTTATGGACTTTCCCATCGGGCAGCGTTGCTCCTTTGAGAATAGCACCGACAAGATTGGCACTACTTAACTCAGCGCGGTTGAGAATTGCATCAGTCAAATCTGCCTTGGCTAGGTTAGTCCTAGCAAGATATGCTTCGATGAGGTTAGCGCGGATCATAATTGCCCCACTGAGATTAGCCCGACTAAGATCGGCACGGGTCAATTTGACATCCGTGAGATCTGCACCTTGCATCTGCACGCGACTAGCCTTAACATCTGCCATAATCGCGTTTCGTAGTGAAACCCCATTCAAATCTGCATCGATTAAAATTGCTCTTTCCAGTTTGGCGTTATTTAAAATTGCACCTGAAAGCATCGCACAACTGAGATTGGCTTCAGAGAGAAATATGCCTTGCATATTGGCATTATTTAACTTTGATTCGCTAAGGTTTGCCCCACTAAGAGTCGCTTCTTGTAAATTTGCACCACGTAGGTCAGCTTTGTGTAGATCCGCGCCCGTTAGATTTGCGCCACGCAGATCAGCACCTGATAAATTTGCGCCAGTTAGACTCGCCGTGCTGCGCCTCTTTTTACTAGCATCAATTTCATGTTGATCGCCGATCGCTCTTTCTTGTCTGAAATTTGCCCCTTTCATACAGGCTCCGACAAGGTTCGCACCGCTCAAGTTAACCGTTCGCATATCTGCGTCAATTAAGTTCGCATCCATCAAATTGGCAAGACTGAGATTTGCACCAAAGAGAGTTGCTCCTTGCAAACTGGCTCCATGCAAATCAGCATTGGATAGATTGACATTACTCATGCTCGCTTGGTTGAGATTTGCGCCACAGAGATTTGCCCCAACCATCAAGGCTCCGCGCATATTTGCCCTTGTCAAGCAAGAAAAGGTTAAAACCGTACTATTGAGGTAGGCTTTAGAGAGGTTAACATCTAGCCAATCAGTACGACTGAGGTTTGCTCCACTGAGTTTAATGCCATTGAGATTAAGCCCACTAAAGTCGCGATCGCCTTGTGCATAGCGGCGCAAAATTTCTTGAGAAGTGATTGCTGCATCCATATTTAAAATCCTCAAAAAATAAAAAACTCCGAGCGTTGTACATAAAGCACTAGCGATCGGAGCTTTCAAAATATTTTATGAAAAGAAGCGATTAGTAGAGAGCTTCTTCTTGGTGGGTCAAGATTTCACAATCAGACTGAGCATAGGTTACGCAAAGGAGAGCGTAGCCAGCTTCGATTTGCTCGTCATCCAAGAAGGACTGATCGCCTTGATCAATTTCACCCTTAACGATTTTGCCAGCACAGGAAGAGCAAGCACCAGCGCGGCAAGAGTAAGGAAGATCGATGCCTTGAGCCTCGGCAACATCAAGAATGTACTCATCAGAAGGGACTTCGATAGTTTTATCAAGTCCTTCAGCTTCGTTAATCAGTCTTACTTTGAAGGTAGCCATGTATGTAATAAACCTCTTAAAGATTGCAGCCAAAAAAATAAACGATGTCTTGAAGTTGTTCCTAATTAAAGGAACTCAATCAAGTTACGTTTATCTCAATCACCCACAAGGGTATCAACACGCATCATATCGTTCTTGGCAACCAAGCGAACAACTAGCTTATTATTTCTATCATTGGTTATAGGTGATAGTTATCGATCACTTTCAAGACCATTAAAACACTTCAAATTCAATCTGTAGAACGATTTTAGCCATTTTTTTAAGCCGATAAAATGATGAGTTTTCGTTTGCGTTTTGATTTTTTTGATAAGTTTTTCTAATCTAATCTACGAGTGTAATCACATATTAGTTTTTGATATGAAAATTCAATCAATGAGCATCCATTACTGTTACTTCAAAATCATCACAAAGTTTATTAATACCGACCAGTCTTTCGATTCAAAATTTTGTACTTGGTGTAGATTTTGGCAATTCCTTTTTGGGACTACCAAAAAAAAAGCACCCCAACGGGGTGCTTTTTTTATTCTTGTTCCGCTAGCCTTGCTTGTAGCAATGGCACATAGTTGGTGTACACATGCCCTAATCTAAATTCCTCATCGTCTAATACTTTCTGATGAAAAGGAATTGTCGTCGGTACGCCTGTAATTGCACATTCGCGTAAGGCTCGCTTCATCCGTAAAATCGCGGCATTGCGATCGCTACCCCAAACAATCAACTTCGCAATTAGTGAATCATAATAGGGCGGAATCACATAATCGGTATATACATGGGAATCCATGCGAACACCAGGCCCACCAGGAGGTAAATAACCACTGATGCGACCTGGGTTAGGACGAAAATTGTGATCGGGATCTTCGGCATTGATCCGACATTCGATCGCATGACCTCGTATCTCAATATCCTTTTGTTGAAATTTTAGCTTCTCCCCTTGAGCAACTCGCAACTGTTCAGCAATCAAGTCAATACCTGTAATCATCTCGGTTACAGGGTGCTCGACTTGGATACGAGTATTCATTTCCATGAAATAAAACTTGCCATATTTATCCAGCAAGAACTCGACCGTTCCCACACCGAGATAATTAATTGCCTTGGCTGCTTTCACAGCAGCCTCGCCCATTTTTTCGCGCAATTTAGGATTTACCGCACTGCTAGGAGCCTCTTCTAATAACTTTTGGTGACGCCGTTGGATCGAACAATCGCGTTCGCCCAAATGCACCACATGACCATGCATATCCGCCAAGATTTGCACTTCAATATGGCGTGGCTCCTCAATGACTTTCTCAATATAGACCCCACTATTCCCAAAAGCTGCTTCAGCCTCGCCTTGGGCAGCACGTAATAAACGTAATAAATCATCTGGATTGATCACCAAACGCATACCACGTCCGCCACCACCTGCTGTCGCCTTGACCATGACTGGGTAGCCAATTTCATCAGCAATTTTGATTGCTTGTTCTTCCGACTCGATCAATCCCTCACTACCAGGGATGGTCGGCACTCCTGCCTTCTGCATCGTCTTTTTGGCAGTAGACTTATCTCCCATTGAGCGGATTGAGTTAGGACTTGGCCCCACAAACAACAAGTTATGATCGGCGCAAATTTCGGCAAATCTGGCATTTTCTGAGAGGAAGCCATAGCCAGGGTGAATGGCAGTAGCGTTGTGCGTAAGTGCCGCCGAAATAATATTGGGAATATTTAGATAGCTTTTGCTGCTGGGGGAATCGCCAATGCAGACAGCTTCATGTGCTAGTTGTACATGCAAAGAATTGCGATCGACGTCAGAATAAACCGCAACTGTCGGAATTCCTAGTTCTTCGCAAGTCCGAATAATTCGGAGGGCAATTTCACCTCGATTGGCAATCAGTAGTTTGGCGATGGGAGCCATGTTTCAGAACGGTAATTGGAGTTTAGTGTTGAGTAATCGGGGATTGGTTGCTCTGTTTTGGTAGGTTGCAAATCCCGATTGAGCTCTCAGCCACTGACTTACGTTTTTGTTAGTAGTCGATGACTTAGGGCTTTTGAATTTTAACTTTTTATGGGTAGCTATTATTGATTAAGTTTATAGCTTGCTAACGCCATCTTCATGGACTAGAGGCTGCAGGAGCCACCGACTCTAGTCTGAATGTTAGCTGAGCGAAATCGAAACATGTGTAATTATGTTTTTACAGGATTATCAAATTGCACCTGTCTATATAGATCCCTCACTGAGATCTCCACATTTACTGATTCTAAGAGCAGCCGATCGCACATAGCATATTCAAACAATACCCATTGGTCTAAATTGTTGCGGCGGAACACTTCCACGACTGAGAAAGAGTCAGGCAGATCGGTTGGCAAATCAACCTGAACTAAAACATATTCTTGTAAGCTGGCAAACTTGCGGTATTGGGAAAATTTAAACCCGCGATCGAAGGCTTCAGTCGATGGCGATAGGACTTCGATAACTAGACAGGGAGAGGAAACCATCTGCGGATCGGCGCGATCGCTTTCATCGCAAGTAACCACTACATCAGGATAAAAATATTTTTGTCGTGGCTGGATCTGAACTTTGACATCAGCAATATATACTTCGCAGGGGCGATCGGCTAGGGCATCATCTAGCAATTTAAAGAAGTTCCCTGACACTCGATTATGATTTCGAGTACCACCAGCCATTGATACCACTTCACCATTCCAAAATTCGTGGCGACATTCTTGATGGGGTTCCCAATCAAGATATTCTTCGTAGGTCATCAAGAGGCGATCTCGTAGGGCAACCATAATAAATTCATAATATAAAATCTTTAGCTCTCTTAGATTTGATTTACTCGTGAATCAAATCTAAGAGAGCTATTTTCTATTGTAGGTGCTTGCATCTAAATCCAAATTTCCTCACTTAGTAACTACGAATCTAAGCGCTCAGGGCAGCAACATCTCTACGAGAATTATTGCTTTGAGTTTTTGCAAGAGGAGTGAGGCGAACTGCAATCGGTTGCATTGGTCGTGGCTCTGATGGTAATCCTGGAGCATAGGACTCTAAGACATGACCACTACGAGTACACATTACTAATAGATAGTCACATGCTTCGCATTGGGTTTTGACTTGAGCAAGATAGGAAAGATGGTGGCGTTCGGCGATCGCACCGCAATTAGGGCAGCGTATAGATTCAATCATTTTGGGTAGCTCTCTAAGATATATAGGTGAATTTAAATGAGGTGATTTAAATTAATGCTTATCAAAACTTTGGGTAAACTGATTTATTAAAGAGATTTAATGTACTTGAAATTGGTACATTAAATTGTTCAATAATTCAGGATTTGTGATGAATTCATCACAGGATGAAGTTCGATTTTTGATAGGTTCAAAATACAACAGGAAAGATCGAAGGTATTTCTAAAGGAATAGTTGTAAATATTAGGTGTATTTTGAAGTGTAGTTTTAGACAAGCATGTGTAAGACAAGTTTTAAAAATTGATTTTCAATTATGCAATTATTATAAGCATGAAAAATCGGGATCATTACTAGATAAGCGATCCCCGCCTTACTAATAGCGAGAACTAATTACTAGACCCTGCTTGGCTGTAGGGAGTTGATTGATGATTAAAAAATAGTTAAAGAATAATATTCAATATAGAAAGTCATATAAATCTTTACAAGAATTGCAATACCGAATGAATATAAATTTTTTTTAAGAAATCTCAATGTTTTAAATATTTCTTTACAGTGGCAAAGTGTTTGGTAAGCGATTAGCAATTTTCACTGATTTCTTCTTCAAGAATTCGGAAAGTCTTTATCATGTTTAGTTAAATAACAAAAAGAGGCATTGCTAAGCAATGCCTCTTTTTGTCTAAAAAATTATGACGATCGCTCCTCAAATCAAGTATTGCCTTGCTCTACATAAAAAAAGCGATCGCCTCTTCAAATTAAGAAGAAAGCGATCGCCTTTAATTTTACCTGACTCCTAATGTGAGGAGTTATCTTGCCAAGTTGGCATCGGAATTGTTGGGGTCAAAGTTGAACGCAAAAATGGGGTGAATTTGCATAAGTGGAATGCACTCAACCCACTCGCCCTAAGTCAGAACATTGCTGCCAACCAATAACAAATTTGGATTATTCACACCAGTCAGAGTAGCCAGTGTGACAAAGTTTGATGATCCATCGGTTAGTCCGTTTGAGTCGATCTGCACGGCAGTATTAGTGCCACTTCCCAAGAACCGTAAGTAACCATCCGCAATTGGGGTAGAGCCACCATATCCCAAATTGACGAACAACTGATGCAGATTTAGCGTATCAAACACAGTGTTGAAGTCTGTAATGATATCGCCAGTTGTTCCGCGATCACTCAGATTGTTGTAGACAAATGTGTCATTACCAGCACCGCCAGTCAAGGTATCGTTACCACCGCCACCAATGAGGATGTCATTACCATTTCCTCCTAGTAAAGCGTCATTGCCAGTACTGCCGATCAGGATGTCATTATTAGCACTACCTATAAAGTTTGCGCTACTGCTACCAGTTTTAGTTACAGTAAATCCATTTCCCAGAGCAGCAGCACTGAGATTTACAGTGCTGTTAGCGCTAGTCAGGTTCGCTGTACCAGAATTGCTGGTTGCTGCTGTTGCAGTAAAGTTACCCGTTACAGTCGCATTAGCTGTAGCGCCTGCGCTCACAACCAGAACATCAGCACTGATTCCTGTTCCTGAAAGATCCGTAATGGTATCTGTACCCGCATCCACATTGAAGGTGTCATTACCAGCACCACCTGTGAGGGTATCAGCACCAGCACCACCTGTAAGGGTATCAGCACCACCATTGCCAATCAGGGTGTCATTGTTAGCACTACCTGTAAACGTTGCATTACTGTTGCCAGTTTTAGTGACCTTAAAGCCATTTCCCAGAGCAGCAGCAGTGAGATCCACAGTGCTGCTAGCGCTAGTCAGGTTGGCTGTGCCAGCGTTACTGGTTCCTGCTGTGGCAGTAAAGTTTGCTATTACTGTGGCGTTGGCTGTAGCGCCTGCGCTGACTACAAGTACATCACCTGTTGATAGATCGGTGATACTGTCAATTCCTGCATCAACATTAAATGTGTCATTGCCAAGTCCACCTGTAAGTGTGTCATTGCCAGCACCACCAGTTAGGATGTCGTTGCCAGCACCACCGTTTAAAGTGTCATTGCCAGTACTGCCGATCAGGATGTCATTATTAGCACTACCTATAAAGTTTGCGCTACTGCTACCAGTTTTAGTTACAGTAAATCCATTTCCCAGAGCAGCAGCACTGAGATTTACAGTGCTGTTAGCGCTAGTCAGGTTCGCTGTACCAGAATTGCTGGTTGCTGCTGTTGCAGTAAAGTTACCCGTTACAGTCGCATTAGCTGTAGCGCCTGCGCTCACAACCAGAACATCAGCACTGATTCCTGTTCCTGAAAGATCCGTAATGGTATCTGTACCCGCATCCACATTGAAGGTGTCATTACCAGCACCACCTGTGAGGGTATCAGCACCAGCACCACCTGTAAGGGTATCAGCACCACCATTGCCAATCAGGGTGTCATTGTTAGCACTACCTGTAAACGTTGCATTACTGTTGCCAGTTTTAGTGACCTTAAAGCCATTTCCCAGAGCAGCAGCAGTGAGATCCACAGTGCTGCTAGCGCTAGTCAGGTTGGCTGTGCCAGCGTTACTGGTTCCTGCTGTGGCAGTAAAGTTTGCTATTACTGTGGCGTTGGCTGTAGCGCCTGCGCTGACTACAAGTACATCACCTGTTGATAGATCGGTGATACTGTCAATTCCTGCATCAACATTAAATGTGTCATTGCCAAGTCCACCTGTAAGTGTGTCATTGCCAAGTCCACCTATAAGGATGTTGTTACCACTGTTGCCAATCAGAACATTATTCAAGGAGTTCCCTGTACCGTCGATGTTGGCTGTCCCAGTGAGGGTCAGATTTTCCACATTGGCAGCATTATTCAGGTTAAAGGTAATGGAAGCCTGTACTGTGTCGGTTCCGCTATTAACACCTGAATTTTCGATGACAACATCGCCGATGTCATCAACAACAAAAGTATCGTTGCCATCACCGCCGAGCATAATGTCAGCACCAGTCCCACCATTAAGAGTGTCATTACCTGCGCCGCCATCAATGTAGTCGTTACCAGCTCCTGCGTTGATGACGTTGTTCCCGCTATTGCCGATTAGGACATCTTGATAGTCAGTGCTGCTGTTGTTATTACCATTGTTAGCGGTGTTGTTGACGTTGATGGAAGTATTATTGCTACCCGTCAAGCTGACGTAGCGACCCATCGCTTGTGTAGGTGCAGAGATGACATGTTCTGTGACAAAGGGATCTGAGTAGTCAGCGACAGACCGAATTAATGCACCAAGTGGAACATAATAAGAACTAGTAGGAGTAGAGTTATTAATTGGTGTAAATGTTGAAGCTGTCGCGCCAACAATAGTTTGCCAAGTAGTGCCATTAGTGGAATACTCCCACTTATAAGCTATCGCTCCATTAACTCCATCAGGATCGGTTACTGTCGCTGTAAGCGGGAACAGTCCATTTACAGGACGATTTGCAGAGGCGTAGCCTGATACTTGGACAGAACCGTTGAGATGCTCTATTTGCAGGGCTGTGAAGGAAATTCCATTAAAGATGAAGTTTTCCATGCCCAGTACAATATCGCCCTTAGTGCCAGTCTCAACTCCTGTGGTATCGACAATCTTGAATCCACTAACCGACTGCCCTTTAGAGTCTACAAAATTGATCTTTGTAAAGTTGAAGTTACTTTTTGCCCCAACGTAGGTAACGGTGTCAGTGCCCTGTACTTTTTGATGAGTGTAGACAATTCCATTTGCTGTGAGAGCTACGGTATCACCAAAGGTGAAATCAGGGGCAGATTTCAAGAGATCCGTGAAGTGCTTGCTAGCAGCAGCATCTGCGCCATAAGCGATATCGAGAATGCCATTTTTCTGTAGAACACCACCGAGGTAAGTACCGATCAGCGCATCGAGACGGACTGAGTCGCCAACGATCACGTCGTCACCAGAACCAGTCGTGATCTTGTCGTTACCACCACCACCGATCATCCAGTTGTCAATGAGCGTTGCATCAATTGTTCCACTGCCGTTGTAACCGATGATTGTGTCGTTGTTCTGAGAACCTTCAACCCCTTGAATGTTGACCCATAGCTGGCCGAATGGAGTAACGTTCGAGATGTTGACATTTTCTTGGTTCAGGTCGGCTGAATGGTTGAGTGGAGTGCCAGCATCAAGATCGCTGAAGGAAACCATGTTGAAACCAAACTCACCAAGCGCTTCGTCAACGTTGACGTTTTGGTTTTGACCACCAAAGCCAGCATTAAGGATGTCATCGCCATAGCCGCCGAACAGTTGGTCGGGACCTGCACCGCCAAACATGCGATCGTCGCCCCATTCACCAAAGGTCGTATCAAGACCTTCACCACCTACAACAATGTCTTGACCTTCACCACCATAGATAAAGTCCGCATCTAAACCGCCATCTAGGTAGTCATCACCAGCACCTCCGTGGAGTTCGTCAGTGAAGTTTTCGCCAAAGAGTCTGTCATTACCATCGCCTCCAATTAACACGTCAGCATCATCGCCACCATGGATTTCATCGTCACCGATGCCACCATCTAGGAAGTCAGGAAGAGCACCACCGTAGATTAAATCGTTACCAGCTTCACCATAGATATGATCGGCTCCAGCATTGCCCAAGAGGATGTCGTTACCGCCACCACCGTAGATAGTGTCATCACCATCTCCAGCATCAATGTAGTCCCTAAATTCCGTACCACCGATTACCTCATGAGAGTTGAAGCCAGTTGAGGGAGTGCCATCGGGATTCAAACCAGTATCAGGTCGCACATCAAGGATGAACTGTTCAACAATGTTAGCTCCAGCAGCAGTCTTACCAGTAATTCTGTCAATGACGTAGCCGTTGAGAACTTCGCTGGTTCCTCCAATAGAAGCGACACCTATATGTTGAGAATTGACATCAAGAAGACTTGTATTCGTTCCGTCGTAATTTGTCCGAGAATTTTTAGCTAAGAGATCGCCATACTTGTGCTGACGGTCTAAGCCAGACATATCGTCTGAAGCAACAATGGGATTGCCATTGAGATCGGTCGTTGGTTTTTCGCTCAATTCTACATAGCTATCAGCCGCAAAAAATACATTACCGACGAGGTGATTTGCACCGGTAGTACGTTCGATGACATCCTTAAACTGCTCGGTCGCGATCGCGCTGTTGAGTTCAGTAAAAAGTGGTAAACCGAGTTGGAAACGCCAGAAATAATAGAAGCGATCGCCGTTGATCAGTCGAGTCATTTGATCGGCAAAGATCGCATCGAATGTAGAACCCAATTCGCCGAGGAAAACGTGCTTCTCAGCGAGTCCACCATTCCAAGCATCGATCGCCTCATAGCCAGTGTCACCACCATTCAGGAATTGGGCAGCCTTGATGTTATAGCCAAGATCGCTACCGAAATTCCAGCCTAGCCCACCATCTGCGATCGAGGCATTGACCTTAGCTTTTTCAGCGACTGTGAGGGCTTTGCTGTCTGTGCTGTTAAAGAGTACGCCCTCTGACAACTTGATCAGGGCTTGGGCTTTGACCAGATCGCCATCGAAGGAGTAAGCCGCAATGAAGTTTACCAGTGATTCAGGATGTTGGATATTAGCCCCGAAATCTGCCCAACTACTGTAGGCTTGTAAACCTGCTTGCAGGGCAATGGTTTTATCGATCGTTTCCTTGAGCTTGGCATCACCAGGATTAGCGAACAGCTTCTGGTTCAAGGCATTTAGTTCTGTTGTCAAGCCTGAGGAGAGTTGACGACGCATGTTATTGAGAGTAGCCATACCAAGATCGCGACCACGGGCGATGTTGATGGCTGCCAAATCCTGCGGCTGTCCGAGCAGCTTCTGTTGAAGTGCAGGGGTAACAATTTCATCGATCTCGTTGGAGAACTGACGGGTCATGCCTTGCGCGATCGCAGTCGGTCCCACCTGAGCAAATCCTGCGGGATTAAGGAACGCTTGCTCTAGCGCATAGCGAGTGATCGCTCCCGTGAGGCTACCCATGGGGTCAAGGGTGTCAATTGTTTCGCGCAGTTGAGAGTGACCGAAACGGAAAGCAACCTGACTATAATCAAGGGTTACATCAGAATTAACGCCAGAGTCATACTGAACGAATAGCGGAATGTTGGGAGACATACCACGAGCATATTGATCGATCGCAACGTGCTGATACTCACCTTGGTTAATCAAGGTTGCGGCTTGGAACATCTTCTCTTGATCCCAAGCGATGTCTGTTCCACCCTTTGTGTAAACATAGTTGCCTTTGTTATCTCCATCTAAGAACCCAGTGTTGACCTGAAAACTGTGGGCAACGCTCTTTGTAGGGTCGGCAGCTTGCTGCTGAGCGATGATATTGATCAGGTTGTCGATTTGCCAGTTGTGGTTTTCGTGCCAAACATGGTGAATGGAAGTTAGACCGAAATTCTCATTAACACGACCATCCCCTGCGACATAATGATCACCAATGCTACGCAATAGAAGTTCGTTAAGAATATCTGGATTTGCCATACCCGTAGCAGTGGGTCTACCGCTATTGATATCGACATAATCAGAAATAATGCCAGAATAGCTGGGGAATAAAGTTGACATCTTAGTCAGACCAGCAGCATCGATATGCGCTGCATCTAGGCGAGGAAGAAAGTCTGCAAGCAAGACATGATCAGTGAACTTGGCTTGTATCCCTGCGGTATTTGGGTCAAGATCAAGCACCTTACCACTAGCATCGCGCACACGCAGATTGCCAATGTCGCCCCAGCTTAGGTCTTCACGTCCCGTGGCAAGCAGATAAGCCCGCATCTCGTTCAGCGTCGGCAAGGTTTTGTTAGTAGTGACTACTGTGCCGTCTGGATTTTGGCGATTCCAGCTATTCTTTAAAGTGTTTCCATCTAATAGATACATCCCAGGGGTATATTTGCCAGTGGTGGGATCGAGAACCCACTCCCGCAACAGGTTAGTGGTTGTATCTTCTGATCCATAGGTCTGGCTTTGGTCGATGTAGGGAGAAGTATGGTTAATGTAGTTGGGATTGGTTGGACCAATGATATCGTCGTTTATACCAGTGATAGGATTTGTGCCGTAGATACCATCTGCTCCAGGACTCTGAATGTCATCTGCGGTACGGAACATGCCATCAGCACCAGCAGCTTCGGGATTGGCAACCGTGGCGCGGGAGATGCTGAGCTTGGTGTATCCAGGATCACTAAGTCCGTTTGTACCAGGGGCGCGATATAAAGGATCAGACGGATCGAGGGGGATATAGACCTTGGCTCCTACGCCGTTAATCGTATTACCACCAGAGCTAAGCTTGTCAAGCCCGTGGTCGAAAAACTGTCCAAATAGTGTGTTCCAGCCAGTGAGGGAAGGATCGCCGCTTAATGTGTTTAGATTGCGTTGAAAATCTTCTGTGAAATAAGTTCCAATTGGATCTACTTTTCCAGCAGCATCATATCCTCCAACAAGAAATGTTTTGCCTGTAGGGTCTTTGATGTCGGTGATTTGATATAGCAAACGATCGGTGATAGTTGTACCACCTGAAGCAGTATCAATTCGTAAAAGTGCATCCTGCGAGTCCACCAATTGGGAAATCATGCGAGGAGAATAGTCGTAGACGTTCAGGAATGGATTGGCATAGCGTTCTGCCTGATTTACATTGCCACTCGCATCAATCTGAATACCATAGGTAGAGCTTTGAACGAGAGCCTTCTGAGCCGCGCTCATGTTTCCCCAGAGGGTCAAGGTTCCTGGCGTTCCAGTGCTTACATAAGCAGCCAAGTCCGCGTTCAAAGCATCCACTTGGGCTTGCTGAGCTGGATCTGTTTTAGCCCGATCCACAAAGGCAGGATCGTTTTTACGCTGTTGCAAGTAGTTGCCGTAGTCGGCATCGCTAGTACGAGCAAAGGAGTAGAAAGCCGCACCCCAAATAGCAGAACTGGAAAGAGCGATATTGTTGAATAGACCTTGTACATTGCGCAAGCCAAAAGGTTCACCAACCCCTGCGGCAGTAGTTGCTGTAGCCGTCACAACGGGAGGGAGGAACAATGACCAAGAAGTGTTGAAAAGATCAAAAGTTTTGAATCCAAGAGATGAAGCAAGAGTACTAGGCGCACCAATAATCCCAAGCTCAACTACTGTGCCAGCAGCTTGTAATGACCCACCAGTAAAAGGATCTTTAGTTATTGCAAGACCTGTGATGGGATCTTTGTAGCCAGTGGAAGGGACTTTGAATCCATAGATTGGAGTTCCGTCAGTGAGATATCTCACGACACTAACAATCGGAACATTGAGCTGAGCGTTGAGAAAAGATAAATCGCTGAGTGTAATGCTGAAGCTTTTCATAATTAGTACGTGAACCTAAATTGCTAAAGACCAAAGTGTCAAAGTCTAAGTGTCAGTGCCTAGAAAAAACAAATATTGATCTGGAACCTAGCGAAAAACAAGTTTCTCAAAATCTACTCTTACGAATCTACTTCGAGGCTGCACTTTCCCCATACCCTTCCATACAAGATCTATTAAATATAGAGGCATAGACTTCGGTTTTTAATATTCATAATTAAAACCTTATGGCTGACTATATACCAAATTTATTTAGTCAGTAAATTTGTGTCATTTACAAAGTTATTTTCTGGTAATTAAATGCTATGTATAAGTTATGTATAAGTTATGTATAAGTTATGTATAAGTTATGTATAAGTTATACATAACTTACCTTTTGCCGATTTATTAAGTTTCCAGAAAGCCACAAAAAATTTACTTGAAAGCTTCTAAAACCATATGAAATGGATTTATATACTGACATCAAAACATTTGAAAATAACAATAAATATAATATGAAAAGTTATATGCTAATTTTCCCTTTAAATTACTAAAAACAAGAAATATACAAATCTTAAAAGATGTCCTACTTGCACAAAAATTTATGATATTTTTGCAAGTTTTAAAAAAGCTACTAAATCAATAATCATCTTGATTTAGTAGCTTTTTTTTGAGTTGGTGAATGGACTTCTATGAGAATTTATATTTCCTGAGTATTCCTTGCTCTTACCTCTATGTTTTTTGGGATTATCATCATAAAAATTGATTTTTATAACTCTCAAATCGATTTCAGAATGTTGAACATTTTGAAAGTCTCGGTATGGAGATCGCCAAATGGATCGGGACATACTCCCTTCCCACTCAAGAAATAGCGGTGCGGGGCTTTGCCCCGCACCGCTATTTCTTGGTTTTATAAGCCTATTTCTTTAAAAAAAACCAAAAGAGAGTGGCGGCGCTTTGAACCGCCACTCACTTTTGGGTAATAGAAGCTTAGTGCATGGTGACAAATTCTTCAGCAGCAGTGGGATGCATTGCCATTGTGTTGTCGAGATCTTTTTTACAACCACCCATCGTTACAACTAAAGACATACCTTGAATAATTTCTGCGGCATCTTTGCCCACCATTTGTAGACCCAAAACCCGTTCTTCTTCGCCGACTACGATGAGTTTCATCATTGTTTTCGCTTCTCCACCAGCAAGGCTGTAGAACATCGGGCGAAATTTAGTTTTATAGATTTTTATGCGATCGCCATATAGATCTCTTGCTTTCTCTTCCGATAAGCCAACAGTAGCGGCTTCAGGTTGGGAGAATACTGCCGAAGGAATATTGGAATGGCTGATAAATCTGGGCGTATGACCATAGACCGTATCGGCAAATGCTCTTCCCTCTGCGATCGCTACAGGTGTTAGATTTACCCGATTGGTACAATCCCCGATCGCATAAATATTGGATTGGTTGGTGCAGCTATCTTCTTTGACAGCGATCGCGCCATTAACAACTTCGATACCTACTTGTTCCAAACATAGAGGCGAGAGATTTGGTTTTCGGCCTGTTGCTGCTAAAACAGCATCAACGGTAATTTGCTGCGCGTTACCATCTCCATCATTAACGCAAATTGTAAGATCGCTCTCATTTTTTGAAATCGTGAGAGACTCGCTGTCAACGCCAAGGTGAAAGTTAATTCCGTGGTTAACCATCCCTTCTTGGACATTAGCTCGTACATCCTTGTCGAAGCCCTTTAAAACTGAATGATCGCGAATTATTTGCGTCACTTCTGCACCTAGACCGCGCATAATTCCTGCAAACTCAGTACCGATATAACCACCACCAATCACTGCAAAGCGCTTTGGAAATTGCGGCAGTAAAAACATTTCTTTGGAAGTGATGGCATATTCCATGCCTGGTAGGTTTGGTTTGGCGGCTTCGCCTCCAACAGCGATGAGGATGCGTTCGGCAGTGAATTGGCAATCGCCTACTGCCACTGTATGCGCGTCCACTAATTTGGCAAATCCTGAAATTAGTTCGACATTACTTTTTTCTAAAAAACTAATGTGAAGTTTGTTTAGTCGTAATACTTCAGATTGAATAGCATCGCGCAGTTTACCCCAATCAAGATTACCTGCGGGAATATCCCATCCATAACCAGCCGCCTCTTGAGGGAAATGCGAAAAATGTGATGCATAGACCATTAGCTTTTTGGGAACGCAACCACGAATCACACAAGTACCACCTACTAGGTCGCCTTCTGCGATCGCTACTTTTGCGCCAAATGCGGCGGCGCGTTTGGAGGCTGCAAGTCCGCCACTACCCGCTCCAATCACAAATAAGTCGTAATCAAAACTTGTCATAAATTTTTATCTTAAACTTTTGTGAGTATATACTCCCCTCAATCAATAGCCCTTGGGAATGAAAATTAAATAACATGTGCATATAAAACCCAAAATTGGTTCGGCGGGCGAA
>QBMK01000025.1 GCA_003249035.1 Pseudanabaena sp.
CTAAATTTCTTTGACATTTGGCTTTGCCTAACTCTTCTTCTTTTTTACCTCTTTTTGCGCGTTGCGTAAGTCCTATATATTTCCGTTGGAGGTCAATGGCGCAACCCCGAAACTCGCCAAAATCGAGCGATTCTTATTTGGGGAGTCGATGCGGGTAATCCTAGCGTCAAATTACCCGATCCTGCTCGGCAAATCCCGCAGATTCAACAACTCGATCGCGTCCTCTTCGATCGCGCTGGTCGTCCAGAATATGGCGATGTTGCTAATATGTTTATGCAAAAGGGCGAACTGGAAGTCCAGTTAAACAATAAATTAGTGCAGGTAAGTGGATTGTTTGAGGTAGGGTCTTCCTTTACCGCCGATGGCAATATCATTACCAGCGATGCGACTTTTTTGCGTTTATTTCCCGAACGAAGCAGCGATCGCATTGAGATGGGATTGATTCATTTGAAAGAGGGAGCCAATATTCAACAAGTTAAAATAGAACTCGCTAGTCTGCTATCTGGTGATATGCGCGTTCTGACCATCGAAGAATGGGCAGGTGTCGAAAAAAGTTATTGGGAAACGGGAACTGGTATTGGCTTCATATTTGGATTGGGAGTTGTCATGGGATTTATTGTCGGGATCGTGATTGTCTATCAGATTCTCTATTCCGATGTCTCCGATCACCTTGCGGAATATGCCACCCTCAAGGCAATGGGCTACAGCGATCGCTTTCTCTTGAGCATTCTGTTCCAAGAAGCTATTTTGTTAGCTTGTCTAGGATTTTTGCCTAGTTTCCTGCTTTCAATAGGACTCTATCAAGTTACCTACGCCGCCACTCTGTTACCAATAAAAATGACGGTAGAACGAGCTGCTTCGGTATTTGTGATGACCGTAGTCATGTGTACTGTTTCGGGTGCGATCGCCATGCGAAAACTCCAAACCGCCGATCCTGCTGATGTTTTCTAATCATTTTTTTAACTTTATGTCAGCCTTACTTCCCTCGCTAATTGCGATCGCGGCTCTCGATAGCCTTAATCCATCCGCGATCGCAATGCAAGTCTATTTGTTAGGAACGATAAAACCAATTCCGCGATCAATCGCCTATATAACTGGCATATTTTTCGCCTATTGGACATCAGGATTATTGGCAGTATTGGGATTAAATAGATTGATTCAGACGGTGTTTGTAAAGTCTGGATTCTCCTTGTCCACGCCATTATTTTATGCGATTCAATTTCTGACTGGACTAATTTTATTGATAGTAGGCCTTACTCTCCGAATTTCTCCTCAATCTGAATCAGTAAAAGTACCGAAAAAATTAAACTTGGCAAAAACTTTCCTATTAGGAATGTCTGTAACGATTTTAGAACTTCCTACTGCTTTACCATATTTTGCAGCGATCGAGCAGCTCGTCCGCGCTAACCTAGATCTGCTCTCAACTATGAGTATCTTGGCACTGTATAACCTAATTTTTGTCCTGCCACCGAGCGCCCTAGTTGTTATATATATTTTCTTTCATCGTCAGAGCTTTGCCATGTCTCTAATCCAGCACTTTAACCGCTCCATTGCTATCTACTCTCCTCATATCATCCGTTTTCTGATCTTGGGATTAGGCATATTTCTCATCGCCGATAGCCTCTTTTATTACATTGCCTAAGCCTTTGGAAATCCATCAATTAAACTCCCATCGTCATGAATTCCACTCTTTCCTTTGCTACGACACCCGTGATTTCTGCCCAAAATCTCAATCATTATTTTGGCGATGGCGACCTACGCAAACAGGCGCTTTTTGATATCAATCTCGATATCCATGCTGGCGAAATCATCATCATGACCGGGCCATCTGGCTCAGGCAAAACTACACTCCTAACCCTTATGGGTGGCTTGCGATCGTCACAGGAAGGCAGCTTAAAAATTCTGGATCGAGAAATTCATGGTGCTGACAAAACCTCGCTGGTGCAAATCCGCCGCAATATCGGCTATATCTTTCAAGCCCATAATCTGATGACCTTCCTCACCGCTAAACAAAATGTGAGAATGGCGCTCGAACTTCACGATGGTGATGGAACTAGCGATCTCGATGCTTCCGCAACTGCGATGCTGGAAGCGGTTGGACTCGGACATCGCCTCGATTATTATCCCGACAGCCTCTCTGGTGGTCAAAAACAACGGGTAGCGATCGCGCGTGCGCTAGTTTCTCAACCCAAAATCGTTCTAGCCGATGAACCTACGGCTGCCCTAGACAAAAAATCGGGTCGCGAAGTGGTGGAACTCATGCAAACCCTCGCCAAACAAAAAGGCTGCACAATTCTCCTCATCACCCACGACAATCGCATCCTCGACATCGCCGATCGCATTGTCTATATGGAAGATGGTAAGCTCGTTCCAAATATTGAATCTGGTCATTAGTTGATAGCGATCGCCTAAAAATCACGACTCACAGTAATAGCGATCGCCTTAACGAACTATTTGCCAAACGATTGATTAAGGATATCGTGCGATTTCTAGGCGATCGCAAGGCTATAATCTTAATCTAATTAGCATATTTAATTGGTAGTTGAAGGACTCCATTACTATCAATCTTCCAGACTATCAACTTTAAAAAACACAGATTCAAGAAATCTCCAGACTTAGATACAGAAGAGAACCTTCATTTTGATGCTGGCAAGCATGAAGATATTGGCAGTCATGACGAAGTTTACTGAAATGAGTAATTGATGAGTAGCAACCCTTACAATCCATGCTGAAAGATATTAGAATAGATCAGCTATAATTTCGGCTTGGTTAAACACTTTCATGACTGCTCAGAAATACCACATCATCACCTTCGGCTGCCAAATGAACAAGGCGGATTCTGAGCGCATGGCAGGCGTATTAGAAAACATGGGCTACCAGTCAACCGAAGAAACCGAAGAAGCCGACTTGATTTTATATAACACTTGCAGCATTCGTGACAATGCCGAGCAAAAAGTTTATTCGTACTTGGGCAGACAAGCCAAGCGTAAACGCGAAAATCCAAAACTAACACTGGTCGTCGCAGGATGCGTCGCCCAGCAAGAAGGTGAAGCCCTAATGCGGCGTGTTCCTGAACTCGATCTAGTCATGGGTCCACAGCATGTTAATCGTCTTGGCGATCTATTGGGACAAGTATTTAATGGCAACCAAGTTGTCGCCACCGATGAAGCCTACATCGAAGAAGACATCACCACACCACGTCGTAATAGTGCAGTTTCGGCATGGGTGAATATTATTTATGGCTGCAACGAAAACTGTACTTATTGCATCGTTCCGGCGGTAAGAGGGAGAGAACAATCGCGATCGCCTGAATCTATCCGTAAGGAAATCGAGAATCTTGCAGCGCAGGGCTACAAAGAAATTACCTTACTCGGTCAAAATATTGATGCATATGGGCGCGACCTTCCTGCAGGTGGTATTGGGGCAGGCATCGGCGGCAAAATCACATTTACGGATCTGCTTTACTACGTCCATGATATAGAAGGTATTGATCGCATTCGTTATGCAACTAGTCATCCTCGCTACTTCAGTCCACGCTTGATCAAAGCTTGTTATGAACTACCAAAGGTTTGCGAACATTTTCATATTCCTTTTCAATCCGGCGATAACGACATTCTCAAAGCGATGGCGCGGGGCTACACCCATGAGCGTTACCGCCGCATTATTGATGACATTCGCGAGATTATGCCAGATGCAGCGATTACTGCCGATGCGATCGTTGCTTTCCCAGGAGAAACTGAGGAGCAATTTGAGCGCACAGTGCAGTTAGTCAATGACATTGGCTTTGACTTAGTAAATACGGCGGCTTATTCGCCTCGCCCAGGAACACCTGCAGCGGTTTGGGGAAATCAGTTGAGCGAAGAAATTAAAGGCGATCGCCTTCAGCGTCTCAACCATGCTGTAAATCAAAATGCTGCCGAGCGATCGAATCGTTACGCAGGAAGAACCGAAGAGATCATGATCGAAGGTACAAATCACAAAAATCCTTTGCAGATTATGGGGCGCACTCGCACCAATCGGATTGCTTTTACCGAAAACACCACAGGCAAGCCATTAGCTGAGCTAATTGGTCAAACTCTTTCCATAAGAATTACTGAGGTAAGACCATTTAGTTTGACAGGTGTAATTTGCTAAATGCATGCTAAACTAGCCAAGCGCGTAAACGAAAAGTTTGCATTTTGCAAATAAAAGTTCACATTCTGCAACAAAAGGGTTGCTAACTCAACGGTAGAGTACTCGGCTTTTAACCGATTTGTTCCGGGTTCAAATCCCGGGCAACCCATAAAATACTTCAGAAAAGATAGCACTGATGCTATCTTTTCTTTTTAGCTTTAAAAGATAGCGTTCAAGCTTCGAGCTGCCTCTACTTTTGGTATTATACGTCTGGTAATAATGTGGTGGAGTTCATGCATATTGCATGGTTAGGTAAGAAAACGCCTGCTTGTGGCAACGTGACCTATAGTCGCGAGATTACAAATGCGTTACTCGATCGCGGACATCGTGTCAGCTTTATGCACTTTGCCCCTGAGCATGATGCAGACCATGAAGAGTTAGAACAACATGCTCAAGAGACTCAAGATGTCGCTTTACCATTTCTCTACAAATCCACCATTTATACAGTTCCTTCTCTAAGGGCGAATAAAATTCTTGTTGATTCTTTGCGATCGCTAAAGCCCGATCTTATTCATGCATCCCTTGCCATATCCCCTCTCGATTTTCGATTGCCAGAAATTTGTGCAGAACTCGATTTGCCCCTTGTAGCCACATTTCACCAACCCTTTGATCTCAAGCGGCGTAATATTGCTTCTAGTACACAACAACTCACATATCAAATCTATGCGCCATCCCTAGCGGATTACAATCAAGTTATTATTTTCTCCAATATTCAGAAAGAACTTCTCAATAAATTAGGAGTTCCCAACACTAGAATTGCCGTTATTCCTAATGGAGTTGATAGCGATCGCTATTCTCCAGGAGATTCAAATATTAAGGCTGAATTGAATGCTGACATGCTTTTTCTCTATCAAGGACGACTAGCGGCAGAGAAAAATGTTGAAGCTTTGATCAAGGCATGGCGCAAATGCCGAATGCCGAAAGGATGTAAACTTGCGATCGTGGGGACGGGTCCCTTATTGGCAGGCTTAAAGACTTTTTATGGTAACGATCCCAGCATTATTTGGATGGGATACATTGCTGATGAGCAAAGGCGGATTGAGATTTTACGTGGCACTGATGTGTTTATCTTACCTTCACTAGTGGAAGGCTTATCGCTATCATTATTGGAAGCAATGTCCTGTGGTGTTGCCTGCATTGCAACTGATGTAGGCGCTGATGGCGAAGTAATAGAGAATGGTGCAGGAATTGTTCTTGATTCACATAAGGTTACATCTCAACTTTGCACACTTTTACCTCTATTTGTCGATCATCCAGAGATGGCGAAGATTATCGGAATCAAGGCAAGACAGAGGGTTTTAGATCGTTATACGCTGGTGAAAAATATTGATCGTTTAGAAGTCCTATATGAACAGACCATGAGTCAGCAATGGGTTCGAGTTAGTGCGTTCTAGCTCAACGCTACAAAGAATATGCAAAACCAAAAAGATATAGATACAGCCACTTGTCCTTGGACAAATCAAAACCCAAGAATTGATTGATGGCGTGGATCGCCGTTAATCAATTCTTGGGTTTTATGTCTTAAGCAAAACTTTCATTGCTATATACAATCTCATTCAAGCTAATAAGACCAATTCACAAAAGTGTGACGACACTTTTGTGAATTAAAAAGCAAGCCTAGCAAGGGTTTTAAACGCACAAAATGGCTACGCCATTTTGTGCATTGGGATAAACTATTCCTTGATGAGAAGGAAATATCTTCAATATATGAGAACTAAAAAGAAAAGTGCACATTATGTCCCTTTCTTTAATTAAGAATCAAATTAACTAAAGTTCTCACTGCGAAACCAGTGCCGCCAGCATTGTTATAACCTGACTCACGCTCAGTCCAAACTGCGCCAGCCACATCAAGGTGCGCCCAAGCCGAAGTTTTTTCCACAAATTGTTTCAGGAATAAAGCAGCCGTAATCGCACCACCGGCGCGAGAACCTGTGTTTTTGAAATCAGCTACGACGGACTTCAATTGATCGAAATAGGGATCTTCGAGGGGCATCCGCCAGAGTTTCTCGCCTGCGGCTTTAGCGGCTTTAGCGATCGCATCGGCAAAATCATCATCAATCGACCACATCCCTGCAATATCTTCACCTAATGCGACCACACAAGCGCCAGTAAGCGTTGCAAGATCGACGACCGCATCTACACCCAATTTGTCGGCATAGACTAGTGCATCAGCAAGTGTAAGACGACCTTCAGCATCAGTATTATTAACCTCAATGGTTTTGCCATTAGAAGCGGTGAGGATATCTCCTGGTCTCATCGCACTACCATTAACCATGTTTTCGCAAGCCGCGATGATAAAGTGCAATTCGACGTTGGTTGGTTGCAGCTTTGCGATCGCCTTAGCTGCACCAAGTGCCGCCGCTGCGCCACCCATATCGGTTTTCATCAGTTCGATGCTGCTGCCCACACCAGTTTTTAAATTCAAGCCCCCAGAATCAAAGGTTAAGCCTTTGCCAACGATCGCTAATTTCCGCTGCGGAGTGCCATTGCTATAAATTAGGTGAATGAACTTTGGGGGAATATCTGAAGCTCTCGCTACACCTAGAAATGCGCCCATCTTTAAAGCTTCGCAATCGGCTTGCTCAAGAATTTTGGCAGTGAAATAATCGGACTCGGCAGCGATCGCTATAGCAGTATCCGCAAGAGTAATCGGCGTCACAATATTCGCAGGTGCAGAGACTAACTCTCTTGCCAAAATTACACCATCGACAATTTGCTGTGCCTTAGCGATCGCCGGATTGGCTAAGTCTGGATCAGTTTCTAAAATCTCGATTTGATCTAGAAACTGGGAGTTAGCATTTTGGGATTTAAAACGTTTGTCTTGATGGGCTGCGAGTAAAGCGCCTTCTGAGATCGCTTGGGCTGTCAAACTCACATCTTGGTTATAAGCAGGAAAAGACAGAGCCAGCTTTTTCACCTTCTCTTTATTTGCCCATTTCACTGCCAATGCAGCAGCTTTGCGCCAGATATCAGCATTAGCTTTAGCAGGATCGCCCAATCCGATCAAAATCACCTTACGGATAGCATAATCAATACCGACACGCCCACTAACTGATGCACCCATTTCCCCCGAAAATTCTGATTCAGTAATCAAATCAGTCAAAGTGCAAGCCAAAATCTGAACATCTAAATTTTTCAGTGATTCAGATAGTTCTAGTGCTTTCTTTGCTGGATTTTCTAATTGCTCATTACTAGATTTAGGGCTAGCAAAAACAGCGATCGCAAGGGCATCACCATGCCAACCCTGTGGAGCCGTTACTGATGTAAGAATATTCATTTATGGATACAGTCTGTAAATTTTGTCACGACGTTACACTTAAATATTAAAGCTTAGAAAGCAGCAGCAGGGGCAATTGCTATTTTTCTATAGACAATCAGCAGCATTGCTTCTAAAATCCTAAACTTGTACTACAATCTGCATGATAAACATCCTGCTATTCACATCTTTAGCCTGATAGCATGATGATTGTGATACGACAGCTATCAGAAGATGCTTTAGCATATTAGCTACTATTTACTATTTAAATGTGAGGAGTGACGGACTTAGTTATGCGAATTTCTTCCAGTTGGTTGACGCTTGGTGCGAGTTTGTCGCTTCTGATTCCAGCTTGGACTGCCAATGCTCAGGAATTTACCTTGCCTCTAAAACCTTATACAGATTTCGTTCTAGAGCCTGACGCGACAATCAAAATCACTTCATTTATCCCCACATCGGTAAATACGCCTAAAAAGTCAGAGATCCTTAAACCCAAGGCTGAATTAGTAAGTAATCATCAACCCATCCTTCAAGACATTCAAGTAATGATCGCAGCTTTGCCAAAAGCTGATCTTTCTGACACATCAAAATTAGCTGCTTCAGAGTCAACTATCACTCAAGATAGTCAGCGATCGCAACCAGAAAAAGTCAGTTCCTCTACTGAACCAGCTAGAGTTCTTCCTAGCGCTGCTGCATCTAACTCAGGGCAGCTTGATCCCGCACAGACGCTAGTTGTACCAACTACACCTAGCCAAGTTAGATTGGATATCACTAAGCCAGTCACCTTGTCAGAAATCCTTGACTTAATTGAAAAAACAAACTCTGATGCAATTCGCGCCAGAATTGCGATCGATCGCGCTCGTGCTGTCTTACAAGAAGCCGAAGCAGCAAGAGCACCAACGCTTGATGGATCATTGCAATATAGTTACAATGGTTCTGTCCGGCTTAACAATAACCAACCAAGTACTAATCCACTCAGTGCCAGTTTAGAAGCCAATTACAACATCTATGACTCAGGACTGAAGGAAGCATCAATTCGCGTAGCTGAAAATAACTTACGTATCGCTGAAGCCGATATGAGTCGGATCAGACAAAATATCCGATTGGGTATCGTCACAGCTTATTACAAATTACAAAGTGCTGATGAAAACGTTCGTATTCAACGCAAAGCTGTTGAAAATGCTGAAAGAAGCTTAAAAGACACAAAGGCTAGAGAAAGAGCGGGTGTTGGCACGAAGTTTGACGTATTGCAATCTGATGTCCAGCTTGCTAATTCTAAGCAAGATTTACTCAATGCTGAGGCGGCTCAATTGGTTGCAAGACGTGAGTTATCGCGTCAGCTAAATTATCCCGCTACGGTCGAGATTACGGCAGCTGATAAAATCGAGCCTGTACCCGAGTGGAAATTACCAATCGAAGAAACCATTTTGCTAGCATTGCGGAATCGTGCCGATCTAGACATTCGTAAATTGGAGCGGGAAGTTGCTCGAGATCGTGCTAGTACTTCTCTAGCTAGAGTAGGTCCTCGAGTTAATTTATTTGTCAACCTGAATCCTTCCAATGAATTTATCAGTGGGAGTAATTTCGGTGTTGGTTATCAAGTTGGGGCAAGATTAGATTGGAATCTCTATGATGGCGGTAGAGCCAATGCTCAAGTCGATCAATCTAAGGCGGATCAAGCAATTGCCGAAACCCGGTTTGAACAAGATGCTCGTCAAGCTCGTTTTGATGTGGAAGATTCATATATCAATCAGAGATCTCGCCTCCAACAAATCGACACGGCAACTAAAGCCGTTCAGCAGGCAGCTGAAGCCCTGCGTCTAGCCCGTTTGCGCCTTGATGCAGGAGTTGGCACGCAACTTGAGGTTATTACGGCTGAGTCAGATTTAACCCGTGCTGATGTCAACCGAGTGCAAGCAATCATCGGTTATAACCAGTCCCGCGCTAATCTTGAGCGAGCTGTAAGTGGTTTGTAAATAGCAAGATCAAAATAGAGGGGGTGCTTAGCGCCCCCTCTATTTTGATCTTGCTATATTAGGCTAAAAAACAAAAACTAGAGATTAATTATGGTGACCGCAACAGACGGGCTTATTTATGCGTCTTGTCTCTTCGTTATCGTGTGGGTTATCCTTAGTCTTCAATCAAGTATTAGACGGCTTGAGCAAAAGATAAAGCGCATCGATCTTTCTCTAAGCCTGCTATTAAATCGGATGGAGATTGAAATTCCATCTCAACTCTCTGATCAAGTCAAACAGATTGCACTTGATCCCTATCGCAAGCTAGAAGCTATCAAGCTCTATCGAGGAGAAACAGGAGCGAGTCTTGTAGAAGCAAAAGAAGCAATAGAAGAGTTTATAGAGCAGAATCAAGAAAAGTGGAGATAAAAGAATATATAGCCTTTTCATAGCTGCAAAAATAAAACCGATTCATAGAGTTGCGGCACCTCGTGCCGCAACTCTATGAATCGGCTTTGAACGGCTATATGTCGCGATCTTTTTTAAGTGTGTTAAAAAACTCTATGAGTTTGGGTAACATCCTGCTTGTTACAAACAAAGCAACCACATACTCAAAAAGTTGCTAAATGACGATGGACCTAGTTAGGGTCAAGATGAGGATAAATCATGAAAG
The DNA here is from genome assembly GCA_003249035.1 of Pseudanabaena sp. Lineage (GTDB taxonomy): Bacteria > Cyanobacteriota > Cyanobacteriia > Pseudanabaenales > Pseudanabaenaceae > Pseudanabaena. The sequence goes on from QBMK01000025.1 coordinate 10,058, forward strand.
CAGTGCGATTAAATCTTGAAGATAGACAGGCGTGGCAGAAATTGCAGCATGTCCTGACTAGTCTTGCTTCCGATTATATGGATCTAGTGGCTGCTGAGCAAACAGAATATAAGTTTGAGCAGCAAATTCTATCCATTGCTTTTACCTTGATTGCTTCAGATGCCGATCGCGATCGCCTAAACGAATTTACACAAAATATTGATCGGTATTTCAATCGTATACAGTTAGTTGGGGTGCGGCGAATTGAATGGGAATTTTATGTAATTGGGGAAGCATCACCGTTCTTAGCACAGGGACGTGACATTCAACTTGTCGCAGCACCAGCACCATTACCTCAAAATGCCCTTGCACGTAGTGAAGCTAGACGATCGCCTGTTCGTAATGTCAAACAGAGTTCTCTTTCTAAAGGGAAATCGAAGGTTAGCAATTTAGTTCACCGGTTACGTGGCTGGTTAGTTAATCCAAAGACTATCCAAGCCGCACGTACCGCTAGTCGCATCACAATTCGCGATCCTAAAGGCGCTCTGGATGCAGTGCGGGTTAATGCGATCGCTAAGTTTAATGACACTATCCAATGGGTTGACACTTTTCCTTGGGAGACTTGGACAAAGGAAAAAGCACAACAAATCAAACGTCGTCATCAACGTAATTTGTTCCGAGCTGTAATTGAAGATGTCCTAATTTTGGGAGTGATGTTGATTGCCCTATATTGGCTGACCGAAGCTCTATCAGGTCCAACTATTAATCTTGCACTCATGCCTAAGCGCCATCATGACACCAACATCACTAGCGTTCAGTACCGTTGCGGAAATCCTGCAGTATCTCTTAAAAATTACGTCTGTCTAGGTAAAGGGATGCGTTATGACCAAGTGGCAAGTATCTTAGGTGCTGAAGGTAAGCCTTTGGGAATTGACCACAATTTTGGTGATCGGGCTGTGGTAGTTAGTTGGTCAGGTGCAGACTTAAGTATGAATGTCACATTTGTGGACGACAAACTAGTTTCAAGAGCTTATCGTCAACTGACAGCAAGCAAGTAGTTCCAATTCACAAAAGTGCACTGCCCCTTTTAAGTAGATGTACATAATTAATTACACATCCAAACCCATAAAATTGCGCCCCTACGGGGCGCAATTTTATGGGTTTGGGTAATTTATTTTGCAAAAGTACTTATTAATTAAAAAGCAAACCCCGTAAGGGTTTTAAAAACACAAAATGGTTACGCGATTTTTGTGTTTTGGTATATAAAGACTAAGAGTCTATCCAACCTTGATTTGGGAGACTTTAGTAATTATAAAAATCAGTTTTGATTTAAAGTCAGCATAAGGCTGTAATTAAATCAAAACTGATTTTGTTTTTTGTCGTCAACGACGACAAAAAACAAAATCAGTTTCATAATTGAAATTGCCACCTTTTTTGTATAACCAACGGGAAGTTTGTCTTGAAACGATCGCTAAAAATCTTAGGTTGTTTGAATTTGTGCGTAATACTAATGAGTATCACGCCAGTATTAACTGCGGTCGCGGTTAATACTAAAGAAAATTCATCCCAAACACCCAAGGTAACCCAAGCTGATAAACGCGCTGCCGATGAATATCGTCAGATGGGACTTAATTATCGCCGACAAGAACGATTTGATGATGCGATTGCGGCTTTGCAAAAATCCGTTGCTCTCGATCCCAGCAATATTGATGGGCATATTATCCTTGGCTGGACACAGCATCTCTCTAAGAAACATGATGATGCAGCCAAATCACTATGGGATGCAATTTATCTATCACCAACATCGCCACAAGCATTTAACGCGATAGGGATTGTCTACTTAGTGCGTGGTGATTTGCCGCAATCTGTAGTTTTACATAGCTGGGCAGCGCTGCTTAAAACCGATAATGAAATTGCTCATTACAATCTCAGCCTGGCTTATCAAAGACTGCAACAATACGATCTGGCGATCGCCTATGCTCAAAAAGCGATCGAACTTGAACCGAATAATCCCCATCACTTTGTTGCTAGTGCGATCGCCCAATGGGCATCAGGCGATCAGACGAATGCAAAAAAAACTTTTCGCGATGCAATTACTGTTGATTCTCGGTATCGTAGTCCTGAATTTTTAAACTTTCTTAACGAAGCCGGGTTTAACAATGATCAAATTCAAATTGCCAAACAAGTTTTAGCAAGCTCGTAACTTTATAATCCAAAAATAATAATGGTGGCACAAGTGCGACCATTATTATTTTTGGATTTGACTCTATAGAAACCATGTAATTTTCGCGATCGTACCCTTATTCCTAGAGGGTAAGCTATTATTACTTAACTAGTTTAGAATCTTTATAAAATCAGAAAGATATTGTTTGGGTCGCATAACGCAGAGGATACATCGTGGAAAACCCAAGAACATTTCGTATAGATCGTGGGATCGGTCAATATGACTTTAATGATTACTACGCTGTGTTGGGCTTACCACTGACAGCCGAATCTTCTCTTGTGCGTAGGCGATATCTGCTGATTGCCAAATGCTTACATCCGGATATCCATGGGCGATCGCATTCTGAGAAAGAAGTAGCAACTCAATATCTATCAAAGCTAGTTAACCCTGCTTACAATGTGCTGTCCCAAGAACGAGAACGGACAGAGTATTCAGCAATTCTCAAACTGCTGGGCAAACGCTTGATGAAGCGCAATCAAAAATTTATCCCGCAGTCAGATATTGCCCAGCAGTATTTAATTTCCTCAAAAGATTTTAATTATGAACAAACAATTCATGAAGTCGCCAAAGTTCAGTACCAAAATCTAGGTCAAGCATTAGATAACATTGGCTTATTGAGTGAACTAAATTTAGTGCATATCTTGCTACAGGAGGGGTACAAATATATCCCTAATGCTGGTTCTTACTCTTCTCCTGCAAATCTTGACAATGATGAGACTACTATTCAAGCTCGCAACACGAGTGTTAATAACACAGGCGTTAATAGAGCAAGTTCAGGCAATACGGGCGTTAACAATACTGGATCTAATAGGTCTAGTTCAGCTTATTCCAGTAACGCGGGTAACAGTTACCAAATGAGAACTGAGTCTCAATCGCCATTGCGTAATACCAGTAGTACGTCCAATACTTCAGCAAAAAACACCAGTCAAGCTAGCAATAAAAATAATGCTGCTGATGGCTCACTTGCTCAATGTATTCGACAAGCTGAAAACTATATCAATCAGAAATTATGGACTTCAGCCTTAAAGGAACTGCGTAGCGCAATTCAAATTGATTGCAACAATAGCAAATGTCATGCTTTGTTAGGTTTTGTCTATATGAATCAAAAATTATCAGGCATGGCTAAAGTGAGTTTTCTACAAGCGCTGAAACTGAATCCTGATGAACCTATAGCCAAGCAATATATTGAGCAAGTGGGTGGGACAAATTCTGGCGGCAATACAGCAGCAAAAACTGATCCTACAGCTAAGAATGATAAAAAGGGTGGATTTTTTGGTTGGTTAGGTGGTAGCTAATTGGTTTGGTTAATTAGTGCTTTGACCTGTTTATCATGCCTTTGGAGATGATTGTTTAGGTCGCAAAGCGCCCTAAACAATTAGTTTGTGGTTCTCAATATGAAAAAATTATCGCCAGCAGAAATTAAATTAGCGATTCAACAAAAAGCGATCGCTCTTGGGTTTAGTAAAGTTGGCATAGCTAGAGCCGAGTCTGGGCTTGAGTCAGAACGTTTGCAGGAATGGTTGGCTTTGGGATACCAAGCAGATATGGCTTGGATGACAAATCCCAAGCGTCAAGATATTACTCAGGTTATGGAAGGAGTAAAGTCGGTAATTTGTGTGGCTTTAAATTACTACACTCCGCACCAACATTCATCTGATCGCAATGTGGGTAAAATTTCTCGCTATGGTTGGGGACGAGACTATCACAAGGTTTTGACTAAGAAGCTCAAAGCTTTGGCAGCTTGGTTAAATACTCAAGGAGAGAATATTCAAACTCGTTATTATGTCGATACTGGTCCGATCGCGGAAAAGGCTTTTGCTCAGAGAGCAGGAATTGGGTGGATTGGCAAACATAGCAATGTAATTTCGCGGGACTATGGTTCTTGGTTGTTTTTGGGAGAATTGCTGACTAATTTAGAATTAGAGCCTGACACCCCACATACTGATCATTGTGGTACTTGTAGGCGCTGCCTTGATGCTTGTCCGACTGGAGCGATCGTTCAGCCATTTGTTGTCGATGCTAATCGCTGTATTGCCTTTCACACAATTGAAAATAAAGCCGAACAAATTCCCGACGCCATCGCGGCTAACTTACAAAACTGGGTAGCAGGTTGTGACATTTGCCAAGATGTTTGCCCTTGGAATCAACGTTTTGCTCAAGAAACCTTAGAATCTGACTTTCAACCTTTTACCCACAATGTTGATCCTAAGCTAGCGGATTTGGTGAATATGACTGATGAGCAGTGGGATCAGAATTTTACAGGCTCAGCGCTGAGACGGATAAAACGCGATCGCTGGCAACGCAATGCAAAACAATGCAACTCAGCCATTTAGCTTATCTAGATTTATTCTATAAAACAGCTTAAATTAGAACTATCTCTAAACATCAATTTGAGTAATTAAGACATCTTGGCTGATCTAAAGATTGTTAGACATATCAAAGACGGTGCCGAGCGTTGGAATGCTTGGCGTGAAAAAACTCAGCTTGAGGCGATTGACCTGCAAAAAGCCGACTTGTCTGGGCTAAAGCTAGTTGGGGCAAATCTGTCACAAGTTAATTTAAGTAAAGCCAACTTTAGTAAGGCTGATTTAACTCAAGCAGATCTATCGGGAGCAAATCTAAGTGAAGCTGCCTTCGTAAATGCCAATTTGAATGGAGCCAATTTAAGTTGCGCAATTTTGCATCGGGTAAATTTTAGTCTAGCAAATCTTCAAGATGCCAATCTGACTGGTGCTGATCTGCGATCGCTAGAATTGAGAGGCATAAATCTTGGAGTTGCAAACCTCAGTGGCGCGGACTTGCGCGGCGTAAATCTCAGTGGGGAAAGTTTCAAAGGTGCAAACCTCAGTGGCGCAAATCTCAGTGGCGCAAATCTCCAGAATACTGATTTTAGTGGCGCAAACTTGAGCACTACGAACTTCAGTAAGGCGCATCTGAATCGAGCCAAATTGAGAGGAGCATTATTAACTCGTGCAAATTTATGTGGCGCATCCCTTGATTTTGCTGATATCAGCATGGCGGGATGTCTGATGGCAAATTTTAGCGAGGCAATTTTAAACAATGCAATTTTGAACAATGCAAACTTAGGGGGCGCGATTTTAAGTGGAGCACAACTGATCGGGGCATCTCTATGTAATACATTTTTAAATGATGCTTCTATGAGCATGGCTAACTTCACTAAAGCTAATCTCAGTAATGCTGATCTCAGTCAAACCTATATGTATCGGGTAATTTTGTCACAGTCAAATTGTGTTGAAACTAAATTTCGCCATGCGGAGATGCAAGAAGTTGACTTGAGTAGAGCAATTCTCAAACAAGCTAATTTTGCGATCGCAAACCTTCAAAATGCATACTTTGGCGGTGCAGATTTGAGTGGCGCGGTCTTAATTGGAACTAACTTAGAGAATGCAAATCTGGCTAATGCTAATTTAACTGGTGCTGTCCTAGAAAGCACTATTTTGACTGGTACGAATGTCCAAGGTGTGATAGGTCTTTCACAGAAATAATTCTAATTGCTAAATTAGAGAGCCAGTGCAAAGCTCTGACTGTAATTTAAGCTCTCAAAAGCGTGAAGAGGCGCTTCACGCTTTTTGGGTTTTGAAATGCTAGGATTCAGAGGAAAGTCATTGTATCAATTCTGTAAGGATTAGCATGGGAAGCATTGCATATTTGGATTGTCCGACAGGAATTGCGGGTGATATGTGTCTAGGCGCATTGGTGAGTGCAGGTGTGCCGTTAGAGTATTTGCAAGAGGTTGTTCATAAATTAGAACTGGATCGCGAAGTTAAGTTATGGACAGAATCAGTTCATCGTGGCGGCATCGAAGCCATAAAAATGCATGTCGAATTGCTAAATCATAGCGGTGACAATCCACCCACAGTTGCGTCTGAACATTCGCATTCTCATGCTGAGCATGTTCATTCCCATAGCCTTGAAGAACATACTCATGATCATTCCCATAAAGCACATTCCCATCCAAACCATCGCCACTTACCTGATATTGAGAAGATAATTCGTAATGCAAAATTACCGATACAAGTTGAAGCTTGGAGCTTAGCAACGTTTAAAGAATTAGCGATCGCCGAAGGAGCCGTACATGGCATTGTGCCAGAGGCAGTACATTTTCATGAAGTTGGTGCGATCGATGCGATCGTCGATATTGTCTGCACCTGTGCAGGATTTGTTTGGCTGGAAGTTGAGAAAATCTATTGTTCGGCTTTACCTGCGGGCGGAGGCTATGTCGATTGCGATCACGGTAAGATGCCAGTACCGGCACCAGCTACATTGAAGTTATGGGAAATGCATGGCGTGACTACATTTGATAACGGGATTAGGAAGGAATTAGTAACTCCCACTGGAGCCGCGATCGCAGTCACCCTCTGTGAAAAGTTTGGCGAAGTTCCATTAATGAAGATCAAAAAAGTGGGACTAGGTGCAGGTACGCAGGAATTAGAAATTCCTAATGCTTTGCGTCTATGGATTGGTAAGAGCAAGAAAAAAAAAGACTAGATCTAGGCAATATTTTTTCACTTGGGAACGAACATTGTCTAGATAGTGGAACGATCGGCGAAACAGTTGTGATCCTAGAAACTCAAGTCGATGACATGACCGCACAGGCGATTGCTTACACGACGGAAGAACTATTGAGCCAAGGAGCTCTTGATGTCTACACACAAGCGATCGGCATGAAGAAATCCCGCACTGGGATATTAATTACTGTAATTTGTCCTTGCGATCGTCAAACCATTTGTGAGCAAATCCTCTTTCGGGAAACTAGCACTCTCGGTATTAGGTATCGTTTTCAAGAGCGCAAAATTCTCTTTCGAGAAATTCGTGAAGTAGAAACAGAATATGGAAAGGCGAGAGTAAAGATTGCGCGGCGGGATGGATTCTGTACGATTCAGCCAGAATATGAGGACTGTGCAAGATTGGCGCGATTGAATGATATTCCATTAATGCAAGTACAATCTGCCGTTAATCTAGCAGCACAATCACTGAAGTAATCCCAAAACATAAGATTTATAAAATATGGGGAAAGTCTGACATCGGCAGACTTTCCCCATATTTGTTTTTGGGGTTTTTAGTACGTTAAACTGATAGAGTCGCTTAAATCGTGGTTATGGCAAGTTTTTTGTTAGAAGTTGGTACTGAAGAGCTACCTGCTAGTTTTATTGTTGATGCTTTGCGCCAATGGAAAGATCGCATCCCCAAAAATTTAGATGAACACCAACTAACCACGAGTAAGATCAATGTCTATGGCACACCTCGCCGTCTTGCTGTATTAATTGAGGGTTTGCCTACACAACAAAGCGATCGCAGTTTAGAAATTAAAGGGCCCGCGATCGGCTCGGCTTTTGTTAATGGCGATCCGCAAGGTGAACCGACTAAGGCTTTGTTAGGTTTTACAAAATCTAAGGGTATTGACCTTAAAGATATTTTTATTAAAGAAACTGATAAAGGTGCGTTCGTAATTGCAAATCAGCAAATTGTGGGTCGAAAGACTACTGATATTTTGCAAGAGCTGGCACCAAATTGGATCACGGGTCTCGATGGGAAGCGTTTGATGCGCTGGGGCAATGGCAATCTCAAATTTCCTCGTCCGATTCGTTGGTTGGTGTCATTATTTAACTCGCAGATTTTGCCGATCGCTTTAGAAAATGTGCATTCTAATCGCACCAGTCAAGGTCATCGAGTACTCCATCCGCGCTCAGTAATTATTGACACAGCATCAGATTATGTAGAGACTTTGCGAGAAGCTTTTGTCTTAGTAGATGGCAAAGAGCGTCAAAGGCATATCCTTACTCAGATGAATAGTATTGTGGAACTATTTGGCGCTAAGGCAGAAATTCCTGAAGATCTGTTAGAAGAAGTTACTTACTTGGTGGAGTTTCCCACAGCGATAATTGGTGAATTTGATCGTGAGTTTTTAGAGCTGCCGCAACCAGTAATTAAGACGGAAATGGTCAGTCATCAGCGCTATTTTCCCGTACATTCGATCAAGAATCCCGATCAATTATTGCCACGTTTTATCACAATTTCCAATGGAGATCCTGACAAGTCAAGGCTGATTGCGGCTGGCAATGGGCGGGTAATTCGGGCGCGTCTATCCGATGGCAAGTTTTTCTATGATAGCGATCGCGCTGCGCATTTAGAAACTTTCTTACCACTCTTAGAAAAAGTCACCTTTCAAGCGCAACTTGGCTCTGTTGCAGAAAAAGTATCAAGAATTAGGGCGATCGCTAAATCTGTAATAGCGTCTATCACAAATTTAGAAACCACCGAAGCTGATAAGGAGCTGATTGATCGCACGGCTCAACTCGCAAAAGCCGATCTTGTCACCCAGATGGTCAAGGAATTTCCTGAGCTACAAGGACAAATGGGATATTACTATGCGCTCTCCAGTGCAGAATCGCTCTCTGTCGCCACAGGAATTCGGGAGCATTATCAACCACGCGGTGCAAGTGACTCGTTACCAACGACCTTAACTGGCAAAATTGTGGCGATTAGCGATCGCATTGATACTTTAGTTGGTATTTTTGGTTTAGGGATTATTCCCACGGGCTCGTCAGATCCATTTGCATTACGCCGCGCGGCAACTGGTGTTGTCCAAATTGCGTGGGAAAGTGGTTTTGCTCTCGATTTGCCGAAACTTTTGCAAGCAGCGATCGCCATTTACGCCGCAAAAAATTTACTGGCAACACCTGCGGAAACTATTCTTGAGAACCTATACAAATGGTTTAAGCAACGCTACGAGACGATTTTGGCCGATCAGGGTATTGAATACGATCTTGTTAATGCGGTTTCAGGTAATGAAGATCTCGCCTATACCTTGCAAGGCTTGAGCAATCTCACGCGCATTAAAGAACGTGCTCACTTCCTCCAAAAATCTCGCGAAGAGTCAACACTCAGCACCATCTATGAGCCGATTGTCAGAGCTTCTCGACTGGCAGTTCAGGGCGACTTGGATAGTGTGACAGTTGATATGACGGCGATTATTAAGCCTGAAACTTTGACTGAACCTGCGGAACAGGATTTATATCGAGCGATCGCAGCTTTGCCAAGTCAGCCTAGCGATGAGCAGTTGATGGAAGGGATTATTGCGATCGCGCCAGTTTTAGCGAAATTCTTTGATGATGTATTGGTTATCGCGGAAGATCCATTGGTTCGGCAAAATCGCCTGAACCTGCTGGGCATTATCCGCAACTACAGCCGCAAACTCGCAGACTTTAGCGCCATCCTGAAGTAAATAACAAAAAGGAACGCTTTGCGTCCCTTTTTGTTTTAAGTAGTTAAACCCAAGTTGCTACCTATCAAAAACCGTCTCAAAACAAGTTAAAAACAGCCTCGCTAAGTGCTAAACAACGCTATTTCTGTATAAAAATCCAGCATTTTTATTTTTATTTTAGTTTTGGATAAATAGGTAGCAACTTGGGTTAGTTAAGCAAAATTAATATCATGTATCAAAATGGATTTAAAGAAGCAAATCGTCTTACTAGCTAATCGCTTAATCTGAGTTCGTAAAGTTAGATGATCGTGTTCAATTTTCTTAGTGTTTTGCTTGCCGATCGCGCATTGCTTCATCAAGTTTAGGATTTTGCAAGGTGAATTCTTGAATTGCTTCTAGCCTTGCGGACATCGGCACATGACGCACAGCTTCACGGAGTCCCATGTTTGCCAAGATTCCAAGATAAAATCCTGTTAAGTCTTGTCCACCATAACCATAGAATCTACTCTATAGTTCTAGTTTTTCGGGTGTGTATTCACAGTATTGATCGGAGATGATTGGGGTGCGATCGAGTTGGGGTTGGGGAAGTGGTGGTTTAGTCATAAGTTTTACTGCGCTTTTTTAGGCAATCAATAGTTAAAGATCGACATGTTCGCATAGCATTTTTGGCTTGGGATTAGCATCCCATCTTCAGATCTTGTCATTCCGCCAGTTCTGAATTTGCAGATTTGGGATTCTTTCAAATTCGCGAACATTAGCAGTTACAAGAATTAATGTATGTGTTATTGCTGTTGCTGCAATGAGTACATCATAAGCACCGATTGGAGTTCCTGCCTGCTTTAGGAAATTCCTAATTTGAGCAGTTTGCTTTGCTTCTTCTTCGCCAAAAGTCAAAATGGTAACTGAACTAAGAAAAGAGTCTATTAGTGGCTGAATTTTGACCGCACGTTGTGGATTATTGGCTAATCCATATTTCAGTTCCATAGATGTTATCGCCGAAACAGCAATATCTTCAGGAGAAACTGACTTTAATTTTTGTGATGTATTTGCATCACCTTTTACAAAGTCACTGACTACACAAGTATCTAGTAAATATCGCATAAATAAAAATTTACAAATTCAAACAAATTTAAAGCGTTATTTCTTGGGGTGGCAGTAGCTCCTCTCGATAAGACTCAAAGGTAATACTTTCGGCAAAACCTTGATGCTGCAAAATTAGATCCGACCAAGTAGTGATCTTGTTTTCTAGAAAGGTAACAAATACGGTGCTTTCGAGAATGCCTTGTGGTACTTCAGTAAGACGAATTTGCCCATTTTTATAAATTCCCTGTACGGTTTTGAGCATGGATTAACCTCCAAAATTGCGCGATCACTACTTTCATATTTTGCCATAGGCGAGAATATATTGAGCTTGACTTCTCTCTGACCCTGCGTTTGATTAATGGCACTTCAAATTTCAATTTTCTCGATATTGGGCTATCCTAAATAAAGTTTCTTAGAAAGATACGAGGTGAGAAATGATTACCCAATCAATGGTGCAGCCATCGTCACTTATACCTGTGGGGATGAATATTGTTCCTTTAGGTAATGTCTTTCTATTTCATCTCACGGATGATTTGCAAGATCGGCTAGAAAACCTTCTAGATCGAAAGAAGGCAGATGCTCTCACTAATGAGCAAATCGCTGAACTTGAAGGTATTATTGAACTGTCTTGCATCTTTACTCTGATAAATGCCCAAATTGCTGAAAAAGCCGCATGGTGTCCCCTAAAGCCAGAAAATTTGTCCGAGAACAATTCTAGGATAAAGTGATTGCTAAGAAATCTCTAGGTATTGTCGTATTACTTGGCGAATCTGAGTACAGTCAGAAAAAGCATTATTGGCAATTGCTTCGTCGCCAGATATGCCAGGGTATCGGAACTCAACAGCATAAGCAGTTAGCTCATCAAGGTTATTTCGTAGATTTTCCCAACTTGGCTCTACTGTCAAGAATGCGTCTAGCAATTTCGTTAGGTCATGGGTTCGACCAAAGGCAATATTGTTTTCTTGCAGACAGGATTTTAAGTATTTCTCTATACATTACTGACTATGGAAGCAGACGGCATCATAGTTGGGATTGTCTTCAACATCGATTTCTCTTTGGGCAGTTGCAAAGTCGCCTTCTGCTTTATCAACCCACTCTTGCGTGATTGGTTTCATAGATAATACGACCTCTTTGGAGAATGTATTGAATAAAAAAATCACCCATCTCTAAACGCTGTTGAATTTGTTTGGAAGTTCGAGCGATTAAATCCAGTGAGAAGGTAGGTCTGAGCTTTTTGCGGATTTCGATCGCTTTATAAACTGGTAGCCCTTCAAAAGGCAATATCACCAGTAAATCAACGTCGGAGTCTTGATTTGGTTGACCATAGGCATAGGAACCAAACAGAATAATCTGATCGGGCTGAAACTGCTCGACAATCTTTTGGCTAAATGCTTGAATTTGGCTATGGCTAATCATTTGACAAATCTTAGTGGCTTAATTCATTTTTATCATAACATTCGGGCGATCGCTACTTTCATATTTTGCGATAGGCGATCGCTGTCAGGAGAAGATGGTTTATCGTTCAAATAAGCGAATTATTTTTGGCAAAACAACTTCATCGAAATGACAACGGACTGCATCACGGATTAGCTCGTATAAATCTTCTAAAGAATCGGCTTCTGTGAAAATAGATGCACCTAAAGCACGGGCAATGTATCCGCCTTCATCGGCATCTTCGATAATAAACATGATCTCGTTCATTGATTACCTTAATTTTGCTGACATAAATGTATTATCTCTACTCTCACATTCTGCTATGTGAAGTTTGGGTTTCTCTAATGCTCTTCTAAATACTCGGCAACTGCCTGTAAATCAGCTAAGCCTCGGTTGAGCCGATCGCGCATTGCTTCACCGAGTTTAGGATTTTGCAAAGCAACTTCTTGAATTGCTTCTAACCATTTAGATATTGGCACATGACGCACGGCTTCGCGGAGTCCCATGTTTGCCAAGATGCCAAGATAAAAGCCTGTTAGGTCTTGACCTCCATATCCATAGAATCCACTCCATAGTTCTAGTTTTTCGGGGGTGTATTCAAAGTATTGATCGGAGGTGATTGGGGTGCGATCGAGTTGGGGTTGGGGGAGTGGTGGTTGAGTCATAAGTCTTACTGCTATTGTTACTTCACATTCTGTCATGCCAGCTTGTATTTCAGGGCGATCGCTGTAACCCCTTGTTGGCAAAATCTCATTTGGTTACGATATCGCCATAATGGCAGATTTATCATAGGAGCGAGAACGTTATGGCTCAGAGGTGGTTGGCATCCTCCCGATGGAGATCCTTGTTTGTAAGCGGCGATCACACTAATCTCATAGGCACAACATCAAAAATCTCAATGGAATGCGAAACAAAGCGATCCCAGCAACTTGCTAAGTTAATCAACTTAAAATAATAGTATTTATTAAAGCTTAAATTATTATTACAGTAGAATCTTTATTCATCTTCCATTTTCTTTTTGTACTCAATATAGATTATTACAATAACAGTTGCAATAAACACAAAAAGCCCTGTACTAGTAAAACGATAACCTTCTGGAGACCAATAAAATAGAAGATTACTAATTTTCTCTAACCCCCAAAGCGTACCTTTAAATGGAATGAACAGACTGGCTATAAACTGACTAGTATTTATTCCTGAAATTTTCTCTAATATAATACTTATAATTGCTATGGCAAGAGCAGGAAGAAGTACTATTGTCAACACGACAGCGAGAATTACAAATATAGTCAGGTATATATTAATTACATTCCAGAAGACCGCTATTACAATTCTTCCCACTTTCCTTTCCAGCTTTTTATTCATTTTCTTTCTTATATATTCCAAGCAACTGTTTGATCTCTCTTTCCCATTCGTCCATAATCATCATGTCTGCCTCTGGATTGAAAAGCAAATTTGATAAGCCAATTAATCTTTTTGAGGCCAAGTCAATAGCAGAGAATTTTGGTACAACACCCAAATTCTCCCATAACCAGTAAAGCTTTAAAGAATACGTTTTAGCTAACAATTGACTAGCACATTTTCGTAACGATTCCGAAGCTTCATACATTTTCTCTTGTTTTACGACTCCAGCATTTCCATAGATATTTGAGTACATAGTCAATGAATAAGCGATTTCGCCAATGGTGCTCGCTTGAGCGTAGATAGGCTCAATGAGAAATTTTGTAATGATTTGCCCAGATACGAAGACAATATAATGCCCCCTATGACAGTTAAGCTAGATGTGAGAATTATTTTAAGTGGCTCTGACATATAAATGTAGTTAACTCAATGATCAGTTACTTCCTTAAACTTACTGGCTTCATTTGCCACATCTTCACGCCCAATTTGCGTTACTTCAACTAGAATTGTCGTGCCATCTTCCAGTTCTACAGGAATAGTCTGAATGAGATCGCTATCATTTGACATAATTTACTGCTCTCGATTACTAAAGCGCTTGATTTAGACTCTACAAAGATTAGACCATATTTATACAGATGTAATTAGCTAAACTACACGCAAATCTCGAACGTTACGAACTGCGATCGCCTCACCATTTATCACAACTTCACCATAACAAGAAATTTTGCGCCTTGCTAAATGGGCGTGAACAGCTTTTGCATAAAAACTTTCGCTTAGTTCCAATTGCAACTCGCGATCGCTTCCTTCTATTTTTGCCAAGATCGTCACGCTAGCTACCGCCGCATCATCACGGCGCGTCAAACCAATCACCTTACCTGAGATCGGAGTAAGGCGATCGCTAGTCTGTGATTGAATTTTAGTTTCGGAACGTTTGCGAATGATATCTTTGCTCTTGAGAAGCTTGCTTGCCTCCTTGAGAACGGGGAAAGTTTGTTTAGAGAGAGCCAATTTTTCCTTAGCGATCGCAGGCGCATCCCACATCGGCGACCATTGCCAGCGAAAACTGAGATCTTGCAGATCGGTATAATTGCCAACCTCCAGAAGAGCGTCGCACAAATTGGAACTAACCCCAGACTCTACGGACTGTTCAAAAATATCGATATTGCTTCCCGCCAAGACATATTTGGTAGTCGTATTAATTGCAGTTAAGGCTCTATTCAGAAAGAGATTGACCTTGCGCCCGAAGTTCTCATGCTCCCGCATGATCGGCGATAGAACGTTGATAATATAACTACCCTGTTGTGTTTCGCCAACGCGGAGTTCGTGCAGATATTCTCTTACTTCGGCAAACATACCACCGCGATAAACGGAACGAGGTTGCACAGTTGCAGAAGCGACAAACTTCATGATTTTAGAAGTTGCTTCATATAGCCGCACGGCTTCATCAATCGGAATCGTGCCGCCAATAATATCTGGACTGTCGATACGGATTTTAATTAGGTCAGTTGGTTGTAAGAGTAAATCGTTTAAAATTTGTTGGCGATCGCGATGTTCGGAAAGTTCTAGTACATCGATAATTTCGCAAACCCTAGTTTTATAATCGCGAAGGCGATCGCTTTTAGGCAACAGAACTTCTAATTCTTCGCCGTGATGCCATATAGAAGCATTGCCCAAAAAATCTCCAGCCTCGTGCCAGCCTCTAGCCCTGAGATATTGGCTGAGGGTTTCAGGACTAATGGCTTCTATTGTATTTGCAACTGAAGTTTTTAGAGTCATGGTAGCTCTCTCTGCGCTAGTCTCTGCATCATCGCCTGTAGAGCGAGAACCGTAAACTGATTTTGACGAGGTATTCGTATTGTAATGTTTTTTGTATTGCTTGTCGCGGGATTGCCCCGCAATGATACCCAGTAGCCGCAGCGCTTCATACAAAGCTCAGTTTCAGAATGCTCCAACCAGTCGTCAGCAAGATCGGGGACGAGAACGACGACGAGAATGCGCGGAATGACAAAATTATCAGCTCGCAGCTCTTCGTAATTTTTAAGCTTGAGTGGAAATGAGAGATTATCCCCAAGCGGCGTTGGGGCTGCGGTGCATTTTAGTTGCAGTTCTAATCTTGGCGATCGCATGGTTACAACGCCATTAGCCTGAGAACTAGTCCGCGCCGCGATCCCAAGATCAACGCTATCGTCGTCGGGGCTGGGTTTATAAGTGCCATATCCTGCGGTTGCAGCTACGGCTAGGACATAAGCCTCGCTAAATTTTTCTTTTTGTGCGCTTAAATCCATGAAACCTGTAAATTCCCGCCAGAGCGATTATGCCACATCCCCTAATAGCATTGGGCTAGCTTTGGGCGATCGCTGTGGCAACCTGTGTGATTTTCGCAACTAGGCAAGCCTGTCAAAAAGATGTAATAATTTGTAACAGAATTAACAAGCGATCGCTTAAACATACCGATCAACTCGATCAAACCCATGGAACCCGAATCAATAAATACGGAAACTTCTGAATCAGAAATTAAGCCCGTTTTAAATATCACAATAGTTGAAGCCACTGAAGCCGAGGAAGAACTGCATCGTCATGAATGTGGCGTATGTGGCTATATATATGAACCATCTATCGGCGATACCAAACGCAATATCCCTGCTGGTACAGCCTTTGAGACCATAAGTGAAGATTGGCGCTGCCCTGTGTGCAACACCAAGAAAAAAGCCTTCTCAGATATTGGTATTGCCTCCAAGCCCTCAGGCTTTGCCGAAAACCTCGGCTATGGATTTGGCGTAAATGTAATGACCCCAGGTCAAAAAAATCTACTTATATTTGGCTCTTTAGCCCTAGCAGTAGCATTCTTTATCAGTCTCTATGCCTTGGATTAATTTATTCATTCGCAATTTTAATTAGCATCATAACCATCATTATTTTTACCGAATTTTTATGAAAAAAAGCATAAAACGTTTTCTTAGCTCCTTTTCGATTTGTGTATTGCTCATTTGCTTAACCTTATTGGGCAATATTCCTAGCGCCTTTGCAAGTTCTGGTAGTTGGCATAAAGTCGAGCTGCCAGTTGCAATTACCCCCCTGGATTTATGGTTCGACAAATCTGAACCTAATCATGGCTGGCTCGTTGGTACTGAAGCAACTCTGCTCGAAACCACCGATGGCGGCAACACATGGGAAGAACGCAAACTCGATCTTGGTGATAGCATCTATCGCTTTTCATCGGTTAGCTTCTCTGGGGATGAAGGATGGATTACAGGACAACCTGCGCTATTGCTACATACCACTGATAGTGGTAAATCTTGGTCACGGATTGGGCTGAGCTCTAAGCTACCTGGCGATCCTTTTGCGATCGTGGCTTCTGGTAAAAACTCCGCCGAAATGGTCACAGACTTGGGTGCGATCTATGCAACTGAAGACGCTGGACAAAATTGGAAAGCATTAGTTACCCAAGCCGTTGGCAATGCTCGTAACCTCAACCGTAGTGAAGATGGTCGTTATGTTGCCATCTCTGCAAATGGAAACTTTTATTCCACATGGCAACCAGGTGATATAACTTGGATTCAACACAATCGTAATAGCTCTCGCCGAGTGCAGAATATGGGCTATACCCCAGATAATCGCCTATGGATGTTGAATCGTGGCGGACAAGTCCAGTTTAGTGAAGCTGGTGAATTCGATACTTGGGATAAAAAGCAAGCACCTAAAGAAGGTGGCGGATTTGGGCTATTGGATCTTGCTTATCAAGACGAAAATAATGTCTGGATCTCAGGTGGTAGCTCAAGATTGCTCCATAGTGAAGATGGAGGCAAAACATGGAAACGTGATATGTCTGCGGCGAATGTCGGCGCTAATCTCTATCAGATTGCCTTCTTTTCACCCGATCGAGGTTTTGTAATTGGACAAAACGGCACATTACTTGCCTATTCTCCAGATTAAGTAAATAGACTCCTTTCGCGAGATTATTTGTTAAAAAAAAGTTGAGGCTCTTTGTGCCTCAACCTTTTTTTTTCTAGCTGTAACAAAAAAACAAAAGTAGAGTTGTGGCGTGCAGCACTGCAACTTCTCTTTTGGGCTTTATTCTGACTTAGTGAGGGCTTTCAGGAAAGAAATGGTTCTATTTAGAACCATTTCTTTCTATCTTCCTAATTCGTGCAGAGCGTTAATCGCATCCGCACATCTTTGTGTATATTCTTCTAAAGTGGCGCGATCGCTTGCTTCAGGCGGTGGAAGTAGCTTACCGATTCTGACCGTGACAGGCTGAAATAACTTCGGAAACTTTGCCCCCTTCGGTAAAATTGTTTCTGTTCCCCAAATACTAATTGGCAAAAATGGAGCTTGAGTTTTTGCCGCAATCATTGCAGCACCCAACTTAGGTTCTGTCACTCGTCCATCAGATGTCCGTGTGCCTTGCAAAAAAATACCCGTTGCCCAACCTTTCTCAATAGAAGCGATCGCTGCTCGAATTGCGGCGCGATCGCCAGCTCCACGTCTGACTGGATAAGCGCCAAAGGCAAGAATTGCTTGTTTGAGCACAGGTATTTCAAATAATTCCTCTTTTGCCATAAATGCGACAGGACGCCCCATGCAACTACCGACAATTAACGGATCAAAGTCACTAGCATGATTACTAACGACGATAAGATTGCCCTTTAACGGCACATTTTCAGTTCCATAAATTCGCTCTTGATAAAACAAATACAGCAGCGGTCTAACTACTAACCACTTGAACATTTTATATAAGAGAGGATTGCCACCTTTATCTTTTGCACTGTTAATAGCGTTTCTATTTGCATCAGTTTTTTTGATTTCAGAGCTTTTATCTTGTTCCATTTAATCAAATTCCTACAAAATTTTCATAACAAACAAATCCAAATTTAAATAGAAGAAATAGCACTAATGATTCTATTTAAACTAACTTTGCTGCCATTGTTCGGGCGTATAAGTTTTGAGCGATAGGGCGTGAATTGTGGTTTGCATCTGCTCGGATAAGGCGTCATAGACCATGCGATGCTGTTGCATCATGGTTTTACCAGCGAAACTAGCAGCTACAACGATCGCATCATAATGACCGCTTCCAACAGGGGCATTCATTCGACCTTGGTGGTGCTTGTGCAAATCACTGCGATCTTCAATTTCGACAATTGTTGCACCGATTTTTTCTTGCAAAATAGTTTTGATTGTTGCGGTTGCATCCATGTTTTTGCTATGGCTATGTTTAGACCTAAATTACTATATCGTTTTGCAACCACTCTAATGTAGCGCTTCGTGCTGAAACGATCTCTGCATGGCAAAAACAAAAACATGAGAGACGGCGCAAAGCGCCGTCTCTCATGTTTTTGTTTAATTAGAAGGTCTTTGTAAAGCAGCTCCCCTTCTAGACCTGATGCGCTGTTCCGATCTCGGATCGATTTTTAGGTTTATTATCTGGTGTTTATGGCGATCAACTAGAGGAAACTGAGTTTGCCAATTGCTAATAATATGAAAATAGTTTTCGGCATCTTCTAAACAATATTCATAGATTTCATTAAGAATTGTTTCATATCCTCTTTCTTTTCGTAATACCTTAATCCCATTCCGAAAAACATAATATCCCTTAATTTTTTTATAAATAGGAATTTCCAAATAAGCAAATAAATTATTCAAACCTTGGTTAAGATCTGTACGTTTAATAATTCTTTGTAAATCTAGGATTTTAATACTATCAACTTTGGGAATAAAATCTAGAGCATCGATTCTTTGACGTAAGCAAAACATGTCGCTAGTTGATAGACCATAACCAACAAAATATTTGCCCTGTAAGCTATTTAAGTCATTTAAGATGTCTTGAATTATCTTCTTTTCTTGTGCGCTTGATTCAATAAATTGAATTTTTATATACTGTTCATTGCTATTCTCTAAAATGCGAGTCAGTGTATAACCAAATATTTTTTGTACCAATCCATCTTTATGAAAATCGCGACACCATTCTAAGTCTAAAAAAACAAGATCGTAGATTGAGCCATCGTAGAAATTGTTTATATATTGACTTGGAAGCTTGAGTTCCCTTTTATACATAAAGTTTGGCTTAGAGGTGGGCTAGGAGAATGGCTACCAAGTAGATAACTAGTATCTATATATCTATACATCGTAACGGTAATATTCAGTTTGCGATCGCTAATTTGGGGATCGGCTCTTTATAGCAAATTGTGAATGAACTAACCACAAGATTTTTGTTAAAGATGTTGCTTTGCAGCACTTTTAACAGGAATATTGGTTTGGGTTTCAGTGAATGGCACTATAGGTTTAGATTTCAAAATTAAATCCATTTTGTTTCAGTTGTAAGTATTTATCCTCATCAAACCGATACAGCTTAGCTGCACGATGGGAAACGCCTTGCTCAATTTCACCTATATCGAGGAGTAAGTCCATACTTAGGATCTTTTTACGGAAATTACGTTTGTCTAGAGATCGATCTAACACAGTCTCGTAAAGTTTTTGTAATTGAGACAGGGTGAATTTTTTTGGCAATAGTTCAAAGCCAATCGGCTCATACCGAATTTTGCCACGCAATCTGGTAATTGCCATTTGCAAGATTTGCTCATGGTCAAAGGCTAGTTCAGGAATTTTAGAGATCGGAAACCATTCAGCCACACGCGCATCGGTGGTTGCTTGGATTTTTTGCTCGACTAAATTTATAAGCGCGTAGTAAGCAACAGTGACAGTGCGATCGCGAGGATCGCGATTTAGATCGCCAAAAGTATATAGCTGTTCTAAGAAAACGTTATGAATACCTGTTTCTTCTTGCAGCTCTCGTAAAGCTGCAGCTTCAAGGGTTTCTTCAATGCGAACAAATCCACCTGGGATCGCCCATTGCCCCTGAAATGGCGGAATATTACGCTGAATCAGCATGACTTTTAGTTCTTGCTGGGCATCAAGTCCAAATACGACGCAATCAACTGTAAGAGCGGGTCGTGGATATACATAGTTATACATTTGATAAGTTTTTTCATTTTCCATTTAAATTTTTCCTTGATCGCTCTTGACATAGTGTAAAAATGACACTATATTGGTTTGTGTAGTTTATACACTATACAGTTATGCAAGAGCAAGTTGAAGTCCCTGATATGAGATCGCTGCAAGTTCCTGCCTCAGAAATGCAAAATGGAATGCAAAATTTGTCAAGTCAGTTTGAATATGCCTGCGGATCAATTATTGGACGAAACCATGTTCTTGCTAGCAAAAATAATCAGGATGCTCTGCGGATTGTCCTGTGGGATAACTTTGTAACGGCTGTAGTTTGTGACGGCTGCGGCAGTGGTAAACATAGCGAAGTTGGGGCAAAACTCGGTTCGCGGATGGTAACTGACGCGATCGCGGATTTAATCAATCAAGGGCTAGCAATATCTGAGTCTGACTTTTGGGATGTTCTCAAAATAAACCTACTGCAAAAATTGACAGATTTTGTCGAGATCGCCAATGACGCTCAAGAATCAGGTATGGAATTTGTGAATAATTATCTATTATTTACAATTGTGGGCTTAGTCATCACTCCTAGCGAAACGGTTACTTTCTCAATGGGCGATGGTGCGATCGGCGTCAATGGCAAACTCATTCAAATTCCTGCCTATCCTGATAACGCACCTCCCTATCTTGCTTATGGTTTATATCGATCTGACGCTATTGAGTTTGAGATTCGCGATCGGCTACCCACAGCAGAAGTAGAATCAATTTTGATTGCTACAGATGGAATTGATGATTTGATTGCGGCTGAGGAAGTTAATCAGTTTTGGCAAGAAGATCGTTATTTCAAAAATCCTGATGCGATCAGGCGCAAATTATCCATGCTAAATCGAGAAGAAGTTAAGCCAGATTGGAATAAAAGAGAATTGATTAAGAGATCGGGAGTTTTGTCTGACGACACAACTTTAGTAGTAATTAGAAAAAAGAGGTAATAATCATGTTAGGTGCAATTGTTGGTGATATCGTTGGTTCCATTTATGAGTTTAACAATCATCGCTCGAAAGACTTCCCTCTCTTTGGCGAAGACTGTAAATTCACCGATGATACAGTATTAACTATAGCGGTTGCTGATTGTTTAATGAACAATGGTAACTACACCGAATACATCAAGAACTATGCCCGCAAATATACAGGTAGAGGTTATGGTGGTCGCTTTAGACAATGGATTAGCTCTGAGAGAATGGAACCGTACAATAGCTGGGGTAATGGCTCAGCAATGCGAGTTAGCGCGGTAGGATTTGCCTATAACGATTTAGAAGCGGTGATGAATGAAGCTAAGAGATCGGCTGAAGTTACGCATAATCATTCAGAAGGAATCAAAGGTGCACAAGCGACGGCAGTAGCGATCTTTATGGCTCGCAAAGGTCAGAGCAAAGAGCAAATCAAAGCGGCGATCGCGCAATCTTTTGGCTATGACTTAAATCGAACTGTGGATGAAATTCGTCCAACCTATATTTTTAATGAGTCATGTCAAGAAACAGTCCCAGAGGCTATTATCGCTTTTTTGGAATCAAACGATTTTGAAGATGCTATCAGGAATGCAATTTCTTTAGGTGGTGACAGCGATACGCTTGCCTGTATTACTGGCGGTATTGCGGAAGCTTTCTATGGCGGTGTTCCAGAAGATATAGCTATAAAAGCATTGAGTTATCTCGATTCTAATATGCGAGAAGTTGTGGAGAAATTTTATGGAAGTCTATCTCAATCAGAAACGAATTAAACTCAATCCGAAATCTGCGATCGGTAAAGGTGGCGAAGCGGATATTTATGATATTGGTAATGGCAAGGTTCTCAAGTTGTTTAAACCCGCCAATCATCCTGATTATGAGCTACAGCCCCAAGAGCAACAGGCTGCAACAGCAAGACTTGCATTGCATCAGCAAAAATTGCGTGTTTTTCCTCAAAATCTTCCAGCAAGAGTTATCAAGCCTGAAACTCTTGCAACGGATAAGCAAGGTACTAATATCCTTGGCTATACGATGCCATTTTTGCAAAACACAGTTACCTTGTTGAAATATAGCGATCGCACTTATCGCAGCACCAATGGCATCTCGCAGCAATTTGTCACAAACCTATTTCGCGATCTGCATAATACAGTTCTCCAAGTCCATCAAGCAAATGTGACGATTGGCGATTTCAATGATTTGAATTTGCTAGTTTCTCAAAATCAAGTCAATCTTATTGATGCTGATTCATTCCAGTTTGGACAGTTTCCCTGTCAGGTCTTCACAGCAAGATTTGTCGATCCGATCTTGTGCGATCGCAACGCAAATCAACCAATTCTCACCAGTTCTCACAATCCCGATTCTGATTGGTACGCATTTACGGTAATGCTTATGCAAAGCCTCCTCTATGTCGATCCCTATGGCGGTGTATACAAGCCCAAATCTCAAAGCGCGATGATTCCCCATAGTGCTAGACCATTGCAGCACATCACAGTTTTTCATCCTGACGTGCGCTATCCCAAACCTGCGATTCCTTATAAAGTTCTTTCAGATGATTTGTTACATCATTTCCACAACTGCTTTGAAAAAGATTGGCGCGGAGACTTCCCAAAGCCACTTCTCGAATCAATGCGTTGGACAAGGTGTAATCAATGTGGAATTGAGCATTTAAGAACTTCTTGCCCAATTTGCACAATCGCTGTTGCTGTGGTGGAGAAGAGTCTAGGAACGACGACTTGCAAGGTTGTTCAGATATTTCAAACAGAAGGTGTGATCTTGCAAGCGGTTTTACAAAACAACTCGCTCTACTATCTCTATCACGATCGCAATGAATTTAAACGAGAAGATAATGCAGTGTTACTGTCAGGTGAACTTGATGCAAATATTCAATTCGCGATTTTTGGTAAGTCTACAATTGTTACAAAAAAAGGTGATGGACAAGGCAAAGCGATTACCCTCGCCCAAGGACAGCCACCGAATGCAATCGCCGCCGATCTGATTCGCGCAAATTCTTTCTCTCGTTATTGGATCGGCAATGGTCAACTATTACGCGATGGCAAACTTGGCAATGAATATGTCGGTGATATTCTCGAAGGACAAACCCAATTCTGGATTGGCGAACCCTTTGGCTTCGGATTTTATCGCGCAGGTAGTCTCAGCGTGGCTTTCACCTTTGATGCTAAGCGTGCAGGCATCTGCGATCGCTTGCAACTTCCACCGATTCGAGGAGAACTAATTGATGCAAACTGTGTCTTTAGCGATCGCATCTGCTGGTTCTTTACAGCCACTCAAGAGCAAGGCAAAATCATGCATCGAGTTTCTGTATTGAGGGATACTGGCGAATTGGCTGCTACGCTTGTTGCTCAAAAAGGTGATATTACATGGCTAGATAATTTTCATGGATGCAGTGCGATCGCCAATTGGCTATTCGTTCCCACCGATGAAGGCATCGCTAGAGTTGAGGTGAATAATGGACAGCTTATGATTACGAAAACTTTTCCCGAAACTGAACCCTATGTTGATAGTGGATGCGCTCTCATTGTTGGCTCACAAGGTATCTATGTGATTCACACCCAAAAGATTTTGCAGTTGCAGTTAGCTTAACCTATTCTATTTCCTCCTCAAGGAATTACAACGAAGAATCAGCTATAAGTCTCGGTAAACAAAAGAACATTTATTAATTTAGGAGAAAATAACATGCAAGGATTTAAAAGAC
Source organism: Pseudanabaena sp. (assembly GCA_003249035.1). Lineage (GTDB taxonomy): Bacteria > Cyanobacteriota > Cyanobacteriia > Pseudanabaenales > Pseudanabaenaceae > Pseudanabaena. Next base: position 34,060 of record QBMK01000025.1, read on the forward strand.
ATTCAGAACTTCACTCATGGGAAAATATCGAGCAACATTTTAGGAGGTCAACAATCCTCATTGGCAATGGAGCAAGCTGTGCTGTTTGGGATAAGTTTAGATATTCGTCGCTATATCAACAAGCTTTATCCAATTCTAATCATCCTCTGTCGGATTCAGATATACAACTTTTTACTGATTGGGAAGCAAATGGAAATTTTGAAAAAGTTCTAGCTAACCTTTTAATCACTAGAAAGACTAACACAATACTTGGTCAGCCAAACAATTCGGAAATTCAGGAGATTATTCGTGAGCGTTATAATAATGTTCGGAATGCTCTGGTTGAAGCTGTGCAGAAAGTCCATGTTGAATGGTCAGTTGTCTCACCAAACATTTTCAATTCTATTCAAGAAGCTCTTAGTAAGTATAGTTGCGTGTATTCTACCAACTATGATTTACTAATTTATTGGTCAATTATGTCAAATAAAACTCTTTTTAAAGACTATTTTTGGAATGGTCAACAAAGATTTGATATTACAGATACAGAAATTCGCGGTAACTCGACAAGAGTTCTTTATCTTCATGGCGCTCTCCATCTCTACAGACAAGCAGGAAGAACGAGAAAACTGGGTAATAGTTCAGGTGGAACCATTTTAAATCAGTTTGAAAATTTATGGGCTATAGAAAATGATGTAACACCTGTATTTATTGCTGAAGGAAGTTCAAGAGAGAAGTTAGAATCAATTTACAAATCTGATTATCTATCATTTGCATACTCAGAATTCCAGAAACACAAGGATTCTCTTGTTGTATTTGGTCATTCATTAGGAGAGAGCGATCAGCACCTTATAAATGCTATGAAAACTGCGAATATAAATAAGATAGCCATTTCAATGAGGCAGCTAGATGAAGTATTCATAGCAAAGCTTCATAGAGATTTCCCTTCCTCAGAATTGTTTTTCTTTAATGCTCAATCCCATCCTTTAGGCGATCCAAGTTTAAAGGTTTAATAATCAAGCTAGTCAAATTTTACTAATAGGTACAATACTAATGAAAAATGTAATTGCCACGCAACTTCCTGTTCCTATCTTCTTCGATCGCCACAAAGTCGGATCGGTATGGCGCGTTCCCTATCAAGACCGCGCTAATCAAGCCGAAGCATGGGCGAAACAACATGGCATCGCCCCCACAGCTAAGGATCGCAAGAAAATTTGTCTGATGGCGATCGACGTGCAGAATACCTTTTGTATTGCCGATCATGAGTTGTTTGTGGGCGGTCGATCTGGCACTGGTGCGATCGAGGACAACGTGCGTCTGTGTGAATTTATTTATCGCAATTTGCACCACATCAGTGAAATTGCACCCACGATGGATACTCACACCGCCATGCAAATCTTCCATCCTATCTTTTGGGTGAATGATGCTGGCGAACATCCAATTCCCAATGCAACATCAATTACGTTAGAAGATGTTCAAAAGGGCAAGTGGAAAGTAAATCCTGCGATCGCATATAGTCTTGCCAAAGGTAATTACATGGCTATTCAACGCCATGCTCTGCATTATGTCCAGAAGCTTAGCGATGAAGGTAAGTTTCCGCTTACGGTTTGGGCTTATCACTCCATGCTCGGTGGTATCGGTCACGCGCTAGTTTCGGCTATCGAGGAGGCAATGTTTTTCCATAATATTGCTCGTCACAGTCAGACTAACTTTGAGATTAAAGGCGGCAATCCTCTCACCGAGAACTATTCCGTATTGCGTCCTGAAGTAATGGATGGAGCTGATGGCAGACCGATCGCCCAGAAGAATACGCGCTTTTTGCAAAAGTTACTGGAATTCGATGCGGTGATTATTGCAGGTCAAGCCAAGAGCCATTGCGTAGCATGGACAATCCAAGATTTACTCAGTGAAATTCTTGCCCATGATCCCAAATTGGCTAAAAAAGTCTATCTACTCGAAGATTGCACTTCGCCTGTGGTTGTTCCTAACGTTGTGGACTACACCGATCAATCCGATGCTGCATTTCAGCGCTTTGCTGATGCTGGTATGCACTTGGTGAAATCTACTGATGCGATGGAAAATTGGGTAGATCTCGAACTTACTTAAAATAATTACACTTTGCTTTGGAGAGAAAAAGCCATGATGAGTATAAATCTTGACAGTCATACCGAGAGATATCTTGTGACAATTCTCGCGCAAGAAAATACAACCAGTTCTGAATTGATTGAACGCTTGCTAAGAGAATATTGGGATTCTATTCAACCTAAGAAAAATTTTCTGGAACGGTTGTTGTCGATGTAATTATCCCCGAAGTGGCATAGCATTCCTGCCGCAATTCATTAATTTTAAGATCATCTCAATACAGGAAAGCTATGCCCAAAACCTCACAACGCAGGGGCAATTTATCTATAAAAGCAGAGAGGGTTGAGCATTTGCGGATAGATGTTCTTGCAGGATGTTAAAAATTGTGGCGTAAATGCTCAACCCCTACATATCACCAATCACTAATCACCAATTATCAATTATCAATCACCATGACCAACATTAACGACCTCTTTCAATCTGCATTAGATGACGGAACCCTTTCCAATGAATCTTTGCAAGCGCTTACAGTTTATGACCTTGGCGCACAAATCCAAGCGGGACTTGGCATCCATGTTGATGAAGTGATGTCCAGCGAAGTTGTGCTTGTCACGATTATGCCTGATGACTCTGGCTCGATCCAGTATTCAGGCAATGCTCAAGCCGTGCGTGGCGGACATAACTCTGTCATCGATGCACTGACCTCTTCGCAACAACAGGATAATATCCTCATTCACAATCGCTACTTAAATGGAACTGTTCTCTATCCCTACTGCCCGATCGCACAAGCGATTCGGATGGACACCAAAAATTACACTCCCAATCAAGGTACGCCGCTTTACGATCAAGTTGTGGTGCTATTGGGAACTGTCTTGGCTAAATCTCAAGAATTTTCTGATAATGGTGTGCCAGTGCGGACGGTGACGCTGATTATTACTGACGGTGATGATTGCCATTCTGTGCGTCATACGGCAAAGGATGTGGCTGCGATCGCCCACGATATGCTGAGAATGGAAAATCACGTTATTGCCGCAATGGGCATTGATGATGGCTCTACGGATTTTCGCAAAGTGTTTAAAGATATGGGAATTCGTGATGAATGGATTCTCACACCTGCGAATAGCGATAGCGAAATTCGCAAAGCTTTTCAAGTCTTCTCACAGTCGGCAATGCGAGCTAGTCAGAGTGCTGCTAATTTCAATTCTCTAGGAGGATTTGGCGGATAATGGAAAGGGGCTTAAGCCGCTTTCCATTATTTAATATACTCAGCTTGTGACATTTTTTGATGTAGGGGGATGCGGATATTAAATCTGGTTCCTTGGTTGAGTATAGAAACACATTCTATGTTTCCACCATGTTGTTCAACAACGATTTGATAGCTAATGGACATACCCATTCCAGTTCCTTTGCCTACAGGTTTGGTGGTAAAAAATGGATCAAATATTTTGTCTTTAACTGATTCTGACATACCCATGCCATTGTCTTCAATAACAATTTCCACCCAATCTAAATCAATTAGTGATGTACGAATTTGAATCTGACCTGATTGTGCTTGCGCTAATTGATTGCTCTCGTTAGGATTTACTGACCGAAAGCTAGTTTCTTCTAAAGCATCTATAGCATTAGTTAAGATATTCATAAACACTTGATTTAGTGAACCTGCATAGCACTCTACCAAAGGTAAATCACCATACTTCTTGATCACTTCAATATGTGAACACGCTGGTTTAGACTTTAAGTAGTAATCCAAAATCAGTAATGTACTATCGATACCTTCATGGATATCAACTTTCTTAAAATCAGCTTCATCCATACGTGAGAAATTTCGTAATAATAGAACGATCTTGTTAATTCGTTCACTACCAATCTTGATGGATTTCAAGATTTTGAGTAAATCCACCTGTAAAAAATTGAGATCGATTGACTTTAGAGCTTGCTGAATCTCAGCTACGGGTTCTGAATAATGTTTTTGATATAAATGAATGAAATTAAACAAATCTTCGGAGTATTCTTGAATGTATTGAACATTACCGTGAATAAAGTTGACTGGATTATTAATCTCATGGGCAATTCCGGCAACTAGAAGACCTAAGCTAGACATTTTCTCGTTTTGAACCATTTGGGTTTGGCTCTGCTTTAAGTCCTTCATCGTTTTTTCTAGGGCTTCCGCTTTTTGTCTTAAGGCAGCTTCGGATGTTTCTAGGCTTTCATTGGTATTCTCTAACTTGGTTTGCGTCTCTAAAAGCTTCTTTTCGATAAGTCGGCGATAATTTATATATTGGTTTACAAGAACCAGAATAGTCCCCCAAGCCACTATCAAAATCAATAGACTAAACAAGCTAAACAAACTAGACCAAGATAAAGTTGAGCCATAAAAATCTAGATTCGATCTGACTCGCTCTTGCAGAGCTGCATTAGTTTTCAGCATTCCTTGGCTATAAATACGTTTTTGTTTTTCATATTCGGAGCTAAACAATACAGAAAGTGCTTTTTCTGGGTTCCCTTGACTGATTAATTTAAATGCTTCATTTTCCATGCCAACTAATTTCATGTTAGCTTCATCGGTCTGAATAGCAGGATTAGCAAAGGCTTCTGGAGCGATCGCAATGCTTTGCTTGATTGCCGTATCTAGCTTTGGTTCAAAAATGCGATACCGACTTTCCCATTGTAAATCTCCTGTAGATGCTGCCATCCTTGCCGACATTGTAAGGACTTCGTCGAGATAGATAATCTCATCACTGAGTCGTTGTAATTGAAATTCGGGAGTGACTTTGAGCTTAAAGCTTTGAGAGATTTGCCAAGCATTCCAACTTCCTAACGCAACTAAAACAAAACTAAAAATCACCGCTACAGTAAGCAGAGGCATTATAAATCTATTGGTTAAATTGTTTAGTTTGCGAATTGGTCGCCCTATATTTCTCATAGCTTAAAAAGGGGTAAAAACTAGTTAGAGATAAGGTTGTTTTTAAATCAAAATAGTCTGATTTGAGAACTTCACTAGACTGGGAAGCAATATATAGTAAGCTTTATACATCAGAATTTGTTAAATAAATGTCGTAATTAAGCAATTTGCATTGCTAAGTATATCCATCAGTGGTGTTCCAGCTTACATAGTCCTTTCCCAGTGAAAGATTGAACGTTATGTGAATTTTCTATCCCTTAGTCTAATTCGTTGGCAAATACTGTTGCGATCGCCTGTTTTGCATCAGTGCGAAATTCCTGAACATTCACTCGACTGAGTAGGCTTACCGCAATAATCATCACGAAAGCCTCACAGACAAACACAAAACTATAGGCATAGATTGAAGTACTAAAGATTTTCTTGCCAATATCAAGCACTATACCGCCTGAGAGCGTGGCAATACCCCTTGCGATCGCTTGAGACAATCCCCAAGCGCCGATAAATGTACCTGCGGTTTCAGCGGCTGTAAGGTCTAGCATGAGACTTAATGCCCCTGAAGTGGTGATCCCTGAAGCAAAACCGAATAGAGCAAGGGCTGCTTGTAGTGCCCAAGTTTTTTGGATAAAGCCTGAAATTAATAGCAAAGCGCAACTAGCTGCAACTAAGTAACAACCTAACTTGGTGGAGTTCTCTTTGCCTAGACGTGGCACTATTAAAAATCCTGAAGAACTTAAACCAATGAGTGTGCCTGTTCCAAACGCTGCATTAAGCTGGGTTGTTGCACAGATACTCATGCCAAATACAGCGCCGCCAAATGGTTCCATGATCGCATCTTGCATGAAAATACCGATTGTCATCATTAGCAAAAATGAAAAGAATAGACCAGTCTGCTTGCTGGCAGTTAGCACGCGCAAAGCACTACCTAAGCTCAGTTTATCCTCGGTCGCCGTAGTTCCATTCAGAATATTGTTTTGCGAGACACGCAACTTATAACGTGAATATTTTTTTTCAATGCCGTAGGTAGAGAAGAAGGTTATCCCAACCACTGCTAACGGAATAATCATGAATACAGAATTAATCGCTTTCTGGAGTTGTGCTAAGCGATCGCTATTTGCATAAATAGATATCTCACTTGGGGGCGCACCAGTGCAGGGTAGAAGTCTTGAAACTGCGATCGCACCAATCACAATACCAACCATGAGCATCGACCAAACAATTCCTACTAATTTTGAGCGCTCCTCTTCATCGGATATATCCACTAACAGCGCTGCAAAAGGAGTGGAACTAAAGCTAATCGCCATGCCATAAATGGCAAACATTGCCCCAAGCAAAATCGCCCATGCATAGGTCATACCAGTCCAGCCGATTTCATGAATACTCAGTCCCATTTGCCACATAACTTGTGTAAGTAAAAAGGAAACCACTGCAAACACCACAGCCCCAATCCAGACGTAGCCGGAACGATGGGTTCCAAAGATTGTTTTGGCATCGGAGGTTTGTCCAAACCATACTCTAGTTGGAGACACAAAGAGGGGCATGGCAATAAATCCTGCGGCAAGGGTTGCAGGAACAGTTAGTTCATTAATCATTAAGCGATTTAGCAGCCCTGCAATCAGCAAAGACATGATGCCCAAGCCCATCTGAAATAAACCGATCCGAAACATTTGGATCAGTGGCAGTTTTGGCGTCTGTGCGTCTGAATTTGTGATATCCACTTGATTATTCATCGTTGGCGATTAAAATTTAAAAACTAATAAAAATGTTATTATTCACTTTAGCACTATGAGCGGAAAGCCCTACTCTGTAAAGGTTTAATTACAACAAGTACTTTGTATATGATGTAACTATTTTGTAAAATCTAGAATAAAGTTAGAATTTTTGGATTCCCCAAAAATCGTATAGGAGTATCACATAGTTTTCTAATTTTATGGCTGTCGCCAAATGTATAAAGATTTAAACCCCAAGAATAGATTGGCGGCGCTCCGCGCCGCCAATCTATTCTTGGGGTTTAGCTATAGAAGATAGTCCTTAAATTAGTGTTTGAGCTATTTCCACCGATATGAAATATGGGTTTCAGAATCTATACCGAATCAACATTCTAGGAGTGTTGGTGCATTTTTGATTTTCGGTTCTTCTGAATCTCCCGTGGTAGACAGTAGATATAGCGTACCGCTATGAAGAGGATTCCCCTAGTGGGAAAAACCTCTCATATCCTCTCTTGACGAGACTTTGCAGATATAACTCCCAAAAGCATGGTTCTAATGGTTTTAGATTTAGCCAAGTCGTTTCTCCTATTAGCTGCTCTTGCTTTAGGATGCGTTCTCCGTTTAACATGCTTTCTAATCGTTTGCTGCCGATCCGCTCCTAATTTCCCAATATGTCCTAAATCATAAAATTTATGTCGATCGCCCAACTTGCCTCCAAAATCGAAAAAGTTAAAGTTTACTCCGAAGGCTCTACTGTGAGGCGTTTGGCAAGTATGTCAGCGATCGCATGGCAAAATGAAAATACTGAAAATGTCGAAGTCGAGATAGTGGGATTACCGCTGGCTCTGGATGATGCGAGTGTCAGGGTGCGGGTGGACAATGGCGAAACTGGGGCAGATGAAAATGTAATTGTTACAGATGTGCGGGTTGGCTTGAATGTCCCGCCACCCGTGGAAGTTCCCATATCGGATTTAGAAGAATTAATACAGACAGCAAAAACTGAGGTCGATCGCTTAAATGATCTCCAAGGTGTAATTGCTATAGAAATGTCGGCTTTGAATGTGTTGAATGTCCCCGATCGCCCTATAGGTGAAGAGGGCAAAGCGCCACCAACTTCACCTACGGGAGCAAGAGTAGCTTTAGCAAATTTCAAGGATGAGCAGAAACAGTTACGCATCAAAGAAAAGCGCGAACTTGATATGCAATTGCGAAAAGCCATAGAAAACCTGCGCGATCTGCAACAACAACAAACCCTTGCTTCAAATGCGAATGTTGCCAAAGAAAATGAGTTACGCAAAACCATTGTCGCTCGTTTACAAATAAGCGATCGCATTGCCTCATCTTTAGCTATACCTGACAATCTGCAACTGATAGTGGAATATTTTGTGCAGGGGGCAAAATGGACACCCACCTATGTTTGTCGGCTCAATAGTGCCAACAATACGGCTGCGATCGCCTTGCGTGCTTTGATTTGTCAGCGTACTGGTGAGGATTGGTCGGGTGTGCAGATCGAGCTTTCGACGGCTACGCCGACAGGGTGGTGTGAGTTACCAGAATTAGCATCTTTGAGGTTAGGGCGATCGCAAGCAGTCTCGTCCCAAAAAGCTTGGCGCAATCCACCGAAGGGAGCAGAGATTCTTTTTGAAGATTACGATCTTCAGAGACAGATCGCCTATAGCGCAATTAGTACTACTTCAGTTTCGCAAAGTTTTCAAATTCCAGCCCTAAAGCCATTATCATCAGTAACCCAATCGATTCTGAACCAGAAGCTTGAAAATTTAAAAATAGATACCTTTGCCGATCTTAGTCAAAATCTGCTGGTTAGTGGAGGCAGCTCGGTTGAGGTATCAAGTGCAACCTCCTCGTTTGACGAACAAAACCAATATTTTGCTGCTATGTCACCAGAAGTTGATGCAGAGTTGGCAGAGCTTAAATCTATGATGCAATCTAGAGTTAGCAGAAGTGCACCAGCTCCTGCTCTAGCAAGAATGGAAGAAAGAGTTATGATAAGTGAAGCAAAAGCTCCTCAACCAGCTATGAGTAAGGCAATGGCTCCTGCTCAAAGGTCTACGCTTCTCGATCGTCCCGGGGCAGTAATGCGAGAATCCATCTTTGATCCTGTTCAAGAGATTACGAACTATGGGCTGATGCGATTGGCTGATCCTAGTAATACCGCGCAACGAGGAAAACTCAGTCTACCTGATGTGAAGACTATATATTTGGAGTCGCTGAAGCGATCGCAAATGACCGTTAACTTTGACCTAGCCGTAGTTTTGCAACAAGCATTAAGTCTGGCTGCTTGCCAGAACACTCATTTACCTGCGGGTACTGTCAATGTGCGGCAAATGGTAGGCGCTTTCGACTTTGCATATCTTGGAACGGGACTTGTCGATATTCCGTCCGATGGGAAGTTTCATTCAGTTGCATTGCTGGAAGAGAATGCGGAGATTGATTTGCGCTATATCGTCGTCCCCCGTGAAGACACCAATGTTTTTCGGATAGCACAACTTCGTAATCCACTGCGATCGCCACTATTAGCAGGCTCTACGGATGTCTATGTGGATGGTGAATATATTCTCTCAACTAGAATTAATACAGTGCCACCTAAAGGACAAATGGAACTGGGCTTAGGAGTGGAACAGTCAATCAAAGTGGCGCGAAATACTTCCTTTAAAGAAGTGCGATCGGGCATGAGTCTGGTTGCCTTTAACGAGTTGCGTCACAGTATTCATATTGCGATCGCCAATCGACTAGGGCGAGATGCCAGAATCGAAGTACGCGAACGTATTCCTGTGCCACAAGCTGATGTAAAAGTAGATGTGACAGTCACACAGGTTGCCCCAGCATGGGAGAAATACGAACAGCAAGAACGCAATGCCGTGATTAAAGGCGGCTATCGTTGGCAAATTAGCGTTCCCGCAGGTGGTGAAACGGAATTAACCGCCGACTATACAATTAAGACTTTTGTGGATAACGAATTAGTTAACGGTAATCGGAGAGAGGAATAGAACATGATATCAACCGAAATTCAGACTCTAGATCTAAATGCTCCTGTTACTACCGTGACGCTACTCGAAGATCGCGCTCAAGTCCAACGGATGGCGAAGGTAACCTTAACAGGGGGACTTTGGCGCGTTCATGTGGCTAAAGTTGCGCCCATTCTCTCTGATAAGTCCCTGCGTGCTGAATTTAGCGATCGCATATCAGGAGCAAAAGTAAACGATGTACGTGTACGCCGACAGATGTTAATTAAGGAATCCGATCGCTCAGGTTTGTTAGAAGAGTTAATGCTTGAATGGCGATCGCAATTCGATCAATACAATATCCTCACTGAAGATCGCCAACAACTCGAAGCCCAGTTTCAACAAATCGGCATAATTTTGGGAAAAGCTTTGCAAGAGCTTCCCATTGACGCGGCTTGGGGAAAAGTCGATCCCATGGCATGGAGATCGCAATTACAGCCACTATTTCAAAAAATGCGGGAAGCCCGTAGCGAAATCCTCAATACTTACCATGCACAGGCGAAGTTAAAATCGGCGATTGAGCGACTAGTAAGCCGTATTCAAGCTGAATCTAGACCCGATCAGATGTTTGCGGCGCATCTCGAAGCGGATTTAGCGATCGCGGAAACTGGCGAATATGAACTAGCTTTTGATTATGTCGTTCCCAATGCCTTCTGGCGACCCTATCATCAAGCCCAGTTACAGATGGGAGATAAGCAAACGGGAGAAAATTCGCAATTAACCTTCCGTACCGATGGTTGCGTTTGGCAAAACACAGGCGAAGACTGGCTAAATGTGGATTTAGTCTTTTCCACCGCTCGTGCTTCCCTTGGCACTGAGCCACCTTTACTCACCGATGATTGGCTGAATATCCGCGAAAAAGCGAAGAAGATAGCCGTAGAAATGCGCGATCAAACGGTTAAAACGACGGGGCTAGGCACAGGCGCAAGACCAGATGCGATCGATTTACCTGGAGTTGATGATGGCGGTGAAGTGAGAACTCTCCGCGCCTCCAAAAAAGCAAATCTTCCCTCCGATGGAAATCCCTATCGTGTGCCACTATTTCAGTTCCAATCCTCAGCCAAGATTGAGTATGTACTCATGCCCGAAATAGCTCTGCAAGTCGTTCTTAAAAGCGAACAAACTAATAATTCCACATTGCCAATTTTGGCTGGCCCCGTCGATCTAGTGCGGTCTACAGAATATGTCGGGCGAACAACTGTATCTTTTATCGCTCCCCAAGAAAAATTTGCCCTTGGTTGGGGAACTGATGCGAATATGCGTGTCCAGCGCACCCAGTCACAAAAACGAGAGAAGAATCATCTCACCCAATGGAATACTATTACCAACACTGTCAGTATCTTTCTCTCAAATATTGGCGATGAAACTAGAAAAATCACCATGACTGAGCGAATACCTGTCTCAGAATTGGAGAAGGTAAAAATTGAAGTAGTTCAGGATGAAACCAGCGATCGCATCCAACCCGATCTCAATGGCTTTTGCAATTGGAATTTACATCTCCTACCCTATTCCCAAGCCAAAGTGATCCTAGTCTACAAAATTGCTGCTGCTCCTGATGTGGAAGGTTTATAAATTACTCCCCAAAAGCGATGAAAAATTTACGCCATTCGTTCAGTCTTGTAATTAGCGCGATCGCTCTGACGATAGGAAGTTGTACTACCCCAGCAACAACCTTGAATCCATCAATAATTGCTCAACCCACAGCTTCAGCGATCACCATTAATAAAGAAGATATTGCGAACAAATTCAAACAAGTCACAGTAGCTAAAGATTTAGAAAGACCTTGGGGAATGGCATGGTTGCCCGATGGCGCAATTCTAATTACCGAGCGAGTTGGTCGAGTCAAAATCTTCCGCAATGGATCTGGATCGCTAGAGCAAATTGCGATCGCAGAAATCCCCAATTTATTTGTATCTGGACAAGCAGGGTTGATGGATATCTCACTCCATCCACGCTTTGCTCAAAATAATTTGGTTTATCTCACATACTCCAGAGGCGATTTCCAATCTAATCACACCAGTATTTTGAGGGCAAAATTTGATGGTAAAGCTCTGGTGGAAACACAAGTAATTTTTGAAGTGAAACCTTCAAAATCAGGGAATCAACACTTCGGTTCACGTATCGTTTGGCTGCCCGATGACACAATGCTGATTGCGATCGGTGACGGAGGTAATCCTCCACTACAACTGAATGATGAGTTGATTCGCAATCAAGCCCAAAAGCTAGATAGTCAGCTTGGTAAAGTCCTACGGCTTAAAGATGATGGCTCTATTCCTTCTGATAATCCCTTTGTGAAAATGGCTAATGCTAATCCAGCGATATGGAGCTACGGACATCGCAATATTCAAGGGCTATTTGCCGATCCCCTGTCAAAGCAAGTATGGTCAACTGAGCATGGTTCAAGAGGTGGTGATGAATTAAACCTGATTGAAGCTGGCAAGAACTATGGCTGGCCAGTTGTAACTTTCAGTCACGAATATACGGGAGGTAAAATTTCTAACGAAGTATCCCGCCCCAATATGGTCGATCCAAAATTGGTATGGACTCCTGCGATCGCTCCATCTGGGTTGCTGCTATATCGTGGCAATATCTTTCCAAATTGGCAAGGCAATTTGTTTGCAGGTGGATTAGTTTCCAAATCAGTCGTTCGCATCAAGATCGAAGGCAATAAAACCATAGTTCGAGAAACTATTCCTGTCGGTCAGCGAGTAAGAGATGTACGCCAAGGAAAAGATGGATTTATCTATATTCTGACCGATGAACAAGCAGGGCAGCTTATCCGCCTTGAACCAATGTAGTCTCAGCTCATCCGTTTATTTGCGATCACCAATTCATCACCATAACCAGCGATCGCCTTTTCTTCCATCACCCTTAACTCTTCCCAAATATCTCACTAAGGGTGAAGCAATCTCTATTTACTAGGACGATTTATGCGAATTAGTTGGTTGGTTAGATCTACCGTGTTACTAATTGCTTCGTGAATTTGTGTAGCGAGTCTTTGTCTATTGAGGTCTTCTGTACAAACGATAATACTTGTATGGCTAGGATGTAAGTTATGCAGTCGAATGAAGTCGCTTCGATTAATCGTTAACACAGCACGGATATCTGCGATCGCAAAGGCTAATACGTCTTCATCGGGGATTCTTTGGTTGGCTTTTCCTGCTTCTTGGACTGTCAAAATATCATGCCCTAGTGCGCGTAGTAGTTTGACGACAATTCGGGGGAATTGCTCATCGGCATAGAGACGTGCCATGTTAAGCTGCCTCTTGTCTATGAATGGCTGCTTCTATCTCATCGATGTGAGTTTCGGCGTAACGCCATGCGTTTGCTAGGTCTGTTGCAGATAGGGTGGGATAGTCTTCGAGGATGTAGGCTTCGCTTGCGCCTTGGCTTTGGAGGCTCACTAGTAGCCATACGGGGATGCGGGTTTGACGAATGCAAGCGTCGCCGCCCATGACCTTGGGAATTTTTTCGATGCCTTGCCATGTATTGCTGAGGCTTTGTACTAATATTTGGATTGCTTGAGATTTTTCTTCTGGGGTTAGGTTGAGTAGTTGTGGTTGTAGTTCTTTGAGTGTCATGTTATGTCTCCTTTTCTATCGGTAAGTCTCGCAAGCAGTAAAAGCGATCGCCATTTTCTCCATCACCCTTATCTTTTCCCAAATACAGATATTGTCTGTGTTAATTTTTTAATCATCACTTTGCTGATAAATACGAATGCGTCCTCGTTGAATGATCCAGAGCTTTCCTGTAATATCTTCACGCTATAATCCATTAATTAGAGTCTGAATCGCATCTGTCAGATCATCTATAGTTGCTCTAGGAGGTAATCTTAAAACAGCTATTCCTTTGTATTGTGAGGGTACATATTGTAGAGGATTGCTAAAGTCTAAGTCGAGAGTAACCAGACAGCGATCTTCTTGTTGGCAAACTTTTATGACGGTGGGATCGGAAGCTGAGGTTAGTCCTTGTTCAAGGACAGTAGAAACATCGTAGCCTGCTTGTTTTAGCTGTTTGATGCCCCTTTGACCAATGTTTTCATCTAGTTTGAATTTCATGCTGATTTCTCGATGGGAATATCAACATAGCGATCGCTTGACATAGCTGCTCCATAGGCAATACAGGCATAAATATCTTCTGGTTGCAGTTGGGGATAGTCTTCTAGCAATTCAGGGATGCTAGTACCATTAGCTAGAAAATCAAGGATTAGGGATACCCAAATGCGATGTCCTCGAATACATGGTTTCCCGAAGCAGATATTTGGGTTAACTGAGATGCGATTGAGGAGTTCTACTCGTTTCATAGCTGTTTTTTTTTATTTTAATTAGGTTGAATAAATCGGTAAGTCTCGCAAGTAGTAAAAGCGATCGCCTTTTCTCCCTTCACTCTTATCTCTTCCCAAATATCTTAGGCTAATGAGAAAACATCAATGGCGATCGCTCTAACTGGTTTGGCTTGGCTGTGAAGCATCAGGCGAATTTGTTCTGTTGTTTGGCGGCTAAAGGTTTGTTCCCCGCATTGATTGCAAACTTTTGCGGGAATATGCTCGACTAAAACGGGTTTACCTGAAATATAGAAAATTTCATCAATCAGTTCGTTGTGAATTTCACTTGAGCCGCATACATGACATTTATTCATTTTATTTTCTCCTTGTAAATTGAATCCATTGATTAGGATCGGGTTCATATATTGTAATGATTTTGACGATCGCTGATTCTTGCATTGATACTTGTAAGTGGAGTGGTCTATTGGTTTTAGTGGTTCCAAAAATCAAACAACTTGGGGAGTATTTATCATCTGGGTATTCCTCAATAATGGTCGCATTTTCAGCTATTTGCATGATCTCCTGTTCGCTAATATTCCTTTCAACTGTGCGTTTGAAGGCATGACGGCTAAATTCAAAATCTCCTCGCTAAAGTTGGTAGCAAATCTCAGTTATGGTTTTCATTTTCTATTGGTAAGTCTCTCAAATAATAAAAGCGATCGCACTTTTTACCATCTTCTTCAACTCTTCCCAAATATCCCACCAACGGCGAAGAAAGCTCAATGAGTAGATCTCTTACTATTGGATCACTTAATTTCTGTTTAGGATCTGTTACATATTTTGCATTGTAGGTCGATCTGATTTCAGTAACAGAAAGATACTGATTATCATCTTGTTCTTCTTTTACAGTTTGAACAATATACGATCGCAACTTGATTTTTGGCTTAATCTCAAGTTCAGATTTTTCAATAAACTGTAAAAGCTTAGAATTAGCCTCTTCTCCAAAAGGTTCTTTTTCTAAGCATGACTTTAATTCCCGTAGATTAACTGAACCTACATATGAGATTTTAAGTTTCACTATCTTTTCTAACGTCTCTGGTCTAATGACATTCATTCTATTTCCTATTGCCACTGGGTTGGAATGATGATTTAGAGCACCTGCGGCAATTATTAGCTTGATTGCTTTTTCGTATTCTTTTTGGAAATGAGCTTGACCAAGATAAATAAGTTGGCTACAGACATCGGTAGGAATTTTTCCATTAGCACTTGCTTTGCACTCTCCGATGACTGGATATGGATATTCACAACACAAGTCTATTCCACCTGCTCCGCCTGTAGCTTCTGGATCGAGACTAGCTTTAGGATTGGTGTTTGAATTGCTAAATCCTAACTCTATAAAGCTTTTTCTAACCAGTTTTTCAAATTCATGACCGCCGCTAGAATTTCCAACTGCGGCAATTCGGTCAAACCAATCTAGCTGATTAGCCGATTCTATTTTTTGTTGCTCAGTTTCGTTTGGTTGTTCACTTAAATCTCCAACGACTAAATCTCCGTCAGATGTAGTTGTTGGCTCTACTCCATCAATAAATCCATCTAGAAGGTTAGGATGTATATCTAGAAATTCATCAACCACAATAGAAGTGGTCGAAATCTCGTTGGGAATTACTGATAAATCTATACTTTGAAATTGTTTTTGAGCTTCTTGAAACTGCTCATCATTTAGAATAGGTA
Organism: Pseudanabaena sp.; assembly: GCA_003249035.1. Taxonomy (GTDB): domain Bacteria; phylum Cyanobacteriota; class Cyanobacteriia; order Pseudanabaenales; family Pseudanabaenaceae; genus Pseudanabaena. The sequence goes on from QBMK01000025.1 coordinate 49,744, forward strand.
GTCGATCAACGATTGTAACTGCTTCTGATAAAGGGACAAAATTACCTGTTGCTTGCGGTTGAACTTGAATGGGATTAGGCAATTGATAAACGCGCAAAGATAATAGAAATATATTTGCGCGTTGTTGAAAGATGCTTTCTAATTCTTCAGTAGGCAATGCTGTGAGTTTTGAAAGATTTGATAAGGGGAAAGTATTATTAATCGATTCACAGTTTTTACATTCTGCCCAAAATTCGACATTTATTGTCTCTGAGTCTGGGACTTGTATGTCGGGATAGAGCGCAAAGCATTTGTCGAGAGCAAGAAAAGTCTTAGAAAAAGCGCCAACGATTTTCCCGCTTTTTAAAGCATCTAAATTTGTTGCCGAAATGCGTAAACCGTTGGCGATGGATATCATAAATTTTCTAAGAACTGTTTTATTTATTCAAGAAAGCTATCGATATCAATATTAACTTCATCAGTAATATCAATAAAAGTTGGTTTTACTTCATCGCTTTCATTCTCAATTACTGGTTCAGCCTCACTGTCATCATCAGGAATTACATTTGCAGGATTGCTTAAGATGTCTCTAATCAGGAGATTATTGAAAGCAATTTGTGAATCAGCAATAAAAGTTGAGATAGCATCTTCGCTGACACCGTATACTTCACGCTTGTCATAAACAGCAAGAATCGCTATAAGGGGTTTTACTTGTTCAGCTTCTAGATGGATAAATTCACCACCCATCTGATCAAGTTTAATTCGCAAATTGTGTGCTTCCCATCTTTTGTTAATCTTTCGGTCTTCAGATCGAATCATACAACCACGAGTAAGTTTAAATGTGTCATACATCGTCAGTCTTAGCATTCTTGAACCAACTGTCATTCCGTGAGTATGCTGAATCACCCCAACACCAATTGAATCCTCTTTTCCATCCTCTATTGCGATAATCTTAAATTGAATTGATCCTTTATTTTCTCCTATAGGTTTGATTTGATTCGTGACATCTTGAATCAGAACATTCTCAATTGTTTGTCCCTTGAGCGTTGTCAATCCGAGATAGAGCGCTCTGGCGATGAGGTCGCTATCATCCAAGAATTCTTCACTATCATGAGCAAATTCTAGTTCATAGGCTTTTTGAACCAATTCTTTCGGAGGTGGTGGTGGAGTGGAGACTCTAAAGTTGTCGCGACACCATTTCAATAGTGATCTGATAGTTGGCTTTTCACTTCCTAAAGATCTCAACTTTTCCTCTTCAAAAGGAAATACAGGATTAGGCGGCACAAGATTTTGAGATGTGTAAAACTCCTCAAGCCACAGACTGATAAGACTAATAACTGTCTCTCCGTCTGCATACTTTAGCTCAAGAGGTTCTGAATACTTTGAAGAAAGTCTATCCTTTATCCCCCCTCCCTCACTTGCTCCTGTATTTTTGAGTAAGTCCTTCCAATAACCTTGAGGAATTACTGATAAGATAGCAATTCCTTTAGTGACATCAGATTGTTCAATTGCATCAAATAAATCTTTGATTAGTCCTCCAACAACTTGAGATTTGAAGAAACCAGCCTCATTAACTTCTAGTCCTTCTAGCTCATCAAAACAGATTAGAATAGGGTTGTAATCAGAAGCTATACTGATGATTTGCAGCGCTGCACTAAGTGCATCTGCCTCTAATAATTTGATTTCCTTCGTCGGATTTGGCAGCCCCAGTTCTTTTGCTTTTGCGTCCGACAGTTCCTTCCCAGCAAGCCATTTGATAGCAAAAGGTGCATGGGCAGTATCTCCTAATGTCCATAGAATAGCTCTAACGATATCGGGATCGCCAACTTTCGGCTTAACTTTAAGAATGGCATTTGTTAGTTTGTCGATCAGATCATGACTTCTTGTCAAAGCCAGAGGAAACTTTTCAACCAGTTCTAATGCTGTTTTTTTGCTAGAAACAACTTGGTTGACCATAGCCGCAGCTAATTCTTGCCACTGCGTAACTCCCTGACCATTTGACTGTTTTAGGCTGTCCGCTAAAATTTGGCGAAATTGATAGTGAATCAAATTCAAATCACCATATTTGTTTGCGTAGACAAAAAAGGCGCTTTTATCTGCTTGCAAGCGCTGGCGAACTCGCCTAATAAGGTGACTTTTACCAACACCAATTTCAGCACTGAATACAAGAGAAGTAACTTTTGGCTTGCCTGAGCGGACTTGCTCAATCACTTCAAAAACTGCATCAGAAGCATGAGCATTTAAAGTCGTCAGATCGGGAAAACTACCATTCCAAATATCTTGACCTGTGACAATTGGCGGCACATCAAAGGGATTATTCTTATTGATTACTTCGTAAAGTTCATCAAATGATGATGGTGTAGACATTACAAACCTCTTTTTATTATTTTTTAATTTAATTACCTCGGATCTAATGTTTCTCTATAGAAGCTTGGCATAGTAGCGCAATCCGCCTAATTCGGTTGTAATCGAATCACGTTCTTTGTCTGGAGTAAGGTCTGCAACTCTACCTGTAATAAGCTGAAAAGTCTCGTTGGCTTGAGATTCCAGTAACCATTTATCAAATTGAGTGCGAGTAACCCGATCAGAGATAGCTCGTCTAATCCGATAAATTGGCACAAGATTGTCATAGTTGTAATCACGATTAAGCTGATCGTAAGTTTCTAAAGCCACAACCTTAAACTCATCGTAAGAAAAGATCTTCGGCGCAGACTCAACACTTAAAGCCTCTCCAGAATTTTGCTGAAACCATCGCAAAGCCGCATTTGCTAAGCGACTACTGACTAACGTTGCCCCCTCGAAACTAAAATCAGGCGATCGCAAACCACTAGCCAACCTTTGCAAACCCTCATCCGTCAGTGAATACTTAGTAGAAGCAGCGATCGCCCCACTATCAATCAAAATCTGCAAAGCATTCTTATACTCCGCCTTCTTGATATCCTTATCTTTTCCACTAAAGGACGGCAAAACCTTACCCTTATTCACCACGCCTTGACCTTCTCCCAAATCCCATAGATTTAGAAGCAAACGAATCTCAGTATTATTTATAGACATCTTGATTGACTCTAGATAGACTTTGAGGACAATTCCCCAGAAATTTGCAGAAATTAGAGCAACACCAAACTTAAAAAACACCACGCCCACTATATTTTAGGATAATACTTTTATGTCCCCTTTTCTAAATTTTCTAGGGGCTAAAAGTTTTTAAGATATGTAAAATTTATAGATTGATTGAAGCGATCGCTACACTCATAAACCTATCAGCAAGTACAAGGCGATCGCTAAATACTTTGCCATTCCCTAGCATCCGCAAACAACGACAAATGCTTAGTATTACTCGTAGCAATAATTACCTCATGTCCATAACTGGCGACTAATGCTGCCTGAGCAGCCAAAATCTCATCACCATCCAACGATTTATTGTCAGCTGTCGGCTTACCAGCATTTCTTCCCCTAGCCCATAACTCCGCAGCCTTTAACATTACTTCTGTCGTAATTGGTAAATATGTAAGCTCAGATTTTAAAAAATCTAGTTTTCTAATGCTCGATAACTTATTAGCCCGTAAAAGCTCTCGTCTAACTTCATAATCGATAATTTCAGACAGAACCACTTTCATGTTTCTAGCCAAGAGACTATCAAACCATTGCTGACACTGTAAAGCCAAAGGAGTCGCTTTAGGGTTTGTAATCAATCCAACAGGAGTAGAGTCCAAAAAGATGATCTGACTCATTAGATAGAAACACCTTCAACAGATTCAATAATTTTCAAAGCTTCTTTCTGCTCATCTTCACTATCCAACAAAGACCATTTTGTAAACAATTGATTGATTCTTTGTCGTCTGAGATTTTGCTTTTCTAGATTGCTACTATTAATCTCACTCATGGCAACATCCCAAGCACTTGCAGATGAAGCTTGCATGATTCGCTGTTGACGAAAAAAATGCACAAAATTCAACAACTCTGGAATATCTTCTTCTGGAGTTTGCTCGATCGCATCTAATAGTTCAAGCCTTTGTTTAGTTATCATATGCAGATTCTCCAAGCGATACGATGAAATCTTGAATTTAGAGGATATTTTAGCAATATTCTCTACGCGATATACTCGCAAGACTGTAAATAAATACAGAAAGACGATCGCGCATTACAACAAACCCGCGATCGCAGTTTGAACAGAATAACCTAAATGCTTCCACGCTGCGGCTGTAGCCACCCGACCGCGAGGCGTGCGATTGATATAGCCAATCTGTAATAAATATGGCTCATAAACTTCCTCAATCGTGTGAGCATCCTCACCAGTCGCCGCCGCTAATGTATCCAAACCTGCGGGACCACCATTAAAGTTCTCAATTAAAACCGTTAGTAATTTGCGATCGATCCAGTCCAAACCTTTAGGATCGACATTAAATAATTCCAGTGCCGATTCGGCGATCGCACCTGTAATCTGTTCGCCCTTTGCCTTAACTTCAGCATAGTCTCGCACTCGCTTTAAGAGACGATTAGCAATCCGAGGCGTACCCCTAGATCTTGCCGCAATCGCAATTGCTCCATCATCATGGATTGGAGTCTCCAGAATCTTGGCACTGCGGGACACAATCTGCGTTAGTTCATCCTGCTCATAGAAACGGAAGTGCTGCACAAAGCCAAAGCGATCGCGCAATGGTGAAGATAAAGCTCCAATTCTCGTAGTTGCACCAATCAGCGTAAATTTATTTAACTGCACACTGCGAATCCTTGCCCCTTGCCCTTTCCCAATTGTAATATCCAATCGATAATCTTCCATCGCAGGATAGAGAATCTCTTCCGTTACACTCGGTAAGCGATGGATTTCATCGATAAAGAGAATATCTCCCTGTTGCAAAGATACCAGTAAACCAGCGACATCACGGGGACGTTCAAGGGCAGGAGCCGAAGTGATTTTACATTGCACGCCCATTTCCTGAGCAATGATGAGAGCCAGAGAAGTTTTCCCTAACCCTGGGGGGCCATATAACAACAAATGATCGAGAGCTGACGATCGCGATTTTGCCGCTGCGATCGCAATATTTAGGAGTTCTTTTAAATCTTTTTGTCCAATATAGTCAGCGAGATTTTTAGGACGAATATTAATGTCTACCGAAACTTGAGCAGGCGCATCTTTTGCTAGTTGATCTTCTAGTTTCTCCTCTGGTGTAGCTTCCGCTTGCAACAAGTCTAACGCCTGTTGCATCTCTGGCGATGTTACTTCTTTTTTGGACGATTTTTTAGGTGATCGAGAAGTTGTTTTTTTGCTGGCTGCTTGTTCAGGAACTGGTGCAGATTTTTGAGCAGTTTGATCGTTCAGGCGATCGCCTTCTGGATTCTGATTTTGAGTTGGTTTAGAGGAGATGATTGCCATATGCTTTAGGTTGCTCAAATTTGTATATATCTTCGATCAATTGCACCCAACCATCAACTAGAGAACTAAGTATCTTGTCACCCTTTTCTCTAGTCGCAGCCTTAGCATCGCCCAAAACACCGCTATGAGTCAAATCGCGCATCACCCATGCAAAGGGATTTGCCGATTCCATACTAAGCAAACTATGTTCAGGCAATCCATAGGGATATTCGGTAACGGCTTTATCCATTTGCACCTGTTCAGGCAAAAGTGCCAACATCAAGCTAGTTTCGGCATCACCACCATGAATTCCAAATTCTAATTCTTTTGCCGTTAAAAGGTCTTTGGCAACATTGGGAACGCGCCAAGTAAAGAGAGGAAATATGGCAAAATCAGGATATTTCTCATGGATATCGCGAGCAACTATTTCCAAAATTTGTGGTTGTCCGCCGTGGGAATTCATCAAAGCTAACTTCCGAAATCCTGCTCGATAGACACTCTCAGCAATGTCTGCCAAAACCGCTAGCATCGTCTGCGATCGCATCGTAATCGTGCCTGCAAAAGTACTATGCTCATTCGATTTACCATAATACAGAGGCGGCAAAGCATAGGCAGGAATCACTGGGTCTAATTTTTCTAAAGCCCTTGCCAACACTCCAATACTAATCGCCGCATCAACAATCAATGGTAAATGCGCGCCATGCTGCTCGATTGCCCCCATCGGTTGAATAATTACCACATTTTGCTTATTTGGCATTGAGGCGATCGCTGGTGAAGTAAGGTAAGCAAAATATCGATGATTAGGAAAGTAGTACATAACATTGAGTGAAATTATGGTTGTGCTAAGCAAGTTATGCAAACACTTCGTCACGATATCATTGTAACAAGTCAAGATGGTGAATATCCTATGGTCGTTGAGATAAAGCTTAACGACTGAGCAATTATCGCTATGGCTCCTGACTCTGATGGTAAGATTCTAATAGATGCCAATTTTGACACTTAGCTATTCCTCATTTAACCTCTTATGGCTCAAAGAACCAAGACCTCTAATCCTACTACATCTTCTAAAAGTGAACTTGGGCTTTCAGACTTACGGTTTCGCTTAAACTTCTTAGAGAAGGAAAATAGCAAGTTAATCAAACAAATTGAGACTAGCCGCACTAAGCTAAATAATCTCAATGACAGCATCAAGGAGGTTGGCATCCAGATTACTAAACGTGTCGCCCCTTTCCGTCAAAAGATTATGGAACTGGATGAGCAAATTCATGCTGTTTTCCAAGAAATCCTTACTGGCAGAAAATTGGGCAAGAAATCCCGTAAAGATATTGAGACTGTTTACTATCATCTCCAATTAGAAGGAATCATCAGTCCTAAACATTTACCGATGGAACCAGATACTTTTGAAAATGAAGATGATTCTGATAATGAGCCTAATTGGGATAGTCATAGAGGACGATCTCATCAACAAGTTGTAGAAGGAATTCCCAAACCAGACCGAGATGAGCTTAAAAAAATCCGACAACTTTTCTTGCGTTTAGCGGACAGCTTTCATCCTGACAAGGTGACTGATGAAGCGGAAAAGGAATACCGCACCGAGATCATGAAAGAAATTAATTTAGCTTATCAAAATGGTGATTTGGCGAGACTTTTGGCGATTGAAAAGCAGCAAGAGTTAGGTGCAATTATCGATCTCGATAACTCTGACGATCTGACGCGCCACTGTGCCAAAGTGGAAGCAGAGAATACTTACCTTAAGGATCAACTTGAAACCTTAAAACGACAACTTAAACTCACGAAAAAAACGCAGCAAGGAGAAATGACCGCTGTTTTCAAGAAGATTACCAAGTATGGCGGCGATCCAATGGACGAAGCTTTGCGCGAGGTTGAGACTCAAATTTCAATCATCGAACAAATGCATCAGTTTGTAGTCGATTTTCGCGATCGCCGTATCACGATTAAAGAGTTTTTAAGAGGACCCACAGATCTGATGCAGCAGCAAATGTCTGAAGAGGAGTTAATGCTGGAATTTTTGTCACAATTCCGGTAAGTAACATCCTTTGCATATAAAACCCAAAATTGGTTCGGCGGGCGAAGCCCGCCGAACCAATTTTGG
>QBMK01000026.1 GCA_003249035.1 Pseudanabaena sp.
GACAACACCGTCAAATTGTGGAATCTGGAAGGAAAAGAACTCCAATCATTCAAAGGGCATAGCTCTGGTGTCTTTAGCGTTGCCTTTAGTCCCGATGGCAAGACGATCGCCACTGGCAGTTACGACAACACCGTCAAACTGTGGAATCTGGAAGGAAAAGAACTCCAATCATTCAAAGGGCATAACTCTGGTGTCTTTAGCGTTGCCTTTAGTCCCGATGGCAAGACGATCGCCACTGGCAGTTACGACAACACCGTCAAACTGTGGAATCTGGAAGGAAAAGAACTCCAATCATTCAAAGGGCATAACTCTGGTGTCAATAGCGTAGCCTTTAGTCCCGATGGCAAGACGATCGCCTCTGGCAGTTCTGACAGCACCATCAAATTGTGGAACTTAAATCTTGATGACCTCATGGCAAAGGGTTGCGCGTGGCTGCACGACTATCTCGTCAATAACCCCAACGCCAGTGATGAGGACAGACAGATGTGTGGCATTGCTCCAAGGCAAAAGTAAAAAGATTAAAGGAAAAAATTCGGATTAAACTAGAAAATACATCACAAAAAATCAAAACTTTGAACTTAAGAGAATGAGTTTTATCTATGCCAACCTTGTCCATGTTTTACGGTGTCATCATCCGAATGTATTACTTCGACAACAAACAGCATCATGTTCCCCATATTCATACCGAGTATGCAGACTCATAGGCAGTATTTAGTCTTGATGGAGAGTTACTCGCAGGTGAACTACCCAAAAACAAACGAAAACTTGTTGAAGCTTGGATTGAAATTCACAGAGAAGAACTAATCGCAGATTGGCAATTAGCAGTTAACGGTCAAGAACCATTCAAAATCGACCCCTTAAAATAACAGAGATGATGATCAATCCCTACGTCAAAAAAGTTAAGCCCCTTGAGAACTATTGTTTAATGCTCTGGTTTGAAAATGGCGAACAAAAAATTTTCGATCTAAAGCCATATCTCAACAAAGGTGTATTTAATCAGCTAAAAAATACTGCGTTATTCGCTTCCGTAAAAGTTGTTGCTGGTTCATTGGAATGGGCAAATGAAATAGACCTTAGTTACGACACCCTTTATCTAGAAGGAGTAGCAACAAATCTAGTTGCCGAACTCCGCAACAAAATCGACATCGCCGCCGCCGAATGCGATCGTGGTGAAGGGCTTGATGGTGAAACAGCTATTAATCAGCTAAGAGCAAGACTTCACAGAACCTAAAAACATAGAAATTATGCGCGTGATTAAAGGCGATCGCAATCTAGAAGCCATGTTTGAAGAAAACACTTAGTTCCTTATTATGGAGGTCTGCACAATGCTCAACACACCAACCCAATATATGCACATCCAACTTCAAGGCAACGTACCCATCATTGCAGGTACGACCATGAAAGTCGTCGAGCTAGTCACCTCGCACCTCACCTATGGCTGGAGTCCCGAAGAACTACATTTTCAATATCCCCATATCGCCCTCAGCAAAATCTATTCCGCCCTCGCCTACTACTGGGATCACAAACTAGAACTTGATACCGACATCCAGCGCCGCCTCGACTATGCCGAACAAATGCGCCTAAACGCTCCCATCTCACCATTGCAAGCCAAACTTCAAGCAAGACCTCATTAAGCTATGGCGATCGCCCTATACATGGATGAAAACGTACCGCGCCAGATTTTGCTTGGATTACGCCTAAGAGGAGTAAATGTGCTTTCCGTTCAAGAAGATCAGCGATTCTCCAAGGCAAAAGTAAAAATGTAAAAGGAAAAAATTTGGATTAAACTAGAAAAATAAATGGCAGGGTAAAAACATGAAAGCAACAATAACAGTTGAGCAAAGGATTATCGAACTTGTCAGAAGTTTACCCCTAGCCAAACAGAAGCAAATTTTAGATTTTGCTGAGTTTATTTGCAGTCAAAACAAACAAAAAGATACCTTAAATCCCGAACATAAACCCCTATCTGCCCTCGAACTGGCAGGTAATCTCATTGGTTCTCTCGATATTGGCGGCGATCTTTCCCTCAAAAAGCATGAACTCAAAAATCAAAACCCAGCATGAGTCAGCAAATCATCCTTGATGCTAGTGTTTTTGTCGCACTGATCGATCGCCGAGATTCTTATCATAATTGGGCAGTTCGCGAACTTGCCAAAATTTCACCGCCATTGCTCACCTGCGAAGCCGCCATCACTGAAACTTGCTTTTTACTCCAAAGGATACCTTCTAGCAAAGAGATCATTTTCTCTTTCATTGATAAAGGAGTTGTTCAAATTCCATTTCATCTAAACGAAGAGAATCAAACCATAGAAAAACTTCTTGTCCGCTATCAAAATGTACCAATGTCCTTAGCAGATGCCTGTTTAGTGAGGATGTCAGAAATTTATGATAATAGTGCCATCCTAACCTTAGACAGCGATTTCAACATCTATCGCAAGTGTCGCAACGAGCAGATTCCTATAATTATGCCCGACTTGTAAACAAGGTAAAAGGAAAAAATTTGTAGGGGTTTTGCATTTGCGCGACCATTTCCCAACACCTCACATAAACCTCCATTCGCAAATGCAGAACCCTCCATGCTTTCACTGATAAATTGTCCCTGCGTTGTCAGGGCTTGGGCAGAGCATTCCCAAATCGAGGAAAACTGAGGATTTAGAAATTGTTGCGGGAATGCTCTGCCCCTACAATTTACGCTTATGTTTTTAGAACGTACAAAAATCGAGAAGCTTCTAGATGTTAGCATGACAGAATATCTTTACAAACTGTAAAACCATGCCCCAACTCATCCCCACCGAACTCGAAGACGGCAGCATCATTTATTTTCAAGTCGAAGAAACTGCGGTAGCTTCAACTTCACCAACCCGATCGTTTGGTCTTCCTGAAAATGCTCAAGCCGTCGCCAAAGAAAAAGCAATTCAAAGCTTTCATTCGATGCAAAGCCTCGTGCGTGGCTATACCGTCAACACCCTCAACGCCTTTCGCAATTTAGGAAGTGCCGAAGTCAGTGAAGTTACACTAGAGTTTGGTGTAAGCCTCGATGCTCAAGCTGGTGTCCCCTTCATCGCATCAGGCGGCGCAAAATCTAATATGAAAATTACTGTGAAATGCATATTTCCCAAGAAGCCAGAATAATCCCAATTATCAAATCAAAGCTCGTTTCCCGATTTCCCTACTGAACTTGACTACGCTCAGCCAGACTTGCCCGAACGTAGTTAAGTACAGCCACACCCCAAAGCCAATCAAGACTACAATCTTAGATGAATTAAGAATTAAGCATCATGTTTCAACCCCAAGCCGCAATCATCGCTGACAGCATTAACTTAACAGGCGATCGCCTGACCACCTTTGTGCTGACCTACCACCGCATGATTCACTCAGAATTCATGACCCATCGAATGCTCAGCAAAAACAGCAGCAGCAGTCGCGCCATTCCCGTCGAGAAAATGATCAAACTCGTCGAGAGTCAAGAAGTCTATCCATTACATTGGGGCAAAAACCAAAAGGGAATGTCCGCCCAAATAGAAGTTACAGAAGATGAAATGCAAGCCGCCGCCGCAGTATGGCAGGAAGCCAGACTTGATGCGATTCGACATGCGCGGCGATTAGTGGAAATTGGCATTCATAAACAAGTAGTCAATCGCCTTTTAGAACCCTTCTCCACAATTACCGTAATTTGTTCGGGAACGGAATATGAAAACTTTTTTGAGCAGCGCTGTCATCCCGACGCACAGCCAGAAATCCAATCTCTCGCTAATAAAATGAACGCCGCCTATGATGCGAGTCAACCGCAGCAACTAGCCGCAGGTGAATGGCATTTACCATTAATTAAACAAGAAGATATTGACGAAATTAGCGATATTAACGAATTGGTCAAAGTGGCGGTAGGACGCTGTGCGCGAGTTAGTTATCTCAATCATGATGGTGTGCGGAGCCTCGCCGATGATGTGAAACTGCACGATCGCCTACTAACATCTAAACCCGCTCACTTGTCACCCTTTGAGCATGTCGCAAGCGCCCTTCCTGATTCTGAGAAACGAGCAAACTTCACTGGATTTCAAGCCTATCGATTTGATATAGAACGAAATAAGCTCAGTTATAAGTCCTGATCGGCCCATGATTTGGGATCTTCTAGAGGTTCTAAATGCGTGAGGACATTCATATGCGGTAATGCATTACAAATAGCAGATTCAACCTCTTCACATAGGTCATGTCCCCGTTGTACTGACCACCCTCCTGGAACCAGTATGTGAAAAGATACAAACCTTCTCGCACCTGCTATTCTGGTGCGAATTGCGTGAAACTGCACTTCATTGCGATCGTAGGAAGAGAGAATTTCATTGATGATTTGTCTCTCTTCTAGAGGAATAGAAGCATCCAAAAGTGCTGAGCCACTTTCCTGTATCAGTTTTACGCCAGTCCAAACAATGTTGGCAGCGACTAATAGAGCAATCAATGGATCGAGAATTAACCAACCCGTTACAGAAACTAAGAATAATCCGAGGATTACACCCACAGAAGTCCATACATCTGTGAGTAAGTGATGCGCATCGGCACGTAATGTAATTGAATGTAAGCGTTTGCCGGCTCTGAGCAATATGAAGGCAGTTCCTCCATTAATTGCTGCTGCGACTATGGAAAGCACTAGCCCAAAACCAAGCTGTTCAAGAGGTTGAGGATTTAATAATCTGGGGATTGCCGCGATCGCAATACTTACTGCTGCCACTAGGATCAGCGCCCCTTCAAATCCACTCGAAAAATATTCAGCTTTAGAATGACCAAACACATGTTCTGCATCGGGTGGCTTGCTTGCATAGGTCAGAGCCCATACTGCCCCGATCGCAGCTACGAGATTAACTCCTGACTCAAGCGAATCAGATAAAAATCCCACAGAATTAGTCAATAGATATGCACCTAATTTCAGTGCGATCGTGGCGATCGCGGCTCCAATAGAGAGAAACGCATAGAACCGAGCAGATTTATTTTGCATATCTATTGAAAGTTAGGTAATTGAGCCAAAAGTTAGATACAAAAAGCTACCGCGCTACAATTGTAATCGTATAGTTGACTACAAATTAGAATCGTCATTTCGAGGCTTCTCTAGTTTTTAAATTTCATAATTAAGATATTTGTGCGCGGTGAACGTTTGATCGCGCATATAGAGTCTAAACCCAATAACCATCGACTTAAATTCATGCAATCAGAAAAAAAGCTAGAGCCAAAGGAAGTGGATATAACCGAAGGTCTATCCGATTTCCCTGATGAGCTCGATCGCCCTAAAAAAAAGTTTATGGGCAAATGGAGATGGCGTATTGCCATCCTCTTAATCCTTGTGGCTGTTGGTGGAGGTGGTTACTATGCCTATACCCAGTTAATTGCACCTGCCAATAATCAATCAACCCGTAAACGCGATCGCACAGTTGCGGTCAAGATGACAAATTTACCGATTATCGTGACTGCTAATGGGACAATTCAACCCGAAAAGTCAATTAATGTCAGTCCAAAAAGCTCAGGTAGGCTGAAGAGTTTACTGGTCAAGGAAGGCGAAAATGTCCGCACAGGTCAAATCCTTGCCTATATGGATGAGTCCAATACATTAGGGCAAATTACTCAAGCTGATGGAAATTTAGCGGCAGCGCAGGCGAGTCTCGAACTTTTAAGGGCAGGCAATCGTCCCCAAGATATTTCTCAAGCCCAAGCAAATTTAACTAATGCCCAAGCGACGCTTGAACAATCGGAGATCGTCTACCGCCAAAACCAACAGCTTTATCAGCAAGGGGCGATCGCCTCACGGGATCTTGATGCGTCAAGAACGACGATGGAAGCTAATCTCGCTAAAGTAACGCAAGCCCAAGAAGCCTTATCTTTGCAACAGGCAGGCTCACGTCCTGAAGAAATCGATCGCGCACAGGCGCAAGTTGTTGCTGCCGCAGGATCTTTGCAAAACGTGCAAGCTCAATTAGAAGATACAATCATTCGCGCTCCTTTTGATGGGGTGGTAGTCAGAAAATATGCCGATCCAGGTGCCTTTGTGACACCGACGACTTCAGGAAGCTCGGTGAGTTCAGCCACTGCTTCTTCGATTCTCGCCCTTGCTAGCAATAATCAAGTTGTGGCAAATGTTGCGGAATCTGATATTTCTCGGATTAAGATTGGACAACAGGTAACCTTGCAAGTCGATGCTTATCCAAACAAAAAGTTTAGCGGTCGGGTGGTATCAATCTCGCCGCAGGCGATCGTTAATCAAAATGTCACCAGTTTTGAAGTAAAAGCCGAAATTACTTCTCAGGACAAGCAAATGTTGCGATCGGGAATGAACGCCAGTGTGGAGTTTAAAGCTGGTGAATTAAAGAATGTGCTGATTGTGCCAACTGTTGCGATCGTGAGAGAAAAGGGGATGACAGGGGTATATGTCAAGACCGAACAAAGAGAAACCCCTATATTTACACCAGTTGAAACAGGCATAACTGTTGATGATAAAACAGAGGTTAAATCGGGCTTAACTGGCAACGAGAAAATCTTTGTCTCCTTTCCTGAAGGGTCGCGTCCGAAGACTAACCCTACTGGTATTCCTGGATTGTCACCGTCACCTCAACGCAGTCGTGGCTAATTAAGTAATACCAAAGCACAAAAGTGTTGTCACACTTTTGTGCTTTGGTATTACCGCGCAAATTGCTGTAAAAATGTGGCAAAGCGTCATTCTTAGCCAAAATCTGAATTTTAATTTAAAAGCGCTATAAATTTATGCAAAAGTCAAACCCATTAGCAAAGCCACGCATTCAAGTTGCTAAGGTTCCTTTTGCCGAAATTCTGACCATGGCAGCGGAGTCGCTCTGGAATAATCGATTGCGGACTGCATTGACGATGCTGGGAGTAATTATTGGCATTGCAGCTGTGATTGCGATTACATCTATTGGGCAAGGTGTTCAAAAGTCAACCGAGAGTCAGTTGCAAGCCCTTGGCACAAATTCGATTAACGTCCTGTCAGGCTCAGCGCGAACGGGTGGCATTAGTCAGGGTGGTGGCTCGGCTTCCACTTTGACCTTAGAAGATGCTCAGGCTGTAGCAAAAGCTCCTGCGGTGAAGTTGGTGTCCTCATATTTGCAGCGTACTAGGCAGGTTTCCTATGGCAACCAAAACACCTCGACAACGGTGATCGGTACTGATGTTAATTATTCACCACTCAGAAATACTTTCCCCACTGAAGGAAGATATTTTGAACAGGAAGACATTGATAATGCTAAATCAATGGTGGTGCTTGGCTCTAAAGTTCGTGCAGATTTGTTTGGGAGTGGTAATGCAATCGGTGAGCGAATTCGCATTCAAGGTGAGCAGTATCAAGTGATCGGTGTAATGGAGCCAAAAGGTTCGGCTGGCGGGTTCGATCAGGACGATCGCGTATTTATTCCGCTCAAGAATATGTCAGCTAGACTTGTAGGCAATAACGCTCTGCAAGGTGTATCTGTCACTGGATTTTGGGTACAAGCTCTGGATGAGACAGAACTTGAAGCAGCCCAATTCCAATTAACTAATCTGTTGCGACTTCGGCACAAAATTTATCCGCCACAACCTGATGATTTTCGAATTGTCAATCAGACAGATATTGTGAGTGCTTTTACAAACATAGTCGGCTTACTGACGCTCATGGTCGGCGCGATCGCAGCGATATCTCTAATCGTTGGTGGCATCGGTATTGCGAATATCATGCTAGTTTCGGTGGTAGAACGTACTCGCGAAATCGGTGTCAGGAAAGCTTTAGGGGCAACGCGATCGGCGATTCTAAACCAGTTCTTGACTGAAGCAATCTTAGTGTCAGGGATTGGCGGTGTAGTTGGGATTGGGTTAGGCATAGCGATCGCCTATACTTCGGCAACAATTTTTGGATTTCCCTTTCTGGTATCGCTCTGGGCAGTTTTGGCAGGTTTTGGTTTGTCGATGGTGGTGGGCTTAGTGGCAGGGGTGATTCCGGCGCGAAGTGCTGCCAAGTTAGATCCGATTCAAGCGCTCAGAAGTGATTAATTTATGATAAAGCGCAACCCCGAAGGTTTGCTCTTTCTCAAATACAACTCAAGTGACTAACTATGATTCGTTTAGAAAATATCCGCAAAGCTTACCGACTTGGTGAAGTTGATGTGCCAATTCTCAAAGGTATTGACTTAGAGATTCAGTCTGGAGAGTATGCTGCCATTATGGGAATGTCTGGCTCGGGAAAATCCACGCTGATGAATATTATCGGCTGTCTCGATCGCCCTACGTCTGGCAAGTACTATCTCGAAGATCGGGAACTGACGACTTATAACGATGATGAATTAGCCTTTATTCGCAATCGGCGAATTGGGTTTGTGTTTCAGCAATTTAATTTACTCTCTCGCTCAACGGCAATCGAGAATGTAATGCTTCCGATGATTTATTCCAATATCCCGAAAGAGAAGCGTCATCGCCTCGCTACTGAAGCATTAACTAAAGTTGGACTTCGCGATCGCATGTCTAACCGACCTAATCAACTATCGGGTGGTCAACAGCAGCGAGTTGCGATCGCTCGCGCTTTAGCCAATCGTCCTGCGTTAATTCTCGCGGACGAGCCTACTGGAGCATTAGATTCGCAAACTTCCCATGAGGTAATGGAACTATTGGGAGATTTGAATTCACAGGGGATTACGATCGTTCTGGTTACCCATGAACATGATGTTGCGGCAAGAACTCGCCGTATCATTCGGATTCAAGATGGTTTGATCGTTAAAGCAGAACAGATCGCGGTTCTCAAATGAGCGTTGGTTTCTAGCGATCGCTATGTTATCGTCAATTTAAGTGCTAACTCATAGTATTCACTATGCGAACATTAGACGTTACTGAGACTATCATAACAATCGCTGAAGCAGAACAAAAATTTAGCTTGAGTCGTAGTGATTTGAAGAATTTTTTTTACAGGCTGCTTTTAGAGAATGAGTGCTTTTGGGAAGATGCTATCGGTTTGAGGAATGATTGTAGTTGCGGGATTCTCATTTAGACTTTTAATAGTGTCAGCAAAAACTGTTTTCATCGTTCAACCTTTGGAGACCCATAAAGCTAATGATCGTAGTTGATTGAGCCATCTTCTAGTCTTTTCATAATTTAACCCAAGTTGCTACCTATAAAAAACGTCTCAAAACAAGTTAAAAACAGCCTCTCTAAGTGCTGAACAACGCTCTTTTTGCATAAAAATCTAGCATTTTTTATTTTAATTCTAGTTTTGAATGAATAGGTAGCAACTTGGGTTAATTTACTCGATAAAGAAGTACGATCAAACTTTATAAGAATTGCCTCTTTCATTAGCTCTTAGCAACGGCTTATTCTTAGCATTGCTTTCAATTACTTCCCAATCAGCATTTTCTAGCACAGCATCCAAAACATCCGATAGATTGCAACGCTGCTCATAAGCAATGCGTCTTAGAATATCGTGATGTTCTGGCAGAATATATACAGGCTTCCTCTGTGTTTGCGCCATCGTTAACTTAGCAATAAATGGATTGTTTTCATTTTACCATAGCTAAGTACGTAATTTGACAATTGGCTAATTAGCTGCTTTAATCAAGCGATAAGTTTAAGTTTAAAAATCTCTCGTAAAGGTATCTGCAATCAAATGAGCAAATCAGTTATAGCGCTATTTTCAGGCTGTGGAGGTTTGGATTTGGGCTTTCGCCAAGCGGGTTTTAATGTCACATGGGCTAATGAGTATGACAAAGACATTTGGGAAACCTACGAAAGCAATCATGTAGATACAGTACTGGATCGGCGTGATATTCGTAAAATTGCTTCAGAAGAGATTCCCGATTGTCTGGGAATTATTGGTGGTCCACCTTGCCAAAGTTGGAGCGAAGGAGGGACACAAAGAGGGATCGAGGATGCTCGTGGTCAGTTATTTCTAGACTATATTCGTATTCTTAGAGATAAGCAGCCTCGATTCTTTCTAGCTGAGAATGTGTCAGGAATGATGCATAAAAAGCATCAGCAAGCTTTTGGGAATATCATTGCATCCCTTGAAGAGGCTGGATATGTAGTTTCTTTTGCATTGTTGAATGCTAAGAATTACAATGTTCCCCAAGAAAGAAAGCGTGTAATTTTTATTGGCTATCACGTTGACTTAAATAAACGCTTTGATTTTAATTTAGTCCAGAAATCACTGCATATTCCTACTTTTAAAGATGCAATTTGGGATTTACGAGAATCCGCGATTCCTGCTTTACCAACTTGTAAAACCAATGGTGAAAATTGCTTAGTTCATAATCATGAATATATGACGGGTGGATTTTCAAGCATATTTATGTCTCGTAATCGAGTACATAATTGGGATGAGCCATCATTCACAATTCAAGCAGGAGGTCGTCATACACCGATTCATCCACAAGCTAATAAAATGATTTGGGTTGGTAAAAATGAATGGATGTTTGATCCTAATTCACCAAATCCTTATAGAAGATTGTCTATTAGAGAATGCGCTAGAGTTCAGACTTTTCCTGATGATTTTAATTTTTATTATAAAAACTTGGCACAGGGATACAAGATGATCGGTAACGCTGTTCCTGTAAATCTCGGCTACGCATTAGCTAAAGCAATCAAATTACAACTAACTAATTCACAAAATACAAGTAACAAGATATCTTCAATTGCATCTAAACAAACTGATCAACTAAGTCTCGTTTTCTAAGTAAAATTGCCATCGGGATTTTGATATTCTTTTGGAGGATTTCTTGCGTTCTATGTGAATTTTATAATCAGCTTCTAAAGTGTCGAGAATGTGATTATGATTTAGCTTGTTAGGAAAAACGTTGACAAACTTACCGAGTTTCATTAAATTCTTAAGCGCTGTTATCTCGGTAGCTTGACTCAAAGGTTGATCTGGCTGAAATTTCGTATAGACATTTTTTCCTCTGTTACTAGACTCTGTTAAGGGATTGATTGGGCGAAAAATTACTTTTATATCTTTACTGAGTTCCTTTATCGTCTCAAGATCAAGTGGTGCAAGCTTATCTATCATTTCCTCCAGCGAATTAGGATGCTTGTCAGAGACATATGGGCAATTTGCAGCTCTATCATCATCACCAACACCACAAACAATCTTTTTTAAATCTTCAAGATCTTCAAAAACATCTAAAAAGGGGATTAGCGTGTTACCAGTTCTCTTCCCAAAACTAATACTTACGCCAACAAAAAGACTTGCATTAGGTTTATTAGCCCAGTCGTTTGCCCATACGCTTGTTTTTGTAGTTAAAACTTCAAAAACCTTGCGCCCAAATTCACTTATAAATCTTTCATGTCCATACCAGTTTGCAAAATAACCTGCATTGCTAAGTTTTGCAGAGATCTTGAGCGGTTTGGATTTCTGAAACTTGATTAGGACATCAGTTTTATTGTTTGGACTACTATTCCCAACTTTTGTCGATTCAACGATTATATCTTCTGGTAATATCCCAATTCTTTGCATCCATTCAGGTAAGTTTTGAGGTAAGCAAGTACCAACTTTGGCAACATTTGCGATTGCTTTCTCTAAATCCTGAGATGCTTTTGACATAGTAAATTCTAGTGAGTTTTAGTATTTTTTATAATTCAGGATAATCTTAATGTGCCCATACATACTTAATATAAAGGCACGAATACGAATATTTGATGTTCCTAAATCAATTTAGTCAAATCATCGATTTCAAAATATTGATGAAATTTTGTGGTTACTTGTAAAACTGACGATCGCCCTCCATCTGCCTGTCTTTTCTTCCTCACAAAACCTTGTTCGACTAGTTCCTGCACATGTTGATAAGCCCCAGCGCCGCGTAACTCGATCAACTCTGATTGCACAATATTTTTTTTGAGAGCGATCGCAGCTAAAGTCCGTAAAACACCGCGCCCCAAATCGACAGGGATAAGTTTATGGACTAAATCCTCAAATTCCGATCGCAGTCTGAGCGAAAAACCTACATCGGTTTCCATAATTTCCAAAGCACTGTCTCGATGGGCATATTCAGTAATTAAGTCGATCAGTCCCATTTCTGCATCTTCGATCTCACAACCCAAAGCCTCAGCGATCGCTGCCAAATTCATCGGTTGTCCCTTCAGGTACAACACCGCCTCTACTTTTTGCTTGAGGTTATTTGCGATCGGTAATTCTGGCTGCTCAAAGCCATCCATTGATAAAGACAATGGCTCTAATAGGTCAATCTGAACTGCCTCTCCAATCTCGACTGGATCTTCAAGCACTAGATCTACATGATCAACTGACTCATCGGTCTCGATAGATTCTTCAAGGAGCTCAGCACGATCAACTGGTTCTTTAGGTTCGACAGACCCCTCAAGAACTGGTTCAATTGGCTCTATGTTTTGTTCTAAAGGCAATTCATTCGTCATGCTAAGATTTTAACTGAGTGAAGGCATTGCAATACAATGCGTTTATTCTTAAATTAAACAAAAAATTGTATTAGCTGAGAAACCATATGCCAAGCAGCATGATGTACTACGAAGACACTTATGTGGTGCTGCCTCCTGATATGCAAGAGCAATTTGTCAATCAGTCTGAATTAGAACAAATTTTGCATGATCTTCTTGTAGATATTCAACATCAAGATCTCCCTACCGACTTAAAAAATCTCACTACAATTGACGAGCAAGTACAACGATTAGTTAAAACAGCTTGCGATCTAGACTGTGGCGATCGCGGTACATGGCAATGGTATGTCGTCCGTTTAGACAAATGAAAAGTCTGCGAAGCAAACCTTTCATTTGTCTAAACTAAAATTTGCGATAACATCTGGCGGTAATTAAATGAGGTTGAAATACCTCCAGAAAATTAGCTTGTAAGGTGCGGAAAAAAGTATCTACTGTTTCAGGATCATCTAAATGGATTGGATGCTCGTTTTCAAAGCCCTTAAAGAAATACCAATTAACAATAATTTTTCCTTGAGGTGAAAGCATCTTGTGAAACTGCATCAACTGACTACTAGGATCAGGTAAGTGCTCCAATACGTCAAAGCACAAGACCGTATCAAAATACCCTTCCAGCGACTCTTCTAAAGGAATCTCTGAACGAAATGACAATTTGTGGCTTAATCCTAGCTGTTGAAAGCGATATTCGACAAAACTTCGATTAATTGGATTAATATCGCAATAGACTACTGATTCGACATTTGGACACATTGCAGTAGCGATCGCATGAGTACCAATGCCGCCACCAAAATCAAGTACCCGCCCTTTAGCTTGATCGGCAATTAGTTTGATCGTGCCGCCAATGTAGTCCTTGCTCTCAAGATGCCAAGTACCAAGTTTAAACAGATACATCTCACCAACTTTGTCCTTGTAAAAAGCTGTTGCCTCTTCCCAGTCAAAGTCGGTATTTCCTAGATTTTCTAAATCGTAACGACAATTTTGCAGTTTCTCAGTAATCGTTGCTGCATCTAGTTTTAAGAAATCTTGCAAGTGTTGCTCTAATCTAAAGCCGTCTTGCCAATATCCTTCCAAGAAAGTCGGCGTAGGAGATAAAATCACCATATTTGATTGTGATGTAGCGCTTTGCGCCTAAAGAATTTAATGACAGATGCCTGATACACAGAGCGAAAGCTTCACCTGTCATTACAGCATAAATGTACGCAAATCCACACCTCATAGCAATGTTGCGTTGTCCTCCTCAACCAAATAATTTACTTAAAAAGCTCTACGTAATGGCAAATACCCTCTCTGTTAGCAATTCTACAAAGGCTAATTCCATATAATCGTATTTTTCAAACTGCCCTAAGCATCTATGAAGCGATCGCAAATTAATACGCCGAAATTTTGGCTAAAAGTTATATTCCTTCTAGCTTCAGTACTCATATTGATAGCAGTTTTTCAGAAACTAAGTATCAACATTAGCTTTAGCAATCTACTTCAAAGTACTTTGCTCTGGATCAAGATGCTTGGAGTAATTGGCGCGATCGCATTTATTGCTATTTATAATCTTGCGACGGTTTTATTTGTTCCTGCATCATTACTAACTTTAGGCGGTGGTGCGATATACGGCGTAGTATGGGGATCAATCTATGTCTTTGTCGCTGCAACTTTGGGCGCGATTTTTGCTTTTTTAATCGGTAGATATTTTGCGCGAGGCTGGGTTAATGAAAAGATTCGCAACAACATGACTTTTCAAGCGATCGATGCGGCTGTAGAGAGTGATGGATTCAAGATTGTTTTGCTGACAAGGCTATCTCCGATTTTTCCTTTCAATATGCTCAACTACGTTTTTGGAGTCACCCGTGTGTCTTTAAGGGATTACATATTGGGCTCGATCGGTATGATTCCCGCCACAATTATGTATGTTTATCTGGGCTCTCTCATTGGCGATGTTGCTCAGCTGGGCACACAACTGACCAACATAATTAGTAATCCGCATACTCAAACTGCTCAATTGACTATTAAAATTGTTGGCTTAGTTGCAACTCTTGCTGTGACCATTCAAGTTAGCCGCCTTGCAAATAGAATTCTTGCCAGTAAGTTATAAAACCAAGAAAAAATGTCAATACAAAAAATTATGCTGAATAAATTGACTATTTAGGTTATGATCGGTAACTGTCGCGAATTGTATTAAATTTTTAGACTTTTACCTCTACATCACCTGATAGAACAGCAATGGCTAAGAAAAGCATGATCGAGCGCGAGAAAAAGCGCACCAAATTAGCTGAAAAGTATGCAGCTAAACTAGAAGCACTTAAAGAAAAGTTTGCCAGTCCTGAACTGACACAACAACAAAAAGTTGCTGTCCACCGTGAAATCCAACAAATTCCTCGTAATGCCAACCCTACTCGCCACCGCAATCGCTGCTGGGCAACTGGTAGACCCCGTGGCTATTACAAAGATTTTGGCTTGTGCCGCAACGTTTTGCGTGAGATGGCTCACCAAGGTTTATTGCCAGGTGTAGTTAAATCTAGCTGGTAATTTTGCGAATAAAAAAGCCGTCACCAACTGGTGACGGCTTTTTTATTGCGCTTTGCGCTGTAATTATGCGATCGCCAGCATCGTCTTCAGCACAGAATCAGGGTTTAGACTGATTGAGTCAATGCCTTGCTCGACAAGGAACTTCGCAAATTCAGGATAATCACTGGGTGCTTGACCACAGATGCCGATCTTGCGATGGTTTGCCTTGGCTCGTTGAATGATCGTGCGAATCATTGATTTCACGGCTTCGTTGCGCTCATCAAAGATATGCGCAACTAGAGACGAGTCCCGATCTAAGCCGAGCATCAACTGCGTGAGATCATTGGAGCCAATTGAGAAGCCATCAAATACCTGCGAGAACTCATCCGCCAAGATCACATTACTAGGGATTTCGCACATTACATAGACTTCAAGCCCATTCTTCCCACGCTTCAAGCCATGCTTTTCCATCTCGGCAATCACCTTGCGACCTTCCTCAGGCGTGCGACAGAAAGGAATCATCGGAATCACATTAGTTAAGCCCATATCATCGCGAACTCGCTTTAGAGCTTGGCATTCTAAGCCGTAAGCTTCGCGATATTTGGGATCGTAGTAACGCGATGCACCACGCCAGCCAATCATCGGATTTTCTTCCACAGGTTCAAAGGCCCGCCCGCCCAGCAAATTGGCATATTCATTGCTTTTGAAGTCAGACATCCTCACCACGACGGGTTTAGGATAAAAAGCGGCTGCGATCGTGCCAATGCCATGGGCAAGTTTATCAACAAAGAAATCTGCCTTGTTTTCATACCTTGCTGTTAATTGCGAAATTTCCCATTTCGCAGCCTTGTCCTCAAGGGTATCAAAATTAATCAATGCTAGAGGATGCGCCTTGATGTGATTGGCGATAATAAATTCCATTCTCGCCAAGCCCACGCCATCGCAGGGAATCGAAGATAAACCAAAAGCTTCTTCCGGATTGCCAACATTCATCAAAATCTTAGTGGAAAGTTTGGGCAAATTATCGAGAGAAGTCTCGACAATTTCAAAGGGAACAAGACCTTCGTAAACCTTGCCTTCTTCACCTTCGGCACAGGAAATCGTCACTTCTTGCCCCGTCTTGATTACACCTGTAGCATTGCCGCAACCAACGATCGCAGGAATACCCATTTCTCGTGCAATAATCGCCGCATGGCAGGTACGCCCACCTTGGTTGGTGACGATCGCACTTGCTTTCTTCATGATTGGTTCCCAATCAGGGTCAGTCTTGTTAGTGACTAGCACTTGCCCCGCTTGGAAATCCTCAATGTTATGTACTTCCAGAATCACATTTGCTTTGCCTTGACCAATCATTTCCCCAACAGCACGACCCGTAATCAGAATATTGCTAGAACCATTCAGTTTGTAATTCTTGAGAATGTTGCCAACCTTCTGCGATTGTACTGTTTCAGGACGCGCTTGGACAATAAACAATTCGCCAGTTCTGCCATCCTTCGCCCATTCAATATCCATTGGTGACAGTTTGCCACGTACTTCCGAATAGTGATCTTCGATGATGCAAGCCCATTCTGCGAGTTTGAGAATCTCATCATCGGTAATCGCAAACTTAACTCGTTCAGACATTGGGACAGGAATATTTTTGGTCAGCTTACCGCCACCAATGTCATAGACCATCTTGATTTCTTTTGTGCCGAGGCGTTTTTCGAGAATTGGACGGAAACCTTGTTTGAGTGTGGGTTTGAATACAAAATACTCATCGGGATTGACAGCGCCCTGCACCACGTTTTCACCTAAGCCATAGGCGGCAGTAATCAGGGCTGCATTTTTAAAGCCTGTTTCAGTGTCAATGGAGAACATCACCCCAGAGGCGGCGAGATCGGAACGCACCATTTTTTGCACACCGACGGAGAGGGCAATATCGAAATGGTCAAAGCCATTAATAGTGCGATAGGAAATCGCGCGATCGGTGAATAGCGAGGCAAAGCAGCGATGGCAAGCATCCACGACTTCGTTAGCGCCATAGACATTGAGATAGGTTTCCTGTTGTCCAGCGAAACTGGCATCGGGCAAATCTTCGGCTGTGGCACTAGAACGCACGGCAACATCGGCTTCTTTACCGCAAGACAATTCACAGTCGCATAGTTTCTGGTAGGACATCGCGATTGCAAGTTGCAGATCTTCAGGAAATGGCGTACTGAGAACTAAGGCACGAGCCATACGACCGCGATCGCGCAGGTTATTCATATCCTCAATATCGAGATCGGCAAAGAGTTCGCGTAATTTTGTTTCCAAGCCAGCTTTCTCAATGAAATAACGGAAAGCATAGGCAGTGGTGGCAAATCCATTAGGAACATTCACTCCCTTGGGTTGAAGCTGGCGAATCATTTCCCCCAGTGAAGCATTTTTTCCACCCACAAGGGGAATGTCAGCAATTCCCACTTCTTCAAACCAGAGTATTAATGCTTGTTCTTTGGGAATAGTTCTCGATAGTTCTGAGGCAAAAGTTGAGCTAGTCATAATGATTTAACTCCCTAACCACATTAGTGATTAGATCAATGCAAGGATAAGATTTGAAGCCTTAATGTCTAACTAAAATGCGATAACTTACGCTTTAGTAAGCTCCAATATCAAAGTTTTTTACAACTTAGTAAATAACTTGAAAACCTTGATACTTCTTAAGTATATCTACCTTATAAGCACTAAATTTACGACCCATTACATTTATTTACTATGCTTTGCAAAGATTGATATTCTCGTTTGAAGTGCTAATACAAGACTCAATCTATGTATGATTAGGCTTATCCTTAGATTGGTTTGCGACTGATTCTAAAGCAGTCAAATGAGCGCTATAGCAAATCTGGACGGCGTTGTTTGGTTCGTAAAATCTGTTGTTCTTTCCGCCATTCAGCAATCAACTTATGATTGCCAGATCGCAATATTTCAGGAACTTCCCAACCACGGAATACTTGCGGGCGCGTATATTGGGGATAATCTAACAATCCATCTTCAAAACTTTCAAACTTAAGCGAATCTTCTTTGCCTACTGTTCCAGGACGTAACCGCACCACTCCATTAATCAACGCCAGCGCAGGAATCTCACCACAAGTAAGAACAAAATCCCCAAGGGAAACTTCACGGGTCACTAAATACTCACATACCCGCTCATCAACCCCCTCATAACTTCCACAAATGAGAACTAACTGATCGTAAGTTACTAATTCCTTAAATAGATTCTGCTTCATTGGCTCACCCTGCGGAGTCAAGTAAATAATTGCGCGCTTGGGCAAAATTGGCAATGATTCAACCGCTGCAAAAATTGGATCGGGCTTCATCAACATCCCCACACCACCACCATATGGTTCATCATCGACTCGATGGTGTTTATCAATGGTGAAATCTCTGGGATTGGTCAGATATACATCGGCAATTTGATTTGCGATCGCCTTGCCGAGCAAACTTGTCTGCAATGGAGAGGTAAAAAATTCAGGAAAGAGGGTGACAATATCTATACGCATAAATAAATTCTATAGTAGAGAGCTGCTCTCTACCTTTAATGTCGCTATGCTTCCTGTCTCCGAAGTCGAAAAAATAATTTTAGATTTGGTCAAACCTTTTGATCCTGAAATCGATAGTGAAATTTTGCCCTTGTCACAAGCAATCGCTCGAATTCTTGCTGAAGATATTAGCAGTGAGCTTGACTTTCCCCATTGGGATAACTCGGCAATGGATGGCTATGCTCTGTGCTATGCCGATTTAGAAAATTTACAAGAATTAAAACTAGCGATCTCCTCAGATGAAATCCCCGCAGGTATAACGATCGACCAATCATTAAATCAAGGCGAATGTGTAAGGATTTTTACAGGCGGCATGTTGCCTATCGGCGCAGATACGATCGTTATGCAAGAAGACGCAGAACGCATTGATAATTATTTGTATCTAAAAGCCAAACCGACTCAAGGCGAATATGTGCGCCGCAAAGGAGAATTCATCCAAGCAGGCACGACTCTAATCAAAGCTGGAACAAAATTAGGCGCGACAGAAATTGGAGCTTTAGCCTCAGCAAGATGTCAAAAAATCAAAGTTTATCGTCAACCGAAAATAGCAATTATTTCCACAGGCAATGAATTAGTTAGCCTTGATAGTTTCCATTCGCTTCAGTTAGGACAGATCATAGATTCAAACCTATACGCCCTATCAACTCTCGTCACTCAAGCTGGTGCGATCGCCATTCCCTTCGGAACAGTGCGCGATCATCCAGTCGAATTGGAATCTGTCATGCGACAGGCGATCACTTCAGCCGATCTCATCATTTCCTCAGGTGGTGTTTCCGTTGGTGATTATGACTACATCGAAGAAATACTCGAAAAAATCGGTACTGATATTCATGTGAGATCGGTGGCGATTAAGCCAGGAAAACCTCTAACTGTCGCTTCCCTTAAACCTTTTCTTAATGTGAATAGAAGTGAGGATAATATTCTATATTTCGGAGTTCCTGGCAATCCTGTTTCTGCAATGATGAGCTTTTGGAGATTTATTCGTGGTGCGATCGCTAAATTAAATGGATCGCATAAAACTCACTGGTATCCACAATTTATCAAAGCTATCACCACAGAGGATTTACACTCACAAGGTCGGCGCGAAACCTATCTATGGGGGAGCTTAACTTATCAAAAAGGAAGCCCCATTTTTCAGCCCGCCCAGAATTATAGTTCTGGCAATCTAATCAGTGCGATCGGCACCAATGCCCTAGCAGTAATGCGCGTAAATCAAACTTATGTGCCCGAGGGAGATGAAGTGATTATTATGCTAACCTAATCATGATTTCCCATCATGTCTGCAGATCATTGTTAACTGTATAATCTATGGGCATCGGCAAAAGACAACATAATGAATTTGTGTGTCATTGATAACTATCGGGACAAGCACATGTATGCAAAGTTCTCCTGTAATGTATTGGGCATATTTTCTGGCTGCTTGCATCATTAAGGATGTTCGTCTTATGCCATTAGATAAAAATAATTTAACGAAGGAAAATATAGTCACACTTTTGAAGGGATATAGAGTTTCTCCTTCTGAGCCCTTGCAGCAGCAGCTAGTTGAAATTCATATGGGTTTGATCCGTGAAACGATCGCTTCTCTCCCAATCACATTAATTAACCAAAAAAATATAGGTGAGCGCCGATCCAATGACCGGCCAGACAGATACGAACGTCGAGTATCTAACCAAAGAGTTGGGGAACGGAGATCGAGCGATCGCGAATTACTTGAAATTGGGAAACAAGGATTAAAGAAGGCATTAATTCAATACAATCCTGAGGCAAATCCAAATTTTTCTGAATTTGCGCGATCTTATATTCAAAAGAATTTAGAGAATTTTCTGCAAAGACAGTACCTCGACAGTCGCAACGAACCTCAAGAAGTCGAAGAAGCTGATCCGCAAACTACGATCACCCGCAAACAAGAAACTCTGGAAATTTTGCAAGCCTATCGCAGTAATCCCTCTATCCGCCTGCGAAACAAACTTGTAAATCTAAATATTGGCTTAGTTCGCCGCGAAGCCTATCACTGGAAAAATCAATGTCAGGAGAGTTTTGAAGACTTGATGCAGGTTGGCTCAATTGGGCTGATTAATGCGATCGAGCGATTTGATGTTAGCAAAGGCAATGCTTTTAGTTCCTTTGCTGTGCCATATATCAAAGGTGAAATCCAACATTATCTTCGCGATAAAAGCCCAACAGTAAGGATGCCTCGCGCTTGGCTGACAACCTATAACCAAGGCTGTAAAGTCATTCGCAACAAACGTACAGAGACTGGACGGGAACCTTCAAGCCAAGAAGTGGCTAACGAGCTAGGTATCACCGTTCACGAATGGCAAGACATTAAACTTGCCTGTCAGAACAGATCGCCACTTAGTCTCGATACACCTATCGATCAAAGTGAAGACAACTCGACATCAATCGGAGATCTGGTTACCGATCAGA
Organism: Pseudanabaena sp.; assembly: GCA_003249035.1. Taxonomy (GTDB): domain Bacteria; phylum Cyanobacteriota; class Cyanobacteriia; order Pseudanabaenales; family Pseudanabaenaceae; genus Pseudanabaena. Next base: position 20,889 of record QBMK01000026.1, read on the forward strand.
AATACCAAAGTTTTCAACTTGCCCAAGAAGACAATATTCGGCTTCAGCAAGCTCTTGATCTCCTAGAAGATCGTACCCGTGAAGTTGTCGAATTTGTATTTCTCAAAGAATTTACCCATCGTGAAGTTGCCGAAACTTTAGGGATTAGTGCCGTCACAGTTTCGCGACAACTTAAAAAAGGCTTAATTGCCCTTAAAAAGATTCTGGCTACACCCATTGAATAATAAAAAAGCGCTTACCGAAGGTAAGCGCTTTTTTATTTCAAAGCTTCGCTAAGCGAAATTCATAATCGGACTAGATAGCAGTAGTTGCTTGTACTCTAGCGCGAGCCATCCGAAGATTTTGCTCAGCTTGAATTTTTCCTTGCTTATCTTCAGCTTTAATGTCAGCCAAAGATTGCTCAGCTTTTTCAAGTTGCTTGCGTGCATCTTCAGGATTAATGGCGCTGCCTAATTCACCACTACGAACCAAAACGGTTACTTCGTCTTCTTCGACTTCAGCGAAACCGCCCGTAAGAGCGATCGCAGCCCAAGCTTTATCCTTACGAAAACGTAACACGCCTGTTTCTAGCGCCGAAATCAGAGGTGCGTGACCAGTCAAAATACCCAATTGCCCTGAAGAACTAGGTAAAATCACTTCCTCTGCGACAGTATCCAGAATCGTTTGATCTGGGGCAATTACTTTTACAGTTAGGGTCATGATCTACTTACCAGCTTTTAACTTTTCGGCTTTTTCGATTACTTCTTCGATGTTGCCAACGAGGTAGAACGCTTGCTCAGGAAGATCATCGAATTCACCCTTGAGGATGCGATCGAATCCACTGATGCTCTCTTCGAGGGTGACATACTTACCAGGAGAACCTGTAAATACTTCAGCAACGAAGAATGGCTGAGATAGGAAGCGCTCAATTCTGCGGGCGCGGGCTACAGCAAGTTTGTCATCTTCAGAAAGTTCATCTAGACCCAAGATCGCGATGATATCTTGAAGTTCTTTGTAACGCTGAAGAATTGCTTGTACGCCACGAGCAACACGGTAATGCTCGTCACTGACAACACCTGGCTGAAGCATGGTCGAAGAAGAATCCAGAGGGTCAACTGCTGGATAAATACCCTTAGAAGCCAAACCACGAGACAACACAGTGGTTGCATCAAGGTGAGCAAATGTGGTTGCAGGAGCTGGGTCAGTCAAGTCATCCGCAGGTACATAAACTGCTTGTACGGAGGTAATCGAACCTTCGGTGGTTGATGTAATGCGCTCTTGTAAAGCACCCATATCTGTAGCGAGTGTTGGCTGATAGCCTACAGCCGATGGCATCCGACCAAGCAGTGCGGATACTTCGGAACCAGCTTGTGTAAAGCGGAAAATATTGTCAATGAACAACAATACGTCTTGCTTGGATACATCACGGAAATATTCCGCCATGGTCAAAGCTGTCAAGCCAACACGCATACGCGCTCCAGGTGGCTCGTTCATTTGACCATAAACGAGAGCGAGGTACTGAAGTACGCCCGATTCTTTCATTTCGTTGTAGAGGTCATTACCTTCGCGGGTGCGTTCGCCAACACCACCAAACACCGACACACCAGAGTGCTTTTTAGCGATGTTGTTGATTAACTCTTGAATTAATACGGTTTTGCCTACGCCAGCACCACCAAATAGTCCAATTTTGCCGCCACGACGATAAGGTGCGAGAAGGTCAATTACCTTAATGCCCGTCTCAAATGTGGTTGGTTTGGTTTCTAAAGATGTAAAAGCAGGAGATGGACGGTGAATTGGGAATTTTTCTTCGGTTTCAACGGGACCTAATTCATCGATAGGTTCGCCTAATACGTTAAAAATTCGACCTAATGTATTCGGCCCAACAGGAACGCTAATCGCTGCACCTGTATCGGTTACACTCATACCTCTAACGATGCCGTCAGTGGTACTCATTGCAACTGCACGAATTTGATTTCCACCTAGTAATTGCTGAACTTCACAGGTGACATTAATGTCTTGGCCTGCGGAGTTACGACCAGTTACGATAACGGCGTTATAAATTTCGGGGACTTTGCCACTTGGGAACTCGGCATCAACAACAGGGCCAATGACCTTAGTGATGCTCCCTACTGATACTTTCTCTGCGGTTGTTACCATGCTTGCTGTTTACTCCAGCCTCTAACTCAGAATCTAAAAAATTTGCAATGAAATGACGTGCAAGAAGATATATGCAAGAAAATGCGATACATCGTAAAAGATCAAACTCTAATGAGTTTAACTTTTTTACACTCAGATATAAAGCTAACCGCTTCTCAAAATATCATTTAATGGGGATCGAAAGATCGTTGGTTTCCTGAAAACACCAATTCTCATTATAAAAATTGGTTTTGTTGAAAGTCCGCCAAAGGCGGACTTTCAACAAAACCAATTTTGGGGTTTGCTGCGCCAAAGCAGCAAACCCCAAAATTGGTTTCATGATGAGAATTGCTTTCCTGAAAAGGCTTAGATTTTCTGCTATGAGTCAATTAATTTTGTATATTGCGTCGAGTCTGGATGGCTATATTGCGCGAACTTCTGGAGAAGTTGACAGGCTATTTACAGATCAAGACTATGGCTATACAGAATTTTTTGCGTCGATTGATCGCCTTTTGATGGGGCGCATTACCTACGAGCAGCTTTTAACTTTTGGGTACTATCCTTGATTCTGGCAAGCAGAGTTTTATATTTTCTCGAACGATCCAAAGCGATCTCGATGAAAATGTGAATTTTGTTGCTGGCGATCTAATTAGCTTTGTCAAAAATTTAAAATTGCAAGATGGCAAAGATATTTGGCTAGTTGGGGGCGCTGCGGCGGAGCGAATTGCCTCAGTTCTAATCAATAAATATGGATCTTTTACCTTGGAGATTTTAGGACGAGAACTATCGCTTGCAATATTTTTCCACAGTTGTCAGTAGCTCCTTTTCTCCAAACGGTTTAGTGAGATATTCCGTAGCACCAACCATCCGTGCTTTGACGCGATCGATAAAGCCATCTTTACCAGTGAGCATAATAATTGGAACCTTCGCAAACGCGCTAGATTTGCGGAGCATTCCACATAGTTCATATCCATCTATTTCTGGCATTTCAATGTCACACAAAATCAGATCGGGATTATGTTGAAAAATTAAGCTTAAAGCCTTAATGGGGCTGGATACTGCCATAACTTGGAAGCCATGATTATGCAAAATATATTCAACAGCTCGACAAATAGTTATACTGTCATCAATGCATAAAATTCTGGGCGATTTTATCTTTACTTGATGCGACAAATTCATAGCTGATGGAGTAATCGCAACTTGACCAAGAGCGATCGCATCATAAATCAACTGTCCAATTCGGCTTATATCTAACCACGCATATCGTGACAACTGACGGATCGTCGTTTTGCCATCGATCCAAGCATTTAATTGCGGTAAAGACTCCTCAGAAAGCAATATAGGACATTGATCGATAGACTGCAAAACTGGATAAAATTTCCGCCATGTCTGGATCTGTCGCGAATATTCTGAACTAACTTGCGAAAACTTGAATTTTGTCAGCTTAGGTGTAAGCGCAGTATTAATTTCAAAAACGAAAGTGCCTTCATAGAGACCAATAATATTAAAAAGCACCTCTCGGATTGTGCTCTCCAGAATTGACCTAGCCTGTTCGGGTGTGAGGATGTTTGCTTCAAGGAGCGCCCAAATTTGTCCATACTCTAAAACATTAATCCCCAGTTTGGAGGTAGATAACTGATCCAACGCATCGTCTAAACCTAATCCATGCAAATAATCGCGCAGACGAGTCAATTTACCGTCAGTATCGGTAGCGTAGATCAATTCTCCGTTATCAAAAAATAAAAACCAGAATTTACCAGTACTGGATTCAATCAACAACTCACCAGTTCTTTGCCCAAATTCAATCAGGTTAATAATAGTACTTACGTCAATTTCTCTGAGCGTGCCTTGCATGAGGTATTACAAATTTGAATTTTGTTTTTTGAATTTCGGTTCTTAAGTTTTATTGCTACCTGACACTCCTTGGGCTGAAGCGACGGGATGATTGGTTCATTGAGACAGGCACCAATTTACTAAATTAAGGATATTAATATAGCTTACGGATCAATAAAACCTTGAATGTTTTCAGGACGAAGTGGGCGCATAATTTGATTGGCTCGTACTATCTGATTATCTGTGCCTTGGACAACAATTAGATATTTGCCTTCATCAAGGCGGTTGCGAAGAGGAACTGAATCACTACTAGTTGCCACGCCGACACCGCCGCCCACAAATATGCTGCCCATCGCGCCACCAAATGCGCCTAACAAACCACCGATCGCATGATTTCCGATCGCGCCAGCCCACGAGAAAGTATGTAAATCAGTGACGAGGCTAAAACCAATACCTGCAAAGAATCCAAACGGCACAAGCCAATATGACATTTGAAAAGCTTGTTTGCGACCTTGCACAAGCGGATCGATAAAGCCAAATTCTTCAGCGCTTTTATAACCCTTACCCAAAATCGAAATGGCTTTCATCGGAAAATTTTCTGATTCTAATCTTGTATAGACTTCCTCAGCCTTCATGCGATCGCTCCAAACACTAACCAAATAGTTCATATATTAAAAAACCATATAACTGCTAGCCAATATCGTATAGCCCAAAGCGATCTAAAAAATTAGGCACATCCTTTGGATGCGCCTAATTTTTTAAAGATTGGCAAGTTTTAAGATCTTTTGCCAATGCGCTTCAGATACAGGAACGACTGACAAACGACTAATGCGAATTAAGTCAAAGCCCTCAAAATCGGGATCTTGTTTGATTTGAGCAAGGGTGACGGGCTGAGGCAGCGATCGCACTGCTTTGACATCTACCACAGCTCGTTTAGGATCATCTAATTTTGGGTCTAAATAAGGCAATGTAATTACTTCTGCGATACCCATAGCTTGGCGTTCATCACCTGTGTGATATATCAGCGCTAGATCTTTGGGCTGCATCGTACGGATATGCTTGAGCGCCAAATTATTATTCACCCCATCCCAAATTGTTTGGCGATCGCGCTCTAGATCGGCGTAAGAATAAACATGGGGTTCACTTTTGAGTAACCAATAAGCCATTTTTAAAGACATTTGCAACAATCACAGTATACCGATCTCAAGCTCAAAAAGTGGGGCGCAATGCACCCCACTTTTTGAGCTTGAGATTGGTATTGAGGCTGAACTCAGAAAGTGTAGTCGTCAGAACACAAGTAAAATCCCTGTAGCTTATAATCATTAATGCCCCACGCAGCAAGTAAATCAGGCAGCTTGTGTCGAAAGCCTTGTTTTGCGTAATATATTTTTTTGATAGCAACGAAACTAATCCGATGGAAATGAGCCGCGTGAATACAAGTCAGTCTAATCAGTCTGGAACTACTAATTTGATCCCAGGGCCATATTGGCTAGTGGAAGAGCGTGATGCCTGCGGGGTGGGTTTTATTGCTGACAAAGAAGGTCGTGCTAGTCATAAGATTATTAGCAATGCTCTGAAAGCTTTGACTTGTATGGAACATCGCGGTGGATGTAGTGCTGATCAAGATTCGGGTGATGGCGCAGGTTTGATGACAGCAATTCCTTGGGCATTGTTACAAAAAGAATTTGCAGATTTGACCATCGATCCTGAGCATTCGGCGTTGGGGATGTTTTTCTTTCCACAAGATCGCGATCGCGCTGATGAATGTCGCAAAATCACTGAAAAAATTGCTAAAGAAGAAGGACTAAACCTGCTGCGATGGCGAATTGTACCAGTGCAACCACAAGTATTAGGGATACAAGCTAGAGAAAATCAACCTCATATCGAGCAAGCAATTTTTGCAGCAGATGCAGAACATCAAAAGCTTGAACAAATCGAAAGGGCAATTTACATAACTCGTCGTCGGATTAAACTCGAAGTAAAAAAGCTTGCTCCCGATCTCCCCAGCGATTTTTACGTTCCCTCTCTTTCTAACGCAACTGTAATTTATAAAGGAATGGTGCGATCGGCAATATTGGATGCTTTTTATGAGGATCTCCGCAATCCTGATTATGTTTCGTCTTATGCGATCTATCACCGTCGATTTAGCACCAATACTTTACCAAAATGGCCACTTGCTCAACCGATGCGGTTCCTTGGTCACAATGGCGAAATTAATACTTTGCAAGGAAATACCAATTGGTTTCTCGCTCGTCAGGGCGATCTCGCGCATCCTAATTGGGTAGATGCAACTGGCGATCGCCTAAAGGACTTATTACCGATTCTCAAGCCCAATGAGAGCGATTCGGCAACACTCGATCATGTTTTTGAACTGCTAATTGAGACAGGGCATAGTCCGCTTGAGGCGATGATGATCCTTGTGCCAGAAGCCTATGAGAACCAACCCGATTTAAACGATCGCCCTGAAATTGTCGATTTCTATGAGTATTACAGTGGATTACAAGAGGCATGGGATGGGCCCGCGCTGTTAGCCTTCAGTGATGGCAAAATTGTCGGTGCTGCTCTCGATCGCAATGGATTGCGTCCAGCCCGTTACATGGTGACCAAAGATGGCATGGTGATCGTTAGCTCTGAAGCGGGAACCGTCGATATTCCTGAAACAGAAATTATCGAAAAAGGTCGCCTTGGTCCTGGGCAAACAATTGCTGTTGATTTACAGACCCATGAGATTTTGCACAACTGGGAAATTAAGGAACGGGTTGCCAAAGCACATCCCTATGGCGAATGGATTAAGCAATATCGCAAAAATCTAGAATTCAAGCCTTTTGCGGAAGCACCAACGCTAAATGAGCAGAAAGTTCTCACCTATCAAACTGCGTTCGGTTACACCCTCGAAGATGTGGAAATGGTGATTGAAGCTATGGCTCAAGATGCGAAAGAGCCTGTATTTTGTATGGGAGATGATGCGCCACTTGCTTTTCTGTCACAGCGCCCACATCTTCTCTATGATTACTTCAAGCAACGTTTCGCACAAGTAACAAATCCCCCGATCGATCCTCTGCGTGAGGGAACGGTGATGTCTTTATCGATGTTTTTAGGAGAAAGAGCGAATTTGCTTCTTGCTACTCCTGAAGCGGCACATCAGATTAAGATTAAAAGTCCCGTAATCAATGAGGCAGAACTTGAGGATCTCCAATCCTTAGGTTTTGCTTCAACAAAATTGGATATATTATTCCCGATCGCATCAGGATCTGACGGGCTAAAAGATGCGATCGCCAAGCTCAGTGATGCGGCTGTAGCAGCAGTTCGCAATGGCGCAAAACTGTTGATTTTAAGCGATCGCCAGCTCAATACTGATAACGCCTATATCCCAACTTTGTTAGCCGTGGGTGCTGTCCATCACCGTCTCTGTGCTGAAGGGATTCGCATGAAGGCTTCGATTGTTGTGGAAACAGCACAATGTTGGAGTACCCATCATTTTGCTTGCTTGATTGGCTATGGAGCCAGTGCCATTTGTCCTTATCTAGCCTTTGAAACTACTCGCCATTGGTGGGGTAAAGCGAAGACACAAATGCAGATGCAGCAGGGCAAAATCAAGTCTCTCACGATTGCTCAGGTTCAAGATAGCTATCGTAAAGCTGTTGAAGGAGGCTTGTTAAAGATTCTCTCGAAGATGGGAATTTCGCTACTGTCTAGCTATAGCGGCGCACAAATTTTTGAAGCGATCGGCATTGGTGCAGAAGTAATTACCAATTGCTTCAAAGGAACTGTTTCCCGCGTTGGTGGAGTTAACTTCGCTGATATTGCTTCAGAACTACTCAGCTTCCATTCCCAAGCCTTTCCTGAGTTGCAAATCAAAAAGCTTGAAAATTATGGCTTTGTGCAGTATCGCCCCACAGGTGAATACCACATGAACAGCCCTGAGATGGCTAAGGCTTTGCATAAAGCAGTGGCGGGTGATGGCTATGACCATTACGAAGTCTATCGCACTCAGTTACAAAATCGCACTCCTACTGCTTTGCGCGATTTACTAGAATTTAAGAGCGATCGCCCTAGTATTCCCTTAGAAGAAGTCGAAGATGTTTCTGAAATTCTGAAGCGTTTCTGTACTGGCGCAATGTCCCTCGGAGCATTGAGCCGTGAAGCCCATGAAGTCCTTGCGATCGCTATGAATCGCGTCGGCGGCAAATCTAATTGTGGTGAAGGCGGCGAAGATCCAATTCGCTATTTACCAATTAATGATGTTGATGCGAACGGAATTTCGGCAACATTCCCTCATCTCAAGGGTTTAAAGAATGGTGACACAGCCAACTCAGCAATTAAACAGATTGCATCGGGACGTTTTGGTGTCACTCCTTCCTATCTAGTTAGCTCCAATCAATTAGAGATTAAGGTCGCTCAAGGTGCGAAACCAGGTGAAGGCGGACAGTTGCCAGGGCCAAAAGTCAGCAGCTACATCGCCATGCTGCGAAATTCTAAAGCTGGAGTTTCGCTGATTTCACCACCGCCTCACCATGATATTTATTCCATCGAAGACTTGGCGCAGCTAATCTTTGATTTACACCAAATCAATCCCACCGCTAAGGTTTCTGTCAAACTGGTATCAGAAATCGGTATTGGCACGATCGCAGCAGGTGTTGCCAAAGCCAACGCCGACATCATCCAAATATCTGGCTATGATGGCGGCACAGGTGCTTCTCCCCTTAGTTCAATTAAGCACGCTGGTTCACCTTGGGAACTTGGTCTAGCAGAAGTACATACAGTATTGATGGGTAATAAATTGCGCGATCGCGTATTATTGCGAGTTGATGGCGGATTCAAAACTGGCTGGGATGTAGCGATCGCAGCGCTTCTCGGTGGCGAAGAATATGGCTTCGGTACAGCGGCGATGATCGCTGAAGGCTGCATCATGGCGCGAGTTTGCCACACTAACAAGTGTCCCGTTGGCGTAACGTCGCAACTAGAGCAGTTCCGCAAGCGCTTCCCTGGGACTCCTGAACATGTGGTCAACTTCCTCTACTTTGTTGCTGAAGAAGTTCGTCAAATCCTTGCCAAGTTGGGTTACAAGTCTCTCAAAGACATCATCGGACGTTCTGATTTGTTAGCACAACGTCAAGACCTCAAGCTTGGCAAGCTCGATCTCAATCAGGTTAACCTCGATTGCCTAATTAAACTTCCCGATACCAAGAGCGATCGCAGTTGGTTGGAGCATTCACCAACTTCCCATAGTAACGGTGCTGTTCTTGATGACGAAATCTTGGCAGATATTGAAGTACAACAGGCGATCGCTAATCAAACTGATTTAAGTAAGAGCTATGCGATCGTTAACACTGATCGCTCAGTTCCTGCAAGAGTATCAGGTGCGATCGCCAAGCAATATGGTAATTCTGGAATCGCCAGTCATCTCAATCTCGAATTCGTCGGTGCAGCAGGTCAAAGCTTCGGCGCATTCAATATTAATGGATTGAATCTCTCGCTAGTCGGTGAAGCCAATGACTACATCGGCAAAGGCATGAATGGCGGCAATATCAGCATCAAACCAAAGCCTGATTGCATTTTCAATCCAGCCGATAATGCAATTATAGGTAATACCTGTCTCTATGGTGCAACGGGTGGTTATCTATTCGTGCATGGACGCGCTGGCGAACGTTTTGGAGTACGTAACTCTGGCGCGAAGGCAATTGTGGAAGGCACAGGCGATCATTGCTGCGAGTACATGACTGGCGGTGTCATCGTCGTCCTTGGAACCACAGGTCGCAACGTCGGCGCAGGGATGACGGGCGGTATTGCTTACTTCCTCGATATCGATGGCAAGTTTTGCGATCGGCTCAGTCAAGAAGTTCTCAAAGTCCAGAGAGTTTGTACTACCGCAGGTGAAAATCAGTTAAAAGAGTTGATTCAATCTAGCTATGAGAATACTCGCAGTAGCAGAGCTAAGGAAATTCTCGATAATTGGTCGAGCTATTTGCCGAAGTTCTGGCAAGTCGTACCCCCTTCGGAGCAGAATAGTCCTGAAGCTACGGATGCTGTGCCTGTAGTTGCAACGGTTTAAAAAAGAGAGGGGTGCGAAGCACCCCTCTCTTTTTTTGTTAATCTAGCGATCGAGTGGGCTAATTACTCCGATGAGTTCCGAGAAGTTATCGGCGTTCGCAAAGACAAATAATTATTAAGCGATCGGGGCATAACACATCATTGGAGCGGACAATATTAGAGATTTTGTGCTGAGTTGAAAAAGTGATCGCTTGCCGCTTAATTCAGCCGTTAGGCTTTTTGCAAGATCGTAATTGTGATGAACAGATATTTAATTGATTTGATTTTACCAATCTTATACTTTTGTATTGGTTTATGGTGTTTAATGATGGCTATGCGAGGTTATAAATCACATAAGATTATATTTAAACTGGGAATAAAAGGGACTGGATTTGAAAACAATGAGTTCTTAATATGGACACAGATATTTGCCACATTTATTCTTGGTCTTTGTATGACTGCTTTTTCATTAAAATACCTAATTTTAATCTTGCCCAAATTTTTAAACGTAGGTCTAACATAAAGCCTAACCTATTCAATGTTTGGTAAGGATTAAGTCCTTGATGTGAAAGGCTTTCGTCTATTATTGGCTGTACCTATCCCCAGGAACCCAGAAGAGCCAATAATTGTTAAGCGATCGGTGCATAACACATCATTGGAGCGGACAATATTCGGATAATTTGGTATTAGTTGAAGGTAATCTTTGCCGCTCAATTAAGCCGTTATGATCAATCGCGAAGTCCGTTGAAGCGACTGATTTCTAGCCAAGATTGAGCAAGCAAATATCACCGACTACGATGTTTAGTTCCGATAGGTTATTGACAATTCCTTTCAGAATGCGTCCCGCCGCAAAGACAAATAATTATTAAGCGAACTCTACTATTAGCCATTTTTAAAAATGGATCTTGATAGAAAAGGAATTTTGATTGATTAGAATAGATCTTCTACAATGACAAAGAGATAGAAGTAGTTTGCAAAGCAATATAGCAATGGAAGCCAAATATTTTTGACTTTAAAAAAGTGCCAAGTAAAACATTCAGGATTAAAAAACACACTTTCAGCTTCAAGCCATCTCTTGCATTGCTATAAGTGATATAACGAAGTCTTAACTCGATAGGACGAGAAAATTCCCGCAAAACATCACTAATGACTTGTAATTGCTAAAAGCTACACTTCACCAATAGTTTTGCAAATAGTTATTTATTAAAACTCTAACCCATACATTCAAGCGTTAAGATATTGATTGGTTCGTAGATGCGGTTTCGGGATATCCCAAATCAATGGCTGTTAAACTTGCGCTGGATGATAAACAAGAAATACTTCGCCTCTATCGTGAGTCTGATGCGACCACGACACAGTTGGCGAAGCAGTTTGGCATTAGTACGAGTACAGTCCTGCGACTGCTACAAGAGCTAATTCCTGCTGAGGAGTATCGACAATTGGTAGGTCAAAAAAAAGCTGACGGAAAAAGAGGATCGCGTATAAATTATGATATTGGTGGTTTTCAGGTCAATCAGCTTGCTTTGATTCCTGATGATTTGCTAATAACTGCCGATGATAATAACTATAGTATTGACCCAAATTTTGGCCAAGGTGATGAAACGGCGATCGCGATGGATGACATAGATGAAACCCTGAATATTGTAGAAGGCGACCTCGATGAAGACGAACTCGATGAGGATGACGACGACGAGGATGATTTAGTCGATGAGGATAATCTCGATCTTGACGAAGATGAGTTAGACTTCGCTGACGATGATTCTGACTCTGGCATGGCAATGTTTGAAGACCTAAGTGGCGGTCATAGTATCAGCGATCGCCTTGAGATATTGCCCCTCGACAGGGCTGATTTGCCGTTAATTTGTTATATCGTCGTCGATCGCATTGCAGAGATTATTACTCGACCTCTCAAAGATTTTAAAGATCTGGGCGCAATTCCTCCTGAAGAGTCACTGTCAAAAACTATTCCGATTTTTGATAATCATCGTGTAGCAAGGCGGTTTTCTCATCATAATCAGCGTGTGATTAAGTTTCCTAGCGATTTGATCCATATTACCCGTCCTAAACTTGTCCAAAAGGGCATCACCCGCATTCTGTTTAGCGGGCAGGTATACACGCTGAACTGATGAGAATATTGTGTTAACTCTTTCCCCAGCTCGGCAAAAGTTTTGGCAAATTGCCCATATGCCAGACCATGACATGTCCATTGACCATCTGCTTGAGGGTGCTTTGGCGATCGCATGGGAAGAATATCCGCGTATGGATCTCGGGCATTATCGCGCGATTTTTGATCGCATGGTTGATGATTTACAGCCAAGGCTAGCCAAGATTCATTACCCGCTCAAAGTAGTGAAAGAAATTAATCATTACCTATTTGCTGAGCAAAATTTTTGTGGCAATGAGCGCGATTACTACGACCCGCTTAATAGCTTCATCACTGATGTTTTAGAACGACGCTTGGGCATTCCCCTGTCGCTATCACTGGTTTATATGGTGATTAGCGATCGCCTTGGTTTTCCGATGGATGGGATTAGTTTCCCAGCACATTTTATTATTCGTCCGCAGCATCCCGATCTAGAGATTTTTATCGATCCCTACAATAAAGGTGAAATCCTATTCCCTGAAGATTGTGCAGCGAAGTTGAAGCAACTATATGGCTATGACATCCCCCTTCAGCCCGAATATCTCGAACCCGTTAGCATTCGGCGCATCTTAGATCGATTACTCAATAACCTCAAACTGATCTACTTGCGCCGCCGTGAGCCTACTAAAGCATTAGCGGCGATCGAGAGATCGCTAATGCTAAATCCTGACGTACCAACCCAATGGCGCGATCGCGGTTTGATTTGCTATCAACTCGATCGCCATACTGAGGCAAGGATCGATCTGGAAAACTATCTCCAACGATTTCCCTATGCAGAAGACGGTCGCATAATTATGCAATTAATCGAAGAAATGAAAGACTAATTAAAATAGCAGTACCGCCAGCTAAGATGGCAGTACTGCTATTTGGGGTTTTGTGATAATTCTTTGATCGCCATCGCCAATTTGTCTTTGTTTTGCCAACTAGCGTAAGCACTATAAATACAACGATCGCCCGCACTTACAAACACATGCATAACTTGTAAAGCATTTGTCCAAACCCAGAGCTTTGTGTCATCTGAACCATTGTGGATTAATTTAGCTTTTTCAAAATTTTGATTATCAGTTTCAGTCAGGTCAAGCGATCGCAGTTTTGCGACTAGCTGTGATGCTGGATCGGTTGGACTCTGAGCGACTATGGGATTTTCCCAAAACTGACGCACTGCTGCGGCAACTTGAGGGTGGTTTTTGAGAGTGGCATGGCGGATGCCATCCAGACACACAAATGTTGCATTGGCAAACTGAGAACACCCCACAGGCACAGTGCCATCGGTATTATTGCCAATATCACCAACGACGGTAAGTGTGGGAATTTTTGAGGCGATCGCTTCGGCAATAGAGCGGCGGTTTTTACCTAAGTCACGAGCCATCAAGGGGAACCAACGAAATGGATCGAATAATCTACCGAGATCGGAGCCGCCGACAGGTGAAGCAACGAGGACTAAACTATGGACTCTGGGCAACCATTCAGGATGACGATTTAAAACTTCGAGCCAAATTAGCCCACCCATCGAATGGCTGACGATTCGTAATGGTAAATCTGGATGTTTGGAGATCGCTTCTGTGGCGATGTTTTCGACTTTATTGATTAATGGCTCGATCTCCAGCCATGTATTAACCAAGCCTAGATCTGGAGTGTAGACAATTGTGTTTTCCATTGCCAGAGCTCGGGCTAATTGAGCAATATCGTGGCAAGTATCCGCCCAGCCATGCTGTGCAAACAATATAAAATCTTGTTTTTCTTGTAGTTGTGAATTACTAGGCATTTTTTGAGGATTATAGCGATCGCCACTCAAGTTATAGCAATAAAAAAGGACGGCGCGGCGCACTGTCCTTTTTATCAAAGAGATTAACATATTTCCTAAAAGCCTTGTAGAGCAGCAGTTTTAAAAAATATATTGCCAATAATTTTAGAAAAAACGCTGAAATTAACGCCTAATTCTAACACCTCGATAAGTAACCATATCATCTCCATCATCAGGCTTTTGGTTTGCGTTTGTTTTAGTTTCAGATTTTGAATTTGCTTTAGGTAAGTTTATATCTGGTGTAGCTGCTAAGTTAGCTTCCCTAACTTGACCATTTCCAGAACTAGCACCCATACTTCTAGCTATTTTTTCCAAAGGTTCCGAAATTAATGAACAACCAATTAATGCTGTAACTCTGGCAACTTCAGCCATTAAATTTTCGGGTGATAAGCGGGGCAATACATCAGATGCTCCACGCCTAATTGCCCAGCTATGTTCAATATCTTTGATTTTTTCCTGTCTGGGATTGAATAAAACCACTTTAGTTGGAGCCTTCTGCTTAGTTATCCATTGACAGACTGAAGAGGACTGTAATGTTTCCGAACTAGCGCTTTTGATCGCCATATCCATGATCAGCATATCTGGTAGCTTTTGGCGATCGCATTTTTCTAAATACTGCACCAAATCTAAAGAAACATTCTCCCAAATCACATCTAATTGCTGAGTTGCCAAAGCTGCCTGCCACAATTCTCCTTGTGCTTGGTCGGTGTGCATCATTAAAACAGCTTTTTTGAGTTCAGCCATTGCGATTATTTGGTTCCCCCATCAAAATTATTCCTAAACTTTAAATTCTGATTAGCTGACCATCGTAACCGTTCAATTGCTTTCATTTTGTAAGCTAATTTACTAAATGGCAAAGATAAAAGGTAATGCAAACTGCCCGTACTTCCCTATGGATACTAGATTTTGATGGTTGCCATACCTTGTTGCCAATCCACGGGACAAACTTCATTTTCATGGATCTGGGTATATTGAATTGCCTTGAGGGTGCGAAGAGTTTCGTCAATGCTACGCCCAAAAGCAAGATTATTTACAGTTGCATGTTGGACAATCCCTTCTTTGTCAATAATAAATAAACCACGCAAGGCGATACCTACAGATGGATCAAGAACATTAAAAGCTTTAGCGATCGCTTTAGTTAGATCGGAGACAAGTGGACATTTAATATCGCCCCCTAGTCCACCATCTGCGAGGGAGGTTTGAATCCAAGCTAGATGAGCGTATTGGCTATCTACAGAAATACCAATTACTTCTGTGTTTAATTTGGCAAATTCGGTATAGCGATCGCTAAAGGCTATCACTTCAGTGGGGCAAACAAAAGTAAAATCGAGCGGATAAAAAAACAGAACAACATATTTGTTGTTTTGATAACTAGAAAGCTTGATTTTTGTAAATTCCTGATCGACTACGGCATCAGCCTCAAAGTCTGGAGCAGGATTGCCTACCCGCAAAAATTCCGCCATGATGCATCCACCCTAAAAATTAAAGTTATAAAAAATTACTTTATCAACTCTTCAAGACAACAATTGTAGTACCGTTACACTTGTAAGTAGATTTTTGGATATAGCCTTGTCACTTAAGGATAAAAGAGTTGCGATTACAGGCGCTTCAGGCACAATGGGCAGAGCATTGGCGGCTGAGCTTTCTAAACATGGTGCAAGGGTAATTGCCCTGACAACTTCACCTAATACTAGTTTTTCTATTGCAGACCGTGATAACCAAGACAATCAAGAAATAGAAGTGTTGACTTGGCAGATAGGTCATGAAGCGGAACTCCGCGATCGCTTACAAAAAGTCGATATTCTGATTATTAATCATGGTGTGAATGTATTAGGGGCAAGAGATTCTAAATCAATTTATAAATCCTACGAAGTAAATACTTTTTCGGTTTTCCGTTGGATCGATTTGTTCTTGGAAACGGTAACTGAACCTAAACAAATTACGACTAAGGAAATTTGGGTGAATACCTCTGAAGCTGAAGTCAATCCTGCTTTGAGTCCATTGTATGAACTCTCAAAACGAGCGATTGGGGATTTGGTGACATTGCGCCGCCTTGATGCACCTTGTAAAATTCGCAAATTAATTTTGGGCCCATTCAAAAGTGCTCTTAACCCCTATGGTGTAATGTCAGCAGATTTTGTGGCTTGGGCGATCTTAGCTTTAGCTCAACGTGGTTTCCAAGATATTATCGTTACAATTAATCCGATTACATTTATTGCTTATCCGCTTAAAGAATTTTGGCGATCGCTATACTTTCGTGCATTTTCTCGCTCTCCCAAATAACTTTTAAAAGTTGTTTGGGCGTTATTTATCCTCCTCGGCAATTATGAATCCTGCATTACAAACAGAAATCTGTCAGTTTATTCGTGAAATCGGTCAGAAGGCGGTTCAGCTAAGAGGGTTGGGCTTTCAAGTTGATGAAAAAGGTTTTGATGATTATGTAACAAATGTCGATCGCGAACTGGATCACTTGTTAAGTCAGCGGTTTCAGGAGTGGTTTCCTGAAGATGTAGTAATTAGTGAAGAAAATACGCGATCGCTAGAACTCTGGTACCAAAAACCAGAATTTACAAAAAAATTCTGGTTTATCGATCCCATTGATGGCACTGATGACTTCATTCATGGTCGTGAGTTCTATTCAGTTATGGTTGGTGGGTTAGAGACATTTCGGCCAGTTCTCGGCTGGGTATATGCACCAAATAGCGATCGCTTATATTTTGGCGGAACTGCAATTAATGGCTTATTTATCGCTACGAATGGAAATGTACCTGAAGTTTTACATCCCCATGAACCGATCGGTACTAGTTGTAATCTCGTGATTGTTAGCAAAAAAGACGATCTCGCCTACGGTGCTGCCATTCGTGCCGCCGTTCCAAATGTCGAGTTTTATACTCTTGGTAGTTTTGGTTTAAAGGTAATGGAAGTAGTCCAAGGTCGAGCAAGTGCCTATATCTATCTCAACCGCCGCGTTAAACTTTGGGATACTGTGGGCCCATTAGCGATCGCGAAGGCAGCAGGCCTAGTTTGTTGCGATCTTGAAGGTCAAGAAATCGGGTTTGGTTATAATGATATTGATCCTGAAAAGCTTACTCACAATCAAGTGATTGTGATTGGTTGGCCAAAATTTATCGATAAATATCTTAAGTTGATTTCTCAAGAACTTCGCATAATTTGAATCTTTGGGATTAAATTTAGACTGATGTTACGTGGATGGAATACCTACAACCTTATAAGTATAGGGCTGGCACGGGGGCACAGCCCCTACAGTATTGAAATTATTGAAGTAGGGGCAATCGCCCTGTGGTTGCCCTATCACGCTAGCAGAAAGAGATTCATCATCTGAGTTCCACGTAACATCAGTTAGAACTCAAATACAGTTCTCAATGTAGCGACAGTAATTGTACTATTGCCACTGTTGTTATTGGGATTGAAAATAAACTGTAAATCAGGAGTGATGCTGATATTGGTGGAAATGGGGAAGCGATAGAACAACTCCACATTTGTTTGAGTGGCATTGCCGACATTGCTAGCAATAAATGGCTGACCGATTGCGATCGCAGCCATTGCCCCTTCCTTAAATAAATCAGGGAACGCGAAACCTGCTGACCAAGTTTGAGGACTCAGAGCTGTGTTGGTTGTAGTTGTATAAGTTGGAAGTGCTGCGGAAATAGGGGTATTTCGATTACTGATATTCCCAAATCCATAACGACCAAAAATAGCGATCGCTTTATTAAAAGCCCACTCAAAGTTTACGCCACCTGTGTTGTATTCAAGATTATTTGCTGAGGCGTTGGTATATTGCAGACGGATTGCAAAAGGACTCTTGTCATCACTATTTTTAGGTGCAAATTCCAGCTCAAATGTACCTTGGTAGGAATCTCCAAATAGACCTTGATTAATGCTGCCATTAGGCGCACCAGAGTTAGCAATAGGACTATTAGCATTCTGGGCTACATAGCCTGCTCTTAGGGTAAAAGCGCTACCCCCAATATTCCATGACAGGACTGCTCCAACTCCATCATTTACAGGCAAAATCAATGGATTATTGATAAACATGCCACTTGAGAAATCAGATGCTTCGTCATTAGCAAAACTATTAGCATCAATGAAATCATTAAGCGACATTGCCGCACCAATCGAAGCATGAATATCTTTGCCAATTGGGAAATCGTAACGCAGGAGATTCAGTGTCGCCGTTGTACTGACACCACTGTAATCAAATTTAGAACTATTCCCAAAGCCAGTGAAACCTAATAAACTTGCTGGAGCATCCAGAGAATTCAGGATATTTGTACCGTTATTCCCAATTTCTATCCGAGTTAGCAACAAATCTTCGCCAGTAAAACTCGTATTGAGGTTTAGTCGCACACGACTGATCACAGTTGCATTGGCTCTGCCAGGGTTACCTGAAAGTGCCCCAGTTGAGTCTAACAGAATATCAGTCCCTGAACCTCCCGCAGAGACAGCTGCAATCACTTGACCGGTGAGCTTCGTTGTAGTCGAAAATTGCTGCGCTTCAAGCCCAGCAGTTTTTGCTTCGAGAGCATCGACGCGACCGCGCAAAATGGCAAGTTCGGCGGCAAATTCTTCTTGCAATTTTTGTAATACAGCAAGATCTTCTTTGCTAACCTTATCGGCTAGCCCTGAGGAAATAATCTCATTAATTTTGTCTAGACAAGCATTTAAACCTGCGGCAAATTCATAGCGGCTAGTGGCTTGCTTGCCGCGAAAGGTACTGTCGGGGTAACCTGCGATACATCCGTAACGCTCAACCAGAGACTGCAAGGCAGTAAAAGCCCAATCAGTTGAACGGACATCACTAAGTTGTGAAACCGAAGTGACATTTTGGCCTAGCACATCTTTTATGGGTGGTAACGACTGAGCTGATGCGCTAAGCATGGCATTAGGTAATGTCCCGATCGCAGAAAAGGCGATCGCGCCAACTAGAGATTTTCGTACTTGTTCAAACCAAATTTTCGTCATGGATTAACTCCTCACTCGCATAAAAACTAAAGCTTAATAGAAATAAATATCATTAAACGAGCAATATTTGAAACATTTTTACAACTTTTAGCCAAAATATACAAGGTTTTTAATAAAAATATATGACAATTTTTGCAATAATATTTCTATTAAAGCTACTCAAACTCTTGTCTAAAATATAATATTTATCTGATCATAGTTTTAAGAATGATAATTATTGTCATACATGATAAGAGGATTTGAATAGTGCTTACTCTTTGTGGGGGTATTTAGAGCCGCGATGCTGAAAATCCCCAAACTAAGACAAGTGATCCTAAAGGAAAACAGACGATATTGTTAGAAAAATGAATATATTGGCTAGAATCTACCTAGCGTTCAACAAACGAGCCTGTGGTACAAATACTCGAAAATCCCTTACGGGTTGGTTTACAGCAAGAAAGAACACCTGAACCTCTGATCCTTGTGATCTTTGGTGCGTCGGGTGATTTGACTATTCGCAAGCTAGTTCCAGCGATCTATCATCTCAAACAGCAGCGTCGGTTGCCGCCCGAACTCACAATCGTGGGTGTAGCTCGAAGACCTTGGAGTCATGACTACTTTCGTGAGCAAATGCGCGAGGGCGTAGAAAAGTTCTCTGTGGGCATTGGCGCTGATGCACTTTGGCAAGATTTTGCTGAGGGCTTGTACTATCAATCCCTTGATATGAGCAATCTTGAGGATTATCACAAGCTTGATGAGTTCCTAAATCAAATTGATAAAGAAAGAGGTACTCGTGGCAATCGAGTCTTTTATTTAGCCGTTTCACCCAATTACTTTACCGATGCGATCGAGAAGTTGGGTCAAGCTGGGATGATCAAGAATGCCGAAAAAACTCGTCTTGTAATTGAGAAACCCTTTGGTCGCGATTTGTCATCATGTCAAGATCTCAACCGCGTAGTTCAGAAAGCTTGTAACGAAAAACAGATTTATCGCATTGACCATTATTTAGGGAAAGAAACCGTTCAGAACCTATTGGTACTGCGATTTGCCAATGCGATTTTTGAACCACTATGGAATCGCCAGTTTATCGACCATATTCAAATTACAGTCGCAGAGACGGTTGGAGTTGAAGATCGGGCTGGCTATTACGAAAATTCTGGTGCTCTTAGGGATATGTTGCAGAACCATTTGATGCAACTATTTTGTCTGACAGCAATGGAACCACCTAACTCAATGGATGCAGACTCTCTGCGAAATGAGAAAGTGAAAGTGATTCAGGCAACCAGACTTGCTGATACACGCCGACTAGAGCGATCGTGCGTGCGTGCGCAATATAGCCAGGGTTGGATGAAGGGTAAACAGGTTGAAGGCTATCGCCGTGAGCCAAATGTTAATCCTGAGTCTTTAGTACCAACCTATGTGGCAATGAAATTTGAAGTAAATAACTGGCGTTGGCAAGGTGTCCCCTTCTATTTGCGAACTGGTAAACGTATGCCTAAAAAAGTCAGTGAAATTGCGATCCAGTTTCGGGATGTGCCGTATTTACTGTTTCAATCTGCTGCAAAACAGGTTTCGCCTAACGTCTTGACTCTCAGGATTCAACCCAATGAAGGTGTTGCCCTGAAGTTTGAGGCAAAAATGCCAGGAGCTGACTTGCGATCGAGATCGGTAGAAATGGACTTCGGTTATGGCAAAACCTTTGGGATCGAAGGCTCCGACGCCTACGATCGCTTATTGTTAGACTGTATGCTGGGCGATCAGACCCTATTTACACGCGGTGACGAAGTGGAAGCTGCTTGGAAAGTGGTAACACCTGCACTAAGTGCTTGGGAAATGCCTAATGATCCCAGCGTTGTTCCGCAATATGAAGCAGGTACATGGGGACCATCTGAATCCGAACAACTGATTGAGCGTGATGGGCGACAGTGGCGGCGACTTTGATCATTTTTGATCGATTAGGAATTACGAATTACGAATTAATCATCTTGAAATTTGTAGTTTGTAATTCCCAGTTCGTAATTCTCAATTCGTAATTTGTACTTAGTACTTCTTAATTCCTATGAATACGCAAGCAACTTCCGTTGTATCTTTGCAAGCTCCCAAAGATGTTTCGGTATCTCAAGTCGAAGCAGAGCTAAGCAAAATTTGGCAGTCCTATGGCGAAAATTCTGCTGCACGTGCCACCACTTTTAATCTGTTGGTGTATGAGCCAGAAACCATTGGTGCAGCTTCAAGAATGGCTTCCGTTGATGCGATCGTCTCTCAAAGTCCATGTCGAGTCGTCGATTTGGTAACTCTTGATGAAGAAGACCAAGGTATATCGGCACAGGTAGCAGCTTACTGTCCAATCCAAAAAAGTCGTAGCTCGTTAGTTTGTGGTGAATACATCACCTTGACTGGCGCAAAACGAGCCTTCGATCGCGTGCACAGTATTCTTCCAGATTTACTGATCCCCGACCTACCTGTATTTTTGTGGTGGAAGGACAGTCCCGCGCCGAATACTCGTATGTTTGAGAAGCTGGTTAATTTAAGCGATCGCTTAATTATGGACTCAGCCACGTTTGCTAATTCTGAGGCGGATTTACTCAAAGTCCAAGGGATGATCAAAGCAAGTACACAAATTGCAGACTTGAATTGGCAACGTCTTGGACCTTGGCAAGAACTAACTGCCCAAGCCTTTGACCAGCCAGATCGTCGCTCTGCTGTATGGGAAATTGATGGGATCACTATCGACTACGAACGTGGCAATAGCACTCAAGCTCTAATGTTTCTTGGCTGGATCGCCAGTCGTCTTGAATGGGAACCAATCGAACGCAGTATTGAGGGTGGAGACTACAACATTCAACATATTGTTTTTGTAGGTCGCAATCACATCCAAATTAAGGCTGAGTTGGCAGCGATCCCCATTGGCGATGTAGGCGAGGTAGTTGGAGATCTCATCGGTTTGCGATTGACAGCCTCTAACCAAAATATGGATGCTTGTAACGTATTCTGCTCGGAGTCTACAGGCTGTATGCGTATGGAAGCCGGTGGTGGAGCGCAAAACTATCGCGTTCATCAAGTATCGCCTTTGTCCGATCAAAGTGCGGACACACTTCTTGGACAACAGTTGCAGCGTTGGGGTCAGGAAGCTCTCTACGAAGAGAGTCTATCAGTCGTGGCAAAAATGCTCTCATTATAAAAAAAAGCTCGCACCAGCGAGCTTTTTTTAGATTTTGTCATTATAAATGAAGGCGGCGCAAAGCGCCGCCTTCATTTATTTGGGTTTTATGTCCTAAGAAAAACTTTCATTGCTATATGAAATGTATATTATTTAGGAAATTCAAAAAAAACTAATGATCGTATATGTCTGGGTAAAATTACCGCTTGCAATATACGATCACTCGTTTAAGGGTTTTATTAATTTGTTATTTAAATTCAGAGCCTATATATAAGCTGGCTCCGTTTGAATGATCTTATTTTGCTAGAAATTTTGCCATTTTGGGGATCGCTTAAACTTTTCTTTATAGTTAGCTTTGCATACCTTATTTGCTGAGTAATTATACTTACTGCAACTTGGTTGAAATGACTAATTTCGCAAGTAACAACTTAGGGCAAGTTCTCTAGTTTCATGAATCAAACAAAATTTGTTTTTTGCTTGTCTAAATTGCACACTATGCTATTATTAGATTCGCGAGTTAAGGGCTTGTAGCTCAGTGGACTAGAGCACGTGGCTACGGACCACGGTGTCGGGGGTTCGAATCCCTCCTGGCCCGTTCTAAATTATAAAAAAGCAGTGCTAAGCGCTGCTTTTTTATTGAGGATTTTGTTTGGTTGTAAATTTGTCTACGATCGCTTGATCGACATCATCAGGACTAACAATCCAATAACTAAAGCGAAACTCATTGGGATCGCTAGGTCTGCCCTTAAGACTGTTAGCTTGGATTTGATCGGGTTTTAATGTCATGCTAAAAGTTGCGATCGCCATCATCTCGTCAAAACTGAGATTGGAGTCCACATGTTTTTGCATCACGTTAATCAGATCGGGAAGATGCAGCACAACTGCAGGATTAGCAATTTTTGCTTTCACAGCCTTTAATACTATCTGTTGCCGTTTAATCCGCCCGATATCACCCTCTTCATCATGGCGAAATCGAGCAAACCCTTCAGCCTGTTCGCCATTTAAAGTCTGCATTCCTGGATAAAGATCGATATTAAGCTTTTGAGTGTTGTCCTTGTACTTCATTCGCTTCGGTACATTCACCTCTATGCCGCCTAGCGCATCAACTAAAGCTGATAGCCCAGAAGTATCTAAACGCACATAGCGATCGATTTCAACGCCATTGAGCTTTTCTGAAACGACTACTTGGGCGAGGGCTGCACCACCATATACATTAGCCGCATTAATTTTAGTCACGCCATAGTCTGGGATTGGCACTTGCGTATCACGAGGTATTGAGAGAATATTCACAGAGCGGTTAATTGGATCGAGCCGAATCAGCAGCATACTATCGCTACGGCCGTTAAAGGATTCGGGAGAACCAATGGGAGCGTCAAGTACCCGATCCACACCCATCACCAAAATTTGATAGGGGCGTTCCAACTTCCTGCCTAATCCCTCCATCAAGACTTCTTCTGGTTTTCGTCCAGACAATAATCCACCCCAGTCCAAAGCATTAATTGGGATGATCCGACCTAAAAGTGCACCAGCACTAACAGAGATTAATAGAGATAAAGTAAAACCAATTTTGGCAAAGGGGACGCGTTTAACTTTATTAATAGTTTTTTTCAGTGTGGTTTGCGTCACATCGATTTGCTTTGATCCCAGTGAATTGAAAGGCAAATCAGCTCGATTGGTGGCATCGGCTGACCGAACTTTGGATGCAGTTATCGGTCTATTACTCACACACCACTCCATAACTTCTATAATGCTCAACAAACAACATATACCGCAAGTCAACAACTCTATGCAAGCTGTAATTATTGCTGGTGGGAAAGGAACACGCCTGAGACCCTTGACCTATGGCTGTCCTAAGCCAATGCTACCTCTAATCGATCGCCCATTTTTAGAATGGATGATTAATCGTTGCCGTGAAGCTAGTGTGTGCGACATTTTGCTAAACGTGCAGTATCAAGCGCGACAAGTCATCGATTATTTTGGGGATGGCGATCGCTTTGGGGTGAAAATTCGTTATGTCGAAGAGTCAACACCACTTGATACCGCAGGTGCACTAAAGCTTGCAGAGCCATATTTCACAGGTGAGTCATTGATTGTATTCAATGCCGATATCCTTACCAATTTAGACTTGTTGGCACTGATAAAGTTTCATAAAGAGACCGAGGCTGATGCAACCTTGACCTTAACAAAAGTTCCTGACATTACCCCATTTGGCTTGGTAGAAATTAATCAGCAAAACCAAGTACAAGCTTTTCGCGAAAAACCGAATGCTGAACAAGCCGTAGAATTTCTTGCTCAAGGTATCGATACGATTAATGCAGGAACTTATGTGCTAGAGCCAAAGATTTTTGACATCTATCCGACGGGTGAACCTCTAAGCTTTGAGCGGAAGGTTTTCCCAAATGTATTAGATCAAGGATTAAAGATGATGGGTTTTGTCTGGGAAGGCTATTGGATGGATATGGGAACTCCTGAGAAGTATTTCCAAGCACAAGTCGATGTTTTAGAAGATCGGGTTGCCTATGATTTTGGCGATCGCGTTGAACAGCGAAGTGAGGGTGTGTGGATTGCAAAATCGGCTAAAGTAGACGAGGGAGCAGTTTTGAATGCACCTTGTTATGTTGGAGAAGATGCTTCCATTGGCAAAGATGCTCATATACCAGCACAAACTTTAATCGGAGCAAACTCGCTTGTCAATCGGGCGATCGCTTCAGGGATGTATGCCGCAGGATCGATGTTAGTTTAGACAAAGCAAGAGAGAGGGGCAGCATTGCCCCTCTCTCTTGCTTATTTTAGTTTTCCTGATTGAATGCGTCTAGGCTCTGAATATGCTTTGATTTCCTATAGCAGTGTAAGGTTTGCTTAGAACATAAAACCCAAATAAGTGAAGGCGGCACTTCGTGCCGCCTTCACTTATTTGGGTTTTGATTTGTCCTAGCTATCTCTGTACATTGCTATAGCTAAATTTTCTCTTTGGAAAAATTAAAACCCAAGAATTGATTGGCGGCGCTTAGCGCCGCCAATCAATTCTTGGGTTTTATGTCTTGCTAAACTTGCCAACAGCTGTAGGATTTGCAATTAGCTTTTGAGATCGAAAATCCTGTTGATGACATCTTCGACAACGCGATCGGGGGTCGAGGCACCTGAAGTCACACCGATCTTGATTTTGCCAGCGGGTAGCCAATTTGGGGATTGCTCGATCGACTTACCTAGTGGCTTATGTTCGATCACCTCAGCCGAGAGAATCCGATGCACATCGTCAATGTGATAGGAGGGAAGATTCCGCTCGATCGCAATTTCTTGTAAATGCGTAGTATTCGAGGAGTTGTAACCGCCGATGACTATCATCAAATCGAGATCCTCTTCGACAATCTCAAACATGGCATCCTGACGTTCTTGAGTGGCATCGCAAATTGTGTTGAAAGCAAGGAAATGCTCATTGACATTTTCCGCGCCATATTTTTGCATCATTGTTTTCTCAAATAACTTGCCGATCGCTTCGGTTTCACCCTTCAGCATCGTGGTTTGATTGGCAACACCAATTCTTACTAAATCGAGGTCAGGATCGAAACCTTCTGACATAGCCTTACTAAATTTGGCTAGAAATTCTTGGCGATTACCACCATTGAGCATGTAATTAGCAACATACTCCGCTTCTTTCATGTTCAGCACTACTAAATAGCGCTTGGCATAGGAACTGGTTGCGATCGTCTCTTCATGGTTATATTTGCCGTGAACGATCGAAGTAAAATCTGCTTTTTTGTGCTTCTCAACTCGATTCCATACTTTCGATACCCAAGGACAAGTCGTATCAACGATCTTACTGCCGAGGCGATCGAACAATTGCGTTTCCTGAACACTCGCACCAAAGGCAGGCAAAATCACCACATCACCCTGTCCAATACCGGAGAAATCTTTAGTTCCATCATCAGCGACAGGCACAAATTGAACTTCCATTTCCTTGAGTTTGGCATTAACGGAAGGATTGTGAATGATTTCGTTAGTGATCCAAATCCGTTCTGTAGGAAATTGAGTGCGTGTTTCGTATGCCATCGCAACTGCTCTTTCTACTCCCCAACAAAAACCAAAGGATTTCGCCAAATAAATTGTCACATCACCTTGCGTATACACATAGTCATGCTCCCGAATGGTTTGGATCAAGTCACTATGATATTGCGATCGCATGGTTGATTCGGCTTCTTCTCCATGTCCAAAACTTTGACGAAAATAATTGGGAGACTTGTGCAAAGCCCTCCGCATAGCTTGAGTATCGAGCGTGTTGTCCATGTGTCTAGAAAACCTAGGTAATTGTGCTGAAAGTATTATATAGCAATCGCCATAATGCTCATAAATATGTCACTATTCTTGTTAGGTCGGAAATCTCGCCGCAATCACTGAAGATGTGTGCTAATCCAGGCGGCTCGACTCATCGGTTTAAGCAGAATTCTTGTGCGGATATCAATGCTGTTGCCGTAGCTGCGTCAACTGGTCGAGAGAACAAAAATCCCTGTCCATAGTCACAGTCAAGATCTCTCAAGATATCGGTATGTCTTTCTTTGTCTATGCCTTCAGCTACTACTTTGAGCTTCAGCTGATTGGATAGGTTAATAATCATTGAAGTAATTTCTAGACTATTTGTGTTTTCATGAATATCTTTAATAAACGCGCGATCGATCTTTAGAGATGTAATTGGTAGAGAATGGAGATAAGAGAGAGAAGAATAGCCTGTCCCGAAATCATCAACCGATATCCCGATATGACGCTGTCGAAGTTGGGATAAAACATTGATTGCTTCGGTGTTTTCCATCAAAACGCTCTCAGTAATCTCTAAATTTAGGCTTTCTCCAGTTAATCCTGCTAAGCTCAGGCTGCGATCAATATCTTCCAATAATGTCTCGTTAATCAATTGTAAACTAGATAAATTAACGCTAATTATGCTGGGACAAATATCAGGAAATTGCATTTTCCAACGTCCCATCTGCGCACAAGCTTCTGATAATATCAACTTCCCTAATGGGATGATTAACCCTGTTTCTTCGGCTAATGGAATGAACTCTAAGGGTGAGATCCATTTCTGATTTGGAATCGGCCATCGAGCTAAAGCCTCAAAGCCTTGAATCTTTCCGGTGGTTAATGAAACTATTGGCTGGTAATACACTAATATTTGCTTAGTCTCGATCGCTTCCTGCAAATCAACTTCAATGTTTAGACGATGCGCGGCTTTGCGTTGCATACTTTCATTAAAGAAAATTGTGCAATTCCTGCTATGTCTGGCATACTCGATTGCGGTGTCTGCCGCTCTCAAAAAGCTTTCTGGTTGATGATCTTCTAGGTCGTTCGTGACAGCCCCTATATGAGTTTTCGATGATACGCTAATCTCCCCAAGTTTCATAGGAAGATTGAAGAGTTGATGAAGCTTTTGAATATAGCTTTCAAGTACAGATGGACTTTCAACCTGTTGTAATAATATCGCAAATTCATTGTTTTCTAAGCGAGCGACGACCTTAGCTGGAATATCACAATGTTCTAGTCGTCGAGCAATTTCAATTAAAAGGCGATCGCTAAGTGCATGACCAAAACCAGACTTAATGATCGAGTAACGTTCGACATCTAGCTTCAGTAAGGCAAAGCTGGTTTCTTTTGTGTGTTTTGCTTCAATACTTTTCGCTATCTCTTGCAACAAACCATAGCGATTGTTTAAACCTGTCAATTGGTCATAAAATACGAGACTATGGAGACGCTCTAGAGTTGATTGAAGCTGCTGCTTTTGCGCTCTCAGTTCATTAACAAATGATAGAGTTTTATTGATTGTAATTTCTAAGTCTTCAAAATCGATGGGCTTAGTCAAAAAATCAAAAGCACCACGGTTCATGGCTGTGCGTATATTCTTCATATCCCCAAAGGCAGAAATAACCACAGCTTTGATGGGAGTTTCAAACTCATCTAAGTGCGACAAAAAAGTTAAGCCATCCATCTTCGGCATTTGGATATCAGTAAGGATCATGTCAATTGCATCCGATTCCCGAAGCATCTGGAGAGCCTCCACGCCATTTTGAGCAAACTGAAACCCGAGTTCCCCATTTCGGATTCTTTTTCTAAATATTTGCTTAAAAAGACGTTGAATCTCCCCTTCATCATCAACTACTAAAATCATATTTGTCTTTCCTCTCATAGCGCTACTTTGTTGCAGGTATTTCTACTAGGCTAATGGTGCAAATCTTGGGCGAAATTTTGAGGCTTTAAGTTTAACTATAGGGTATGGTAACAATAATTTCAGTAGTTTGACTAGCATTTGTCATATTTGAATTAATCATTAAAGTTCCTTGATGCTGCTTGACGATTATATCGTGGGTGAGAGAAAGCCCTAGTCCAGTTCCCTCTCCGGGAGGCTTAGTCGTAAAGAAGGGATCTAAGATCTTGGCTTGGATTTCTGGGGCAACGCCACAACCATTGTCGCCAATCCGAATCTCGACGCGATCGCCAAGATTGCATGTCGAAATATTGAGTGTAGGCTGATAGTCTTTCGAGGAATCATCTTTAAACTTAACTTGCTGGAAGCGCATGGCATCGCAAGCATTATCAATAAGATTGATGAAAGCTCGGCTCATCGCTCCTTGCACTATATCGACTAAAGCTAAATCGTCAGCATAATTGGTCTGAATTGCAAGGTTGAAATTACTATCTTGCATTTTTTTGCTGTGATAAGCCAATTTTAAGGACTGGTCGAGTAAATCATTGATTTGAGTAGGTTGTGGATCTGCTTTTGCATTATCAGTTCGAGCATGTTGCATCATGTTGGCAATGATATTTTCAGCTCTTTGTGCATGGGCACGGATCGTCGTAGCATTTTCTTGGATATCGTCAATTAGAGTCTCGACAAACTCTGAGATGTCTAGCTCTAAGGAAGAAAGCAACGGCTGAATTGTCTCAAGTAAATCTTGACTGAGTTCAATCGAGCCTCTCGCAAAGTTTGTGACAAAGTTAAGCGGGTTACGCAGTTCGTGAGCAATGCCAGCCGTGAGAGTCCCAAGGGATGCGAGTTTCTCTTGGGCAATGAGCTGTTGCTGAGCAACTTTGAGGGCATTTGTGCGGTCTTCTACTTTTTGCTCTAGGTTTTGGGAATACTCTGCAAGCAGTTGGTTGGCTTGTTCTAGTTGCTCAGACTGTTGTTGGAGTTGGACTTCGGCGGCTTTGCGATCGCTAATATCTCGCACGATTGTCGAAAAATATTCCACTTCGCCATTCGCAGATTTGTGAGCGATGATCAACTGGGAAACGGGAATCTCCCGTCCTGTTGGAGCGAGAATGGCAGTTTCACCTAACCAAGTTCCATGCTTCATTGCCGTGGGAATTCCTTGGTTGATGACAAGCTCTTTAGCCCACTGCGGATAAAAATCAAAAAGTTGCAATTGTCTGATGTCGGCATCGGTTAGATCTGGGAGCAGTTGCTTGAACTGCTGGTTGAGCCAAAGGCTTTTTCCTTGAGGATCGGCAATGCTGATGTAGTCTGAGGCTGCTTCTAAAATGGTATTGAGTTTTTGCAGTTCTTGAGTACGTTGTTGGACTCGACTTTCCAATTCCCCATTTAGCTGCTGTAGGGCGATCTCGACTTGTTTGCGCTGGCGGGATTCAAAGGCGAGGGCAATTAAATCCGACAGCGATCGCGCGAAGCTCTGCTCTTCTAACGTCCATTCTTTTGTAGACCCGATTCTTTCTAGGCATAACACGCCAATAGTTCTCTCTCCAAGTCGAATGGGGGCATCGAGCATGGAAGTAATGCCCAAAGGCTCTAGGTAGGAATCTGCGAACTCACGAGTACGTGTATCCGTGCGCGCACAATTGGCGACGATCGACCGATCTGTTTCCATTGCTCGAAAATAGTTGGGATAATTCGCCGCTAACAACTCTGTTCCCGATGAGTGCTGCTGGGTAATCACTTCAAACAAATTGGCGCAAACGATTTTAGTTTTGGATGCATCATACAGCCATACGCTTGCCCGCTCTACCCCAAGCGTTTCCGCTCCAGCCTTAGTAAGTTGCCGCACAGCTTGTTGCCAATTACCTTGGCTCAAAGATTTGTCGCAGGTGAGATCGAGTAGGGCAGACATTTGGTGATTTAGTTGCTGCGTGCGTTCTTCTACCTTGTCTTCTAGCGTTTGGGAATAATCAGACAGTTGTTGGTTGACAAGTTCCAACTGTAGAGCCTGAAGTTTGAGTTGGGATTCGGCAACTTTGCGATCGGTGATATCTCGCGCAATAATCAACACTTCATTCTGATTACAAACAGCAATCCGAACTTCCTCATATTGCACTCGACTATGAGCGACAAAACTTTGCTCGTAGATCTGAATTTCCCCAGTTTCTAATGCTTGTTGAACTGCTTGCATTCTTTGTCTAGCCTTATCAAATGGCAAAGAGTCGTATATGCTCGAACCAACGCAAAATTGCTCAGTATTCACTACGTTGAGATGCTCGAACCCAGCTATGTTTTGATAGATACCATCTCGATTTACACGCATTAGTAGGTCTGGTATTGCTTCAATTATGGCACGATTAGTGGATTCGCTCCTTTGCAATGAAATTTGAGAGGATTGCAACTCAACTAACGATCGCTTTAGATCTCCAGTGGACTGCTGCATTTGTTGATACAGCAGCGCATTTTCTAAAGAAATCGCGGCTTGGGCGCAGAGTAAATTTAATACTTCAAGACGATCGCTCGTAAACACTCCAGCAGTCGATTGATTCTCTAGATAAAGGATGCCCGCTAAATGCCCTTGATTGAGAATTGGTAAACACAAAATGCTTTTTGGCTGTCGTTGGGTCAAATAGTCATCAATGATCGGTAGATCTGTTTTTAAGTTATCGATCGCGATCGGCAATTGCTTTCGTTTGACATACTGAATCAGCTTAATGGGAGCCTCGAGGCTCTCGTTCAAGGAAAGTGCGCAGAGTTCTGAAGTTTCGATTGTGGAGATAGCCTTGATTAGACATTTTCCATCCTCAGGGAAAATCAACAAGCATTTGTTGCCTCCAGAGTTTTGCAGAATGATTTGGGTTAGCTTTTTCAGAAGTTCATCTAGTTGAATTTCGCTAGAAATAACTTGGGCAGCCTTGATCGCTGATGCAAAATCTAGGACTTCAGAAACTTTGGCTCCTGAGGGCTGTGTTGATGAATTATTAATGCTGATGGGTAAAGAGGTCGTTTGAGGATGCAGTAAGATTGCTTGAAGCAGTTGAGGATATCGTCTTTCCAGATCGAATACCTTGGCATTAGCTCCCCATCGCACATAACCATAATAAGCCTCAAGCATATAGACTTGAGCGATTTTTTCTTTGCCCCATTCCAGATAAAATTTGGCAGCGAGTTCGTTGGCGAGTGCTTCTTCTTGGATGTAGCCGTTTTCTTTGGCTCCAGATATGGCGCGATCGTACCAATCCCCAGCTTCGTAGTTCCGCCCTAAAACTCTGCACTTTTCAGCTTCCACTAGATCCACCTTGTGCTGGTGATTCATCGGAGCATAGTGCGCCCATTGCTGCTGTAATAGCGTTTGGGTTTGGACTATCTTCTGCCATGCTTCTGATTGCAGATCTAAAGGTTGACTTAACTTTGCTAGAGCAATCAGAGAATCATAGAAGTAAAATGCGGGTTCAACCACATTTCCCGCAGCCGCAATTAAATAACGTCTGGCTTCAAATGCATAGTTTTGGGCTTGATCGATTTCTCCGAACAAGTAGCAAAGCATAAGCTTATGCCAATAGAATAGACACAAACCATATCCATCAACGGTAGATTTTGACTGAGAGAGAAATTCTACCTCTTGCAGTGCTTCTCCAGTCAAAATGCTGGGATAGTCTGCAAAGCTGAACAAGTTTAAAATAGTCTGCCAATATATTCGGCAATAGTTTGCTGATGTCAATTGGTTAAACTTCACTAGCTCATTGAAGTAAGCGCGAGTATCCTGTTCCAAACTCGCCAGGGGCAGTCCCATCCAAAATGAGGAGAGACAAGACATATTGGCACCGTATCCAGCAAATTCTATGTTCCCGACTTCTAGCCCGATCGCATAGCCTTCACGAAATAATGGCAACATCTCTCTAGTATGAGCTTTGCGATGTAGGATATTCACCGCCAAAATAAGCAATACTTCAGGTTTAGTTGACTTGTCATCTTTAGAGACACAGTGAAATGCTAATTGTCCAAACTCCACCGCTGAATCCACATCTTGCAAGAAGCTACACAAAATGATGCCATAGAAAGCATAGCTATATGCTGAAGCTAAGGTATATCCATACTGAATCGATAGTCTTACTGACAAAGAAATCAGTAATGGAAGCAATGGTGAACCAGAAAAGTAAGCTGCTGAATAGATGCTACTAGCAATCTGAACAATGGCGATTTTCTTCTCATCCGTCATCATGGGTAAAGCAGATAAATCCTTAATCTCTCTAGCTCCAATAAGTTTCCTGATCTCTTCATATTCATGTTGGATATCTTTCTGCGATACCGTTTCTGGGAAATTTACATCAATATCTTGTAGGATTTGTTTAGCGATCTCAATAGCTTCAATTAATTTGTTTTGAGAAATATTGGCTTGAATTCTAATTCTACAAACATTTATTTTTTCTAATAAAGAATGAGCCTGTTCAGTGACAATATCAATATACTGTTCCATTTGTTCAAAAGCACCACAAATAGAAGAGATTTCTGCAGCCAACTCATACAGAGAGAGAGTCATTTCATATTGCCGTTGCCAAGTATCATTTCCCAATAGGGACAATCCCACCTTTGCATATTCTTGCGCAGCTTGATAGGCTGATGCAGTTCTGGCTTTTCGGCAAGCCGTCAGATTGAGTAGGGCTAGGCGATCTCGTTCTATTTGATCCGTAATTAAAGCGGTTCCATAGTTTAATTGATTGACTAGTTCAAAAATACTGTCTTCTCCGGCTTTTGAGGAAATCTGTTGTAGGAGTAGTTGCCCAATTTGGTAGTGGGTAGCCTGTTTTTGCGCGTCGGGAATCAATGAATAAGCGGCTTGCTGAACGCGATCATGCAGAAATTTATAAGTAGCATTCGCATCAAGTTGTAAAATGGAATTTGGATCGGATCCACTAAAGGCTTTGTACGCTTCCGTAGTTGGAATAATTAGACCTTCCTGCGATGCTTGCCATAATGCCGCAGCTATATATTCGACTGATTTTTGGGAGGCGATCGCTAAAGTCTGCAAATCAAACTGTGCGCCAATACAAGCTGCTACTTTGAGGACATCCTGAGTTACTAAAGGCAACTTTTGCATTTGTCTTGCCATAAACTCCACCACATCATCGGCATAAGTGAGTCTGGCTCGATCGATGTCACATTGCCAATACCTTACATCCAAGTTAAACGTAATTTGCTTGTCATCATATAAAGTCTTGAGAAGCTGGGTCGAGAAAAAGGGATTCCCCTTAGTTTTTTGATATATCAATTCGGTCAAAGGCTTAGCGATCGGTAAATCGCAAAGCAAGGTATCCGCTACCAACTGATTGAGATCCACTTCAATCAAAGATTGCAAAGTAATAGTATTCACTGTTGCCCCAGATTTAACAATCTCATCCACTGCCAACATAAACGGATGCTCTGGCGAGACTTCATTGTCGCGATATGCACACAGCACTAGCAGATGCCCCGCATCCGGAATTAATAATTGTAATAATTTTAATGAGGCAAGATCTGCCCACTGTAAATCATCTAGAAATAAAACTAAAGGATGATCGGCAGTGGTAAATACTTGGACAAACTTCTGGAACAATAGATTGAAACGGTTTTGGGATGCATTTCCTGATAGCTCTGGAGTAGGAGGTTGAACTCCGATAATATATTCCAGTTCAGGAATTACCTCAATCAAAACCTGACCATTTTCCCCAATCGCTTCGAGTATTTCCGCCTTCCAAGCTTGCAGTTTGGTGTCTGACTCGGCAAGCACTTGTCCCATTAAGTCACGGAAAGCTTGCACAATAGCAAAAAAGGGAATGTTTCGCTGAAACTGCTCGTATTTGCCCTTAATAAAATATCCACGCTGTCTGACAATTGGTTTATGGACTTCGTTCACTACTGAGGTTTTGCCAATCCCAGAAAAGCCTCCCACTAGCATTATTTCGGGGAAACCTTGGCTGACTCTTTCAAAGGCATTCAGCAAAGTTTGGATTTCCACTTCCCTGCCGTAGAGTTTTTCAGGAATTGTGAAGCGATCGCGCAAATCTCGCCTAGCAATTTCAAACAATTGAATGGTTTCGGTTTGATTGAGCTGATGAAGGGCTATTTCTAAGTCATACTTCAAACCCAATGCACTCTGGTAGCGATCTTCGGCATTCTTTGCCATTAGCTTGCCAACAATATTGGATAAAACTAGTGGGATCTCTGGGTTGATCTGATGCATTGGAACTGGTGACTTTGCAAGATGGCAATGAACCAGCTCCATTTGGTCATCGGAGACAAAAGGTAATTGTCCTGTCAGAAGTTCATAGAAAGTCACTCCGAGCGAATAAAAATCACTGCGGTAATCAATACAGCGATTCATGCGCCCAGTTTGTTCTGGTGAGAGATAAGATAATGTGCCTTCTAACGCATTGATATTCTGAATTTCTTGAGTTTCATGGAGCAACTGTGATGAAATACTAAAGTCAATCAGTTTGACCTGTTTTTTGTCGGGGTGGATCAGAATATTGGCGGGCTTGATATCTTTGTGAATCACCCGATAGTGGTACAGCCCATCCAAAGCCTCTGCAATTTGAATCGCGATCTCAAGAAATTCGGTTAAAGTTTCAGCATTTTTGCTTAGATTTCCCTTTCGTGTTAACAGGTTTTCCAACGAGATACCACCGAAATCTTCCATCACCAAGGCATAACCATTACCATATGGTTCCAAGGCGATTATTTTGATAACCTTGGACAAATCAATATTTTTGGCGATCTCATATTGATTCCGAAACTGCACTAATTCCCTAAAACTAGGGAATAGATTTCGCATCAGTTTGATTACTACGGGATGGGAATCATTCTCCCGCACTGCTCGATAGACAAGTGTTCTCGAACCTGCATAGAGTGATTCTGTAATATCATATCCCAGCAATTGAGGAAAGCCATTCATCTTTCAAGCCTCAAAAATATTAGACTCTATATCTGATTATCTGCTTAGCAGAGTACTTAGGACTGATAATTTAATAAAACCCAAAATTGGCTCGGCGGGGTTCTCCCGCCCGAANAAATTGGTTCGGCGGGCTTCGCCCGCCGAACCAATTTTGGGTTTTATATGCACATATTATTTAATTTTCATTTCTTAGCCTATAGCCAATAGTCATTAGATCAAGTTCAAAACAGTGTCTCAATGTAACTCTCTTTTGGGCTTTGTCCTAATATCGCTGACTAGCCATATCTGTATGGTATCGTAACAATAATTTCGGTGAATTGACTAGAGTTTGCTGCATTTGTATTAATCGTCAATGTTCCTTGATGCTGCTTGACAATTATATCGTGGGTGAGAGAAAGCCCTAGTCCAGTTCCCTCGCCCGATGGCTTCGTCGTAAAGAAGGGATCTAAGATCTTGGCTTGGATTTCTGGGACAATGCCACAACCATTGTCGCAAATCCGAATCTCAACGCGATCGCCAAGATTGCATGTCGAAAGTCTTAGTGTTGGCTGATAGTCTTTTGAAGAATCATCTTTAATCTGAGCTTGCTGGAAGCGCATCGCATCGCAAGCATTATCGATGAGATTAATGAAAGCGCGGCACATTGCTCCCGGCAATATATTTACTAAATCCAAATCGTCAGCATAATTAGCCTGAATTGTAATATTGAAGTCACTGTACTGCATTTTTTTGCTGTGATAAGACAGTTTTAAAGATTGGTCGAGTAAATCATTGATGTTAGTAGGTTGCGGAGCTGCTTTTACATTATCGGTTCGGGCATGTTGCATCATATTGAAGATGATATTTTCGACTCTTTGGCTATGAATGCGAATCATCGCGGCGTTTTCTTGGAGATCGGCGACTAGAGATTTAATAAACTCTGAGGTTTCCATATCTAAAGAGGAAAGCAACGGCTGAATTGTCTCAAGTAAATCTTGACTAAGTTCAATCGAGCCTCTCGCATAGTTTGTGACAAAGTTAAGCGGGTTCCGCAGTTCGTGGGCAATGCCAGCCGTGAGAGTCCCAAGGGATGCGAGTTTCTCTTGGGACATGAGTTGTTGCTGAGCAACTTTGAGGGCATTTGTGCGTTCTTCTACTTTTTGCTCTAGGGTTTGGGAATACTCCTCAAGCAGTTGATTAGCCTGTTCTAGTTGCTCAGACTGATGTTGGAGTCGGACTTCGGCGGCTTTGCGATCGCTAATATCTCGTACGATAGTCGAAAAATATTCCACTTCTCCATTCGTAGATTTGTGAGCAATGATCAACTGGGAAACGGGAATCTCCTGTCCAGTTGAATCGAGGATGGCGGTTTCCCCCAACCATGTGCCATTCTGCACTGCAATGGGAATCCCATGGTTGAGAATGATTTCGATTGCCCACTGTGGATGGAAATCGGAAATTTGCAATTTGTGTAAGTCGGCATCGCTCATCTCTGGATAAAGTCGCTTGAACTGCTGGTTGAACCAAAGGCTCTTGCCTTGAGGATCGGCAATACTGATGTAGTCTGATGCTCCTTCTAGAATGGTGTTGAGCTTTTTCTGTTCTTTCGCTTGTTGCTCGATCTGAATCTGAGAGCACTCCAATGCTTCTTCAGCTTTTTTTTGATCGTCTATGTCAATAATTAATCCTGTTAGAGAGATTATTTCACCTTGTGGAGAAAGCACTGCGTTTCCTCGTTCTAAAACCCATTTCACTTTCCCACTGGACGTTGTTATGCGGTAGCAACAACGAAAAGATTGGTTGTGCTTCACCGAGAATTCTATTGTCTGGCGGACAACTTCACGATCTAGAGGATAAGTTAATTCTTCGTATGAGATTTTGCGATTATGAATTAATTCTTGAGGATGGTATCCAGTCAGTTCGAAACATCCTTGACTCACAAACTCCATTGTCCAGTCTTTATCAATTTTACAACGATAAGCCATTCCCGGCAGATTGCTCATCACACTATGCATGAGCAAATAGTCATCATACTGATTTCCGAGAAACTGTGAACCTTGTAAGGATTCTGGCAGTTTCGGATCTTCAGGTTTCATTGAGCAGCTCTCAGAAAGATGATGGTACAGTCGATCATTTTTTGTGATTTAAAGAACATAATACCCATTTTATATGACCAAGGAATTGCGAACATATCTGTAGTATCTAAATATCTGGTCTTAAAAAGGTGTTGTCGTTTTAGGTATTCCAAACAGCTACTGGGATTTATTTTAAATTTTCTAAAAATATGGCGCAAACCGCAGGTTCTCTTTTGGAAATTTTAATTGATATTAAAATTATTGCTGAAAAATTCCTGGAGGGTTGACCCGAAAAGGCTCTGCACCTAAAGATGTTGGATCAATGAGCCAACGTTCCTCTATCGTGCTATATTCCGCAATCTTCTGATCGCGGCGATTGTGCAACAACACAGTAAAGTTTTGCTTTTGAGCCTCAGTGCCTAACTTAAATAGAAAACTAAAACGTTGCAAATAATCAGAAGCTGTCCATCTAGTTATATTAATGGTGACGATCGCCTGTCTGGACTCTTCATCGATCTCAATATTTTCTACCCAACCTTCCTGTAACCTTTGAGTTTTCCACCAGAGGCTTGGTTCGACAGGGGCTTGAGGGATAGTGATTTTCGCTTGAGCATTAGTCTGACTTACGATCGCAAAAGGGGCGATCGCACCAATACTTATTATCCATAAAACATGATTAACAAATCGCCTTTCATCCATCCTAAACCTCATGATGTATTGTTCATGACTTCAGCCATTATATAACCATATCAAAACCGAAAGAGGAGTTGATGAGCTTTGTCCCGTAACTCCTCTTTCAGTTAAACTGCACAGATACTGCTACGTAGTTAGAGTCATAGAAGAAATTCTCTTGAGTAATGGGTTTGAGGGTAACTTTCTTAAAAGTGAGATTGTTAAGTTCCCACACCACTTAGAATCTGAGACACTTATTGGTTTGTAAAACGTAAAGACTGATTGAATGGTCGGGAAAAGTATGGGATTTAAATAAATGTATAGATAAGCACTATTCTGCATTAATTTGAATCACAATAACAAAATTAAAAGTTTCACAATTAATTATAAAAACAGGATTTATAGATATGGCAATTTATAAAGTTAGGCTGATTGGAGAAGCAGATGGTGTAGATGAGACTATCGAAGTGGATGACGATGAATTTATTCTAGATGTTGCCGAAGCTGAAGATATTAAACTTCCCTATAGTTGTCGCGCAGGCACTTGCTCAACTTGTACAGGAAGGGTGATTGAAGGAGATATCCAAGAATCGGGAGGCGATCCTGATATGTTCTTTAATAAAGGACAAAGGGAGGCAGGATTTAGACTTCTATGCATTTCTAGCCCTTCCTCTGACTGTACAGTTTTAATTCATCAAGAACCAAATATTTCTCAATTTTAAAGCCATTGATTAATTTAATCTAAAATACAATAAATCACCCAGCCCGCCTGCAGTGAGGTGATTTATTGTATCTTTACTAGAGTTTACTCACATTGCAGAACGCTAGGGTAACTACCCTCTTAGTTCAATAAACTGAGTCAATGTCGTCAGGAGCCCCCTAGCAGCCAAGCCCTTTTGATTGGCAAGGAGAGATCTAGAATGCACTTTAGCAAACCTCAAAAAACAGAAATCATCAAAATATTTCAGAAGTTTTTACTGCCAATTATTCGTATTTTGGGGCTTGCTTATATTGGGTTAGCGATCGTCTTATATATCGGGCAGTCAAACTTGGTTTTTATGCCTAGTAGAGATGTCTTTGAAACGCCTGAAGCACTGGGTATAAAGTTTGAAGATGTTCAGATCACAACCAAGGATAATGTCTCTTTAAATGCTTGGTTTGTGCCATCTAAAGATAATGATTTGATTGGCAAAGGCATAATTTTGTTTTGTCATGGTAATGGCGGTAATATTAGCAACCGCATTAGTTATTTACCGATTTTCAAAGAGTTAGGGCTTTCTACTATGCTGTTTGACTATCGTGGCTATGGCAAAAGTGGAGGAAGTCCTAGTGAAGAAGGAATCTATGCCGATGTTGAAGCGGTGTGGCAATATCTCATCCAAGAGAAACAAATTTCACCTCAAAAAATCATCATTTATGGCGAATCTCTAGGCGGGGCGATCGCGTCCTACATCGCTCAGAAAACCTCACAACAAAATGGTAAAAATAATGCAGGTGGGTTGATTCTTGCGTCAACATTTACCTCAATCAATGATCGCGCATCCGAGCTTTATCCATTTTTGCCAATTCGACTTTTATCTCGTTTTTCCTTCAACAGCATTGATCGTTTACCCCATATCAAAATTCCTGTTTTAATTATTCACAGCATCGATGATGAGATCATTCCTTTTCATCATGCCGAACGCAATTTTCAAGTAGCCAATCAGCCCAAAAAACTAGTCAAACTCCGTGGCGATCATAACAGCGGCTTTTTAGACTCCCTCGAAATCTATCGAAATGGACTTAACGAATTTATCCAAAGTATATAATCGTGATCAGCGCAAACACCAATCACCAATTCAGGAATATCCGTGCTGCTAGGTTTCGATCCAGGAAAACAAAAATGTGGCGTCGCTGTCATGGGTTTAGATCGCAAGATTCACTTTCAGGCAGTTATTCCTAGCCCAGAGGCGATCGCAAAAGTAGGCAGCTTATTAGATAGCTATCCCATTTCACTGATGGTGATGGGCGATCAAACAGCTTCTAAGCAATGGAAAGTAAAACTGCAATCAACATTCCCAGATTTACGGATCATTACCGTAGATGAGCGTTTTAGCAGCGAAGAAGCACGTCTACGGTTTTGGCAAATTTATCCTGCTAAAGGATTAATGAAATTAGTCCCCCTCGGGATGCGATCGCCAGATCGCCCCATTGATGATATTGTTGCCGTGATCCTGATTGAGCGTTATCTTAGTCGTCTGATTAGCTCTTAATTAGGTGGGGCAGATGCGATCGCCTAAAAAGTTTTGTCAAGCTTCGTAAAGTAACGTTAAGTAAGCTTGAAGCAGGGGTATATAGAAATGATATCTTTGCTCTTGATATCAAAAGCATATACGCAATTTGGGAGAACATCTCAATGTCAGAAGAAACAGCAACCTTTACTGCACCTGCTCCTAAGGGCAAAACCCCTATCTGGGGCGGTAGCACAGGTGGTTTGCTCAACTCCGCCTTCACTGAAGAAAAGTACTTGATCTCTTGGAATAGCCCCAAAGAACAAGTGTTTGAAATGCCTACAGGCGGCGCTGCAACTATGGTCAGCGGCGATAACTTGCTTTACTTAGCTAAGAAAGAGCAAGCTCTTGCTTTGGGTACGCAGTTGCGTAAATTTAAGATCACCAATTACAAGATTTGGCGCGAATTTCCTAATGGCGACCAAGTTTATCTACATCCTAGTGATGGTGTATTCCCTGAGAAGGTGAATGCTGGTCGTGTTGCCGCTAATAGCGTCAGCCGCAAGATTGGTGATAATCCTAATCCTATAAACGTCAAGTTTACAGGTAAGGGAACTTACGATGCCTAATTAATAGCTTTTGCTATTACTATTGCTCTCATTTATTTATATTTTCACAAAACATACTGTGATCTAGCGATCGCAGTATGTTTTGTGTTTTAGTAACCTCCCTTTGTGAGGTGAAATATAGGTGTATACACCTATATTTCGACAATAAAAAAGCTCGCAATGCGAGCTTTTTTATTGTCGAAATATAATCGTTTGATTACCACCCTTTTGTAATTCGTAGGGCACTTGGATAATTTCTGAGTTAATTCCTTCTTTCGCTAAAATGCTACAAATTTCATCAATGTAAGGCGATCGCGATTGGGCGAGAGTTAATAGTGGAAATATTCTCACTTCTTCAGCAATGCGGGCTAGCTCACGGATTGAGTCTAAATGGAACTCAAAACTGAGATGCTCAGAATAGAGAAATAGAAAATGCGAACATAGAGCAAGCTGAAATTGGCGATCGCGAAAGGCTAATTTTGGCAATTCTGCCTTGAGATATCTACCTTCGATTTTGCCGCGATCGTAATCTTCGAGAAATAGAGAAATAGCCTTTTCACGATTGGCGCGTAAATCTTCTGGGGATTTGTGGTAGCTCCAGATCCAATTGTTTGGTGTATTGCGAACCTGTTCGATAATGATGTCAAGACAAGCATCAAAGCGACTTTTGATTTCTGCGCCCGTAAATTGATATATCGGATCGATGGAAATGACGGTCAAACCTGATGCAGTCATTTCGGCATTAAAGCTTGCTGGTCCATCACCAATGCCAATAATCGATTTAGTGCGATCGCTTTCTGACAGCCCGAACATCAATTCATATTCAGCTTTAGACCTTCCAAACGGGACAATGCTATCTAAAATCATCATAAATTTGGATTGAAAAGCACTCTAACAAAAAACAATTAAAAAAAGCCTTGCTAAGCAAGGCTTTTTTTATCATCACACAATAAGAAGGTGTAAAGCGCCCTCTTACTTTTAAAGTGCTGCGGCTAATTTTAAATCGCTAGTTTCTAGAATCTGCTGAAGTTCTTCAGCATCGACAGTTTCACGCTCAATAAGATCGTGAGCAATCTTATCGAGAACATGACGATTGTCAATCAGAAGTTGTTTGGCGCGACGGTAAGCATCAGCTACCAAAATGCCAACTTCTTCATCAATAGTTGCGGCGGTTTCTTCGGAGAAGTCACGCTCAGCAGCAATGTCACGACCAAGGAACATATTGCCATTGGAACGACCAAGAGCAACTGGCCCAAGCTTCTCGCTCATCCCAAAACGCATTACCATTTGTCGAGCAGTCGAAGCAACTTGTTGAAGATCACTAGATGCACCAGTGGTAACTTCTTCATCACCAAAGACGATTTCTTCAGCGATACGACCACCGAGGGCAACTGCCATCTGATTTTGCAAATAGGCGCGGCTTTGCATTCTTTCTTCAGTAGGCAAGAACCATGTCAAACCACCAGCGCGACCGCGAGGAATGATCGTTACCTTTTGGATTGCGTCATAGTCGGGCATCAATGCACCAACTAGGGCATGACCAGCTTCATGATAAGCAACTAATTCTTTACGCTTTTCACTCATGACGCGATCTTTCTTCTCTGGGCCCACCAAGACGCGATCCACTGCATCATTGATTTCATCCATCGAGATCTCGGTCAGGTTGCGGCGAGCAGCCAGAATAGCAGCTTCGTTTAATAGGTTAGAAAGATCAGCACCAGTGAAACCGGGGGTACGACGGGCAATCTTTTCGAGATCGACATCCTTGGATAGTGTCTTGCCGCGTGCATGGACTCCGAGAATTTCTAGACGACCTGCAAAGTCAGGGCGATCGACGACAACTTGGCGATCGAAACGACCTGGACGTAATAAAGCCGCATCAAGAACATCAGGGCGGTTAGTTGCCGCAACGATGATAATGCCTGTGTTGCCTTCAAAACCATCCATTTCGGTAAGCAATTGGTTCAATGTTTGCTCACGCTCATCATTGCCACCGCCAAGCCCAGCGCCACGCTGACGACCAACTGCATCAATTTCAT
This sequence comes from Pseudanabaena sp., assembly GCA_003249035.1. Classification (GTDB taxonomy): domain Bacteria; phylum Cyanobacteriota; class Cyanobacteriia; order Pseudanabaenales; family Pseudanabaenaceae; genus Pseudanabaena. The sequence goes on from QBMK01000026.1 coordinate 63,643, forward strand.
CAATAAAAACGATACAAGGTGCATTTGCCTTTGCTTGCTCGAATAGGTCACGCACGCGGGATGCGCCTACACCAACGAACATTTCCACAAATTCAGAACCAGAGATGCTGAAGAAAGGAACGCCAGCCTCACCTGCAACCGCACGGGCTAGCAAGGTTTTACCAGTACCAGGAGGGCCAACTAGCAATACGCCTTTAGGAATTTTTGCACCGACAGCAGTGAAGCGATCGGGATTTTTAAGGAAGTCAACGACTTCAGTAAGTTCAAATTTGGCTTGCTCAATACCAGCAACATCCGTAAATGTAACTTGGGTTTGAGGCTCCATTTGCACACGAGCGCGGGACTTGCCAAAGTTCATGGCTTGGTTGCCTGGGCCAGATTGAGCGCGACGTAGTAGGAAAAACAAACCGACTAATAGCAAAATTGGCAAAATCAAGCTGCTGAGGGTTTGTACTAATGCGCCATCGGTACGACGAGGAGCGACATCTAGTTCAATGTTATTTTCTCTAACAGCTTTAGTGAACTCAGGGTCGTTAGGCAAATTCACACGAACTTTTTTCTTGCCTTCAGGCCCACCAGGAACTGTTACTTCCGCAAAAGTGCGATCTGGACTAAGTGTGATTCTGGAGACACCTGCGGGTTTCTTTCTGACTTCTTCGAGGAGCTTACTGTAGCGCCATTCGCCTTGTGTGGGGGGCTGACTATCGAGAAGGGTTGTTCCTAAGGTAATTACGACAATGCCAAGCAGTGCGTATAAACCAAAATTTTTCCACTTTTTATTATTATTGTCGTTTTTATTATTGCTTTTCACTACTACTGCTCCATCAATAGAGGTGTTCCTAGCCAATTTTGCCAAGAACGAATGATTTAATTTACTAATCTTAACGCAAGCAGTCTAGGATCTGCCCAAGTCAACCCAGAATCCCTCTTTGGATCGATAACGTTGCCCATCACCCGCCGCAGATCACACCTGCATAATAACCGATCAACTTTCGACGGTCGTTGTGCATGGGCAAAGTTATACGGCGTGTTCTTGCAGCCAATCAATAACTTCATCGGCGTTGCTATCGGGTGGAAAAACTGGATAGAAGATTTTGACAATTTTCCCATCTTCAGCAATCAATGTAACTCGTTTAACAAGATGCTTGCCTTCTATTTCAAACATTGGCAACTTCAGCGCGTTGGCAAGGCTCAAGTCACAATCACTCAAAAGATCAAAAGGTAAATGTAAGCGCATCTTCGCTTCCATCTGATATTCAGTATCTTGAGTGCTAAAGCCAAAGACTTTTGCCCCAAATTTATTTAGCTCTTGATAATGATCCCGAAAAGCACATGATTGAGGGGTACATCCCCTTGCCCCAGGGATTTCGTCCCATTTATCAGGTAGAGGAATTCCAGGTTGTCCCGTCATTGGATAGCAATAAATGACAACATGACCAGCAATGTCTGATAAATCTACATATCCACCATGAGTTGAAGATAAAGCGATCGAGGGCAAAGATTTCCCCAGCAAGTGATTGCAAGCACCATCGTCTACTGGGATGGGTAAATCTTTTGGCAAATCTGTCAGCTTTTCCATACGGCTCTCTGTTTCTTCAATTCACCTGATGCTAACAGACAACTTCTCAACCACTTTCCCGACCAGAGTATTGAGCCGTATTACATAGCAATCGCAGCGCAACATTGCAGCGCGAAGCGCTCAAGCCCGAAACAAAAAATTTAAAAACCGAATAACAGCCAAACTAATCCCCTTAAAGTTTGGACTAATCCGCTATCGGTCTGACGGGGAGCAACATCTATTTCAATGTTATTTTCTGTCATAGTTCTGATGAAATTAGGGTCATTTGGCAGTTTTACGCGAACTTTTTTGTTGTCTTCCGACCCACCAGCAACAGTTACCTCCGCAGAAGTGCGATCGCTGCTAATTCTGATTCGCGAGACACCCGCAGGTTTCTTTCTGACTTCTTCGAGTAGCTTGCTATAGCTCCATTCGGCTTGTGTGGCTGGCTGACTAGCGACGGAATTTGTTGCCAAGGTAATAACGACAAGACCTAGCAGTGCGTACCAACCAAAACCTCTCCACTTTTTATTCTTGCTTTTCACTACAACGGCTCAATCAATAAAGGTGTTTTTAGATGAGTCTGCCCAAGAATCCCTCTTTAGGATCGATAATATAGCGCTCTCCAACAATAATTAAGGTGATAACACAGAGCAATACATCTTGATTACTTAACTATAATTTTTATTCGATTTGTCTTAAACTTTATGGTGATAATAGCTATCTGAGAACTTTTGAGTGACCAAATATGGCTAAGCATAACGACCACTGGCAAACTTCCCGCGATCGCATTGCCATGCAAATGGGCGTGGATGAACAACGCAAAACCGAGGTGTATTTAGAGATATCGCAAGCAGCGACTTTGAGAGATATAACCTACTGGTTGCAGATTCTTTTCGCGGCGGGGATAGCTACGTTAGGTTTGGTGCTGAGCAGTCCTGCGGTAATTATTGGGGCGATGTTGATATCACCTTTGATGGGGCCGATTCTTTCACTTGGCTTAGCTTTAGCAGTGGGAGATTTTGTTTTGTTGGCGAGGGCGATCGTAAATCTCACCTTAAGTTGTTCAGTGGCAGTTAGCTTTACGATATTGCTAGTTTTTATGATGCCATTTAAGGAGGTAACTAGCGAAATTTTGGCGAGGACACAACCAAATACTTTAGATTTGGGGGTGGCGCTATTTTCAGGAGCAATCGGGGCGATCGCAGTTTGTCGTCCTATTAAAGGGGTAATTACTTCGATACCTGGTGTGTCAATCGCTGTAGCACTGATGCCACCTTTGTGTGTAGTTGGTTTTGGGATGGGGGTAGCTTTTAGTCATAACTGGATGGAGGGAATCCATATTTCTAAAGGTGGAGGATTACTATTTCTCACTAATCTTGTAGCGATCGCCATTTCGTCAGCGGTAATGTTCGTCGCTTTGCATATTGATACAGATAACGTAGTCGCAACCGTTAAGGATTGGGAAGCCCGCGATCCTGAAAGCCTAGCTTTACAAACTTTTTTGGGCAAGTCTAGATTCTTCAGAAGATCTCGTCCTATCGGAAGTTTATTGGGACGCTTATTATTTGGGGTAGTTGCTATTCTGGCTCTTTTGGTGCTGCTTAGTAATGCTTTCGGGAAATTGCGCGAAGAAGTTGTCCAACAGCAGCAACAAAATGCTCTCCGTCGGGCGGCTACTGAAATTTGGCAAAGTAGCTTTGGCAATTATCCTGATAATCAACCACGTTCTTCGATTGAAAGAATTGTGATTACAGAGCAAGATCAATTAGTTACGGTAAGGCTGAACGTATTTACTAGTTCGCTCTATGACAATGATGAAAAGGAAAAGTTTGCTCAAGAACTAGCGCAAAGACTTGGCAAAAAACCATCGCAAGTTCAATTCTTTCTTACTGAGATTCCGACTGCCTCTACTAAGATTTTAGCTAAGAGGGAAGATGCTCCTCTATCAGTGTCAGAGAGACCACCTAATCTCAGTGAATTACAATTTAAACTCTTACAAAATCTTGAGTCAGCGATTGATAATTTAGCCCTACCTTCTGAAGCAAAACTAATCGACTATTCTTTAACTACAGGTTCATCACAGCCGTTGTTAATTTCGATTGCCTATTTAAGCGATCGCCCGATTAGTGAAGATGCAAAGTTGCTAGTAATCTTAGATGTGCAAAGGCGTATCGGCATTGCGAATGCAAAAGTTAATTTAGAACATATTGACAGTAAGATCGGAGAGCTTCTATTTGAAGAAAATAAATCAGTACTCCCTGACGTTGCTAATGCTAAGCTCGACCAAATTGGTAGCTTGTTGCAGCATTATTCCAAACTAAAGCTGGCGATATCCGTTAGTTTACTCAGTTCTGAGGGAACTAATTTAAGGTCATCTCGTTTTCAAGCAATCGCATCCTATTTAGAATCCAAATGGCAAATTAAACCAGAACGCTTGGCGCTTTCTCAATCATCAAACACCTCATCAGGTAATAGTTCTATCAATTTGCGGCAGGATGGAAGCGTTCTATTACAGTTAATAATTAGTCCGAAATAAAGATAAGTACTTGTGCAAAATAAATTCCCAAACCCTTAAAGTTGCACCTCTGGGACGAGACACTTTAAGGGTTTGGGTTTGCAATTAATATTATGCCTACTTATTAATCTATATCTTAATCATTTTAAAAATATGCGTGTTGTCTTTTTTGGAACTCCTGATTTTGCAGTTCCCACTTTAGAACGATTAATGTCAGAACCAGATTTTGAAGTGGTAGGCGTGGTTTCGCAACCTGATACAAGACGAGGTCGTGGCAATCAAGTTAGTGCGCCACCAGTGAAAGCCGCCGCGATCGCTAGAAATCTGGATCTCTGTTCCAATCTCAAAATCTGGCAACCCGATCGCCTTAAAAGAGATCGCGCTGTGCTGTCTGAACTTGCCGCCATTAATGCCGATGTATTCGTAGTCGTAGCTTATGGGCAGATTCTCTCGCAAAGAATCTTGAATATGCCTAAGCATGGTTGTATTAACGTGCATGGTTCGTTATTACCAAAATATCGCGGTGCGGCTCCGATTCAATGGGCGATTGCCAATGGTGAGTGTATTACAGGCGTTACAACAATGCAAATGGATGCGGGTATTGATACTGGAGCAATGTTACACAAAGCTGAATTAGAAATTTTGCCTGAAGATAATACGGATACCTTGAGTATAAAACTGGCTAACCTTGGTGCCGATTTGTTAATTGATACTCTGCGTCAAATAGATACAATTGCACCTGAGGCTCAAGATAATGCTTTATCCTGTTATTCGCCGATGATTGGACGTGAGGACTGGCAATTAGACTGGAACCAGTCGGCAATCGCTCTCCATAATCGTATTCGTGCTTTCTATCCCAATTGCTACACAGATTTTCGCGGACAAAGATTAAAAATCACGAAAACAGAAGTTATTTCTGAAGCAGAGAATCTCGATTATGTGGGGAAAGTGACAGAGTTTCGCAAAGGCAAAGGGTTTCTGGTGCAAACTGGTAGAGGTGTATTGTTAATTAAAGAAGTGCAACCGGCGGGGAAGAAGCTGCAATCAGGTTGGGATTTTGTCAATGGTGCAAGAATAGCGATCGGTGAATCTCTTCCATAAAAGAATCGGCGCTTAGCGCCGATTCTTTTATGGTTTTTTAACTGGAGCTTCGCTAGGGACTTTGTCAGGACTTGTGAATGGGGCTTTTTGAGGAGAAAGCGCCGCGAGACGTTTTACTTCGTCTTTAAATTCAGCAGGAGCTAACTCTATGCCTTTATCAAAGAGTTTCTTCGCGTCATCATCTTTACCTTGGACTTGTCTTAATTGTGCCTTGCCAACATAAGGACGAAAATCCTTAGCATTTTCTTTGATCATTAGATCGTAGGTAGCGATCGCGTCATCAATTCGGTCTTGTTGCCGATATACTTCACCCAAAATCCAACGCACTGAACTTGTATCCACTGTATTCGCTTGGACTTTGTTGGCTGTTTCCGCAGTCTTGAGCGTATCTTGGAGAACACCGATCGCAGCTTCAGGACGCTTGTCGGTTAGCTCAATACTAACTAGACTTTGAATCGCAGGGATGTAACCGGGCTTGGTAGCCAAAATCTTGCGATATTCTGCCGACGCATTTTTTGGGTCTTTGAGCTGGATGTATGTGCGTGCTAGGGTCATCCGATATTCTGGCTGATCGGGAAAAGCATCAGCAAGGGTTTGCAATGGCTCGATCGTTTCTTTAGTTTTGCCAAGTTGGTTTCTGAGATTTACCAGACCTATCAGAGCAGTTTGATTTTTAGGATCGCTTTTGAGCACAGCTTCAAATCCTTCAATCTGATTTTTGATCTTTTCTTGCTCTAAGGTGTTTTGGTTAGCATTATTAGCTGGTGGTTGCACAGGTGGGGCAAGCAATCCGCCAAGCAGTGGCGCGATCGATACGCCCAAAAACGATAACGTAACTACGATTAATACGCCATTAATAATCCATTGCCTTGCTGTACGTTGTGTCACGATTTTCTCCCTAAATTCAAATACATCATAGTGTACTCCAACTGTAAAACCACGATAAATGGCTGAGCCAACCTTTACGCAGTAGCGATCGATTTTTTAAGCTTTGGGCGATCGCAAATAACTTATGACACTATCAAACTCTCAATCTAAAATTAATGCTGAACTCTACCACAAAATTTAGCAAATATTTGGACGGTTATCTTTTATCCAATTGAATGTCTTTTTCTATCTTTTGATTTTTTACTGAGTTCCAGTAAGTGATAGCAATAGATATGGTTCAATCCTCTAAATTGTTTAACTTGTTCCTTAGAATGGATATTGTCTTCTCTTCTCAAACAAATACAGCGATCTCCATTTCTCTATCAAAAACTCAATCAAGCGATCGCTTAATTCTCCATTAGAAATCAAAACTTGCGATCGCCTAGTAGTATTAGCATCTTGTCTGAAAGATAAAACTTAGAAAAACATAAACAGCGAGAGTTGAAGTGTGATCCATGGACTAGTAGTAGTATCGTTTACAGCCTGGCGAATGGCGGAGCCCGGAAAAGCAATCGCTCCCACGCCAAGAAGCATAAAATTCTGGGACAGAAAATATTGAGTTGTTAGCATCACCTCATGACCGATGAAATGTGATTCCAGAGTCGAGAGGGTAGTATTTCCTCCCAGATTATTCAATTGATCGGCAAATCGATAGTAATAGTCCAATGAAACTGAGAGGCTATCACTGGGTTGAACTTTGAAAGTCACTCGATGGGAGAAACTATTGGAATTGTTATAGACCTTACCTAGGCTAATACCCTGTAACCAATCTGATAATCCACCTGCTAGCAAAGGATCAAAGCGCTCATAGGTCTTCGTATAGGGGTTGTCACCGCTAAATCCAGCAAATCGGTAGCTCAGGCTTGGCCGCAAGGACATGTCATTTGCGGTGTAGCCCAGCCAGAGGTAGCCTCCGTGAGCAGCCATAGTTTGTTGACTGTTAAATTCGTAGGCATATTCTCCCTCCACCCACAGCCCCGGTACTTCAAACAAAGATGATAGGCGCACGCGCGGATTGAGCACCTGTAACCCTTGGCGATTCAACTGCTTACCATCGAGTAAGGCATAAACACGGGCGGACTGGGGTACTGTAACGTATGTGAGTGCTACCTCCACTCCTTGATTGTTGTTGTAGTTCAGGCTGGTGCCCAAATATTGAGTATTCGTATTGGCTAAGGGTAACTCATTTGGATCGAGAAAGAACCCCAGCAAGCGCCAATTCCCCCACCGCAGAGTTGCCAGAACAGTCATATCAAAAGCTGTACGAGGATTTGAATAACTCGCCGCTCGGTCTAGGGCGTTGGCTGAACCACTGAACTGCGAAAATAAAAAACCCTGATTGAGCTGAAAAATTTGCCGACCTGCCGATAGATTGAAGGCAAAAGGGCTACCGGGATCGGCAACAAGAAGACCACCATAAAGCTTTTCAACATCGCCAAAGATCCGATTATCTGTGCGGAAAATGTCAGGTTGTATTGTTCCAGATAGAGTGTAGGAACCTGCACCGTAAAGGTATAGGGGCAAATCTCCTAGGCGGGTAATGCCTGCTAATCCCGGTTCTAGACTAAATTCGCCCCAGGTAATTGTTCCCGTCGGTTTATAGGAACCTGAGACAAAGGAATTAGCATTACCAAACCAAGGGTTGGTATCACTGTATATTCCCACACTACCGTTAAGGGTAATTTTTGCCAAGGCACCGTCGTTCTGATACAACGTCGGGAAATCCCGTATATCTCCGCTCACCAACATTCCCTTGGGCGGTTGAGCGCTTGGTGATACTTTTTTTCCCTCCGATTGCAATGTCACTAGAAGAGCCACGATCACGGTACCCGGGAGATTCGATTTGTACAGGCGATACTCTGCTGCCTTCACAAACGCCAACCGCTGTACCTGATTCAACCCTTGATCGGCAAACAGTGGGATAAAGTTTCCCCCAGCTCGGATGCCAAAGGTATCAGCGAGCTGTTGCTGTAAAGCTTTATCCTGAGATGGATCGGTAGTTGGGTTGCGAAGATAAATATGCACCCGCTCGATCGGCAAGCCTTCTCCAAGATTCGGCGGAATCCGCAGTCCCGCATTGGGATCTTCGGTGTAGGTTGGGGCTGGAGCGGGTAATTCGCTATTGTCTTTAGGAGAGGAAGGTTCTGGAGTTTCTCCAGGGGTAGCGACTTTTCCCCAGTGATTCTCCGACAAAATTTCACCTAGTTCAGGTACTAATCTAAGATCTAGTGGCATCAGATCGGCAGCCCGAGTGGAAATGGGCGGAACTGTTTTATTCTCCTCCACGGCTCGAAGATCGGTCGTCGAGGAGATCTGAGCCAAACCATCTGATGCCAAACCCAAGACAGACATTGTAGAGGCGGAAATCAATGCCAGCAAACAGCGATACCATGAGAAAGCATAGGGCATATTAGCACTAATCCTCAAAAGAGGTTAATTATCGTCGCTGGTTGGCATTTTGCTCTTGTAAGAGCCGCCCCCATCTACGCGCAATTCAATTCCTGTCACCCAGCTTGCCGCTGGAGAAATCAGGTAGTTATAGGCATAGGCAATGTCGAGAGGAACGCCGCGTCGCTTCATCACGAAGGCATCGGCTAGCCGTTTCAGCATCGCTTCGTCATACCCAGCATCCAGAGTGGCTGCACCGTTATCTACCGAACCAATCACGATCGTATTGCAGCGCACTTCCGGTCCACTCATGGCGGCGATACTGCGTACCATGTTGACCAGAGCAGCCTTGGCGTTGCTGTAGGAAATGAACTCAGGGGAAGGAGTCACACCGACCATCGAACCAGAGAAGGTGACAGACGCATTCGGTTGCTTCTTGAGATGGGGCATACACAGTTTGGTCAGGTTGTAACTGCTAACAGTGTTGAGAATATAAGACTTCACCATGTAGTCTGTGGTTACGCCCCAGAGTGGCGTATATTCGCCCCAACCGACGTTGTTGACCAGAGCGGTAATCTTACCAAACTTGTTGAGCGTGGCATCGACTAGTTCTTGCAACTGGGCTTCATCAGTTACATCCGTTTTAATCGCCAGAGTTTCTTTGCCCGTTGCAGCAGTAATTTCGTCTGCTCGCTGTTTAGCCGCATCACCGTTCAAATCGGACAGCACGACATTTGCTCCAGCCTCAGCTAAAACCTGAGCCGTTGCTCCCCCAATCGCCCCTCCGGCTCCCGTAATAATTACCACGTAATCTTGAAGGGAAAAAATATCGAGTCCCATGATTCATACTCCTAAATGTTAGTGAAGAAATGATTGAAAAAATCACGTCAAATTTGTTGAAGTAGTTTGCAACAACTACACCCTGACAACAGCTCTAGATCGGTCTTTCCGTATTGACGTTCAGCAATGAAGAACTTGGGAATGTTTAGTTAATCTAATTCCTGAACACCGCCACCACTGACGGTAAGGATCTGCCCACTCACCCAACTAGCAGCAGGAGAACACAAAAACAACGCAGCATAGGCAATGTCGCTGGTTTCGCCCAATCGAGCCAGAGGTGTGTGCTTGAGCATCGCTTTTTCAATCTCAGGGTTCAGCACCGTAGCCAGAGCATCGGTTTTGATGGCTCCGGGGGCGATCGCATTCACCCGAATCCCCTTCGGTCCCAAATCAAAGGCAATGTTACGTGTAAGATGACTTTCTGCTGCTTTCGACGAGCTATAGGAGGCCATGTTCTTATTCTTGTTGTCACCCGCCATGGAGGAGATGTTCAAGATTGCGCCGCCCCCAGAGGATTCCATATGGGGAGTGCAGAGCTGGCAGAGGTGAAAAACGGAAAACACATTGAGTTTGTATGCCCAAACAAACGTATCCATTGACATATCAAAGGGCTTAGGTCCACCTCCTCCAGCATTGTTCACAAGAATGGTGACTTTGCCAAAGGTGGCGATCGCAGTATTGACCAGATTTGCCAATGCTGCATCGTTGGTGACATCACAGGAAACTGCAATGGCTTTCCCTCCTTTAGCATTGATGCCTTCCGCCACCGCCGCCGCCGCTTCCTCTTTCAAATCGCTGACTACAATAGCAGCCCCAGCTTGGGCAAACAGTTCGGCAATGCCGCGCCCAATTCCGGCACCGCCACCGGTGATAATAGCCACCTGATCGTTAAGCCTAAACATTTCTAAAACAGTCATACCTTTTGGAACCTCCTTAAAGATGGTAAACGAGAAATTCAAGAGCAATTTTCTTGTAGCCTACTCAGGCTGGAGCATGGCTTTCATCACTGCATTATTAATGAACCAAGCAGCTATCCCAGCAATTAGCCCTAGAACTATGGACCCAGTTACTGGCGTAACCAGAATTGTGCCTGCAAATTTTTGCAAAAACAGAGCCACCAAGGACGTTGTACCAAAGGCAAAAAGCGAATAAAATAGAACTGTTCTCACTCCAAAAAAGAAAAAATGCCTATCTAACAGCTCTCGAGAGGACAGTTGGAGACTTTTAGCTTTTTTGCCAAAGTTAAAAAAGGCAATTATTCCCAAAATGACCGATAGCAAAAAAGCTGTCATGACCCCTGTGGAGAAAACCGTTTTTTCATGGGCTGATATCGTATCCACGGTCAGCGGGAGAGCATCCTGAGCGCGAAACATGAACCAGCCGATCACGCCATTGATCACAGCATTGATCGCGCCGCTGATGACAGCATCCTTTTGGATAAGATTGTTAGCATGTCGCTTGATAGGAACCATGTAAGCACCTTTTTAATCTGACTCTAAACAACAGACAAACCATACATTGGCAGCAAAAAGTAAAAAATTTGTGTAATCCTTGAAATATTCTCAACGGATTGTTAATCCAAGCGATCAGGCTATGAAAATTCTGCTGGTTTCTCCAGACCCATCATTGAGAAGTACGCTGCACCGGATTTTATCTCGCCATAGCTTGATCGTCGATGGCGCTACCGATGGCGAGGATGCGTGGGAGTTAACTCAGGCATATGTATACGATGCGATATTGCTGGAAGCAGCGCTGCCTAAACTAGATGGCATTAATTTTTGTCGCCGCTTGCGGGACGTGGGTAACCCCGTACTCTCTCTATTGATCGTCGAGTCTCCCGGTTCAGACACCTGTATCCAAGGTTTAGAAAACGGTGCGGATGCCTGGCTGAGTAAGCCCGTTCAGGAGCCAGAACTGATGGCTCAACTGCTTGCCCTGTCTCGGCGGGGAGCGCGTCGAGCTAGCCCGGTGCTCGTTTGGGGACCACTGCAGCTTGCCCCCACAGCTCGGCAGGTGACCTGCCAAGGGCAGGTGTTGAAACTCAATCGCAAAGAGTACCAGCTACTGAATTTATTTCTGAACCATCCTCGACAAATGTTTTCCCACAGCGAAATTGGCGATCGCCTCTGGGCTCTAGATGAGCAACTTCCGACTGATGCCACAATCAAAAGTCATATCCGCAGTATTCGCCGCAAATTAGAACAGGTTAGCACCCAAAATTTGATTCAAACTCATTACGGTCAGGGGTATTGTCTTAACCCCGTCTACGATCCTGGTCCTAAACTACCCAAGACTGTTCCGCCCACCTCAGAACTGATGATGGATTCCATCACAGCCAATATTTGGCAAGAATTGATGACCGCCAATTTCCTTCTACAGCAAGAGCTTGAACAACGGAGACAAGTCGAGATTAAGCTACGACGTTCAGAAATGATGTTAAGCAGCGCTCAGCGAGTCGCCCAAATAGGATGCTGGGAGGTTGATCTTCAAAGTCAACAAATCTACTGGACAGACGAACTATTTCTCATTCATGGACTTGCCCCAAATAGACCAGCCCCTAGCCCTGAGGAAGTTTTAACTCTGATTCATCCTGACGATCTTCAGATCCACGAGAAATTAATCCGTACTCCCGCACTTCGAGGAGAAGCCTTTGAAGCTAACTTACGCATCGTTCGGGTTAATGATGGGGAGATCCGGTATATCAATGCTCGTGGGGGACCCATTCTAGACAATTTGGGGAAGATGATTAAGCTAACGGGAACAATTTTCGACGTAACACAATGGATTGTCGATGGCTCCCTCCCTTTAGGCAAATCAAAAGTCATATGAGAATTGCCGATCTTTTATCCAATTGAATGCTTTCTTCTGTCTTTAGATTATTTGCTGAGTTCCAGTGCGTGATGGCAATAGATATGGTTCAATCATCTAATTGTTTAACTTGTTCCTTAGAATGGATATTGTTTTCTCTTCTCAAACAAATATAGCGATCGCTATTTCTCTATCAAAAATTCAATCTAGAAATCGCTTAATTCTCCATTAGAAATCAAAACTTGCGATCGCTGTTTATGATGTTTGATTAGGAGCGATCGCCTTTACAACTTAAAGAAATATGCCAATCACTTATCGAATCATGTACAGTAAGATTAAATTTTAAGCTATGCAAGACACTGCCGAATATACCTGCGCTTTTTGTGGAGAGACGAATATGACATTTGTTGATTTTAGTGGGGGAATGCAACAGTCGTATGTCGAAGATTGCCAAGTGTGCTGTCAGCCCAATATTTTGTATATTCAAATTAACGAAGACACTCTAGATATCGAAATTAACAGTGAACCAGAAAGTTAAAAGAAACACCTTAAAAAATTCGTTGTTTTTGAGTTTATCGCAAAGCGTTTAAATTATTGTTCATCCATTTAGACATCGTTGAGCATTATTGATTTTTGTTAGGACTTACGCAAGAGCCATAGGGATAGAAGGATGCTTGAGTTGGGATTTTAAATAATCAGACAAAAGTCCAAATTTAAGTTGGTAGATAGTGT
>QBMK01000027.1 GCA_003249035.1 Pseudanabaena sp.
AGGTTCCATTTTGATGCGCGACCGCCGCAATATCTAACTTCTTGCGAAAATATAGAGAGACAGGAATAATCCGATCGCCGCAATCGATTGATTTTAATACTTTGCCCCAGCGAGCCATCAAGCGATCGAAGGCTTCCGTATTGTTTTCGGTATAGCGAAGATGCACGCTTCCATTTTTGTAGGTGACACGATTGTTGGGATCGGGTAGATCTTCAGCCGTTACAAACCAATCGACAGAATGTTGGGCAATTTGATCTAATGCCATTCCTGGAGCGAATACGGGAGCGTCGAGGGCGATCATATCCTTATTGACTTTTCCTAGCAGTTGGATCAATCCCATTGGATAATTAAATCCATCTTCTCCCCAATAGTAATCGAGAACCGCGAGGGTTTTCTGGAACTCACTGAGATTTAGCTTAGGCGTAATGCCAACAATCGCGCCGTGCTGGTGTTTCATGAAGTTCCTGCCCACTTGGTCTGAGCTATTTGCCAAGCCGTTCGGATGCATATCGTTAGCCGATCGCAATAGCAGTGCTGCCGAATTAATCGCGCCGCAGGAAACGACGACAATATCGCTGGAGAAATGAACAATTTGGTCGTCTAATTTCACTTCAACGCTGGTGATTTCTCTGCCAGATGAGCTTGTATGCAGGCGTAGCACCTCCGACTCGGTGAGCAAAGTGATGTTGTCTTTAGCAATCGCGGGACGCACGCAATTTATATCCGAGTCACCTTTGCCATTCACTAAGCAAGGAAATCCATCACAGGTATTACAGCGAATGCAAGCTCCTAAGCGACGATTGACTTCATTTAACTTGATTGCCAAAGGCAGATTGATCGGATTCAATCCCAGTTTTTTCAGATCGTCGTGAATTTCTTGGATACGCGGCTCATGGGAAACGGGTGGGAATGGGAAGGGCGAGTTAGTTGGCGGTTCGGTGGGATCTTGACCGCGTTCGCCATGCACGTCATAGAGCTTTTCAGCTTCAGTGTAGTAGGGTTCAAAGTCTTGGTATTTCAAGATCCATTCGGGTGAAATTCCACCTTTATGTTCGACGCGATCAAAATCGCGCTCCCGCAACCGTAGCAATGCGCCGCCATATACTTTTGTATTGCCACCGACCCAATAACCAGTTCCTGGATGAATTTGACTACCATCGCGATCGTCTATCCAAGTCTCAGCAGTGTGATAGCGGTCTTTTTTATAGACTTCTACCGTATCCCAGTTCTGTTTCTCTTGAGGTAAGAATGCACCTCTTTCTAGGATCAAAATCTTCTTTCCACTAGAAGCAAGGCGATAGGCTAAGGTTCCGCCGCCAGCGCCAGTTCCGATAATAATGACATCATAATGTTCGGTAGACATAGATTTTCCTACATAGTTAAAATTATGGTAAAGATGGGCGGCGCTTCGCGCCGCCCATCTTTACGTCATTAGCACTACCTGAGTAGTTCTTTACAACCAGCGATCGCAGATTTTAAAAAGGTGTTAACTTTATCCATACTTGCCTTAGGTTCACCAAATTGAGAAGCAGTAAGAATCGCTCCAACCCAACCTTCTGTGTGCCAAACTCCCTCGCCATCAAGAATCGGTAAATTACTGCGATCTTCGGGATATGGATAGGGAGTCACATACCAGTAAGGCTCGTTATAGCTTCCATCCCCTGAAGATAGACCGATACCTACTGATTTCTCTTCTCCATTTATTTCATCTGGGATAGAAATCAAAGTTGCTATATCGAAATGATGTGGCCAAATGCGAACATCGGATGCCATAGGTTCTTGCTGGACTAAATTTTGGAGAATGCGATCGGCAATGACGTAGTATTCAGCTAATTCTGAAGTTAGGTTCAGGAGTTGGAAAGTTGCACCACTGGCAAGATCGCTGTCTGGGAAGTCGTTGGGTGGATAGGAAATTGGGGTAATTAAATCGGAAGCACCGCCCAATCCATTAACGATCGCCTTCATCCAGTCAAACGCTTCAGTCAATGTGCGATCGCCTAATGCAAAAGCAGAAATAACTCGATCTTGATCGGTTACAAAATTTAGAGTTAATGCGATCGGATCGAGAGCAAGCCGATATGACTCGAGCGATGTAATTGCGCGGGTTATAAATCCTAGTCGATCGTCCCAGAATAATCCTTTACTACTTGAATCTGCTAGAGCGTTGGATATGGCTGCCAAGGGCTGAATTGCATAATGGAGTTGGATTCTCGCTTCAACAAGTTGCTGGAGATCTAATATAAACGATGGTTTATCAGTAATATTCATGATTTTAGGGCTAAAAGTTTTGATTATGCATTAACTTATTTTTCGATAATCCTCAGGGCATGACCATCGGGATCTCTGACTAAAAATCCGCGCTTAAATCCTAACGAAAGAGAAGGAATCGCGATCGAATCGGGCGAGATAAAAATTGTGCGGGCAGATCGCAGCTTTTGCGCGATCTCTTTAGCATCTTTGACAACTAAAGTAGTCTGCCAATGCAGCAAATCATTGGTTCGTGCGTCAGCGGGGTAAGGCTTGCCATCGCTCGGAGACAAATAATCGAGAAACTCAATCCCTAAACCTGATGGCGCTTTTAATCCACTAATGCGTAGCTTGGCTCCAAACACATTATTGAGATGCTCTTGTTCGGTGCCATAGTTTTCACTTTCGCCTGCCAGTTTGAGTCCTAGAACATCGCGATAAAACTTCAAGCTAGCATCAGTATTGCTAACAACGATCGCCGTATGGTCAATTCCTAAAAAGACTTGTTGGGAATTCTCTTGCCCCTTATTCTCTTGCCACTTCGGATCGCCTTTACCTTTAGGGAAATAAATAATTTCTAAATTATGCCCGTCAGGATCTTTGAAGTAGAAAGCGCGAATTCCTGCGGCGGCTTTATTCGTATCAGGAATCCTTTGTGGGGCTGTCGAAGCATGTTGCACCTTAAATTTGCGAAGGATTTCATAGGCTTTATCCATATCGCTGACTGCGATCGCAATATGTTGAAACCAGCGATCGTTACTGCGCGAATCGACAGGAATCGGTCTACCCTTCGGCGTGAGATATTCCGTTAATTCGAGAATCTCTCCGCCTAGGCGCATTTTTACCACTCTCAAACGCACTCCAAACAAGCCTTGGAGTCGTTCGTATTCAGAGCCTAAGACCTCGACATCAGATACTTTTTGGAAGGATAAAACCTCAGAGTAAAACTGAATGGCTTTGTCCATATCTGAAACTGTAATGCCCACAGAGTCAACCGCAGTTACATAAGCTGTCTGAGCTTGGGCGATCGCCAAAGTGACCGCATAGAGCGATCCAGCAGATAAAGGCTTTAAGATTGCCGCCTCTTGGGCAAAGACTCCCAATACTAAAGAGAAGGCAATCAGAAAGACTCTTTTTTGGAATTTAATAGCCATACTATGCCTCAAGTCTTTTGATGAGATGTTCGGCAACCCGCAAAGCATTAGCAATAATTGTTAGAGTCGGATTTACAGCTCCGCTCGAACAGAAAAAACTGCCGTCAACAACATAGAGATTATCAATATCGTGGGTTTGGCAATTAAGGTTCAGTACGGAAGTTTGCGGATCTTCGCCAAAGCGACAAGTCCCAACTTGATGTCCGACTCCTTGCAAAGGGAGTTTCCCAGTGAAGTAGTTAGTGGAACCTTTTACAAAATAACTGTCATGAGACAGAATGCTCTCACCACAGTCAATTGATTTAAGAATCTCGATCCACTTTTGTTCCAATCGGGCATAGGGTTCGGCATTATTTTCGGTATAGTCCAAAATAATGCGATCGCCTTCTACACGAACGCGGTTGTTATGGTCTGGCAAGTCCTCTACAGTCAACCACCAATCTACAGAGTGACTTGCCACTTCTTCAGGCGTGCGGGGAGCGTACGCAGCGGCATTGCCTTCGATCATTTCCTTATTGACTTTACCAAGGGTTTGGATTTGCCCCATCGGATAGTCGTAGCCATCTTCACCCCAATAGAAATCGTTGATCGATAGAGTCTTTTGGAACTTGGTGGGATTTGGCTCTTTCGTTACGCCAATAACGGAACCGAGCACGTGTTTCATAAAATTGCGCCCTACCAAATCAGAGCTATTTGCCAAACCATTCGGGTGTTGGTCATTATGCGATCGCAGCATGATCGTCGATGAGTTAACCGCTCCACAGGAAAGAACGACTATTCCACCCGAAAAGTACTTAATCTCATTATTGATGCTTACTTCAACCGTAGTAACCTCCTTACCAGAATCACTGGTATGGAGTTTCAACACCTTAGCTTCGGTCAATAGCGTCAAATTAGGATGCTGTATTGCTGGCAGAATCCCAGTCACCTCAGCATCAGATTTAGCATGAACTAGGCAAGGAAATCCATCACAAGTATTACAGCGAATACATTCACTCAGATGTTGCTGGACTTCATTTAGCCTGATACCCAGAGGCGTATGATATGGATGTAGCCCCTTCTGTTGGAGTGAGTTGCTAACGGATTCCATTCGCGGCTCGTGGCTGACCGCAGGATAAAAATAATCGTGGCTACGAGGCGGTTCAGTCGGATCGATTCCTTGATTGCCATGAACTTGAAATAGCTTTTCAGCTTCAGTATAGTAGGGTTCAAAGTCTCGATATTTTAGGGGCCAAGCTGGAGAGATTCCATCCTTATGCTGATAAGATTCAAAATCTCGTTCGCGCAGACGAAATAAAGCGGCTCCATAAATCTTAGTATTTCCGCCAACAGAGTAGCTCATACCAGGATGTAATTCGTTGCCATCGCGATCGTACCAAATCTCATCATTATGATAGCGATTGCTCTTAAACGCGACTTTAGTATCCCAGTTTTCCTTCTCTCTAGGCATGAAACCGCCGCGCTCTAGCACTAAGATGCTTTTGCCAGTGGAGGCTAGCTTGTAAGCGAGTGTTCCTCCTGCTGCACCAGTACCGATAATAATGATGTCATAATGCTCTGTAGACAAGTTATCTGTTGACATTGCTTTTTTCCTACTGCTCTTGATAGTTCCAAAGCAAACCACCATCTACAACAATGGTGGAACCTGTAATGTAGCGAGCCTCGTCAGAAGCTAAAAAAGTCACTACAGAAGCGACATCTTCAGGTTGTCCCAAACGACCGAGAGGAATAATTTTTAGCAATGGCTCCAATTTAGAGGGGTCGTTTAGAAGTGCCTTGTTAATTGGAGTTTCGATCGCACCAGGAGCGACATTATTGATAGTGATGCCAAGCGCGCCAAGTTCTACCGAAAGGTTCCGCATCATCATCTTCAAAGCGCCTTTGCTGGCACAGTAGGCGGTAAAGTGGGGAAATGGTAATTCTTCATGAACGGAACTAATGTTAATAATGCGTCCGTCACGCTTGCCTTCGCTAATTTGATGTTTCACGAAAGATTGGGTCGCAAAGAAAACGCCCTTAAAATTGATATTCATCACCGCTTCAAAATCTTTTTCGGTAACATCCCAAAAATCAGCGTGTTTCTCAATCCCAGCATTATTAACCAAAATGTCAAGAGTCCCAAAATGCTTGATACTCTCATCGATCAATTTGCGAACGTCATCAACCATTCCCAAATCTGCACCAATACTATAACCGCGATCGTTGTCACAGAAGCCTTCAGCCATCATGCAATCTCCACCTGCTGCTTTGATCGCACTTAGAGTATCTTCTGCACCTTGAGGATTAGAGCGATAGTTGACCACAACCTTAGCGCCTTCTTTTGCCATGCGAATCGCAATGCCTTGACCGATGCCACCACTGCTTCCTGTAACTAGAGCAACCTTTCCATCCAGCTTCATGTTTTTTTTACCGTGTTAAAATTTGCAATAGTATTGGAATGAAATTCTCGTCAGGGTATGACCATTGAGAAAACATTAAATCATTCTGTTTGAGAAGAGACTTAACATTGTTAGAAAAGTATAAAAAAATTCATTAAATTAGCTGATACTTTGAGAAAAATTTTTAAGCGTTCGCTCAGTAAATCATCATTTTTGGATGTTAAGTAAAGATGTAAGAATTGGCAGCGCTTCGCGCCGCCAATTCTTACATCTAAAATCCTTTCCTCTAGGTTATCAATAGAGATATATTAGGGGAGCATTCCAATTTATTGCTCCATCACAAAAATATAGTCAAGCAATGGCTCAAGAATTTTCTGAAATCCCTAATTCTCAAAATCGGGTTACTGGTTGGTGGTTACTCTCCATTGCTACCATCATATTTGGCGCTTCTAATGCGATCGCAAGCAAATTGCACGATCTTGGCGATACACATTTGATTGATGGTAGAAATCCCATCTCTTTTTGCAATAGTCTATTTGTTGGAAATCTCTGCGAACTGGGTGTTTTAATATTCATTTATCATCGAGAGTGGAATATTAAAGAGATTAAAAAGATTAAGTTGAAAAGTTGGGGTTTTTTAACTATTGTTGCTATTTTAAGTGGCGCATTGGCTCCAGCGTTGATCTTTACAGCTCTGGATAGAACTCAGATCAATAACGTAATTTTAGTTAGCAGAATTGAGCCAGCAATTGTTTTAGCTTTATCCATCTTAATCCTCAAAGTTAAAACCAGTTTTTGGGATATTGCAGGAGCAATCGCTACTTGTATTGGTGTAGTTTTGGTTACTATACTTCAGCCAATAGCATATTCAAGATTTAATAGTGGAGAAATATTAACTATCATTGCAGCAATAGCTTTAGCGATCGCCTACACAATCAGTGATGTTCAATTGGTCAACATCCCCCTAGGCTTTTTTAGAGTTTTTAGGACGTTAATAGGCACTTTTGTCTTTGGCTCAATAGTTATCCTGCTGTTTGGTTTTGAGCATTTTATCGATGTTTTTTCACCCTTCTTATGGCAATGGACTCTAATTTATAGCCTTGTAATTGTTGGGATTGGGCAGTTCTGCTGGATAAATGCCTTAAAGAAATCTACTTCTATCGATATTACTTTAGCCAGCGCTTTTAGTACAATTGCTGGAATCTTATGTTCCTATTTTATTTTGCATCAAGCGCCAAATTTCGCTCAGTATATTGGTGGTGTTTTCATTCTGATTGGCATCATCCTTGGAGACGTGGGAGCATGGATGCAGAATAAAAGAATGAAGGGGAAACAACCTCATTCTGCGATCGCTATTGATATGGAGTCAGGCTTCAAGGGCGTATAGTCATAGCCTTTGTCACTTTAAAAACCCAAAAGATAGTTGCAGCGCTTCGCGCCGCAACTATCTTTTGGGTTGTATAAAATCTCATCGATATTCGGCAATCATCTTCTCAAAGTCGAAGTCCAAGATCGCTACAGCTTGCACATCTGACAGCAGACGGGACTAATGCATCGAGTAGAACTATTTGGACAAAGTTTGCAGCATAACTCTGCTCTACTTTTCTTTTTGCCGATCATTAGCAGATAGAGTTCTGAAGCTAAGATCATTCCTAATGGAGGAGCGACACAATAAATCCAGAACCCAGACCATGCTTGTGCAGGTATAGCAGAACCCAGAGATCTAGCAGGATTCATACTCATCCCAGAAATTGGTGCGGCGATCGTAATGTAAATGACCAATAACATTCCAGCAAATAATCCAGTTAACTGAGAAAGCTTTGGATGATTAGATACATTGAGAATTAAAGTCATCAGTCCTAATGAAAGGATAAATTCAACCAAGAAAGCGATCGATTCACCTGCCGAACTTGGAACTGTAGCAATATAGTTTACGGCTGGATCGGCGATCGCCATACCAAGTAGAATTCCCGCAAACCAGACACCTATGATTGCACCAAGAACTTGTGCCAAGATGTAAAAGCATGCATCTATTGTGCGAATTTTTTTAAGTCGCCAAAAGGTCAAAGTTACAGAAGGATTGAGATGTGCGCCCGATCGCTTACCTAAAGGAGAATAAATAATTGCGATCGCGGTTAGCCCAATCGCTACACCAATCAAAAATCGTCGTAATAACGGATCTGCGATCGCTTGATGAATGGGAGAGTTAGGAAGTTGAAAAATGGCAGTAACCAAGGTAGCCACAACCATAAATACGCCCAAACATAAACCTTCAATCGCATATTCTATGACATTCATTTACTACTCCCGAAAATGCAAAAGAATTTAGAGTGATGTGCGGCGCAAAGTGCCGCACATCAGGGTCTTCTATATATCGAGAACCACCCTTGCGGTCTTGGGTTTAGAAATACAAATCAAAACTGAACCGCGATCGACAGAAGCAGTTGGAGTTTCTTCGTAATCAACTTCTCCTTCAGAAATCTTGCACATACAAGTACCGCAAACCCCAACACGACAGCTATGATCTGGAAAAATTTCGTTCGCTTCCGCAAACTCTAAAATCGTGCCGTCGGCGGGACTCCAGTTAAGAGTTTTACCAGACTTGCTGAATACTATTTCCATAGAATCATGTTCATGAGTTGATTCTTGAGTTGGCACCTCGGCTGGTTCTACCTTTTTGGGCTTAGCTTTAGCAAAAGACTCAAATAGAACCTTATTGTCAGGAACATTCCATTCTCTTAGCCCATTTCGGAGTGAATCCATAAATGATGGAGAGCCACAGAGAAAATATTGTGCGTCTGTCGAGTCGCATAGGCTCTGCATTTCTGGCGCAACTACATTCTTAATCAAATCGACATCAGCATAGCCTTTATGTTGATACTTGCCTTCATCAGTTAAGTTAGGGCGGCTATAGCAATAAGCAATATGCAAATTAGGATTGCGCTCTGCGATCGCATTGACTTCATCGCGAAATGCATGAAGACTTCCATCTCTTGCCCCATGTAAAAACCAGATATGTCTTTGTGGATTCAGCAAGCTAGTAGCTTTTGCCATGCTAATCATCGGCGTAATGCCGACGCCATTACTGATTAAGACCGCAGGTTGAGAACTATTCACATCTAACACGAATTTTCCAGCAGGAGGTTTTGCCAAAATTATCGAGCCTTCATTAATGCGATCATGCATGAAGTTTGAGGCGATCCCAGCAGGAGCGATCGTTTCAGGAGGAGCAGGTTCGCGCTTAATCGATAGACGATAATAAGTTGAAGATTCGCTGTAATCAGAAAGTGAATAGGTGCGAATTACAGATTTTGGCTGTTCGGGAATATCTAGCTGAATCGTGAGAAACTGCCCAGGGATGAAATTAGGAATCATCCCGCCATCTAATGGTTTTAGATAAAAAGATGTGATACTGTCGCTCTCTTTAACTTTGCGATCGACAACAAATTTACGCCAATCTTTCCATTCTGTATTTTTAGCATCATTTTCTGTAGTTTCAGAAGCCGTAGATTTGCTTTTCCCAGCGGCAAGCCCGCTAACCGTCCCGACAGCAGCACTAGCGATCACTGCATAAACGATTAATTTATGTGTGGATTCATTCTTAGGATTTAACAATAGAAGCACAGCAGTGGCAGGGATTGTAACAACTGTACTTAAAAAAATTCCAGAAGCTAAGGCCCTAAACAATGGATTTGAGATTCCCCTAATATCTTCTAACATGAGATAGCTCCATCAGTAGTATTGAATTTTATATTTTCGATGGATATCTAGAAGTTAGGATAGTCGGCGCGAAGCGCCGACTATCCTAACTTCTAGAATCTTTATTTGACTACCTGTGGACAGGTCTTATTTTTAAAATCGCATTTAGATATGTAAGATGCTTGCCAACTGTAAGGGATCGACAACAAGTCTCTTGCACCAGTCATGCTCTGCCCTAGAAACAGTAAAGTCGCAAAGATGTTAAGTAGAATATGCACAGTTCGCCAGCGATTTTTACGATCTTGGTAAATGTCCTGCACGATTGCTACTGAGAAGATCATCAGTAAAGCTGCGGCTATTCCATAATAGTAGTGGGAAAATAGCCACTCGTTATCGCGACGATAAATCTCTGGTTGAGAACCCAACAAAATCAATCCCATCCCAGTCAAGGTCGCAAAAATTCCGCGCCATACTTTGCTTGTAGCTCGATAGAGAAATACCATTGAAGCCACAGAAGCAGCAAACAAAATTGCAACAAAGATAACCCGAAATGGCTCTTTTGTGAAAGTATCGTGATCTAGCATCTTAGAAAAGATCGGAAATGCCATTCCTAATAGTGCTACACCCACCACCGATCCGCTTAGCCAGTAACCGATCGCTAAATGCTCGGAACCAACACTTGGAGAAATCTTACTCTTCTCTCCATTTGCGGCTTGCAGACGACGTTGACGAGTTAGCCAAGAGCGATTGATGACGATACCAATCAATGGGAATACAAATGCGATCGCGATCGCTGGATGTAGTAAAGCTAGAGTGTCTTTTAGATCCATATGATTGGTAAGTACAAACAACATTAATGGGATAGAGTCAATTTGCCCCCACTCAATATCAAAGTAGGGGCAGAGAGAAAGTTTATCTTTCACCCTCAAAATATCATCTATTTGACTTCGCTGGCAGGGAATGCAGTAATACGTCCCTTTTTAACTGCTACTACGACATCATAGGTAGCACAGTAAGAGAATGTAACATCATTAGCTTTATTGTAGAGACTCACTACCATGCCAGCTCCACCTGGCTGCACACCCAAAGGCAAAAGATCGCCAAAGAAAAAGCGACGCAACTGATCGCCACTTCCAATTTGTCCTTTGTTTTTGGTAATGGTAGCAATGTTTTTTTCTGCTTCGGTTTTTCCAGAAGGCATTGTCTGAGCGATCGCGGAGGGTTGAAATTGAGGAGTGAATGAGCGCACTGCTACATCGCCAACTCCTATAAAACCTGCTAAAGCGACACTTGTTAGTAAAGGGCTGAGGGACTTGATATTCATTTGAAAATACTCCTAAATTGACTAGCTCAAACTTCGATAACCGGAGACATTTGCCAAATCAGCTAATCTCCACTTCTTAATAGTCGCTTACTGCCCTGAAACGAAACTGAAACAAACTTACGGGTTATCTAAGTTTATCATTAAAGATAATCAGGCTAAAACTCAGCTTATACTCAGTTAACCCGCAAATAGAGTTTGGTAAGCCTTCTAGAGGGAGATTGCTAATTTATAGTTCCTTTTTAAAGCTACTAAATCCCTTATCCTTTCTAGATCTATATATTATTTAGAAATATCCTCTATTTCAGTGCTTCGCGCTGTTCAACCGATGAAAAAGGTTACGAATTTACAGAAATTTTTAGATCGCATTCCTAGCTCAGTTTATCTAGCGATCGCTGTTTTAATTTTTGCCGCATCAAATTCCGTTACACGGATAGTCACTGACATTGGGGCGCGTAATTTGATTGATGGGAGAAATCCGATCTCACTTTGCAACGTCCTGTTTATCGGCAATATTTGCGCTTTGGGATTAATGATTCCACTTTTTTATCGAGACTGGAACCCCAATACACTAAAAGCGATAACTCGAAAAGATTGGATTGGTTTAACGATTACTAGCATTTTAACGGGAGCGATCGCCCCTGCCTTAACGTTTACTGCCCTTGGCAATACTAATGTTGCAAATATCGTGTTAATTGGGCGTATTGAGCCAATCTTAACTCTGGTATTAAGTGTTTTGCTGTTAGGATTGCGGGTTGATGGTTGGACAGTTGCAGGTTCTTTAGTTTCCTTTGCTGGGGTAATTGTGGCTGTGCTTTTAGGGGGAGCAGGTAAGATGATGACAATGGCAGGATTCCAAATTGGTACTGGAGAAATTTTTGTAGCGATCGCCGCCGTAATCGCTTCTATTTCAAATATCAATGCCAAATTCCAATTACAAGCTATTCCGTTAGGGATTTTTACAATCTATCGCAATCTTATCGGAACTGTGATCTTTTTTCTCTTAGCTACCATTCTTTATGGAGTAGAACATTTTGCGGATGTATTGTCTCCCTTACTTTGGCGATGGATGATCCTCTATGCCTTGGTGATTGCTGTTATAGGTAGACTTTGCTGGCTATTAGGCTTAAAAAAATCCACACCAACGGAACTCAATTTAGCGACTTTATTGAACCCCATTCTCACGATATTTATGGCTTATTTGATTTTAGGTCAAATCCCAACTCTAGCCCAATATTGGGGATTAGGATTATTAATCATTGGGGCAATTCTCAGTTTTGTTGGCAATCTATATCAGGAAAAAATCAATCGCCAAGCACCCAAACTAACTGCTATGGAGAAAATGGATATAATTCCAGGCTTTAAAGGGGTTTGACATCTCCCCACAACAAAGCGATCGCTACGCGGGCGATTTCTCCTTCTGAATTGCTTATTTGAATTGCTTAATTGCTGCGCCGCATGACGTAACCGATGCCACGCACAGTTTGAATTAGGCGGCTAGCATTATCAACCTCCAACTTCTGTCGCAAAGTGCGAACATAAACTTCAATAACATTAGAATCACCGCCAAAGTCATAGCCCCACACTTTCTCTAAAATTTGATCGCGGGTCATTACTTGTTGACGGTGAACCATCAAATATTCTAATAACTCATACTCACGCACTGTTAACTCGATCGCTCTTCCAGATCGCAATATTTCACGGGTACGGCGATTTAAACTCAAATCCTCAAATTCGAGCATATCGCTATCCTCATCTTTAGTACGGCGTAAATTAGAGCGAATTCTGGCAAGCAACTCCTCAATACTAAAAGGCTTAATCACATAATCATCCGCACCAGCATCTAAACCCGCCACGCGATCGCTAATCTCATCCCTTGCTGTGACTAAGATAATTGGAACTTTACTGCCTGTTGAGCGCAACCGCCGACAAATTTCCACACCAGTCAATCCTGGCATCATCCAGTCCAAAATCACTAAGTCGGGTGGCTCTTGCCGAGCTTGAGTTAAACCATCCAATCCATTGTGAGCCATGCTCACCTGATATCCCTCGCAAGTTAACTCCATCTCAATAAATTGAGCTAGTTTGATATCGTCTTCGATTAAGAGGATTTTGGTTGACATAAATTTATAAATATATTTAACAAAGAATTAGTGATTGATAAGCAGCCATAGGAGAAGCACCTCAATCACAACGTTCAGAAGAATTGAGAATAATTTTAAAAATACTACCTTCGCCTAATTGAGAATATACATTTAGAGTCCCCCCCATGCCCTCTACCAAAACCCTCGCAATCGCCAAACCCAATCCCACTCCACCCGTGTTGCGATTGCGAGAACGATCGACACGATAAAAAGGGTCGAAAATATTGGGTTGCTCCTGAAGATCAATACCACAACCACGATCGCAAATACTGATCGCCACAAAATCCTCCAACTTTTCCAATCTAATCGTAATCGCAGCATCCGAATACTTCACAGCATTATCAATCAACCTTAATAAAACTTGTTGGAGGCGATCGGCATCGGCAAGCACTGAAATATTTGATTGCTGAGATTCAACGACAATTTCACGCTCTTTAGCCTTCATAAAAATAGCGATCGCCTCAGATACGCAACCATCTAATGGCACTGGTTCGCGACGCAAACAAATAGCGTGAGACTCCAACCTAGCTAGATCTAAGGTTTCTTGTAATAATTGAATCGTATGCTTCATTTCAAACATGGCGATCTCCAGGGCATTCTTTTGGAGATCGGTAAGGTTTTCG
This sequence comes from Pseudanabaena sp., assembly GCA_003249035.1. Classification (GTDB taxonomy): domain Bacteria; phylum Cyanobacteriota; class Cyanobacteriia; order Pseudanabaenales; family Pseudanabaenaceae; genus Pseudanabaena. Next base: position 13,567 of record QBMK01000027.1, read on the forward strand.
TTGCGGCGTTGTATGCTTTGCATATAACCATAAACCAGCGTTAATGGCGTTCGCAACTCATGGGAGAAGTTTCTAATTAGTTGTATTTGTTGAGTTTGAACTTCATCAAGACTGACCATCAGATGGTTTGGAGATGTCTTTAGCGAAGTGGTCAAAGTAAAGTCACACATATCAATCACAGTATTACAAAAAAATTAGCGATCGCTAATATTCGCCATCTCTCCACAATCGTTAGCTGAAACCTGTAAATTATGGAAAGATCCAAGATTGTGAGCAAAAAATAGAAATTGCTAATATTTTAAATTTATATAAATAATTATTACTCCCCTAAATCGTTTCAATATGATTTACCTTTAAGTAATTAATTAGTCGATGCTGAGTTTTAGCTGAGTATATTTTTATGAAATACCTTAACCGCCTTTACCTTTCGATACTGAAGGTTGTAAAAGTATTTCTAAAAAGCATTAAACTCAATAGTTCCGCTTTGCTGCCAAAGTATCAGGAACGCACAAAAAAACAACAACGAACCTTAGAAGTATTATCTTCGCTCAGTTATCGTACAGGCGAATTGAAAGGATATCTCCAACTAGTAGCAAATAGCGTTAGTGAATTGCTAGACTTGGATTGGGCAGTTGTAACCCTTTGTCGTGAAGGATTTGAACGTATTTTAGCTAGCTCAATTGACATGGGTTATGACGAAAACTATCAAGCTGACTTGCATGGTACGCTCACTGAAACCGTAATTAGTAATGGCAGGTGTCTATATGTAGAAGATGCGTCTATTGATAAAAGCTACGGCGAACCGCCAGATGGCTATTTTGCCTATTTAGGAGCGCCATTGAGACTGCCCACTGGTGAAATCATTGGCACAATTTGTTCGTTTCATCGGCAGTCCCGTAAATTCACCCATGACGAAATGATATTGGTGGAAATCTTTGCGGAACGAGCTGCTACAGCTATCGACAACTATAATCTCTACCAAAAGCAACAAGAAATTAATCTAGCATTACAAACTGAGATCATTGAACGTCAAGAAGTAGAACAAGAGTTAAGAAAAAGTGAAGAGCAATTACGCTTTATCGCCGAAAATTTGGAGCCATTAGTATGGCTGTATTCCCATGATCGCAAGCCAATTTATATGAGTCCCATGTTTGAGAAAGTATGGGGCATTCCAGTCGAACAATGGTATGCGGATGGCTCAGTTTGCTTAAATGCTGTTATTCCTGAAGATCGAGAGATGGTATCAATAGCATTCAAGAACTTGTTTCTAGATGGTAGTAGTTACGATCTGGAATATCGGATTATTCTACCAGATGGAAGCCTCAGGATTATTCGCGATCGAGCATTTCCGATTATTGATAAAAATGGGCAAACCTATCGAGTTGCGGGAATTGCTGAAGATATTACCAATCGACAACAAGAGCAACAGCGCACAATTAAAGCAATGGAAAGACTCTCCGAGATTGGTGAATTTGCCACCACAATTATCCATGAAGTCCGAAACCCATTAACCACAGTGCTAATGGGTTTAAACTACTTTTATCGAATGGAACTACCTGAAAATGCAAGAAAGAGATTGACTCTCGCCTTAGATGAAGCAGAACGTCTTAAGCGACTTTTAAATGAGATTCTTCTCTATGCAAAACATGAGGTTATTCAGCCCGTTCCAGTTGATATGAACAAACTAGCTATGGAGCTTATAGAAAATATTTCTAGTACGCCAGTTGCTATTGGTAAGCAAATAGTTTTTGAAGCAAGCCCTGAATCCCTAATTGTCTTGGGCGATAAAGATAAATTCACTCAGGTTTTGATCAACATATTGCAAAATGCCTGCGAAGCAGTACCAGAAGGAGAAAAAATTTCTGTAAGTTTTTCCTCTTTGACCAGTTCTCGCCAAATTTGCTTGCAAGTCCAAAATAGAGGCACACTTATTCCTGCTGAGCTTTTACCCAATTTAACCAAACCATTTATGACAACTAAACCCGATGGTAATGGATTAGGTTTAGCGATCGTCAAAAAAATTGTAGAAGCTCACGGCGGCACAATAGAAATTGAATCTTCAGCGATCGCAGGCACAATAGTTAGTATTTTATTGCCGACGGCTACAAATTAAAATTGGCGAGAGTCGCATCCTGTTGTCATATCTCTTGATAGATTGCCATATAAATTCATCCAATAGCGATCGCTTTTCGTACTATCTATAACAAACCCATAAAGTTAAAGTTTCTACAGTTTAGATAGTTTTACGGAGAGTCTATGAATATTTTTCAGCGAAATTTGTATATTTTGGGTGGCATTGTTGGTAGCTTTGCGATCGCATCTTTGTTTCTGAACTCCCTTGTTCCCGCAAAGGCGATTAACACTGAGTTGCTGAATACTGAACCCAAGGCAACTCAAACTTCTACTGCGGCTATCCCTAATATCAATCAGAAGGGAACGATGACAGCCGTATTCGCGGGTGGGTGCTTTTGGGGAACAGAGGCAGTATTTGAGCATCTAAAAGGAGTTTCCAATGTTGTTTCTGGGTATTCTGGAGGAAGTGCTGCAACTGCTAATTATGAAACTGTCGGCTCTGGGCGTACGGGACATGCTGAATCCATCAGAATCACCTACGATCCTTCTCAAATATCCTACGAGAAGCTTCTTGAAATATATTTTTATGTAGCACATGACCCAACCCAACTAAATCGACAAGGGCCCGATCGCGGCACTCAATATCGATCGGCTATATTTTTCGCTAATGGTGAGCAGCAGAAGATCGCAGCAGCCTATATTGAGAGACTCAATCAGACTAAAAGTTTTTCTAAACCTGTTGTGACTCAGTTAGTTCCTTTAGAGCATTTTTATGTAGCAGAAGATTACCATCAAGACTTTATTGTTCGTAATCCCACATACCCCTATGTTGTCGCTCACGACCTACCGAAACTTGCTCAGTTAAAAAAGCAGTTTCCTGAAATCTACAAAGAGTAAAGTTCATATCTCTAGATATTGCTTTCGCCAGTCTTGTTATAGCTGTAGCTCAAGACGTTAGGACAAAAAACAAAACCCAAAATAGAGTTGCGGCGCTTTGCGCCGCAACTCTATTTTGGGTTTTATGTCTATAGCTATCCTCCCTTCCGAGTCCTACCGTGTACACACAAGTCTAAGTTTCTACGTTTCGGTTTATCTAAGCCCCCTAAATCCCCCAATTCTGGGGGACTTTGAAAGAATTTTATTCTCTTGTTCCCCCAGAATTGGGGGCTAGGGGGCGATTAATTGTTGACTTAGCTGGGTTTTATGACTTGTGTGTACACGGTAGCTTCCGAGTCAGGGAACAGTGCCATACTTCACTAGACGGGGAAACGCCATAGCTATAACGAAATCTGATGGTTTCGGGTAAATCCAAATTGTTAATGACAACTTTGGGTTGATTGATCATTAAGCTTTAGGTAGATTGTCCCCGTTGCCTTTTTTTATTAAATTTGTCTAAACCCAATTTTTATAAAGAATGGGAGACAATCAATAAATTAGGACTATGCGGCTTTTTGTGCTATTGGACTTAATATTAAAAACACACTTCAAAATTATATATACCTGTGAACTACTACTTTCCTTCTGATCCTCCATATTTTTTGTTTGCAATTTCCCTTTTAGCTGGACTCGCCTGTGGGCGATCGTTTGAAGTAACCTTACGTAATCTTGTTGGTGTCTGGTCAAGAAGTAAGTCTTCTCGCACCATGCTAGAGCTACAAAGTGCCAGTATCAAAGTCCCTTATCTTGGAATGACCGTCAGTATCGCTATCTTTATGTCAACAGGACTAGAGGTGTTTGGGTTACCCACTTTATTTGGTTACATTATTGCGATTCCTCTCACCGTCGGTATTGCAGTCCTCGTTTGGCGGCAACTAGGACAAATGTTGGTTGAACTAGAACGGGGCGGATCCGCAGCATTAGATCTTGATTCATTTGAAGGTTAATTTACATAAATTTTTAAGAGCCTTACTCAGTAGGGCTTTTAAAAATTTGTTTGAACAATAACTAAATAGGCTTTTGCCTGGACTAATCAGAGTATGGATGCTAAAGAATTTTTGCAAATATATCGAACAGGGCGCAAAGTATTCTCTAACATTGTTCTAGTGGGGGTGGATTTACAAGCGACCGATCTCCATAAGATTGACTTTAGCCATGCAATTATGAGCAAAGCTAACTTGGCAAACGCTAAACTTTGTCGTGCTAATCTCACCGGCATAGATCTGAGCTATGCCAATTTGAATAATGCCGATCTACATCGGGCAAATTTGCGACATGCTAATCTCAAAGGAGCAGATTTAAGAGGAGCAGATTTAAGGGGAGCAGATTTAAGAGGGGCTAATTTGAGTTGGGCAAATATACAAGAGACTCTTTTTGAAGGCGCTAAAATGGCAAATGCTAACTTGGAAAATGCAAAAACATAGAAAGGGAGCGAATTTCTCCCCCTTTTCTCATTAAGCTTCGCCAGTAATCGATAGTCCTTCCACCCAAATCTGTGGCGCAACACCTGAAGGGGTAACTTTAGTCTCAGGTTCGACATAGACGATCGCTTTCAACAATTCCAAGATATCACCGGCTACAGTTGCCGACTCAATACTGGTGCGATCGCCTTTATTGACTATCCATCCATCAAAAGGCAAAGAAAATGAACCCTGTGATGCTTGCACCCCTGCGTGGAGTGCTTGCAAATCATCAATTAAAATTACATTCTCAGCCGTTGCCAAATCGTAAACTTTCTCGTTAGATGCATTTGCAGTACTACGTTCAATGTGGAAAAAATTGGGGCTAACAGAGACCTTTGAGCCAACACTTCCATTACCTGTAGGCTTCGCATTAAGTCGTTTCGCGGTAACAGAACTATGCAAGAAGTTGGTTAATACTCCATTAGAAATCAAAGGAGTGCGGCGGGTGGGAGTTCCTTCGCCATCAAATGTTGATGCTCCCACATTACCGACATGCAGCTCATCATCACTCACATTTAAAAGTGGCGAAGCAATTTGTGTACCGATAGATTCAGGAGTTGAGAGACTGTTTTTGTCGAGAATGCTCTGAGCATTGAAGAGACTAGAAAAAGCACTGATTAAGCTTAAGAAAGCCTCGGGAGAGAAGACAACTAAATATTTGCCAGATTTGATTTTGTCGTAGTTCAAATGACTAATCGTTTTCTCGGCTGTTTCCTCAACGCAGCCCTTGACATCTAAGCCCTCAAAACTACGATTCACGCGATAAGCACCACCACTTCGAGGTTTTCTACCATCCTCTTCAGTTTTCGTATAAAGATAGATAGAACTAAAAGAACTACTCTCATTTCTCATTGCGCCAGCGCTATTTAAATAGAAGCGACTGACATCACGCTGAGACAAGCCGTTGTATGGAACACCTGCGATCGCAGCATGTTTTGCTAGTAATTCTTTTTCTGCGCCTAAGAGAGTTTCGACTAATTGCTCGATTGCAGTTTGGGGCGAAGTCTGCGATTCTCTGGTGGGGATATCGGCGATCGATTCGGGGCTAAAATCAGGAATATTTTCTTTGGCACCAAAGAAACTTGCTTCGTGGGCACTTTGCAGTGCGAGTTCTAGACCAATGCGATCGATATTGGTGGTAGAAGTAACGCCAACTGTCCCCTCATCATTCCAAACTCGCACAGTAATGCTAGCGCGGTTAGAGGCTGACACTTGCTTAGGTGCGCCACTATCGACTTCAGCACTGGTTTCATCGACAATCGCGCCATAAATATCAAATTTGTTAATCTTTAGCTTATTCGCTGTCTCTTTAGCATCGGAAACTAACTTTTCTACACTGAGCGCTGGTGACATAACCTTTTAATCTTTTTATTCAATTATTTTATTCTATAGCGGTTTTCAAATGAGCATGTAATCATTTGAAAACCAATATAGAATAAAATCTCTGTATCTCTAGCTACTAAACGGTTGTAGAAAAGTTCGTTTTTTACACAGCAATCTCCGTAATACTATTCATGCATATTGATATAGCGATGAAAGTTTTGCTTTGGACATAAAACCCAAATAAATGAAGGCGGCGCGAAGCGCCGCCTTCATTTATTTGGGTTTTGATTTGTCCTAGCTATCTCTTTCATTGCTATAGTCCTAAAAAGCGAAGGATAAGCGCCAATCTAAAGAAGAATTAAAATAGTATACAAGCACAAAATGGCTACACCATTTTGTGCTTGTATAACCCTTACTGGGTTTGGTTTGTAATTCACAAAACTGTAACGACACTTTTGTGAATTGGTATTATGTGTAGCCCTAAAAATCAAAGGAAGTTTAGGGCATTATTTCAAGAAAATATAAAAAGAGAATGAAATAGAGCGTAATCAAAATATTAAATACAAATGCTAAGTAGAGCTTAAAATCACCATCTACCTCAAGAGCAATACTAATTTTAGGTTTTAAATCACACAAGTCATGGGATTACAGGTTAAGCTAGGATTAATCATCGCTTCTTACGTCACAATCTATGCTACGAATTGTCACCCAGGGAACTGAAGCAGAATCTGAGATCAAACGGATTTGCGATCGCATATATGACGATCAGATGATCCATAAAGAAGCCACCGTCACCGAAATCATACAGACGGTTAGGCGGAAGGGAGACACGGCTCTACTGCATTACACCTCTGAATTTGATAACCAAGATTTTACAGCTTCGGAGTTGCGCGTAAGTGGCTCCGAGCTTGACGCTGCTTATCAGCAAGTCAAAGGCGATCTGCTTAAAGCAATCGAACTTGCGCATCAGCGTATCGAAGAATTTCACAAAATGCGTGTCCCCAAAAGCTGGGTTCATTTCGGCAATAAAGACGTGGTGCTAGGCAAGCGCTATACTCCAGTCGATGCTGCGGGTATTTATATTCCAGGGGGGAAAGCCGCTTATCCGAGTACCGTATTGATGAATGCAGTCCCCGCCAGAGTCGCAGGAGTCAAACGCATTGTCATGGTCACGCCTCCTGGTCAAGAGCGAACGATTAATCCTGCAATTTTGGTGGCGGCTCAGGTCGCTGGGGTAGAAGAAATTTATCGTGTGGGCGGGGCACAAGCGATCGCGGCTTTAGCCTATGGCACTGAGACTATCCCAAAGGTCGATATGATTACTGGCCCGGGGAATATATATGTCACTCTTGCTAAAAAGCAAGTATTTGGACGTGTGGGTATCGACTCGATCGCTGGCCCGTCTGAAGTTTTAATTATTGCTGATGCTAGTGCTAATCCCACGTATGTTGCGGCAGATATGCTCGCTCAGGCTGAGCATGACCAGATGGCAGCTTCAATATTGCTCACCAATGATTCACGGCTTGCAAATCGTGTCTGCGAAGAAGTTAATCGGATGCTGGAAAATCACCCCCGCCGACTCATGACAGAAAAAGCGATCGCCCATTATGGCTTGATCGTCGTCGTCGATAGCCTCGCGACAGCGGCAGAGCTATCCAACCAGTTTGCACCTGAACATCTGGAATTAGAAGTTGAAGAGCCTTGGCAATTAATCGATCAGATTCGACATGCGGGAGCAATTTTTATCGGCCATGCAACGCCAGAAGCTGTAGGAGATTATCTCGCGGGACCAAATCACACCTTGCCTACCTGTGGGGGAGCGAGGTATTCCTCAGCGCTCGGAGTCGAGACATTCTTGAAGCATTCAAGTTTGATTCAGTATAGTCCTGAAGCATTAAAAGAAGTCTCTGGTGCGATCGCCTTACTCACTGAGGCTGAAGGCTTACCATCTCACGGGGATTCTGTTAAAGTACGACTACAAAATCCATAAAAGCTATAGCTATGGTTATTGCCAATTCACCAGAGATATTAACTATTCTTGAAAATGGCGATCGGCTAAATCGTAATGAATTTGAACGTCGTTATACGGCTTCAAAGATCAAAAAAGCAGAACTCATTGAAGGAATTGTGTACGTGGCTTCTCCCTTACGTTTTACACCCCATGCTGAGCCTCATGGTCGCATCATTGGATGGCTGATTGCATATCAAGCAATGACAACTGGTCTGAAGGTTGGTATCGAGCCGACAGTTCGACTTGATAATGAAAAGCTTGCAAGATAACTTCACTAAATAAATTCTGAAATTATTTTGTGGAGTTCAGTTTTTTGAGATTGTCATCGGCTGGTCGGTTCAAGAAATTAACCTTAATTTCTTCGAGCAAGTAGCTCAGTAGTGATTCAATCTCCTCAAGCGTATGCTCTTGCTTTAGCTCTGTTTGCAATTTGCTACTAAAGCTTTTTACTAATCGTTTTTGCAGCTCTTCTCCAACTACATCTGGAACGCCGTTATGACTTGCTTCATAAGACTTTTTCGGACTCTCGGTAATCGCAGTGACAATTTGGTTGACAAGATTATCTTTGATTTTATTGGGCAAGCGGCGTAACAAGGGGATCCGTTCTAACTTTTTGTAAAGCGAAGACTTGTGCATTGCTTGTTCTACTTGATATTGCAGCCATGCTTCCAGATCGTCGTGGATTTCAGGTAGAACTTTGCAAGCGATGATTTCAATCAACTGATTGCCGATCGCTTTTATCTCGTTCGTATCGTTAAGATCAACATAATCAGGTTTCGGGATATCATCTTGTTTAATAATCGCCCTTTTCAAACCTCCCCCTCCTAAATATGATTGCAGGAAATCGATTCCCTGCCCAATCACTACCTGAACTAATTCTTTCGCAAAACTAGAGACAAACCCAAGTCGCAACCGTAAATTCAATTTGTCTAGATTTATCAGTCTGGCGTCTTCGAGCCTGATGATCGCGGTAATTATCCGCAATGGAGCAAGAACGGGCAGTAACAAAAAAAGATCGTACCAACGCTTTTCCACTGCTTTGAAAAAAGAATAGCGATCGCGACGATGCATGATTACAATTCTTATCAGCAACTCTAACCCAAACAGAAAATTCCAAGGTAGATCGAGCAGCCAAAAGCGATCGATGGGTTTATTGTTGGCACTGATGTGACGATAGTAATTTGAACGTAGTAAAAAAGCGATCCGATCGTCAAAAAAATTGAGTTCCGTCTGCCAGCCTAAATCCCTAAAATTGCGTTCGCTCCAAAATTCTTGAAAAGCATCCTTGGTGGATAAATCCGCCCATAATAGTTCTGGGGCAAGAAACTCTAAAACTCCCAATGAATCTAATAGTTTTAGCGATGGTGATAACTCTCTATACTTATCTGGATCGCGCTTAAACACATGTCGCTTCATCCGATGTTTAATCTCTGCCAAATTACCAACTTCATTCGATTGTCCAAAATAATTACTGTCAACCAGTTTGTTACTGAGACCGCGCAACTCTGCTAGCAGAATTGCTATCGATTTCGATTGCATGCCTTGGAATTCCAAATAAGTGCGTAGCTCAGCCACTTTCTTTAAATAGTTTTCAGTCTCAACATAAGGCTCAATCCCCTTGATGATGTCGTAGCCGAGTATTGGTTCATATAGAGTGACTAGAAATCGAACTTTTGTATTAAAAAATGTCAACTGTGATTGCCACCCCCGTTCAGCGAAATAATCACGACTCCAAAAAATCTCTAATGCCTTCTTGAGATCGGTGGTACGAAGTTGTTGGCGAAATTGTCGCTGAATCTCCGCTAAGTTTCCAGTCGCTCGGTCGTTGCGAAAAGGAGGAGCTTCCGCAAATAATTGAATGCTTAGCTGACGAAGTGTTGCGAGCAGTAGTTCTACTTTGGGAGAATCCAAACTTTCTTGTTGTAATACTTTTTGCAACTCATCCACAATTTCTAAATACTGCTTTTGAGAATCTGGCTGAAGTTGTTGTAGCTTTATGTCCGTCCAGAGATAGAACTTTCGACCTTCTATATAACTAAGATCGAATATCACAAAGACAAAATTTGTAAAAATGAGTATCGCCATGAAACGCTCCCATAAGAGGTTTACTTGCGATCGCTTTGGCCAAAGATGAGTTGGGAGCATTATTCTATGGCGTGAATTACGGCTGGCGGATCAACTTTACCCTAATTTTAGCAACGCAACTAATTGAGCTGCATACGATCGCAACCTCAACTAGCGATCGTATGCAGCTAACTTCGGGTTCCTTCGAGAGCGAACCCATAGTGGGTTTCATTTGACTGATTGGATCATATATCTTACTATTGCTTGCACAATTGAGGATATGCGTCTTATCCACGCAGTTCTGCCAGCTGCCTCAAGTCAGAATAATACCAATTCACGAAAATGTGATAACACTTTCGTGAATTAAAAACAAAACCCAGTAAGGGTTTTTAAAACTAAAAATGGCTACGCCATTTTTAGTTTTGGTATAACAGATGCAAAAAATTACGATATCCTTATCCAACTTCTCTAAAGAACCAGCAGGACATGATATGAACAATGTTATGAACAATCCCATTTATCAATTTTTTTGGTCTCAGAATACCAAGCAAATGGCTATCCGTTGCTCGATTTTAGGGCTGTTCGTTTGGCTGCCAATTTATCATTGGTATTCTTGGCAAATCGCAATGGTTTGCACCTGGATTGCTTCGCTAGGCACCTATTTATTCGCTCAGGGAATTTTAATTTTCTCCGCTAATGGAGTTCGCACCCAGCAGAGAGCTTCGCAATATAAACCAAAAGGTTGGGTTCCGTTGACAATTGCGATTGTGGCATCTCTGCTGGGCAATGTTTTTCTGGGGGGACTGCTGACTGAGGTTGGCAACCGAAATTCCGCGGAAGCGCGAATGGTGATTGCCCTAAGTGTTATTGCGGCGCTCTTATCTTGGATCATGCTGAATGTAGCCTTTGGTAAGCATTATTCCCGTTTTTATTACAGCAGTTTGGATGATGATGACAAACCATTGCCAGAAGGTAAAATCCGTAAAGGTTTTCACTTTCCTGGTACCGAGCAACCAAGTTATCTCGACTTTATGTATGTAGCAAACACCATTGCACTTACCTATTCAATTAGTGATGTCAACACCACATCAGCAAGGATTCGAGGAATGATTTTGGCACATAGCTTGATTTCTTTTGCTTTCTACTCGATTGTGGGTGCTGGTGTCCTAAATGCGATCGTCACCTCTTGAAGTATTTACAATTCGATCTTGAATTTTCTCTTTAGTGGCAGAAGCGAAGACAATTGTGAGAATCATAGATTTATAGTTTGACAATCCATTGTGCGTACTAAACTCGAATTACTGGAATCCGATGTGGGCGATCGCACCTAGATATTCGTAGTAGGTGATCTGTCCATCACCATCGCGATCTACTTGTTTCATAATGATTTTAATTTGCTCGATATTGAGGTGTAAGAAGAGGTAATCGGCAATGTTAATCGCTTCCTCCAGCGAAAGCAGTCCGTTCTGGTCGATGTCTAGTTCGCGGAACTTTTTTAGAATATTGAAGTTTGGTTCAATTGCGACTACAAATTCTTCAAAATCAACGCATCCGTCATTGTCAGTATCTAAAGCTTCAAACTTCTTAGTCAGACGACTCTTCTCCTCTGCTTGGGCAAAGTTAAGATATTCATCGATCTCGATTTTGCCGTCTTGGTTCGAGTCAAGTTGAGTAAATGTCTTAACAATCGATGTCAACTTTTCTTCTGAGATTAGTGCTTTAACATCTTCTGATATTTCAAACTTTAAGTTGTCGTCATTCATACAGCTAATCGCTCAATCTAGTTTGTTTGGATAACAGTCTATTACTTTTTGCAATCTCAAGTCTTGAGGGCAGAGTCATTCAATTGATATTTCACCTTGAATGCTTTAATCCCAATTATTCTACACGAGTTACCACTTCCTATTACGCTGAAATAGACACAGAGTTATATCAAATGATTGGTTGGATGCAAGATATAGCAACACCTAAATGGACACAATTGGAGATATAGCCTATGCCCCAGTTAGGTTATATGGCTACAATCTCTAATTCTGGATTTTAATCTTCATCTCGATCCTCATCTGATTCGTCTAGTAGCCCTAGTCTCAATAGCTTTTTGGCGAGAGAATATACATCCTGTTTACTGCCATCTTTCCGAATTCCCAAAGCTACAATCATCACAGTAACTTGAGCTTGCTCGATCGCGTAAATGATGCGATATCTTTGTCCGACAGCACGCACACTGTAATAACCATCTAGTTCACCTAGTAGTGGTTTGCCCTGCATTTCGGGAGATTCTTGGAGCTTGTCAATGAGATCGCTGATTTTTTGACGGATACGGCGATCGCTGATTTCTTTCAATAATCTCAAAGCCTTAGGCTGAATGACAATGCGATACATCACAGGTCTAATTCTCGTTTAGCTGATTCCCAATCTATTCCTTGTGTTGATTTTGCCTCGGTAATACCTTGACGCAAGTTAGCCATGAGGTTCGCATCACCAAGTATTTCTATGGTTTCGAGTATTGCTTCGTAATGTTGCCATGTCATCACGGCTAGGACGGGCTTGCCTCTGCGGGTAATTGCAAGTGTGCCGCCTTGCTGGGTGAGCTTTTCAGGCAATGAGGTTAACTCGTGTCTTGCTTCTGTAATCGGAATATTGGACAGCATTATTTTTGAACCCATCTGTACATTTAATTGTACATCTAAATACTAAAAAGCGATCTCCCCATAAACCACTATTCACCGCAATAGCGATCGCCTTCTGCAAGACTTTAGAAAATATATCGTTAAAGCGATCGCCCAGAAATGATGACTCTCAGTAATAGCGTTCGCTAACAGTAAACCCTTTAGTAGGTAGAGAGTTGAGTCAATTTGTCGAACTTGACTTAAAGTAAAATTCTGTGGTATCTAGCCATCAGTAGAATAATTAAACCATAATTGCGTTAGAAATTTGAGCTAGATCTCAGAAACTACATACTTTAAGAGTTAGATATGGAATCTGAAAAAAGAAAAATTGTTGTGGTTGGAGCTAGTCGTGGGATTGGTGCGGCTGTAGCGAAACACTTTACCCAAAAAGGTGATTCCGTGTTCTCGATTTCTAGAGGTCAGCCTATTGCGGGAAAATGGATTCAAGCGGATATTTCTACTCCAGAAGGAATCAAATCAATTGTCATTAGCATTGGTGAATCAACTGTAGATGCCCTTTTGTTTATGGGGGGAGTTTGGGAAAACGGATCATTTACTGATCAATATGACTTTATGACAAGCTCTGATCAAGAAACTCGCTTTGTTATGGCTGTAAATACGATTGCACCGATTGAACTGACTAAGCAGCTTGCTAAGAATCTTGCTAAATCTATCAATCCAAGAGCTATATTTATTGGCGCACTATCAGGATTGGATAGCTCTCCAACAATCGAGGTAGCTAATACAGCGTCTAAGTTTGGGTTAAGGGGAGCAGCCCAAGCATTGAGACTAGCTCTCCGCGATTACAAAATTGGTATTACGGTTATTAACCCAGGCAATATCGCTACAGATGAAGTAATGGCAGATATTGAAGAGGGTAGATTTACAGCACAAGTTCCAATTTCGCTTACGGATATAATCTCTTCGATTGAATGGATTTTAACACTTTCAAATGCCGTGGATATTAGCGAGATAAATATGTATCAGAAAGGTTGATCAAGAAATATTTCAAGCAGCTATAGGTTACAAATGTTGCCTAGAAATCACGACTCACGGTAACAGCGATCGCCTTTTGGAGATTGATTGTTGAAGCGATCGCCTTCCGACCGTATATTGTTGACCCGATCGCACTTGACTTAAAGTAGGATTTTAAGTACCGCATTTTGATAAATAGGTAAGGTCTTATGAGATTTCTTTTTCCTAGCGATTATTTCAACCCCAAGAAAGTAGATGAAGCATATTCAGCGCAATTTGATTGTTTGCGAAACATAGGATTTGAGACATCAGTTATCTCTTTAGAAGCTTTGGCTTTAGGCTCTTCCAAAATTTACCCTTATCCAGATGCAGGATCAAAGTTGGTTTATCGGGGCTGGATGATCACTGCTGATGATTATTCTCTATTAGTCAATGTTGTAAGAGACTCTGGTGCAGAAGTTTTAATTTCTCGTGAAGAGTATTTAGCAACACATTACTTACCTAATTGGTATCCATTAATTCGCGAATTAACCCCAGAAACGCTCTTTTTTTCTGTTGATGATAACCTAGAGGATGAGTTAATTAGGACAGGATGGAGCAGCTTTTTCATCAAAGATTATGTTAAATCTCTTAAAACATCAATTGGTTCGATAATTGATAATCCTTCTGCAATTAGAACAGTTGTAGATGAAATGCAAAAATTTAGAGGATTTATCGAGGGAGGTCTTTGTGTACGGAGGGTTGAAGACTTTATTTCTGATACAGAGAGGCGTTATTTCGTGTTAAATGGTAAGCCCTTTGCTCCATCAGAAAATGAGGAAATACCACAAATTGTTGAGGATTGTGCTAAACGGATTAATAGTAAATTCTTTTCAGTTGATGTTGTAGAGCACAGGGATGGTTGTAAAAGGGTTGTAGAGATTGGTGATGGACAGGTATCAGACTTAGTTGGATGGACATCTGAGCGTTTTGCTTCATTGTGGGCAGATTACTACCAGTAATTTACTTTCATAATTCTAATCCATTTAGTCGAATCACCAAATGAATACTTCTGAGTACATCGGGAAACAATTGATCTTCGTTGAGGCCGGTAAAATGTGCCTTGCAACGCTTATTCAAGCTCAATATGGAACTGATGGATTTAGAGCAATTTTTAGCGCATCCAAATTCCCATCGCTTTCATGCAATTTGCGAAAATTTCGATACGCTAATGAGGATGCTGTGAACTGTTGGTCTGAATTGTCATTTTTGGGCGAGCATTGGAAAGTTTTTGTGAAACCTAGTGAGTTTTATTATGCACAAGATTATTGGCAAGCTAGCTTTCTATGGGGAGGTGGATTCCGAGTCTTTCTCGATCAAAAATTTGTCGAACGTTTCATCGCTCATGATGTCTCTTGGCTTGAGGAATTCTTTAACCAAGATGAAGATTCTGATGAGTAAGAAGAGATTTGCATCTTGGTTTCGGCAAATTTATAGATCGCCTAGAAATCATGACTCATAGTAATAGCGATCGCCTTTAAAAAATGGATTGTTGATGCGATCCCGATAACTTGGCTATAGTGAACAAAAACTCTAGGTAAATATAAATTCTCTCAACAAGTTATTTAATTTCAGTGTCATTCATTTAATTACATTTTATATCGTATTCAATCAATTCATGCACGAAATCATGCGATCGCCTGTTACATTGGTATAGATTGCGATTTGTAGATGTGGAAGTTATTCAACTCGGTAAAGACAGAAAATGAACGCCATACTCAAAACAACAAATTGAATAAGCAATTAAGTTTGTTTGGAGAATCAAAAACATGGCTATAGCAGAATTATCAGGTTGGCGAAATTGGCAAAGTTGGCGACCTTTTGAACATTTTAAGGGCGACTTAACGGGAGGATTGACCGCAGCAGTAGTCGCTTTACCTCTGGCTCTTGCCTTTGCCGTAGCTAGTGGAGTGGAGCCGAAGGCAGGATTATATACAGCGATCGTGGCAGGAACATTAGCATCGCTTTTTGGTGGCTCCTCAGTCCAAATTACAGGACCCACTGGAGCAATGGCAGTCGTCTTGGTGGGAATTGTCGCTAAGTATGGAATTGAAAAAGTCTGGATTGCAGGCGTAATGGCGGGGATTATTCAAATTGCCTTGGGTGTTGCCAAAATGGGGCAGTTAGTCAAATTCATTCCCTATCCTGTTACCGCAGGCTTTACGAATGGAATTGCGGTAATTATTTTTTGTGGACAACTGAACAATTTTCTCGGCTTAAAGTTAGGACGGAGCGAGCATTTTCTCCCCGCTTTATGGGATACCTTAACTCATATTGGTGCATTAAATTGGGAAGCGATCGCGATCGCTTCGGTAGTGATTGGCACTAAGATTTTATTGCCAAAAATTACAACTGCAATTCCAGGCTCC
Organism: Pseudanabaena sp.; assembly: GCA_003249035.1. Lineage (GTDB taxonomy): Bacteria > Cyanobacteriota > Cyanobacteriia > Pseudanabaenales > Pseudanabaenaceae > Pseudanabaena. The sequence continues at coordinate 29,489 of QBMK01000027.1, forward strand.
TTAGTAGGATTGATTTTAGCTACGGCGATCGCCTCTTATTTTCAGCTTGATTTACCGACAATTGGCGAAATCCCCCGTGCTTTACCTTTACCGCATGGCATTCCCCATTGGAACGATCCCCGTCTGTTACGAGAATTAATCAATCCCGCCTTAGCCTTAGCCGCTTTAGGTAGTATTGAATCTCTTCTCTCGGCTGTAGTCGCTGATGGCATGACGGTTAGCGAAAAACATGATAGTAATCAAGAATTGATTGGACAGGGAATTGCTAATTTGGTAGTGCCATTTTTTGGGGGAATTCCCGCTACGGGCGCGATCGCTCGAACTGCTGTGAATGTACGATCGGGAGGTAAAACGAAGCTATCGGGAATCATTCACGGCGTAGCTTTGGCTGTGATAATTATGAGTTTGGCTCCTTTGGCGGCAAAAATCCCCCTAGCGGCTTTGGCTGGTATTTTAATGGTGGTGAGTTTGCGGATGATCGAATGGGAAGCGATCGGGCTGTTGATGCGATCAACCTACGCCGATCTCAGCGTGATGTTGCTCACTTGGGGAGTAACGATTTGTTTTGACTTGGTATTGGCTGTCGAAATTGGACTGATTGCGGCAGGAGCATTGTTTATCAAACGGATGAGTGACCTTAATCTTGCGCGTATCCCCGATATCGAAGCTTTTCCAGCAGGCGTGCCTTTAGAATTGGGTAAAGAAATCGCCGTTTATCGAGTTGATGGGCCTGTATTTTTTGGCGCGGCGGAACGTTTTGCCACTTTCTTAAGAGATGAACCAGAGGTAAAGCATTTGATTTTACGGATGCGCTTTGTGCCGATCATGGATACTACGGGTTTAGTCGCTCTTGAGGATATTTATCGAGATTTGAAGCGACATAGTTGCCATTTGATTTTGACAGGCTTACAACCAGAAGTGGAGCAGTTGCTCGATCGCACTGGCTTATTGGACGAAATTGGGCGAGAAAATTGTTACCTCACAACGGATTTAGCCGTTGCTGCTTTGCTTCCAAGTTAATCGATAGGCGATCTCAGGCTAGTTCACACAACTCAAATATGATTGGATCGGCGATTTCATAATACACACTTACCCCTGAAGGTTTGCGAGATAAGATTCCTGCTTGCGTCAATATTTTTAAATGCTTGGATACATTTGCTTGCCCCAGCCCAGTTGCTGCCATGATATCACTTACATTTTTAGAACCAGATTTTAAGGAACATAACACTTGCAGTCGGCTAACCTCGGACAACACTTTGAAATAATCGGCAACTTGCGCCAAAGCATCAGGAGAAATTTGCATGATTGAAAAGTACTTTAAAATATTTTAATAATTGTTGTTACTATATAGCTATATAGTGATATAGTCAAACAAAGATCGCCAATCGTCAACTATAAAAATACATGATTAACTTATCCAACACCTCACAACTAACCGAGATTGAGGCTATATCGCTCAAAGAGAAGCTCGATTTACAACAGGTTATCTTAGTCGATGTCCGTGAGTCAGGCGAATATGCAACTGAGCATATCGTAGGTTCTGTGTCTATCCCTCTATCAACTTTTGATCAAAATCTGATTGAGAACACTGGTGAGAAACCTCTAGTAATCTGCTGTCAATCGGGAATGCGTTCAAGTCGAGCCTCTCAGAAGTTACTGGAAAATGGATATGAGCATGTGATGCAGCTTAAAGGCGGTCTATCAAGCTGGAAAGCCGCAGGACTGAAAACACAGGTCGATCGCCATGTCCCCATAAGTCTATTTCGTCAAGTGCAAATTGTCGCTGGCTCCCTTGTGGCGATAGGAACTGGATTGGGTATTGTCGTATCCCCTTGGTTCTTGCTATTGAGTGGGTTTGTGGGCTGTGGCTTGGTATTTGCGGGTGTTACCAATACCTGCGCGATGGGGATACTTTTGATGAAACTTCCTTACAATCAAAGAACTTTATAATCATGAAACCAATTCGTATTTTCTATTTCTCAGATGTTTTGTGTATTTGGGCTTACATTGCACAAATTCGTTTAGAAGAACTAAAGACCGCTTTCCCCGAAAATGTCGTCATTGATTATCACTTTGTTCCTGTGTTTGGCAATGCGCGTGAGAAGTTAGAGAATGGATGGCGCGATCGCGGTGGATTGACGGGTTATCAAAATCATGTCAAGGCGATCGCTAGTAAATTTGAGCATATTTCTGTGCATCCTGATGTTTGGTCACGAGTTCCCGCTTCTTCCACATCAGCCCATTTATTTCTGAATGCTATTCAGATGTTAGAGATAAAAGGTTTAGTCTCAGAATCCGATAAGGTTTTAGAAAAAACCGCTTGGGCATTTCGAGAAGCGTTTTTTACGAAACTTGCTGATATTAGCGATCGCAAAGTGCAGTTTGAAATTGCCGAAAGTTTGGGGCTAGATGTCACTCTAATTCAAGAGCAGATCGATAGTGGTGAGGCTTATGCTCTGCTGTCTAAGGATTTTGATTTAATCAAAGAACATACGGTTACAGTCAGTCCGACTTTGATCTTTAATGAAGGTAGACAGCGACTAAATGGCAACGTGGGCTATCGAGTTATTGAAGCTAATATTCGAGAGCTGTTGAATAATCCACCCGATGAACAATCTTGGTGTTAGAGATGTAAAGATATGAACAGATAAATTGTTCACCCGCCAAAATATTTATTAAGGGCATTCCAATGATTCACCACGAACACAACCATGCGCCTAAAACCCATAATCGTGCTTTTTTGATTGGAACAGGTCTAAATATTAGCTTTGTTTTAGTTGAGGTTTGGTTTGGGCTGCTCACCAATTCTCTCGCACTATTAGCAGATGCAGGACATAATCTTAGTGATGTTTTAGGATTACTTTTAGCATGGGGAGCCAGTTATCTTGTGCAGCGTCCTACCAATCACAAGTATACCTACGGACTCCGCCGCTCCTCGATTTTGGCTGCTTTAATTAATGCAATTTTGTTACTGCTAACGATGGGAGGTATTACTTGGGAAGCCATTCGCCGCTTGCAAGAGCCTACGCCGATCGCTGGTGGCACAGTGATTTTAGTAGCAGGAATTGGGGTGGTGATTAATACAGTGACAGCGCTCTTGTTTCTGTCAGGCCGAGATGAAGACATGAATATTCGTGGTGCATTTTTGCATATGGCAGCCGATGCGCTAGTGTCTGTGGGCGTGGTACTGGCGGGAATTGCCATTTTGCTGACAGGTTGGCTCTGGTTCGATCCCGTGATAAGTCTGGTGATTGTTACTGTAATTGTAGTTGGTACTTGGCAGTTATTTAAAGATGCCTTGCAATTAATACTTGATGGAGTTCCCCAACAAATAGAACTGATTGCTGTACGGACTTTTTTACATGAATTGCAAGGCGTGACTCAAGTTCACGATCTGCATATTTGGGCAATGAGTACGACTGAAATTGCTCTTACCGCGCATTTAGTTATACCAGAAGGATATACAGGCGATCGCTTTCTTACCGATACTTGCGAGGCACTGCATAATAATTTTGGTATTGATCACTCAACTTTACAGATAGAATCTGGGGATGCCGACTATCCATGTCATCTAGAGTCAGCTAGTAATGTGTAGAGATATCGCCGATTCCATCGGGTTTCAATTACGTTATATATCGTATTCAATCAATTCATACACGAAAGTAAGCGATCGCCTTCTGCAAACCTATAGAAAACATATCGTTAAAGAGAACGCATAAAAATCAAGACTCACAGCACTAGCGATCGCATTATTTCAGAACTGGGGTTTGATGTGAGTGTTCCATACTTCACGCAAGTTATCAGCATCTTCTTGAGATACCTGTCCTAATTTGGTAATTAGTAAAGATTTCTCTAAGCAATCAAGTCGTGATAAACGCACAGTTGAGGCAACTCGTAAACCACTGGTTGACCAGTCTCTTAGTAAAACATCGGTTTGTGTTCTCGGCTGCGCGGATGTCACTGCTGCTAATACAACATCATCTCCATCTAGCCAAAGAATTAATACGGGTCTCTTTTTTGAAGATATGCCATTTGTAAAAGGAATTGTTGCAACCCAGATTTCTCCCGCCTTAATAGTCGTCATATAATCCTTCATCTTCTGGCGAATAACTTTTTAAAAAGGCATCATGGGTGCGATCGCCTGTTTCCGATTTTGGCTGAATAGTAATGAGCCATTTACCTTTGCCGATTCCTTCTATTATGGAGCTAGGTATTGTAAATTTTTCTCCATCTTGAAGCTCTATTTCAAAAGCTAATTGTAATAACTGGCTTTTCATATTGTGTAGATACTAAAAATATTTAAAATCCTAACATAGAGTTCGGTTTGGGTTTTAGAGCGATCGCCCCCAAACATCCCGATCGCCTAAAAATCATAACTCACAGTAGCGATCGCATTCTGGAAACCTATAGAAAATATATCGTTAAAGCGATCGCCTAAAAATTACGACTCACAGTAATATGTTAGTTAAAACTTTATGTTAGACTGCCGTTTCTTGCCAACCTTTTTATTTAAAATGATAGGTATTAATGAGACAAAGAAAAGGCTATTTATGGCTAGTAGGTGCTTCGTTATGTTTTTTGTGTACAGGCTTGCTTTTAGCAACAGTTTTTAATACCCGAAATATCAAAGTATCATCTATTCAAAATGCCTGCTACATATTGTTCCCAGCATTGTTCCCAGTAGTTGCAGCATCACTAGGACTTCGTACTGGCGCTGTTGCTATCTCTCTAGCGGGATTGACTATTGTTATTGCTCTTGTTGTTATCGAGGGAATTAAAGTTCTACCGTTTGCGTTACCTATAACGATTCCATTAATTGCCGCGACATCTGAATTGTTGGCTATTTATGAACTGTCTCAATCCATTGACATAAAAAAAACATTTGCTATCGTAGCGACTGTATGTTGTGTTTCCATGGCATTAGGATTATTCTCAAGTTATGCTCTCGGTTTAAGATTCCCGTGGGGTAATCCATGAGACTTCGCCCCAAGTCAATGATTAAATACAACGCCTAGAGAGCTTTGCATAAAGGGACTCATAAGTAGCTTCTAGTTAGGTATAATGCCAAATAAGCCAATGCGCTAGGAAAATTCAGTGCGATCGCCGATTTTTGGGAGACTCAACTTCATCGTTAGATTTGGAGACGAAAGAAAGATGAAATCAGTAACTCTCTTTACATCCCATAATTTTCTCGGGCTTAACCGAGTTGTACGTCGTTTAGTCACTGAATACGGATTGAAAGACTCCAAAATAGCATTTCAAGCTATCTCCGAATATGAATGTTTCTTCTCTGCTATTTCGAGTGACCCGCAAAAGTCTTACAAGCCTTCATACCTAGCAGATCTGGTCTGGCAGCTTCATATGTTAGACACAAAGGCATATACCAAAGATTGTTTTCAACGGGCTGGACAGTATATTCATCGTTGCAACGGGGTATATTTTCCACAATCTGCCGAATTGTCAGGTATAGCTAGAGAACTGTTAGGGAATTACGCAGAACCAATTCACTCACATACACCATTTATTCAAAAGGAATTCAACAGTATTAGCATTTTAGACCAAGAAGATTTTTCTGCACTTCTTCAAAGAGTACGCCATTCTCTGGAACACAAAGCTGTAGTCTTGGCATGGGTTACAGAGTCTCTATATCTTATCAATTCAGAGCCAGAAACTGCTATAAGAGAATACAAAAGATTTATCGAACTCATGCTTCTGGGAGAACGTTCTTTAACACCATGCAAACTAGTAGATGAGATATGGCATCAACATATTTTAGATAGCAAAAGTTATTTTCTTTTCTGCTATCGAGTAGCAGGACGATATCTCCATCATGCTCCTCATTACGAAAAACCTCATAGATTCCATAAGTCAAGATTTCAGAAAACACAAGTCATCTACAAAAAATACTTCGATTCAAAACCCAATAAAATATGGATACAAATGGGTTGTTGTTGTGGTAGTGAGCCTGACCCACTTTTTATAATTGATTCTCCTGTTTGTATGAAGGCAAGACTAAAAATCAATAACATAAACAGACAGCACTATGAGTTGATTCATCCTGTTCTTAAATCAAAAGGAGTTTCAGAAGATCTATGGAAGAGTTTTCTTAATGCATTTAACTCTGTGCCTTATGCGGTTAATTCTGTTCATTTAACTATTCCCTTCTGGAATTCATCCTTCCTGAGAACTATGATAATGTTATTCTTGTTTGTGTTTTGTGGTTTTGCGTTTAGTATTCCTGGTTATGGAATTCTTGTAATTATGGTAGCATTAATATTGTTTATTGAAGAAGTGATAAAGCCAGATTCTAGAGAAATACAAGAAATCATTCACTTATATTCTCTGCGATTCAATGAACTTGATGTAGCCATAACTTTCGAAAAACCTGACTCTATTGTAGTTTGCGCAGAAATTTGATGCAATCTAAAGATTAAGTGTTTTCACGGCAAAAAAGTCAGACAAGCAGGTTCAGACTTTTTTTTAGCCGATCTTGTAGGGTGCATTAATGAAGTACAACGCACCTTATTTTTGTTTGTATTGTCACTGACATCAACACAGTTACAATTTTTTAGCTAGACTACTGAGTAATAACTTTCAATTTTGGAGCAGCCATGCTAGACACAGCAACACTTGAGCAACGCTTGATAACCCTTGAGCAAGTAGTTTTTGATCTTCAACATAAATTTGAAAGTAAGCCTAGCTCCGACAACTGGCTCGATAAACTCATAGGTTCAATATCTGATGACTCAGCTTTTCTTGAAGCCCTAGAATATGGACGCGCTTTTCGGCAGTCTGACAAACCTATTGATGAAGCTGACAAATAATCGTGAAATATTTGCTCGATACCGACCACATCAGTTTTCTACAGCGTCGTTCCTGTTCAGAGTTTATTCGATTAACTTTGCGGATGTCACAACATTCGCTCTCTGACTTTGCTTTATCAGTTATTAGTTTTCATGAGCAAGTAATTGGCGCTCACAGCTTTATCAATCGCGCCCAAACAAATACAGATATGGCTCGTGGATATACACTGTTGTTAGAAACTCTCAACAGTTTTGCAAAGGCTCCAGTTTTACCATTTGATGCTAAGGCGATCGCAATATTTGATGAGATGAGAAGTCAGAAAGTTCGTGTATCTACAATGGACTTGAGAATTGCAGCGATCGCAATTTCTAACAACTTGGTATTACTTACCCGAAATACTGGAGACTTCAGTAAAGTTCCGAGTTTAATAACCGAAGATTGGACAGTGTAGCGCCGAAGAGATTCCTTTCAGGATTCGTCCCGCCGCAAAGACCAAAATTATTAAGCGATCGCCTAGAAATCACGACTCAAAGTAGTAGCGATCGCCTTTATGAAGATAGATTGTTGATGCGATCGCCAGATTGCTTAAAGCTATAATACTAGACAGTAAGAGATCTTTGGGTTAGGAAAATGACTACAATATCAATCTTGCCAATATCTAGTATTAGCGGCGAAAAATCTTATCGAGCGATCGCAGGCGATAAGCAGTGGACTGGGAAAACTGCGGGACAAGCTCTAGATGGTTTAACTACTCAGTTAGCTGAATCAGAATTTAGTGCGCTACTTGTTATTCAAAGCTTTAATCCCGACCTGTTTTTCAGTGCCAATCAGCAAAAGCGACTCTCGGAATTGATGAGTTTATGGCGAGTAGCCCGCGATCGCGGAGAAACATTGCTACTGGATCAACAAGCAGAGCTAGACGCTTTAGTTGATGCTGAATTACAGGCGGCAACTGCACGAACAAACTCATTGATGCAATATTAAATCAATGAACCCATACTACAGTGCGATCGCAGAACGTGCTAATCATTGGAACTTGTGTCAGCGCTATTGATTCTGCTTCAAGTGATGAAGTTCAATTTTTTCACCCAAGACAAAATTTGTGGAGAGAACATTTTCAAATTAATATGGAAGCTGGTATGGTTACGGGAATTACTGCGGTTGGAAAGATCACGGTGGAAAAGTTAAAGATGAACAGTGCTGCTCAAGTAGCTGCCCGAAAACTATGGGTTCGTTTGGGTTTGTTCCCGTAATCGCCTAAAAATCATGACTCACAATAATAGCGATTGGCTTCAGAAGATAGATTTTTGATGCGATCGCGATAATTTGGCTAAGGGGGACAGAAATTCTTGGTAAATATAGATTCTCTAAACGAATTATTTAATTTTAGTGCTATTCATTCAGTTACATTTTGTAGCGTATTCAATCAACTCACTCACGAAATCAAACGATCGCCTGCCATAGTTAAGACTTTGCATAAAGAAAACTATGATATCCAGAAAGATAATTCAGAGAATATTACTGGGATTAACTATATGTTTTTGTCTCTTAATTGGTATTGGGCAAAGCCAAAGTCTAGCCGCCATTAGACAAATAGAAGAAGCGCCAGGACGGATGGTCTATCAATCTCGACAAAACCTTAAGGATCAGAATGTAAATAACTGGCAAGCGATCGCATTTAAACGCATCAGAGATGATGGGAAGACCAGCTTTTTTCTTCGCTTGGTAGGATTTCCAAACGTAGCTGAGATCGATCGTAGTCAACCGCTAACTCTTACTAATTCTCTAGGGAAGAGCTTCACGGCTACCGACTCTTCAAATGATATTTTTACAGATTCATTCGAGCCTCAGCCTAATGTCGGACAGTATAATCTCCAACCTGTTTTATCGCAGTTACAAGCCGAGATCCCCTTAAAATTATCGTTGCCAATTATTGGAAACGAAGCTATTAGCTTATCTGTGCCACCCTCTTTTGTTGAAGAATGGCAAACCATTGCTAACTATAAATAAATCAAATCAAATTCTAGATTGAGAACAATGAAACCTATAGTGATTAAGAACAAAATGATATCCATCACATGGCAATTTGTAGTCCTCATACTAGCTGGATTTAGCATAAGCTTAGGTCTGTTTATGAGCTATTCGTTGAAATTACCACCAATATTTATTGGTATCGTCTTGATTGTTGCTTTGTTGGTAATCGTTATGATGTACGGGAGCGATCGCTGGCGTTCTGAGACTGATAAATTACGAGTCAAAATGACAAATGGACAGCAACCAATTCAGCCTAAGACCTACGATCCAAAAGAGATTGCAGGCTTACCAGAGCCTGTGCAACGTTTTTTCAAGGCTGTGCTTCAGGATGGACAAGCGATCGTAGAAAAGGTTGAACTCTCTCAGCATGGACAGTTTCATATGAATGAAACAGAGGAGAAATGGCATAAGTTTACTGCTACGCAACTTGTGATTGCCCAAAGGCTAGGCTTTGACTGGGATGCAAAAATCCAGATGTTTCCATTCATAAATGTATTTGTCCATGATACCTATCTGCTAGGAGAAGGCGATCTGCAAGCATCGATACTTGGTCTTTTCACAGTTGCGAAAATGCACAATACTCCTCAATTAAACCAAGGCGAATTATTACGGTTCTTTGCGGAAGGAGTTTGGTATCCGACAGCGTTGTTACCCAGTCAGGGAGTGATCTGGGAAGCGATCGATCAACATTCTAGCCGAGCCACTTTGACCGATGGCAAAACAACTGCCTCGGTTGTGTTCCAGTTTGATGCAGAAGGTTTAATTACCAGTATGCGTGCCGAGGCTCGTTGTCAAAGCGTAGTTGGTGACAAATTGATGTTTATGCCTTGGGTAGGTAATTTTAGAGAGTATTCTGTGCGTAATGGAATGCGAATTCCATTAGAAGGCGAAGTTGGCTGGGAGCATCCAGAAGGGCTTCGACTATATTTCAAAGGAAAAATCACCAAGATTAGCTATGAGTTTGCAACGCAAACATAATTAAAAGATTCTAATTAGGTTACATTCTATGAAAAAAACACCTTTTTTCAAGCACCGTTTATTTCTATTAGGAGTATCTTTATTGCTATATACGATGGGACTGATTTTCCCAGCCCTTGCCTTTGAGATCGTGAACTACAGAACATTACACTCAGGTGTCATTGTCGATATGAGAGGAATTGAAGTTACCGCTTGGGGAGTACTGGGATTATTATTTCTCCAAATACCCGCGATCGGCTGGTTAGCAAATCCACTTTATTGGCTTTCCTGTGTATTTTTTGTAAAGAAGAAATATCAGTTTTCTATAGCTTCTACCCTTACCGCAATTATTGTCGGTTTTCTAGGAACAATATCTGCATATTGGTTTGCTTTGCCAAATGGGAGTAGTCCTGATAGTCAAATTCTATTAACCAAATTATTACTTGGCTTTTGGTTATGGCTTGCTGCGCCTACATTTCTGATGATTGTTGATTTTCTCTATTTGCAATATAGGAGTCACCTCAATGCACATCAATAAAAAAAGTGGAAGCATAAAACTACATTTGGATAAACTGCCAATTTTGTTAGTAGCAATTATTTTCTCTTTACTGAGTTTTGAAGATAAGGCGATCGCCCAAGCCGCAGATGTGCCAAATCCCAATATGAATGGCGAGTTTCGGAGGGCATTTCAACAAGGCAATCGTGGTTATTACAAGATCGAAAAATGGTTGGTTGTACAGCCAATGACATCGGGAGATTATGACTTAAATTGTCGATATACACCCAATGGACAGGTCAGATCGCGAATTTCACGCGGGGCAATTTTGACTGCTGTATTTCATGATACAGGAAACAATCGGAGCGCAAATCTACCTGATCCCGCCACCGAAGCGATCGCTTTCGATACTGATGGTTTATCTTGGTTGCGGGTAAAAGGATTGCGAGATGAATTAGCCTATCCCGTTAGACCGTTAACGTTCGATGATTTAGGAGAATGCTATGTGAGAGCGAATTTGAAATATATTGCTCCCATCAATCCTGATGCGATCGGTTCTTACTATCAAAAAATATCTCTCTTTCACTTTGCAGGTAAGTATTTCGATTACTTACCTGTTATCTCTCAATGGCTATCACTAAGATAGTTTTTTCATCATCCCCAATTAACAATACCAAGAATAAAATGCCCGACCTAACTCAACCAGTCCGAATTGAACCATCAACAATTGAAGTCGATGGCAGAACATATATTCCTGTCGATCCTACAGCGATCGCGCCTTGGATTTGTGTGATTGGTGAACATCCTATTTCTACCCTGACTCTCAAAGATGATGATTTATTTTTGATTACCGATACATTAGGAAATATCTCAGACCTTAGCTGTCGGTTGGGAGGAATTGAGGACAGCATGGGTTTGTTCTGTCGAGATACTAGATTTCTCAGTCGGCTAGAGTTGCAAATTGATGGGCGATCGCCTATCGCTTTCAGTAGTACGGCGCGGAAAGGATTTGCGATGACAGTTTTATGCTCCAATCCAGATATTAACAACGCCGATGGTAGTCAAATTAAAACAGAAACCATTGATATCCATCGTGAAATTGTGATCAAAGGTGGATTCTTTGAAGAGACTCAAGTAACTAACTACAACACCCATCCCGTCAGTTTTACCCTGAGCCTGAGTTTTGATGCTGATTTTCTGGATTTATTTGAAGTGCGCGGCAGTAAGCGGGAAAAGAGAGGAACTTTTCTGCGTTATCTCCCTAATCTAGAGCAGAAGTCTTCGGAAGGATTATTATCCAAAGAAATAGTCCTTGCCTATGAAGGATTAGATGGCTCCTTGATGGAATCTCGGATTCAATTTAATTCCTTTCAACCTCAAGAAATTCAGGGATATACAGCAGTCTGGCGCTTAGATTTGGCAGCCCACGAATCAAGGACTATAGGATATCGGATTCATTTGTTTACGAACAATCGTCCTACCTCAATTGTCAGTGTTCCTAATACCTTTGCCCAAGCAAAAGATGAGGAATTATTAGAAGAAAAAATTTGGACAGAGCAAATCACCAAGATTCAAACCGATAATAAATCGCTGAATCTTATCATCGATCGCGCTGTACAGGATATTTACTTACTCAGACAAACATCGGAAAAAAATAATTTCCTTTCGGCGGGAGTACCTTGGTTTTCGACGTTATTTGGCAGAGATTCCATAATTTCTGCTTCCCAAACCTTGGTTTTAGATCCCACGATCGCTCGCGATACCCTCTCAATTTTGGCTTACTTTCAAGGCAAGGTCGATGATGAATGGCGCGATGAACAAAAAGGCAAAATCCTCCATGAAATTAGGCTCGGTGAGATGGCGCGTTGTCACGAAGTTCCCCATACGCCCTATTATGGAACCGTGGATGCGACTCCCCTGTGGTTGATGCTCTATGCTGAATACTACGCTTGGACTGCCGACCAAACCACTTTGGATAAGCTATGGTCAAATGCGATTTCGGCAATGGCTTGGATCGATCTCCGCTGTCAGGAAACTGGCTATCTCGTATACCACCGTCAATCGAAAAAAGGGTTGCTCAATCAAGGTTGGAAGGATTCCGAGAATTGTATTGTCAATGGCAAAGGTGAACTTGCTGAAGGAGCGATCGCTTTATGCGAAGTGCAAGGCTATGTCTACGCAGCTAAAATCCGCATGAGTGAATTGGCGGAAAAGAGACATTTATTTGATCTCGCTGAATTGTGGCGATCGCAGGCAAAAGATTTAAAATTGCGGTTCAATCAAGATTTTTGGATGCCTGAACAAGATTATTGTGCCTTAGCTCTGGATGGAAAAGGAAAGCAAGTTGACAGTATTACTTCTAATGCAGGGCATTGTTTAAATTTGGGAATTTTTGATCATGAAAAAGCTCTCAGCGTAGCAGCGCGTTTAAATGCACCTGACATGTTTAATGGTTGGGGCGTTCGCACCCTCAGCAGTCTCTCTCCAGCTTACAATCCGATGGGATATCACATTGGTTCAGTTTGGCCCCATGATAATAGTCTGATTGCCTTGGGAATGCGATCGCATAGTCTCGTCAAACAATCATTGAGAATTGCTCAAGGCTTAATCGATATGACCATTGTTCAGCCCTATCATCGTCCTCCTGAATTGTTATGTGGCTTCGAGCATGATGGCTTTAGTCAGCCAGTGCAGTATCCTGTCGCCTGTTCTCCGCAAGCTTGGGCAACGGGAAGCATCTTCCAATTAATTTTAGTGATGGTCAATCTCGTACCTGATGCGCCCAATAATCAACTGCACATCATCGATCCCAGTTTGTTGAGTACGATTAATCGCCTATCAATTCAAAATTTACGGATCGGACAAACATTACTAGATTTGGAATTCGAGCGATCGGGAGATACTACGGCTTGTCGAGTCAATAAAAAACGCGGCAATGCCCGTGTCATCATTGAAGCATAGAAAAAAGAATTGCTGCGCAGAGCGTGGCAATTCTTTACTTCTGGAGAATTACTTCTGGTTGATTAAATTCATGGGATTGATGAAAGATAGCGTTCATTCTTAATGCACCTGCAAGAGTAGCTAAACTATAAATTGCAATGCTTACAGGAATGCTATAGAAAGAAGCCTCAATCCCGATCGCATAGCTAAGAGCCACTAACAAAAATGTTTTTTGGATAGAGCGAACTAGTTTTCGATTTAGGGTCTCATCGATTAAGCGATTTTTGCGAGTTATATACTCCCAATCAAAGTATTGAATTAATCCTGTAACGAAAAGGTTAATACCATAAAAGGTAGTAGCTGAGGGATGAGAAAGGTTTTCGCCTAATAATGATGCTGAAAAAGGAATCAAGGAAATAGACATCAAAAATAGCAGGTTCAGCCAAATATGCGTGCGATCGGAGCGGGCAACATAATGAGATACCATTTGATGCTCAAACCACAGTAGTCCTAAAATTGCAAAACTCAGAAAGTAAGTAAAAAACTTAGGGAGCAATGTAATAAGTTTCTGAGTTAGTTCGGCATCTGACTCCACATGAAATGTCTTAATGTCAAGTACTAATAGCGTTAAGGCGATCGCAAAAAAAGCATCAACTAACGCATCAATACGATGATTGCTAATATCAGTATTTTCAGTTTCTGGAGAGCTCCTATTTCTTTCGCCTCGGAATAAATTAACAAAGCGGAATGGAGGAAAACGCATTTCTATCACATGGAGATTTGGGATGTATATAGTGACTTAAAACCCAGACAAATGAGTGAAACTGCCACTTCGCGGCAGTTTCACTCATTTGTCTGGGTTGCATAAAAAATTTACTGAACTAACTATATGCGTCGTCCCACAAATATATTGTAGACAATGCCAATTACAGCTAGAACCAAAAGTAGATGGATTAAGCCACCACCAATATTAACGGAGAAGCCTAGTAACCATAGGATAATCAGTACCCCAACACCAGTCCAGATTATATTTAGCATATACTTATTTGTTGATTTATTTGATTTATTGAGAATGCAAAATGTTTGTTTAGCGATCGCTAATTTGTAGCTCAACTTGCTGTGAAATTTTTGCCGAGATCTGGCGCTCCGTCATTTGATCGACAGTTTCAAAACCAACAATGCGATCGCCTAATCTATTCATTTCAAGGCGATACTTCAGTTCATCCTTTGCAGTATTTGAACCAAATATGAAGATAGAGCTTGCATCACAAATATTTGCAATGACTTCATCATAATAAATGTTGATTTGCTTCTCAAAGATTCTCTGGGGAATATGATTTACTGGTACATGAAGTGGACTATCACCACTCTTAAGAGTTGAATCAATAGAATATTGATAGCATCGCTCAGATATTGGAACCACTTTCTTGATCTCTTCCCATTTCTCCATCACAGAAACAATGATTGTTTTTCTATAATCAATCCATAGTCCTACTTTAACCATTGATTACTTCCCTTATTCATTATTGGTTTTATCGCATAGATTTCCTTCGAGGCATCCTTGCATAAACAAAAAAATTCACAAACGATTTGTGGGTGATACAGCACAATTTTTAGGCTGTTTTTACAGCCTAAAAATTGTGCTGTTTTCTTTACTTAAAGGTGTCACTGATTTGATTTTCTACATCTTCCGTTGCTTCACGGGCAAGATTTTCTGTTGGATCAGTCTCACCACTAGGTTTATAGTTAGGATTAACAAAACTATTATTCATCCCTTCCAAAGTTTTAGCTTTAAATTGCTTTTCTTTCCCAGCAGATTCTGTTTGCTGATTACGTGTCAGTTTACCAAGAGCTTCTTGAGCTTTGCCCTCAATATTTTTGGCTGCATTATCTTGACTTGCGGTTGCAATATACTGTGTTTGGCTGAAAACTGGAGTGAATGCGATCGCATTCATTCCAAATCCATTTCCTACAACCATAATAGTTGAAAGAAATACTACTAAACTAATGCTGACAAAAAGACTGCGAATTTGTTTTAGTGAACTCATGTTTTTGCTCCTATTTTTGATCCTAAGTTAATTGCAAAAAGTAAATTTGATAAATTCCTGAGACTCCGCTATAGAGGCAATTCATAAATTACCTCTATAAATCCAAAACTACTATTCAAGAGCCTTTTTGACTTCATCCTTAACATCTTCAGCCGCGTGACGCACTTTCGCTTCAGCTTGTTTTGCCTTGCCTTTCACTTGAGCGCTAGTATCGCCAGTTAAATCGCCTACTGATTCTTGAATTTTGCCTTCGACGTTTTTCGCGGTTGCCTTAGCTCTATTTTCTAAACTCATAATGTGTTCTCCTGATTATAGTTGAGGAATATTTGTCAAAGCCAAGTCAGCAACTCTGGACTTCTGTGGTTACTATGACAAGCGAATATTTGATTTCTTGAATGAATTGATTAAATTGATTGAATACGACACAAATTGTAATAAAAAACAAAGAAGCTGATTTGCCTGCTTTGCGGGCAAATCAGCTTCTTTGTTTTTTGGGCTCATTCAATTTCTTCGTAAAATTTGGATCTTCAGTACTGAGAAATTTATCCCAAAACGTAAAATAAAGACCGTAATGCCGATTGTACTTAAGATGATGAACAGAATGATGATCGGGCCCAATAAACCACTTACCCAGCCAATGATGAGGGAAGGACAGTGGAAGCCGATCAATTCCTAAATGATTTAATACTGCCCAAACTGTCATTGTAGTTAGCACCGCTATCACAGTGATGAAATGCAATGGCAGAATAAAAACTATACTAATGAGAAAGAGAGAACTCACGATCGCTTCTAGCGGATCAAAGGCAAAAGAAGTCCAAGGTGTGGGATGGTGAGATCGGTGGTGTCCTTGATGTGCCCAACGAAAAAGTGATGGGTGATGAAATAAACGATGGGTAAAGTAAAAATAAGTATCCTGAAGAATCAAAACTAGGAGATAGCTTAGCCCTAAATACCAAAGCCCATACTGATACGGATCGCTGTATAGCCACGTCATCCCAAAACTATACCCTGATAAAATTAAAGCTGAGGCGATCGCAAATACTGCTGCTGAGAGAACTGAGAGTTTAATATCGCTTTGAATTAGTTTCCTGTCAGGATTCTGTCTTAGATTGGATTCTAAAAATGATTTACGAAATGGCGCATAAAATAATAGGTACATTCCTCCCGCCACTAGAAAATATCTTCCAAGAATAATTCCAAAGAAGGCAACACCATAGAAAGCAAAAGAGTGATCTAGCAATTTAGTATCCTTGTTATGCTGCGGTACTTACTTATACTTTGTTGTAAAAAATGAACCTTACTAAAGACACAACAAGATAACTCAAGAGTGCATAGACAGTGATTGCAATTAAAATATTCACATCAAAGATATTTGCCCCTCCATCTGAAGTGGGACTAATGAATAAAGTGGAAAATGGTGCAATAAAAGGTGCAGATAAGTTATTGATCATCCGAGCAAATTCATTTTGTGGATTAGCTCCAAAAAAGCGTAGTGCAAATCTTAGCCCTAGCAAGATTTCTAGCATTCCTACTACCCAGTAAATACTATTAACTACCCAAATATAGGTGTTACTACGTCTAGCATTTCCTAAACGATTCTCTTCTTGGCGAAGGCGAAAAGCTTCTTCGTCCTGCAACATGTCTTGCTGAAACTCCCAATTAGTCCTATGACCTTTATTTAGTGAAGTTAGGCGAGAAGCTCGTAAAAGCAAATCTTGTCGATGTCTTAGATTGGTTTCATCACTCTGATTGTTATTCATTTTTAGAACCTTGAATTTTTGGTAGTTTTAAATATGGCAGAATTATTTAAGATAGTTATGATTCACGAGCAGCATCTGCATCACGTCTTCTAGAAGTTGCGGCTAAGGCTGCTTCTTCAGCTTCTTCAATTGTTGCGATCGCCAAAAAGATTGCGGTAGAGGCATATCTTTCAGCTCGATCTGCCCGATTTTCAAGCTTTTGAAATTTGTGACTTGTTTCGCATTCCTCAATATTTGGCTTCAACTCAGATTCTTGTTCTGCAAAATGCTTTAGCAATTTTGTGCGATATTTCTCAAATTCATGCTTTACCGCATTTAAATTTGTCCTTATTTCTGAAAGAGAAAATTGGATTTCTAATTGCGTCTTTTGGGTTGATGCTTGAATATTCTCCTGCAACAATTTGGCACGATCTTCAAGCACTTGTAAATTGTCGAAAAATTCTTTGCTAAAATTATTGGTTATATTATTCACTATAGAATTACTCAGTTTTGTAATTATTTGCTAACTAAAACCAAGCCTAACTTTCTATAGTGTGAAATCATGTTTGCGTACTGTATAAACTGCTTGATTTGTATTACAAAAATACAAATCATTACAATAAGCTCTCAATGAGTTACTGAATTAACCCAGCAATAATATTAATACTCATTGCTACAATAGCAGTGTTAAAGAAAAAAGAAAGAATGCTATGAAATAAAGACAGTCGCCTTAGCGATCGCGAAGTGATCTGCACATCAGAGACTTGGCTGGTCATTCCAATTACAAATGAGAAATATAGAAAATCCCAATAGTCTGGCTCAATATCGTCAGGGAAATCTAGACCGCCTGCTTTAGTATCACAATTTATTTGATGATCTTGATAATATTTATGGGCATAGTGCATCGCAAAAATTGTATGCACAAGTAACCATGAACCTATAATCGTAATCACCGCAAGAATAACATGAGGAATTACGATATTTATATCTTGCCCCTTTGCTTCTCTCAAAATAAAAGCGATCGCTAATATACTAAAACAAGCTGCTCCCGTAATTAAGCTCAAAATCACCAAACGTCCTTCATCTTGACTTTGGGCATTACGACGCATTGTTTTTGGTTTTGCTTGGATCATTAATGTCCAAGTGGCTAATAAAAAGCTAGTCATTCCTGCATTCCATATACAGAGAATGCGCGTGGATAGACTAAACCAATGAGGTAGTAAAATTGCAACAAATACAGCAACTAGGGCTGATAAGATCAAACGCGATCGCACTCTCCACTGATGAGAAAGTTTGTTTTTGGTCAAAACTTTTTGAGGTTTATTAGGTAATGTCATTGTCAGTCCAATTTACGATGCTAATGATAATGCGCTTTATCTAATTTTCTTTACAAAGCGAGACAAATTATCTTTTCTTTAAGACTACATAATTTATCCAATATCTAGGTGTATTTTGATCGTCGAAGCCTATGCTGAAGAAGAAACAGAACTGAAAGTATCCGTTCGTACTAGCCTCCGTGCATCAAGTATTGATGGCAGTCTATCGACAGTTTTTAGTAATATTACAGGCGGCGTTCTACTCAGCAGCTTTTTGATCGATTTAGGTGCAAGTCCCTTTGAGATTGGGATGGTATCTTCTCTACCCATGTTAGCAAACCTATTGCAGCCTTTAGGAGCTTTATTATCTAATCGTTCTTATAGTCGTCATGACTATGGAATCTGGACATTTTTGTCAGCAAGACTGCTTTGGCTAGTTCTACTTGTCGGTATTATTTTGAGAGGTACAAATACTGATTTGTCTAAGGAACTAGTCTATTTGACATTAACTTTGGTTGCCACTTCCAATATATTAGCGGCGATGGGTAGCGCTTCTTGGATGAGTTGGCTCGCAGCATTAGTTCCTAAAAAATTACGAGGTCGATACTATAGTGTGCGTAGCATCGTTAGTAATGTTACAGGATTACTCTGTTTACCGATCGCTAGTTTTATAGTCGCTAATTGGCAAGGTGGAAGCATAACAGGATATGGTCTGGTGCTGAGTGTTGGTATTTTAGCAGGTGTGGTGAGTTTGACCTGTCAACATTTTATGATCGATATTAATCCTCAAAAATATCAAGCTGAACAGAAGCAAGAACAAGAAAACAATCAAATAAGTCTATTTAATAATCTCATCGCTCCGTTTCAAGATCGTAATCTAATTTGTTTTCTAATCTATGTTGCTTTTTGGGGATTTGCAGTTAATCTCAGTACTCCATTTTTTAATCTCTATATGTTAGAGAATTTAGGAGTCGATATCACTTGGGTAACTCTACTTACTAGTTTATCCAGTGGCGCAAATATGCTGATGTTATTGGTGTGGGGAAGATTAAGCGATCGCTTTGGTAATCGTCCTTTATTAATATTTGTGGGTATAGCGATCGCATTTACACCTTTATTCTGGTTGCTGACTGGGCTATCCCAAGTGCAAGAACAGTTGTGGCTATATCTGATTATTTTCCATCTCTTTTTAGGCGGGACTTGGGCAGCAATTGATTTGGGTGGTAATAATATCCAGATTGGTATTGCACCTATGGAACATCATGCAACTTTTTTTGCGATCGTCTCAGCGATCGCAGGTGTTAGCAGTGCATTAGGTACAAGCTTAGGTGGCGCTTTAGCGCAATATGCCCATTATGAAGGAATTTTTGGAGTGTTTTTTCTCTCAGCAATTCTCCGTTTAGTTGCTATTATTCCGTTGCTATTTGTCCATGAGAATTAGGACAAATTAAAACCCAAATAATATGAGGCGGCGCTTCGCGCCGCCTCATATTATTTGGGTTTAAGGCTCCAAAATAGCTTCACTAAACAGCGTCACTCTCTGGTGCGTTCCTTTAGATCTATACATAGCCAGATCGACCTTTTTGAAGAGGACTTCAGCCGTCTCCCCATCCATAGGACATATGGCAATCCCAATCGTGGCGCTTATAGAAACTATAGTTCCATCAAAATTACATTCCTGAGAAATCTGCTCAATCATCTTGTTAGCTAAACTAATCACGTCAGATTCGTGCTTGATATTCAGCAAAACACATATAAACTCATCACCGCCCCATCGACTGACCATATCTTCTCCGCGCACACAAGCTTGCAAACGTTTAGCTACAGCGATCAATAACTTATCGCCAATATCATGACCATAGGAATCATTAATGTTCTTAAATTTATCTAGATCAATGAATAGAACCGCCAGTTTCCAACCATGCCTTCTAGCTTGGGTTAACCCATGATCGAGACGCTGCTCTAGTAGTAAACGATTGGGAAGTCCTGTTAGTGAGTCATGCAGTGCAATATGCAGTGCATCTTTCGCTTTCTCTTGGGATTTTGATAAATCAGCACGTATCTTATATAAATCTCTCTTGGCTTGCTTTAGTTCTAATTCAATATCAATTCTTTCAGCGATCTGCTTAGCAAGTTCAGCATTTACCATCTGCAAATCTTCTATAGCCTTTGTTACTCTTTGCTCGGCTTCATCATTTAGCGCGATCGCTTCTTCTATAGTCAGGTATTGCTGACTAGATTTTCTTTTTTGTTTAGCAACAGTGTCTATCGCACTGATCTGCTCAACTTTAGCTTTCTTCTCTTTGCTGAAAGACAAGTTTAGGATAAATTTCTTCATTGCGTCCTGACTTATCCAAAGCATCTGTATTTGCCTATATAGCGCTCACAATATCAGCATAAAATTCTATTGTTTGAAGTCATGTTGAAGCAACGTATAAGATCTATAGATTGTATAAGAACCCAACAAATCTTTATAGTAAAGTCACTGCACTTTCCCCAAAATTAAAATAATCATTACCAAAAGACCCGATACTCTCCGAAAATAATTAACCCCTTGGAATAATTCCTCCCAAGCCCATGTGAATATAGCTCCAAAGGATAGGAATTCTAAACCAACATTAATTTTACCCGTTGTAAAAATTAGCTGCAATATACTTGCAAGAAGCCAAGTTATGAGAGGTAAATTCGGCATCTGTGCCAAAACAATTTTGCCTTCACTATCTCGAAATATTTGGTCAAAAGCTGTGATCGCCATTAATTTTTTCTAGTTGAATTTATATCAAAACACTCTATGTTATTTTCGTAAATATATTGCAAAGATCACCTTTATTTGCTTGTTTTATTAATAGCTACATCCCTAGGAGATCCGATATTATCAATTAAGTAAAACAATCCAAATTGTTGTAAGGCTATAAATGCAAATGAACCAATAATTGCACCGATCCCAAACTCTAGTAGGGGATTATTCTTTCTCAATCCATGTCTAGACATATATTTCCTCAAAATTTATAAAGACATTGAGAAGGTTATTGTTTCTCAATGTCTTTATCTTGGGATTACACCGTATATTTTCATGAGTGATTTGATTAACTTGATTGACTACATAACAAGGTTTTACAAAAACTACTGATACTCTCTTCTCACCCAAGACATAGTGGTGCGGCGCAAAGCGCCGCACCACTATGTCTAAATACAGCCGTCAACCGAAACTGTGTAGGTATTACCGATCGCATTGAGTCCGCCGGTAAACACATTCACTTGAAAAGGATCGTATTTCGCTCGCGGTACACCAACGAGGCGCAGTGGTTGACCCACCTTAACCGCCACATTGTCTTTTCTATAGGCTCCACCAGAGCTATTATCGCTATATTTGAGATTGAGTTCTACATCATAGTTGGCATTGTTTTCAGGTAAAATCGTTGCCACATAGCGATTGTAAGAGCGATCGCTTGGAACTGCAAAATCTGTATTCCAGTTATTTTTAGTTACTAAAGTACTAAAGGGAGAAACAGTCTTTTTGACACTAATTCCATTAGCTCCTATGACATTGAGCGGTTCACAGGTTTCTGCATGGGTTGGGGAAGCAAAATTTAAACTGAGACATAAACCGACAATTCCTAAAAAGCTTAGTCGAATTGGATTAAATAACATATACAACTCCTTAAGTGATTAATGGTTTCTAAGACACCCTATTTTCTTGTTCTTCTCTTCTGAGGAAGAGAGGTTTTGTAGACTGCTGCGAATAAGCTTGTGATTCATAAAAACTATGAAGTCTAATTTAAAGTGTAAGTCTAGTTTTACACTTTAACGGTAGAGATAATGTATAGCCAAGATGACTGAATTGAGTGAGTTGTATAAAATGTTGTAAAACGATTTAAATCATTACAAGAAATTAGATTAATTATTAGGATTATCTAAATAACAAGCTTAAGATATGGGGAAATCGAATTTGAATAATACCAAAAGAGAACATCATGAGTTTAAACAATCGAACTAGTTCAACTGATAATGACACTAGTAATATAGTGACTAGCAGTAATGTTCATAATCAAAATAATCCCAACCGCGATCCCCTCTCTGGAGAATTAGGCGCACATCCTTTAGGTGCAGGCGTGGGAGCAGCAGGTACTGGATCTTTAGCGACAGTTGTCGGTGGGGTAGTTGCTGGCCCAATCGGAGCAGTAGTCGGAGCAGTAATTGGCTCTGTAGCTGGTGGCTTAGCTGGAAAGGATGTTGCTGAACAACTTAATCCTACTTTAGAAGATATTTTTTGGCGAGAGAACTACAGTTCGACTCCTTATTTTGAAAAGGGAACGACCTATGCTGACTATCAAACTGCTTACCGTGCTGGCTACGAAGGGTTCGATCGCTATGGACATTCTGGTCATTCTTATAGTGATATCGAAGAAAATTTACAACGTGATTATGAAAAGGATCAAACTGGAAGTCTCCCTTGGGAAAAAGCTAAACATGCGGTAAGGGATGCATGGAATAGAGCCGCATCATCATTTCAGCAAGGTCCTTTATAAAAAGCAATAGTTTTCGTGACGAGGCTTGGACTTGTCACAAAAATTGCTTCTTCATTTAATTGTAGAAATATTACACCTAAAAAATAATACTTAAATGTCAGAAAAACTGGAAGATGTAAAAAGGGCAGCGATCGCTGCCAAATTAGCGGATATGAGAGCGATTCAGCATCTACTAATTGATAATGATAAAGCTTTAATTATCGATTGTCCGGATCGTGGTATTTCCAATCGTTTAGAAGTTTTATTACAAGACGATCAAATGAATTTAGAGATTATTGATACAGTCATCACTCAGTATGGCATCAAGGCTGAACCAAGGTTCGCAGTAGTCATAATGATCGAACATGCCAGAAAACTTATGACGAGTTCCTTGTGCAGTTTTTTTGAGAAGGTTGCTGAGCATGAACTAATCAAACATAGTCAAGCTATTGCTGGAGTTTTGATTTATAAGGCAGCACAAATAGTTGGAACGGATGTTGCGATCGCGATCGCGCCTTTAAATAAAGTCAATTTTGATAATCGCAATCACCAAGAGCAACTAAAACGGATCATGGAGATATTGAGTACTGTGGAAATCACTGGACAAGCAGCAGATCAAAGCCTGTGGGCAAAGGTACAAGATGCGATCGGATTATTATGAGGTATTGATAGAGATTGTAAATTAGATAGTGTCAGAGAGAAAAGCAGAAAAAAACTCGAACAATCCACACAAGAAAAGGCCATGACTATCCGTACCGAACTACTAGACGAACTGCTAAAAGAATCCAAGAAACCTG
>QBMK01000028.1:0-53082 GCA_003249035.1 Pseudanabaena sp.
ACACTATCTACCAACTTAAATTTGGACTTTTGTCTGATTATTTAAAATCCCAACTCAAGCATCCTTCTATCCCTATGGCTCTTGCGTAAGTCCTAACTGGTATTTCTCAGTGAGATAGTTAGTATATTCTTCCTTAGCATCAAGTTCATCCATTCCAGTCGAACTTTTAGCTATACCTCTAAGGCTCGATAGATTACCACGTTTTACACTTGGTTGAGACTCCCGTTTTAGCGACTCTAGGAGAGTTTGCACCAACTGCCAGCGATCGCTAATTGGCAATTGCAACGCTTGTTTTTGTAGTTCTTGTGATGTCATAACAAAGAATTTAAAGCTTACTTTGTATAAATTGTAATCTAGTTTAAAAATACGCAAACACAGAAAGCAAAAGTATACTTGTTGATAAGTCATTGGACTAAATCTAAGCCCATGACTGAATCTAATGCTGCTAGTACGACAATGAAACAATTCGCTCATGCATCCAAGTAAAACGTTATGTTAGCCCTAAGTTATCCACATATCGAAAAAAGCGACAATCAACCCGCCAGACTTCAACGCATACCCCGCATTCGAGTAGTGCAAATCGTCATGGACTACCTCGCTTATGGCTGGTCAGTCGAACAAATATGTCGTCAGCACCTTTATCTAACACCCGCCGAAGCCCATGCAGCAATTGGTTATTACTTCGACCACCAAAAAGAAATTGATCAAGAAATCAAGGAAGAATGGGAGCAAGTCCAAGGAAGTACTAGCCAATCTATGCGATCGCCTTTTTGTATCAGGATGCAAGCGCAAGGAGTTCTGTAAATAGAGAATGGATGAATACAGTTGAATATATTTCTTTCAAGTGAAATATTTGACAGAAATAGCGATCGCCTAATGACAAAAAAGTTTGGGAATACTTCTATTAACGCTGTTCTACAGATGGAGAACTTTTATCTATAATCTCTCGGGTCGATAGATTATTAGACTTTATGATTGCTTGAGAATACCGTTTTAGCGACTCTATGAAAGTTTGTACCAGCTGCGAGCGATGTATAAATTAAAGCTTACTTGTACAAGCAAGCTTTAATCATAATGAGACTTATATTTTTTTAGTGCTTCGGTAGTTAGAGACATAATATTCCAGCCCAATGGTTGAAGTAATCACTTAGCTTTACCCCTAAACTAGAAAATAAATTAATCATACGCTTCAGGATATTTTAGGGATGGATACTTGGGAAAGCTTTCGGATGGCAGGCAAAACCCTTGCCGCTAATCGCTTGCGAAGCACATTGACGATGCTCGGTATCATCATCGGCAATGCTTCCGTAATCTTAATGGTTGGGGTTGGTCAAGGCGCGCAAAAATATGCGGCTCAACAATTCCAGTCCCTTGGGACTGATGTGATTTTTGTGATTACGGGGACTGACAATGCGCGTCGGAATGTAATTGCGCCGCCCAATCGCCTAGTGCTTGCCGATGCCGAAGCGATCGCCACTCAAGTACCAACCGTTCGCAGTGTTGCCGCGCAGATCAACGGCTCCGAGTTAGCGATCGCAGGCAACAATACTAAACGAGCCACACTGATCGGGACGACAGACACCTATGCGATCGTCCGCAATGCTGAAGTTAGCTCAGGACGCTTTTTTAACGAAGAAGACATTAAGCGAAATGCGCGAGTGATAACAGTCGGAGCTGCGATCGCGAAAGAGTTATTCCCACAGGGATCGGCAGTTGGTCAGACGTTGAGAATACGAGGTACTAGCTATGAAGTAATCGGCGTGATGTCAGAAAAAGGCGCTTTTCTGGGTACGAACCAAGATGACACAATTTTTATGCCGATTACGACAATGTCTAGCCGACTAACTGGCAGAACTTCACCCTACGGAGTTGCCGTGGCTGTAATTAATGTGTCAGCAACTAGCAACGACAATGTAGACGCTGCCCAATTCCAAATTTCTAATCTACTGCGATTACGTCACCGCACTTCAGATGTTAATGCTGAAGATACATTTACAGTTCGCACTCAGCAGGACGCACTAGCAATTGTTGGGAATATTACAGGCGCACTAACAATCTTACTTGCTGCGATCGCGGGTATTTCTCTGCTAGTTGGCGGTATTGGCATTATGAATATCATGTTGGTGTCAGTCACAGAGCGCACAAGCGAAATCGGACTTCGCAAAGCGATCGGTGCTTCACCCAACGATATTCTTACCCAGTTCACGATTGAGGCAGTGATTTTGTCATTACTAGGTGGTGCGATCGGCACAGGTATTGGTGTTGGCGGCATTTTGCTCATCGCCGCAGTATCTCCATTACAAGCTGGTGTATCCATCGGCGCAATTACCCTAGCAGTTGGCGTATCTGGCGGCATTGGCTTATTTTTTGGAATTTTTCCTGCTCGACAAGCTGCCAAACTCGATCCAATTGTGGCTTTGAGAAGTATTTAGCCATTAGCTCTGAGCTATTCGCTTTGATAGGTTGCATCCATAACTAAAGTATCCAAAATTTCCCTTTTACCTTTTTCTTTAAAAAATGATTACTACTAGCACGATCGCAAGAATTCCCGAAATATCAGATGATTCAAGAAGAGAAATCGTCCGACTAAATCATGTCTGTAAATATTATGGTCAGGACGATACCCTAGTGAAGGCTTTAGATGATGTTAGCTTTGTAATTAAAGAAGGCGAATATTGCGCGATTATGGGTGCTTCTGGGTCGGGTAAATCCACTTGCATGAATATCATTGGCTGTCTTGATAGCAGCTCATCAGGGCAATATTTTCTGGATGAACAAGATGTTTCTCATATGGAAGAAAGCGATCTTGCTAGAGTTCGGAATCTCAAAATCGGATTTATCTTTCAGCAATACCATCTGTTACCACAGCTCTCGGCAATGGAGAATGTGATGTTACCAATGGCTTATGCAAATATTCGTCCCAAGGAACAAAAAGAACGGGCAGTAGCAGCACTAGAAAGGGTTGCTATGGGACATCGGTTAAATAATCGTCCTAACCAAATGTCTGGTGGACAGCAGCAGAGAGTAGCGATCGCGAGAGCGATCGTTAATCAGCCTGTGATGTTGTTAGCCGATGAACCTACAGGAGCACTTGATTCGAGAACTACTACCGAAGTAATGGAACTATTTGGTGAGTTGAATACTAGTGGGATTACGGTGGTGATGGTTACCCACGAAGCGGATGTGGCGAGAAATTCACAACGAATTATCTGGTTCCGTGATGGACAAATCATTCACGATCGCCTCTCTCCATCAGATTTGAATCATGTCATTTAGAGATTAGCAAAGCTCGCAAGTTCCTCCAGTAATACCAATTTACAAAAAGGATGTGATCAAAAACCTAAATCTGCTTTAGCTGCTTCTGCAACTCGCAAAACTTCTGGTGTAGAGATTTCTTCCCAAGGTACTTCGCCAATTTCGCGATAGAAAGTTTCATCGTAGGGACGGGTTTGTACTACCACAGGCATAGGTACAGCATGACCGAGAACCAGAGCTTGCTGCTTAGAATCTAGTTTTGACAAAATTGTTCGTAAATTGCCACTACCAGCTACACCAGTAAAAATTGCATCGATATCTTTCTCATCATTTAGCAAAGCTGTAATTCTGGTTCCAATTTGGGACATTACTTCGTTATCAATTCCTGACGGGCGTTGATCGACGATTAAAAGAGTCACAAAATATTTCCGCATCTCGCGAGCAATCGTCCCAAAAATAGTCTGTCTAGCCGTATTCGGAGCCAGAAAACGATGGGCTTCTTCGATAGTGATAGTTAACTGCTGGGGGCGATCGCAAATATTTTTAGTCTGCAAAAATCGCTCAGCCTGTTGCACATAGGAATGGTGAATCCGCCTCGTAATGATATTGGTCGCCAACATATAGGAAAGTAGATTTGATTGCGAACCAAACTCTATTACGATGTGTTTCCCTGCTGCGATCGAATCGAGAATCCGCTTAATGAAGTTTTCGGGACAGGTTGGGCGTAAATACTTGAGATCATCTAGACGAGTGAGTTTACGCTGGAGCGCCATAATTGATGACTTACTCCCCATTTTCTGTTCGCAAAATTCTTGAATTTCGGAATTGGTCATAGCCAGTAATCGCGAAATCCAACTCTTTCCAAATTCATTGCGAAGGATAATTGCATTTTCTAAACTAGCTTCCGAGAGGTTCAATTCTTCACGGATTAGCATCAAATCTTCGACATCGATTTGGTCATAGCTGATGTAAAGCTCCTGCGCATCTCTTACTCCCCGCCGCTTCGTTGAGTCTGGATCGAGG
Source organism: Pseudanabaena sp. (assembly GCA_003249035.1). Classification (GTDB taxonomy): domain Bacteria; phylum Cyanobacteriota; class Cyanobacteriia; order Pseudanabaenales; family Pseudanabaenaceae; genus Pseudanabaena. Next base: position 4,279 of record QBMK01000028.1, read on the forward strand.
GTATAAATCTGCACCTGTGCAGGAAATAGCTGTCTTAACCCCTTAACTGTGCTAAATCTTTTACCTTCAGTTGCGGCTTCCCACCCATATTCTGAATGCATGTCAAAAATCAAATTCACCGCCGCTTGCTTACGGATAATTCCTGATAGTAATAGGCGCGTCAAAAAAGATTTGCCAGTTCCTGATTTGCCAAATATGCCGTTACTGCGCTCCACAAAGCGATCGAGGTCAAGACAGATTGGTACAGGCATATCAATTGGCTGCCCGATCGCAAAGTTCCGTTTATGGGGATCATCTTCCCAACCAAACACAATCCGAAAATCTCGCTCAGTCGCATCAAACACCTGCGAGAAATGGCTGGGGATCGTCTTCACTGGCAGGAGTTGAAAATCACTAATTTCTTCAACAGCTTCATAAGCTGGTGATTTCTTCCGCTTTGTTTTCTTAACGCGATCGCTATTCTGACTAGTGGCTCGTTGCGTGATTAGATCAAAAGGATTTGCAGGCACAAACATTAACATCGGCGTTAAGTTAATTGTGCCGAAAGTCCCTGTACCTGCCAAAATTTCGGTTAAAAAAGTATTCTCAGGATCGGGTGGATTCATCAGAATACGGGGGCTAGCCGTACCAAGAGTGACATCGGTAAGGATGCAAAAAAAGCGCGTATGCCGACCATGCACCACTAAAAACTTACCGACGCGCATATCTTCGACGGAAATCTCGCCATTTAGTCGAACTTCTAAACCGTCGCTTAAAGAACCCTGAACAACAATTCCTAATGGTTGCAATAAATCCATGCCAAACCTGCATTAAGTCTGCATACTTTTGCATAGCATAACAAAATAGAGGAGAAAACTTAGTTTTCTCCTCTATTTTGCTTGCAATTAGTTGCTAATACTAATTTAGGACGCACTGCGTTCTAAAAAAAGTTTAGTAACGACCACCGCCGCCGCCAGATTTGTTATAGCCGCCGCGACCGCCGCCGCCGCCTCTGTTACCGCCGCCGCCGCCTCTGTTACCGCCGCCGCCGCCAAACGAGTCATTATTCTCGCGAGGCTTAGCCTTGTTAACTTTAAGAACGCGACCCATCCATTCAGCACCATCTAATGCTGTGATGGCTGCATCTTCTTCAGCATCTGCACTCATTTCTACAAATGCAAAGCCGCGAGCGCGACCAGTTTCGCGATCGGTAGGGAAATGAACACGGGTGACCTTGCCGTAGTCTTCAAAAACTGGCTTTAAATGGTCTTGTGTAACTTCATAGGACAAGTTACCAACGTAAATAGACATTATGCTTTCTCCAAGAATTCAATGAGTATGTAGAGATAGAGATGTCGGAGAGAAGCTTGTCACGATGAAACAGAAAAAAACTGTCAGTACAGAAAACAATTACTACAACCGATAAATACTTTTACCTTACAGCGCATATTCTAGCGCATATGCATTGAATATGCGCATAATGTTACATTTTGTTTATTTATGTATTAAGTGCTATTTTTCCAAAAGTAAAGGTGTCGCGATACCTTTACTTTTGGAAACTAGTCCATCCAACCAATATTTTTATTGTTTATACGTTGCAATTGCTCATTGGAGCCGGTTGGACGCGCATATGGATTGCGATCGCGATGGGGATAAGGCTGTTCAACCGGCTGTTTGCGAGGAGTTGCTCTATTGTTCTGAGGGCTTTGCGACACCAGTTGCGAAGCACTAGGTGGCTCAACTACTGAGGGCTGAACTAATTCTTTAGTTGATTCTATAGTCTTGATCTGCTCCGAAAGTTGAATATTCGCTTCGGCTAAGCGCAAATTATCTCGTTTGACTTCAACTAGTTGTTGATCTAGTTCATTTTTGAGACTCTCGATCTCTGCCAGTGATTTCTGTAAAAGCTCGATATTGGTATGGCTAAATTTCAAATCCTTTTGCAAATCAGCTACAGTTTGTGAAAGTTCAGTTTCCCTTTGTCGAGATTGCGCGAGTGATAGCTCTAGGTCTGAAATTTTTGTCTTTGTGCGATCGTCCAAGCTTGGTGATTTTGCTACTGCATTTATTTCAGGACGATTAGAAGGTTTACTGGCTGTATCAGCAATAGTTTCTGCTTTTACTTCGATAGTTTGTTCAGTGGAATCGTTCTTAGCTGGAGCTTCAGTTTCTTTCTGGACTTCGTCACGCAATAAATCTGAAATTCCGACTTTCTTTTTAGTTGACATTATTTTTATTTAGTTCTATAAAACAGCTACTTGCATTATGAGAGTCAGCCGAAGGTAGACTCTCATAATGCATTACCTTAAAATATCTCGCCTTAGTTCATCAACCACACGTCTATAGTCTGCTTCTGCTTCTCTAGCATTTTTACCTTTCCATTCTGTAACTAATTTCCCATCTAGAGCAGCGCGTTCATGAGCTTTATAAGCTCTCACAAAAGCATGAAAAACAGGTACTCCAACTTCTTGCAAAGTATTTTGAGCCTCAAGTGCTTCATTAAGACATCGAGGATCAACACGGGTTAGCAGAACTCGATGGGGAACTTGAGCAGGTCGTACGGTACTTTTGACTGTATCGATGAGAGCAGTTAAATCCATCGGAGCGGGTGGACTGGGCAAAACCAAATAATCAGCGATCGCTACAACTGTAGCTAGTGCATGGGAATGTAGTGCAGGTGGTGTATCTACCAATACTAGATCGTAACTGCTAAGTTTTGGCAATTTTCTTAAATGGGTGGGATCGATTTCTTTGGCAATATCAAAACCCATGCCATTCTCGCTACGACCGACCCACCAAGACAAGCTTCCTTGTACATCAGCATCAACAACTAATACTTTAGCTTCCTGAGCCAAGATGCCTGCTAAGGCGATCGCTGTTGTTGTTTTACCTACCCCCCCCTTGCCATTGGTGACGACTACAATTTTTGGGGAATTTGCCATGCTGCTAAGTCTCTTAATAACTTCTAATTAGAAATATAACGCTTCGGGTTCTAAACCCCAAAATTGGTTGCGATAAAAGTTAGCGTTAGGCTGACTTTTATCGCAACCAATTTTTATAATAAAAATTTATTAGAGAGAGCGTAGGGCAATTACTCTAGCTTTTTTGCTTTGATGGTTTAGAGACAAATAAAACAGCGATCGCTAAGCAAGCTAAACCAACATTAATCGAGACATCAGCAATATTGAAAATCGCAAATCGAATAATCCTGATATCGATAAAGTCAACTACATAACCAGCGACAAAGCGATCTATACCATTACCTGCTGCTCCCGCTAAAATGCATCCATAACCGACCTGTTCCCACCGATTTAAGTTTTTCCCAAAAATCCCAAAGACAACTAATCCCAAGCTGACAATCATCGACACCCATTTAAGCCAATCGATCTGACCGCTAAACAGACTAAATGCAGCTCCTGTATTGGTTGCATAGGTAAGATGAAAAACACCATCAATTACTGGAACAGATTTTAAACCCTTGAGATATTGCACAGCCATATACTTAGAGATCTGATCGAGAACTAATCCCAAAATTGCCGCAGACCAGTATAAAGAGTTCTCGATTTTGCCAGATGTCATAACTAGTAAACGACTAAAAATTATTAAAAATAACTGAATATAAAATAAGGGCGCATTGAGCCCTTATTTTTACTTAGCTTATATCAATTAGACCTAGCCACGCCAACAAACCTTTGCCAGTGACAAACTCGATCGCTATGGCGATGATAAAACCGATCATTGCGGCTCGACCATTTAATCTTTCTGCATAGGTATTAAATCCCATTTTCGGATCAGTAGCCTGTGGTAATTGAGTTGGTTCAGTCATGATCGAAAAATCCTCATTTTGCATGAAACTTAATATGATTTTATCGCAATCGCCAAAATATAAAGCACTGTGCACTCTACTAAAGCCCAAAAGTTGAGCTCAGCTTTTGGGCTTTAGTCAAAAAAGACTCAAAAGCTATCATAAATTCAGATTAAGTCTATTCTGAAACTTTAAGTTTTGTTTTCGGATTGTAACGACCGATTTCTTGTAAACTTAACTAAATAAATATGTAAAACTATAAAATTTTACTGAATTGCAGCTAGCAACATAGTGGAGTGTAAACTGGCTTGGAAAACCATAAGGAAAAAATTTTAGTTGTAGACGACGAAGCAAGCATTCGCCGAATTCTGGAGACACGTCTGTCGATGATCGGTTACGAGGTCGTCACCGCCGCAGATGGCGAAGAAGCGATCGAAGTTTTTCATAAAGAGAACCCCGATTTGGTGGTTCTTGATGTCATGATGCCAAAGCTCGACGGGTACGGGGTATGTCAAGAGCTTCGCAAAGAATCTGATATTCCGATTATCATGCTTACAGCTTTAGGTGATGTCGCTGATCGCATTACGGGGCTTGAACTAGGTGCAGATGATTACGTTGTCAAGCCTTTTTCGCCAAAGGAATTAGAAGCTCGGATTCGTTCAGTCTTACGTCGATTTGATCGCAATGGCATGACAGGCATCCCCAGTTCTGGCGTGATTCACATCAATACGATCAAAATTGATACCAACAAGCGACAAGTCTATAAGTCCGATGAGCGTATTCGCTTGACGGGGATGGAGTTTAGTTTGTTAGAGCTGTTAGTTGGGCGATCGGGTGAAGCTTTTTCAAGAGCGGAAATCTTGCAAGAGGTCTGGGGCTATACACCAGAGCGTCATGTGGATACTCGCGTTGTCGATGTCCATATCTCTCGTCTGCGTGCAAAGCTCGAAGAAGACCCTAGTAATCCTGAGCTAATCTTGACAGCCCGTGGAACTGGATACTTATTTCAACGCATCATTGACGGCTCAGAATCTAAGCAATAAGTGAAGGATTTATCCTTTTTTTGGATTTTGAGAGTCAGATATATAGAAGTATTGAATGCTCCAAATAATACCAAATCACAAAATGGCGCAGCCATTTTGTGATTTTAAAACCTTTACTGTGTTTGGTTTTTAAATCACAAAAGTGTCGTCACACTTTTGTGATTTGGTATAAACCCCAAGATTGTTGCGGCGCGCTTTGCTCGCCGCAACAATCTTGGGGTTTATTTATTATGCAACCTCAAAAAATGATGAATTCTGACTTGAACAAAATCAAAACCATCCATAATGATCGCAAGAGCTTTCTAAAAAAAATTTTGACGATTTTAGAAAATTAAACTAATGCTTAGACATGCCCCAACGACAAAGTGTAAGGCAACTGCAATAAATCGACAATTGAGTAAAAGATCTGCTCGTTCATGGTTTTTACCAATGAATGTGCATAATTTCCATGCGATTGGGAAGCTAATTAATACAATCGCCGTCCAAATCGGGAAAAAGTCAAGGACGATCGCCGCAATGGCAACCACATAAATCACGCCACAAATCCAAGGTAAAAGTTGCGCCGATCGCTTAGTTCCTAAACGCACAACTGGCGAGCGCTTACCTGCGGCAAGATCATCGGCAACTTGATTAAAATGCGAACAAAACAAAATCAGGCTAGTAATGATTCCGACAATGATTGCAGCGGCAATAGAACCAATCGACCAAGATTTAGTTTGACTGTAATAAGCAGCCGATACCCCTAAAGGACCAAAGGCAAAGAAACACAAAACTTCTCCCCAGCCCTGATATCCCAATCGAAAAGGGGGACCTTGGTAAATATATCCAAGAAAACAACAAAGGGCGATCGCACTGACAACAACTACATCTTGCTGTAGCCAAGAAATTGCGAGTACGCCACTAATGCCAAGGAGTAGGCAAATATTAGCGATCGCAAAAATTAAGTTTTTTTTGCCAGTTAAGTTAACAACTGAATGCGCTTTATTAATATCGATACCTGTTTCGGCATCAAAGACATCATTGCAAAGATTTTCCCAGACTAAAATCAAAACGGCGGAAATCAGAAATGCAAAAAAAATGCTCCAGTCGATCATTCCTGTATTGCGATAAGCTACAGCCGTTCCTGTCGCAATCGGGACGATCGCGACACTATACATTGGAAACTTAATTGCTGCCATCCATAATTTTCGAGATGGTGTGGGGGGTATCTCAGGAGAATCAATGAGACTTTTTACCATACTTGCTAAGATCCGATGTTTTGAGCGCTATCCTAACTTAAAACAAAAGCGAGATCGTCTGAAAGTTTTACTGACAAAAACTAGCGAATTATTAAGCTTTGCAAAGTAAGATAGAGATAATTAAGCATAAAAATTTAACGTACGGATATAGAAAGAATATGCGGGTCGCGATCGCTGGAGGAGGGTTAGCAGGACTATCCTGTGCTAAATATTTAATCGATCTAGGTCATCAGCCAATTTTGCTAGAGCGCAACGATGTCCTTGGCGGCCTAGTTGCAGCTTGGAAGGATAAAGATGGCGACTGGATCGAAACAGGACTGCATAACTTCTTTGGGGCTTATCCAAATATGTTGCAGCTTATGGGGGAGCTAGATATTCTAGACCGTCTGCAATGGAAACGCCACGCTTTAATTTTTAACCAGCCTGAAAAGCCAGGCGTACTCTCTTGGTTTGATGTACCTGACCTTCCAGCGCCTTTCAACATTATCATCTCGATTCTGCGCAACAACGACATGCTCAGTTGGAATCAAAAAATACGATTTGCGATCGGCTTGATTCCTGCGATCGTCCGTGGGGACAAATATGTAGCATCCATGGATAAATATACGTTTAGCGAATGGCTAGAAATGCATGGTATTGGTAAAGACATTACTACTGACATCTTTATTGCTGTTTGTAAATCTCTTAAATTTATCGACCCAGATGTCATTTCAGCCACAATCCCTCTGCGTGCTCTGAATAAGTTTTTGCAACAAAAAGAAGGCTCACGAATTGCTTACTTAGATGGCGCACCACCTGAGCGTCTCTGTAAACCGATCGCGGACTATGTAATTGATCGTGGGGGCGAAGTGCATACTAGCGCAGGGCTAAAGCAGATTGTGCTGGACGCAGATGGCAATGTCGAGAAAATCATAATTCGAGGTGCTAACGGCGCACCAAATCAAGAAATCATTGCCGACGCTTATGTGTCAGCAATGTCTGTAGATGTGATGAAAGACTTCATACCGATTTCATGGCAGTCCATGCCGTTTTTTCAACAACTAAATCATTTAGAAGGCGTACCAGTAATCAGCGTCCAAATCTGGTTTGACCGCAAGCTTACAGATATTGATCACACATTGTTTTCGCGATCGCCACTCCTCAGCGTTTATTCTGATATGAGCAACTCTTGCAAAGAGTACGCAGATCCAGACAAGTCAATGCTGGAATTGGTTTTTGCTCCTGCTGCTGATTGGATTGATCGACCCAATAGTGAAATTATTGACGCAACCTTAAATGAACTGGCAAAACTGTTCCCGCAACACTTACCAAGTCCAGCTAAAGTCCTAAAGTCCCATGTAGTTAAGACTCCAAGATCGATCTATACTGCAATTCCTGACCGCGAAAAATTTCGCCCTACCCAAGCAACGCCCATTGCTAATTTCTTTTTGTCAGGTAGCTATACAGCACAACCATTTTTTGGCAGTATGGAAGGGGCTGTACTTTCTGGTAAGCTAACAGCACAGGAAATCCACAAAGCAAGTCAATCTTCTGGAAATAAAGTCCTTGGTCGAACCTCTAACGAAAACCAGTCAAATCCATCTGTCGTCAGTCCCTAAACCGATGGCAATTTGTCAGTCAGTCAATCTTGAGGAAGCCTACGAGATTTGTCGTTGCATCACGGCTAAGTATGCTAAGACTTTTTATCTTGGCACGATGCTGATGTCACAAGCAAAACGACGCGCAGTTTGGGCTATCTATGCTTGGTGTCGTCGTACCGATGAGCTTGTTGATGGGATGCAAGCAGACACTACAGATGCAGAAACGCTTTTTAGCTGGGAAAAGCAGTTAGAGGCGACATTTCGTGGTGATCCGATCCATGCGTCGGATATTGCTCTAGCCGATACGGTCAAGCATTACCCCATGCCAATTCAGCCTTTCAAAGACATGATCTCTGGAATGCGGATGGATCTCAAATACGATCGCTACCATACTTTTGACGATCTGCACTTATACTGCTATCGCGTCGCAGGCACTGTCGGCTTAATGTCAGCAGCAATTATGGGTTTTGAGACTAAAGATCCATCAGTAATTGCGACGGCGACCGAAGCGGCGATCGCTTTGGGTATAGCCATGCAACTGACTAATATTTTGCGAGATATTGGTGAAGACGCTCAGCGAGGACGCATTTATCTGCCCCTTGAGGATCTCCATTATTTTGACTATACCGAAAAAGATTTATTAAGCGGCACGGTTGACGAGCGATGGACTGAGCTAATGCGTTTCCAAATTCAAAGAGCGCGTGAGTTTTACCAACATGCTGAAGATGGTATTTCGGCTTTATGCAAGGATGCCCGATGGCCAGTTTGGTCTTCGTTAATTTTGTATCGCAATATCTTAAAAGCGATCGAACACAATAATTACGAAGTATTTATGCGTCGTGCTTTTGTGCCTCGGTCTAACAAGCTGCTTACTTTACCTTGGGCATGGCTCAAAGCTCAAACATCGTAATCACAACAAAAAAGCATCGCGCAGCGATGCTTTTTTGTTTGCAAGGAACCAATTTTGTTGTGACGACGCATTGCCTCGTCACAACAAAATTGGTTCCTTATTTTAAGGCGATTTCCTTAGCATGAATGCTATGCAACTTATACCAAGGAGTTTTTGGATATTCATGGTGCTCCCAATGATAATGACCAAAGTTATAACAGCTAAAAAATGACCATAGATTAGAATAATAGTTGCTTTGCAAGCGTGGGGAGAAATAAGGGTTTTCGTACACTTGGTGATGTGGTAGATAAGTACCAAAATAGAATAATTGTAAAGAACTCAACACAAGTGGAACGAGTACAAACAATATTAAATTGATAAATTCAATATGGAAAATGCTTGTTAACCCCCAAGTAAGTAGAATCATATTCACTAAGAAAATGATCAGCGATCGCATTGGAAAGTATTCACGGATGAACTTGGAATACCAAAATATTGGGTTGGAAACACTACCGTAAAAATCAGGATCGCCACTTTGCGATGGATAGCGATGATGATTAAAATGATTGCTACAGCAAAGGTCGTAGGGCAGAAATCCATAAACTGTAACTGCAAATCGTCCAATTAGATGATTGAGACTTCTGTTGTTTGGAATTAGATTACCATGCATGGAATCATGGGCAAGGATAAATAAGCCCGTATGTAGATAAGTCCGTCCCACAATAGAGAAAATTAACCAGAAAATAGAAGTGTCTGATATTGGAATAGTGAGTAGCTCAAATAGACTAATAAACCACAGACTAATAATGATTACGGCTATTAGCAATCCAATCCAATCGTCTCCTTTATATACCTTTTGTAACGAAGTAAACATTTCCATATTTTCAAAAGGCAATAGTAAAAACAGATAAAACAAAATCGGCAGCGCGATCGCGCCGCCGATTTCAAAAGCGTAAATCGCTATAGCTAGACTAACGAGCGAAGTTCGCCAACTCCTTAGGAGATGCGAGTAAGTCGATTGCTACAAAGAAAATTTTGTTGCTAGGATCAATCAGAAAACGCCAAGCGATGTTCATACCAACACCAGAGCCAAACCAAGGAGTTTGCACTTTACCAGTAATCTTGATTTGGGTATATCCGCCGTCAGCTGCTTCAGAAACTCCCTTCTCAGGAACAAGTACCAGATTTTGACATTCTTCTTTAAAAAATCTCAGGACTGCATCTTTACCAACAATTGGTCTTTGGAAAGGAGGCTGTAAAGCACCATCTGGGAGAAATAGAGCGATGAGAGCGTCAAAATCGTTGGCATTCATGTTGTTCATGTAGGACAACACCGTAGGATTGTTAATACCTTCAATACTGACTTCGGTGCGACTAGACATTTCTCGTGCAGGCGAGACTGGCTCAGCAACACGAGTATATTCACCCAATTTGCCAGCGTCATACCCCATATCCACAACTGAGTTGCGGAGAATTGTGATTTGTTGACCAGGCTCTAAGCCTTTTAGAGTTTCTAGTACCGCAGTAGCATTAGCAGAAAGCTTATAACCAGTAGGAATTGGCGAAACAATGCCCTGTTCCATCCACTGACCAAGTTGGTACCAAAAACCTAGTTTGATATTCTGTGACCAGATAGCATAGGTGCGACAGATTGGAGTGTCAGAACGATTGGCTAGGTCACACATGACCTGCTCTTGCTGTTGAAAATTCATTTTCTTGATTTCATTCAAGGTCAACTCAGCCAACTGCATACTTGCAGCTCCAGGAGCTGCGATCGTTACAGTTTTACCCATCTCAAGGTAAGTAAACCAAATCCAAGCAAGTTGGTCTTCGGGGCTAAGTTGATTAAATCTTGCGGTAGTTGCTGGCACTACGTCAGCGGCAAGGGTATTAGGGAAAATACTTCTGGCTGAATTAATTGTGTATGTCATAGGAGTGTTTTTAAAAGTACAACTGAAAAACTTGGGCTTATACTTCTGCATGAAGGAAAAAACAACTCCTAAATTCAGAAGTATAAAATCTCATAACTAGAAATTAGAATCTAATTAAAAACAATAAGAATTGTGTGGCATAAGCCATGACATGAAGACATTCTTATCAAAATTATTATTTAGGAATAACCAAAGTTAAAAGAACTATAAAGATTTTATAGCAGTCTAATCAACTTAAATATATATACTCATATTGTGTTTACAATTACAAAACCTCTAAGGGTAGATATTGGATTCTACTTATCCTATCTGTAACTTTCATAGTTAATTACTTATGCAGTGTTTTTTTGAATTGGCAAAAACAACAATGCATAAATTAAAGAGGTCACGCTTCGCGCCACCTCTCTGTATAAATTTTTTTCTTACATACAAGTCTTACATACAAGTAAGCGCGGCAATCTTGGCGATTTTGTCAGCATTCAAGCCTTCAAGTTCATTGAGGCTAAGCCAACCATCTTTAACCAACCCCGCAAACACAAAAACCAACGTGGGCAATCGATAATCGTATCGACCATCGACTTCATGACGTTTAACGCTCAAAAAATCGTGCAAACGCCACATATCCTCGATCTCAGCTAAAGAGCTTGCTCGATAGCGAACTGAGTCAATCAGAGCCCCGATCTCTCGCTTATAGGCAATATCAAAGGCTTTTTTAGCGACCTCTTCTTCTGTTATTGTCCACTCAGAATTTATTACTTGCATTATGAGAATTAAAATCTATAATATTTATTTATGTTAAGAATAATAACTATATATGATTTAAGTCACACAAATTGCACTAAATTTCTTTACTTTTATTGCGATCGCAAAAATATCTGCAACTTAGATTAGTCAATATACCTGAGGTTTATCTAAAGAAAACTTTTCCGAAATTTGTGCTTTTGGATATTGCTATTTTCTTAAAATTATGTTTCGGATTTATCGCAGCTAATCATCACTAAATCTTCAATATTTCGCATCATGGTATTACAGATATTATCTAAGGGTAAATCATTAGCATCATGCCCAAAGGGATCTTCTATTTGAATGCCAATTTCTTCAATGCCTAATAGAGTGAAGCTAATTAAAGCAACTATTGGTCCTGTCATCCATTGCAGTTGCTCGACCATTTGAAATGGAAGTGACAAAGAATAAATCATCAATAATTGCTTCAGATGAATTGAATAGGCAAGAGGGATTGGAGTTCTGAGAATACGTTCACAAATGCCTGTGACATCGATCATTTGGTTCAGAAGTTGAATCATATCGTTTAGCTGATAACGATCAAGTTTTTCTTGCAACGATTGCTCTTGCAGATATCTACTAATCCAAAATGCAATTTCAAGCGGTGGATGATTCATCGTTTTGAGGCGATGAAATTGTGCTAATGAGAGATTAGCTTCGAGTTCTGCATTGATTGGTTCCGATCGCAAATGCAATTTCAAAGCGATCGCAAAGGCAGGTAATAGCTTGACAGCCGCGATTTTGGCTTGGCGATCGCTAAGATCTTTTTCTGCGATCGCTACTAACATTTGTCTTGACAAATTACGAACTGTGTTAACCAGAGTTCCCCATGCTTTGCGCCCTTCCCAAAAGCGTTCGTATGCAGTATTGGTTCGGAATACGAGTAATAAGCCCAACACGATATTGGGCATGATGCTACCAATAATTGGGAGAGAGACTTTGACATTCATAAGGTGGAGTATGTATATCGCAACACCAAATAATCCGCATAAAAGCGCTCTAGGTAATACCTCAGGAATTACTGAGCCTTTCCAGCGCAGCGCAATATGAAACCACCCATCCTTTTTTTTCATTAGCATCTTTCTATCAACGAATTACTTGAAGCAAGAAATTAGGGCTGTGCGATTTAATAGAGTACCAAATATAAAACCAGAATTGGTGGGGCGGCTTCGCCGCCCCACCAATTCTGGTTTTATATTTGGATTGGGACTTTATTTTTTTCGGAAGTCCCTTATTTAGCTTTAGAGATCGCTTTTTGGGTTGTGCGTTTGCACCAACCTAAAAACTCTGGAGTAATAATCCCTTTAGGATAAAAAATTGTTCCAATCACAATCAACACCCCAAAAATAATTAAGCGCCCATCTTTAAGAAATTGCCCTAACCATAATGGCACTCCGTTAACACTTGAAATCCCTCGCAATGCTTCTGGCAAAGCTGTTAGAACAATGCCTCCGACCACGGGTCCCCAAAATGTGCGCGAACCACCAATTAGTACAAAAGCCAAAAAGATAATACTGGCATCAAAGGTTCCTTGACGAGCATTCCAGGTATTCAGGAAATGAGCACTCACGGCTCCCACCACACCTGCCATAATAGCCGCTAAGGTAAAGGCTAGAACCTTATAATATGTGGGGTTTATTCCCATTGAATCCGCCGCTAATTCATCTTCACGAATCGCAATTAGCGCCCGTCCAACTCGGATTTTTTCCAGACGATACATAAATGCCATGCTCAACCCTAATAATGGCAATGCAATCCACAGATATTCTAAAGGCGACTGAAACGGCTGCGGGATGCCAAAGATACCCACGGCGCCACCAGTAATCTCAAGATTTAGGGCAACTACTCGCAAAATCTCGACAAAGGCAATTGTGGCGATCGCCAAATAAATTCCCCTTAAGCGCAAAACTGGAATTCCTAAAATCACCGCCAAGACACCTGATATAAGGCCAGCAACCAACATTTCGAGCAATACCCACCAGATGGGCAAAGTTCCTGTTGTAGTCGTTAAAATTTTTGTAGAGGCGATCGCAGCGACATATCCACCTAAGGCATAAAATCCTGGTGTCGCCAATGACAACTGCCCAGCCATCAATGGCAAATAAACAGAAATCCCAAGGATTGCACCAAAAATTGCCGATACAATCAAAAAGCCATAGGTGTTAAAAAATTCAGCCATCTTTAAGTCAGATCTAGTTATTTTTTGCGATGAAGAACAAAGCTCTACTCTTAAAAAATAACCTCCTATCGCACTAATTAGCTATCATTAGTCAATAAGCAGAAATACCTTAAGGAATTATTAAGATTTCCTGCAAGCCTCCCGAATATCAAGTAGCAATCATCATGCGATCGCCGCTTAAAACATTAACCCTTAGCGTAGATCTTAAAATGCAAGATTTTTACGTAACCCTTAACAAATATCAAATTCTAGAGAGTACAAACAGTGGACATTCAAATTGGGCGCGGTAAAACTGCACGCAGAGCCTATGGCATTGACGAAATTGCATTAGTACCAGGGGGCAAAACTCTCGATCCCAATGTTGCCGATACATTCTGGGAGATTGGGGGCATTCGTCGCGAAATCCCAATCATTGCTAGCGCAATGGATGGAGTTATCGATGTTGATATGGCGGTGAGACTTTCAAATTTAGGTGCATTGGGCGTACTCAACCTTGACGGTATCCAAACCCGCTATGACGATCCCACCCCAATTTTAGAAAAAATCGCCTCAGTGGGTGTTACTGAATTTGTCTCGCTCATGCAACAACTCTATGCCGAACCCGTAAAGCCTGAACTTATTAAAAAGCGCATCCGCCAAATCAAAGAAAAAGGCGGCATTGCTTGCGTAAGTAGTATCCCAGTTAATGCATTTAAATATGGTGCGATCGCTGCCGAAGCTGGTTGCGACCTCTTCTTCTTGCAGTCCACAGTGGTTTCTACCACCCATATCGCCGCCGAAGGACTAGTCTCTCTCGATCTCGCCAAGTTCTGCCAAGAAATGCCATTCCCAGTCCTGATGGGCAACTGCGTCACCTACGATGTCACTCTAGAACTTTTAAGGGCAGGTGCAGCAGGTGTACTTGTTGGTATTGGGCCTGGAGCTGCATGTACATCTAGAGGGGTGCTTGGAGTAGGTATTCCTCAAGCCACAGCCGTTGCCGACTGTGCCGCAGCCCGTGAAGACTTTTTCAAAGAAACTGGCAAGTATGTACCTATCATTGCGGATGGTGGATTGATTACTGGTGGCGATATTTGTAAATCGATCGCCTGTGGAGCAGATGCCGTCATGATCGGCTCTCCCTTTGCTAGAGCCAAAGAAGCTCCAGGTCGTGGCTTTCACTGGGGGATGGCAACACCTAGCCCAGTCTTACCGCGCGGAACCAGAATTCGGGTTGGCACAACAGGCACGCTAGAACAGATTTTGCGTGGTCCTGCTGGACTTGACGATGGTACTCACAACCTCTTAGGGGCACTGAAAACTAGTATGGGAACCCTAGGCGCAGCAAATATCCGAGAAATGCAACAGGTTGAAGTAGTGATTGCCCCTTCACTCCTAACTGAGGGCAAGGTTTACCAAAAAGCCCAACAACTTGGCATGGGAAAATAAAAAATACAGCTATAAGGAATGATTGGTGGCGCGGAGCGCCACCAATCATTCCTTGGTTTTTGATTTTTCCTAATATCAAGTGATACCAAAGCACAAAATGGCTACGCCATTTTGTGCTTTGGTATCACTGTAGCCATCTAAACAAAGCTTGCAGCGTGCAGCATTGCACCAATTAGTCCTACTTCAGGATTAAGCACGATATGAATTGGAATATTTTCTAAAACAGGACTAACTCTGCCCTTGTTTTTTAAAACATGCAAAAACGTTCCATCTTTGAGTAAAGGTAATATTTTAGGAGCTATGCCACCTGCAATATATAATCCCCCATTAGGAATTAATTTCAAAGCTAAATCCCCAGCTTCAGCTGCGTATGTCTCCACAAATATTTGCATCGTTTGCGTAGCTAAATGATCGACATTAGTTTCGCTATTAATTCCGCAGTTTACTAAAGCCGCATTAGCGATCGCTGCTGCCACATCCACATTAGGAGCACCAGATTCCCAAAGTCGCACCTTTGCAGAAAGCTCAGCGGATTCAGGTGGAGCAGTTTGCCGATCGCGCAGGAACTGATAAATTGACGCAATTCCCGTTCCCGAAGCTACGCGCTCAACCGATACGCGATCGTGACGCTTTTGCAAATATTGCAACAACTCAACTTCTAGAGCATTTCTGGGTGCAAAGCCTGTATGCCCCCCCTCAGTGGGGTAAACCTCATAGCGATCGCCATTCCAGCCCAAATATGCTTCACCCAAGCCTGTTCCGGCTCCAATAATTGCAATTGGCGATTGTTCTGCCACTTTGCCATCTTGTAAGGTATGTAAATCATGGGGTTGCAGACCTAATACTCCATAGCCAATCGCCACAAAATCGTTAATTAATCTAACTTTATCAATCTCAAACTCTTCGGCAATGCGATCGCTATCGAAAGTCCAGCCTAAATTAGTTAGATCTGATTTGCGATCATGCACTGGACCAGCAATTCCAAAACAAGTAGATGCGATCGACGGCAATCCGCCAAGATTGATTTTGGCAGTTTCTACAAATTCGCGTAAAAGATCGGAGAAATTGTCATAGCAAGCACCAGCAAAGCGTTGTTCGTATAAAACTGTAAGCCCATCAGAATCTTTTTTGGCAAAACGCAAAAGAGTCTTTGTCCCGCCAATATCACCAGCCAAGATCATAGTCATTGTTATTTTCTTACCTAATCAAATCATCAAAGAAAAGTATTTTTAAGGCTCTATCTATATCTATAGCTATAGATAGAGCTACTGTAGTTAAGTCATAAAATCCAAAATAGAGTTGCGGCTCGCGCAACTCTATTTTGAGTTTAGTTTTTTTTGCCTAACGTCTTTTGATACAGCTATATTTACAGATCATCTACTAAAATTTGGTCTCAAGCTGATTGATCGCATATTGAGCTGCCGCTGAAACCTGAGGATGAGCATCTTTAACAAGGTAATTTAGCGCTGACCGACTCTTATCACATTTAAGGTGTCCTAAAGCTTCAGCTAAGCGTTGTCTAGTCAGCCAATCGTCAGACTGAGCAAACCGCAAAATTTGATCGACACAGCGTAAATCTCCCACCTCACCCAAAGCTGCGATCGCGGCTTGATGCAACATCGTTTCTTCACTATCTAGGGCTTGAATGAGGGCATCGTAGGCTCGCACATCGCCCAGATTTCCTAGCGAAACCGCTGCGCTAAAACGGACTAGCCACTCGGTATCCTCATAAAAAGCGCGTAGCAATGGCTCAACAGCTCGGTTGTCTTGTAGATAACCCATTGCCCCAGCCGCATCAGCGCGAATCCCATAATCATTCTCAGTTTCTAGAATTCTTGCCAAAACTGGAAAGCAGTCATCAGTATGCTTTAAACCTAGCGCAAATACTGCCATCGATCTAATCTGTAAGTTTTCATCATCAATCACCTTTAGAATCAGCGGTACAGCTTCATCGGGCGTTAAGTCTCGCAAAGAGACTAAAGCACGAAGGCGATCGCGCGAGTTTTCACTATTTAACTGTTGAGCAATATTGCTTAAATCTGGGTTTTGATCGGTTAATGACATAAAAAACCTATGTTAAAGCTTTAAGTATAGCTAGCATCAATTTAACTAAAGTGGATTAAAGTCCCAAATTAATGAATAGATTCAAGGAGAAGCGCTTCTTTAACTCCGGATTGCCAAGTTATGATTTGTAGATAACCTGATCGAGTGACCAAATATTAAAAACGATTATGCTAGGATGGATACAAATCGATGGATCTATTTAGTTTATTTTAGATAAGCTGGCAGTAATAGGGGAATTTATTCAGTGAATTCAAGATTTTATAACCAAGAATTCGTAAAATAAAGCCGAAGTTATTGTTGATGTAAGATTTAAGAAATCTTTTCTTTGTGATGCACAATAGATTCAACATACAAAAAAGTCTAAAATATACTCTCGTGAGGAGTGAATCAATGAAAAAACTATCTTTGAATTTAGCTGGCAGCCTAAGCCTATTAGGCGTTATTGGTGCAGTCGCCGCAACACCAGCCTTTGCTGAAACCACCACAAATGTTTCGCAAATGAGCAAAGCTATGAACAGCGACCCTGTCGCTCAAAACGTAACTTCAGTATCTCAACTTAGCGATGTAAAGCCAACCGATTGGGCTTTCACTGCATTGCAGTCATTGGTAGAGCGCTACGGTTGTATCGCTGGCTACCCTGACAGCACTTTCCGTGGGAAACAAGCAACCAGCCGCTACGAGTTTGCCGCAGGTTTGAATGCTTGCTTGGACAAAATCAATGAAATCATTTCCGCAGGCTTAGCTGACAAGGTTAGCAAAGAAGACCTAGCTACTTTGCAAAAGCTTCAAGAAGAGTTTGCTGCTGAACTAGCTATCCTTCGTGGTCGTGTTGATGCTCTTGAAGCTAAGACTGCTAGACTCGAAGCCCAACAATTCTCCACCACCACCAAGCTGACTGGTGAAGCGATCATGTCTGTACAGGGTGCTAGTGGTAACAATAACCCTGGGACTCCTACAAACACCAATATTTTCGTGTCTAGCCGCGTTCGTCTAAACCTCAACACCAGTTTTACAGGTAGCGACCTGTTGCTAACTAGACTAGAAGTTGGTAGTGGCGGTGGTTCTGTTCCTGGAACATTTGGTGCTCTATCTGGTGCTCAAGCATTTCCTACCAACTCCAGCAACGCCGGTTATGCAAGCTATGGTCAAGATTGGGCTGGTCTACCTTCAACCGTTACACTAGCAAAACTGCGCTACGACTTTAACGTTGGTGACGCTCGTGTTAGTGTTGGGCCTGTAATGCATGCCTACGATCACATCGACATCAATAGCTATGCTAATAACGAAGCTTTTGACTACTCTTCTACCTTCTTCATTAACAACCCACTTATGGTTTTTGTTAATGGTCAAACTGGTGGAGCTGGTGGTGCAATCGATTGGAACATTAGCAAGAGTGCTTTCAGCTTCCGTGCGCTTTACTTAGCTGCATATGGTAACCAGCCCTCTGCTGCTAATGGCGTTAACCGTGGTCTTTTTGGTGATACCTACCAGGGAACCGTTGAATTGGAATATGCTCCAAAGAATGTCGATGGCGACAAAATCTTTGCCGTTAGACTGCAGTACACCAATGCCTCTGTAAACAACACTGGTGTTAACACTGGTGGTGTTAACGTTGAGTGGAAGTTTGCTAAGGGTGCAGCACTCTGGGGCCGTTATGGCTTTGGCACTCTAGATAACCGTGGCGTACCTAATAATATTCCCGGAACATTTAACTCTGGATTCGTCACCACTCCGACAACCAACACAACCATCAACGCCCAAACTTGGATGTTTGGATTTGCTTTCCCTGACTTGTTTAAGGAAGGAGCTATGGCTGGTATCGCAGTTGGTCAACCGATGATTACTAGTCAAGTTGGAAATTCAACTCAGACTAACTTGGAATTGTTCTACAACTTCCCAATCACGAACAATATCCGCATTACACCTGACCTCCAATTCATCTTCAATCCTAACAACAGCACTCAGAGCACCATCTTCGTTGGTACTCTAAGAACTGTTTTCTCATTCTAAACTCGTGAAAAGACTGGTGTGAATTACCAGTCTAAAAAATAAGGTTAGCGCTTAGCGCTAACCTTATTTTTTTATCTAATGCCAATCAGTGTTTTTGCCATAGGGAAATAGGTTGCCCATATTTTAGGATCGGGGCGGCTTGCCCAGTCGCGGCGGGAAACAATTAATTGCAAAATAATAGCAGCTTGATCTTGATTTAGATTTTGCGCTGTGACTTTGACAGATACATCAGAAACAAGCACCTCACGATCAAATGTCCGTTGAGCCGCCGATCGCGCTAGTATTTCGGCTTGACGTGTCATTACCGTAAATCCCTCGTCTTGGTTGACCAGTAGCCGAATATCGACCTCACGGCGCTCCGCAGCAGCACTACTCGCGATCGCAATGGTAGATAGAGTTGCGATCGCTGAGACAAGTAAATATTTAGTTAATCTACGAAATGGCTGAGCCATAGAGAAATTAGGAGAAACATGCGATTCGTTTTTCATAGTCATCTTCGCCAGAAACTCACAAAAGAAATTATAGAAAAGTCGCCAAGATATTAGCAAAAAACTGGGAAAGATGTGTGCTATTGTCTGCTAACAAATTTGGCTTTAGAGTGTAGCCTACTTAAGAGTCAATTTCCCTACCAATTTTAGTAATCTTAGGATTTATGGCACTTTACGCTATAAATCCTAAGATTACGCCTTATCTGTCGTTATGGAGGTCTTACAGGGGGCATTATGTCAAAAGTTCTGATTAGTAGTATGATCGATCAAATTAATACATTGCTGACCCGACCAGTTGGATCGATATCAAGGAAATCATCCTCAGATACTATTCATCAGCAGAGAGAGCAACTAAAACAGCTTCGATCGCAACTAGAAAGCTTAACGGACTACTCACAGCTAAGTAATCTAGAGCAGCAATATCAAGCTTTAATAACATCCTTACAAGGGGAAAGTTATCCCCAGAATGAGCCAAGCCATGATCTGGCTAGCGAACAAACTAATCAAAATGACGCAAAAAACGAAGAAATCAGAACAAGAAAATTTAAAACAGATAAACTAGATATATTGCCCCCCTTATTATTTAGTGCAGAAGTTAGCAACTTATTTGGCGCTGAATCTTACTTGACAGAGGAGACTAGCACAATGACTAATGGCACGCCTGAGCCTAATTCGACATTTGTTAACGATCGCATGATTGCTTCGCTTCAGCAAGCAATTCAACAGACATTGCAACAGGTTGTCAAAGAGTCAGTCCAGCAATCATTGCAGGAAGTGGTCAGCCAAACTCTCGCTACCGAAAGAGCGCTCATGGTAGGAGAGATTTCGGCGAGTATAAATCAAATAGTTGAATCCCAGCAGCGATCGCAAATAAGTCAAGAATTAATTGTTTTAAATCAACAAAAACAAAAGTTAAACGATGAAATCTTGCAGTTAGAGTCCGATCGTGCGACTTGGATGAAACAGTTTCAAGAATTTCAAACAACTCAACAGGAAGTTTTAGATAGATCGTTAAGTTCAGAAAATAACTACCTGAGCGAACAGATTTCTGATAACACTGTTAGCCCATTAAGAGAGCCTCAACAAGAAGAATTTACAAATAAAGTACAAGAACAAACCGATCGCTTTTTACTGCATCTAGATGAAATGTTTAACACCACATTTCGATCTCTAGAACAAGAAATTCAAGGCTATCAAACATCGATAGTAGCCAAGCTTGGTCATATGGAAAGCCTAGAGCAAAAGGGTGAAGCCTTAATTAGTATCGGATTAGTCAACAGACTGGCCAGAGCTCCTCAATTACGGCTGAAGCGCTTTCAAGTGATGCAACCATATTACCCGAACTCCCCAATGATATTCCCGTCCGATATTTAGAAACTTTTACTGAACCTGCTGATGAAGACTTGATCAATGCCCTATTAGCGGGTAATAAGTTTGGCGAGGCAGTCGAAGTTGAACCACTTGAAGCATCAACAATTGAGGCTGAGCTTCTTGGAGACGTTACAAATTCTTCAGAAGTGGAAACTAATGGTGAGGAGCTACTAACCTCAGCGCCAAATCTAGAAGATTATGAAGAAAACACAGAAGATGAAGATGTAATGAACTCTGCCGAACTGCAAAGTTTATTAAGCGAAGACTCTCCTGTTCATTCAATGGAGCCAATTGTAGAAATACAAGCCGATCCGTTAATTGATCTAGCTGATTTCGGCACGAGTATTATTCTTGATCCTCAAAGTGCGATCGCTGCTCGTGAGTTAAACCCTGATTTTGATTTTGCTGCTGCGACGCAAGTAGTCGAGAGATTCGATGCTCCAAGAAATCGAATGGAAGAAAATGAAGCAGAAAGTAATAATCAAGAATTCCTTTCATTAAATTTTCCTACGGATGACATAGTCAGCGAATCTGGAGAATTAATTGATGATCCTGAGCTTTTGCAATGGTTAGAGGAAAGTAATAATCGCCTTAATTCAACCAGCAATATTTCTGACATTGCACCAGATGAGGATTTATTGTTATGGCTAGGTAATGAAGCTCTCGACATGGCTAAACTACCTACTCAGGAAGGAACCCAATCACAAATGTTCAATGCTTCGGCGTCTGACATACAAGTTTTTAATGATTCTCAAATCGATCCTATTTCTGCTGCTGATATAGATTTGGGAATACACAACGATGAAGCAGATGATATAGAATCCAAAATTGAACAATTTTTAAATTATTCAAATAGCGATCGCGCTGATGATTCTGATGAATCACTAATTCTACTGACCAGTAAAAATATCAATGATTCTACTTTTCCAGAATGGGGAGATTCATTAGTTGATGATCTTAATTCTGACCTAGAACGCCTTGATGCTGGAGGCGAATCAGATGAGCTAATCTCAGCTAATCTTGACAAATTTATTCGTAATACTCCTTACGCACTAACCAATTGGGAAGCTGAAGAAGCCCAAGCCTATCCCACAATCATCGAAGTCTCAGCTAGAGAGACAAGTGATTTAAATGTTCAGACCCATCCATCAACCGACGCATTAGAATTAGCACCAATTACTGAAAATCCTAATTCCTCATCAATGGATCGATTTGCCGATTCAGTCCCTGAGCAACCTGAACAGCTAGAAGTGGTTGTAGATATCGCTGATTTACAAAGATCTTCAGGCTCATTCAATAATTTCCCTGAGATTCTTGATAATTCTGATGCCCTTTTTGAAGTAAAGCCAGAAGAGCAGATACCCGAAAGCGCATTGCCTCTCTACTCCAATTCATCCGCTGCTGATGTTGATGATATGGATGCAATTTTTGCTGAAGTAATTGCCGAAAATGCAGCTAAATTTACTCAAGCAACTCCATCTGTGCCTAGTGATGAACTTGATGACTTGTTATTGTTTGTGCCCACTGACGCCATTACTCACGGAACAAGCATCAA
The DNA here is from genome assembly GCA_003249035.1 of Pseudanabaena sp. GTDB lineage: Bacteria > Cyanobacteriota > Cyanobacteriia > Pseudanabaenales > Pseudanabaenaceae > Pseudanabaena. The sequence goes on from QBMK01000028.1 coordinate 26,622, forward strand.
GGCTAATCCAATCCTAGATGGTGAGGCTGAGATTGAAAAAATTTTATTTGGATTCGATCCAATTACTAAGGCATCAGAATCTGAACCTGAATCTGAATTGATAGAAACTGATACAGTCATGCAAGCTTTCCCAACAGAAAGCTCTGATAAGCTTGATATTGTTGCCCAAACAATAATACGACCTCTGCCTTCTCCTGAATTGATAGAAGAATCGATCGAAGAAGAGCTAGATACAATTTTGCAAGGTTTTGCTCAGGATGAATCAATAGATGTAATTGATACTTCAGCCGTGACTGGATTTGTGGCAATCGAAGAAGTTGCAAAAGTTTCAGAAAATCATAATGCTGATATCATTCAAGAAGAAGATGATGATGATGATTGGTCTGTAGCACTAGAGCAACTTGAATCCAAGCTAGCACAGCCAACTATAAACAAAGAAGATAATTTTAAGGCTGAACCTTCTGAGTTGTCAGCAGATGAGTTCTTTGCTTCCTTAGAATATGAAAAGCTAGATGATTTAGCAAATACTACCGAACAAGCCACTGCCGCAAACCCTTCAGACAAAATATCGACTGAAGCGATCGCTGATTTCATTGATTTAGAGAATATCCCTGAAGATGAGGAAGACGACTTATTGCTCAATGAGTTTGCAGATGCTCAGGGCGACGCTCCAAGTAATGTTGCAGATAATGAATGGGATAATTTATTAAAGGATTTGAACTCATTTAACTTTAACGAACCATTACTTGATGATCGGCGTGCGCAGCTTGGGCTGTCATCTGTAGCACCAATTAGTGACACAAGTGAAAATGTTTTCGATATTGACTCACTAGTATTAGAATCCCGAAGTACCGCTCTGATTCCTGCTCCACCAGAGAAAGAAGTTTATAGCCTTGATGATACTTGGGTTTTAGGTATTGATTTTGGTAGTACAGCAATAAGGGCGAGCTTACTTAATGCTGATAATGGAAGGGTATATTCTCTATCTATTGATAATTCTGATGAAATGCCATGCAAAATATTTTGGTCTGAAGATCACAGCTTTGATGACCCGATCGCTAAAGATATTCGGACAATCCGTGCAGGATCGCAGGATTCAGGGTTAGACAATGGCGAATTAGCTCTCGTTAATTTTAAACAGTTTCTGAAACTAGGCTTGCCTTATCGCGGTGTGAGTACTTGGCAGCCAATCATCCAATGGTCTGATTCTTGCCAAGTGAATCTGCGCTGGTTAATTGCTGCCCTCAAAAATTTACTGGAGCAAATTCCAACTCATGCCAATCATCCCAAACTTCCTGATGTTGGTTTGATTTTGATGAAGCTTAGTGGCGTTGTTTTTGGTTATCCTTCTAAGTGGTCAGATACATATATTCTCAATATACGAGAAGCAATTCTTAAAGCAAAGCTAGTTAGCCAAGCGGAGCAGGTAATGGCTGTCGATCAAGCGATCGCTCCCGTTTTATCTTTGCTTCACGAGCAAAAAATCTCTCAAGAAATTACGCTTTTAATAGATGCAGGAGCTATTACAACCAGCCTCTGTTTGACCAATGGGCTTAGTGAGAATAAAGATCGTTCAAATCTCCATGTCCGTAGTCTTGACTATGCAGGTATTAGCATCAGTCAAGATATTGTCGTTAACTTGTTCTATCCACACTGGCAGCTAATCACTAATCCTAATCGCCATCTCTGGAATTTTGATCATCTCTGCTTGCCTGAGATTGGTGCTGCTGAGCCCCAACAACGTATGCTCCTTCAGCAATATTTATTAAGCTCCAATCTTGGTCAACAAATGTTGGAGCTTGCCGATCGCGTCAAGGTCGCATTTGGTAGAGATGTGGGTACAGATAGTTGGAATGAAGATCTGATGGGACAACCGATCGTCGTCCTACGACGTGAGTTGGAAAACTTAATTTTGCAACCATTTGTCCAACGACTCAATCGAGAACTTAATATCATTCTCTGTAATGAGGGAATGCTCGGCGAAGATGTTCGTCAAGTACTGCTGCTGGGTTGCACTATGTATATTCCCTTGCTATCACGTTGGCTAGCCCAAAAGCTGCCAAATGCCAAGATTGACTCATTAACCACTTCTGTAGTTGCTAATGGCTTAGCCGTATCTCCTCTCTATCCCAATTTTCAAGATGTTGCACGTCAACAATATTCTGATTATTTTCTTCTTCAAGAGATTTGTCGTCTCAACCTCACTCAATCGGTTAATCCAACTCAACTTCTCCAACAATTACAAATGCGCGGGATTAATATCAAAACATGCCGCGATCGCATTTTGAGTATTCTGCAAGGTGATTTACCAGAGGGGCTATTCCCTTGGCAAGAACCAGAAAGCCCAATGATTTTAGAAGATCCGACCCTAAGTAATGAGTTGTTTTCAGGTCGATTGTTTGAGATGGAGACGGATGGTACATATCAGCCCAATGTGACTAAATTCCAGCAATTGCGAGTTTATTTACAAGCGATTATCGGCAATATGAGTCAAACGCTGAGTGAGCCTCTTGTTTTTCCTGAGATCAAAACCTTGGCGATCTCCAAGTAATCCCAAAACACAAAATGGCTACGCCATTTTGTGTTTTTAAAACCAAAAAAAAAAGGCGGTGCGAAGCACCGCCTTTTTTTTTTGGTTTTAAAAACACTACAGCGCTTTGCGTTCTAAGCAAAGCGCTGTAAAATACTCACTCTTGCTGTGATTTTGGAAAATTTAAAGAGCTTATGCTAGCGAAACGCATTTTGCCTTGTCTAGATGTAAAAGCAGGTCGGGTCGTCAAAGGAATCAACTTTGTCGATCTTAAGGATGCTGGAGATCCAGTTGAGTTGGCACAGGCTTATAACCTTGCAGGAGCCGATGAACTGGTATTTTTAGACATCACAGCCACCCACGAAGATCGCGGCATTATTTTGGACGTGGTCTATCGTACTGCCGAGCAAGTATTTATTCCACTCACAGTGGGTGGTGGCGTGCGAAACCTAGATAATATTCGCGAACTTCTGCGAGCAGGTGCAGATAAGGTGAGCATGAATTCGGCGGCAGTAAATGATCCAGATTTAGTTAATCGCAGTAGCGATCGCTTTGGTAATCAGTGCATTGTTGTGGCGATCGATGCCAGACGTAGGAATGATCCTAATAATTTCGGTTGGGATGTATATGTACGGGGGGGACGTGAAAATACTGGTATTGATGCGCTCTGGTGGGCGCAAGAAGTTGTCAAGCGCGGCGCAGGTGAAATTTTACTTACTAGTATGGATGCTGATGGGACAAAGGCAGGTTATGATCTGGAGCTAACTCGTCAAGTTGCAGATTTAGTGGAAGTTCCTGTAATAGCTTCAGGTGGTGCGGGTAATTGCGAACATATTCTGCAAGCAGTGACTGAAGGTAGAGCTGAAGCAGCTCTGCTGGCTTCGTTACTTCACTATGGTGAACTAACGATCTCGGAGATTAAAGATTATCTTAGTGCTAACCAAATTCCTGTGCGATCTCTGCATTAGGAGTTTGGTTGTGGCGCGACGAAGCCGCGCCACAACCAAACTGGTTTTATTTCAAGAGAGCAAAAATTTTTTATGGCTACAAATTCTCCCATGGCGAAACTAGAACTCAAACTAGATCAACCCGATGATTGGCTATACGATCGCTCAGTGTTAGGGTGGGTAATCAATCCGACCCTTAGCAAACAGTTGCCATTTCTATACCGCATCTTCAGTTTGTACTGTAAGTTGTATTTTGGGCTCACAGGCAAAAGCTATCTCAAAGGCGGTAGAGAATTATTCAGATTTCTATCAAATATTTTCTATCGACTTTCTCCAGATCAATATTTAGAGCTAGAGCTATCTGGCTATAAAGTATTTCTCAATCCCACTGATATGCGCCTCTTTCAAGTGGTGAACGAGCTAGCTAGTGGAGATACCGACACGAGAGTTTTATCTCAATTACTTTCTGAAGGTGATACTTTTCTGGATATTGGCGCAAATCATGGGAGCTTTGCGATCGTGGCAAGCAAGATGGTTGGAGCGAATGGTTTTGTACTGGCAATCGAGCCTCAGCCACGCTTAGCCAATGCTTTAGAAAAATCTCTGACTGCCAATGCGCTCTGTAAATTCCAGATTCATAATCTCGCCGTTGGTGATACTGATGGAGAAATAGAATTATTAGTGCCAATTGGGACATCTGGCTCGGCGGGAATATTTCCAGAACATTCGGCAACTCATCAATACAAAACCTTCACAGTTCCAATCAAGCGGTTTGATGAGTTAGTAGATTGGCAAAAGTTTACTGGCAAAGTTTTACTAAAACTTGATGTAGAAGGTAGTGAATGTGCGTTTCTTTCAGGCTCAAGCAAAATGATTACGTCTCTCAAACCAACTCTCATTATTGAAATCCATCCCACTAGTCTCAAAGCCGCTGGCACAACGGGAGTTAGGCTAAAAGAGTTATTGCAAGCGCTTGGCTATACAAGCTATAGAGAAATGAACGATAGCGATCGCACTTTTGCACTACAAGATTTAAATACAGATGTCCAAAGAAATGTGGTCATGAAGATGGCATAAACAGAAAAAAAGAGCGCTAAAGAGCTCTTTTTTTCTGTGCAGAATTTCTATCTTTATTCAACAATTCCCAAAATAGTTTGAGGGTTTGAGCGGGTTAGTTGTGGAGCAATCAATCCAGAAGAATAAAGATGAGGATTGGTTTGAGCCACTAAACTAAAAGCATCGCGAGCTTGTTCAGTTACAGCAACAGTTTTCACATCGTATGTCTGAGTCGCCAATTTGGGATAAAACCCGATCGCGACAATCGGCACAAGCAAGCAAGCGGCAATAAATACTTCACGAGGTTTCGCATCGCTAACATACTTATCTAAATGCAACGCGAGATTCGGTTGACCATAAAAGACTTGACGCAAGGTCGAGAGAAGATAGATCGGTGTGATAATTACCCCAACTGCTGCAAGACAGATCATCACGATCTTAAAGTTAGAAGCATAGACATCACTGGTAGTGATACCCAGAAAAATATTTAACTCACTCACAAATCCGCTCATCCCTGGGAGCGCAAGAGATGCCATCGCCGCTGCCGTCATTAGGGCAAAAGCCTTAGGCATGATTTTGGCGATACCGCCCATTTCATCCATCATCAATGTATGAGTGCGATCATAGGTTACACCCGAGAGGAAAAACAACGCCGCTGCAATTAATCCGTGAGAAATCATTTGTAGTAATGCGCCACTTACACCCAAATCATTAAATGATGCTAATCCTAAAAGGATAAAGCCCATGTGCGAAATCGAAGAATAAGCAAGGCGACGCTTCAGATTTTGTTGCGCGAACGCTGCCATTGCGCCATAGACAATGCCAACTACACCCAAAACTGCAAGCAAAGGCGCAAAGTAAACATGAGCGTTTGGCAACATTTCAATATTGAAACGAATAAGTGCATATCCCCCCATCTTCAGCAATACCCCAGCTAATACCATCGATACTGGCGCAGAGGATTCACCATGAGCATCTGGTAACCAAGTATGCAAAGGGAAAATTGGCAACTTTACCCCAAAAGCAATTAAGAAACCTGCATAGGCGAGTAACTCAAAAGCGATCGGATATTGCTTCATCCCCATCTCTGCCATATTAAATGTCGTTGTATCCCCGTAGAATGCCATCGCTAAACCAGCGACCAGAATAAAAATCGAACCTAGTGCTGTGTAGAGAATAAACTTTGTTGCAGCGTAAAGACGCTTCGGTCCACCCCAAATTGAAATCAACAGATAGACAGGAATCAGTTCTAATTCCCACATGAAGAAAAATAATAATAAATCTTGAGCCGCGAATACGCCGATCTGAGCACTGTATAAGCAAAGCATCAAGAAATAGAATAACTTCGATTTGTTCGTAACAGTCCAACTTGCAAAAATGGCAAGGGTTGTAATCAAGCCTGTCAATAAAATTAGCGGCATCGATAAACCATCAACCGCCAAAGCCCAGTTCAAACCAAGTTGAGGAATCCAATCATAGTTTTCTGACATCTGGAATGATGCTTCATGGAGATTGTATTGACTCCAGAATGCGTAGACCATTAAAGACAATTCAATAAATCCTACTGCCATTGAGTACGATCGCACATTCTTGGCATTACCGTACTTGTCAGGTATAAAAGGAATCGCAAAGGCTGCTACAAGTGGTAACAGTAAAATAGTGGTAAGCCAAGGAAATTCTGCAACAGACATGATGAGGATAAATACTTACTCGTTAATTCAATTGTATTAAGAATTTGTAAACTTGTGTTAAGCCTTTTGATATAAAAGTTAACAAATCATTAAATCGTTCAAATAGACTCAAAGCTATACCAGAAGTCATTTTCCAGGATGTAGACTGACATTCATCTATAAATTGTCATCAAAATAATGAATATCATCGCTTTATTACTATCGTTAAACCTCAAAACTAGAAATAGCAATTCGCGCTCTTTCTAGTTTCTCAATGAGCAAGTGCGATCGCGAGACAATTTCTATTAAGATCAAATACCTACAGAATTTAAGAAAGAATTGTTGCCATAAGGTGTAATTCTTTCAAATCCATAAACCTTATACGCTCTGACACACAAATGAAGACTTGGCTCAAACCTGCTCAGCGATTAGAAAAACTTCCTCAATATGTTTTTGCACGCTTAGATGAGTTGAAGCTCCGAGCTAAAGAGCAAGGTCTAGATTTGATCGATCTTGGTATGGGGAACCCAGATGGACCGACCCCTGAACCAGTAGTCGAAGCAGCGATCTCGGCTTTAAAAAATCCCAAAAATCATGGCTATCCGCCCTTTGAAGGTACTGCAAGTTTTCGCAGAGCAATTACTAACTGGTACAAGCGCCGTTATAACGTGCAACTCGACCCTGAAGGCGAAGCCTTACCTCTGATTGGCTCAAAAGAAGGATTAGGACATTTAGCGATCGCCTACATCGATCCAGGTGATGTTGTGCTAGTGCCCAGCCCTGCCTATCCTGCGCACTTTCGAGGACCATTGCTAGCAGGTGGGGAAATTCATGAAATGATTCTCAGTGCTGAAAGTAACTGGCTAATCGACTTATCCGCAATTCCTGAAGAAGTCGCCCAACGTGCCAAGTTAATGTATTTTAACTATCCTGCTAATCCCACAGGCGCGATCGCACCCCGTGAATTTTTTGAAGAAGTGGTTGCATTTGCAAAAAAATACGAGATTTTATTAGTTCACGATCTCTGCTATGCCGAACTTGCATTTGATGGCTATACACCTACAAGTTTGCTGGAAATCGAAGGCGGTAAAGATGTGGGCGTTGAATTTCACACTCTCTCCAAAACCTATAACATGGCAGGTTGGCGCGTCGGTTTTGTGGTTGGCAATCGTCATGTGATTCAAGGTTTACGCACCCTCAAAACTAACCTCGATTACGGAATCTTTTCAGCGATCCAAGTTGCCGCAGAGACTGCCCTACAATTGCCTGACACTTATTTAGAGGCTGTCTGCGACCGATATAAAGAACGCCGAGATTTTTTGATCGCAGGCCTAGCCGAGCTAGGTTGGGATATCCCCAAAACCTATGCCACCATGTATCTCTGGATTCCTGTACCTGCGGGGATGACATCTGCTGACTTCGCTCTAAAAGTATTAGAAAGTACAGGCGTGGTATTCACTCCTGGAAGTGCTTTTGGTCAAGGCGGTGAAGGCTATGTCAGAATTAGTTTGATTGCTGATTGCGATCGCCTTGGCGAAGCACTTAATCGACTTAAGCAAGCTGGAATACGTTACAAATAGATATATAGATACAAAGATATAAGATGTGGCGCTTTGCACCACATCTTATTATCTGAATTACCCTGGTGAAAAGGAAAAAGTGTTTAATCTGTTACCTTTAGCTTTTGAATTTACATCTCCGGGTCCGATCGCTTTTGAGGTTGGGCCACTTTCGATCCGTTGGTATGGATTGTTAATCGCTTCAGCGATAATTTTTGGAACGGTGCTAGCGCAAAAACTTGCTGAAAAACGTAATGTCGATCCAGAACTGGTTGGGGATCTGGCAATTTGGCTTGTTGTTGGTGCGATTCCCTGCGCGCGTCTTTACTATGTCCTATTTGAATGGCATCGTTTTCAGACACAAGATTGGTACAAAGTATTTGCCATATGGGAAGGAGGCATTGCTATTCATGGAGCAATTATTGGTGGGACGATCGCAGCAACTATTTTTTGTAAGCGTCACCAAATCTCCACATGGTTGATGGCAGACATCGTCATGCCTGCTGTGATCTTGGGGCAAGCGATCGGACGTTGGGGTAATTTTTTTAATTCTGAAGCCTTTGGCAGTCCGACAGATTTACCATGGAAATTGTTGATTCCCAGCAATCGGCGCCCACCTGAGTTTGTCAACGAATCTTACTTTCATCCCACATTCTTGTATGAATCGCTATGGAACTTAGGCGTATTTGGAATTTTAATGTTTACATTCCTGAGATTTCCAAAACAGAGAACTGGAACTGTGACTATGCTCTATGCGATCGGATACAGCCTCGGCAGATTTTGGATCGAAGGTTTGCGCACTGATAGCTTGATGGTGGGTGGACTTCGTACTGCTCAGATGATTAGTTTGGCTGCGATCGTCGCAGGTGTTTTTGGTTTGGTTTGGCTATACGGTCTTCGTCGCCGTCTTCCCGACACCACCCCAAAAGAAGTACCGACCGAAACCTTATGACAAAATTGCCTCATACAGATCCTCGCGAAATGGTGGAAACCGCATTCCTTGCGAGTACCACCGCCATGTTGTTTCTAATTAACTATTACTTTCCCCTTGGCCCTTTGCTGAGAATGCTGTTTCCATTACCTACAGCTTTAGCCTATTTACGCTGGAATAGTCGCGCCGCATGGATGGCAATGGCTGTAACAGCTCTACTTCTGGCAATTCTAATGGGGCCAACCCGTAGTATTCAGTATATTGTTCCGCATGGTTTAGTTGGGGTCACCCTAGGATATCTATGGAAACGAGATTTTCCTTGGTCGGGTTCGCTTAGCGTTGCCACAATGATTGGCTCAATTGGAACTGGTTTTCAGTTTGCCTTTTTATCAGTTTTGTTAGGTGAAAACGTCTGGAACTATTCAATTGTTCAAATTACAGGGTTACTAACTTGGGTTATGCAACTTTTCGGATCGCTCGAACAGCCGGATTTTGCGACAATTCAGATTTTTGCGATCGCGGCAATTATCTTTAGTAACTTTGCCTATCAATTACTCGTCCATTTAGTCGCTTGGATTGTGCTTGATCGCCTAGGCAATCCCATTCCAAGTCCTCCAAAATGGATAGAGTCTTTATTGGCTTGATCGCAAAACATCCTCTTAAGTGAGTTTTTACATTTAACAGCCCGCATAGCTGAGGTAATCTTTGGAAAAACTTAATTAATTGACACAATCTCGAATAAGAAATTATACTTATTGATTAATCGCCAAAATGAGTATAATCCTGAAATATTGGCGTAAATAATTTTCGTTACTATGACCAATCCTACCGAATCCAATCAAACTGTAATTACAAAATCATCAATTCCTCTATCCGAAAGAGAGCTGCAAGTGATTGAATTAGTAGCTGGTGGCTTAACTAACCATGATATCGCAGTCAAATTAGCGATTAGCAAACGAACTGTTGATAATCACATCAGTAATATTTTAACTAAAACAAAGACTGACAATCGGGTGTCTCTCGTCCGTTGGGCTTTGCAATGGGGAAAAGTCTGCATTGATGAAGTTAACTGCTGCATAATCGGTACTCCTTCAGTTAGTAATGTTCTAGATACAAAAGATTTAGGTCAGGAATTAGAAAGTGCCTAGCGGGGATTTACCAATTAATCGTTTCAGGGTTGTTTACAGTCCTGATATTGCTCTAGCTATGTATAGAGAGTTAGCGTCACATATCGAACAAATTGATAATGTTAATGCTGAATTGTTTTGGCAAGAAAGTACTGAATTTAGTTATTTAGGTAGTCAAATCGGTGGGATATGGCTTACCTATCCCCAATCAATATCTAAGCAATCTCAGCTATTAATAAAAAATATTTTGAACCATTACGGTAATTGGACATCTGACCCCAAACATTAGAAGAGTGAACTCTACAAACTTTTCTATATTAAAGAATTATGACAAGACGAATATTTACTGATTTCGATGGTCCTATCATGGACGTGTCGGAGCGATACTATCAGGTTTATTTATATTGTTTGGACAAAATCAAGAAACCCGAACAGATAGTTAAGACTTTATCAAAGTCTGAGTTTTGGGAATTAAAGCGATCGCAGGTACCGGAAAAAGAGATAGCTAATTTATCAGGATTTGATGAAGAGAAACAATGTATAGCTTTTGCTCACTTGCGACGTGCCACAGTTCATACAAATCCATATTTTGATTACGATCGCCTGATTGATAGCGCAATTCCAGCACTCCAGAAAGCTCAACAATCGGGCATAGATCTAGCTGTGATGACCATGCGTCGCCGTCGCGAGCTCGAACCTGTACTTGATCAATATAATTTAAGACGCTTTTTCCCTAGTGATCGCATTTTTTGTCTGGACGATGACTATGTAAAAACAGTCGATACCCAAGACAAACCCAAATTAATGAAAACTGCTCAAGCTAATCTGCCAAAGGTAGAGCAGCAATGGATGATTGGCGACACTGAAGCTGATATTATTGCAGCTCAGACTTATCAGGTTCCAGCGATCGCCGTACTTAGTGGTATTCGCAATCAAAATCAACTAGAAAAATACAAACCAAGTCAGATCTTTCCTAACTTGCTGGCATCAATAACAACAATTCTGCATAAACAATAGAAAAGCAGCGCAATGCGCTGCTTTTCTATTGTTTATGCAATTCAGATTACATTCCCCCTAAAAATTCTTGTTTAGCAATTTTTACCATCATGGCTTGCTGTCCCAAATAAAGCATGTGCAGCTCAGTTAGCAATTGCTTTGCTGCATCTATATCAATATTTTGGATCTGTTGGCAAAACATCATATGGGTAAATTGCTTTTCGACAGGTAAGTCACTCATAAGTACCTCTTTTACAAATCAATCAATGACACTAAACTATGACAATAACCAATAGCTTGAAGTTTCTTAACACCAGATATTAGTCACCGTGTCAACATAACGTAACAATACTTTAAAGTTATTGAGAAAACTGTATCATGACAAACATTTTTCCTAGATATACCCAAAGAAATATTTTCTATAAAAAGTCATAAAGGTATTCCTTATGATGGCTATAAGCAAATATATGTAAAACCGAGAAGAGAGTTGCGCCGCAACTCTCTTCTCGGTTTTACATAAGAAATAGCAGTGCGGGGCAAAGACTGGCGACGGCTATTTACGTGACTATAGATATCGTCTTAAGCAAGGCGATCGCTCCAAACCAAAAAAGCAGAAAATTCACAACGTGAATTTTCTGCTTTTTTGGTTTGGGGATAAGAAAAAAACTAAAGCAAGCCAGTATTTGCGCCTTGCTTGCCAGTAGCTAGTTCAACTTTTATAATCTTGCCGCCCATTTTCATAATGCGTTGCTGTTCAGCGAACCAGTTGTCATAGGACACTAACTTCGTGAAATAGGTATTTTGCAACTCTCGTTGTGTACGAATGCGAGTTTGACTAGGTACACAAGCAGTGATTTTAAAAGTCCGCATAGCGGCGATCTCCTTCAGAGCCAGTTATTTTAAAGATAAATTAGAAGTTAATTTCAAAGAAATATTTCTATATTGATATAAGCGTTGGCGGCAAGATAGATAGCTAAAGCTACCTACCGCCGCCGCCTTGTACATATTAGTTAATTAAAAAATCAATAATAAATAGCAATTAACGCCATATCAAGCAATTAGCTCAAGCCAGAGCTGATGTAGTCAAGGTATACACCCAATTCTTTACCAGCTTCAGAACCAACGATGCTAGCAGCAACTTCTTTGATTGCTTGGATAGCTTGAATGGTAGAAACTACAGGTACTCCTAAGGAGTTGTAGGTTTCTTTCAAGCCATTGAGTACACGTTCGTCAAGAATCGAAGCGTCACCAGCAAGCATTGCATAGGTTGCATAGCGCAAGTAGTAGTCGAGGTCGCGGATACATGCGGCATAACGACGGGTGGTGTACATGTTGCCGCCGGGACGGGTAACATCTGAGTACAACAAGGACTTGGCAACAGCTTCTTTAACGATGGTTGCAGAGTTAGCAGAGATAGCGGCAGATGCACGAACACGAAGTTCGCCAGTTGCGAAATATGCTTTTAGCTTTTCGAGAGAAGCGGCATCAAGGTACTTACCTTGAACATCAGAAGAATTGATGACGGAAGTAATTGCGTCTTGCATTTTTGTATATCTTTTAGGTTTGCAATTAGTTTTTTGAATTACGGATTCAGAATTCTGAATAGCTTAAATTCTGTTTTTAAAGAAAATCAATTCAAGAACAATCTAAAAATAATCTAAGAAAGTTCAAGTGCCGATTTACTGCATTGCACCGATGACGTAGTCAAAGTAGTAACCAGCTTCGGCTGCATCTTCACCAGACAACAATGCTGCTGCTGCATTTTTTAGACCACGTACACCTTCAACAACGCCAGGAATAGGAGTGCCTAAAGAGTTGTACATTTCCTTAACGCCAACTAGACCGATTTCTTCGATAGGTGTGACATCGCCAGAAACAACTCCGTAAGTGATCAATCGGAGGTAGTAGTCGAGATCACGCAAGCAGGTTGCGGTCATTTGTTCGCCGTATGCATTTCCACCAGGAGAAACAACATCAGGACGCTTTTGGAAAAGTTGATCGCCAGCTTGCTTAACGATACGCTCGCGGGATTCGGTCAAGGTTTGGGCAATGCGAAGACGGCGCTCACCAGAGCTTACAAAGCCTTTAATACGATCTAGTTCGCCAGGGCTGAGGTAACGTGCTTCAGCATCTGCATTCACGATAGACTTCGTGACTACGCTCATTTAATTTTTTCTCCAATCAAAAATGTGAATAAAAACGATTGATGTGATGCCATACCATGCAAATTTGCTTTAGCTTTAGCTATGTCCTAAGGACGATCGCAAAAACATTATGTGCAGATCCGACATGGAAGGTTTCTTTGTCAAAGCAATGATTACCAAAACATTTTGAAGCATTGCGATGTCTACAAGCTTTTCTTCATCACACTTCTTAACAATTATTATGTTATCACCAGACTAGAAATGTTAGATCAATTAGGCTGAAAGCAAAGCTGCGCCATGAGTTGCGACCCCTCCGAGGATCATCAGCCCTGCTGGCATAAACTTTTTGGTTTTGATTAGACGCACGATAAAGACGATCACTAGCAGAGCTGCGATCGCCATACCAGCGATTTTGCCCCACTCTTGATTTTGGGCGGCGGCAGTTCCAGCGACGATCAATCCCACACCGCTGATGCTGCCTGAGATTATGGACGCCTTGCTTTGGCTTTTTGCAAAACCAATGATCCCGCCAACAATCGAGACAACTCCATAGACAAGCAAGGCAATGGTACTTGGGGAGAAATTCATAGGTGTATGTCGAGTTTTAAAACTAGGCTAATAAAAAATACTATCGACCATGCTAGCGAACAGTATTTCTAGGCGATCGCTAATTCTAAAGTTTGGTTACACAAGTTTACAAATAGACATGGGTCACGCTCTGCGTGACCCATGTCTATTTCAAAAATAAAGGCGGCGCACAGCGCCGCCTTTATTTTTGATGTGAGATTTAAAGCCGATGGATAGCAAAATTTAGAGCAAAAATAAATTGGTCATAACGGATGCGATGCGGTTGAGATATGGAGCTGGATCAAGGGCTACCCAACCATCACCAGACGAGACCATGATCTCAAAGTGCAAATGTGGACCCGTTGAACGTCCTGTTGACCCAACAATGCCCAGTTGCTGACCTTGAGCTACACTCTGTCCTTGCGAGACATAAATTGCCTCAAGGTGGGCATATCGCGTGCCTATGGAGCCATGATCTAGTTCGACAAGGTTGCCATAACCATCGCCCCAACCTGCAAAATCGACACGTCCTGCTTTGGCAGCAAGTACTGGTGTACCAAAAGACGCGCCAAGGTCGATGCCGCTATGAAATGACCAGATGGCAGTGACAGGATTCATTCGCCAGCCATAGTTTGATGTGACAGGCACAGAGTATGGCAGAGGATATCCACCTGTTTGGAAGATGACATCAGGATTGCCTGAGCCTCGAGATGCGATCGCAGAATTGAAGGGAACGGGTTCAGGCTTCCAGATTGCCCCAGGCACAAATACGACTTGTGGTTTCCGTTGACAGCCGTTACGCTCAAACAGAACATCGGCGCGAATGTTGTATTTTTTGGCAACGGTTGTGTAGTTTTCTTCGTTTTTGAAGCGATAGGTTAGACCGTCTAGGGGTGGAATCGATAAAGTTTGACCAACCTTGACTTCGCCACTTCGGACTTCAGGGTTTAGCCCCATCAAAGTTGCAGTTTTAAGTTCGTATTGCTTAGCGATCGCTACTAGAGTCTCGCCTTGCTTAACTTTGTGCTGGACAAGATCATCAAGTGTTGGTTTACCACAAAGCTCTTCTGCCTCTTTTGCATTAGATTGATCAATCGGAGTTGATGGGGTTGAGGTAGTTGCAAGTATGGCTAAGGGAAACAAACTCGCGATCGCACTAGTAATTAAAACTGGGAGTAGGGAAATTTTCCAAGTCGGGTTCATGGAGTATTACTTGAAATATATATGAAAAAACTGTGAGGCAGTAGGATGCTAAATTTGTGATTTGATAACAAGTAACAAAAAATGAAGAATTATGACAATAATCTTCACAAAATAAATGCCTAAATATTCTCGCAGAGATCGGCTCTTTAAAGACACCACCGATCTGGTGAAATTAGATCGGTGGAATTCGCTCTGCTAATTTTGTTGGCGTTATTTTAGCGATCGCTACAGTAATCCCATCTTTAAAACAATCTGAAATCAACTAAACAACACTTCTAAAGATCATGATAAATTCACTAGCTTCTGTTAGTAAAGAGCAACTACAAACCTTCTTAGATATTGCTACTGAGGCAGCTTGTGCGGGTGGTGCAGTCCTGACCTCATATATGGGAAATCTTAAGGAAAAAGAGGTTGAAGAAAAGCGTCCAGGAGATTTAGTGACGATCGCAGATAAAGAATCGGAAGCAATGGTTCTCTCAATTTTGCAGAGACACTTTCCTGAGCATGGAATTTTGGCAGAAGAGTCGGGTGTATTAGGGAATACCGAGAGTCGATATTTATGGGCGATCGATCCTCTGGATGGCACAACTAATTATGCTCATCAATATCCATTTTCATCAGTTTCGATCGCTTTATTGATAGATGGAATTCCCTCTGTTGGGGCAATTTACGATCCATTCCGCGATGAAATATTTCGGGCGGCAACAGGGTTAGGCGCAACTCGTAATCGTTTACCAATTCATGTTTCTAAAACTACTGAACTCAGCCGCAGTTTGCTCGTAACTGGCTTTGCCTACGATCGCACTCTCGTTGAGGATAATAATTACGCTGAGTTTTGTCATTTCACGCATATCACTCAAGGCGTGCGGCGCGGAGGTTCGGCGGCGATGGATTTAGCCTATGTGGCTTGTGGACGCTTAGATGGTTATTGGGAGCGCGGCTTATCTCTATGGGACTTGGCGGCGGGCGTGGTGGTCGTGCGTGAGGCTGGTGGTATTGTTACGGCTTACGATGGTAGCGAACATATTCCTAAGTCTGGAAGGTTGCTAGCGACCAATGATCATATGCACGAACAAATGATTGCAGAATTAGCATTAATCAAGCCTTTACCGTTTAAATTTCCCTTTGGACGTTAGCTTCGTTCTAAAAAAATAGAATAAAAAAGCTGGTGCAAAGCAACAGCTTTTTTATTCTGGGATTGGGAAACGTTCCATTAGGTAGCAGAGACAATCTTGACGAACAATATCGGTGTTGAGACTAAGCATTGATGGCATCACAGAGACTTTTAAAATAATTTTGCCATTTTGAATTTGAAAATAGAGATCGCCTTGTTCTTCTCCTTCTTCGCTTAAAGCTGATAAATAAGCTCTCTCAGTTTTTGCATGCCCAAAGCTAGTCCCAATAGGTAATTCACAGAAATTCAAACAATCCATCTCGGTTGGAAAAGTAATGTCATCATTAGGCTCGTCCGTAAAGCTGAAATTAACTTGTTCAGGGACTTTTACGATCGCCACTGTGTGAAACAGATCAATATCTGCGATCGCCGAGTCAGGGAGATCATCAAAACTATCAAGATTTAGACAGGTTTCTACATATTCCAACGCATGAGCCGTGCCATCAGGTTTATCAGGTTGACCACATTCCAAAACGATCGCAGGGCAAAACTTACCAAAAGCGTAGGATTGCACTGTCTTGGGGCTAGTGTAATACACCACAGTTTTATCAAATAGTCGTGCTAAATGTCGGGAATGCTTGTCTAAGCGGGTAATGCAGCCATAGTGAGGATTTCTCCCTGTATTGTTGTGAATGTCTATGCTGGCAAATACACCGCACGATCGCATTTCAGTAATTACTTGTTGTGCCATGATTTGCTCTGGCAATGGCTCTGATGAGTCTCCGATTTGCCAAATACGATTGTAGTCAGGCTGATGGTCTAAATGTCTTTGACAATATCTAGCACCTTCGATATTGCCGATAAACAAAGAAAGCGATCGCGGTAGTTTTTTATTTTGATATTTACGAAGTAACTCGCGCATCGCTAACCAACTGGTTGTTTCATTGCCATGTAACAAAATCGAAACAAATAATGCTGGTTGGCGATCGCCTTCGAGGTGGATCAGTGTGGGGTGCTTTAGTAATTGCCAAAGTTGAGTAGATTCAAGATCTAGTAAGCCATCGGGTATGCGATCAAAAATATCAAGCATAAAAAATATATTCATACAAAGACGAAGCTAAGCGCCGTCTCTATTAACTGGAGTTTAGACTAAATTGCATGTAGTTTTAGTGCTTCAGCCCATTGAGCAATCGTCAAAAAGCTTATTTAACGTGAGTTCGGGATAAGGATTTAACCCAATATCACGCTCTATAGTAGTCCCTGCAAGGAAAAAAGATATCTATAAAACCAGT
The DNA here is from genome assembly GCA_003249035.1 of Pseudanabaena sp. Lineage (GTDB taxonomy): Bacteria > Cyanobacteriota > Cyanobacteriia > Pseudanabaenales > Pseudanabaenaceae > Pseudanabaena. The sequence goes on from QBMK01000028.1 coordinate 43,758, forward strand.
GTTTTTTGCCTAACGATAAAGAATTTAAAGTGAAAGTCGCGATTTTTGACTGTTTCAGCATCGCTCTGGAGAATATTACTTAATAGATATAGGCTTCAGCCTTTCTTCTCCCGAACTGACGTTATTTAATAGGCTGTGTGGTAAAAACTATCCCTCTCCAGGGGAAATTATGGGACTTATTGAATAGTTTGAGCAGAATTGCATTTGCAACGAAACACTCAATAAATTGAGATTCCCACATAAAGTTGACCTTAAGCAACGCAAAGTCATGCGTCTAGCCTGTAGCCAATGGGGTGATTAGTCTAAACTCCAGTATTAAAACAAAAGGCACGCATAGCGTGCCTTTTGTTTGTAAAGATAATTTAGGCGCACCAATTGGTGCGCCTAAATCTAAATGCAGGATAAAGAATAATTGCACTTAACGAAAATAAACAAGAATCTTAATCTAACTAAAAAATAATTATAAAAACTATCAAATTAGTAGGTAAGACCCATGCTGCGGCTGGTTTCAGCACCAAGATAGACACGGACGCTTAGGAAGTCAGTGGGGCAAGCAGTTTCGCAACGTTTGCAACCAATGCAATCCTCGGTACGTGGAGAAGAAGCGATTTGAGCCGCTTTACATCCATCCCAAGGAACCATTTCCAAAACATCACAAGGACAGGCACGCACGCATTGTGTGCAGCCGATACAGGTGTCATAAATTTTGACTGCATGCGACATATTGCTATTGCTCCAATCAATATATGTGCCTATCTAAAAAAGAAAAATAGGCACGGGATGTTTAAACCCAAGTTTATCGTAGTGGTTTACATTCGATGCCTAGATTGTGAGATAACTTAAAACAAATTAATATTTGAGGCTGTAATCCAGTTTTTATCTTGAATTTTATATAGATTTCACCAATCAAAAACTAGAAAAGTGGGGCAGCAATTCGCATTATGCAACTTTTCTGTTTTTTATATCTCAGTAATAAAGGAACGGGAGCTATATTTTCAAAGATCTGAAGCGATCGCTCAAAAAACTATGCAAGACTTTAAGTAAGTAACCTAAGTTGCTACCCATAGATTAACGCTAAGAGCAAGGACAAAGAGCATGACTTTAAGCTCAAAGCCCTTGGCAGTCACAGCATGAATAGATTTAGGTAAAAGCTGGGATATCAAACTACCCGTAGTTTCGATTACTTTGCGCTTATGGTGCTGGAGAAACTGAACATAGCCAGGTACAGGACGTTGTGAATTGCATTTTCGAATAGGCGAGAGCTGGATATTCTCGGCTTCAAGCAACAAATCCTCAATTTCATAATCGTTGTAAGCCTTGTCTGCATAAACTACACTGCCTTCAGGTAAAGCAAATGGAAATACCCTCAACCCCTTAACATCAGCAAATGAACCTGAAGTTAGAAAAAACTCTACAGGTTCCCTTGATGCTGTGACCATCAAATGGATTTTAATACCGTAGAAATATCGTTTCTTGCTGGCTTGATAGCCTCGATACTCCTCATCTCCGTCATAGATTTTTGACCTTGGAATGCGGATATTGTCACAGACTGGAATTGGAAAACTATCAATGCTGTAAACCGATTCGGTGTTCAGTTATTTCCATGCTTGTCCTAGTCACTCAAACAACATCAATAGCATCGATTCAACCCTATACAGCCTGCGATTGAATCGACTCCGACTCAGCATTTTTGGAATGTATTGCGGCTCTGAGAGATCTTTTCTTGCTTTCTCAAAATTTCCACCAAAATACAGAACTGCAACTATGGCTGTGGTCATTACTTCGGCATCACTCATCTGTTCCTGGCGATCTCCTTGGTGATTCATCGCTCGGAGAATGTCGTCACAGAGGCAATAAATCGCTACAATTTCATCATTCATTTTTCTTGCTGCTACTCGGCTTTTATCCTTTGTAGCAGCATTTTTTTCTCGTTACCATAGGTAGCAACTTGGGTTAAATTAGAATTGTTCGGTATTGCTTTAATTCTTGCTCATTGCTTCAGTATTGTTTAACAGTCTAGGATAGCAAGCCTTTAGATCAGCTTATCCTAGCTCTAAAATCCTGCTATCTTTAGAATTACAATAGTTTCGTTCTCTACAAAAAGGTCATTCTCAATGAATATTTTTGGTATTGGCTTGCCTGAGATGATTCTGATCATGCTCGTGGCACTCTTGATATTTGGACCCAAAAAATTGCCAGAAATTGGTCGCAGTATGGGTAAAGCAATTAAAGGCTTTCAAGATGCTTCTCGTGAATTTGAATCTGAATTTAAGCGCGAAGCCGATCGCCTAGAGCAACCTATGGCTATTGCTGATAAATCTCCTGTACAGCCCATCTCCGAAGTTACCACTCCAGTAGCTGCATCTTCAGAAGAAACTAAGGAAGTAGTAACTGCTTCGGATGCTTGAGACTCAATCTATTTCTCTAATTGTGGGGCTTGGCAACCCTGGTGCGGAATATGAGCGCACCCGTCACAATATTGGATTTATGGCGGTTGATCGGTTAGCTACATCTTGGAGTATCTCACTCGGCAAAGAACAGCGATTTTATGGCATTTTTGGCGAAGGAAGATTATCGACTCGATTAGCCGGCAGCGGTAAAATACGGTTGCTCAAGCCCACTACATACATGAATGTCTCAGGTCAATCTGTGCGAGCATGTGCCGATTGGTTTAAGGGAAATCCTGAAAACATCTTGGTTATTTATGACGACATGGATTTGCCACTTGGGAAATTACGATTGCGTCCCTCTGGTTCGGCAGGTGGGCACAATGGCATGAAATCCATAATTTCGCATTTGGGCACTCAAAACTTTCCTCGACTTCGGCTTGGTATTGGGCGGGGCGGCAAAGATGAAGGTGATGGCGCGATCGCGTCCAAAGCAAATCAAAATGTTACCAACCACGTTTTGGGAGGTTTTTCGATCGCAGAAACTAAAATCTTGCCCGAAATTTTTAATCTTGCTGAATCTACAGTGCATAGTTTTTTAGCTGATGGGATAGAAAAAGCAATGAGTTTATATAACAGTCGAAGTATAGAAATTTAAAAAGAGTTAGTAGAGTTGCACAAAGTCCTACAGCAATTTGATTTCAAACCTGCCACAAATTAGTAATATAAAACCCATTGCGGGGCTTTGCCCTGCGACCCTTCTTGTGGAGGGTTTGATAGAGTACTGCTGTATCTATCTAAATCTCAAACTAGACGATTTGCTGATTTGATATTCCGAGGCTTTTTTAGGACTGTTTACAGGGTATGATAAGACGGATTTTCATGAACCTTGGATATATCTTAGTAGCCAAATTGCTTAGACATATTTAGTGCCATTTAATCGTAGTGATGAGGAGAACGTAATTTATGAAAGCCATGATTTTGGCTGCGGGTAAAGGTACTAGAATCCGCCCGATCACGAATATCATGCCTAAACCCATGATTCCGATCATGCAAAAGCCTGTGATGGAGTTTCTCGTTGAGTTACTCAGACAGCACGGCTTTGATCAGATTATGGTTAACGTTAGTCACTTGTCAGAAGAAATCGAAAACTATTTTCGAGATGGTCAAAAGTTTGGCGTACAGATGGCATATTCCTTTGAAGGAACCATTATTGATGGCAAACTCCAAGGTAGTGCGCTGGGTTCGGCTGGCGGTCTCAAAAAAATCCAAGATTTCTCCCCGTTTTTTGATGATACTTTTGTTGTTCTGTGTGGCGATGCTTTGATCGATCTTGATCTCACCTATGCGGTGAACTGGCATCGGCAGAAGAAATCTCTGGCTACGATTATTACTAAAACTGTTCCTAAAGATCAGGTGTCTAGCTATGGAGTTGTGGTTACGGATTCTGATGGCAGAATTAAGCAGTTTCAGGAAAAGCCAAGTATTGAATCTGCGCTTAGCAATACGATCAATACAGGTATTTATATCTTCGAGCCAGAAATTCTTGATTATGTTCCTTCGGGCGTAGAGTTTGACCTTGGTAGTGATTTATTTCCTAAATTAGTTGCTGATAACTTGCCCTTCCATGCAATTTCTATGGATTTTCAATGGGTTGATATTGGTAAAGTCCCCGACTATTGGCAGGCCATCCAAGATGTGCTTGCTGACAAAATCAAAAATGTGAATATTCCAGGGCATGAAATTAGACCAGGAGTTTATACAGGATTAAATGTTTCTGTAAACTGGGATAAAGTTGATATCCGTGGCCCAGTCTATATTGGCGGCATGACCCAAATTGAGGATGGAGCTACCATCATTGGACCTACGATGATTGGACCTAATTGTCATGTCTGCAGTGGTGCTGTAGTTGAGCGCAGCGTGATTTTTGAGTATTCGCGCTTATCTGATGTGCGGTTAGTCGATAAATTGGTGTTTGGTCGTTATTGTGTTGACAAAACGGGGGCAACTATTGATTTACAGGCAGCTGCACTAGATTGGCTAATTACCGATGCCAGACATCAGCAGAAATCTCAGTCTCCCTTAGAATTTTCTAAAGTTCTTTCTTAATAAAGATAGAGCATCGCATTGCGCTGTTCTATCTTTTATCTGCCGCGAACTCTCATAAACTGGTCGATACCGCGCGCGATCGCATCTGCCATCCGTTTTTGATAATCTGGGCTACTTAAATTTCTAGCTTCTGCTGGATTAGTTACAAAGCCAGTCTCAACTAGAATTGCAGGCATTGAAGTTTTGGCAATCACATAAAAACCTGCACCTCTAACTGAGCGATCTCTTGCACCTGTACCCGTTATGATCTGTGAATGCACGTAGTTAGCTAGCTCTCTTCCTACTGTTGAGTTACGGGAATGATAGGTCTCAATACCGCTAATACCGCTATTGCCTGGGGCAAGAGAATTAGCATGTACGCTTACAAATACATCGGCATTGATTCTTTCAGCAGCGGCAACACGGGGTTCTAAGTCGATTTCTACATCATTAGTACGAGTGTAATAAACGGTGTAACCCATACTTTGCAGGGCTTTTCCTAGTTTGAGACTGATTGGCAAAACGACATCTTTTTCTTGAATGCTATTGTCAACAGCACCAGGATCGTTGCCGCCATGCCCCGCATCGACGAATATTACTCCCCGACGGCGATCGCCTGTATTTGGAGGGGCTTGTTTAACGGGAATGTTGCTAGGTAAAGATGTTTGATTGCTGGGAGCAGCGCTATTTAACGAAACCTGTAGTTTAATTTGTTGGTTGGTGAAGCGCTGCGTTTCGCGAACTTGCCAACCTGCGACCGTTTTAATCCCTATTTCAACTGAGTTTCCCACCTGCGACAGTCGAATTCTTTCAATGGGACTATTGGCAGCAAGACTGGGGCGCTGCAAATTTGACGAGATTTTAGCGTTAGCAACCGTTACGTTATAGGTTCCAGAGGCACGATCAATAGTGACCCGATAGTTTACTGGTTGGTTTGCTTCCACAATTAATTGTCCAGTATTACTAAAACTTAACTTCTCGATCGCCGAAGGTGTCGAAGACACTTGGCTGGGAGTATTGATTGGTCTAGGCAGAGTCAAACTAGGACTGATTGGCGGATTAATCGGAATTGCTTGAGCAGTTTGATTAGATGGTGTGAGCAATAGAGTTCTGGTGGCAGCATTGTACTGGCTTAGCCAAGCAACTTTGCTATTAGGATCACTGCTATCTAAGTCAAAAACTAATCTAGCGATCGCAGGGTTATTCTGAAATTGAGCAACTCTGACTTGCTTAATGCCAAGTCGATTCATCGGCACGGTTGCTTTATGAAGTTCTTGTGCCAAATTTGTATTTTGCAGATCTACAATCAATCGATCAGGATTATCTTCGCGTTGAATCCGAATTTGAGGATTGGCGTTGACAGTCAACATCAATCCATTAGTAATTGGTCGAATACTGTTTAGTTGTAATGCACTAGATTGGTTAGATTTATTTGTCGACTGTGCTTGTACCTGTCCCAATATAGGGCTTACATAGCTAGTAGCCACAGTCATCAAAATTCCAACTGCTAGTTGTCGATATCGCAAAGTAGTTCTCCTGTTGACATATGAGGCTCTATAAAGATGAGCTATCAAACAGCTAGATTCTAGATATTTTTTTGATCGAGGGCGATTTCTCTAAACCACATCAATTTTTGGGTATCTATCTTCTGTAAGATTTCAAAAATTGATCGATTCCTTGAGCGATCGCGGTTGCTAAGCGCTCTTGATAATTGCCATTGACCAATCTTGATGCTTCCGATGGATTCGTAATATATCCTGTCTCCACCAGAATTGAAGGCATCGAAGTTTTGCGAATTACATAAAATCTAGCCGACCTCACACCACGGTCAGTTGCACCTGTACTAGCAATTATTTGCTGATGTACAAATTCTGCAAGATTCTTACCTAAAGACGCACCTGGAGCATGATAAGTTTCAACCCCATTTACCTGAGAGGCACTTGCATCTAAAGAATTTACATGAACACTTACAAATGCAGTTGCCCTAGCATTCTCAGCCATTTGCACTCTTGGTTCTAAGTCGAGATCAATATCTTCAGTGCGCGTATACATCACAGAATATCCCATCTGCTGCAATATTCTTCCTAGCTGTTTACTGATTGCTAGCACAATATCTTTTTCGTAAATTCCGTTTCTTGTCGCTCCCACATCTGGGCCACCATGTCCTGGGTCGATCACGATTAGCTGGCGACCATTGTTAGCACCATAGTTTGGCTGAATCTGCGATTGCTGATTTTTGGGACTGCTTGCAGTGACTTGTCCGACACTTGTCAACTGTAGGGCGATCGCCTGTGGATTCGTTCTGATAGCCTCGCGAATTTGCCAACCAGCGATCGCTTTTACACTAACAACTACTGCATCACCCACCTGATTGAGCCGAATTTGTTCAATGGGGCTATTTGCTCCTAAGACTGGGCGGCGTAACTGAGATGAAATCCGAGTCGTAGGAATTGTCAAACTATAAGTATTAGTTGCTAAATCTAGGCTGCCGCGATATGAGATCGCTCGACTAGCCTGAATTACCAGTTGTCCATAACCATTAAACGACAATCCGTCAACCGTTGTTGATGAGCTGCTGTTAGCTGGAGGCGAACCTGTCACTGGTAAACTACTAGGATTATTTGTCGTTCCTGCTATTCCAACGGGGCGGAGTATCAATAAACCACGCGCTTGATCAAAAGAACTTTGCCAACTGGCGGGACTATTACTATCCAGATCAAAAACTAGCCGAGCGATCGCAGGAGACTTTTGAAACTGGGCTACTCTAATTTGCTTTACCCCATTGCGATTTACAGCTACTAGAGAGTTATGTATCCATGGTGCAACTTCTGTAGCCTGTAAATCTAAAATAATGCGATCAGGATTAGCCACGCGCGATGTACTCATCTGAGGCATGCCATTGATCTGTAAAACAAATCCATCAGCACTGACCTGTACATTACGTAGCTGTAACGGTTGAGCCGAAGGTGGTAATTGTGCTTGGAGACTGCTATTTGGTAATGGCAAATCAAACGAAGTTTGGGCAACTGCTTTTGTCCCTAGACATAGACTAGCAGTCAACCCAAAAACTAGCGGTAGATATCGTTTATAAGGTTGATTCAAAAGATTACTCCCATCAAATCGACTAGAGCGTCCCGAGCTAAAGCTTTAAGACAGCAATTCTACAGGAGATAGAGAAACTTTTTCCACCAAAGGTAACTTTCCTAACCAGCGACGTGAAACTTGAGCAAAGCGATCTGGCTCGCTACTCACAAAAAATTGGGTTTTAGCGCGATCGCAACGATTATCTAAACATTTCAAACCCATCAGATCTAACTCCTGACCCGCAGCTCTCACCACATAAGAAGCAGGATTTACCAAAGCCACATGAGATGGCAAAATTTGACGTAAAACCCCTGACAAATGTGGGTAATGTGTACAACCCAAAACCAAAGTATCAATATTTGCCTCGATAAGTGGTTGTAAATATTCCCTTGCTACTTTCAATGTGTATGGATCGTGAATGCGATCGGACTCAATCAAAGGAACAAACTCAGGACAATCTATCTGAAAAACCTGCGCTTGGGGATCGCTCTCACAAATTGCTCTTACATAAGCTTCACTCTTAACAGTTGCTGTTGTGGCAATTACCCCAATCCGTTTGCCTTTGCCAACTGCTGCTCGCGCCCCTGGCAAAATTAAACCCAAAATTGGCAGATCAAAATCCTTTCTGACTATATCTAGTGCCAATGCCGAACTGGTATTGCAAGCCATGATTGCCATCTTGACCTGCTTAGACTGCATCCAGTGCAAAATCTCATATACATAGCGAATAATTTCTGATGGCGATCGCTTGCCATACGGTAGTCGCGCCGTATCGCCAAAATAAATCACAGATTCATTTGGCAATTGGCGATGAACTTCTTGTAAAACCGTAAGTCCCCCAACCCCGCTATCAAAAACACCAATAGGGAACCGAGCTTCTTGCTGCAAAAACATTCACATCCTCACACTTCACATGCATCACAGTAAAGCATACTTTTTAAATAGTGCGTATCAGACTAACTAATTAACCGCAGACACAAGTGCCCCAGCCACTTATACTTTTTCTAAGCAATCTATAAATTGCCCATGCAAATATAGCTATAGCTATCTGCACACAAAAACAAAAACTCACCATTAACAAAATTTAAGGAGTACCCACCAATGGACTTATCTCGCATTCCCCCACAACCTAAAGCTGGAATCCTCAACGTCCTAATCGAAATTCCCGCAGGGAGCAAAAACAAATATGAATTTGATAAAGACCTGAATGCCTTCGCCCTAGATCGTGTTCTTTTCTCATCAGTCCAATATCCCTACGACTATGGCTTCGTCCCCAATACGCTTGCCGATGATGGTGATCCCCTAGATGGCATGGTGATTATGGATCAACCCACATTTCCTGGTTGTGTTATCCCTGCGCGTCCCATTGGGATGCTAATCATGATTGACGGTGGTGATCGTGACGAAAAAATCCTTTGTGTACCCGCTAAAGATCCTCGCTATAACGATGTCAAGACCTTAGCGGACATTGCTCCTCATCGCCTTGAAGAAATCGCCGAGTTTTTCCGCTCTTACAAAAACCTAGAAAAGAAAGCCACTGAAATCAGAGGATGGGAAGGTGTCGAAGCAGTGCAAGCACTCGTAACCAAATCTATTGAAGCTGCACTACCTAAATCCTAAAAATTTTTCAGGCTCTGAAAAGGCTCCACCGAAAGGAATAGGCAGAACGAAAAAACAAATTTGGCAACAAAAAGGAAAAAGGGGTTGACAAGTCCAACTAAGCAAGCTAACTTAGTAAAGCGCTGAAGGGAGAGAGGAGCGAAAGC
>QBMK01000029.1 GCA_003249035.1 Pseudanabaena sp.
CGAAGATCTTCAATTTGAGACGGGGTTAGTAACTCTGCTAGGATATAAGAGCTTTCCAAACGCTTGTTCCTTCACTTTTGGTACAACAAGAATATTTTAAAGTCTTGGGTAAGTTCTTTGCCAGAAATCTCCTTACTACCTGATGGATGCTAGTGCGGTAAAGCTACCTGAGATGCAAAAGCTGTTGCATAAGATTATGCAAACAGAAGCTGAAGTTGTATTTAATCAAGAAATTACTAATGAAAAAAAAACGCTATTAATTTCATTGATGAGCCTATTGAATAACTACAACGATGAGCTAGGGGCAAATTTAGAAAGAGCTTTTAAAAATAATCCTCGTAATAATCTTCGCAATGCTCTGAGCATTCCACTTCGCAACTTTTTTGTCAGTATCAATGAGTTTAATGATTACACTAGCCAATTGATCAGCCGAGAGAACAAATTTCCTCTGACAGGAAGCTTCTATCAACAAGAGATGGAGAGCACTATAGAAGAAAGCTTTGCACTATGGCAGAAAGTTGTCGATCGGCTAGATGAGCTTTTGATATATCGAATTCAAGGATTTGAGCGGCGGAAGCAATTTATCTTGATTTTTGTAGCTGTGATTTTTGTGGCAATTCTCTATCTATTTATTGGTTTTTATTTATCAGTAATGAGAACTGTGAATCAGTTAGACATGGCTGCCAAACAAATGACAAAGGGTGGAGCAATATCAATTAATCTTGATAGTAAAGATGAGCTATCGATGGTTGTGCGGTCATTTAACAGCGTCGCGATCGCGTTGCAAGAGTCCGAAGCAAAATATCGGAGTATCTTTGAGAATTCTGTCGATGGTATTTTTCAAACGACTGTAGATGGGAAATATCTTAGTGTTAACCCTGCGTTAGCAAGAATCTATGGCTACGAGTCAGTTGAGCAGATGTTGGCTCAAATTGTTGATGTAAAAACGCAACTCTATGTCGAGCGAGATCGTCGTCAACAGTTTCAATCATTAATGGAGGCTAATGATACTATTACCAATTTTGAGTCCCAGGTATATAAACGCGATCGCACAACTATCTGGATTAGCGAGAATGTACGATCGTTACGAGATGAAAATGGCAAAATTCTTTACTATGAAGGAACCGTTGAAGATATTAGTCAGCGAAAGATTGCAGAAATTGCACTGGATAAAGCTAATAAACAAATTCTGGCTTTAAACGATCTTCTCAAATTAGAAAATCTGCGAATGAGTAATGAGTTGGATGTAACCCGTAAACTCCAGCAAATGATTTTACCTAAAGACAAAGAATTAGCTTTGATTAAAGAATTAGATATTGCAGGATTTATGGAGCCTGCTAACGAGGTAGGCGGCGATTATTATGATGTACTGCAACAAAACGGGCGAATTAAAATTGGCATTGGCGACGTGACCGGGCATGGGCTAGAAAGCGGCATGTTAATGATCATGGTTCAGACTGCGGTACATACTTTGTTGCAAAGTGACGAAAATGACCCTGTCCGTTTTTTAGACGTCCTCAATCGTACGATTTACGGCAATGTTCAGCGAATGTCATCTGACAAGAATCTCACTTTGTCTTTAATTGATTATGAACAGGGCAAACTTACTCTGAGTGGTCAGCATGAGGAGCTGATTGTAGTTCGCAAAAACGGTAAGCTCGAACGATTTGATACTATTGATCTGGGTTTCCCTATCGGACTAGAGGAAGAAATTTCTGACTTTCTCTCTCAAAAACGCATTCATTTATATTCGGGTGATGTTGTGGTGCTATATACCGATGGAATCACTGAGGCAGAGAATGAAGAACGTCAACTTTATGGTTTGGAGCGTCTATGCGAAGTAATTTGTCAGCATGTTGATGGTCCAGCGATCGCGATTAGTCAGGCAGTGATCGCAGATCTGCGATCGCATATTGGCAAACAAAAAATTTATGACGACATCACATTGCTAGTTCTCAAACAAAAATAGATACAGGACTTAGAGCGAACCTTTGCTCATTTATATCTTTTCTTCACAGACCCAGCGCCATAATGGATGGCTTTTTCCTTTATCCTTTATCCTTCTTACTTGATCAATTAGCGATCGCTTCTCTCGTTGATTAACTCCCCATAAAATAATTGAACTCTGCCATACTAAAGTCGCTAGAGTCATCGCTATACATATTCCCAAACCCATCATCGGCAGGCGATTGTGAGCTAGGGTTATGCGTACTCCTGCCCATGTAAAAGCCGCAATCCATAGTTCAATATCCGATCTCAAAGCCCAAATACTTGCAGTTCCTACAGTTAGCCATAGAAATCCATCAAACATCCATCGCAAATAGGTTTGCACTTCGATCAGTCGTTGAACTTGGCGCTCTAGAAGTTGATCGGATATTTGCTCAGCAGAGGAATCAGGAACAATATTGATATTTTCATCATTCATAACTCAGCACAATCCTTGATGTGAAAATTTTTTAATTAAAGAAAAGCTCCCGTTGGGAGCTTTTCTTTAATTAATTTGCCTCTAGTGGCGGTTGACTAATTTTAGGATTCTGACGGCTGCGCCACCATGCCAAAAGAATACTGGCATTGAAGATACTGGAATAAGCTCCAGAGAGGAAGCCAATAATAAGGGCAAGAGAGAAGAATCGCAGAGTTGCACCACCAAACAAGAAAATAGCCACAAGAGGAAGAGTTGCGGTTAGGGATGTATTAATTGATCGCCCTAGAGTTTGATTGACTGAAGCATTAACTAACTGATTAAAGTTAGAAGCACCAGCATCAAGCTTCACATTTTCACGAATGCGATCGTAGATTACTACTGTGTCATTAACTGAGAAGCCGCAAATTGTTAGCATTGACACAATAAACAAGCTATCGATTTCCACTCCCATCGTTAGTCCAAGGATAGAAAAAGCACCCACAGTTACGAACATGTCGTGAAACAGCGCAATAATCGCGAAGGTCGCATAATCTAGCTGAAACCGAAATGCTAAATAAATGCCAATTCCTGAAAAAGACAAAGCTACAGCAAGCACGCCATTTCTGAGAGCTTGCTGTCCGATCGCGGGTCCAACCTCAGATATTTGTGACTTTTTAGGATCAACTTCACCATATTGCTTCAACGCCTCGGTGAGGGATAATTTCAATTTTTCGCGTTCTGTGGTTGAGAGATGCGCTGTTCTCACTGAAATCCCCTTAAGATCTTTGCCCTCAACTAATTGAATTACGCTGTTGGTAAAACCTTTGCTCTCAACTGCTTGCCTAACAACACTTACGTCAATGGGCTTTCCGCAATTACCATCATTACAGGCTAAGCCCAATGTGACACTAGAGCCACCAGTAAAGTCAATGCCCAATCGCAAGGGCGAACCTAACTGCTGAAAAGACAACACCATTGCCACGATCCCTGCCAAGATTACTGCTGTCGAAATCGTGATGTAAAGGCGAGCATTTTTAATTACATCTAATTTCATAGGACTGCACCACTTGTATTGTCTTTCGTATTATCGTTTTTACTGTCTTTGGAGTCATCCTCAGTTTTTGCATCTACATCGATCATTGTTGATGATATTTTGCCAAAAGCTTTCATTCCATAGTATTCAGGCTTGCGGAAGATCGGATTGCTAATCATCGCTAGCATTAGCGATCGGCTCAAGGTGATCGCTGTAAACATACTGGTTAGCACCCCGACACCAAGAGTAACTGCAAAGCCTTTTACAAATCCCGAACCGAGCCAAAATAATGCACCACAGGCAATCAAAGTGGTCACATTACTATCAAGAATGCTTGACCATGCTCGATAAAAACCTGCTTCAACGGATTTATAAAGTGTGCGTCCAGCTTTTAATTCTTCTTTAGTCCGTTCAAAAATTAATACGTTTGCATCCACTGCCATACCGATACTAAGGATAAACCCTGCAATTCCCGGCAAAGTCAGCACCACACCCAATAAACCAAATAGCGAAAAGGTAATAATCGCATAAGTGATTAGTGCAATATCCGCAACAACTCCCAAAATACGGTAATAAAGCACCATGAAGATTAGTACCAGTAGCAGACCCGTAACTCCGGCATAAATACTACTAAGAATACTATCAGCACCCAGAGTTGCTCCGACAGTGCGATTTTCAACAATTTCCACAGGCACAGGCAAGGCTCCAGCGCGCAACTGCAAAGCTAATTCGGTAGCAGTATCTAAGTTGAAGTTACCAGTAATGACTGCTCGACCACCACTAATACCTTTGCCTTGAAATTCGGGTCCAACTGAAGGATAGCTAATTAATTTATCGTCAAGAAAAATTCCTAAAGCTCGACCTGTGCCTCCGATTTCGCCAGTGGTTTTAGCAAATAACTCACCGCCTTTATCATCAAAAGTCAATGCTACTTGCCAAGAATCAGGACCATTTCCCGTTGGTGAAGCAACCGCATCCTTGAGCATATTGCCCGTTAAGCCTGTTCGCTCAAAAATCCCTTTTAAATCTTCAATACTTTTTTTATAAGCTGCTTCACTATCTGCGATCGCCTTTTGATCGGTAGAATTTTTCAGGGCTTCACGCTGAATTGTCGCCGCCTGCTGGATTTGCAATCTTGCCCTTAGCTCACTTTCAGTGCCTTTCTTTTGCTTCCTAAAATCAAGTTGAGCAGTTGTACCTATTACTCGCTCAGCTTGAGCAGGATCATTCACGCCAGGCAACTGGACGATCAGTTTATCATCCCCAGCTAGCACAATCGTTGCTTCAGAAACTCCTAAGCCATTAATGCGCTGTTCCACCACAAACTTTGCAGTTTCCATGATGCGTGGCGTAATTTCATTAATACCTTGTTCAGGATTTATTTTTGCTTGGAGTGTAAGCTGTGCGCCACCTCGAAGATCCAAACCTAATTTAGGAGGATGACTTACGATTAGATACACAGCCCCGATTAAAATTGCCAATACAAAGGCAAGTAGGCGGCTTTGTTTACCCATATTTTTTTGGAGCTTTTTGTATAGCTTTTCTGTATAGCGGTTTGAGCTTTACTTAGAGCCAGATTAAACAGAGGATATTTTGAGACATCTGTCATCATACCCCACGAATAGCAGCCCTGAAGTGGTTATATAGCATTGCAAGTTTTGCTTAGGACATAAAACCCAAGAGATTAGTGGCGGTGCTTCGCACCGCCACTAATCTCTTGGGTTTCCTAGATAAGGTTTAAAAGGAATGAGTTTTGAAAACTTCAAAAGAGATAGGCAATGCCCCCGATCGCAACTGTAAAGCGAGTTCAGTCGCCAAATCCTTAGTAAATTGCCCCGCAATAACAGCACGTCCACCTGTAATGCCTTTACCTTGATATTCGGCTCAAACTATGGGAGAGCTAATTAATTCATCATCTAGAAAAATGCCTATAGCCCGACCCGGGAATTTGCATGATTCTACAAACTTGATCTTGAGCATATGGAGAATTTTTCAATCTATTGCGCTGGGTTTTGAATTGTGATGATGCCACGCATTCCTGCTTCGGTATGACCAGCGATCGCACAATGCAATTCATAAGTGCCAGATTTAATCGGGATAAAAGTCCATGCAGCTGTTGTATTAGGACGTAATTCGAGTTCACGAATATTGCCTTTGATTTCTACATTGCCTGCCACTACATTTTGTGTCCAGATCGCATCAGAGAAATCTTTGCTAGTGAAATAATGCTTCAAACTGCTAGGGTTGCTTAGTAATAATTTGTAACGCTTGCCAGACTCAAAGATGAAGCGATCGGGCGTAAATTTTAGTTCGTTGGCATTGTTGCTCAGGCTAACTTTAACTTCGATCGCAGTTTGTTTCGTGAAATCGACTGATGCTAATTTGACTGGTGCTGCGATCGCCAAATTTGGACTAATCACAAGCAAGCAAATTACAAATATCCAAGTACTAAAAACTTGTATGAAAATTTTGTAGATGTGGCGCATATATCCCTCGCTTAAAAAAATTAGCATAAGGGCGCTCAGCGCCCACTTCTTTACATCTATGCCATTACCATGCCGCCATCAACATTAAATACTTGTCCAGTAATGTATGCTGCCGCAGGATCAGCCGCTAAGAATCTGACCATTCCGGCAATGTCTTCAGGTTGACCATAGCGTCCAAGGGGAATAAATTTGAGAATCTCTTCGGTATTCTTGAGATCTGCGGTCATATCTGTAGCAATAAATCCAGGCGCAACTGCATTTACAGTAATGCCACGACTCGCCATTTCCTTCGCAACAGTTTTAGTAAAGCCAATTACTCCAGCTTTTGCCGCGCTGTAGTTGCCTTGTCCAGGGTTACCCATTTGGCCTGCTACAGAGGCAATATTAATAATGCGCCCCGATTTTTGCTTGAGCATAATTTTTGATACAGTGCGGGTGGTGAGAAATACCCCTGTCAGGTTGAGGTCAATTACTGATTGCCAATCTTCTAGCTTCATACGCAGCAAGAGCGTATCGCGAGTAATGCCAGCATTGTTAACCAAAACATCTACACGTCCCCATGTGTCGATCGCCGATTTGACTAAGCTTTCAACCTGAGCTTCGTGTGAAACATCAGCGTGGAAGGCGATCGCCTCACCACCGTTGCTTTTAATTTCAGAAACTACTGCTTCCGCTGCACTAGCAGAACTAGCATAGTTCACCACGATTTTAGCGCCTTCAGTCGCAAGTGCAATTGCGATCGCCCTTCCAATACCTCTAGATGCACCTGTGACGATTGCCACCTGACCTTCTAAAAATCCCATGCTTATATTCAAAACTCCATAATCTATTTCATAATTCTGGTCGTGCAAAGCGCAACCAGAATCACAGTTTAACGATTTGAGTGTCACTTAACACATAAAAACAGGCTGTGCTTGGCACCCTCTGTTTGGCACAGCCTGTTTTTATATGATTCTATGTAATTCCCTGTAAGGCTTGAATGGCTTGTTGAGTACGTTTAATCCATTCAGCATCACGATTTTCTTCGTAGAGCTTCAGAGCTTCTTGGTAAGATCGAATCGCATTACTGACTTCACCCTTGAGCGTATATAAAGCACCTAACCCAAAATGCCCCTTAGCAAAAGTGGGATTTAAAGATAGTGCCTTGAAATAAGCAGCTTGAGCTTCACCAAGTCTACCGCGATCGGCATAGGCTAGCCCCAAGCTGGTGTAGTCCACCCACAAATCTTCTTTACCGATCGCAATAGTTTTTTGGAAAGCCTCGATCGCCTCATCACTGTTACCCTGAGAACGCAATAGATTGCCAAGATTACTATAAGCAACAGCATTCTTCGTATCAATTGCAACTGCCTTACGAAACGCTGCAATTGCTTCGGCGTTACGGTTTTGATCGGATAGGACTCGTCCAAGATTGTTGTAAGCCGCAGCATATTTAGGATTAAGTGCGATCGATTTTTCATAGGCAGCGATCGCCCCTTCAAGATCGCCTTGACGACGCAGGGCAAGCCCTAAACCATTGAAAGTACTAGCAACCTTTGGGTTGATTTCTGTACTACGTTTAAAGGCTTCAGCCGCTTCAGTGGCTTTTCCCTCACGCAATAGAGCACTGCCCAATGCGGCATAGATATCAGCATTGCGAGGATCTTGTTCGGCTGCTTTGCGGAAAGACGCGATCGCATTTTGGCGATCATCAAGTTGGTTATACGCTAAGCCAAGGTTGTAATAAACATTTGGAAAATTAGGATCGATCTTAGTTACTCGCTTGTACGCATCGATTGATCCAGCATAGTCACGATCTTCATACAGAGAGATACCCAAAGCAAAATGAGCAACTGAATATTGGGGAGCAAGCTCGATTGCTTTCCGATAAGATGCGATCGCATCTTGGCGATTGCCTTGCCGACGCTGCGCTGTTCCTAGACCGTTATAGGCAAGAGCATATTTAGGATCAAACTCAATTGCTTTGCGAAAAGATGCGATCGCCCCCTGAATATTGTTTTTGCGTTCATAAGCTAGCCCCAAATTATAATAAACGGGCGCAAGATTTGTGTCTGCCTTGCTGAGCTTAATAAACTCTTCGTAAGCATCGATCGCTCCGCTAGCATCGCCTTTTTGATAAAGAGCAATACCCAAACCATAATATGCAGGCGTGTAATTTTTATCAATTAAAATTGCTTGACGGTGAGCTTCGATTGCGCCTTGAATGTCCCCCTTTTGGCGCAAAGCCACACCCAAACCATAGTATGCGGGCACTAACTCTGGACTTGCAGCGATCGCTTGGCGATACAGAGCAATTGCGCGATCAAGTTGATTTTGCTCTCTTAGAGAATTAGCACGTTCTACCAACTTGAGTGGTGTATTGACAGGTGGATCACTTTGAGAAATTTTTTGAGCAATCTCATTTGTGACGGATGAGGTCTGAGCTAAGGCGATCGGGTCAAGAGCAGGAGCGAGATTGCATATTAGCGGAAGAAATCCTACTAGTGCGATCTTCGTAATTGCGGTTTTGATCATAGTTAATATTGCTTTTAGCTTTTTTCTGCCATCAAAAGTTATGCGTTGGTAAAGCAGAAATGAGAATGAGCATTAGATTTATAAATTTAGAAGAACAAATTAGAAAAGCTGAGTCTTGTTGATCCATCACACCACATCAATGACTTTAGCAAGGAAACCTGTCAAATTACAGATTTCAATTATTTATCGTGTTTGTAATATTGCTTAATATTATGAGTTGAACGGCGTAAATTTATTTGTCTACCCACACAATTGTCCTTGCTTCTACACCATTACTTTTAAGGACATTAGCGATCGCAGTACTTACATCTTGATCCAAGCCTAAATTCCACATAGTTTGAAAATCTTTGTAGGACAAAGAATAAGTTTGGCTATTAGTATCTGTGTAATAAATTTGTTGACTTTGTGGATTAGCTCCTGTCACTGCAATCCAATGTAGATATGGAATTGCTCCAACATAGGGAATAGTCAAACCGCCGACCCTAACTAAAGCGATCGCAGGTTTACCTGATCGCACTAAATTAATCAGCCTATTAAAACTAGTCTGTGGCGATTTCTTAACTCTATTTCCCTCCCAACGTTGCATGACCTGTTGTAGAGTCTGAGGCGGAGTGCCAGTTCGCACCTCAATCCATTGGTTATTCAAAGGATTCCGAAATTTTTGTGGCAGAAATAGTTTTTTGTCAGTCGCGGCTCGAACTGTTGCATAGTTAACATCATGACCGTAATAACGTAATATCCTCGCCGCCGAATTCGGTCCACAACTCCAGCTGTCATTCTGCGCACCTGTATCAGGTAATTGAATTGGTTGAGATGTTACATTAGCAGCAACTAAATCCTTAGATTTGTTTTGTGCTTTTGTTACGTGAGGACGATTGAGCGTAGCGATCGCTGATATTGCTGGCATGACTGTTATGGCAATCGCGATAGTTGCGATCGCAAGTGTAGAATTTTTTAGAAAAACCATAAAACTTCGCATGGACTTTTCGGTATTTTTACAGCAGTTTTTAAATGGCTTATCGATTGGCAGTGTCTATGCCATCTTTGCCCTTGGATACACTTTAGTATTCTCGATTTTAGGAATCATTAACTTTGCTCACGGGGCGGTATTTACGCTTGGAGCATATTTTACCTATGTACTCTGTGGCGGTGCATTTGGATTCAATGGCATACTTGCCAACTTATCCTTACCCAAAGAACTGCATTTACCTTTTTTTGTTGCCATTTTCGTCAGCAGTATTCTCGCAGGATTCGTGAGCATACTAATTGAGCGGATCGCTTTTCGTCCTTTACGCGATCGTCAAGCCGATCCATTGCTCACATTAGTTTCCAGTTTGGGCGTAGCTGTAGTAATCGTCAACACAATTCAATATTTTGTGGGAGCAGAGAGTTATAACTTCCCAGCCAATATTTATGGCAGCCTACCACCAGCTATAAATTTCGGCACAATCGATAAACCAATCAATATTCGTACAGTTCAAATTGTCATTTTTGGCGTGTCTGGAATCATTTTAGCGATTCTTACTTATGGCATTAACTTCACGAAGCTAGGTAAAGCGATGAAAGCTGTAGCGGAAGATGCCACTACAGCTAGCCTTTTGGGTATAAATACAGATTTTTTCATTCTGCTCACTTTTTTTGTGTCAGGCTTCTTAGCTGGACTGGCAGGAACTCTAGTTGGCTCAAGTGTCAGTATTTCTGGACCCTATTTCGGCATTGGGTTTGGATTGAAAGGACTAGCCGTAATCGTCTTGGGCGGACTAGGCAATATCCCTGGAGCCGTCGTTGGGGGAGTTATATTAGGGCTTGCGGAGTCCTTTGTACCATCGGATCAGTCAGCATACAAAGATGCCGTAGCCTTTGCTTTACTATTTATCGTCTTACTTGTCCGCCCTCAAGGACTCCTCGGCAAAACCTTTGTCCAAAAAGTTTAGAACCCATAAAGAAAAAGCGGCGCTTCGCGCCGCTTTTTCTTTATGGGTTCTAACAAAAAATATTTTTTTCTTTTGCGTTTCATTTACTTTTATGTATTAGCGAAAACTCCATGCGAAGATAATTAAAGTTTGTATTCTCCATCACATACGCAGATTATTTTTTGATAATTTAAAGTAATACCAATTCACGAAAGTGTGGCAACACTTTTGTGAATTAAAAACCAAACCCAGTAAGGGTTTTTAAAACTAAAAATGGCGTAGCCATTTTTAGTTTTGGTATAAGTCATCGATTAAATCATCTGACTGAAATTAATCAGATTATCCAGCAAAAACCTACAGAGAGAGTTTGGTTATGTTGCAACTTTACTATTCCATCAGCGCCATTCAAGACGAAGCAAGACATTTACTCGCAAGTGGAAGACTCACTCGCAGTCAGCCTATTCATAGCCTCTGTCGCTTCTTTGGCGATCGCGAATGGTGTCAAATCGAACGAGAATTAGAAAATAATCAATACCTATTGCGCGATCACATTTGTGACTTAGTTAGTCATGAATGTTGGCAAAGTGACTAGGTTATCTATCGTCATTTTAACTAAGGGATAAAACCCAAAAGATGGTTGAAGCATAGCTCTCTTTGGGATTTTAGTTTGATTTAGCATGTTTGACGATAGTTATAAAACTACAAAAAAAGGGGCGATTTCCCACCTTGTTTTGTTAAATACTAGTCTTTGATATCACAAAAGCTATACAATCCGAATGGGTTTAGCGGTATTGCTAGCCTTGTAAGAATCAATGGAGGTATTCAAACCATTGGCAAGTCAGCAAGAGCAAAAACTGAGTCAAGGTATTAACCTAATCGCCCGTCTCAAGAAATTTGTTGACCAATCTGCTAATATGCTGAACTTAGATGAAGATGTGGCAATAGATAGGGGCATGACTCAAATTATTAAGTCGGCGGTAATGGTAATTGGTGGTGGAGAGGATAAAGTCCAAGACCGCAAAATTCTCAAAGCCTTTGTAGAAAGTTCTGGTGGCTCCCAAGCTCGCATTGCTATTATTCCTTGCGCCTCAAGAGAACCTGATATCATTGGGCGAATTTATCATGATATTTTTACTGAACTTGGTGCAAGTTTAGTTGAGGTATTGGATATTCGCGAGCGTCCTCATGATGATTATCCCGAAGCCGAAGCTATAGTAGATCGGTTTACAGGAATTTTTATGACTGGTGGAGACCAGCTTCGTCTGTGCGCCTTGATCGCCGATACGCCTTTTGCGATCACGATCGCTAAGCGGATCGATCAAAAACGTTTAGTTTTAGCAGGCACAAGTGCTGGCGCAGCTGCGATGGGTTATCACATGATTTCAGGAGGCAGTAGTGGCGAGTCCCCTCATAAAGAACTTGTGAACATGAGTACTGGCTTAAGTATCTTGCCTGAAATTATTGTCGATCAGCATTTTCATAACCGTAATCGGATGGCTCGTCTGATGACTGCGATCGCCGCGCATCCTGACAAAATTGGTATCGGTATTGACGAAGATACGGTGGCAATTTTTGAGCCAAACAATACCATGCGTGTTCTGGGGCGTGGTACTGTCACTGTAGTTGATCCCGGTGAAGTGTCCTACAGTAATCAACTATGGGTTAGTGGCGCAGCACCCCTTACAATCCATAACTTACGTGTGCATATTCTTGCCGCAGGTTGCAAGTATCACATGCTCAAGCGCATTCCCATTAGTCCTTCGGTATAAACCAAAAAGGCTCGCTTAGCGAGCCTTTTTGGTTATTTAGTCCAATTTTCTGTCTCTGGGCTATCAACAATCGATTTCAAGCCTTCTAGAGTTGAAGGTAGCGATCGCGGATCCATAAACATAACTTTGCTACTGCCACTCGATCCAATCGTCGTACCCATAGAAATATAGCTTTGGGCTAGCAAAAATTGCAACGCTTCCTGAGATTGAGGATTGCCTTTCATAGATTGCAATAATACCTGCATCGCCTGAGCCGTCCCTTGTGCTTTTAGTACCTGCTCCTGACGCTCTGCCTCCGCCCGCAAAATTCGTGACTGTTTCTGCCCCTCTGCTTCTAAAATCGCCGCCTTTTGCGAAGCTTCTGCATTAAGTAACTGCGAATCTGCTAGACCTCTTGCCTTGTTAATCGCTGATTCGCGATCGCCCTCAGATGTAAGAATTATTGCTCTCTTTTTCCGCTCAGCTGTCATTTGCATTTCCATAGCCTCCTGCACAGCTTTAGCAGGCAAAATATCGCGCAACTCTACCCTTGTCACCTTAACGCCCCAAGGATCAGTAGCGTCATCTAGATCTCTTAACAGGATCTCGTTGATTTTGCTCCTTGCAGTGAATGTCTCATCAAGCTCCAATCTGCCAAGCTCTGAGCGAATTTGGGTCAAGACTATGTTTGCCATCGCTTGACGTAAGTTATCAACACGATAAAAGGCTTTTTCCATATCGACTATACGCCAGTAAATTACGGCATCGGCGGTAATCGAAACGTTATCGCGAGTAATACATTGTTGAGGCGGAATATCTAGCACTTGCTCTTTTATTGAGCCTTTGTAGCTCACAGTATCAATAAAGGGCAAGATAAAGTGGGGGCCAGCAGGAAGTTTACGTTTATATTTACCAAAAGATGCGACCAATGCCTCTTCACCTTGGTTAACTATTTTAAACGATGTACTACCGACGCCAAAGAATACACTGGCACCGATTACAAATCCAAATAGTATGTCCATAATGTTTTTCCACTATTGCTCGAACTCAAATTAATAATAGCTTGATTGTTCTAACAGAGTCGATCAGGTGGGTATCAAAGATACAGTATTGCTACGAACCTTTTGGCTAGCAAATAATACCAAAACACAAAATGGCGTAGCTATTTTGTGTTTTTAAAACCCTTACTGGGTTTGGTTTCTAATTCACAAAAGTGTGACGACACTTTTGTGAATTAGTATAAGAAGATTGAGGCAGGAAAAATAAATGGTTTAGTCTTTTCTTCTCTGCTAGATTTCATGATTTAACAAGTTTAGACTAATTAGCCTATTCAGGGTAATCAGTCTAAACTCAATCACTTATTAATTTTAAAAGAGGAAACAAAGCGATCGACGTCAGAATTTGAGAATTGATCTGAAGGCCCTACTGCGACTACTTGATAAAGACGGATATTGTCAGCTATACAAATTCGACCTTTCGCAAATGCATCAATTGATTGAATCTTGCCAACACCTTCAAAATCTAAACATGGAGTTTCGCCGAGCATGGATTTTTTAGAAGATTTAACTTCACCTTGAATACTGCCAGTAACAAATCCTTCCATCGCTTTAGTTAACCTTATTTGGATCTCAGAATCAGCAAATTTTTCTGGATAGTCATTATATCCAACCATATATGCTGAGCTGTTTTTCTCGGCAACTGTCATGTTTATCTTGATCTTACCAACATCAGTTTTTGTCTCCTGTGCTAGCTCTTCTGTCTTAGCTGGCATTTTTACGCTGAATTTTCCTGTCCTCGAGCTGTAATCTTGCCAATCTGTTAATGCTCCAGTCTCAGGTTTAGCATTAGTGCTGGGTTCTCCATCTTTTTTAGTTTTGTCAGATGAATTGCTTGCTGATGTTGTATCGGGAGATGCTGATTTGGTTGAGCCTGCTGTTGCGCTTGTAGATGAAGTACAAGCACTTACTGAAAATAAAACTAAACTAACTGCGAAAGAAATATATTTTTTCATGTTTATTTAATGTTTAGTCTGTGTTTTTAGAGACGGAGTGAATTGAAAGTCTTGATGTGACTACTATTGAGGTTTTCAAAGTTTGAAGCAGTGATCTAGTCCTTTGGTACTGGATCATTTGCTCACTAAAATAGTGTGATCGAGATCGCCCTCTAAAAAAAGCCTGACACCTAATATCATTCCAACCAATGGTTGACATGAAATTTCAACCATTGGAAGCTCTGTCTAAGAATTACTAATATTTAAATTAATGAACCAAATATACGCGATCGATTAGCTTTTCAAATGTCGGCGTGCGTATTTTAAGCCAAACAAGACAAGACTACTGCAGATAAAGCCATGAAAACACATCTAAAAAATGTGCTTAGCGAATTGCCACTAGGTCTCTTAAGTAGATTTGAAAATCAATTTTTATAATGGGGGTTACTTGAAAAGAATTGCAAACTTGACAAAGTCTGTTAATGTTTGTCTTGTAAAAATACCTCGGTATTGTGGGTGAGGTTATCCGTGAGTGAAATGAAACGCGAAGCAGCACTACGAGAAGTTTTAGTTAAATCCGTACCCGTTAATGATGACGATAACCTTGAAGCGCTTTTAGGAGTTGTCGAACAAGAAGAGGAAGCGATCGCTAAAATCACGGATTTGCTGCGAGATAATGTAGATATATTCGCTGAGGATTGGTCGTTAGATAATGACGATACTATTAATGGTGAGACTACTCAGTTAATCGCTGATCGCGATCGTCTCCAAAAAGAATTAGAAGATCTCCGAGCACAGCACCAGTTTGAATGCGAATATGTCGATCAGCTTGAACAAGAAATTACTAGTGTGAGCACTGATCGCGATCAACAAGTCTCTGAACTCACCACCCAACTTGAACAACTACAAAGTCAGGTTGCCAAGTTGCAATCTCACCCCCCAGCCGCAGATGATCGAGATTTAAGCGATCGCTTAGCGATCCATGTTTTGCAGCTAGAAGAAGAATTTCAACATCGTTTAGCGATCGCTTTAGAGGTTGAAACCCAGAAAGTTACTCAGAAATATGTTCAAGAATATGTTCAAGAGACTGATGACAAAACTGAGTTGATTCATCAATTGCAATGTCAAAATACAGCGCTAGATATTTCGCAACAAACCTTGACTACAGAGCTAGAGACGACGCAAGTTCTACTCAAAGAATCCACCAAAACTCTCGAACTAGCTCAAACGAAGCTGTCAGAAGTCACAACTCAACGCGATCGTCTGGAAGAAGAACTAATTCAACATCTCTCTAACCAAGCACAATTGCATCAATCCTTACGTGGTCTCGAAAATGAATATGTGAGCGATCTGACCAAAGTACAAGAATTGGAGCAGCAAATCGAAGAATTACAAAATCAAGTTCTGCGTCAAGCATCCAAAACCTCCGAATATGAAGCGGCAATCCAACATTGGAAAGAGCAATCAGTTCGTCATCAACACCATGCCCTCCAACTTAGCGGTGCATTAGAGCGTCTTCTAGCTGAAAAGCCAGTCAAACACTTAACTCATCAGCCGATGCATCGTTCTAGTGAGTCTACCTATGGTCAGGACTACAGATCAGAGCGATCGATTGAAGTTTTACCAGAATCAAAACCAATGCGATCGTTTCGCCCAAATTCAAAAGTAGATTTACCCGCGTTTCTAGTCAGGCACCGCTAACCCGAACCAATGAATTCTTTGAGAGAATTCATTGCGGTTTCTTTTGATCGTAAATTGCTGTAAATGAATCTATATTGGGTATTGAGAGTCTATGTAGTAAAGATCATTAAGCGATCACTATGAAATTTATTATTGCCTTTTTGGTGCTGTGGCTTTTATTCGGCATACTTGAATGGTTGTATCCACTTAGAAAAGAGCAGAAGCGCTTTCGTCAAGGTTGGCTCACTGATGTTGCCCATTTTTTCTTTAATCACATTCTTGTGAATATCGGCACATATCTGGTTGTCGCCTTCCTATATATCTTTTTTAGAGGTGCGATTTCACCAGCATTGCCATTAGCAGTCAGAAGTCAACCTGCATTACTTCAATTTGCTGAAGCTTTTTTAATTGCCCAGCTATCATTTTATGCTGTGCATCGCTTAGCGCACACTTTGCCTTGGTTATGGCGATTTCATGCAATTCATCATAGTAGTGCAGAACTAGATTGGCTAGCTTCAGCACGTCTACATCCTTTGGAAATGATTGTTGTGAATATTGCGGTGGGAGTGCCACTATTTTTATTGGGATTCACAAGGGAAACTTTTGGAGTTTATCTCGTTTTTAGCGCAATTCTACCAATTTTAAATCATTCCAATACAAAATTTCAGTTCCCAATTCTCGATCGCATAATCGCGACACCTAACTTTCATCATTGGCATCACAGTAACGATATCGCCGCCCGCGACAAGAATTTTTCTGGCTTTCCAATTATCGATTTATTGTTTGGCACATATTATTTTCCGAAAGATCAGAGTCCCGCAACCTATGGAGTAGATGAAATAATTCCTCAAACCTATTGGCAACAGTTGCTCTATCCTTTTCAATCTCAACATAGATAATTTAGAAAGAGAGGTGCGGTGCGAAGCACCGTACCTCTCTTTCTTTATACTAAGGGACTTGCAAGAAATAAATAAATCCAAAAGCACTTTATGTGACAATCAATATATTTGGCATAAAGTGATAAAACTTACAGACACGCTGAAGACACTATTTCAAGAAACAGCAAAACAACTTAAAGGTAGTGAGCATCGACGATACATAGCCCAAACCGTAAAAGAACTAGGAAAAGGAGGTCAGAGACTAGCCGAGAGGGAATTAGGTTGGGATCGTAATCTGATCCGCAAAGGCAAGCGAGAAGTAGAGAGTGGAATTAACTGTGTGGATGCTTTTAATCTAAGAGGAAGAAAATCAACAGAAGAGAGATTACCCAACTTGCTAACCGACATCAAGAGTCTGGTAGATGGTCAAAGCCAAACAGATCCGAAATTCCAAACTAACCGCCTGTATACAAGGCTGAGTGTAGCCGAAGTTCGGCGACAATTGATTGCTCAAAAAGGCTACAGTACCGAAGAATTACCCAGTGCAGAAACGATTCGTACTCGACTGAATCGTCTAGGGTATTTCCCAAGTAAAGTTGGTAAAACAAAACCTCAAAAAAAATAGCCATGACCGATGCTATTTTTGACCAACTTGCGATTGAGCATGAAAAAGCAAAAGCAGACCCGACAATTTTAAGACTGTCATTAGATGCAAAAGCAGTGGTTAAGGTCGGGAACTTCTCGCGTGATGGCAAAAATCGCGTTGATACTCAAGCATGTGACCACGACTTCAAAACCAATGCAGGGGTAACTCCTTACGGACTCTTTCTACCAGAACTAGATGAATTATTTCTATATTTTACAACTTCTAAAGTAACCAGTGATTTTATTGTGGATATGTTGGAAGCTTGGTGGTCAGAGAATCGCCATCGGTTTCCATTAGTCAAAACGCTACTACTCAACCAAGATAACGGACCCGAAAATCATTCCCGCCGTACTCAGTTTATGAAGCGAGTTGTGGATTTTGCCCAAACTCATCAATTGAATCTGAGGTTAGCTTACTATCCGCCTTATCACAGTAAGTATAATCCCATCGAACGTACTTGGGGAATTTTAGAAAATCACTGGAATGGCAGCATCTTAGATGAGATTAACACTGTTGTGAAGTTTGCCCAATCTATGACATGGAGAGGTGGGCATCCTGTAGTCAAACTTGTAACCGAAACATACAAAACAGGCGTTAAGTTAACAAAACAGGTGATGGCTCAAGTAGAAAATCAGATTCTAAGAATGACTTGTCTAGCGGTTAATGGTAAACAATTAGACCTTGGCAAATGGTTTGTCGATATTGTGTACGTACCAACATTAAAATTGGAATGATTTTTTGTCTGGAAGTCCCTAATATTCAAAATGGCAACGCCATTTTGAATATTAGTTTTAGCTAATTTCATACGGAAAGCAGACAGTAAAGCAACTACCTTCACCAACTTTGCTACTAACATTTACCTTTCCCCCATGAAGTTCGGCAAGTTTCTTTACCAAATTTAACCCTAACCCTGTCCCTGCGTACTGACGACTGAGTCTGCTGTTGATCTGTACAAAGGGCTGAAATAGTCTGTTGATATCCTCCATAGAGATACCGATACCAGTATCAGACACGGAAAAACTAAGCTCAGGTTTAAAATTTTCTTTGGAATTTATTTCTGATAAACCTACAGCAATATTGACTAAATTTGCTTCTAGATTGACTGTTCCATTTTTTGGGGTGAACTTTACCGCATTACTCAATAAATTAATTAGCAACTGTCGCATTCTGCGCTCATCAATTGCGATCGCTTTTGGTACACTCTCATGAATCATGAGATTTAATTGAATATTTTTCTGTGCCGCTTGGTGTTTAATGAAGCTAAGGCTGCTGTCGCATAGATAGCGCACCGATACTGAAGTTAGATCTAGAGTGAACATGCCTGCTTCAATTTTGGCAACATCAAGAACATCGTTGATTAACTCTAAAAGATGTTGCCCACTTTTTTGAATCGTTTTTAATGAGCTTTGTTGACGCTGATTAAGTTCGCCAAAAACTTGCTCTATTAAACCTTCTGAAATCCCTAAAATGGCATTGAGGGGAGTTCGCAACTCATGACTCATAGTGGCAAGAAACTCGTCCTTAAGACGAGTAACTCTCTCTAGCTCTTTATTGGTTGCGAGGAGTTTTTCATTACTCAACTGCAATGCTTCTTCAGCTTGTTTGCGAGCGCTGATATTTCTCACTAATACCAAAACCTCATCCTCACCACATGGACTAATTCGCACCTCCTCATAAACCCATTCACCATACTTTTGGAGTTTGTGTTCATAGATTTGAACTTCGCCTGTGGCGATCGCTAATTTGGATACTGAGATTTGATTAGCAAGGACTAAAGGGGGTAAAACCTCCGAGATATGATGGCTAATTGCCACAAATGCCTCTTTGTCTGGAATCCTTGGCAATATACAATCAAGACAAGTTCCATCAATTTGCAGGCGTAGTAATAAATCAGGAATTGCATTGAGTATTTCTTGTTTGCGCATTTCACTTTTAGCAAGATCGACAGTTCTTTCCTGAATTCTAATTTCTAATTCTTGATTGAGTTGGGATAGTTCTTGTTGAGTGTTTTTCAGTTCATTGATATTTTGAATTAACGCAATATCATACATAGGAAGGTTTTGAGGATCTCGAACGATGGAAACACTCAGCAATGTCCAAATAAATTGCCCGTTTTTATGACGATATCTCTTCTCAATATGATAACTATCAAGCTCATTGGCAAGTAATTTCTGATATTGGTAGAGATCGATCTTTAGATCTTCAGGGTGGGTGATCTCCTGAAATGTCAGAACTTGTAGCTCCTTCTCTGTATATCCCAACATCTGACATAGCGATTGGTTAACTGCTAGATGTTTACCATCAGGTGCAGCTAATGAAATTCCCACCGCCGCATTGTCAAATACGTTTCTAAATCGCATCTCCGACTCTCGTAGTGCTTCTTCAGACTTCTTGCGATTGCTTATATTCTGAATAATTGTCAGGACTTATTGATCGTTGACTTTTACTATCTGTACCTCTTCGTATTGAATTTGTCCATTAATATGCCATTGCTGCTCAAAAGACTGAATTTCCCCAGTAGCGATCGCCTTATTAATTGCATTTAATTTGCGATTTGCTAAATCATTGGGCAGTATGTCTGAAAGATTTTTGCCGATAGGATTAAGGTCAGATGGAAGTATGTCAGTGACATAGTTGCTTGAGAAGCATTCTAGATAAATGCCATCAACACTAACACGATAAATTAAATCTGGAATTGCATTTAAAACTGCTCGTTTTTGGGCTTCCAAATTGGCTAGATTTGCAAAGAGAATACTTTCTTGAGTAGCAACTCCGATTATTTTGTCAAGGTCATCAAGGACTGGCAAATGACGACATCGAGATGTCTGCAAAAGGTTGAGCATTGACTCCAAATCTTGAATTTGAGATCGCCTAATTACTATTGGAGAATCCGAAATCACATCAACAATCTGCAAACCTTGGAGGTTTACTTGCTTCTCTACTAGATGCATCACATCTAACTTAGAAAAGATCCCGATCAACTTACTTCCATCATCTACTAGCACACAGCTTGCTCTGGCTTCAAGTAACCGCAGATCGGCAGACCGATCAAACTCTGATGAGTCAAGTAATTGATTCATCAGGCTAATCGCCTCCAGTACAGAGCTCTCTGGTGAAACTATAATCGGGTTGAGATCGATCGCAAGGTCAAGATAAATGCTGTTTTGTACTAGCATTGGTTTAGTCGTTAATTGATTAAGAGATTGTCTAGAATGTCGGTCGATTATGACCTCGTTGTGATTGGCATGAGTACTCATGCTCATAAATTAGTTAGCCTTGCGGCTCAACGTGAAGCCAGAGTAGCTTGGGTATTGGATCATCAATTAAAAGATGCTTATCTAAATATTCCCCAGATTGAGCATATTTTACAGTTATTAAAAAATAAGCTGCGCGATCGCCATAAATCTGAGCGGTTGCAACTTTTTGCTCAGCAGATATCCTTGATTCGCGATAATTTTTGTCAGGAGGAAATGTTAGAAACACTGCAAAAAAATGGAGTTGATGTAATTATTGGGGAATGTAAATTTCAAGGCAAAGTCCAAAAATCCCATATTTTAGAAGTTCGCGACACTTCTCTCTCAGAGAGAGCTAGAGTATTTTCTCAGCGCAGCCTCAGTTCACGAGCCTATGCGATCGCCCATGTCATCACACCACAGCGGAAAATATTTGGGCTTACTGCAAATAATTACTTAACCGCAAATCAACTCCTAAATTTGGAAGATTTGCCTAAATCGATCGCTGTTCTAGGTGATGACTCCTATGCTTGTGCGATCGCGCAGACAATAAATTTTCTGGGTGTACATACAAGCTTAATCACTAATCGTAATCATATTTTACCAAATGTAGATGTGGCGATCGCTCGTACTTTGCAGGCTCAACTAGAAGCTGAAGGGATTGAGATTTATACCAATACCCAAACAACTGCGGTAAGTCAAATTGAGCATAGTCGCACAAGAATTTGGCTAGACAACCAAACGATAGAATGCGATCGCCTGTTAATGCCCATAGCGCCAAAAGAGTTTTATTCTCCTAGCGATCGCCATATTTATCAATGCCACAGCGATCAAGATATTGCCATGATCGTGAAACAAACCTTACAAACTGATTTTTGGCGATCAGTATCCATGCATCAAGTTCCGACGATGATTAATGTATCAACAACGCCAACCGTTGCTCAGATTGGGCTGACTGAATTATCCGCAAAACAAAAGTATGGGCCAGCCCTATATATTTTGGAAAACTCTGCTGAGAATAGCTTGTGCAAAATCATTTGCAACCATAAAGGGCAAATCCTGGGTGCAAGTATGTTTGGCGAAAGTGCCAAGCTAGTGATCGAGGCGATCGCGATCGCGATGCAAGGAAAAGTCAAAATCCAGAATATTGCTGTTTTACAAGAGTTACAGATCACAGAGCAATGGGAAAAACTCCATTGCAATCGTCGCCAGCAATCGAAATTCAAGAACTGGTTTACTTTTCGGCGTGATTGGAACATTTAGAGATAAAAACAGTACTTCGCCCTGTTTTTATCTCTAAATGTTCTGAAATCTTTTTAATATTGATCCTTCGGGGATATCTCGAATAATTTCGGAGATTAATGTTTTTGCACCAAGCTTGCCAGAAGCTTGACTTTGATCGATATCAGCGATGAGGTTCTTAAATAGTAACAATAAACTTAAGCCCGACCCAATAATTTGAATATAACGAGCAACTTCGTTATTGAGTCCTACACCTCCAGCAAAAACTGCGATCGCCAAAATCACCATTAACCATAAGTACTTTTTTTGACTCGGATATTTGCCGAGCGCCCAAATCACGAATAGACCAGAAAAAATACCACCAATCAGGCCATCCCCCCATCGCCAAGGTGATATCAACATCCCGATTGCCTCGGCGATAAATACCAAAGCTACGATCACTGTTGATGCTTGTAATTTTTGTACATGTCTCTGAGTGACTGTTTTTTGAGTTTCTAACAGCGATCGCAATGCATTCACGGCTAATAGTTCCTTCCCTTCAGTATTCAGCAAATCTAGAATTCGCTCTTTTAAAGATTGGACATCAGGCTTCGGCTGTTCCCAAACTTCTTGGCTATCTCGCCCATCACTATATTGGAGCCTTACCTTAAAAGGCTTTGGCTCTGCTGAAGTCAAGACAATCTCTTGCGGCGAGATCAGCTTTTGCATTTCTGCATTTTGTAAGGCGCTATGAATAGCATAGCGATCGCACTCAGGATAAAGATCGGTTTTATTAAAAATCAACAAAATCGGCTTATAGTATTTTTGTAGATTAGCGATCGCCTCCTGTTCTAACCTCGTCATATCTCCAGCAATCACAAACAAAATTAAATCAGCTTGTTTAGCTGCTTCTAGAGCCATCTCTCCCCTGATTTCACCACCAACCTCATCAATTCCCTGTGTATCAATTAATCGCAGTTGAATTTTTCCGCCAGCATCCCACGCATACACTGCAATATCTTTAGTTGTGCCATGAGTAGCACCCGTCTCGCTTAGCTTCTCTCCCAGTAAAGCATTAATTAATGATGACTTTCCCCGTGATACCATGCCAAAAACTGCGATCGCGATCGCGCTTTTATCTAGCTTCTCTTCAAGTGCTAATATTTCTGCGAGTTCAGATTCGGTTAATTCTTTTTGAAATAAATTGCGATAATTGGTTAGGCGATCGCGCACCAGTTGAAGACAATCTTGCATGAAAAAGCTAACCCAGAATATCACTCAAATCAATCTCAATTTCTGGAATTACGCCACTTTTAATCATGACATCACCTTTATAGATAGTTTCTTCATAAAAGCCTTCAACCCAAGATAGTAGGGTAATCTGACTACGCACAGGATCGACTATCCAATACTCAGCAATTCCTCTCGCAGCATATTCAGAGCGCTTAAAGCGATAGTCCCTTGATTCATTCTCATGTCCAGCAGATACGACCTCAATTACCACCAATGGAGGAGGCATATCATGGGTAATTGTTCCTCTCTTCGTCATCTCTAAAGCTATCCGACATTCTTCGCCCAAAATTATCAGATCAGGTATTCTGACCTTAGCTCTACGACCACTTACCTCAATCGAGACTTCCTTGTATGCTAGCAAGTGAGGGGGAATAAATTTGCCTAAAGCAAAAAATAGTCGTCTTGATACATCAGAGTTAAAAATTGATTCTGGGGGCATTGCAACTAATTCTCCATCCTCTAGCTCATAGCGAGTATCACCGCCGTCATCATAGGCATAGTAATCTTCGTAGGATAGATACTTGACTTGGGGAATCGCAGCTTGAACCATAAATGTTATTCCATTCGCTGATTACAAATATTATAAACCCGAAAAGTAAGAGGTGGCGCTTTGCGCCACCTCTTACTTTTATTAAGCATTTACGAACTCTTTCATTGGTGCAGCAAGTGCTTCTTCCAATGGTGCTCGTCCTAGACGCTCTTCGAGAATATCCATTACTGTGCGCCCGAAGTCATCGTCATCACGCTTCCATGCTTCTAGACAAACTTCGCCAAAGAATGAACCTAAAGGTTCAGGATTCCAAAGTAGCTTCTTAGCAGTCCAAGGCATCATGCTCATTGGATTATAGTCGGGTTTGAGAATGTTGTTTTTGAAAGCATAATCTTCCAAATGGGTATGCGGTTGCAAGCCAATGAAGAAAATTGCAGGTTCCACTTTGTCAGCGCCGAAAATCGCTTCCAATTCGCGATGATAGGCGATCGTTTGGCGCACTGTTTCTAGAGTTTCATCGATCACATTAAAAGAATAGTTAACGGACACTAACTCATTAAAACCTGCGGCTCTAAGATCGCGGCAGTTTTGTAAAACAGACTTGAGGTTATAGCCCATTCGCATTTTACGAACAAGTTCTTGAGAGCCACTAGTAATACCGATCTCAAAATAGCTCATGCCTGTCTCTACCATTAACTGACAGAGATAAGGTGTGAGGTTGTCAGCACGGATATAGGCTGCCCAATGAATATCAGTCATGCCTGAAGATTTGACTTTTTCGAGAAGTTCTACAGCATCATCAATAAACTTCTTGGCAGGAATAAACTGAGCATCGGTGAACCAAAAATTACGAACGCCGCGATCATAGACTTGACGCATTTCCTTAATCACTTCATCGGTGGGATTGATGCGAACTTGCTTGCCTTCAATTACCGTATAAATACAATAACAACAGTTATGCGGACAGCCACGCTTTGTTTGCACGCCAATATAAAAGTCGCGATCGCGGAAGTAATAGTTAAAATCTTCCCAAATCGATTCGATATATTCGTAATCACAAGCGCTTTTTTCAATCGGTGCGGGTTGCTCATGGATCAATCTGGCGCGAGGTTTAGTTTCACCAACTACATAACAGCGATCGCTTTCAATTTCCCGACCTTGCACCAATCGTTCTAATAAAGATTCCCCTTCACCTACAGAAATAATCGTTCCCTTGGGTAGAACGCTTCCTAGTTGCTCATAAAAAACACTGACTGCACCGCCGCCAATTACTGCTTTTGCTTCAGGGTGATATCGCCGCGCTCGATTTAGCCCGCGCCGAACTAGCTGTGAGTTACGCCATAACTCAGAATAGTAGGTCGTAAATAAACGTAGTCCATTGACAGCACCACGTAATTTTTTAAAAGGGTTTTTGGCATAGTAAAACTCAAAGGCATTTTGGAGAGGATTGCCACCGCGTCCACCAACTGGTGCATAAATCTGAATATCTCGCCACGAAAATACTAGCAAGTTTGGTTGAAACTTATCGATCGCCCGATCTAATGCTGCATAAAAATCAAGAGGGGGCACAGTGCCTAAATCAAAAATATTTTGTTGCACATGCGGCGCAACCTTATGAATGTGATCTGATAAATAAACTACGCCTATCGGAAAAATCGGGTTACATGGTAGGCGAATGTAAAGAATGCGATCGCAGCCGATGGATACGCCAGATATATCACTAGCTAAATCTTGGCTATCTTTTACGAAATTAGTGGTAGACATAGGATTTTATCTTTGATCTAAATTATTTCTAATTATTTTTATTATTTTTTGGGGCTTTTATCGCAATTTTCATCCTTGAGAATCGCTAAATACACACCACTAAGTCTTTACATATCTTAATTATATTCACTTTCTCTGCAGTTAGGTAAGCATGGGGATCGATAAATTGGGGATCAAACTGGGATCAAATTGGCGATCGCAGAATTGGTAGTTGGTAGTAGTGTTTACAATCGCTAATTCGTCTTGAGTGTTAGCTTTATGTACGAGCAAAGTGTCAAGATTATTATTCTTGTTAATTCCAAATATATTTGCAGGTTTTTTTTGGTTTAATTAGTAATATTTTGGGTTTCCTGACTAACTTAGGCTAGTTTAATATTCAAAAAATCTTGTTAATTTTTGCTTAAATAACTTTATATAAAAAAACGCTATGTCCATATTTGATCCATTACCTGCGGATTTACGCGACAAAATCATTGTCTGCTCCTATGTAAATGCCACCAGCAAAATCCAAATAGCAAGGATTACCGATGTCCCGCAGTGGTATTTCGAGCGTGTTGTGTTTCCTGGGCAAAATCTCATATTTGAGGCGATCGCCTCAGCACATGTTGAGATTCATACAGGCATGATGGCAAGCTCCATACTTTCAGATACAATTCCCTGTGTCCAATTGCAGGTAGAAGAAGCTAGCTCCACCTTGCCAAGCTGGGTTCCGATCAAATCACTTGAGGATGCCCCACTTGACGATCCATCGGCGCTACTTAACCTGCCTGAAACTGAAGTAGTCTCCTAAATAATGGATTTTTTGTCCCTCCATTTTTCCCAGTTTTTTCTTGGCATAGAAATGGATTTTCTGTCCCGTG
Source organism: Pseudanabaena sp. (assembly GCA_003249035.1). GTDB lineage: Bacteria > Cyanobacteriota > Cyanobacteriia > Pseudanabaenales > Pseudanabaenaceae > Pseudanabaena. The sequence goes on from QBMK01000029.1 coordinate 26,154, forward strand.
ATTATGTTCTATTCCTGATCATTACCACGGTTGTTTATTGGCTATTACCAAATTTGCAAGCACGCTTGTTAGTTATTTTGACAGCAAGCTTAATATTTTACTCATTTATCCAGAAACAATACATCTGGCTGTTGCTGGTAATGTTGTCAATTAATTTTTGGTTGGGGGCAGAAATTTATAAAGGAGATAAATTTCTGAAGCGGTGGCTGCTGTTTGTGGGGATATTTTTTGATGTGCTATTGCTATTTGGATTTAAATATATTCCTTTCGTTGCAACGGCGATCGGCAATATTACGGGTTTGCCAGTGGGGAGTTCGCTAGCGATCTGGGCAAAGACAAACATCGTGCCGCCGATCACGCTTAGCTTTTTTGTATTTGAATTAATCGCTTACTTAGTTGATACCTATCGCGGTAATAGTCCTGCCAATGATTTTCTTAACTTTGCCGCTTATAAGTTATTTTTTGCCAAGCTGCTATCTGGCCCAATTACCCGCTATCAAGAATTTGCACCTCAGCTAATCACGCGATCGCGTCCTGTTTTGCCAGATATTGCCGAAGGCGTATGGCTGTTTGCCTGTGGAGCCGTCAAAAAAGGGATCATCGCGGACAATCTTGCCAGACTAGTCGATCTCAGTTTTCGGAATACTGAACGCGCAGGCAGTATCGATCTCTGGTTGGCGCTATTCGCCTATGGCATCCAAATTTACTGTGACTTTAGCGGCTATATCGACATGGCGAGAGGTAGCGCTTTGTTACTAGGTTTCAAGTTGCCTCAAAATTTCGATTTCCCTTATTTCTCGGCAAGCATTTCTGACTTTTGGCGGCGTTGGCATATGACCCTCGGCGCATGGATGCGAAATTATCTATATATTCCTCTGGGTGGTTCTAGAGGTGGGCTTTGGCGCACTTGCCTAAATTTGATGATCGTCATGTTCGTAGTCGGAATTTGGCATGGTGCAAACTGGGGATTCATTATTTGGGGCATCTGGCATGGCGCAGCGCTAGTAGTACATCGACTCTGGATGGAAGTTTGTAGCGTATTTGAAAATTTAAATAAAATCTGGAAGCCTCTACCAATGAAGCTCTTGGCAGTTGCGATCACACAGTTGGTAGTGTTTGTCGGCTGGATTCCATTCCGATTGCCAAATTTAGCTGATACCAATATGTTTTTGCAAAGACTCTGGGGCTACGAGAGCGATCCTCAGTTTGGCGTAAAAATCTATGTAGAATCTCTCGGTATTACGGCTGGACAAATCTCGCTGTTAATTTTGGGTATATGTGTTTGTTCACTTGTTGCCTATCAATGCGATCGCGCCAAGTGGCAGCTAAACTGGCAAGTGAAATTATTTTTAGTCCCCGTCAGCCTTTTTCTAGTCAGCATTCTCAGCCCCGACAAGAAGCTACCATTTATCTACTTCGATTTTTAGAAACTTGTTGCTTACTTATTGGCAATCCTAGAGCTTGGGATATAGCTAGGGGCGATAAATATGGTTACCCATACACCAGTATAAGCAACTAGAATTCCTGCCAATTCCGACAGAAAGAAGGAAATAACTAACTGAAATGCGAACCATCGCTTCTGTACACCAGTATCAGCCTTCGAGAAATTTGCCCCGATCAAAGTCGCATTAGTAAAATTTGCGCCCCGCAGATCGGTGTCACTAAAGTCTGCTCCTGAGAGGTCTTGCCCCTTAAACGATCGCCCTCGCAAGTTTTGACCAGCAAAGTTTTTCGCCGTAGAGGTCATAGCAGCTATTCCCAGATTTTGAGATTAATTTTGCGATGATTCTCCAAAATTGTCCGTAATAGTTATCATTTAAGCAATCTAATAAACCCTGCTTGATCGAAATGTTGATCGGTAGTTAGAGCTTCCTGAATACCTAATTTTTGCATCACCACAAAAGATGAGCAGTCAACCAAAGACCATGCTTTATCCATTCTGCCTTTGCAAAGAGTCCACGCTAAAGCATCAGTCGCGCTATCAATGTGAACAACCTCAACATAATCCACTATTTTGATCGCATCCACAATTTCAAAAACTCGCGATCGCGAAACTCTCAGTGGACTATTTAACAGTGCTACCAACTCAGCGATTACATAATTTGTAGTGTAAATTTTTTGTTTTTGCTGAAGTGCCAAGCGAAAATACTGCTCTGCTTGTGGATAGTAAGTTTGGCTGTGAATAAAAAGACTTGCCCATCCTGACGTATCAACAAACAAACTACCCATCCACTTGTAGCTCCTGATAAAGATATTGACCAATGTAGTGATCATGGTTTTCAGCAAGATCTGGAATATCAACATTAAGAGAACCAATCAGCTTTAGAAGCGGATCAGTTTCTACGGTTTGTAATGAGGTTACTTGAGACAAAAACGTTAACTGCTTAGTCAAAGCTTGCACTACGATCGCTTCAGGCGATTGATTTAAACGTTGTGCTTGAGCCGTTAGCGCCTGATCCAAATTATCAGGAAGCGTAATCATCAAAGTTTTAGCCATGGCTTTTCTCAGATTGGGTTGTTACCATTTTACTCCCTTCCCAGTCAAGAAATAGCGTTGCAGGGCTTTGCCCCGCAACGCTATTTCTTGGTTTTATAGGTCTATTTCTTTAGTGGGAAGGGAGTAGATGACATATCTAGAAAGACCAGAAGTAGATATATGTCGATTATTTTATGGTTCGATACCAAGTGCAGCTATGCGATCGCGTAATTTTTGCACCTCCTGCTCAGCAGATACTGAGTTTCGATGCGATCGCTGAAAATGTTAACGTATTAGGAGAAATTTACAATTCACTAAGCCTTGTTTTTAATGGCTAATTCCTGATGGCTAAATGTGTAATTAATCGCCGTGCTGAGTTTTCGGCCAGTCATCGCTACTGGCTCCCTGAAATTCCAGACGAGGAAAATCAAGCCAAATTTGGCTTATGCACTAACTTTCCACCCCACGGACATAACTATGTTTTGTACGTTGGGATGCAAGGAGAGATTGATAACACTGGCATGGTGCTAAATCTTTCTGACGTTAAGCACACCATTGCCCGCGAAGTCACGACTCAATTAAATTTTTCCTATCTCAACCAAGCATGGGAAGAGTTTCAGCAAACTTTACCAACTACCGAAAATATTGCCCGTGTCATTTGGCAGCGACTAGAATCGCATTTGCCATTGGTCAATATTCGCTTATACGAACATCCTGAACTCTGGGCTGATTACAAAGGTAACAACATGCAAGCACATCTAACAATTAGCACACACTTTTCCGCCGCCCATCGCCTCGCACTGGAGACTCTCTCTCTCGAAGAAAATACAGAGATATATGGCAAATGTGCTCGTGTGCATGGTCATGGTCACAACTATCATTTAGAAGTTTCCATTACTGGTGAAATTGACCCGCGAACTGGCATGATTGCGGATCTAGGTGATTTTCAAAAAGCTTTAGACCAACATATACTCGATCCGATGGATCATACTTTCTTGAATAAAGATATTCCTTACTTTGCCGAAGTTGTCCCAACTGCCGAAAATATTGCTGTCTATGTTCAAAAAGTTTTGACTCAGCCAATTCGCGACATCGGAGCAAAGTTGCACAGCATTAAGTTGATTGAAAGCCCAAATAACTCCTGCGAAGTTTATGGGGAATATCAACTTTCTGACATTGAGCATTCACTAGAAGAAGCTTTAGCCAAAGTTAGCTAGTTCCAAAATCAAGATAGGCAGGGATTTACCTCGCCTATCTGAGAATCAAGTTACAGAAATATTTATTATGTCAGAATTAAATGCGGCGGAAGAAAATGAGGCTGTAGAAGAAATTGTCATCGATCGCCTTGAGTTAGATAAAGTAATTGTGCGACTGACTAACACCCTAGAAGATGGTATAAAAAATGGGATTAAACGTGGATTGCTCCATTTGCCAGATAGCGATCGCCATTTGTTACTCGTCGCATCAGATATGGTGCAAAAATCCAAAAAATTTCCTAATTACAAGCTGACTTTTTATCACAAAGGCATGGGCGAAGGCACAAATACCTGTGCTGTCACTTTTACAGAATTATAGGTAAGTGCTAAAAAGCGCTTGCTTACCTAGCCCAAAAAAGATGATGGCAAAGCTGAAGCCCGCTGCACAGGATGCAGTTCTCGGAGGTCAAGTACCACCGCCACTTGGTGCTGTGGTGCTAGGTGGTTTGGAAGGGGTGAAACGCAGATTGAGTAGTCCCGCGATCGCACCCAGAATTGCCGCTCTGAGCGAAGCCCTTAACTATGGCGAAACAGGTTTGAACTTAGTTTTGCGAGGTTTAGAGGATGAATCGCTCAAAGTACAGCGCACAGCTTTATTACTACTCTGGCGCAGACCTGAATCTTACATTCGTCAAGTATTAGCTGAATATAGTCAATATCACCTGTTTGATATCGTCGATACTGTGCAGGGTCATGCCGATGCGATCGCTTCTCTAGCTTTGTCAGCCAATGGCAGAATTTTATATAGCGCTGGTGCAGACTTCAGCATCAAAGTCTGGGACTTAGGAAAAGATAGAACTCAGCATAAGCAGATTGGGACGATTCGCGGTCATAACCATATTGTTACTTCCATTGCCCTTAGTGCTAATGGCAGAATATTGGCTAGTGGCAGTCGTGATAAAACGATTAAACTCTGGGATGCGCGATCGGGAAAAGTACTGCTAAAGATCACAGGGCATATAGGCTATGTCAACTCTGTGGCAATTACGCCCGATGGCAGAACTTTAGTAACAGGCAGTCAAGACACCACGATTAAGCTTTGGGATATCAAAACAGGTGCAGAAATTCGCACTCTGCGCGGTCACACCAGTCTTGTAGATTCCGTTGCGCTAAGTCCCGATGGCAAGGCGATCGCTAGTTGCAGTTGGGATACCACCATTCGGATCTGGGATTTACTCTCAGGCAAATTGCGCTGGGAATTTATTGGTCATTCAGCACGAGTACTTTCCTTTGCGATTAGTCCTGATGGCAGAACCTTAGTCAGTGGTAGTCTCGATACTCGCATCAAAGTTTGGGATTTACAAACAGGTAAAGCGATTCGCACCTTAGAGGGACATTGGGGCTGGGTCAAGTCTTTGATAATTAGTCATGATGGCAAAACCTTGATCAGCGCTAGTTACAAAGAAATCCGAGTTTGGAACCTAGAAACAGGCGAGCCAATTCAGGTTCTCAATGGGCATATAAATCTGATCAATGCGATCGCTCTCAGTCGAGATGGACAAACCTTAGTTAGTGGCGGTGAAGACTCTAATATTCACATCTGGAGTGTTCCATAATCAAGAGAACTTTTTGCAAAGCAAAAAGTTCTCTTGATTATGGAACACTTCGTAATCTTTGAAGCTGACGCTCACTTTGTTGCGCCCATTGAGTATTTTTCTGCTGAGTAAAAAATGCTTGAGCTTGGACAAATGAATCGATTGCGTCTGGCTTTTGTCCAGCCTTTACCTGTGCAACACCAAGTGTATAGAGAGCCTCAGCATAGTCCTTCCGAAATTTCACAGCATTGCGCAGTTGCCCGATCGCCTTTTCTGTTTCACCTTGAATTAATAGAGCTGCCCCCAAATTGTAATAAGCCTCTGCATATGCAGGATTTAGTTGCAGAGCTTTGGCATAATATGCGATCGCTTTTTGGACATCGCCCTGAGTCTGAATTAAGAGACCTAAGTTATAGATAGTTTCAGGCGCTTGAGGATTTAGCTTTAGAGCTTGATTGAGGTTAGCAATTGCATTTTTTAAATCTTTTTTCTCTTTAAATGCTAATCCGAGATTGTAATAGGCAACTGAGAGTTTTGGATCGAGACGAACAGCTCTTTGTAAATTTGGAATAGCTTGGTTAGGATCTCCTGACTGCAACTGGGCAGCACCTAAATTACTGAAGGCGACCGCAAACTTGGGATCGAGCCTAGTTGCTCTTTGAAAAGAATGAATAGCCTCTTTGAGCTTACCTTCCTGCGCGTAAGCCAGTCCAAGATTGTAATGCGCGGCTGTTAGTTCAGGATTTTTCTTGATGGCCGCACGAAAAATCACCACAGCCCCTTCCAAATTCCCCAAACGCACATAAGCGTTACCTCGCTCTAAAAGCTGATCGGCATTTTCGTTAGGTGGTACAACAATCTGTTGCTGGAACCGAACTTTTTGCGGTGGTTTGTCACGCGGTTGCGCGATCGCTGCACCTGCATAACCCAAACTAACTACAAAGACCCACGCAAAAACTCCCAAAAATGGTTTCATAATCTTTTCTGGTCTGAATTCTTGATAAAGAATGTTAAATTGAGAAAGCTAAATTTGAGTAAGAAATTAGCGATCGCCATTAAGCCTTGAGCTTTATAAATAAGCTTCATAAATACAAGCCCTGTAAACATGATTCTCGTTATTGACAATTACGACAGCTTTACCTATAACCTTGTACAGTACCTTGGAGAATTATTACCCGAATTCCCCGCATTAGGCGAAATTATAGTTAAACGAAACGACGAAATAAGCATCCAAGAAGTCAAGCAACTTCATCCCACAGGAGTCGTAATTTCACCAGGACCCGGTCGCCCCGAAGAAGCGGGTGTGTCGCTAGATATAATTCGGGAAATGGATGCAAACACTCCGATTTTGGGCGTATGTCTCGGACATCAGAGTATGGGTTTGATGTATGGTGGCAAAGTTGTCTCTGCACCTTACTTAATGCATGGTAAGACATCACAAATTTATCATACGGGAGTTGGCATTTTGGCAGGACTAGCCAATCCGTTTACCGCAACCCGGTATCACAGTTTGGTTATCGATCGTAACAATTGTCCCGATGTACTTGAAGTTACAGCATGGACTGAAGATGACATAATCATGGGAGTCCGACATAAACTCTATCCTCATGTTCAAGGCGTTCAATTTCATCCTGAAAGCATCTTGACTGAGGCTGGCAAGGACTTGCTGAGAAACTTCTTGCAAGGATTAAGCGTCACAATCTGATACTTAAGTTCAGCGGCGCAAATCGCCGCAGTATTGTTGTGGGGCATTCCTCACGTAACCCAAAAATACTCAATTAAATAAATAACATGCGCCGCAGACAAATTCTTCGACTCGCCCAAGGTGGACTAATATCAGCATTTACCGCAGGAATCATCGCTGACGCAGCCAAATCGCAGACAAATTCAACCCTAAGAATTCAATGGCTGGGACATATGTCATTTCTGATCTCAGGGGATAATGTCAGTTTCTTAACAAATCCTTTTCGCCCCTCTGGCTGCACCGCCAAATTAACTGCTCCCTCTGCAAAAGCTGACTATGTTTTGATTAGCTCACGACTGCTTGACGAAGGATATTTGGAAAATCTTCCCAAAGATATGAGGGTTTTGTCTGAGCCAGGTTCTTATAATCTAAAAGGGATTAATCTTCAAGGAATTTCGATGGATCACGATCGCGTCGGTGGTCGCAGATTTGGGCGTAATGTGGCATGGCGCTGGAAGCAGTCAGGAATTTTTATATTGCATTTAGGTGGTGCAGCCGCACCCATCAATGCCTCCCAAAGAATTTTGATGGGTCGTCCTGATGTTTTGATTTTGCCCGTCGGCGGTAATGCTCAAGGTACTGATGCAATGCAACTAAAAGCTTATTCCCCCACAGAAGCTAGGGCGATCGTGCAGGAGTTAAATCCCCGCATTGTTATTCCCACTTACTACCGTACTGACAAATCCAGTAGTACTTGCCAATTAGCATCGGTCGATGAGTTTCTTGCCCTTATGCCCAAAGATAGCGTGCGTAAGCTTGAAGGCCCAATTTTAGAGCTTAATGCCAGCAGTCTCCCTCAAACTACTGTAGTGAGAGTCCTAAAATCTTAAAGTAACTTTTCTTCGCGTAAATCCTTTAAAGTATCACCATAAAAAAAGACTTGCTGAGCAAGTCTTTTTTTATGGTGATACTCTCACGATAGTTTCCTTAGTCACCTGACTAAATAACTCGCGAATATCTTCGTTATACATACGGATGCAGCCATGAGAGGCGGCTTGTCCAACAGAAGCTCGGTTAGGAGTCCCGTGGAAACCAGACCAATCTTTCCCATCTGTCCAAAAGCCAATCCAACGATCGCCTAAAGGATTTTCAGGATCTTTGCTAGGGATTACGTCACCAGTAAATGGATTTTGCCAAGCAGGATATTTAATGGTTTGTAAAACGCGATGGTTACCAATTGGAGTGCTCCAACCTGCCTTACCCACCGCAACAGGATATGTTTTTAAAGGTACTTCACCATGAAAGGCGGTAACTTGACGCTTGCTGATGCTAACTTCGAGACGAGTGACTTGCATCAGTTCCCGATCCCACAGTTGTCGATTAGGGTTAATCGTATAGAGCGATACCAATGCTGGTAATTTCTTTTGGTAAGCAAGAGCTTGATAAAGAAGTACTGCAAGTTCGCTTTTAGTAATTGCATTAGTGGGCGCAAGAATACGTGGATCGGGATAGTTAGTAACTAAACTTTGTTGAGTCATCGTCGCGATCGCAGGGATTGCATAGTCAGGGACTTTCAAGGCATCACGATACATTGAAAGCAAGTAAGTCTGTGGGGTTTTATTGGCTTTGCTATTTAGGTTAAGTTGACTTGCGATCGCCACTAATGCTTCAGCTTTGGTGGCAGGCTCATTGAGTCTTGTGGTAATTTTTGGTGCATTCCGATTCGCAAAAGCGATCTCCAGTAAGTTAGCAAGTTCAGCGCGGGTAATGGGGCGATCGGGCTGAAATTGGCTATTTCCATCAGGGTTAACTAAAGCTGCCTTCAAATCTGGCTGAGACAATAAACCTTCTACAAATAAGCGCGACCAATGGTTTTGTAAATCTATGAATAAAAAACGATTAGGATTTGATTTATTGGCAGAATTTACTTTTGCTTCTAGAGCATGTGCCTCAAAGATATGGTTTTGAAAATTCCCACTTAGTGAAATAAATGCAAAAATATTTGTCGCGATCGCAACATTCACAAAAGAAGATAAAAGATTTTGCGATCGCATTCTCATAAATTTCAATTGCTGTTGCCTTTGATGTTGATTAAATTATCCAAATTAGCTATGAAGTTTAACACATCTGTAAAGACGCATTGATAAGTCATAAGCCTCATAAAACATGAATATGCAAAATAAAAATCCCCCACGTTGCCGCGAGGGATTTTTATTTTGCTAGCAAGCTAGATTAGCCGAAAGCCGTTGCTGTTGAGGCGATCAGGAAGGCGGCATACGTGAGTATGTATCCAATCGTGAAGTGAGCCAAGCCAACCACACGAGCTTGAACGATAGAGAGAGCCACAGGCTTGTCTTTCCACTGAACCAAACTTGCAAGAGGTGTGCGTTGGTGCGCCCATACAAGGGTTTCGATCAATTCTTGCCAATAACCACGCCATGAGATCAAGAACATGAATCCAGTTGCCCAGACGAGGTGTCCGAATAGGAACATCCAAGCCCAAACAGAGATATTGTTCATGCCATAGGGGTTATAGCCATTGATCAACTGAGCGGAGTTGAGCCATAGGTAGTCACGGAGCCATCCCATGATGGTGACAGAGGATTCATTGAACTGAGCAACGTTACCTTGCCATAAACCGAGGTGTTTCCAATGCCAATAGAAGGTGACCCAACCAAGGGTGTTCAACATCCAGAACATCGCGAGGTAGAAGGAATCCCATGCTGAGATATCGCAAGTACCGCCACGACCAGGACCATCGCAAGGGAAGCTATAGCCGAAGTCTTTTTTGTCTGGCATGAGCTTAGATCCACGAGCATCCAACGCACCCTTAACCAAGATCAAGGTAGTTGTATGTAGACCTAATGCGATCGCATGGTGAACCAAGAAATCTCCAGGACCAATTTGCAGGAACAAGGAGTTGTCACCAGCGTTAATGCCAGCCAACCAGCCAGGTAACCAAGCAGCACCAGCATTAGAAGGAATACTGCCAGCATTGGAGAGCAGCACATCAAACCCGTAGAGAGCCTTACCGTGAGCAGCTTGAATCCATTGTGCAAATACAGGCTCGATCAAGATTTGCTTTTCAGGAGTACCAAACGCTTGCATTACGTCGTTATGAACGTAGATGCCGAGGGTGTGGAAGCCCAAGAAAAGAGATACCCAGCTAAGGTGCGAGATGATTGCTTCTTTATGCTCAAGCATACGAGCAAGCACGTTGTCCTTGTTAGCTTCAGGATCGTAGTCACGAACGAAGAAGATCGCACCGTGAGCAAATGCACCGACCATCAAGAATCCAGCAATATATTGGTGATGAGTATATAGAGCAGCTTGAGTGGTGAAGTCCTTAGCGATGAACGCATAGGAAGGCATCGAGTACATGTGCTGAGCAACCAACGATGTGACTACCCCCAAAGAAGCAAGAGCCAAGCCGAGTTGGAAGTGCAAAGAGTTGTTGATAGTGTCATACAAGCCCTTGTGTCCAGCACCTAACGCGCCGCCAAATGGAGTGCCTTTAGGAGGATTATGTGCATTCAAGATGTCCTTGATGCTATGACCGATACCAAAGTTGGTGCGGTACATGTGTCCAGCGATGATAAACAATACTGCGATCGCCAAGTGGTGATGCGCGATATCAGTCATCCAAAGAGACTCGGTTTGAGGATGGAAACCACCAAGGAAGGTCAAGATTGCAGTACCAGCGCCTTGAGATGTTCCAAACACATGACCTGCAGTATCAGGATTCTGAGCATATACACCCCAGTTACCAGTAAAGAAAGGCGCAAGCCCTGCTGGATGGGGAGGAACACTCAAGAAGTTGTCCCAACCGACATGGATACCGCGAGATTCAGGAATCGCAACGTGAACCATGTGACCAGTCCAAGCTAAAGAGCTAGCTCCGAACAACCCAGCCAAGTGGTGGTTTAGGCGAGACTCAGCATTTTTGAACCAAGAAAGGCTAGGACGGAAGCTAGGCTGAAGATGTAACCAACCTGCAAATAGCAAGATAGCTGCAAATACTAGCATCCAGATCGCGCCAGTAAACAGTTCAGCATTGGTACGCATACCAATGGTGTACCACCAGTGGTAAACACCAGAATAAGCGACGTTAACAGGACCAGCAGCGTCAGTTTGAGTGAACGCTTCAACTGCTGCCTTACCGAAATGAGGATCCCAAATCGCATGGGCGATGGGACGTGTGGTGAGAGGATTTTTAATCCATTGCTCGAAGTTACCCTGCCACGCTACGTGAAACAGGTTGCCAGATGTCCACAGGAAGATGATTGCCAAATGCCCGAAGTGTGAAGCAAAAATCTTTTGGTAAAGACTTTCTTCAGTAACACCATCGTGACTTTCAAAATCGTTCGCTGTGGCGATCGCATACCAGATCCGACGGGTTGTTGGATCCTGTGCGAGAGCCTGGCTAAACTTAGGAAATTTCGTTGCCATAATTACTTCAATTTCTCCGTTAATATTAGCCAAGTGCACCGTAACGGGCTAGGAAGAATGCCCAAGTTGTGGCAATTCCACCTAATAGGTAGTGAGCTAGACCTACAGCACGACCTTGAGTGATGCTCAAAGCGCGAGGAGAGATAGCTGGAGCAACGTTGAGCTTGTTATGTGCCCAAACGATTGACTCAATGAGTTCTTGCCAGTAACCACGACCACTGAACAGGAACATAAGGCTGAAAGCCCAGATGAAGTGAGCACCCAAGAAGATCAAACCATAAGCCGACAAAGCCGAACCGTAGGATTGAATAACGTTGGAAGCTTGTGCCCACAAGAAGTCACGCAACCAACCATTGATGGTCAATGCACTTTGTGCAAAGTTGCCACCAGCCATATTGGTAATAGTGCCGCTTGCGTCAACGGTACCGAAAATATCAGACGACATTTTCCAAGAGAAGTGGAAGATCACAACGGAGATACAGTTGTACATCCAGAAAAGACCCAAGAATACGTGATCCCATGCCGAAACTTGACATGTGCCACCACGACCAGGACCATCGCAAGGGAAGCGGAAACCAAGTTCAGCTTTGTCTGGAACCAAGCGAGAACTGCGGGCATAAAGCACGCCTTTCAGCAAGATAAGGACGGTAACGTGAATGGTAAACGCATGGATATGATGAACCAAGAAGTCAGCCGTACCAAGAGTCATGTGCGCCATTGCAACCTTGCCGCCGACAACCAGAGTGTCACCGCCGAAGATGGGGCTAACGCCAGAAGTTGCGTAAGGAGCAGTTGAACCAGCAGCAGCAGTATGGATCCCTTGAATCCAGTTAGCAAATACAGGCTTCAACTGAATTGCGGTGTCAGAGAACATATCTTGAGGACGACCTAATGCACTCATTGTGTCGTTGTGAATGTATAGACCAAAGCTGTGGAAGCCAAGGAAGATACATACCCAGTTAAGGTGAGAAATTAGGGCATCACGCTGACGCAACATGCGATCGAGCAAGTTGTTTACATTCTTAGCAGGATCGTAGTCACGAACCATGAAAATGCCAGCGTGAGCAGCAGCACCACAGATACAGAAGCCGCCGATCCACATGTGATGTGTAAATAGCGAAATTTGAGTAGCGTAGCTAGTAGCAATGTAAGGATAAGCAGGCATCGCGTACATATGCTGAGCGACGATGATGCTTAATGAACCCAACAAAGCTAGATTAACGGCTAGCTGAGCGTGCCAAGAAGATGTCAAAATTTCATACAGACCCTTGTGACCTTCACCAGTTAGAGGTCCCTTGTGAGCTTCAAGAATTTGCTTCATGCTGTGACCGATACCAAAGTTGGTGCGGTACATATGTCCAGCAATGATGAAAAGTGTTGCGATCGCAAGGTGATGGTGAGCTTGGTCAGTTAACCAAAGAGATCCAGTTTGAGGATTCAATCCGCCTTTGAAGGTCAAGAAATCTGAATAAGCACCCCAGTTCAAAGTGAAGAAAGGTGTTAAACCCTGAGCGAAGCTAGGGAAGATTTTTGCCATCAGTTCGGGATGGAAAATAAACTCATGAGGTAGAGGAATTTGATCCGCAGGTACGCCCTTATCAAGGTAGTAGTTGATAGGAATCGATACATGGATCTGATGTCCAGCCCAAGAGAGTGAACCCAAACCGAGCAAACCAGCCAAGTGGTGGTTCAACATCGATTCAGCGTTCTTAAACCATTCGAGTTTAGGAGCAGCCTTGTGGTAGTGAAACCAACCAGCGAAGAACATCAAACCTGCCATCACCAAACCGCCAATTGCGGTGCAGAGGAGTTGATACTCAGTGGTGATACCAGATGCTCTCCAAAGGTGGAACAAACCAGAAGTGATTTGAATACCTTGGAAACCGCCGCCAACATCGCCGTTCAAGATGTCTTGACCGACAACATTCCAGACCACTTGGGCGCTGGGCTTGATGTTGACTGGATCGGCAAGCCAACCAGTGTAGTTAGAGAATTTTGCTCCGTGGTAATACATACCACTGAGCCAGATAAAGATAATACCTAGGTGCCCAAAGTGAGCAGAGAAGATCTTACGAGCAGTATCTTCTTCGGTTGTGAAACTGTCAAAGTCATGCACATTGGCATGAAGATCCCAAATCCATGTGGTGGTTTTTGGTCCCTTCTTAAGGGTGCGATCAAAGTGACCAGGTTGTCCCCACTTCTCGAAAGAAGTAGGTACTACGTCACGATCAACCACAACTCTTACCTCTGTGTCTGGCTTTTGAGGAGTCATTGTCATGTAAATTTTCCTCTCTCAGACTGTTAAGACAAAGTAGATTAAACGATTAGGCTAGTTCTCTCATAGTGCGGAATCTATGAATGAGATAAGGACTGCTTTAACAAGAGAAGCTGAGCCACGATGTTGTAATTATAGATTTAGGTTTGTGTCGTCCTTAAGTCTTTGTAACAATTGTTTAGAATGTCACAAATTAGCGCAATCCATGACTCTGCAATAAATTTAGGCAAACAGTCAGGATCAATCATCCTAATGAGTTCTACACTTTTCTTAACAAAACTTTATTTGTCATGCAAATTGAATATTTAAAAGCTCATCGCCCCATGAAATCTTGTAATAACTATAAAGCTTGTCTATTTCGCAAAATTGTTGAGGCTAAGATAGGCGTGAAAAGGTAGCCAGTAATAGCTGGTGCTATGGAGGATGTTATGCCTAGTGATTTGCCTAAAAGTTTTCTCGATCAGTTGCGTGAAATGACAGTTGTGGTTGCTGATACAGGTGATATCCATGCAATTGAGATGGTGAAGCCTCAAGATGCAACCACAAACCCATCTTTGATTACGGCTGCTGCTCAAATGCCTCAGTATCAGGAAATTGTCGATGAGACCCTCCTCGAAGCAAGAGCTGAACTTGGCAAGGATGCCAAGCCTTCTCAAGTGGTTTCTCTAGCTTTCGATCGCTTAGCGATCGCATTTGGCATGAGGATTTTACAAACTATTCCAGGGCGAGTTTCGACTGAAGTGGATGCAAGGTTGTCCTATGACACGGTCGCAACTCTAGAAAAAGCGCATTATTTGATTTCGCAATATGAAGCCCATGGCATTTCTCGCGATCGCATTTTGATCAAGATCGCGTCTACATGGGAGGGGATCAAAGCGGCGGAATCACTTGAGAAAGAAGGGATTCATTGCAATTTGACATTGTTATTTGGTTTACATCAAGCGATCGCCTGTGCCGAAGCAGGGGTTAAATTAATTTCGCCCTTTGTCGGACGGATTCTCGATTGGTACAAAAAAGATACAGGTCGTGATAGTTATCCAGCCGCCGAAGATCCAGGTGTATTATCAGTTGCAAAAATTTATAACTACTATAAAAAGTTTGGGCATAAAACTGAAATTATGGGCGCGAGTTTTCGCAATATGGGCGAGATCGTCGAACTTGCCGGCTGTGATTTGTTGACCATTTCCCCTGCTTTGCTGGATGAGCTGCATCATACTCAAGGCGAACTAGTACGCAAACTTGATCCCGCGATCGCATCTCAGTCAGATATAGCTCAGATTCCGATGGATAAGGCTGCTTTTGATGCAATGCACGCAAGCGATCGCATGGCTTCCGAGAAACTTGACGAAGGTATCAAAGGCTTCTCCAAAGCACTCGTCACCTTAGAGGAGTTGCTCACTGAAAGGCTAGCCAACCTCGAAGAGCCAGCCCTCGCCACAGTTTAGTTCTTTGGATTTTCAAAAATGGCAATGCCATTTTTGAAAATCCAAAGAACTTACTGGGTTTGATTTTTAATTGCCAAAAGGTAGTAGTAGGGTGGGCAGTGCCCACCCTACTTATTGCTATACTTGCCAATATGTCGCCACAATTGCCAATAGATCAATTATTTTCAAGCAAAAGTAGAGTTTATCAAGCTCTAATAGAGCAGTTTGATTTATTGCTTCGCGCTAAATATCCGCTTATATATATAGTTACTGCCGAAGAAGAGCCAGTTGAAGATGTTTTGACAGAGGTAGCTCTACAATCTAGCCCTAGCCGCAGGATCTTGTTTTGGGATATAGCGAGAGGCTGGAGCGACAATAACGCGGATAAAGGATCGGTGATGGCGGCTTTGTCGCGAATAGCTCAACGGGATAAGGCAACTAAGGATGGCGATAACGTTTTGTATGTATTACGGGATTTGCATCCGATCCTGAAATATCCCCATCACGATCGCCATATTCCGATTATTCGTGAGCTAAAAAATCTTGCCCGTGATCTCAAACTTGATCGCCGGACGATCGCTCTAACTAGTCATTTACTAGAGATTCCACCTGAATTAACCGAAGAAATTACAGCGATCAATTTTCCTCTGCCTGCGATCGCAGAAATCGAATATTTAATCAAACAAAAGATTTCGTCCCATAAACTCAACTTGTCTAACTTGGCTTGGGAGCAACTGGTCAAGGCTTGCCAGGGTCTAAGCCGAACAAGGATTCAAAGGGTGTTAGCTAAAGCGATCGCTGAAAAAGAGCAAGTAAATGATGCTGATATTGACGCGGTATTAGCTGAAAAGCAGCAAGCAATTAGGCAGACAGGAATTTTAGAATTTTTCACGGGTAATGAATCGCTGAAAAATGTGGGCGGGTTAGACAATCTCAAGCAATGGGTGCGGATTCGTCGGGATGCTTTTACGGAGGAGGCAAAGCGCTACGGAATACCCACGCCAAAGGGCGTTTTATTAGTTGGTATTCAAGGCACTGGTAAATCTCTATCAGCTAAGACGATCGCAAATGAATGGCGTTTACCTTTATTGCGTCTCGATATTGGGCGGCTCTTTGGGAGTTTTGTGGGAGAGAGCGAGAGTCGAATGCGGCAGATGATTCAACTCGCTGAGGCAACTGCGCCCTGCGTATTGTGGATCGATGAGATCGATAAAGCTTTTGGTAATGCCAATATTTCTGTAGATGGTGACTCTGGGGCAAGTCGGCGCGTATTTGGGACATTAATCACATGGATGCAGGAAAAAACAGCTCCTGTTTTTATTGTTGCCACAGCTAATAATGTGCGGATTTTGCCAGCCGAACTTTTACGAAAAGGTCGATTTGACGAGATTTTCTTTTTGAATTTGCCAACCGAGTCTGAACGCCAAGAAATTTTTAAGGTGCATTTACAAAAATTGCGCCCCAGTCGATTGCGTGAATTTGATCTATTCTTATTAGCCAGACACACCAAAAATTTTAGCGGTGCGGAAATAGAGCAAGTAATCATTGATGGCATCCATCGCGCCTTTGGTCGAGGTAGCAGTGGCAACCGAGAAGATTTCACCACGGAAGATATTATTAGTGCGATCGAGGAGACAGTGCCACTAGCTGCGATCGCATCACAACAGATCGAATCTCTCAAACAATGGGCTGCTGAGTCGGGCGCACGCACCGCATCTAACGATGAGCAATTGCTACAAGAACTTCGCAAGTTTGCAATTAACTTAGAGGAATAGATATGTCTCACTTCACCACGATCGCCATCGAAATCAAAAATGGTGACTTGCTAGAGCAAACGCTGCAATCGCTAGGTTATCCTGTCAAGCAAAACACTTTAGTGCGGGGATACCTTGGCGACACAACTACAGCCAATTATGTAATCCCCATGCCTAATGCCTATGACATTGGCTTTCGGAAAGTAGGCGATCGCTATGAACTCATTGCTGACATGTGGGGCATGGTAATGAATGTCGAAGAGTTTCTTGGAGAACTTAATCAGCAATATGCGGCTAGAAGCGTTCTAGAAAGTGCCACGCAACAGGGCTTTGAGATCGAACAACAAGAAGTATTAGAAGACGGGACTGTGAGAATTGTGATTGGGCGATGGGCATAATCACAAAAAAGCGTATGAAGTACGCTTTACTAAATAATTAATGAAGAGGCGGCGCGAAGCGCCGCTTCTTCATTAAATTGGGTTTTAATCAGAATTGCGGAATAGGGTTAAAACCGGGACACAGGCTCCGATACATGAGGCGATCGCTCCAATTCCTGAAAATATATGAGGAGCTTGAACATACTTAACTATTTCATCTGTCGCGAGAGGCAATGTTGCGAGCAGCACACACGACACACCTAAGCGAACTGCTAGTTGATGGATCATGCTTAATACTTGAATTCTACATTTTTTAATCTATCGATATTTCACACTAGGTTGACGAAAGGGGATCGTCATCTATAAATAGAGTGATATATCGAAAATAAAATTCAATATTTTTGGCATTCTGTAATTTATATCAAGCAATTTGGGAACCATTAAAGAAGGGCAAAGTCAAAAACCGCATGTATTTATTCATAAATTTTGCAACTAAATCTTATGAAATCAACTTTTCTAGTCTGTTGTAGTCTTTTATTGTTTGGGGGAATAGGAGCGATCGTTCCTAATTTGGAAGCCACATCTTTAGCAAATCAAGAAAAACAAGTTTCACCAGTCAGATCTATTGGCAATATCAGTCAAAATATAAATCGAGGCAGTTTTGAAACTGAGCTATTAAAGTTGACTAACCAAGAGCGCCAAAAAGCAGGTTTGGCTCCGCTTAAGTTATCTTCACAATTGACTAGGGCAGCTCAGTCCCATGCAGTGGATATGGCAAAGAACAACTATTTTAGCCATCAAGGACTGAATGGTTCAAGTATGGTAGATCGAACTAAGTCGACTGGATATCAGTATTCAGCTTTAGGAGAAAATATTGCCGCAGGTAAGGCCACGCCTGAAGGAACCATTCGACAGTGGATGAATAGTCCTGGTCATCGCGCTAATATTCTCAATAGAAAATATACTGAGATTGGGTTTGGATATGAGTACGCTCCAAACTCTCAATATCGATATTACTGGGTGCAAGTATTTGGTGCCCCTCAACGCTAGATTAAGTAGATGTGCATAATTTAACTACAAACCCAAATAAATGAAGGCGGCGCGAAGCGCCGCCTTCATTTATTTGGGTTTTGATTTGTCCTAGCTATCTATTTCATTGCTATAGAATAAAAAAGCTCGTGATGCGAGCTTTTTTATTCTAAAAAATTCATGACTGATCGCCAATATATTCCCAAATATATTCTTTTCAATAAACCCTATGGTGTTCTATGTCAGTTTACTGATGACAGACCATCACCGCGTCCTACTTTAAAAGAATATATTGATATTCCTGAGATTTATTCCGTAGGAAGATTGGATTTTGATAGCGAAGGATTGTTACTACTGACTAATGATGGACAGTTAAAACATCGACTAATCGATCCCCAGTTTGAACATTCACGAACTTATTGGGCACAAGTAGAAAAAATTCCCACAAAAGAAGCTTTGCAGCAATTACGAAATGGAGTTACGATCCAAGGATATCGGACTAAACCGGCGATCGCTAAGTTGCTAGATAATGAGCCAAATATACCAGTACGTGAGCCGCCCATTCGTTTTAGAGCCAATATTCCTACTGCTTGGGTGGAACTAACACTAACTGAAGGAAAAAATCGTCAAGTTAGGAAAATGACAGCCGCAGTGGGATTTCCAACTTTGCGCTTAGTGCGCGTGGCGATCGCGCATTTGAGTCTTACAGATCTTCATGTCGGACAATGGCGAATATTAACTGATCGTGAATTACAAGAGCTGCGTCTGAAAGTGATGCCTCGCCGCCTGAGATAGAACTTCTACTAATTTTGCAATCAAATCTTGATGACTGCAATGATAATTCTGCATTAGTTCTTGATAGCCCACAATTGGAACGGTTGACTGAAATAGCTCGGTTAATAGTCCATGATCGGGAGCGATCGCAATCGAGCCGTGTTGCAAAACTGAATCGCGCCGATAGACTTGAGCGCTGCCAATCAGTTTGCGACCATCAGAAGTTACTAGATCGGCATTTGTAGCTGTCGAGAAACAACTGGGATTGTGAATATAGCCACGCCCCGATTGTCCATAATTTAGCGATATCCCCAATTCTCTAAAACCTTGAATTAGAAATTCACATATATATTCATATATGTCACGATGTGATCCCTTTTTGCCATCTACATTATTGCTAGTAATCACCGCATAGGTGAGATCACCTTTGTGCAGTACTGCCCTCCCCCCACTGGGACGACGCACGATGTCGAGATTATGGCTTTTGGCGATCGCATTCCAGCGATCGGGATATTGTTTTTGATGAAATCCTAAAGATATCGCAGGTGGAGTCCAGCGATAAAATCTTAAAATCGATGGAGATTGTGAATCTTGACTATGGCGATCAAGCAGAGAATTATCAAGATCCATATTCAGCTTGCCTGATATCTCAGAACAAGGAATAAGCTGCCATAATTTATTCATATTTTTAAGCGCCCCCAAGAAAGCAGCTTATGGTTGCTTTCTTGGTAACCAGAGGTTTAAGCGCCAAAGTTTTCTTTTAACACTTCGTCATTTTCATCGGCGATCGCTGCCACAATCGTGATGATTCGTGAGATTTCTGCAGCCGAAAGGTCTTCGACAGAGCGCGAACATAACACTAGCACCTGATCGTTTTGAATTGCATATCGAGCCTCGAAGGTGTCGGCAGCATTCTTTTCTAATAGCCAGCGAGTCATTTTCGCTTCATCTTTAAATGGTGCAGTTAGTACTATCGAAAAAACCGTAAATGTATCATTAGGCTCGGTCCCAGTAATGTTGACAACTACTTCTACAGTGCCATATTGAAATTTCCACGTATCTTCGGTCTGATTTTCAAGAGCCGAATTTTCAGCATCCATACTGGCAATGACAGTTTGGATTGTTTGCACAATGAGATCAGTCGGTGGTGCAAAACTAGATTCTGCTTCTACAGTAGTTGTTGGCGATTCTGTTGTGAAGGTCATAGTTAAATATCTAGTTACTATCTGCCAATAGTGTATAGCAAACGTCAATGTTTTTCCTAAAACACCATTTTGAGTGCTCAATGACATGTAAGTAGATGCGCTTAATTAATTACGCCTCCAAACCCGTAAGGTTTCGCCCCGCAGGGGCGAAACCTTACGGGTTTGGGTAATTTATTCTGCACAGATACTTATAAAGATGGGCGAGCTTATCTCGACAAATCCTTAATCTTAGTAACGAGATTCGTAAAAACTTAGCCTGCCGTAACCGAGAAATTGTGGATTTGGACGATCTCCTTGGGGAAATGCGGTTACACCAAACATATAAGTATCAGAATAGCGAGGATTTTGAACAGGAATAAGTCCGACTATTAGCGTGCTGCTAAGCTGATTAGTAGCAGGAATTTGGGGATCAAAAGTAACTGTAACTTTTTGGCGATCGCTATCTTGACTCAGTAAAATCTCAGTCTGACTGGAAATAGGAACCCGATCGCCTGATGGCGATTGCAAATAAGCAATTGTTGCATTGCTATAAAAATTAACTGAATCAAAACCTGCTGTCTGATAAATCTCTAGTTTTTGTAAAGGCTCTCCCATATCTTGTGGTAAGGCGATCGCAAAGTAATAGATGGCGCCGCGAACATAAACTACATTTATGGTCGTCTCCGCCCCAATAAGTAAGGGTAAATTGACAAAATAAGTTTTGCCATCACGTAAAACTACTGCTTCAGCAGAGAGGGTTGCAAGATTACTGAAATTAGGATTTTGGTGGCTCCCCAAAAAGACGGGTAATAAAGCGAAAGCAGGTAGTAATGCGATCGCTGTCATAACTTTTTTGTTCATCTTTTTTCCTAAAGACGTTCTGTTTTGCTAGCATTGTACGAATAGCTACTTTTTTCGCAGCGATAGGCTTACCGAAAGCCTTACGATCTCATTAAATGCTATCTCATTAAGATAGAGGTATCTACTGTGGTTTCTTCCCCTCCAACATCGTCGAATGTCGTACTTAATCTTGAAGGTGCGCTTTCATCTAGTGTAAATTCAGCCAGCACAGATCCTGACAGTACCACAGACAAAATAACTAGCCGTTCAATGATCGCAATTCTTGATTTTGGTTCTCAGTACTCAGAGCTAATAGCTCGACGTATCCGTGAGACACAGGTTTATTCTGAAGTTCTAACTTATCATATCTCAGCTGAAGATCTGCTGAAGCTCAATCCTAAAGGGATCATCTTATCAGGTGGTCCCAACTCTGTTTATGACGAAGGTGCGCCTAAATGCGATCCTGAAATTTTTAATTTAGGCATACCTATTTTAGGTGTTTGTTATGGAATGCAACTCATGGCAAAGCAACTCGGCGGCGCTGTCGAGCGTGCTGATCGTGGGGAATATGGTAAAGCCGAATTGCAAATTGACGATCCCACCGATTTGCTTACCAATGTCGATACTGGGATCACCATGTGGATGAGTCATGGAGATTCGGTAATTGATTTGCCAAAAGGATTTGAGATTTTAGCGCATACGGCTAATACTCCCTGTGCAGCAATCGCCGATCACAAAAAAAGTCTTTACGGAGTCCAGTTTCACCCTGAAGTCGTACATTCCGCTGGTGGCATGGCGATGATCCGCAATTTTGTTTATCATATTTGCAAGTGTGAGCCAAACTGGACGACCGATGCATTTATCGAAAATTCGATCCGAGAAATTCGCGATCAAGTTGGTGATAAGCGCGTACTGCTTGCCCTGTCAGGTGGTGTGGATTCTTCAACTCTTGCCTTTTTATTGCATAAGGCGATCGGCGATCAGCTTACCTGCATGTTTATCGATCAAGGCTTCATGCGTAAGCTAGAGCCTGAACGTTTAGTCAAACTTTTTGAAGAGCAATTCCACATTAATGTGGTGTATGTCAATGCTCGGGAAAGATTTCTTGAGAAAGTTAAGGGTGTTACTGAGCCTGAGCAGAAACGGAAGTTAATCGGTGGTGAATTTATCAATGTCTTTGAAGAAGAATCACAGCGATTAGGACCTTTTGATTTCCTCGCTCAAGGCACTTTGTATCCAGACGTGATTGAATCTGCTGACACTAACGCTGATCCAGTCACTGGCAAGCGTGTTGCTGTCAAAATCAAGAGCCATCATAATGTGGGCGGATTGCCTGATAATCTACGGTTCACTTTAGTAGAACCACTTCGCAAACTCTTTAAAGATGAAGTGCGGAAGGTTGGTACGGCTCTTGGACTCCCAGAGGAGATTGTCAAACGTCAGCCATTCCCAGGTCCTGGTTTAGCAATCAGAATTATTGGAGATATTACTAGCGATCGCCTGAATACTTTGCGCGATGCTGACTTAATCGTTCGCCAAGAAATCAATCGCGCGGGTCAATACAATAATCTCTGGCAAGCTTTTGCCGTTCTATTACCAACCGTTCGCAGCGTCGGTGTGATGGGTGATAAGCGAACATATTCTCATCCTATAGTTTTGCGCCTCGTCACCAGTGAGGATGGCATGACTGCAGATTGGGCACGAGTTCCGTATGATCTATTGGAAACTATTTCCAATCGGATTGTCAATGAAGTGGAAGGTGTCAATCGCATAGTGTTAGATATTACATCTAAACCACCTGGCACAATTGAATGGGAATAAATTACAGAGCAAAGTGCTGATTCCAGAAACAAGATTGTTGTTAGGAATGAAAATTAAGTAACATGTGCCTATAAACAACAAAAAATGGTTCGGCGGACGAATTCTGCCGAACCATTTTTATTGTTTATTAAATTATCATTATATTTGAGACTTTTTCGTCGGCACGAGATGGCTATTTCAGCAAGGATTCCACATTAAATGACCAATGTTGTCATCGAAGTAACCTTGATCGCTTATGGCATTATCAAGAGCAAAAATCAGCTACTTTGAGAGCGATCGCCATGAAAGTATATCCACGAATTGAATTAGATATTAGTGTTAAGGATTTAAGCTTAAGCCTAATTTCTTCCTTTGCATGGTCTGATAGATCAAAAATAATTGCTCAGATTCAATCCTATTGGCATACATCGAAAGAAGTTTTGATCACGCTTTGTGTCAGAACTTCTTTCGACCTACTACTACAAGCATTAAGCTTACCCTCCGGCTCAGAAATAATGATGAGCGCCGTGAACATAGGTCATATGGAAGAGATTGTCAAAAAGCATAATTTGATTCCTGTTCCCATAGATATTGACTTAGAGACACTTGCGCCATCCTTAGAAATGTTCAAAGCATCCATTTCTAGTAGCAGTCGGTTATTTGTTGTAGCGCATCTGTTTGGTGCGATTTCATCACTTAATGATTATGTAGAGATATGCAAGAGCCATAATATCTTGCTTGTAGAAGATTGTGCTCAAGCTTTCGATGGGCTGCGTTACATTGGACATCCTGATGCTGACATCAGTCTTTTTAGTTTTGGTCCAATCAAATCCTGCTCAGCTTTAGGTGGTTCTATCACAATAGTTCAAGATCGACATTTGGCACAGAGAATGCTTGATATCGAGCAGATATATCCAATCAAGACAGATTTTTGGTTCTTTAAAAGATTACTCAAATATCTGTGCCTCAAATCTCTTTCTAATCCTGTAATCTTTGGGATTCTTGTCGATTGTTTAGATTTTCTGAAAATTGATACCAATAATTTTATCAGTATGCTAACTCGTGGTTTTCAGAAAGGAGATATTCAAGCTCAGCTTCGATATCGCCCTCCTAATGGAATGCTCAGACTTTTACAACATCGCCTAGGACATCTTGATTCTTCCTATTATGATAGGCGATCGCAGATTGCTAGTGACTTTCTAAACTTATTGAAGAATTTTGTTGCTAGTCCTGGGACAGATGTAATGAGGCATTCTTACTGGGTAGTTCCTTTGATGATAGAGAATTCAGAGACGCTAATGCAGAAATTAAGGAAAGCAGGATTTGACTCGACCACAGGAACAACTAGTTTGAAGTCACTGGCAAAAGAGTCAGCATTTGCAACCAAGTTAATGAAAAGGGTACTCTACTTACCAATTTATGCTTCTGTCCCATCGGAAGAATTAACTCGTCTTGCACAATTAATAACTGATGTTACGTAGAAGAAAAAAGGAGTAGAGTAAAGATAGGCTCAGAAAGAGGTTGAAAGGTATGGACAGAAAGTTCTTAGACCTATACTCAGATTACCTAATCAGTAGTTTCGGAAAGGTGACCGCAACAGGACTATCAGAATTACTAGACGGAGAGCTAAGCCATGACCAAATTACAAGTCGGTTGAGGAAAATCACAGGAGGTTCACCAGAGTTATGGTATCTGGTCAAACCGACAATCCGCAAGCATGAAAGCGAAGAGGGAGTACTGATATTTGATGACACCCTAGAGCATAAACCTTATAGTGATGAAAATACGATAGTAGGGTGGTACTTTGACCATAGTAGTAACCGTAGTGTCAAAGGTATAAATATCCTCAACTGCATTTATCATAACGAAGCCATCAGCTTACCTGTCGCCTTTGAAATTGTCCAAAAACTACAAGAGGTAACCGACACAAAAACAGGTAAAACAAAATTCGTATCTGAGGAAAGCAAAAATGAGATGATGCGAAACATGCTCCATGTCTGCTGTCAGAATCGACTAAAGTTTAGTTATGTATTGGCAGATAGTTGGTTCAGCAGCAAAGAAAATATGCAATACATTAAGCTACGAGTCAAAAAAGACTTCATCATTGCTCTTAAAGGCAATCGTTTGGTTGCATTATCTCCAGACGATAAATGTCAGGGACATTTCGTTAATCTTGAGTCAATTGAGTTAAACCCAGATTCCTGTTGCAAGGTGTTTTTAAAGGGACTGGATTTTCCTGTCTCGATCACCAAGCAAGTTTTTAGAAACAAAAATCAATCCACAGGAATTTTGTATTTAGCTTGCAGTAATCTCAACTTAACCGCAACTGACATCAACACAATCTATCAAAAACGATGGAAAGTTGAAGAATTTCACAAGTCTTTGAAATCTAATCTCGCTCTTGCTAAGTCTCCCACTGGGATTGCTCATACTCAGAAAAATCACATCTTTGCTTGCTTTGTTGCTTTTGTTAAGCTAGAGCGCCTTCGTATCAAAA
>QBMK01000002.1:0-20484 GCA_003249035.1 Pseudanabaena sp.
ACACTATCTACCAACTTAAATTTGGACTTTTGTCTGATTATTTAAAATCCCAACTCAAGCATCCTTCTATCCCTATGGCTCTTGCGTAAGTCCTAACATTATGATGTGTACTGTGCGTCAGACAACAATCCCAAAAGCCTAATATCATGTCGGGTTGAATGCCTATAATAAAGATTGTAGGTTCGCAAGCCTTGTGCCCTCTGGATATCACGGTTATTTAACCCGACATGATATTAGTTCCCTGACGAAGGCTTCTAGCGGATCATTGCGCGTAGGGAACTGGAGAGTTTATTGGCTGCCCTTGCGGCCACCAATCCAGAAAGGGCGGCGATGACCACTGTGGCAAGGCAGGTTATCTGGGCCGCTTCTGGGCCACCTACCCCCAGTACCATCGCCACGGCGGTCAGCGGTAGCCGATAGCCGCCAGCAATAGCGGCTGCTGCCCCCGCTGCTCCCGCCAGATCCCCCGGAATCCCAAAGGTCGTTGCGAACACCCGGCCACTCAGGTCACCGATCGCCAGAAAAGGGACAAACACGCCACCACAGCCTCCGGCTAAAACGGCAGCGATGGTTGAGGCAGCCCGGAGCAGGGCTACCGCCAACAGGTGGTAGGGAGTTGTTTCAATGTTTTCGGCCCAGACGATAGCGGCTCCCCCTGGCCCAAATGCCGCTGCTGGAGTCGCAACCTGTCCTATCACAATCGCCAGGAATAGCATCGCCAGGCCACCGATCAGGAGACGAATGGCTGGTCTGTTCCGCAAACCTCGAGCCCAGTAGATAGCCTCACCTGTAAGCGATGTAATCGTGCCCGCGATCACTCCGATAAACAAAGTGGCACCAACCGTATACCAGAGGTCAGCCGGGGGAACCTTCGGCACGACCAGCCGGATCAGTTGGAGCTTAAAGGCAACGTTGATTCCCCATCCAACCAGTCCCCCTGCCAACATCGCCGCCACTCGCTCCGGGGTGGGCGGAACCTGGCGTCGCTGACTCAACTCAAACATGAAGAAGCTGCCCACCAGGGGGATTCCCATCAAGGCAGACACACTCGCCGCACCACCACCGATTGCCAGAGGTCGCACCAGTTGGCGCAGCGCTGGATTTGTGCTACCCAACCAGGTTCCCGTCGCAACGCCAATATGAGCCGCGGGCGATTCTGTTCCCATGGGCGCACCCAGCCCAACAGTGGATAGGATGGCAAAGGCACGCAAGGGCGTCAGATTCCAAGGGAATCGCTCCTCTGCTCCGGATGCGTTTACCACATCACCGGTAAGATCAGCGCGAGCAATGTCATGGGGGAAGGAGTACCAGGACATTAGAGAACCCCAGCGGCTAGAGGAAGTAGCCTCGCGGGGAGCTAAGGTCTGCACTGATTGGCCCTTACCCAGTCCAAATAGGACTAGCACCGCTAACGTAATGCCGACCAGTGGTAGCAGCAGTAGCCAGATGGCGCCCTGTGCAGAGGCAATAGCGAGGGTTTGCTTGATCGCCTCGGTCAACAGTACCGCGACCAGAGAGCCGATCAAACCTCCGAGCAGTCCACCAAAAGTCCATATGCCTACCCTGGTTAACAGAGGTTGTAGTTTATCATTTGCCATAGCGTTGAATCACCTTCATTTAATGCTGGATCTTGACAACAAGTAAATATACTTCTGGTTGCGGGTTTTCGGCACTGGTTCAGTCTAGTCTATGGGCTGAACCAGTGCCAGATAGGATACTTTATATAGAAAGCGATTCATTTGCCACCCTAGAATTGTCATTTTGCAAGACCAAATTGATTAACCTAGTCCTCAAATTCTTACTCAGTCGTACTTCTGGCTCTAATCAGGCTGAATCAGTGCCGCAACTTAGAGTCAAACGTAATTATCATTTATCTTAGTGCGATCGCAAATTTCGTTAGAGTGCTTGAATCGACTTACTTGGTATCAAATCGCGTAGAGTAACGTATCTTTGCTCCCACTTATTATGCTGACCCAAAGATTTATGGTTCTGCTGCCGATAAGTGATCTCGCTATCTTAGGTGTTATGGCCTCCGTTAACTTGCAGTATAGTCCCCGTAACGAAACTACTGGCGACAGGAGATAGCAAAAAGGCAACGGCCCAAGCGACTTCTTCTGGCTTACCGAAACGACGAAACGGAATCTCGGCGATGATCTTTTCCTTGACTTTATCGGGGATTCCCCCCGTCATCTCAGTTTCGATGAAGCCCGGGGCGACCCCATTGACTCGTACACCGTAGCGCGCACCCTCTAGGGCTAAGGATTTGGTCAGACCGATGACCCCCGCCTTAGCGGCGGCGTAGTTTGTCTGACCAATGTTGCCTCGCTCTCCCGAAATCGAACTGATACAGACAACCGAACCCGCTTTTCGCGCATAGAGCTTGGGAATCACCGGGTGTAGCGTGTTGAATATTCCCTTTAAGTTCGTATCTATTACTGCATCCCAGTCCTCTAGGGTTAGTTTAGGGAAAAAGTTATCCCGAGTAATCCCCGCATTAGCGACAACGCCGTAAATTGGCCCTAGTTTTTGTTCTACGGTTTCTATGGCTTCTGAGATCGCGATCAGATCGGTCACATCGGCTGGAATTGCTAGGGCATTACTGTGAAGATTGCGATCGCTGCGGTAGGTATAAGCAACTTTAGCGCCTAATTCTGTGAGTAGACTCACAATAGCGGCTCCAATCCCACGATTGCCGCCCGTTACGAAAACGACTTTGTTTTCTAATCCTAAATGGCTCATAGACTTAATACATCTGTTGTAGATTACCCAACTCAATTTTTGGTTTGATCTTTTTAGTTTGATCCTTTACTTGAGTCGCTCGATCGCGATCGCAGTTCCGCCCCCTGTACCATGACAAACGGAGGCCAAACCGAGATGCCCATCTTTTTCTTGCAAAGCATGGATTAGAGTGACCAAAATCCTTGCGCCAGAAGCACCGATGGGATGCCCCAAAGCGATCGCGCCTCCGTGGACATTCAGTTTGTCGTAGGGAATCCCTAAAAATCGGTTAAACAAAATATTACTGAGGGCGAACGCTTCATTGTTCTCAAAGAGGTCAAAATCGCTGGGTTGCAGGTTTAGCTTGTCCAACAGCTTTTTGACGGCAAAGATGGGAACTTCTGGGAACCGCCAAGTTTCCCCGCCCGCCCAGGTTCCTTTCAAAATACGCGCGATCGGCTTCAGCCCTTGTGCTTCTACCGCCTTGGCGCTGGCTAAAACCAGAGCGGCGGCGCCATCGGAGATCTGGCTACAATTACCTGCGGTAAATATGCCATCTGCTTTGAAAGCGGGTTTGAGTTGGGCTAGCTTCTCAATCGTGGTATCAAAACGGATACCTTCATCTTTTTCTATGAGTTGCACCCCTTTCTTGCCATTGATCTCAATGGGGACAATCTCCTTATGAAACAAGCCTTGCTGGGTAGCCCTTGCTGCTCGTTCCTGAGAATACAGCGCGGTTTCGTCTAGCTCGCTGCGGGTAACGCCATAGGTTTCAGCCAGTCGCTCAGCTTGGTCTCCCATCTTTTCATTAGTTGTGGGATCGGTCAGACCGTCAGAAACCAAGAGATCAATGATTTGTTCCGAGGAATTGAGCAGTAATTTTGTTCCCCAGCGAACGCGATGGGATAGCAATAATCCACTCTGGGACATGGATTCCATGCCACCCGCCAAGACAATGTCAGCTTCCCCTGCTGCGATCGCAGTTGCCGCATTCATTACACTCATCATGCCAGAGGAACAGACCATATCCACCGCATAGCCGTTAGCGGTATCGGGAATCCCAGCCTTGAAGGCAGCTTGACGAGGGAGTAACTGCCCATGCCCCGAACGGAGGACGTTGCCAAAGATGTACAAATCGATCAAATCCCCAGATATTCCGGCGCGTTCGAGGGCGGCACGCATCGATATTGCACCTAAATCCACGGGAGAGAAATCGGCAAGCGCTCCTCCAAATCTACCCAAAGGCGTACGTACAGATGAGACTATGTAGACAGGTTGCATGAGATTACTTTCCTTGTAGTAGATGGAACAGACCCAAAATTATATTGATCCGGAAGGTAATCAACGATTTCACCGCAAGCGACTAAGAAATACACAAGATTTTATGGGTAAACCTTGGACTGTAAGGGCAAACCCCCAAACATCGCTGTCAGCAGGAGGGAATTCACCCCTTAGAGATGAAATCATTTGCCAATTGTACAAAACTCAATCCCAAAACCCAGATCTGTTTCAAAAAATTGAACCCGGCTAATTTATCTTCGGGTCAATAAACCTTGTGAAACAGATCATGAATTGTAGTGGTCTATATTTAACAAACTTTAAAAGAACGATATCTTCCAAAAGGTTGAAAAATGTAACGAGTTGCCGTTATCGTACTTAATTCTTTTTAATCCATTGGTGTTTCGAGATACGATATTGCCAGGTTTTACCCCAATCTCCCCTCCAAAAACTTTTTCGCTTGCTGCTTGCCATCTTCTATCAGTGGATTAAGGTTAGAAGGGTTGCGATCTAGTTTGCTTTCATAGTTAAGACTTTTTTGTAACTCACTAGACATTTCGATAAAAGGAATATAGTAAGGTTTGTCTCCTTTTTCTATAAAAGAGCGAGGAATCCTGATCGGCTCTTGAACGCCTATACGCTGAAGAAACTCCTCTTTGAAGGCTCCTGCTAAAATAAGATCATTCAATCTTTCTATACTTTGTAAGCTCTGGAATAAAGAAACATTTCCTTCTAATTCATTGCGGCGATCTAAGATATCATCGGGTTTAACAGGAATCGTATCTCTTCGGGTTGGATTGAGCTTGATGACCCAGATTTCTTCAGGGATATTGACCAAACCAACATATTCGGGTTCAATCAATTCAGTGATCGGGGGATTATCTGAAAATAATCCATCCCAGTAAGCATCATTGCCAATTTCAACGGCTGGGAAAATATTAGGAATAGCACAAGAAGCTAGGATATGTTCAATGATAATGGCTTCACGAGATGAATTAAACATCCACAATTTTCCAGTAAGAATATTGCTGGCTCCCAAGAGAAGAATAGGCGGCTCTGGTTGCGGACCCCAATCAGCCAATTCCTGAAAATCGATGTGGGCTTTTAGCAATTCCTGAAAATCGGTAAATCGACTCCGCAAACCCAGAGCTTTAGTCGTGAAAGACAACCAGTTCTTGAGACCTTGGGATGCAGGGCTTACATTGAACTGTGGAATGAGTCCCTGACTAGCGTATTCTGTGAATGCCGTTGCAGTATCGTTAAACAGACGCTCTTGAAGAGTTTGAGCGGAATTATCTTTCCAGAAATCATTGAGTCGCTCCCCCGGATTCTCGCCTTTTCTCAGTGAATACCAGATCAAAGCGGCACAGATGGCTCCACCTGACGTTCCGCTTAAACTAACGATTTCGTATTTGTCTTGAAAGTTGCTCTCAAAAAGGGTTTGAAATACCCCTGCGGTGAAAGCGGCGTGACTACCACCACCCTGACAAGCGATCCCAAGCTTGATTTTTTTAGTTGTCATAAAAAATCGTTAATGAACCAATGTCCTTAGTTATAACTCATATACATAGTAACCGCAGTAACTCAGAATACATTGTTCTGAGCCTATGAATAGAATGTATTGGGTCTATGATTCGGTTTAGTTCCCAGGTTAAAACCAAAACATATTGAGTATAAGATTACATTAAGATCCCAGTAAGGATTACATACCTCCTTATTGCGCTGATCCAAAATCCAACCCACGAAAAGTCGTGAAGATAACTTAAATGGAGAAAAGACAAGAAGCTAAGGAAATATTTGGGCTACGGATTAAGTTATTGTATTGTTGATAAGTAACTTCCCTCCCTCCCTATCCCTTTCTTGATAAGGGCAACCCCCTAAATTTCTCGCAAAAGGAACAAAAAATGGAGAATATCTGGCAGGATCTCTTTCCGAAATTTGAATCTGGAGAGGACTGGCACAAATTTTTAGATAGCTACCAGCAGATGCTAATCAATCAGATTGACTCCACGCAAGAGCTAAGCAATCAGTTTGAAGCGTTCTTTTTAGGATCTCCCTCAAAAAGTCCAAATACAACGAAATTATGGCAGAATTGCCTCAATGAGATGCAAAAGTTAAACCAACTGTGGGTTAATACATTGGCAGCATCCGTTACAGAGTTGCGCAATAAGCCAGCCGGAATGAACAGGAGCCAGCCCTGGATTGAGCTAAATAACCGCTATTGGGAGGTAATGTACGAGAAAACCCTAGGCGATTTAACCCATTTTCCTGGAGTGGGACCTAGCCGTGGCTTTAACCACAAATTGATGCAAGCTCTTGATGCTTGGGAAAAACTCTATCCCACCAGTATTGATTATCAGTTGGTTTTAGCTGAAATCCAACAGCAATCGTTAGAAGAACTCAGGCAAACCTTAATCTCGCGGGCAGAGACGGGCGAAACAGTCAAAGACTGGCAGCAACTTCAGCAATTGTGGAGTCTCTCTGCCGATAACGTCTTTGAAAAGGCATTTTGCGCAGAAGACAACCTGAAGGTTCGAGGCAGATTTTTGAATGCCCTCAATCACTACAAGCTCTGCCAGCAAGAGCTAATGGAGTTGTGGATGAAAACGATGAATATGCCCCTACGCAGCGAAATCGATGAAGTTCACAAGAGTATTTATGAGCTACGAAAAGAGGTTAAGCGATTAAAAAAAACCTTAGCCCAATACGAAGCCCAATCGCAATCCACTCCACTAGATCCAGAGGAAGCGCCAATCCCTACTGATGTAACCAGTGATCCCATCCTCATAGATCCAGAAGAAGCACCCATCTCTCCAGAGCTTTCAACGGAACAAGTTCTCTCCGAGCCAGAAGAAGCGCCAATCCCTCCCGATCTAACCAGCGAACAAGTCCTCTCAGTTTCAGAAGAAGCACCCATCCTTCCCGATCTTTCAACAGAACAAGCCCCCTCTAAGCCAGAAGAACCGCCAATCAATCAAGATTTAACAGAAGAAGAAGTCCGCTACGATCCCTATAAAGATAGCTTTTGGGGATATCTAATCAAAAAAGCCTATTTCACTTTAGCTCAGCAAACCAAAAAACAGGAGGAGTAGGAGGGCAAGTTATGATAATTTGTGAGTTTTACCAGAATTTATGTCCATTTCCCCATCTTCCAAAAGCCAGGAATAGAAAACCATGCTGCCATTTCCGATAATACCTTTGCGTTTTGAGGACGCAGCAGAACAATATAACGCGATCGTAAAAAAAAAGATTAAAGGAACAGAAAATTTACGTCACTTGCGGGAGAAAGACCTAGAAATTGGAGTGACTCCCAAAGAAATCGTCTATCGAGAGGATAAAGTAATCCTATACCGCTTTCAGCCCGTGGTAGATACCCCCTTGAATATTCCTGTTTTGATTGTTTATGCCTTAATTAATCGTCCGTTCATCATTGACTTGCAAGAAAATCGTTCATTAGTAGCTAATTTACTCAAGTTGGGTCTAGATATTTACCTTATGGATTGGGGCTATCCAACTCGCGCTGACCGTTGGCTGACCTTAGACGACTATATTAATGGTTATATCCATAACTGTGTCGATTTCATCCGAACAAAGCACCATTTAGACAAGATTAATCTGCTCGGCATTTGCCAGGGAGGAACCTTCAGCCTCTGCTACAGCGCGATCTATCCAGAAAAAGTTAAAAATCTGATCGCCATGATCGCCCCCGTCGATTTTCAAATCTCAAATGCGCTCTTGAATATGAAGGGTGGCTGCACCTTGGGGACAGACGCGGTAGATATTGACCTCATGGTAGATGTGTTAGGCAATATCCCTGGGGATTATCTCAACTTCGAGTTTTTGATGTTGAAACCTTGGCAGCTAGGAATTCAGAAATATCTGGATTTTCTGGAAATCATAGACGATGAAGACAAACTGCTCAACTTTCTAAGGATGGAAAAATGGATCTTTGACAGCCCCGATCTCGCAGGAGAAGCTTACCGACAGTTTCTGAAGGATTTCTACCAAGGCAATAAGTTGATTAAAGGTGAAGTCAGGATTGGGGATAAGCTGGTCAATTTAGGCAATATTTCTATGCCTGTACTCAATCTCTATGCCGAAAAGGATCATTTGGTTACCCCAGCCTCATCTTTAGCCCTAGGGCAGTATATTGGGACGAAAGACTATACTGTGCGCTCTTTCCCCGTCGGTCATGTTGGGATCTATGTCAGTAGAAAGTCACAACAGAATCTACCGCCCGTAATCGCAGATTGGCTGAAGATTCGTAGTGGAGATTAAACTCGGAAGAAAGTAAAAGCTGATTAATTGAGTCTGGGTAAACGTTTACCCCCTACTCCCCCCCTTCAACGAGAGAGCAAGGGGGTTAGCAGTTTTATAAGGGGAGGGAGTGAATAATTACGACTCAGTTGTCTTTTTCGTCGCTTGGAAATAGCTATCCCACAGTTGCTTTTGAGTTTCGATTGCTAGATTTGTGATCACTTTTTCAGCATCAAGGGTAGAGTTAACCAATTCTCGTTGAAAACCTAGCGCTTTCTCGAAATTTTCCGGAAAACTTGCCGGAGTTGTCTCCCCACGAGAGCTATCAATCCAGGTATAAATAAGCTTTTTCTGGGACTCGATCAACTGTTTTTGGGAATCACTCCAGAGTTCTGAGAGCTTTTTCTGTGATTCATTAAATTGTGCTTGGGTTTCCGTAAAAAAACTAGCAATAGCCATGGTGTTTTTCCTCTAGTAGCCTCCACCTTGTTGAGGTGAAGAGAATTTGATTAGCTTTAATATAGCATCCCATCCCAAGATTTGTCGCTTAGGGTAGAGGGAATCTGTAGGATTGCCCCATGTTGATGACATCGAGATCTCGTCGATAGATTAAGTAGAGTGAGTACGATAAATCGTTTGGGGAAGAATGATCTTTCTCCACCAGTAACCCGTGAGGGTAAGCGCGAGAACTTCATCCGAAGACCCATACTGCAAAAACGCCAATTACTCCCGCAGCAATCAAATAAAGAGCGACAGGTAACAGTAACTGACGGAGTAAAATACCCTCTCGTCCGATCAATCCGACCGTAGCTACAGCCGGCACAATATTGGCGACGGCAATGATGTTTCCGGAAGTCGCACCGACACATTGCAAAGCCAGAATCAAGGATGCCGATACCCCAATTTGCTCAGCCACCCCAAACTGAAACACAGAAAACATCATATTACTGACCGTGGCACTTCCCGACACAAAAGTCCCTATCATGCCAATAACAGGCGCAAAAAAAGGCCAAATGGGTCCCAGCAGACTGGAAACCCCATCTGCCAAGGTGAGGGGCATACTGGGCAGCCCGGAGCCATTCACGTCAGAATTGATGAATACCTTAGCCATCGGCACAGAGGCTCCAATGGCGAGGGCTGTTCCTAGCAGTTTTGCCGATGCCCCTGCGATCGCCCGTTTAAGTTGATGGATCTGGAGTTTATGCAGGAAATAGGTGAGGATCACCACAACGAGGAAGATCGTTCCGGGGAGGAAAAGCGGTTGGCTTGAAATGCTAACCTGAGTTCCTAAAATATTAGAGAAGTCAAGCTGAGCGGATTGGAGCCATCGTCTCAAAGGCAAAAATCGGAAGCGAGAAAGCGCAAGGATAATACCCAGGAGCAAATAAGGAGTCCAGGCTTGGAATGCGCTCATTTGAGCTGGTGGATTCGAGAGGGCACTACTCGCGGTTCCCAGCCAAGCCGGAGACCACTGAGCGCGATCGGGAAAGTCCCAGGTCTGTTTCGGCGTTAGAAAACCTGCTTTGGCGGCGGGAACAACGATGGCGAGTCCGACAAGCGCGCCGACTAGAGAGGGGAACTCTGGCCCAATCAAGACAGCGGTGAGGACAAAGGGAATCCCAAAGGCGAGTCCGGCAAACAGTGCAAAGCCAGCGGCAGGCAAGGCATCTTTCCAAGATTTGCGATCGCCAAAATAGGCGGTCAAGGTCATGATTAAAAGGAGGGGAATGAAGATCCCGATCGCGCCTTGAATCCATCCAATCTTGGCACCAATGGTCACCAGATAATCGGAAAAATCCAACCCTAAACGAGAAATTTCCTGGGCAACCGCCTCAGATCCTTCTAAACCATTGCTAATTCCAATGATAACCGGTGTTCCCACCGCGCCAAAGGCGGATGAGGTACTTTGAATAATCAGCGCGGCGATGACGGCTGCCATGGCTGGAAAACCGATCGCAACCAAAAGTGGCACCACAATGACAGGGGTACTGCCAAAACCTGAAGCCGCTTCAATAAAACTGCCCAATAACCAGGCAATTAAAATAACTTGAATCCGGCGATCGCGGGAAACACCCAACAATCCTTGGCGAATTTTGCCAATGGCTCCTGATTCTTGCAAGGTATTGAGTAAAAGAATCGCCCCAAACACGATATAGAGAACTTCAAGGGTGACAACGAGTCCCTCAATCGTTGAGGCCGCAATCTGGATAAAAGAGACTTTCCAGACTAAAAAGGCAATCACTACGGTCACCAGATAAGCAACGGGCATCGACTGAGTGGCTGGACGATTGGCAACCACCAACAGCAAGAAAGCAGTCAAAATGGGCGCTAGTGCCAGCAGCGAGAGGAGAGCTAGTTGCATAATATGTCTAGGTAAAACAGAATGCTAAACCCTGATTGATGGTTAAAAGTGGGTGCAGTAATTATTGTATTTACTATATTTTGCAAAAGGTGATTTGTTTCATCAGAGTTTTCGTGGATTTAAAAGAGCGCGCTGAAACACTTATTCATTCGGACAATTCCAAATTCCAAATTTTCTAGTCCTGAAAGCCTTACACAGAAAGGACTTTACAATTATTGGCATTCTGAACGATCGTTGGGAAGACGTAAAATCTTTCTGCGTTTGGAATTGCTGAATATCCCCTGAGCATTCAAAATGTTATAAATCAAAACCCAAGATGCGAGTTGCGGCGCGAAGCGCCGCAACTCGCATCTTGGGTTTTATGTCCTAAGCAAAATTTGCTTTGCTATAAAAGCCTTACAGGGTTTGGTTTTTAATTCAAAAAATTGCGACAAAACTTTTTTGAATTGGTATTTAGTGAAGAAATCAAGATTCTTCAGTTTTGCAATTTTTTTTCTAACTTCTGGCTAGCTTGAGATAGAGAGAAACAGAACATCCAATATATCAAGGCGACAAATAGATAAACTTCGGCGTAGCGACCAATAAATTCTGACTGTGATAACACAGTCCTTGATACGCCCATCAGATCCACTAAGCCAACTATCGCAACTAGAGAAGTATCTTTAAACAAGCCAATAAACTGACCCACGATCGCAGGAATGGAAGCTTTGAGAGCTTGAGGTAAAATAATTAAAGTGATTGTTAAAGGGATATTCAATCCCAATGCTCTAGCAGCTTCTGCTTGCCCCTTAGGAATTGATTGCAAACCACCACGCACGTTTTCGGCAAGATAAGCGGCGCTGAAAAACACAAAAGCTGCGATCGCCCTTAAAACACGATCAATTTCTAAACCTGCTGGTAAAAACAAAGGCAACATCACCTGCGCCATAAACAGAATACCGATAAGTGGCAATCCCCGCACAACCTCAATATAGAAAACACAAAACCATCTAATTAATGGCAATGTACTCTGTCTTCCTAGAGCGAGCAAAACTCCCAACGGAAAAGAAAATACGATCCCTGAGATCGCGACAATCAAAGTTAAAACTAGTCCATTCCAAACATTCACATCAACGGCAGTTAGTCCCAGATTTCCGCCAACTAGCCATAAAGTAATTGGCAGAGATGCAAACCATGCGATCGCTAAAATTAAAGAGCTTCTTGTAAACCTTTTGCATTGCTGACCAAGCAGAAAACCAAAGGCGATCGCAGCGCTAATAGCTAGAGTCAAAATTTTTGAGATGCTATCAACTGGTAGCAAAATTTCAAGGGAGATCGCTACCGAACCAATGCCGATCGATACTGTTCGACTAAATCTGCCCCATAGTCCCCATGAGATGCCTGATAGTAAACCTGCGATCGCTAAAATACTCCATAACCGCCAAAACTCTTCGACAGGATAGAGTCCGACTAAAAACAGTCGCAAATTACTACTCACTACCGACCATTGAGCTTGAGTCGTAGCCCAAAGCCAGACATTGCTGACAAGCTGATAAAGCAAATATATGCAGACAATTGTTAGTAAGCTATTAAACCAACTACTGAATAAATTCTTTTTTACCCATATCAAAAGGGTTTGTGATGCTAGGGCTGGTGGCGTGACCGAAGTTTGCGTCATGGTGGCATCTACAGGTTATTTACAGCGCAAAGCGCTGCCTAAACAATACAACAAAAAACATAAGGGAACGCTTTGCGTTCCCTTATGTTTTGCAGCTTACAGAGCTAAGCCTTTTCAATTTTGCTATTTAGACTCAGAGGCAGAATCGCCTTTGTAAGGCTGCTCACCTGTGGCAGGAAAATCGTCTTTACTTGGGGTGAAAATTTTTGCGATCGCATCACTTAAGAATTCCACCGTATCAATGAATTTTTGTTTTAAGCCGTTCATAACTATCACCCTTAGAGGAATATCTAGAGAACATTTAGGATTATTTTCCTATATGTGTATATGTTAATACTTCAAATCGTTTGGATCTATGTAATTGAAGCTGTCGTAATAATTATTTGAGTTTCGACACATAGAGTCTTATACGGTTATGAGACCAGTTCATGCTATGTGGCAAGTATTCTGAGACACTTGCGACGCTACAAAATCAATGTAAGTTCGATCTAGTGGGGCAACAAACATAGATTGGAGCAAACATGACTTTATTGGACTTTACGATACGACTAGTAGCTGCCTTTGTCTTAGGCTCGCTACTCGGACTAGAAAGGCAATGGCGGCAGAGAATGGCTGGGCTGAGGACAAATACTCTTGTAGCAACAGGTGCAGCTATATTTGTAATGTTGTCAGCATCAACTCCAGGCGACTCTAGTCCTACTCGTGTTGCGGCTCAAGTAGTTTCGGGAATTGGTTTTTTAGCGGGTGGTGTAATTTTGCGAGAGGGCTTGACTGTAAGAGGACTGAATACTGCTGCAACCCTTTGGTGTGCTGCTGCGATAGGGGCAACTTCAGGCGCAGGACTTCTAATGCAGGCAGGTATTGGAACAAGTATGGTTTTATTGGCGAATGTTGTACTTCGACCTTTAGGCTATCGAATCAACCAACAACCACTCAAAGGCTCTGAGTTGGAGCTTTGCTATCGCTGTGACGTAATCTGTCGCACGCTTGATGAAGCCCATGTTCGAGCTTTGTTATTGCAGTCAATTGATGGAAATAAGCTGCAATTGAGATCGCTTTTTAGCGAAGATATGAATGATCATCCTGACCGCGTCAGTGTTGAAGCTGAAATGGTTACACAGGAACGAAATGATTCATTTTTAGAGCAGGTTGTTAGTCGTCTTAGCTTAGAACCAGGGGTTCTAGCTGTAAGTTGGCGAATTATCGAACAAGAATTTGGTTAAGTGATCGCAAACTGATTCAGGTGATACCAAATATTAAAATTTGTTATTACATTTGACAGTTTTGAGGGAAAATATATCTGATTGAGTACAAAAATTTTTAAGCAATTGTAACTATGGTCGCTGCACCCTCGAAACCTCAAACCCTTGAGACCCTCTGCATTAACTCCATCCGCTTTTTATCGATCGATGCGGTCGAAAAAGCAAAATCTGGTCACCCCGGTCTGCCGATGGGCGCAGCACCAATGGCTTTTGTGCTGTTCGATCAGTTCTTAAAGTTTAATCCCAAAAATCCTAAGTGGGTTGATCGAGATCGCTTTGTCTTGTCCGCAGGACACGGCTGCATGTTGCAATACTCATTGCTTCACCTCACAGGCTACGACAGCGTCCCACTAGACCAAATCAAGCAATTCCGCCAGTTAGGCAGTGCCACCCCCGGACATCCTGAAAACTTTGAAACCGCTGGCGTTGAAGTTACTACAGGTCCGCTCGGTCAAGGTGTTGGTAATGCGGTTGGTTTGGCGATCGCTGAAGCGCATTTGGCGGCTCGTTTCAACAAACCAGGACACAATATTGTTGATCACTATACCTATGTAATTCTTGGCGATGGCTGCAACATGGAAGGCATTGCTTCAGAAGCAGCTTCTTTGGGTGGACACCTCAAGCTCGGCAAGCTGATCATGATGTATGACAGCAACAGCATCTCCATCGATGGAAGCACCGACCTCGCATTTACTGAAGATGTCGGCAAACGTTACGAAGCATATGGCTGGCACGTCACTTACGTTGCTGACGGTAACGAAGACTTAGGCGCGATCGCTAAAGCTCTCGAAGAATCCAAAGCAGTCAAAGACAAGCCTAGCTTGATCGTTGTCACCACTACTATTGGTTTTGGTTCACCCAAGAAAGCTGGAACGGCTGGCGTTCACGGTGCGGCTCTCGGTACTGATGAAGTTGCCGCAACCCGCGCTAATCTTGGCTGGGAATACGAACCTTTTGAAGTTCCTGCTGATGCGCTTGCACGGTTCCGTCAAGCGATCGATAAGGGCGCAAAGGCTGAAGCTGAATGGAATGAGCGCTTTTCTGCATACGAAAAGGCTTATCCTGCAGAAGCTGCTGAATTCAAGCGCATCATGGCTGGCGAATTACCTGAAGGTTGGGAAAAAGCTCTTGAGCCCGTCGCCGAGAAAGAAACTTCAACTCGTTTGCTATCAGAAGCTTGCTTGAATGCCTTGTCTCCTGTTCTTCCTGAGTTCCTTGGCGGATCGGCTGATTTGGCTCACTCCAACATGACATATGTAAAGGGCTTGCCAGACTTCCAATATGGATCTTACGAAGGTCGTAACTTCCGCTTTGGTGTTCGTGAACATGCGATGGGCGCAATCATGAACGGCATGATCTTGCATGGCGGTACAATTCCTTACGGTGCAACCTTCCTCGTATTTGCTGACTATATGCGCGGCGCAATCCGCTTGTCAGCATTGTCGGAAGTTGGTGTGCTGTACATCATGACCCATGACTCCGTAATGCTCGGTGAAGATGGCCCCACTCACCAACCAGTCGAGACCCTTGCTTCGATGCGCGTAATCCCTAACCTTTTGGTCTTGCGCCCTGCGGATGCGAAGGAAACTGTTGGTACTTATCAAGTAGCGATCGCTAACCGTAAGCGTCCATCATTGATGGCTTTCACTCGTCAAAACGTTAAGAACTTGGCTGGTACTTCCATCGAAGGAACCAAGAAAGGCGGTTACATCGTTGTTGATGCTCCTAATCCTGAGTTGATCTTCATCGCGACGGGCTCAGAACTTGAGTTAGCTGTTAAGGCTGCTGCAATCTTGGCTGGTGAAGGTAAAGCTGTTCGTGTTGTCTCCATGCCTTCGATGGAACTCTATAATGAGCAGTCTGATGAGTACAAAGAATCTGTACTTCCATCTGCAGTCAAAAAGCGCGTCAGTGTTGAAGCTGGCAGCACCTTTGGCTGGCACAAGTATGTCGGTTCTGAAGGTGCAGTTATTGGTATGGATAGCTTTGGTGTTTCGGCTCCAGGTCCTATTGGTTACGCGAAGTTCGGCTTTACTGTTGACAATGTCGTTGCAACTGCACGCAAGGTTCTCGGTTAATTAAGCTCTCGCAAAAAAAGCCTGCACTAATTGCAGGCTTTTTTTTGCATAACTGATGTTAAGTAGTGCTTACGGCACTGCTTGAACCAATAATCACTGTAAAATTTATTTATGGTGGCGCAGCGCACCGCCATAAAATACCACTTAATTAGATTGATGCTGTGCCAGAAATTTCTGATTGGAGCGATATAGAAGCTCAACTTCAAGAAAACAAAGACCTATTAGAAGAAATCGAACAGCGGTTTCTCCAAGTTCGTCGTGATTCTCTCAAGCAAACTGAACTGCAAACGCAACAAGAACAAATTAGAGCGCAAATTCAGAATATTTCAAGCGATCGCAGCGACAAAAACAAAAATCAAAAAATTCGCCGCAAGCCTAATCCTCGCAATGAGCTATCAACCTCTAGCCCACATAAAGAAGAACTACTCAAACAATTAGAAAAAGTAGGTGAACAACTCGAACAAATCGAAGCCGATCTTGAAAGTCGTCTGCTCTCTTGGAGTAGTTTTCGTGAACCTTTTTGGCAGATTGTTCGTTTTGGCGGTATCGGTGTAATTATCGGCGTAATTTTAAGAAGCTGTGCAAATTAAGTAAAAACCATCCATAGAGTTGCGACACAGAGCGCCGCAACTCTATGGATGGCTTTACAATATTTTAAAAAATTTATTTGAGGTTTGAACCTTTTGATCGTGTTGCTAGTCAAAACCCATGTACCGATAATTAAGCCTTCTTACAAAGGGGAAAATCAAATGTTTCTTAATATCAAAAAAGCTTTGGCGATCGCTTGTGTAACCATAGCAGTTGGCGCAGTTGCAATTCCTAATCTCGTTTCTGCGCAAACCACCACCCAAAATAGCACTGAAAAGCTCAAGCCTCGTCAAGGCGACGGCTGGAAACAGTTGAACTTGACTGATTCTCAAAAGGCTCAACTGAAGACGATTCGTGAAAATGCTAAAACCAAGCGTCAGGGGGTATTTACAGCCGATCAACTTGCCAAGCTTCAACAAGCTCGCCAGTCAGGCGATCGCAAGGGAGTATGGAAGTCGTTGAACTTGACTGACGCTCAAAAGCAACAAATGAAGGCGATTGCTGAAGACACCAAAGCGCAAATGAAGAGAATCTTGACTCCTGCTCAGCAACAACAACTTGAACAAATGAAACAACAACGTCAAGCAAATCGCGGCATGATGCGTCAAGGAAATTCTCTATAGTTCTTATCTATAAAAAAGGAGCACAAAGCGCTCCTTTTTTATTCTGCCTGTGGAACTTCTTTCCATAATGTCGAAGTTTCACGAATGCTGGAAAAAGTTCCATTACCTAAAATTAAGTGATCTAGAAGAGGAATACTGAGCATTCTTGCTGCTTCCAGTAATTGACGCGTAAGCGAGATGTCTTCAGGACTTGGAGATGTATTTCCCGATGGATGATTGTGAGCCACGATTAGTCGAACTGCGCCGCTTTTGAGAACCTCTCGAAAAATATCGCGGGGATGGGCGAGGGTTTCTGTTGCTGTGCCAATCGTGATAATACGTTGGGCAATAATCCGATTTTTGTTGTCAAGCATTACTACGGCAAGTCGTTCTTGAGGCTGCCACATCAGGTCTTGGCTGAGTGCTGCCGCTGCTACTGATGGGTCAGTCACTTCGGTCAAGTCTGGAGGCTTAGCGTAGAGCGCTCTTTTACCTAACTCGATCGCAGCTAAAATTGCAGTTGCCTTTGCTGGTCCAACTCCTTCGATTTGCATGAGTTCTTGTGGCGATATGTTTTGCAAAGCTGCTACAGGATCGCTAGTGCGATCTTTGCTGATAGTTTGTAAGATTAGCTGTCCTAGTCCTACGGCTGAGAGTTTTCCTGCTCCTTGTCCTGTTCCTAATAATATGGCGATTAATTCTGCATTGGATAAGCTGCGAACGCCCTGACTGAGCAGTCTTTCGCGGAGGCGATCGCTCTCAGCCATGTCTACAATTCGCAGAGAATAAATCATTTAAAAAAGCACCTAAGTGTTGCAAGAAAACTATCTATATAGCAATAAAAGTTTCGCTTAGGACATAAAACCCAAATAAATGAATGCGGCGCTTCGCGCCGCATTCATTTATTTGGGTTTTGTTTTATCCTAGCTATCCCTTTCATTGCTATATCTTATCGTAATTGCTATCTGTTTTGAATCGGCATCACTATTACTTCCAAATCCGTTCTATCTCTTAGTTCCTCTATTCCATTTGTTTAAAAACTCTAACATGAATAGACCTTTTTTTGATGTTCTCTAAATTCTTATAGCACTTGTAAATGAAGCTTTTTGATGTTGTAGGACATGGCTTTGCGTTACCAATTATTAACTTTAATAATGTAAATTCTTTCGATACGGGGAGAATAAGCTAGATTAATAACTCTGGATGTTAAGTATTTACAGGTTCCCTTAGTATGATTGAAAACTTCGTGAAGTTCCAAAATATTCGCATCTTAATGTCTTTGTTTGCTGCTTGCATCACAACTCTGGTGATTCCTTGCAAAACAGTTGCTCAAAATCCACCTGAGTCAACTG
Organism: Pseudanabaena sp.; assembly: GCA_003249035.1. GTDB lineage: Bacteria > Cyanobacteriota > Cyanobacteriia > Pseudanabaenales > Pseudanabaenaceae > Pseudanabaena. Next base: position 18,155 of record QBMK01000002.1, read on the forward strand.
TTTTCCCCGATCAACAGCCTGAGACGCTCTTGCAAAAAGTATGCGATACATTAAGTTCAAAGCCAGCATTTACCGTTGATGTAGATATCACGTATGATAACGTGCTGGATTCTGGAGAAAAAGTTCAGTACGGCGCCTTTCAGCAAATATTGGTCAAGCGGCCTAACCAACTAAGGGCTTACTACACTGGCGATCAACGCAACACGAGTTTTTATTACGATGGCAAAAACTTCACGCAGTTTTCAAAGAAATTGAATTTATACGTCATCAAGCCAGCTCCTTCTACTATCGATGCCACCGTTGCGGCAATTGAAGAAAAATACGACATTGATATCCCCTTGGCTAACTTGTTCATTAGCAATCCTTGCAAGGAGATCATTCCCAAGATCGAGAAGTCTCTATATGTGGGATATGACATGGTAAATAGAGTTCCCAACTATCATTTTCTATTCACGGAGTCCAACAGAAACTTTCAACTTTGGATTAGTGACGATGATGAACCGTTACTTCAAAAGATTGTGATTACTTACAAAGACTTGCCCGGTGCACCACAATATACTGCCATTCTCTCCAACTGGAACTTCAAGCCACAGATCCCTACCGATGCGTTTAATTTCACTCCGCCCCTAGGTGCAGGCAAAATTGAGTTCCTTCCAAAAGTTAAGTAATATCACTCAGCAATAATTAAGGAATAAAATCCATGAAATTTTCTACAAGTCGTATCTTTTTGGCTTTGCTTTTAGCCATTTTTTCTGCCAGCGCGTTTCCACTAGATGAACTTTTTGCTCGTGGTGGTGGGAGAAGCGGAGGTGGTGGTACTCGCACAGGTGCTTCCCCGCGTGTCAACAGTGGCACTAATTTACAGAATAGAGGAAATATTAATACCAGTAATGTCAATCGAGGCAATGTAAATACCAGCAACGTTAATCGAGGCAATGTAAATACCAGTAACGTCAATCGAGGTAATGTAAATACCAGTAACGTCAATCGAGGCAACGTAAATACCAGTAACGTCAATCGAGGCAACGTAAATACAGGTAACGTTAACGTTAACGTTGGCAATGTGAATGTCAATACTGGATGGCGTGGCGGAGGTTGGAATGGACGTGGCTATGCTACACCGCCAGGATGGGGATTGGCTGCCTTTGCAACTGGTTTAGTAATTGGTGCGGCGCTTACTACTCCTCCACCTTATTACATTCCAATATTCGTGGGAGACACAAGATTTATTTACTCAGATGGAGTCTTTCTGGAACCCAGTGGAAGTTCTTATATCGTCGTTAAACCTCCTATTGGTGCAATTGTACCTTCGATACCAGATGGGTGCTCGACACTTGATATCGGAGGAGTAGTACATTACGACTGTAGTGGTGTTATCTATCAACCTTTTTTCCAAGGTAGTGATTTAGTGTATAAAATTGTGAGCTACTAAGATTTTGGTATACTCGATTATCCAAAATCGATCCATTGCATTATTATAGTTTGTCATAAAGTTGAGGAGTCAAAATGCTGAAAAAACTAGCGATCGCAGCTCTAAGCCTAGCCTGTGTCACTGCAATACCTGCTAAAGCTTTCGCGGAAACCGTGATGGAAAAAGTAGCGCGGACAGGAGAACTCACCGTCGGTTCGAGCCTAGATTTAGTGCCCTATTCTTTCTTCAACGACAAAGAAGAGTGGGTTGGCTATTCTGTTGACATCATGAAGGTACTGAAAACAGAGATCGAAAAGGAGATCGGCAAGCCGATCATCATAAATGTCATCCCGAAGGGAGGATATGGCTCAGATCGTATTCCCCAACTACTCAGCAACGAGATTGACATTGCCTGTGAAGCTCAATTTACATGGGAACGCGATCGCTTTGTAGATTTTTCACTCAGCTATAGCCTCTCAGGGATTCGGTTGTTATCTCCAACCAGCAAAAAGCTTGGTTCTCCCGAGTCGCTGATCGGCAAACGCATTGGCGTAATAGACAACTCCATTGGCAGCCAGGTGATGAAAAAAGTTCAGCCTCGCGCAACCTTAGTCGTGTTTAAGACTCCAGAAGAAGCGATCGTCAAATTGCAAAAAGGCGAAGTTGATGCCTTGGCGGGCGATACAATTATCTTGGCAGGAACAAGGGCGAAACTCAAACTTGCTGACTACCAGATCACTCCAAGCAAAGCCTTTGCTCGATATGGCATGGCTTGTATGGTACCTGAGAATAATTCAACTTTTCGTAGGCTCGTAAATCGCTCGATCATGACATACATGCAGGGCTTCGTAATCGGAGACAAAAAGTCCGTTGAAATGGTGAGCCGCTGGTTTGGACCGAAAGGTATCGTCCAAGAAGT
>QBMK01000002.1:20494-180806 GCA_003249035.1 Pseudanabaena sp.
AGTCCGTTGAAATGGTGAGCCGCTGGTTTGGACCGAAAGGTATCGTCCAAGAAGTCTCACTTGAAGACGTGCGAGATTTCTTTGATCTCATGATTATCACCCGCGAACAAGTTCCCTTGACAAAGCCTTAGTCTCGGCATATTTTCGAGATATATCTCCGTTAGCGATCGCTATTTGGGAATTATACCAACTGACAAAAGTGTGACGACACTTTTGTCAGTTGAAAGCCAAACCCAGTAAGGGTTTTAAATACACAAAATGGCGTAGCCATTTTGTGTATTGGTATTACCTGATTGAGTGTCGCGCTCTAGATTGATAAATTATCTTTTGTTCTTATTGAAAAGGAAACCTATGAATTTCAAGACATCAAGCGGATTGATTGGGCTTTTACTCGCACTTGCTGCTATTAATGCCCCTAGTGTTAATGCTGCCAATCAATCCTCCGATCCTGTCGGTTCGACCAATACTGCTCAAACCATTGAGAATCGTTTGAGCAAGCTCTCTGCCACTATCCGCCAGCGCGAAACTTTAGTGCCATCTGAAGATGCTGAAAATTTGAGTGCTTATTCAAATTTCGTAGTTGCACAGTGGTTTAATGGTGGTGGTAGTGCTTGGCGCAGGGGGCTTTTTAGAGGGTTTGTCAACGGTGGTGGTTTTAGCAACGCCCCATGGGGAAATGGCTGGTTTAATGGGGGTGGATTCTTCAACTACTAACAAGGTAATTTCAACAATTATTTAAGTTACAAATAATGGCTTCGAATTCGATCAGCCATAGATAGCTGATCGAATTCGAGACCATAATTTTTCAGATCTATATTTCCAGCGCCTAGTGCGGCATAATACAATCGCATCGGCATCATAAATATCAAACCTTGCATATTGAGGAGTCAAAATGCTTAAAAAATTAGCGATCGCTGCTCTTAGCCTAGCCTGTGTTACTGCAATTCCTGCAACTGCTTTCGCAGAAACAGTTATGGAAAAAGTATCGCGGACGGGAGAGCTCACTGTTGGTTCGAGTCTAGATTTAGTGCCTTACTCCTACTTCAACGATAAGAAGGAGTGGGTTGGCTATTCCGTTGATATTCTAAATATACTCAAAACACAGATTGAGAAAGAGATCGGTAAGCCGATCACAATAAGTGTGATCCCAGGAGGATATGGAGCCGATCGCATCCCTCAAATGATCAACAACGAAATTGATATTGCTTGCGAGGCTCAATTTACTTGGGAACGCGATCAATATGTTGATTTCTCACTTAGCTACGGCATTTCTGGCATTAAGCTGCTTTCCCCAACCAGCAAAAAATTTGACTCTGCTGAGTCGCTTGTCGGCAAGCGCGTCGGTGTGCTTGAAAATTCTATTGGCAGTCAAGTGATGAAAAGGACGCAACCTCGCGCCACCTTAGTTACATTCAAAAGCCCAGAAGCGGGGCTTGAATTATTAAAAAGCGGCAAAGTTGATGCTGTAGCTGGTGATGCGATCATCATGATGGGACTAAAGGAAAAACTCAAGCTTGATGACTACCAGATCACTCCCGACGAACCCTTTGCTCGCTACGGCATGGCTTGCATGGTACCTGAAAACAATCCAGCTTTTCTAAGACTAGTAGATCGTTCCATCATGACACTCATGCAGGGCTACGTGATCGGCGATAAAAAATCTGTCGAAATGATTAGCCAATGGTTTGGACCAAAGGGAATCATCAAAGAAGTCTCATCCGAAGAAGTTAAAGCTTTCTTTCAATTCATGATTATGACCCGCGAACAAATTCCTTTGACAAAGTCCTAATTTCGCCTCGGCCTTATGCCGAGATATTTTTTTTAAGAGCGCTCGATGTCTGGGATTTACCTGATTGACTCTAGCGCTCCAGATCGGCAGATTATCTTTCGTTCTTATTTTAATTGAGAAAAACCATGAATATCAAAACATCTAGCGGCTTGCTTGGACTGTTACTCGCTCTTTCTGCCCTCAACACCCCAACTGTTGCGGCTGCAAATCAATCCTCCGAGTCTCTTGGAACGGCTAATACAGCGCAAACAATTGATAGTCGATTGAGTAAACTCTCTGCCACTATTCGCCAGCGCGAAACTTTAGTGCCATCTGAAGTCACAAAGGATTTAAGCGCATATACCGATCTTCTTCTTGCCCAGTGGCGAAATGGTGGAGCCGCTTGGGGAAATGGTGGTGGTGGTAGTGCTTGGAGAAACGGTGGTGGTGGTGCCTTTATAAATGGTGGTGGTGGCTTTCGTAATGGTGGTGGTGCTTGGGGAAATGGCTTCCGTAATGGTGGTGGTTTCGCTAACTGGTAAGGCACTAAAATTTAGAGAGGCTAAGAGATAATGATCGTTCTCGATCAAATGCTCGAGGGAGGCGATCGCCTTTATCTGCTTTACATTCATTTACTTTTATAATTAATGTAAATGTAAATGAATGTAATTAAAATGACTGATGATGTCGTAGTCTAAGAACAATTAAACATTAATTTGCTTTTAAGCAAACCATTGTTACTGTTAGCCCTAGCGACAAAAACTGTGAGATATATTCAGTACAAAAGTCGAACAGAATCAGGATGGAAGTATCTGAAAGCCTTACTTGAAATGCATCTTAGCTAATCTATCGTAGCTAACGGAACTATTAACCAGAAAACACCACGGGTTCTACAACTACTAGGAGAGAGATAAAGCTTCTCAGTTTCCTATTACTTACTCCCTTCTCATCAAAAGAATAGCCATTATTTATAGGTAACTGAAGGGAACAGAGTCTATGAGACGTATGTCTATATAAAAGTAAACTAACAAGAAATTTGGATGAATTAGAGAATTATGAAATTGTCAATAAAATCCGCAATGGGCGCGATCGCGTTTGCCTCAGCAATATTCACAACAGCATTGCCATCAACTGTATCAGCATCTGATGCAAAGGCAAAAGAATGTCAGATGATTAGCAATACGGTTGTCCAAGCTAATTTTAAAGTTGCCAACTTGGAAAAACCATCGGAAGAACTGAAATTCTTCAATCTGATGTCTCAGAATCTCAAGAGTCTTGCTTTAACAGATGCACGACTCCAAATCTTGCGAGATGTTCTAATTGCTGAACTAAAGGATCGCGAGGATCTTTGGAAAAAATCAGTTCCAATCTTGGATAAGGGCGACCCAAAAGAAATTGAGGTACTCAAGATTCGCCTCGATCTCAAACGCAAAAGTGGCAGAGTTGTTGCCGAAATGTTCAACGAATACTGCTTTGGCTCGTAGGTAATACCGACAATCACAACAATCACAATTTTAAAGATATTAAAAGTCTTGCTAAGCAGCGCTTTTAATATCTTTATTGATTTATGCTTCAGCTTGAAGTACTACGAGACAAAGAATTATTTCGCTTCGGCAGCGTAATTTTTTTTCTTGAAAGTACAATAACCATATTCCTTTAGGACGCATCACGCGATCGCACCATGGCAACCTCAACAACAATCAACTCAGCGGCTTCTGTTGGAACTTCGGTATTGAAAGAAGAATCTTTAATCGATTTTTCAGGGTTCGGACCGATCGGCTTAGTCGTAATTCAGCCAACTTCATTTTGCAATCTTGATTGCGACTACTGCTATCTCCCCGATCGCCAACTAAAAAACCAACTTGACCTCGACCTACTCGATCCTATATTCAAAACCGTCTTTACCAGTCGCTTTTTAGTAAGAGACATTACGATTCTCTGGCATGCTGGTGAGCCGATGGCACTTCCCATGTCATTTTATGAGTCCGCCTTTGCCAAGATCGCAGATGCTAGCCAAAAGTACAATACACAGCAACCAGTTTCTTACCAGTACTCTTTTCAAACAAACGGTTTATTCCTCAATCAAGCTTGGTGCGATTTTTTCAAACAACATCCCGTCCATGTTGGTGTCAGTATTGATGGACCGGCATTTATTCATGATGCTCACCGTAAAACTCGCACGGGTCGGGGTAGTCATGCAGGAGCGATGCGGGCTATTTCCTTGTTACAAAAAAATAATATTCCATTCAGTTCGATCGCTGTAATCACGGAAGAATCAATCGATTATCCCGATGAAATGTTTCATTTCTTCCTAAGCAATGGAATTACCAATGTTGGTTTCAATATGGAAGAGACAGAAGGAATTCATGAAGCCTCATCTCTGGATCGAGCAGATGTCGCGGAACGTTACCAATCTTTTATGAAGAGAGTTTGGGATTTAACGGTACAGCATGAAGGTGCTCTGAAAGTAAGAGAGTTTGAAGCGATTTGTGGGTTAGTTTATACAGATACTCGACTAGATAATACTGACATGAATAAGCCCTTTGTAATTGTCAACTTTGACTACCAAGGCAACTTTACGACTTTTGATCCTGAGTTATTGAGTGTTAAAACCGATCGCTATGGTGAATTCAAATTTGGCAATGTTCTACATGACACTTTAGAGTCTATTTGCGCGACCGAAAAGTTTCAAACTGTTTACCAAGAGATGAAGGGTGGAGTAGAACTTTGCCGTACTAATTGCGAATATTTTGGAGTATGTGGCGGCGGTGCGGGTAGCAATAAGTACTGGGAAAACGGCACCTTTTTGTCCGACGAAACAAAGGCTTGTCAATATCGCATCAAGACAGTTACCAATATCGTTTTAGATTCCTTGGAAGCGTCTTTTATCAATTAAGCCGGATGAAGTAGTTGAAGCGCAAAAGAGGCTGTTGAGGCTGTCTGTATTGGCAGTCTCTCACAGGATTGAAAACCTCAAAGGCTGTTGCGCCCTATCAGCCTTTGAGGTTTTATTGTGAATTTGTACTTAGTCGTTTACAATTAAGAAAAAGGTATGGCAATTCATGAATTGCCATACCTTTTTGAAAATTATTTACACAATGGCTATTTGAAGACCATTCCGCAATCAGGTAGAAATATACTTTGAAGCGAGACTGGAATTTTTTTAGCAAGGAGCAAAATTTCAATGAGATTTACGACTAGTTTGTACTTAACGGCTTTCGCAATATCAGCTTCAATAGCTAGCTTACCCGCTATCAGCTCAGCTCAGAGCAATCCTTCAAGTAATACCAATTTCGTCGCCCAGCAGCCAGCGCCTGTTTTCTCCGATATTGCTGGAAACCCATATGAGTCATACATCCTAGAAGCAACCAAACTGGGCATCGTTAAAGGCTTTCCTGATGGTACCTTTCGTCCTCAGCAAGCTGTCACGAGAGAAGAAGCGATTTCGATGATCGTCGATGCTTTGAACACTGTAGTGCCAATCAATGTCAACGAGCAGCCTACTCGCAGTGTTCGCCCATATCTGGATATCAAGCCCTCTCGTTGGAGTGCAGCAAAAATCAATTGGGCGCAATGGAACTTCTCAGTACTTCAGGCGGGAAGCTTTACTGGTAATTTTCGACCGACTGCTCCCATCAAAAGAAATGAGCTAGTTAACGTTCTGCGTTCGGCAGCACAAAACCTACAGTTGAAGTTGGGCAAATCTTCTTTTCTAGCACCTACTCAACCACCGATCGAGTTCACAGACGTCGTAGGTTTTGATAAACAGTTGACTCTGCAAATGTCTGCCTATTGTGGGGTTGCTTCTCCATTAAATGCAAAGGGTACTAGATTTGCTCCCAATCAGCCTGCTAGCCGAGCTTTTACTGCTGCAGCGATTGTCAGAACGATTAACTGTGTTAAGAATGCGAAGAAATAAGTAGACACAATTAAAGATTAAATCCAAAAACCTGTTTCGACCTCTAAACGGGCGAAACAAGTTTTACAGCGATGTACGATTGAATGCGGATCAATAAACATATTAAAAGTGTTGCAAAGGAACACTTTTAATATGTTTATTGGCTTGGGGTTGAGAGCCAAGCAATGTAAATTTGTTTTTTAATTGTGGCGAGATACTTGAATCAGTCCGAAGTCACTGCATAATAAGCCACTTCTGTTAGGAAACCAGCAAGCGTTTTCTAATGCATTCTACAAAACAACTTAGATTATCATAGTCACCTTGTCTTAATTATAATTAAGGTAGCCAATGAACTTCCGCTTTAGATTTCGCCGGTTGATAGCGATCGCAATGGCGGTCGCTATATTTTTGATAGCGATCGCTGCTAGTCCTGTTTTGCCTCAACCAAGTAAGCCACTAGCTCCAGATGTTTCATCTGAATCTTATCCTGTTGTTTTGGAAGGGAAAACTCTTTTTTCGATCCAAACTGGCATTGAGGCAGGCGGATATTCTTTCTCCCCTGCTGAGCGAGCTAAAGTGATTTCACGCAAAATTGAAGAAGTTGCTCAGGACAACTCCATTCCCATTGATGCGATTTCTATTGAAGACAAAACTGAGACTGTAAAGATCTCGGCGAATAAAGACAGGGTAATGATTATTGGGGAAGCTGATGCCAAAGCCGCTGGTAAAACAGAACAAGCATTAGCGATAGAGATTTCTCAAAAAATTAAAGCAGCGATCGAGCAATATCGTAAGAGTCGCGATTGGACAAATAGGTTGATTGGTATTGCTTATACAGCGATCGCTACAACTGCTTTGTTTCTGCTTCTCAAATTTGCTCCAGTTTTTTCTTTCTTCCACACAAAGCTTAATGCTTGGAGAGAGAGAGTTATGGCTACTAGCCGCGAACAAAATCAGGAATTTCCTTGGGGGGAAATCGCTAACATCGTATTCGTCTTGTATAAAGTAGCTCGCTTTGTCGCTATGTGTTTTATAGCTTATGCCTACTTGGTGTTGGTTTTTCATTTTTTCCCCGAGACTAATGTACTAGAATCTTCCCTAAAGAATTTATTTATAAAGATTTTTGGCAATGCTTGGATTGCCTTTATTGCATATCTGCCTAACGCGCTAATTATTTTCCTTAGTATTTCATTCGTCTATTATTTGCTACACCTACTTGAGGAAATCTTTGCTGCTTTGGGACGGCGCTCTCTATTTCTAACTGGCTTCTATCCAGAATGGGCAGCACCGACTTATTCCCTCATGAGATTTTTAATTATCGCCCTAACGGCTGTGGCAATTTTTCCTTTCTTCCCTGGATATGGTTCGCCAGCATTTCAAGGAGTTTCTCTGTTTGCTGGTGTCATCGTTTCTCTAGGATCGGCATCAACGGTTAACAATGTCATCTCTGGCATCATCCTCATCTATACGCGAGGATCTCAAGTGGGGGATATGATTAAAATTGGCGAAACACTCGGCATAGTACTGGAACAAACCTTGCTAGTTATGCGGATTAGAACGATTAAGAATGTTATCGTCACGATTCCTAACAGTAATGTGTTAGGTACCCACATCATTAATTTCAGCACGCCGGCAAGAGATGGAGAATTAAGTGAAAAACCCTTAATTCTCCATACTACAGTCACACTTGGCTACGATATTCCTTGGCGCCATATTCATTCAACTCTTATTGCTGCTGCAAATGCGACAACTCATATTCTCAGCGATCCCGCTCCGTTTGTGTGGCAAACCAATTTAAACGACTTCTATGTGAGTTACGAATTGAATGCTTTCACCGACCAACCGACGCTGATGCCAGACATCTACGCGCAATTGCACGAGAATATTCAAGACAAGTGTAATGAAGCTGGGATCGAAATTCTATCTCCTCATTTCTCTGCTGTTCGAGATGGGAATCAAAGCGGAATGCCTGCTGATTATCTTCCTAAAGATTATGTTCCGCCTAGCTTTCGCATTTCTCCTTTCGGCAATTGGGGAAATTCGCAGGATGGAAACAATCCACCTACCCCACCATCAAGCGATCGCTAGTGAAATCGTTATGGCGATCGCATTTCCAGCATCAATAAACAACTTGACAACCCCATGTCTGACGCAACATCCAACCTGCCTGAATTTATTTTTGGACATCTCTCAACCACACAAGGACGTCTAAAGCAAGCCCGAATGGCGAGAGTCGGATTATTTCATGACTCAATCCTGACTCCACTAATTCCCCACGAAAACGAGCCAATTCAGATCGTGGTTAGAGTTGGTGCAGATATAGCCATCAAAGCGATGACGCTCTACTACATTACTGATGACTCTGGGCTCAATCAGCCCTTTGATATAGACCATCCAGATGTTGTGTCATTAACGATGCAACGCTTTGAAATTGAGTGGGATACATTGCAATGGTGTTATCTCGAAAAGTGGCTGGCGCTTATTCCAGGGCAGCTAAAGGGAACCCATGTCCAATATGCGATCGTGGCAACCACAACAGCAGATCGAACAATCTATTGTCCTTACGTCGATCTAGATGCGTTGCAACAATTGGGCGACGCAGAAGATTTTGACTTGAAGAGTTTAGAAACAAGCGATCGCAATCATCAGCCCCAAATTTATGGATTCGTGGTCGATCGTCAACCCATTCCAGAATGGTTGCGGAATGCCGTTATTTATCAGATTTTTGTAGATCGCTTTGCGCCCGATGAGGGAACAGATTTTAATAAACCAGTCGATCGCAGTGGAATTTATGGTGGCACTCTCAAGGGAATTATCTCTAAGCTAGATTACTTAAACGATCTGGGGGTGAACTGTCTATGGTTAACACCGATTTTCCCTAGCCCTTCCCATCATGGCTACGATCCAATTGATTACAGTGCGATCGAGCCTCGTCTGGGAACGTTAGAAGATTGGCAACTTCTAGTTGCTGAAGCCCATCAAAGAGACATTCGGATTATTTTGGATTATGTGGTAAATCATGTTTCTAGCGAACATGCCGCTTTCCAATCTGCCATTGGCGATCGCCACCATCCAACCGTTGAGTGGTTCCGCTTTCGTAACTACCCCTTGGAATATGATTGTTTTTTTGATGTCCCTGGGCAACCAGAGATTAATTCCGATCTCCCTGAGGTACGGGACTATTTCATTGACAATGCCTGTCATTGGTTACGCCAAGGCTGCGATGGCTTCCGTTTAGATTATGCTTATGGGGTGAGTCATGCCTTCTGGTCTCAGTTCCGAGCGGCAACTCGACAAGTCAAATCCGATAGTGTTACATTTGGCGAAATTACCCAGCCGCCTTCAGTGGTGCGGTCTTTTGCGGGCAGAATGGATGGATGTCTAGATTTTAAACTCCTTGAACTGTTGCGTGGATTTTTCGTGTTTGACAAACTCACAGTCAGTCAATTTGATAAAGCTTTAAGCCAACATTTTGGCTACTTTGGGTCAAGTTTAGTATTACCCAGTTTCTTAGATAATCATGACATGAATCGTTTCTTGTGGGCGGTGGATGGCGATAAGCGACGATTGAAGTTAGCCGCATTGTGTCAATTTACCTTGCCGAATCCACCGATTACTTACTACGGCACAGAAGTGGGTTTGAGTCAGTTAGAAGCTGTTGGAAGACTAGAAGAATCTCGCTTGCCAATGATTTGGGGAGATGAACAAGATCTAGATTTGCTAACGTTTTACCAGCAATTAATTAGATTCCGTAGTCAAAATCCTCACGCTTGGCAACAACATCAAACATTGATTATTGACGATACTAACCGAGTATATGGATATGTCTGTGCAGATTATGCGATCGCTCTCAATAATAACGATCATGCAATAAAACTTTCATTACCGAGTTTGCAGCATTGCCAATTAGCAATCGCCACTGATGCAACCACCATTTGGAATGCTTCAACGGCTCAACTGAGCTTGCCGCCATTTGCTGGAGCCATCTGCTATCTTGTCAAGTAGATAAAGTTGATTCGCTGCAATGCCAAGACCTTCACGCATCCGTACATTCGTTCGTATTCCTCAACTATTTTGGGGATTGGTTGTCATTCTGTTCATCCTAATACCAGGAGCAGTCTGGGGAGTTTCTGCACAGGCTCAAACCCCTGCATCATTTTTGCGGGCGATTAGACCAAATATCCTAGTCTCTCAACTTGGAGACCTTGAATATGCCGATGTTACCCTAGACGGCTATTCACTGTTTCCAGTGACTGTCTTAGTTTCCTCAGAAAAAGCAGCAAGCGATCGATCGAATGTGCGGCTAAGAGTTGCGACGATAGAATCGAAATTGGACTGGATTGTTAATCGGTATATTAACCCCGACCATATCAATGTTAGCGTTGCAACCCTTGGTCATCAAACGGTTATTTTGGCAGGACTGCGAAACAATCAGACTCAAGAAATTCTTCTAACTGTCACGGAATTTGATGCTCAACTGGCGCAAAAGTCGATTCCTATCTTAGCTCAGGAATGGGTTGATATTATTCAACTGGCATTGCGGCGGGCTTGGGAGCTACGACTCCCTAACGCTCGCCAGCAACAGTTTCTTCAGTTTGCAGTGACTTTAAGTGTCCTCTTTGCCATCAGTCTGAGCCTTTTTGCCGTCCAGCGATGGATCTACCGACTCTTCAAGCGGCGAAAGCAACTGATCGATCCTAATTTATCGGCGGGAGAATCATCAGATCTCCTCGCAAACCACGATGCGGATACATCTGAGGTCATCCGGGACTTTCAGCAAACCTTTGCCCTAAAACAGCGGCAGCGTCTAAATTTCGCGATCCGCAGGGTGCTGAGGCTTACTCAACTATCAGTATGGGCATACGGTAGCGCCTTACTCCTCTCGATCTTTCCTGAGACTTATATCTTGGGAAAATCCCTGATTGCCTTTATCCTGAAACTAATTGTCATTGTGGTTTCGATGCTACTGCTGGCTAGACTCTGCGGCTTTCTACTTAATCGACTGCTAAATGCATGGGCCGAATCAGCCCCATTAGAGCCAAATGAGGTGCAACGGGCTTCACTACGCATCCCCACTTTGACTGGAGTAATAGAAGGGATTATCACTTTTGCGGTGTGGGTTATCGGCATTATTTTATTAATTGACTTGCAACAGATACCGATCAATTCTATCTTGGCTAGTCTTGGCTTTCTAGGGTTTGCCATTGGCATTGTCTTCCAGAATCTGTTAAGAGATTTTATGAATGGCTTGTTTATTATATTTAAGGACTACTATGCAGTAGGGGATACGGTCAGCATCGCAGGGGTTACCGGAGTAGTAGAAAATATTACCCTGCGTAGTACATCAGTCCGAGGGGTAGGTGGCAGTCTGAACACGATTCCCCACGGACAAATTACAACGGTACAAAATCTAACCAAAGATTGGTCAAGGGTGGAATTGACCGTTCAGGTTGCGAAGGATACGGATGTCTCCCATGCCATGCAGGTCATGAGGCAGGTAGCTGACGAAATGTCCCATGACCCAGACTGGTTGCCTAGAATTTTAGACCCTGCATGCCGGATAGGGGTGAGCCAGATCGGGGCAAATGGCACTCAAGTTCTGATGTGGATTAAAACTAAGCGGGCTGCCCAGTGGAAGGTAGAGTCCGAGTTCCGCTATAGACTGAAGAAAGCATTTGAAGAACAAGGTATTCACATGAGTTAAGGTAAAGAAGATTCAGCCAGACACCAAAGGGATGTAACTGTGTAAACCGGATATATGGGTATAAGTGCGAGAGTATGCGATCGCGAAAAGTGCCTTTGGCATTGCCATCAATCTCATTAGTATCAATATGTGTAAATAATTATGCATAGCTACTTAACTCTATATTTTTTGTTGAAAAAGAAAATTTTTAATTATGACGAGATAGGTGTTATTCAAAACTATAAAAGTGGGTATGCTAGGAAGAACGTTTAAAGGCGATTAAACAATCGACAAAAATTATGCAAAATGTTCTACGGGGTATTAAGACTGCAGCAATCAGTGTTTCAATTAGCTTAATAGCATTGGGGGGATTTAGTCTTGCAGCTCAGGCTCAGACTGAATGTGCGGCTAAATCGGACGGCGATGTTGCTGTTGCTGCTTGTGTTGATGCAAATGGCAATACTGCAGTAACTGCGGTTGATTCAGCTGGTAATCAGGTAACTGTGACCGAAGATAGTTATGGCAATACAACTACTGAAGTTGTTGAAGTTTCAAAATAGATCTTAAACAGTTTAAAGAAGCAAAAAAGAAGCGGCACGAAGTGCCGCTTCTTTTTTGCTTCTTTAAACTACTAATTACTACATTTAAGTACGTATGTCTCTGTCTATCAAATTATTCATCATTAATAAAAAACAGGCTAAGATTAAAATAGCCAATTTTTGTTATGATTTGCTCCCCGACTAGCAAATTAGCCACCCAATAATTTAGCCAAAACCAAATAGTTACGATCTCACAATAAACATTCATGAATTAAAGCATTATGTCTACACCAGTAACACCTCAAGAGTCTCAAGTTGCTCAAGACCGCATTATCTTTTTTGACACCACTTTGCGCGATGGCGAACAGTCCCCAGGCGCAACTCTGAACGTGGAGCAAAAATTGCTAATCGCGCAGCAACTGGCTCGACTTGGTGTAGACATTATTGAGGCGGGTTTCCCCTTTGCTAGCAAAGGCGATTTCCATGCAGTCCAAGAAATTGCTAAGCTCGTTGGCACGGAAAATGGTCCCACGATCTGCGGTTTAGCAAGGGCTACTAGAGGCGACATTGAAGCCGCTGCCGAAGCAGTCAAGCCTGCGGCGAAGGGGAGAATTCATACTTTTCTTGCCACCTCTGATATTCACTTGGAATATAAGCTTCGGAAAACTCGTGCTGAAGTTTTGGCGATCGTGCCAGAAATGGTTGCCTATGCCAGATCAAAGGTTGCCGATGTCGAGTTTTCACCTGAGGATGCAGGTCGCTCCGATCCTGAGTTTCTCTATCAAGTGCTAGAAGCGGCGATCGCAGCGGGTGCCAGCACTGTCAATATTCCCGATACGGTCGGCTATTTGACTCCCTCTGAGTTTGGCGCTTTGATCAAAGGCATTAAAGAAAATGTGCCGAATATCGATCGCGCGATTATCTCGGTGCATGGTCACAACGATCTAGGTTTGGCTGTAGCAAATTTCCTTGAAGCTGCCAAAAATGGGGCGCGTCAAATGGAATGCACAATCAACGGCATCGGTGAACGCGCAGGCAATGCCGCCCTCGAAGAATTGGTAATGGCTTTGCATGTGCGCCGTGCCTATTTCAATAGCTTCCTCGGTCGTCCTGCGGAATCAACTGCACCACTCTGCAATATTGACACCAAGCAGATTTACAAAACTTCTCGTCTTGTGTCTAATCTCACGGGTATGTTGGTGCAACCCAATAAAGCGATCGTCGGCGCAAATGCCTTTGCCCATGAGTCGGGTATCCATCAAGACGGCGTATTAAAAAATCGCCTCACCTACGAAATCATGGATGCTCAATCCATCGGCTTAACCGACAATTTGATCGTGCTTGGTAAGCTCTCAGGACGCAATGCCTTGAGTTCTCGACTCAAAGAGCTTGGCTTTGAGCTTTCAGAACAAGAACTTAATGCTGCCTTTGTGCGTTTTAAGGAACTTGCTGATAAAAAACGGGAAATCAGCGATCGCGACTTAGAGGCGATCGTTAACGACGAAATTCGTCATGCACCCGAAGCTTTCAAGCTCGATCATGTCCAAGTAAGCTGTGGCGATCGCGCCATTCCTACAGCGACAATCACTATCGTCATGCCCGATGGTGCAGAAATTACTGATGCTTCGGTGGGGACTGGCCCCGTTGATGCGATTTACAAAGCGATTAATCGCATTGTAAATGTCCCAAATCAATTGATCGAGTACTCAGTGCAGTCGGTTACCGCAGGTATCGATGCCCTCGGCGAAGTCACCATTCGGCTTAAGCATCCTGATGTTGGTACGCTCTCTGGACATTCAGCAAATACTGATATCATCGTTGCTTCAGCCAGAGCCTATCTCAGTGCTTTGAATAAGCTCTACTTTGCGCTTCAGTCTCCGAATACAAAAATTAGCGATCGCGAAAAGCTCAAAAAAGAAGCCGCTTTATAAAAACAAATAATACCACAACTAAAAATGGCTACGCCATTTTTAGTTGTGAAAACCCTTACTGGATTTGGCTTTTAATTCATAAAAGTGTTGTCACACTTTCGTGAATTGGGATAAAAAGAAAAAAAGGGTAGCACATGCTACCCTTTTTTTCTTTTTATAAAGCTTGCAATGCCAAATAAAATGCGGTTATAGATTTAGCATCAAGGCTAGTATCCTCATTCTGCGATCGCAACAGGTCTTCTATCTCCTCTCGACTGAGCAACACAACTTCAATTTCTTCATCTTCATCTTGAGCAGGAGGATTTTCTAGCTTTTCAAGCCCCTGAGCCAGATAGGCATGAATAATCTCATCAGAATAACCTGGGCAAAGATAGAATCCTCCCAAATAATTCCATTTACTAGCTCGATAGCCCGTCTCTTCTTCGATTTCGCGCTTAATTGTAATATCGTGATGTTCGCCAACTTCCAAGGTTCCAGCGGGAAATTCTAGCAAATAGCGCTGAATCGCAAATCTATATTGCTTAACTAAAACAAATTTACCATCGGCAGTTATAGGGACCGCCATCCCTGCCCCTGGATGCTTAATATATGCATATTCACCAGTAACACCATGGGGTAATTTAAGGCGATCGACATGAAAGGAAAATTTAGTGCCTTGATAGCTAAGACGGTTTTGCAAAATTTCTGAGGTTATAAGATCTGACATGGCTATTTTAGTGAACGAACACCAGCACATTTTGTCACAATAAGAGATACAGCGCTTCAGGTCGGAACTATACCTTAGAAAGCATTTAAGAATTGACAGCAGTAAGATTTCTAAGCATTTAGCGAATCAAAGCTATATAGATAAACGACTCTGAGGTATTCTCATAAAATTCATAATCCTTGCTCAGCCTGCGATATTTACCTATCCAAGCAAAGGTTCTCTCCACTACCCAACGCTTTGATTCCACCACAAAACCTTTCTGCTCTTCAGCCCTTGTGCTTACTTCCCAAATGCAATCAAAGTTGTCTTTAACCCACTCGGTTATGTCCTCACCAGAGAATCCCTTGTCAACTAATATTTTTTGCAATCGGCTCAGTGGATATTTCAGACTTTCTAATAGTCGCATCGCCCTTGCTCTCTCACCAATATTGGCTGCACATACCATAGCCCCGAACACTAACCCCAATATATCAACCATGATGAACCGCTTGCGTCCATTGACCTTTTTACCTCCATCAATACCCCGACTACCTTCACTGTCCATTGTCTTAACACATCGAATCCCACCACCATACAAGATTGTTGATCGCACTACTATGTTATTAAACACCCTGCTGAAGAAATTGACGAACGAAGGCGATCGCCATGCTCCCTTCCCCAACTGAAGAGGCAACTCGCTTGATTGGGCTCAACCGCACATCTCCACAAGCAAAAATACCAGGAATACTAGATTCTAGGAGATAAGGATCGCGATGCTGATTCCAGCACCCAGCTTTCACCACATCGTCACCAGTCAAGACATATCCTTTTGGATCACGCGCAATCTCTGTGGGCAGCCATTCTGTTTCTGCGTCGGCTCCAATGAAGACGAATAGTCTACCGCAATCATGGCGACTGACAATCGAACTCTTGTGATCGCGTATGTCAATCTCTGTCAGATGAGTATCACCGTAGGCAGCGACTACTTCTGATCGCAGTTGAACCTTGATATTCGACTTCCTACGAATTTGCTCAATCAGGTAGCTAGACATGCTCTTCTCCAAAGAATCGCCCCTAACGACGAGCGTCACCATACGTGCATGATTGGCAAAGTACAAAGCAGCCTGTCCAGATGAGTTCCCAGCACCGATGAGGTGGATGTCGAGTCCATGGGTGGCACTTGCTTCGCTGCGTGCTGCCCCATAGTAGATGCCTTTGCCGATGAGTCGCTCAAAACCTTCAATCATGAGGCGCCGCCATGTGACACCAGTGGCAAGAATTACAGTCTTTGCTCTGATTACATCCCCACCATCAAGGAGAACCTCTCTTGTGATCGGATCAATACGCATAACAGAGCGAGTGACAAGAATTTCGGCTCCTAGACGCTTCGCTTGCTGAAGGGCTCGTCGTGCAAGCTCGTCGCCCGAAACTCCACTGGGAAAACCGAGATAGTTTTCGATCCGTGACGATGTTCCGGCTTGACCTCCAGGTGCTTCACGCTCAACAACTAGCGTGCGCAACCCTTCAGATGCACCATACACTGCTGCTGCGAGACCTGCTGGACCACCGCCGACGATCAGGGTATCGTATTCATTATGGCTGGCATTCGTTTGAAGACCCAAGATCTGAGCAACGTCGCGAGTTTTAGGTTGACTCAACAGTCTGCCATCAAGGAGTCTCAGCAGAGGCAATTCATCTTCCGATGGGAGGGGATCCAGCCAGAGTTCTGCAAGCTTTGGCGAATCTGGAGTCACCCAGTCAAAGGTAATTTGGTTGCGGTCAAGGAACCGACGCAAGTCACCGCAGGTATTATCCCATCGATGTCCGACCATGATTAAGCGTGCCTTGGGCGGATCAGCAGCAATGCTCTGAAGTCCTCCGATACGCTCGCGAGCAAGTGCGCCAATCTTGGTTGAGATCTCTGGTGATATGGACGCAATAGCGTAATACTGTCGAACATCTACTCGCATTACACGCGACGGTTCTGATGCACGGTATCCTCCCGGAAACGGCATGCCAAAGGCGATTGGCACTTCGCCGAAAATGGCGCCTGGAACTCGCCAGCCCAACGTTCGTTCGATCCCGTCGTACAACTTGACGACTTCAATTTTGCCAGAGATTACAGCAAAGAGTGCTCCATCTCCACCCTCATAAACAGCAAATTCGCCGGCATCTAGGTGCAGGTCGGCAGATGATTGCGCAAGCCGTTCCAGTTCATTCTCCGCTAGCGTTGAAAAAAGAGGGATTGCCCTAATATCGTCAATTGTTAACATGGCGTACCTATTTAGCCTTAAAGTGCAATAGCTTCTGATTATAAGAGATTGAATGCTTTCGAACGAGTCGAATCTTAAAATGTTTGTATGGATTTGCGATTGCTCAAATCCATACAAACATTTTGTTGGAAATACCTCGGCTTAACTGGCTAGAAATTCTGTCTATTAAATGAGCAGCCTGATAGATTAATCGGGCTGCTCATTTAATAGCTTCTTGAATATACCTACGGCTCTCGTCCTGACTTCATCGGAAAGCCTGCCTCGCGCCAAGCTTTCATGCCCCCGTCCAAAGCGATTGAGTATAAAAAGCCCATCTTACGCAAAGTTGCTGCCGCCAATGTCGAGACAAGACCAAGCTCGCAGCATGTGAGGATGCGCCGTGTGGGGTCGGGCAATTCTTGATTAACCCTTAACTCGAGCTGACCGCGTGGGAGTAACCTCGCTCCAGGGATATGCCCTGCTTCGTATGCTTCGCGTTCGCGCACGTCGAGTACGATTATGTCTTCTTCTGCAGCTTCAACCCGCGATTTGAGTTCTGCTAGTGACATGAACGGTACACTCGCAGTAGCCTCAGCAAGTAACTGTTTGACTGATTTACCACCAGTCATATTGATGCGTAGTGCCTCTGTAAGATGCGTCGGCATGGAGAGATTAAGGTTATGCATCATTTCGACAAAAGCAGAGCGATCGCGGGTCTGTAGACGAGGATTGGAATCAAGCTCCTTCCCAATTGTCGAGTATTTTTGCCCCTCGTAGTCGTGCGCTGGGAAGACTTTAAGGTCTGGATCTAGTCGCAAGATGCGATGAAAGAGGCTGTCATAAAGTGCCTCTGGATCGCCGCTTGGTAAGTCGGTACGGCCAGTTGCTCCGATGAGTAGTGTGTCACCTGTGAATAGGCGGTCTTCAACTTGCAGACACATTGAGTCGCCGGTATGTCCAGGGGTGTGAATTACCTGTAATCGAAGCCTTCCCAGCACTATTATCTCACCATCGCCGATCCGCATGTCCGCAAATGGTGATGAAGATAACCGATGCATTACCACAGGTAAGTTCAGCTTTCGAGCGAGTTCCCTTGTTGCTGAGAAATGGTCGGCATGTGTGTGTGTATCGATCAAGTAGCGGATACACAATCCGTCACGGGTTGCAATCCCGATATAGCGATCAATCTGGCTGATTTCTGGATCGATCAGTGCAGCGCAATTTGTGTCGTTACAGCCAACAAGGTAGGACTGGCAGCCGCCCGTTGCTATTTGTTCGAAGATCATTGGACTCTCCTGCTTTCCTTCAGATGATTGAAACGATGTGACTTTGCTGAGGATAATATCAAAACACAAAATGGCTACTCCTTTTTGTGCTTTTAAAACCTTTACTGGGGTTGTTTTTTGATTCACAAAAGTGTTGGTAAACTTTTATGAATTGGTATTAGTTCTAATTTGGGCTTCGGATCATTAGATCAGTTTTCGGATCTTTATTGTTCCTATCTTCTATTCGCTGTCACTAATTTCTAGAACTCTTTGGGAGTAAAAACATAAAGATCGCGCCGATCGCAAAACCGCTAACATGTGCCAAATATGCTACGCCAGGTAAATTAGGATTTGCTAGGGCTGCGTAAACAGTTTGACCTGCAATCCACAAACTCAAAAATACTGCTGCAGGAATCGGAATTGCCGTTATAAAAAAACCTAAAAATACTAAGCTTAAAATCCTTGCTCGGGGAAACCGAACTAGATAAGCTCCCATTACCCCTGATATTGCGCCACTCGCTCCTACCATAGGAACCAAAGATGATGGCGCAGTCATAACTTGTACAACTCCTGCGATGGCTCCACAAAGCAAGTAAAAAAACAAAAACTTCCAATGACCGAGCTGATCCTCAATATTATTGCCAAATAGATAGAGGAACCACAAGTTCCCGACTAAATGGAAAATATTGCCATGGAGAAACTGCGATGATATTAGTGCGATCGCCTCTTTTGAAGGATTATCAATTAACTCTTTTGGAAATAATGCCCAATTCGCTAACCATTCCCCCAGTTGAAAGTTTGGCAAACTAGTTTGATATCCAAAAATTAGCACATTTATCAAAATTAGCGCATAGACAACGATGGAAGTGTCTTGGGTTGGATTGTCATCATGTAAAGGAAACATTGCTAACCATAAGCGACATCTTTATAGATTTTAGCAATTACATCTCAGCATTTTGTGTAATGTGTAAGTTCTACAATTTCTTGGATTTGCGTTGAGCTTTCACTCACTTGATCGTCTCTGAGGCAGCGTCTTTGCTCCAGACAAGACGATATTTACAAAAGTTTCTTTGCGATGGAGGATTGGTGGATTGGGAGAGTTGTGATAGTCTCGCTGCTTCACTGTTTGGGCTTTTAGCTCAACTTGAATACTGTGATGTAATGCAGGGCGGGGATCTATATCAAAATCTGGATAAAACAGATAGGAAATCTTTGGTTGTTCGTAGTTGAATTTGATGATGGTGAATTTGCTTTTTTCTGGAAGTAGTGATCTGGCTTGGCGATCGCTTTCTTGTAATTGTGGAGATAAAGATGCGATCGCTGATACATGAACGTAGAGGGCAGTGGGTAACTTTTTGCCAACTTTGCTTTGTTGACAGAGTGCAATAATTTGATTGTGGCTATACTCTGTGATCATCGCGACAAGAGCTTTATTGAATGTTTAGATTATACTAGTAACACCTTACTACCAAAGTAATTGCCAAGGTAAAGTCATGACTCCAACTTTAACTAAAACGGCTGATCAATATCTCGTCAAGCAGGCTGTGACATGGGAACAATTCAAGGCTCTGCAATCTGCTTTTGAAGAGATTGGTGGGGTGCGATTAAATTATTGTGAGGGAGTGGTAGAAATTTTGGGTATTGGGCTATTGCATGAAATGATCACGGCTTTGTTGGGGTTGTTGCTAGGACAATATTTTGTGATTAAACGGATGCGGTTTACCTCAACGGGAGCTTATACCCAATCTATTGCTACTAAGTTAGAGTTTCAATCTGATCTGTCTTTTGCTTTTGGTAGCGATCCTAAAGTTACGGATTTATGTATTGAGGTTGTGGTGACTAGCGGTAGCGTCAAAAAGCTAAGAAAGTATCAATTAAGAAATATTCCTGAGGTTTGGTTTTGGCAAGACGGCAAAATTAAAATTTACTGCTTACAGGATGAAGAATATGAACAGGTTGAAGCAAGTGGATGGTTGCCTGATTTGGACATTGCTCATTTGGAACAAAGTTTGCTGATGGAGTCTCAGTTAGATGCAGTGCTAGCTTTTCAAGAAAGATATAAATGATTAGGCGATCGCCTGATCATTTATATCGCTAATCAGGAGTCAACAGTTTGTTGATAAACTGCACAAGCTTTTCTATTTCCACTTCAGGATTTTTAAACCAATCAGTAGACCAAATTCGATACAGTTTCCAGCCTAGTTTTTCAAGTACTTCTTGGCGATATCGATCGCGATCGCGTGCTGCTTTGGATGAGTGATAGGTAGCGCCATCGCACTCAATACCTAATAAATATGTTCCTGCCCGATTTGGATCGACTATTGCCAGATCAATAAAGTAGTTAGAGACTCCCACCTGTGCCACAACTTCAAAGCCTTTAGCTCGTATAGCTTTAGGAACAAATACTTCAAAGTCACTATCTGGCTCTCTACCTGTTAGCCTTGCTGTTTCGAGTTGCTGAGTCTGTCCATATTCTAAATAAACACCATTGGTTTGTTCTTGAATGGAGCGAAAGCTTCGGCATCAAAACGGTAGAGACTGGCAGGACGTCCTGCTCCTCGTGAGGTTTTGATGCCAGTATCACTTAAAAAGCCCAATTTTAATAGTCTAGAGCGGAAGTTAGAATAGTCAGAAAAGTTCTCTCCGAGGACAGTGGTGTATAGTTGATAGAGATCGCTAAGCGTAAAAGATTCAGGCAAAACGTCAAAGGCAACGGGGCTATATTCGAGTTTATTACAGAGGCGACGATGTCCGTATTCAAGAATTTGGTTATGATCGAATGCTAATTGCGGAACTTGCTTCACGGGATACCATGCAATGCCGCTTACCCCATCGGCGATTAGTTCAGCTTGAGAAAAGGGAACTAAGGCGAAATAACTTACAGATAAATAACGCACGGCATAACTGTCAGGAGCTTCGCGAGGATCTCGTCCAATATCGCCAAATGTGAAGAGTTGTTCGAGATAGAGATTTTTGGCGCGGATTTTTTCCGAAAGGATGCGATAGGCTGCTTCTTCAAGCGATTCACCTTGACGAACTAGGGTTCCAGGTAAGCACCAGCGATCGCGATATGGCCCATGTTGACGCATCACCAGAAGTACCAATAGACGATTTTGCTCGGTGTCTACAGAAAATATGACGTTATCGACACCGACCTTGAAGTCTGCTAGGGTTTTTGGGGCTATTGAGCGGGACTTGTCTGCCATGCGTAAAGCGACTCTCGTTGGATATATGCTGCGACTGTGGGCATTATGACTGAACTGTTACCATTGTTGCGATAGTCAGACGAAGAAACGTTAGGTATCGAGGTGGATTCAGGCGCGATCGCTACTTTAGTACCCATATTTACAAGGCGATCGATATCTTTGTCAAAAATAATTACTTCTTGACGGGGAACAACTAGCAGATTGACTTGATTTAGCAAATCTTGGGCGCGATACCAAGTTGGCAATTGCGGCACTAGGTCGCCACCAATGACGAGGGTAAAGTTTGCATTTTGCCAGATTTTTTTGGCTTGTTCGACGGTGTTGATCGTTCGTGGGTTACTAATTTCAGGATGTAGGGTGATCGTTTGAGCTGGTGGTTGGATCGCGGCGATGGTTAGCTCCATCATGGCAATGCGATCGCGTAGGCTTGCTTTATGGGTTTTAAATGGGTTGTCTGATACCCAAACAATCGTGCGATCGTAATGGTTATCCAGCCACTGCAAGATCTGTTGATGTCCGATGCTAGGTGGGTCGGCGCTGGTTCCAAAGAGAGCGATATTCATGATTACTCTTGCAAAATTGTGGAGATCCTAACAGGAATAGATATTGGTGAAGTAATGGAGCGTACAGTCTGAGCCAATGACTTGACTGAATTACGAGTACGCTGCGCGATCGCTTCCAAATCATCCAACGATTTTAATAGCTCTCCATTGTGGATGATTAATTTTAGTAAAGGTTGCTCGTTGGGTTGGGGAACCTCAGAAATATGGGTTAGGCGATCGCCTGCGATCGTCCCATTCTCAAAACTGCGCCAGATTTGTTTGCGACCTGCGATTGATTGCTTCTCGCTTGATTTTTTAGAAACAGGAATATTATCAATTTCCACCAATTTATAAACTCCATTTACGGGTGCACCTGTTACCAATTTTGTACCGATACCATAGCCATCAATGGGCGCTTCTAATGCTTTGAGTCGAAGAATTTCAGCTTCGTCTATGTCGCCACTAGCGAATATGGCGGCATCAGGAAGTAGCGATCGCACTTCTTTAGAAACTGCGGCAATATCTCCTGAATCAATGCGAACTCCCTTTACTTGCATTTCGCCAGATTTGACTTTTTCAGCAAGATTTCGAGCAGCAGCGATCGTATCGAAGGTATCGATTAATAGAGGACTATTCGGGAAGACCTGATGGAAAGCACTAAAAGCTTGAGCTTCACTACCTTCGGTGGCATTCAAAGCCATCACCAAAGCGTGAGCCATCGTACCGCTTGGCTTTCTGTCAAGCTTCAGCGCAGCTAATACATTGGACGTAGCATTCATTCCTGCGGCGAGAGAGGCTCTTGCTGCCCAGAGTGAAGCTTGAGGACTGAAGGCTCTTCTTGTACCAAATTCCAAAAGGGTAATGCGATCGCCTGCTGCATCACGCATCCTTGCGGCTCTAGTAGCGATTAGGGTTTGATAATTAATCGTATTTAGTAGATAGGTTTCCACTAATTGCGCTTGCCAGAGTGGCGCTTCGATTCTCAAAAAAGGCTCATTGGCAAACATGGCGGTTCCTTCTGGCACTGCCCAGAGATCGCCTTCAAAGTGAAAATTTCTTAATAATTCCCAAAAACGGCGTTCGGAGTTGGCAAAGATACCTGTAGCTTGCAAAGCTTCGATTTGCTGTGATGTGAAATGCAAATTTTGCAGATATTCCACTGCTTGGGAGAGCCCCATCGCGATTAGATAGCCAAATCCCTCAGGCAAGCGGCGCACAAACAACTCAAAACTGGCTCGTTTGCGATCACATCCTTCACGGACATAGCAAGCACCCATCGTCAGTTGATAGAGATCGGTGAGGAGCCCATATTCATCCGTAGCAATATTCAGAGTGTTGGACTTTAGGCTCATAGCAGAATTGACAGTTATAGCGCTCATGACTTTGGTGGGGTAGAGGCTGACATGTTTTTATTATAGTGTTTTTTACCATAATAGCAAGCATATTTTTTATTTGAAGAGATTTATGTCGGACACATTTAAAATATCACTTTTAGACTATTCAAGGGCTTTTATATTGGAGTCAGAAATTTAGACTATTTAAGCTGTAAGCCTAAATCATTACAATAGTTATAGTAGATGTAACTTTAAATATTATTTGCTATTACTTCTTCAATATCACCGTGTATGACTACCAGCAACCTTGGGACTCATTGCTGTAGAATTAATTTGTGGAAGTCAGAGTAAGTTGGATAGGGATTAGGCAAGGCTCCAGTTATGTTCGGTCTCCTCATCTGCTGGAAAGAAAGATTCAATTCTTATCTCCTGAAGGGTAATGTCATAGGGTGTGCCAAGGGTAGCGATCGTTGAGAAAAACTGAAAGTTTAGATCGTTTTTCTTGAGATGCATGATCAGAAGTAAAGTATTCTGTGCGTAACGACTTGAAGATTTCCAGATTTCAGAAACATCAGGGTAATTAATAAGTTCCTCAAATAATTGAGCAGACAGTTCACTCTCAACAGGTGAATTAGCTTCGCGATATACTCGCTGAAGCAAATGTCCCACAATTTCTTCCCAATTAACAATAAATGGGCGTAGTCCTTGCGGATCGAATACAGTGCGCATCAAGTTGATCTTCCCATCAAAACAAAAAAGGGTTTGTAAATTGTCAGGATCGATGAATATATTGAGAAGACGGGTGGCTCCTTTATTGGCGAGGAGTAAATTCCAGTAGCGATCGACGACGAGTCCTGGATAAGGATCTTGCTGGTTCAGCATGAAATTGATCGCTTTACTAACCGATGTCATTTCAGGAGCAGACAAGTCTGTCTCTGCATGAATTGGAGTAAATTCAGCTGTACTCAGCATTAGATTTTGGTGTCTGAGAGGGATTTCTAAGACGGTTGCCAATTGTATTACCATTGTTTGGCTGGGGTTTGCTCGTCCCGATTCCAAAAAGCTAATGTGACGTTGGGAGACTTGACTGGCAAGGGCAAGATCGAGCTGGCTAAAGTTTCGTCGATCTCTCCACTGCTTGAGCAATGTTCCATAAGTTAATGATTGATGGTCGATTGCCTGTTGCTGCATGATCAAACTCCAAAGAGAATGGTTTTGATTACCTGTGAGGTAATTGCTTCGATTATATTCATTTGGCAAGATGAAGACAATCACATAAATAGTTCGGTCTGCTATTCGACTAATTCAACTAAAAAGAATTGTAACAACATGACATTACTACGAGCTTTTTTAATTGTTTCTTCACTGCTTATTTTTTCAGTATCAATTTATGTTATCGCCACAGTGGGCATCAATTTCCCAGTTGTCTATCTTAACGATATGTTAAAGCTTGATTGGCGATCGCAGTTCAATACAGACCTTTTGATTGCACTTTGCCTATTTGCTATTTGGATGATCTGGCGAGAAGGCTTTACTGCAAAAGGATTTCTATTAGGCTTTCTATTTATGCTTTTGGGATTTATGTTCGGATGTCCTTATTTGTTTTTTGCAACCTACAAGGCAAATGGCGATCCAAAGGTTCTACTTCTTGGAGTACATGCTGAGAAATGAATGAGGCTTTGCCTAGCAAGAAATCTTACTAGGCGACACGTTGCCGTTATGCTATTTCACTAAATCGTCATTTATATTGTTGTCATCTATAGAACCTATCAGTAGATCAGAAGATTTCTTGTCAATGAAAACGGCTACTATGAGAGTCATATAATAGATTTAGTATCATTTACGGAAGTCAGAGTAAGCTGAATAGGGTTTATACCAAAACACAAAAGTATGATGACACTCTTGTGTTTTGGTATTAGGTAAGGCTCCAGTTATGTTCAGCCTCCGCATCTGCTGGAAAGAAAGATTCAATTCTTATCTCCTGAAGGGGGGGCGGGTACTGGTTCCGCACTATGTGATTGAAATGGCTAAAATCCTTGCTTGGCAAGTATTTTAGCCATTTCAAGGTTAAATCGTCAAAATCTAGCCGCAAAAAGGGGGTCAGAGCTTTTTCTCACTGTGCGGAATCATTACCTGTGTACACATAGTATGAATTATTGAACCCATTCTACATCTTGTAATCAAGGAAAAATGTGCAAAATACGTGATTGCACTTCAGCGAAAAAGTTCTCCAATATGAGTTCCGAACGCGTTACAGGTAAGAGAATCCAGAGCTAACCCAATCCATTTTTTATTCTGCTTTCCCCACAAATGACTACATTTCACTTAACTGAATTGCCGGCACTGGACAACTAAACTGCGATCGACTTATTTACATCTTTTTTGTCTGGATGAAATTGCCACTTCATTACCCATCCCGCATTAACTGCCTAGCATCAAAATCCCAATATGTCACAGATTCGCCTTAGAGCAGATAATCATCAATTATTTGTCATTAAATTCATATGAATAAGTATTTATACTTAGTACAGTCAACGTGTTTTCCAGGTTTCAGGACTTTGCTTGGCGTGTTGCGATATATTGAAGGGGTATCTGCCCGTTAGTTAGCTGTCGTTATGCAAAAATGGTTTAATACCGCTGGTCCTTGTAAAGCTGATATTCACTACATGCTGTCAGCTACAGAGCGCTTGCCCGAAATCAAACAATTAATTTCTCAAGAAAATTACTTTGTGATTCATGCGCCAAGGCAAGTGGGAAAAACTACAGCGATGCTGGCACTTGCCCAAGAATTAACTGCAGGTGGTCAATATACGGCGGTGATGTTATCTCTCGAAGTGGGGGCGGCTTTCTCTGATGATTTGGGAGCAGCCGAACTGGCTATTTTAGGTGAGTGGAAGCAATCAATACGGTATCGTTTGCCAAAAGATCTGCAACCTCATAAGTGGTTAGATGCCGAAGCAGGAGCAAGAATTGGGACAAACTTGAGCAATTGGGCTGAACAATCTTCCCGTCCATTAGTTGTCTTTTTGGATGAAATTGATGCTTTGAGCAACGAAACGTTAATTTCCGTGTTAAGACAAATAAGATCTGGGTATCCTAATCGTCCGCAGGGATTTCCGCAGTCAGTTGCCTTGGTAGGGATGCGTGATGTGCGGGATTATAAATATGCGTCGGGGGGAAGCGATCGCCTGAATACCTCCAGTCCTTTTAATATCAAAGTGCGTTCTTTTACGCTGAGTAACTTTACTCTTGAGGATGTGAGAATTCTCTATCAGCAACATACGGAAGCCACAGGACAAATATTTACACCAGAAGCAGTTGATTTAGCCTTTCATTTGACGCAGGGTCAGCCTTGGTTAGTTAATGCGCTCGCTAAGGAAATAGTTGAATACATTGCTGCAGACTCAGCCACTCCAGTTACAGTTGATTTAGTGAATCAAGCCAAAGAGATTCTAATTCGGAGACAAGATACGCATCTAGATAGTCTTGCAGAAAGGCTAAGAGAAGATAGAGTCAGAGCAGTGATTCAGCCTATTCTCGCTGGACAGGAACTGCCAGATGTGCCACAGGATGATATTCGCTACGTTTTAGATTTGGGACTTTGTACCAATCAAGACGGTTTAACTATTGCTAATCCTATTTATCAAGAAGTCATACCAAGAGTGCTTGCCTATGTAACAACTGCGTCAATAGGATATGTTCAACCAATCTGGCTAAGCGAGCAAGGAGAATTTTTGCCCAATCGCTTGCTAGAAGCATTTTTATTATTCTGGCGGCAACATGGGGAACCTTTGTTTGGAAGTACACCCTATCCACAAATTGCACCACATCTGGTGCTGATGGCATTTTTGCATCGGGTTGTTAACGGTGGCGGCACATTGGAAAGGGAATATGCGATCGGTTCGGGGAGAATGGATATTTGTTTGCGCTATGGCAAAGTGACTTTGGGTATGGAGTTGAAAGTTTGGCGAGACAAGAAATCAGATCCGCTCAAAGAAGGATTGCTACAATTGGATAAATATTTATCTGGGTTGAGTTTGGATACGGGTTGGTTGGTGATATTCGATCGCCGTTCTGGTTTGCCGCCGCTAAGCGATCGCACTACTACTGAGAATGTCATCAGTCCTGCTGGGCGAGAAATTATCGTGATTCGTGGCTAGATAATTAATTCAATATAAGCTGATATGTCGATTCCAGAGCCAATTTTAGTTGTTTACAGTGAGCCGCCTAAAGAGATCGCTACTACAGACTTACGCCAAGCTAGGGTCGATGAGTTTTTAGCATCAAGGTCTTTGCAGCCGAAGAGTTATAAGGCTTATCAAGCAGACTTGCGGATATTTATGGATTGGTGCAATCTAGCATGGGTGGATGTGAGTCGTCGTAAAGTGACACAATTTAAAACTTTTTTGCTGAAGGAGCGTGAGTTGGCATTGAGTTCGGTGAATCGGGTGCTACGAACTCTGAAGTCTTTTTATCGGTGGATGTTGCTCTCAGAATATGTGGTTGCCGATCCGACGATTGGGATTCAGCAGGAGCGACTGCCCGATCCTGTGGCTAAAGATTTGGAAGATGAGGAGGTGTTGCGGATTTGTGAGGCGATTTCGTTAGGTAAAGTGATGTTGCTCGATCGGGCTTTGTTTTCGGTGTTGATGCATGGCTTGAGGGCGGAGGAGGTTTGTTGTCTGAATGTTGAGGATTATGTCAATGGGGAATTGGTGATTAAGGAAGCGAAGTGGGATAGTAAGGGGGAAGTGTCTTTGACGAAGTTGGGTATTCAGGATTTAGATGCTCATTTGGCTTGGAGGAGGTCGCAGGAAGAGGCGTTATTGCCTGATAGTGCTTTGTTTGTGTCTTGCTCTAATCGTAGTCAGGGTAAGCGGTTGACCTATTGGGGGAATCGGCATGTGATGGATGACTTGGCGGAGAAGACGGGGATTGATTTGCATTCTCATAGGGGGCGGCATACGTTTGCGACGAATTTAATTGTGAAGTATGAGTTAGATCCATCTTTGGCGATGGAGTTGACGCGACATCGCGATGTGAGGAGTTTTAGGCGTTATACCAATCGCAAGAATAAGATTGCGGCGAAGCGTGCTTTTCTGAAAGCAGCGGAAAGGTTGGATTAGCTGAGAACGTTGATTATACAATTGATGATTATTGCTATAGATCGATCGCTCAATCTCGATGAATCCAAGCCCAGATTTTCTATTAAAGCTATTTTTTCTTAGCTTTAATAGAAAATCTGGGCTTAGGTCGTTTGTCAACGATTTAATTTAAAGAATAAGATGTTTGTTTACATTTTGTATCGTAATCAATCAAATCATTCAGGAAATAGAACGGCTGCTTGTCATAGTGAGAAAAGAAGGCTGGATAGTTAACTATTTAACTAAATTCTGATGATGTAGTTTTTCTTAATAAATTTATTGAGAAAAACACTGTGAATATACAAGCTAAAGCAAAGGAGAATGGATATGTATAAAATTGACCTTAGCAAATCATTGTCGCGTGAGCGCTGGGGAGAATTTTTTGATCGATTTTCAGGTAGCAACCGTGGACGGCATATTGCTATCGAAATTATTGATTCAGAACTCGGTGACCAAGAGCTGATTAAGAATGCACCTTTGCTTGCCATGATTTATGATCGCCCTGGCAAAGGCAATAACTTGGCGATCGAAGTGGGTAAAGATGAAATGACCTACGCACATACTGTCGATTCCCCAACAGAAATTTCAACAGGACAGAATGCCAACGGTGACATTGTTGCAATTTGGATTGCCGATGCCGCTGGACGAAAAACATTGGTCAAGCTTGAGGTATAGAGGTAAATAAGTTTTAGAAGCTTTGCTAAGCGAAGCTTCTGAAACTTATTCGTTTCTAGTTAGTGCTGCTTCTAAATATTCCATAAATATATGAGCATAATTAATTACAAACCCAAACCTGTAAGGTTGCGGCCCTGCGGGGCGCAACCTTATAGGTTTGAGAATTTCAAGATGTCATGCCCCGCGCAGCATTCCATTAGGGCATTAGCCAGATAAACCAACTTTTTTTAGGAGTTCTATTATGAATAATGAATCTAAAGCATATATGTTGGGTGGTGGGATTGGATCTTTAGCCGCCGCCGCTTTTATGATTCGCGATGGCGGATTCTCAGGAGAAAATATTTTTATTTTAGAAGTGAAGCCACATATAGGTGGAAGTATGGATGGGATTGGCAACCCTGTGGATGGCTATTCGATGCGGGGAGGGCGGATGTTAACGACTGACAATTATGAATGTACTTGGGATCTTTACAAGTCGATTCCTTCCCTAAATTCGCCAAACAAAACAGTGTTTGAGGAAACGGTAGAGTTTAATGAGAAGCACAAGTCAAATTGTATGGCACGACTCGTTGATCATCGTCGGGCGAAAGTCCCTGTAAGTTCAATGGGCTTTTCGATGCAAGATCGCCAAGAGTTACTAAAGCTTAGCCAAGCTGAAGAAAAAGAGCTGGCTACTAGTCGGATTACAGATTGGCTCTCTCCAGAGTTTTTCGAGACAGAATTTTGGTATATGTGGTCTACTACTTTCGCGTTCCAACCTTGGCATAGTGCAGTCGAATTCAAGCGTTATTTACATCGCTTTATGCTAGAGTTTTCTCGGATTGAAACTCTCGCTGGAGTGAAGCGAACAATCTACAATCAGTATGATTCATTAATTTGTCCTTTGCAGAGTTGGCTTGTATCCCAAGGAGTTGACTTTGTCCTAGATTCCAAAGTAGTAGATCTTAATCATCGCATGGAAGACAATAAATTTGTCGTGACGAGCATCCATTTTCAGCAGCATGGCGATCTTAAAACTATTGAAGTTAACAGTAACGATTTTGTTTTTCTCCAAAATGGCTCGATGACTGATGCCTCTAGTTTAGGATCTATGACCAGTGCCCCTCAAAAATTGATTAAAGAGGACTGCACCAGTTGGAACCTATGGGAAAAGCTGGCGATGAATAACCCAGAGTTTGGGAATCCTTCCGTTTTCAATAGTAGTATTGCCGAATCTCTTTGGGAATCTTTTACAGTCACCCTATCAACTCCTACATTCTTCAATAAGATGTTGGAATTTAGTGGCAATCAAGCGGGAACTGGAGGACTCGTTACTTTTAAAGACTCCAATTGGTTGATGTCAATCGTACTTGCCAATCAACCCCATTTCAACAATCAGCCTGCGAATGTGCAGGTTTTCTGGGGATATGCACTCTTTCCCGATCGCGTCGGGGATTTCGTTCCTAAACCAATGTCTGATTGCAATGGTGAAGAAATTCTGCAAGAACTCTGCGGTCATTTGCGGTTTGATTTAGATGTGGTGGAATCAGCAAACTGTATTCCTTGCCGAATGCCATATATCACCAGTATGTTTATGCCGAGATCGCTTAGCGATCGACCATTACCAATTCCTCATAGTTCCAAGAACCTCGCTTTCATCAGCCAGTTCGTCGAAATTCCTGATGATGTTGTTTTCACGGTCGAGTATTCAGTAAGAGCTGCACAAATGGTGGTCTATGAATTCCTAAAGATTGATCGCCAGATTCCACCAATCACCCCCAATGACAAGTCACTAAAAGTGCAGTTTGAAGCTTTGATCAAAGCATTTAAGTAAGTTTATCTAAACCAATAATCAGCAGAAAAAACGATAAGAACGAATGCCTACGCAGCCCACAACGCCACCTAAATCCTGACTGGGACAACAAAAGTAGCGATCGGCTTCATGATTGTGAGCAACTTATACACAACGATCGCCTACTTTTTGCACGAACTATTTGGGCAAAAGTAAAGTGGGGAATTGAGAGAAAGATTCCAAATATCAACCTAAAAAATGAGTGAGTATCTTGAAAATCTCTAACCAATATTTTGACCCAGATATTCTTCGTCAAGTAACAACTTTTGTCGCTATTCTCAGTAGCATTATCATCAATACCATATCCAACTTTTTCCCTGCTGATGGTTTAGATATGGCATCTCTATCGGATGTGCTTTTTACTTCTGTTCAGATTCTTCCAGCCAACTATGCCTTTGCAATTTGGGGATTAATTTATCTGAGTCTGATCGTCTTTGGCATTTATCAAGTTCAACCATCTCAGCGATATAATCCCAGACTACAGCGCAGTGGCTACCTACTAGCGTTTGCCTGTATAGCTCAATGCACTTGGATTTATCTATTTCTCGCTCGCCTCTTTCCGTTATCTGTAATTGCGATGTTAGGAATTTTGGTTCCTCTAATTTTGATGTATCAAGTTCTCCATCTCGATCATCGTCTCATTTCTCAGAAAGAAGAATGGTTTATCTGTACTCCCATTAGCATATATCTTGGTTGGATTACTGCTGCTTTTGTAGTGAATGTATCGTTGGCGCTCTACAGTCTCAACTGGAACGGATGGAACATCGCTTCTCCAATATGGACAGTGATTATGATGGCGGTTGCTACGGCGATCGCTAGTTTAGTCATGATTAAATATCAAGACACTGCCTATGCACTGGTGATTGTCTGGACATTAATTGCGATCGCTATTCGTCAATCGCATATGCCACTGGTTACGGGAATGGCAATATTAATGGCGATCGCACTGGTTCTATTATGTCTGAGGGACAATCAGGAGAAGCGCATCCGAGAGGCTTTAGAATTCATGAATTTGACTGCCACCCCTGAAGACATCAAGCGAGAATATTAGATAGAATGAATCCAAAATCAGCCATAGATCGTAGCAAGCCGTAAAAGGATAAGTAACAAATGTCTAAAGTAAAAATCATCACCCACACAGTTTTAGTTCTTTCTTTTGTTAGTCTGTTTACAGATATAGCGAGTGAAATGCTCTATCCAGTTATGCCAATTTACTTAAAAACGATTGGCTTCTCTGTGGTCTTAATCGGCATATTAGAAGGCTTTGCCGAAGCGATCGCAGGACTAAGTAAAGGATATTTCGGAAACTTGAGTGATAACATCGGAAAACGCTTACCCTTCGTCCAAATTGGGTATATGTTTAGTGCGATTTCTAAACCGATGATGGCGGTATCTATCTTTCCTGCATGGGTATTTTTAGCCCGAACAATTGATCGATTAGGAAAAGGTATACGAACAGGTGCTAGAGATGCCCTATTATCTGACGAAGCAACTCCTACTACCAAAGGAAGAGTATTTGGCTTTCATCGTTCTATGGATACTTTGGGTGCAGTATTAGGGCCATCTTTGGCATTGATCTATCTCGCTTTTCATCCGAACGATTACCAGACGCTCTTCTACATCGCATTTTTTCCAGGGATGATTTCGATCGCATTTACTTTTTTAATCAAAGAAAAACAAAAGTATCAAAGTCCTGAAGGCTTACGAAAACCAAAAACTGGGCTACTCGACTTTGTAAAATACTGGAAACAAAGCCCCGTCATATATCAAAAGCTAGTAGCCGCATTACTACTTTTTACCTTATTTAATAGTTCAGATGTGTTCTTGCTGCTCAAGATTAAGGAAACTGGATTTAACGATACAACTGTGATTGGCGCATATATTTTTTACAACCTCATCTATGCTATGTCTTCTTACCCTTTGGGAATTTTGGCAGATAAAGTCGGAATGAAAAAAATACTCGCTTCAGGATTAATTTTATTTGCCATAGTCTATATTGGCATGGCTTTTGCTCAAAGCGAAGTAGTTTTCTTGGTATTATTCTTGTTATATGGAATGTACGCAGCAGCCACAGAAGGGGTTGCTAAAGCTTGGATTACTAATATTTGCGAAAAGAGAGATACAGCAACAGCTATTGGTACTTATACTGCATTTCAAAGCATTGCCACAT
The DNA here is from genome assembly GCA_003249035.1 of Pseudanabaena sp. GTDB lineage: Bacteria > Cyanobacteriota > Cyanobacteriia > Pseudanabaenales > Pseudanabaenaceae > Pseudanabaena. The sequence goes on from QBMK01000002.1 coordinate 53,418, forward strand.
TACTAGCGAGTTCCATAGCAGGACTGATCTGGTTTTATATTGGGGCATCAACCGTATTTTTACTAAGTGGAATTATTGCCTTAGCAGTTGCAATTTACATTTTAAGATTCAAAAACGAATTAGCTCGAAATTATGGGCATCTCTAAAAATAGCTATATTCTCAATAAGATAAGACTAAAACCCTCATTTTATCGTTGCTATTATCAATAATTTTGAATTAATAGAGATGCCCTTATGTCGATCAGCATTAAGCTTTATCTCATAATCAATCAACCCACTCAAGAAACAAGACAGCGATCGCTAATAGTTAAGTTGAAAGTATGGAAAAATTGCGGCTAAAAGACTCAGATGCTCAAATCAAACCAGACTTATTCTCCTAAATTTGATGAAAAATTAATCGCATTCGACCTAAATACCGTAACTGGATTGTCAGAACAAGAAGCGATCGCTCTACTCAAACAAGATGGCTACAATGAACTGCCCTCGGCTGAAGCTCGTAATTTTTTAGCGATCGCTTGGAATAGTATTCAAGACCCAATCTTCCTTTTATTAATTGGCGGTGGAATTGTCTATTGGATTTTAGGCGACCTTCAAGAAGCCCTAATTCTGATAGGTTTTGTCTTTTTTCTAACAGGGATTAGTCTCTACCAAGAAGGGAAAACCGAACATGCTCTAGAGGCCTTACGCGATCTTTCCAGTCCTCGCGCCTTAGTGATTAGGGATCGGCAACAAAAACGAATTGCGGGGCGAGAGGTAGTATTAGGAGATATTTTAGTACTGGCTGAAGGCGATCGGGTATCTGCGGATGCGATCATCCTATCTTGCACAAATCTCTCTACCGACGAATCTTTGTTAACGGGAGAATCTTTACCTGTTCGCAAACTCGCCTCCAAAAGTAACGATATGGAGAGCGTAAAAATGGCGCGTCCAGGTGGAGATGACTTACCATTCGTGTATTCTGGAACCCTTGTAATTCAGGGGCAGGGAATTGCTCAAGTTAAGGCGATCGTCTCTCAAACGGAGATGGGCAAGATTGGTAAAGCTATACAAAAAGTGAAGCCAGAAGTGACTCCTTTCCAACTTGAAATGACGCGATTGGTAAGACGTTTGTTTGGCGTTGCTTTAGCTTTATGTGTGGCGATCGTGGTGATTTATGGAACTACTACAGGCAATTGGCTGAAAGGAACTCTAGCAGGCATTACTTTAGCGATGGCAATTCTGCCTAATGAATTTCCTGTGGTTGTAACCGTCTTTTTAGCATTGGGAGCTTGGCGCATTTCCCAAAACCATGTCTTAGCGCGTCGTCCCTCTGCGGTCGAAACCTTGGGTACGGCAACGGTTTTGTGTGTGGATAAAACTGGCACGCTGACCCTAAATCAAATGGCAGTCCAGCAGCTATTTCCCTACGATCGTTCCGACAAAAAAGAGATCCATAATTCGAGATTGTATGATTTAGGATTGCATTCATCAGACCCACTTCCCGAAACAGTTCATCAATTAGTCGAGTTTTGTATTTTAGCAAGCCAAAGAGATCCATTCGATCCGATGGAAAAAGCATTTAAGCAATTAGGCGATCGCTACCTGCTGTATACTGAACATTTGCACAGCGATTGGAAGCTATTGCGAGAATATCCGCTCTCACCACATCTTTTAGCCATGTCTCATGTTTGGCAATCCGCCGATGGTAAACAGTATGAAATTGCCGCCAAAGGCTCGCCAGAAGCGATCGCCGATCTTTGTCATCTTCCCCCCTCAGAACAGATGATTTTCACAGCCCAAGTCAGCCAAATGGCAGCCCAAGGATTGAGGGTACTAGCAGTTGCTAAAGCCTCTATACTGAATGCCCCACCAGCATTTTTACCTTCTCATCCATTCATTAATCCTGCTCATTTGCCCGATCAACAACATGATTTCCCATTTGAATTTTTAGGATTAGTAGGACTTTCCGATCCAGTGCGTCCAACTGTAGCGGCGGCGATTAAAGAATGTTACACCGCAGGAATCCGTATAATCATGATTACAGGTGACTATCCAGAAACGGCACAAACGATCGCGCGTCAGGTGGGATTACTACAAATGGGAGCGGTTTTGACTGGAGCAGAATTGGATGCCATGGATGATAGTGAACTCGCTCAACGAATCCAAAGTACAAATATCTTTGCCCGCGCCGTTCCCGAACAAAAATTGCGAATCGTTAACACTCTGAAAGCTACAGGGCAAGTCGTTGCCATGACAGGGGATGGCGTGAATGATGCTCCTGCCCTTAGATCCGCTCAAATTGGGATTGCTATGGGACAGCGCGGAACCGATGTAGCCCGTGAATCCGCAGCATTGGTTTTATTAGATGATGATTTTTCCTCAATCGTACAAGCGGTCAAATTAGGAAGGCGAATTTTTGATAATCTTCGTAAAGCTATGGCATATTTAGTTGCGATTCACATTCCGATCGCAGGCATGTCATTGATTCCAGCATTATTTAAGATGCCATTGGTGATGCTTCCGATTCATGTAGCATTTTTACATTTAATTATCGATCCTGCTTGCTCAATTGTTTTAGAAGCCGAACCCGCCGAAGCCTCCGTAATGAAACGATCGCCCCGCAATCCCCAAGAACCTCTATTTGGCAAAAAAACTTTGGGCTTGGCAGTGCTGCAAGGCGGTGGAATTTTACTAATTATTCTCACAATTTATGCGATCGCCCTCTATAGAAACCAAGGTGAACTTGATGCCCGTGCTTTAACTTTTACAACCTTGATTCTGGCAAATTTAGGATTAATTCTCAGCGATGGCTCTAGCTCTCGGCTCAGCTTCAAAATCTTGCGATCGCCGAACTCTGCTTTATGGTGGGTAGTGGGTGGTGGTCTTCTTTTTCTAGTAATCATACTTTACATCCCTTTCTTCCGCAACTTGTTTAGTTTCTCTTTTCTGGATGCGATGGATATAGCAATCTGTTTATTCGGCGGAGTGATTAGCTTAGGTTGGTTTGAAGTATTAAAGCAAACCCCAAAAACGAAAGTTTAATTAAATCCCGTAGGGTTTTCAATCAATTCATTTGATAAATCAAACAACTACCTGCCTCATCAATATCAAAAGCAAAGTTTTAAATTTATTCAGTTACAAAGCGCTGAGATGTATAAGCTAGCGTTCAAACAAGCTGAACCTTGACAATTAAACCTTTGTGGTTCTACTGCATTGTTCTAGATTCCTCAAGCACTAACTTTGCTATCAAATCGCTCAAGTGGATACCTTTCAAATTTGGAAGCACAATATGGGTAGATATGTTAAACCGATCGCTATGTTCATTAGGAGCAAGTCCGACCGCCCACATACCTGCGGCGTTCGCTGCCGCAATTCCCGCAGTAGCATCTTCTACCACGATGCATTTAGCAGGGAGAATGCCGATTTGGATGGCAGCATAGAGAAACAGGTCAGGGGCTGGTTTAGGCTTTTCAACGCTATAACCATCGGCGATCGCATCTACAAGATCGGCTATTCCTAACTTAGCGATGACAGTTCGGGCATTCTTGCTAGCGGAGGCGATCGCAATTTTTATTCCCGATTTTCTAAGTTCATTTAATAGCTCAATTACCCCTGACAAGACATCCTTAGGAGTAATGTCTTGGATTGATTCCCCATAATAGCGATTTTTACGATCCATCATTTCTTGCAGATCCGCTTCAGAATAATGGCGATCGCCGATAATCAACATCAGCGATTCTCTTCTTGCAACACCTCGCAGTGCTTCATTTGCCTTGCGATCGAAGGGAATCTTTTCTTCGTCAGCTAATTTCTGCCAAGCCCGATAGTGGAATTCGGCAGTGTCGGTCAAAACGCCATCAAGATCGAAGATGAAACCTTGAATGTCAGGTGCTTGACCAAGTGTGGATGCTAAATTGAAACTATACAAAGTGTTATGCCATTGCAGTTTGAATTTGAGATATGTCCAAGAGTCAGGAAGGTGCGGATTAGCAACAGGTTTATCGGCTTTCAGTTGAATACCGCCAAATCCAAAAACCACAGCTTGCCAGACACCACCTGCGGAAGCCGCATGAATCCCATCTGAGGTGTTACCGCGATTATCTTCGAGATCGACCATGGCTGCTTGTAAAAAGTGATGATATGACTCGGATGCAGCACCGAGATTAGCGGCAACGATCGCGTGAATAGCGGAAGTAAGAGATGAGCCATAGGTGCTGTCGGTGCGAGGTGCGTAGTAGTTCCAATTCTTTTGCAGCCAGTCATGGCGATCGCTAAATTCGGGATTGTCCCGCATCAGGTATAGAAGCATCAAAACATCAGGTTGCTTGAGGACTTGACTCTCATTGGTTGCGTCCATGCCAAGAACTGCTTGAATTGAGCGACCGCGAGGTTCATAGGTGCTTAAATCAATATCTTTAAGTTGAAAGAATCCATCACATTGTTCAATTACCTGTGTTTCATGATTATAGGAAATATAGATTTGGGCGATCGCTTCTTTCCATTTTAGTAATTGCTCTGGCGAAAGTTGGAGCTTTTGAAATAAGTCAGTAGCACGATCGGGGAATTTTTGCTGTAACCAATCATAGACTTCTACCGCTTTTTCTAAATGCCACTGCGCCATGCGATTAGTGAAGGTATTGTTACTTACCTGCTCATGGTATTCATCGGCTCCGATTACTCCACAAAGCTCATAGCGTTCCAGATTAGCATTCCATTCCAATCGGCTCATCCAAAATATTGCCGTATCGAGAATGATTTCCGCTCCATAATCTCGCAGCCAGAGATCATCACCTGTAGCTTGCCAATATTGCCAGACTGCATAGGCAATGTCGGCGCTAAGATGAATTTCGCGATCGCGACACCAGATTCTGACCGCTTTGGCATAGGGATCGTTGGGCATTGACCAAAGAGGGGTTACTTCATCGCCTGTTGCTGCACTTTCCCAAGCAAACATCGCGCCTTTATAGCCACTATCAGTTGCCTTGCGCCTTGCGCCATTGAGGGTGCGATAGCGGTAGGTCAATAAATTACGAGCGATCGCAGGTTGCGTGAAGGTAAAGAAGGGCAGAATAAAAATCTCTGTATCCCAAAAAATATGACCTCGATAGCCTAATCCCGACAGGGTTTTCGCAGGGATGTTGACTCGATCGTTATGGGGAGATGCGGCAATCAAAAGTTGAAACAGATTGTAGCGAACTGCCAACTGTGCTTGGACATTGCCACCAATCTCGATATCACTATGTTCCCAAACTACAGCCCAAGCCTGTCGATGAGCTTCTAGTAGCGTTGCATAGGATGGTAATCCCGCTAATTTATCTTGAGCCGCTTGAACGGGATTCTCTATTTCCATTGATGTAAACAGGGTCACGAGCTTCTCAATATTGATAGTCTGTCCATTGGTGACGTTAAAAGTAGCGATCGCCGTGGGATATCCTGGGGTATTTGTCATTTGCAAATTTGCCTCGACATCAATCACAGCAAGTTTTGCCGCCATACCCAGTTCAATTCTCGAACCACGAGTTCGTACCTGTAGCCAAATTTCTTCGCTATAAGATAGGCGATCGCTTGCTTTCTCAACCTTGCCTTGATCTAATTGTTCCCAATGATTAAAACCCTGATTATCGGAATAGCCATTAATACTGGCTTGCACTTCAATCGTTCCCTTAAAATCAATTGCAGTAATCTGGCAGTGCAAGCCCAACACTTGAGGATCGGCAAAGCTAGCAAAACGCTCAAACCGCAAATCTATGGTTTTTCCCTTGGGACTACGCCAACGCAGCGATCTCGTCAGTAATCCACAGCGCAAGTCAAGCTGACGTTCATAATTGATGATTTCACCGCGATCCAGCCGAAATCGCTCACCGTTCACAATCACTAACAATGAGAGCCAATCAGGACAATTGACTAACTCGGTATAGACCACAGGTACATCATCATAGACTCCATTCACCAAGGTTGTTGGCAAAGCATGGGGATAGCCCTCCTCAAAGCTGCCTCGCGTTCCCAAATACCCATTACCAATGGTAAATACGGTTTCTCTAGAAAGCAACTGTTCGGGATCGAATTGAGATTCGGTCAAAGTCCAATCTGTATAGATCAAATCAGGCGAGCTTGGTAAATCAGGGGAGCTTGGAGTTTTCATGTTATCGCTGCATATGTTCTGCTAAAATCTGCTCGGCTCTGGGTTTGTAGAGCAAATAGTAGAGGGCTTCTAGATAACGTTGCCTTGCCTCACGATTATCTGAATAGATACAGTCCCAAAAGCTGTAAATCTTCGCTAACAGGAGGAGCTTTTGAGTATGATTTTGCCAGTTATATTGCTCTTGAATGCGTTGAATTGCACGATCGGAAAGCTGAGTCCAGTATTCGCGATCGCTTTGACATTGATTGAGAAATTGTAGGATCTTTTTCGCAGTCCCATCTAAGTCGGTGGGGTTGATGTGAAAGCCATTGATGCTATCTTGGATAATTTCTAAGGAACCGCCAAACTCAGTGGCAAAGGTGGGCAACCCAGAAATCATCGCTTCGAGAATGGTGCGCCCAAAAGACTCAAACTTCGCAAAATGCACGAAAATTCCTTGATGATCGGCGATCGCTCGATAGACCTCTCCCATATCGCTATTGGAAAAGCGCATACTTAACCAGCGAATATTCCCATGCAAATTGTATTGATAAATCAGAGTGTGTAGTTTAGCAAGCTCCGTCGCCGCATCGGAGTTAGTGACATCAGCAACCTCTAAGGCATCTGTAACTAAAATCAAGTTACAATCTTTCTGCAACTCTGGACTACGCCCAAAGCATTCTACTAAACCAGTCATATTTTTAACCGTAGCGATCGTTGCCACCGCAAGAATCGGGCGCTGTTCAGGTCGGGACAGATGACCAAAAATATGCTTGTTTTCCTGATTAAAGAGTAATGATTGAATGCGGTTACGCTGTTCAAGATCGCGATTTTCGACCTGATGATAAGGGAAGAATATTTGCTCGTTCACTCCAGGCGGTACGCGATTAAACCTCGGACTAAACAGGTCAATGCCATTAGTAACATGATACAAATTTGGCATCGTAAAGCATTGGTAGGAATCATACTGACCAACACTTTCTGGGGTTCCCATAATTTCTTGATAGGATGAGGTGATGATGAAGTCAGCCGCATTCATCCCAATCAGCTCAGCCGTAAATTGGGATGAAAAGTGATACTGGGAATCTAAATCCTGCCAGTAAAGGTTACTGAATAGATGCTTCGGTTTTTCTAGGGAATGGGCAATTTGGCAATGAATGGCGTTGAAATGATTCGCTAATAGTGTGGCGACGAGATTTCCATCACCATTGTGACCAATGATTAAATTCGGCTTTCCACCTAGTTTGGCAATAATCTTCTGTTCTGCATCGATCGCAAAACTTTCGAGATAAGGCCAAATTTCAGCCTTGGAAATCCAATTATCGGTCAAGGCTGGATTGAATTTTTGAAAGGGTATGCGCAGAAACCAAGCATTGTCAGTGCCTTCAATCTTTTCCCAATCAAGATTGCATTGCGTTCCCATACTGTTAGGAATCAGGCGTGTGAGAACGATCACTTGAGGATGAATACCCAACAAATCCAGTCCCGCTTGTTGAATACTAATGTGGAGTTGTTTCTCGATACTGCGGGCTTGCTCTAGCACGTAGGCAGCTTGGCTGCGGGTTTCTGGCAGTCCCAATGTACTTTCTTGTCCCAACCAACCATGAATGGAAATGGATACTACCCGAAAAATTGCAGGAACTCGTGACACAAAGGTATCCAAAATCGCAGGTTCAGGATTTTCAAGTAAATGATTGAGTAGTTCCATCGTTTCGCGAGTACGTCCAACCGTATCTCCCCACCCTGCCTCAAAACCAAGAGCTTGGAGATCGTGCTGAACTTTTGCATAGGGAAGATCGGTGTCCATCTCACCTAAAAACTTAAGGCCGAGCTTCACCTGTTTTGCTAGTTCGATCCCTGACTCAATTTGAGTATTGATCAGTAGCTGCATTCTGTCATGCTCAAGTATATGCAGAGCCATAAACAGTGCCTCTACCCATTGCGGGAAATCGTTCATTAGCTTATTACATAGGTAGTTGCTAAGAAACGTTAGCCCCTGCCCCATATTTCGCGGATCGCTAATACGTGGAGAGCCTTCGTAGAAAGGTTTAAAGTCAATATTGAGAATGTAGGGCTGTTCGCGATTAACTTGGCGATCACACAGATTCAGTAATTCGTGAACGTCCATCTGTGTCTCTTTGGTGAGATCTGCGTTTAGCTTCCACACTTGCTGGCTGCCAATCCAAGGACGTAGCACTAACCAAACACTGTTCTCATTTAAGTTATTATCTAAATTCTCATCTAGAATGAGTTCGTGAATATAATTGATCAACTGCCTTAAGGAAGAACTGTGATAGGCTTGAATGGGCTGTGCTAGTTGTTCACATAGTTCTGTAAATGATTGGAGGATTTCATTTCGCAAGAAATAGCGCTTCCCAGTGCCGCGAAAATATGCAACTAGCTGCTGTAGAGTATTTCTTTCGTCGCTTTCTAAAATTGCTTGGATTAGTTTATGCATATCCTAATTCCATAATTGGCGATCGCTCTAACTGAGTAACTCTACTGTAGCTCTCTTTTGGTGGGTATGGCGTAAATACGGATGCTGGTTCGTAAAGCTCTAAGACGTTGTGATACAAGTCATTCAACTTATACATTGCTTATACATTATTTCAAACATCCTTATAACATATTGGTATGAAGTAGCGAAGTTTTGGCTCATCCAAACGTATTCAATTGAAATTCTAAAGTGATGACTTAATATTGCTTGCCTATTTAACGACTCAATCTCCAGTCTAAAAAATTTACAATACTTAGCGATTAGGAATCAAAGATGTTAAATAAAGTCAAAACACTTAATGGATATAGGTTAAAGAGCCTCGATGGTGAAATTGGAGAAGTCCAAGAATTCTACTTTGATGACCAGTATTGGACAATTCGCTATTTAGTCGCTAACACAGGAAACTGGCTTACGGGTCAGCAGGTGCTGCTCTCGCCCTATGCGCTGATCGCAGTGATTAAGGAACAACATGAGATCAAGATCAATTTGACTAAAAAGCAGATTGAAAGCAGTCCTCCCTTGAGCAGTCACAAACCCGTCTCCAAGCAATTTGAAATGTCCTACTATGGGTATTATGGATACCCGATGTATTGGAGTGGTTCATATATGTGGGGAGCTTATCCATACATTCAGCGTACCCCCGAACTAACGGCGGAACTGAATCGAGAAGAGAAATCGTGGGATCACCATTTGCGTAGCACCCATGAGGTGAGTGGCTATCATATCCAAGCCACAGATGGCGAAATCGGTCATATTGAGGATTTTATCATTGATGATGAAACATGGACGATTCGTTATCTCATCATCAATACAGCCAACTGGTGGTCAGGAAAAAAGATCCTAATTTCACCACAATGGATCGATCTCGTTAGTTGGGATGAGTCGAAAGTCTTTGTAAATCATTCTCGCGAGACGATCAAGCGATCGCCAGAATATACTGATGAGTCTCTACTAACGCTCGATTACGAGACTAAACTGCATCTTCATTACAACCGTCAAGGATACTGGGTAGAGGACTTAATTGTCAATGAGCCTCCCCACACAATTGGAATTGGTATTACGCAGGAAGCTTAAATCATGGAAACTAACCCGAAATGAATGTCCAAGATTTGATGGAAACAGCAAAGACGCTTGTTGCTAACAATAAGGGTCTGCTGGCGATGGATGAGAGCAATCCCACCTGTAACAGACGATTCGCAAAGTTAAGCATTCCCCAGACTGAAGAATCTCGACGAGCCTATCGAGAGTTAATTATTACCACGCCCGATCTGAGTGAGTACATTAGTGGCGCGATTCTTTACGATGAAACGATCCGCCAGCAAAAGAAAGATGGTACTTCTTTTACTAAGTTGCTCTCCGATGCAGGAATAATTACTGGAATTAAAGTTGACCTCGGTGCTAAGGATATGGCGGGTCATCCTAGAGAAAAGATTACCGAAGGACTGGATGGCTTGCGCGATCGCCTCAAGGAATATTTTCAAATGGGTGCGCGTTTTGCCAAGTGGCGTGCGGTGATTACCATCGCTGATGGCATTCCCAGTCAGGGTTGTATCGAAGCCAATGCCCAGTCTCTGGCTCGCTATGCGGCGTTGTGCCAAGAAACTGGACTGGTTCCAATTGTCGAGCCAGAAGTGCTTATGGACGGAGTCCATAGTCTGTCACAATGCAGCGAGATAACGGAGGAAGTCCTGCGAACTGTCTTTAACCAACTCTACACACAGAGAGTAATGTTAGAGGGCATGATCCTGAAGCCTAATATGGTGCTCCCAGGATTTACTTGCTCTCAACAAGAATTGGTGGACGAGGTGGCTGATGCTACGGTGAACTGTCTATTGCGGGCAGTCCCTGCTGCTGTTCCGATTATTGCGTTCTTGTCAGGTGGACAATCTGCAGAACTAGCTTCGGCTCGCTTGAATGCGATGAATTTTAGATTCAAATCGCGATCGCCTACGATGGGGCAAAGCCCTTCGCCTTGGGCTTTGACGTTTTCCTTTGCCCGTGCTATCCAGCAACCAGCTTTGGAGATTTGGCAAGGCAAAGAGGCGAATGTATCAAAGGCTTAGCAGGCTCTGTTGCATCGAGCGAAGTGTAACTGGGCAGCACGTCAGGGCGAATACAATGCTGCGATGGAAGGAGTGGGAACATGAGAAAAAGCATATTTCTCCCTTGGAGCCAAGCTAGCGGCGTAGAAACAAAAATTGTGACAGCTTAATCTCAACTAAAAATTAACCCCAAGGATAAAGTCAATGGAAATATCAATGTCCAAGGTTCATCAAACCACTTACAAAGGGATCTTTCAGCATCCGATCGCCCATAATTTGCAATGGCATGACGTGCGGTCAATGCTAGAGGCAATTGCTGAAGTAACTGAAGAGCATAACGGCAATCTCAAATATACTAGGCATGGCGAGGTGCTAGTCCTCCATCCTCCTAAGCATAAAGATCTATCCGATACTAAAGAATTGATGCAGATTCGGCATTTTCTAGAACGTTCCAGTGTGCCTGAATTGGCAGATCCAAATGAGGATGGAACCCATTTGCTAGTTGTAATTAATCACCATGAGGCTCGGATCTATAAAACAGAAGTGCGGGATTCAGTGCCAGTGGATATAATCCCTTACGACTCAGATGGTTCGCGCCGTCATCTCCACAATCTGCATGATAATGCTAAGGGGCAACCTGAACTTAAGTCTTTCTATGAAGCGATCGCTGCAAACTTAAAAGGTGCGGAACAGATTTTGATCTTTGGTAGCTCAACTGGAGCTAGTAGTGCTATGGATTATTTAGTAGATGAACTCCATCAAAATCACCCAGATATTGCTCAAAAAGTTGTGGGTGCGATCGTGGTGAATGAACAACACCTGACCGAAGACCAGCTTCTGGCTCAGGCACGAGCATTTTATGAAGCAAATAATAAATAACTTGAGGTTAAACCCATGTCACATATTCTTCATGTCGATTCTAGTCCACGGGGCGATCGCTAATGCTCAAGCTGCCATAAAAACAGCGATCGCCAGTTCAGTTTGAAGCTTTAGTCAAGGCATTTAAATAGCGCTATTCCAAGCGATCGTCAAATTCATGTTAGTTGAAAAAATCAAAGTAATTAAAGGAGTCAAGATGAAAATATTAATGGTGCTAACCTCCCACGACAAGCTTGGTAATACAGGTAAAAAAACTGGTTTCTGGCTTGAAGAATTCGCCGCTCCCTACTATACGTTTAAAGATGCAGGTGCGATCGTTACCCTCGTATCGCCGCTGGGTGGACAGCCGCCACTCGATCCTAAGAGCGATACCCCAGATTCCCAGACTAAAGACACGCAACGCTTCAAGGCAGATCCCGCAAGCCAATCTGCGATCGCACGCACACTTAAATTAAGCGAAGTTGCTGCTGGCGATTTCGATGCGGTATTTTACCCTGGCGGTCATGGACCCCTGTGGGACTTGGCTGAAGATGCATCTTCGATCGCTCTTATCGAAGCCACACTAGCAGCGGGGAAACCAATCGCCTTAGTTTGCCATGCACCTGCAGTGCTGCGCCACGTCAAGTCAGCCAACGGCGATCCTGTGGTGCAAGGTAAGGCAGTCACTGGCTTTACCAATACCGAGGAGCAGGCAGCCGGATTAACTGAAATTGTTCCGTTTCTAGTCGAAGACATGCTCCGAAAGAATGGTGGGAATTATTCAAAAGTAGCTGACTGGCAGCCCCATGTTGTTAAAGATGGACTACTAATTACTGGGCAAAACCCCGCATCTTCTGCGCCAGCCGCAAAGGATTTGCTGGAACAGCTCAGCCTGCTTGCTAGTGCCTAGAATTAGCTTTTTTAGTGTCCAGTAGCGGAAACCGTGAGTTCAGTTTGCAGCTTTAGTCAAAGTATTTAAGTAAGTTTATCCAAACAAATAATCAAAATAATCAGGAGAAAAACCAATGAAAACCAATGCTTACGCAGCCCACAACGCCACGACTCCCCTTGCCCCCTTTAGCTTTGAACGCCGCGATCTTGGCAAGCATGATGTGCAGATCGAAATTTTATATTGCGGGGTGTGTCACTCCGATTTGCACACCGTCCGCAGCGAATGGAGCAGTACCTCCTACCCTTGCGTTCCAGGTCACGAAATCGTCGGTCGAGTCGTAAAAGTTGGCAAAGATGTCAACAAATTTAGGGAAGGCGATACAGTTGGGGTGGGTTGCATGGTTGATTCCTGTCTTAAGTGTGCTAACTGTAAGGATAACCTAGAGCAGTTCTGCGAGAAAGGGACGATTTGGACTTACAACTCCCCCGACAAACACACTGGTGGCATAACCTACGGTGGATACTCAGAGAGCATTGTGGTGGACAAGGAATTTGTCCTGAAAATCCCCAAGAATTTGGATCTCGCGGCAACTGCTCCATTGCTGTGCGCTGGGATTACGACTTATTCGCCCTTACGCTATCACAACGTAAGCAAGGGTCAGAAAGTAGGTGTTGTGGGACTCGGTGGGTTAGGACATATCGGGGTGAAATTGGCGAAAGCCCTCGGTGCGCATGTCGTGGTCTTCACTACCTCAGCGAATAAAGTTGAAGATGCGCTGCGGCTCGGAGCAGATGAGGTCGTCAATTCTAAAAATGCAGACGAGATGCAGAAACACCTAAATAGTTTCCACTTCATTCTCGATACCGTATCTGCAAAGCATGATATCAACGCTTACCTCCTCCTGTTGAGACGAGACGGCAACCTCACTCAAGTCGGAGTTCCACCCGAGCCGCTTTTGCTTTCGGTGGGTAGCCTAATTTTCGGTCGGCGCAGTTTGAGCGGCTCTCTGATTGGCGGCATTAAAGAAACCCAAGAGATGCTGGATTTCTGCGGTAAGCACAAGGTTACTGCCGACATAGAACTTATCCCCATCCAAAACATCAATGAAGCCTACGATCGCCTTGTGAAAAGCGACGTAAAATATCGCTTTGTCATTGACATGGCTTCATTAAAACAGGCTGCATAAACGATCGTTAGTTCAGTTGAGAAAATGTATGACAAACCCACAAGCGCATCCATTAAAAGGTGCAGATTCAACCGACGACGCTGAGAATGATTCCTATCGGGCAGAAGTGAATGGCGATGAAGCCGTTGGTGGTAGCACCGCAGTTCCCGATCGCAATGACATGGAAGAAATGGCAAAAGCAGTAGGGATTGAAGTAGATGATCGTACCCCCCTTGCTACTGAAGAAATGCTCCTGAGTCGCGATCGCGATCGTTGGGAACTAGATCCCGCATCGGCTGATGAACATTAATTAAACATAACGAGTAAATAGTTACAGGAGAAATTTATGCCTACTAAAATCCTTGCCTTTGCTGGAAGTGCCCGCAAAGATTCTTTTAACAAAAAGCTGGTAAAAATCGCCATTACTGGAGCCAAAACTGCTGGTGCGGAAGTTACCTATTTAGATTTTCGCGACTTGCCTTTGCCCCTCTTTGATGAAGATCTCGAGACATCTGAGGGATTACCAGATAATGTTCTCAAACTCAAGGCGATGATGAAAGCACATCAGGGTTTTTTGATTGCTTGTCCAGAATATAACAGTTCGATTACACCATTGCTAAAAAATGCGCTCGATTGGGCATCGCGCCCAGTACAGGACGAACCACCTTTAGCCTGTTTTACAGGGAAAGTTGCCATACTGATGAGCGCTTCACCCGGAGTATTAGGAGGCTTACGGGGACTGGTTCACGTTCGCTCCATTCTGGGCAACATTGGTGTTCTAGTGTTGCCAGAGCAGAAGGCAATTCGGAATGCGTATCAAGCGTTTGATGAAAACGGCAATTTGACAGATCGATCGCAACAAGAAGAGATTGAGCAGTTGGGTCATAAACTGGCAACCATCACGGCTAAATTGACTGGCTAAATCATCTACAGCAATTACCGATCAAACGAACCAAGAATAAATTTGAAACTTTCAAATTTATTCTTGGTTCGGGTTTGAGCGCAAAGCGCAAATAAATCTTGCTTAAACGAATCATTAGGAAAAAAATTATGACAGATATCATGAGCCGCGAAATTCAACTAGTTTCTCGTCCCAACGGGATGCCAAACGCAGCTAACTTTGCGATCGCTACAACCAAATTAGAACCACTTCAAGATCAACAAGTATTGGTTCGCAATCTCTACATGTCAGTCGATCCCTATATGCGCGGTCGCATGAGCGATAGGAAATCCTATGTTCCTCCCTTTGTGCTAGGCAAAGCCCTCGATGGCGGCGCAGTCGGAGAAGTGATCGAGTCCCGCGCTAAGGAATTTAAGCGAGGAGATATCGTCACTTCCAGCTTTGGCTGGCGAGAATACTTTATCGCTGCACCGAAAGCTTTGCATCTGGTCAGTCCAGACATCAAACCACTTTCAGCTTATCTCGGGGCATTGGGTATGACGGGTATGACCGCTTGGGCTGGATTGAATTTAGTAGATGTCAAAGCTGGCGACGCGATTTTTATTTCTGGAGCGGCTGGAGCCGTAGGTAGCGTTGCTGGACAACTAGCGAAATTGCGAGGATGTTATGTGATTGGGTCGGCAGGTTCTGCGGAAAAGGTCAAGTTTCTTCAAGAAGAATGTGGATTTGATGTCGCCTTCAACTACAAAACTGCTCCTATCCTCGACCAATTAGATCGAGCCGTCCCCGATGGGATTGATGTCTATTTCGATAATGTTGGTGGTGAAACTCTTGAAGCTGCACTCTCATCATTACGCATTCACGGACGGATCATTTCCTGTGGAGGCATTTCTGGTTACAACGAAGAAAGTCCTCAGGCTGGGCCATCTAATCTATTTAACATGACTATTAAGCGCTTGACGATGAAAGGGCTAATTGTCAGCGATTCTCTCGCTCTTCAGGACAAATTTGAGCAGGAAGTGGGCGGCTATTTCCGAAATGGCAAACTGAAGAATAAAGAAACAGTAGTGGTAGGTCTCGAACAATCCGTGAACGCATTTATCGGACTCTTTGCTGGCAAAAATATTGGCAAGATGGTCGTGAAGTTGGATTAAGAGTCAAGCTTGGCGACGCTTCGCGCCGCTAATCCTAATATCTTTAGGTGAAGGTTTGTATCTTATTCAGTCAATTCAATCAATTCAATCAGGAAATCAAGCGATCGCCTGTCACAGTAGATCCATAAGCCAGAGTTGTTAATTCATCTCTAGTTAATATTCTCAAATTAAGGAGTACATCATGAGTTTAGAAAATAGAGCTAAAGCTGCTGCTAAAAATGTTGAAGGCAAATTGCAAGAAACAGTCGGCGATCTGACTGGGAATACCAAAGATCAGTTGCAGGGCAATGCAAAACAAGCTGAGGCAAAAGTGCGTAATGCTGCTGAAGACGTTAAAGATGAAGTCAAAAAAGCTATTGATTAATCTGTTGGATCCAAATTGCCTCAAGGCGATCGCTATATAGGCATGAACATTCTAGCTTCTTTAAGAAGCTAGAATTCTATCTTTTGCATAAGTTTAAAACCATTCCACTCTAATTATTATAGCTTAAGAGCTATCTTTGTCCATTTGAAAATTACTTAATTTTAAATATTAAAGGAGATCGTTATGAATCTAATCTGGACTGGTATTGGGGTTCTTATTATCCTCTGGGTATTAGGATTCTCTATCAACATTGGTGGTGGTTTAATCCATATCCTCTTGGTTTTAGCCGTGATTGGGATTGTCTACAACCTATTTATAGGCGGAGGACGAAGTATATAAATTTCCATATGTACAGCAACTTCCAATCAAACGAACCACAAGAGATTTTGTAAAAGTGATGCAAAGCAGTATCTTCACAAGATTTCTTGGTTCTGGTTTGATCGGAAATTGCTACATATAAACCCCAGAACAATATGAAAAACAATACCCAAGACAAATTTGAGTTAGACGGGAAAATTATTGGCAAGATCCATAAAGGATCTGAATTTCCTCAGTCTCCCGATCGTCCCGATTCCATTGGGAAATTAACTACCAACATCTCTTTTGAAGGAGTAGTAATCGAAAATGCCGATAAAGTAGTTTTTAGAATTACGGAGGTAAACGATCACGGAAATAAGCAGATTGAGCAGATGAGAGAGAGAGGAACGCAAGCAATTACCGTAGGTCAAATTTTTTCGGTTGATGAATTAACTGGATGGGACATTAAACCTATTTAATTTAAGGGAATTTAGGATGGCGTTAAAACATAAAAATGCGATCGGTATATTTTCCGATCGCCAAAGTGTTGAGTCAGCGATCGCGCAGCTCAGAGAGACTGAATTCCCAATGAATAAAGTTTCAGTAGTTGTCGAGCATCTTAACTCAACAGACCCAACCATCGGAGGCTTAATAGATCCGGTCGTGGAATCTGAGAGACAGTTCGCCCGCGATCGCACGAGTACTCAAATCGAGCATGGTGCTTTAGAAGCTGGCGCTTTGGGAGGTGTTGTCGGTGGTGTAATCGCTGGACTCTCGACTCTAGCATTTCCCGCAGGCGGAGGTGCAGTCTTATTAGTTGGTATGGCAACGGGTGCTTTTTATGGAGCTTTATCAGGTGGATTGCTAGGAGGTGCGATCGGTGCTGGCATTTCAGAAGAACAGTCTAAACATTACAGCGATCTTTTGGTACAAGGGAATTATTTGGTAGCGATCGAGGGAACTGATACTGAAATCGTTCGCGCTGAGTCGGTTTTGAAAACTAAAAATATTCAAGATTGGATAACTTTTGACAAGTTCTAGTTAGGACTTATACCAATTGACAAAAGTGTCGTCACACTTTTGTCAATTGAAACCCAAACTCAGTAAGGGTTTTAAAAACACAAAATGGCAAAGCCATTTTGTGTTTTTGTATTACGCAAAAGAACGAGTAGGGGCAGTTCATGAATTACCCCTACGGTAAAATTAGTCTCGCAGGGGATTTTTGTGTAAATTCAATCTTGTGAAGATTCATTAGATCTTTATACAATCCATTCAAGTTATACGTTGAACGTACAGGATCTCAAACAGCACAATAGGATGCTAGTCAATGTAAACGGATTAAAACGTTACGAAAAACAATATGCCAACTCTTATCGCAGAAAAGACTGATACTGAAATCAAAACTGATGTGCTTGCTGAACTCAAATATGAGCCAAGTGTAAAGGTTACTGATATCGGCGTCTTGGTGAAGAATGGAACCGTAACACTCAATGGCTATGCGACTAGCGCTGCTGAAAAGTGGGAGGCTGTTCGGGCAACTAAACGGGTTGTAGGTGTGAAAGCGATCGCCGATGACATTGAAGTAAAACTTCACGAAACCTTTGTCAATACAGACTCAGACATTGCTGCTGCCGCGATCCATCACATTGACTGGTTCACGACAATTCCTAGAGGCTCTGTAAAAGTGACGGTTCGGAATGGTTGGATTACTCTCGATGGTGAGGTGGATTGGCAATATCTCAAGGTTGCTGCTGGGCATTTTCTACATCACTTGTCAGGCGTGAAAGGCGTATCTAACGAGATATCGATCAAACCTAGATTGTCGGTAACAGAAGTCGCTACGGACATTAAATCAGCATTCAAGCGCAGTGCTATGCTCGATGCCAATAAGATCCAAATCGATGTTGATGGAAGCAAAGTGACACTAAAAGGTAAGGTTCGCAACTATGCCGAGCTAGAAGAGGCTGAACGAGCAGTTTGGGCTGCATCGGGTGTACTAACAGTAGATAATCAGCTCTCTGTCCAGTGGTTTGGTTACGATGCCTAGAAACAAAACAAGTTGATGGCGCTTTGCACTATTTATCTTGTTCAGTAATCTGCCAGAGAGATGCTTTATCGATTTTGGTTAAGCATCTTTCCAATTTAGAAAAATTCAATCAATAATTAATAATCAATAAGGAATCGACCATGAGCACTACAGTTGACAACTTCACTAAAAAGCTTCATGACAATCTGGAGGCGGTTGAAGATCGCGTGAAATCTTTAAGAGACAGCCTTCAATCTGTGCCGAAAAAAACTCAAGAAGAGATTCAATCTAAACTTGATGAGGCGAAAGCAACGCTAAACTCCAAGAAACATGAATTCGATGAATACCGAGCCAAGCTCAAAACTCAATTTGAGGAAAAGGAATCTGAGTTGAAGTCAGATGTCGAGGAATGGAAGTCGAGTCGGAAGGTGAAAAAGCTCGAACATCGGGCTGAGAAAGCTGAAGACTATGCCACTACTGCGATCGCTTTGTCTATAGCGACGATAGAAGAAGCTGAAGAAGCAACTTTGACAGCAATCGCCGCTAGACTAGATGCCGAGACTGCTTCAAAGACATAGACTCTAGCGATTTTCTGTTGAGTTTGGCTCAAAAAAAATGTACGAGAAACTTTAAAAGTTTCTCGTACATTTTTTTGTTTTGCGGCTTTGGTATATAGATCATTTGAAAATCGCAATAAGCTATGCGGCACAAAGCGCCACATAGCTTATTGCGTAAAGATTTCCCTCGTATTCATACAATCAATTTATTTTATACGTTGCTTAATCACGATATCAATCATTGAGATGTGATGTTAGTTCTTGCGAATAGATCGTGCATATTATAAAGAGAACCAAATGACCACACTTCTCTCTGTTCAAAAAACTGACAAAGATCTCAAGACTGATGTACTTGCTGAACTCAAATATGAGCCTAGTGTCAATGTTACAGACATTGGTGTTTTAGTCAAAGATGGAACGGTAACTCTTAATGGCTATGCAACTAGCTCTTACGAGAAATGGCAAGCCGTGCAAGCGACTAGACGGGTTGCTGGTGTAAAAGCGATCGCCGATGACATCGTGGTTAAGTTGCCGAGTTCTTCGGTGCATACAGATGGAGACATTGCCACAGCCGCCGCCCATCACATCGACTGGTTCACCTCAATCCCTAGAGGAACCATTAAGGTTACGGTTCGTGATGCTTGGATCACCCTTGAAGGCGAAGTCGAGTGGCAATACCTCAAGAGTTCTGCGGAAAGCTTCCTGTATAACCTTCTGGGTGTTAAAGGAGTGTCTAATCTGATCACAGTCAAGCCTAGATTGAAGGCAACCGACATCACCAGCGATATTAGAGATGCTTTCAAACGTAATGCACTGGTGGATGCTAACAAAATCCGTGTTGAGACCTCTGGAAATAAGGTCACATTGCATGGCAAGGTTCGGAACTATGCCGAGCATGACGAAGCCGAACGAGTTGCTTGGGGCGCTCCAGGAGTGCATTCTGTGGACAATCAACTTAAGGTAGAGTGGTTTAGATTTGAATCATAAAGTTTATATGGGTAACGCTTCTCGCTGCCCATATAAACCCTAAAATCTTAATCATCTTTAGCAATACCGAATTTTAGAACAACTCAGTCAAGAGTGAAGCAACATGAGCGTTACTGAATACGAAGATTACGAAGATATTGATAAGAATGTGATTAGCTCTGGATGGATGACTGTGACAGCCATTGGGATGATCCTGTTAGGTATTATTGCGATCGCATTTCCCTTCTTTGCCACCATCGCTTCAACCGTCCTGTTCGGTTGCTTATTTATCCTTGCTGGAATTTCCCAAATCTTCTATACAATTCAGTCAAGAGGTGCAGGGAAAGTTATTTTAAAAATGACTCTTGGGCTTCTGTATCTCTTTGCTGGAGTTTTCGTAATAGTAAATCCGCTCCAAGGAGCATTTGCTTTCACGATCGTGTTGGGTATTACCATCTTTTTGCAAGGGATGATTCAGGTATCGCTCTCTCTCCAAATGCGTTGGTTCTCCCCTAACTGGGGATGGATGCTGGTGAGTGGATTGATGGGTATCATTTTCGGTATTTTTGTTTGGTCTAGCTCTCCGCTCAATGACATTTGGCTAATTGGCACTCTAATTGGAATTAACCTTTTGTTTGATGGAATTTGGATGTTAACTCTACATTCAGTAGGATTTACACAAGATTAAGAAACCATTTAAGAATTGTCTAGATCCCCCCAGTCCCCCTTAAAAAGGGGAGAGAATTAAATTCTTCCCCCTTTTTAAGGGGGATTGAGGGGGATCTCTTAGGGCTTTTGAACGCAAAAAGTAATTCTTAAATGGTTTCTTAGATATACCAAGGTATGACAATTTTTAAATGAGCGTATGTCCATTTGAAAATTGAAAATCAATCTCAGTATTCCTTTACTGTTCATAAAGCAAATCACAATCACAATATCAGGAAATAAAATCATGACATATCCACATTCAGTTATTGGTCATTTCCCTTCTCATGTAGAAGCAGAAAAGATGGTATTAGAGTTACAAAAACACGGCTTTGATATCCAAAAGCTCTCGATTGTTGGCAAAGACTATCAGACAGCAGAACAGGTGCGTGGATTTCTAACTTGGAAGGACACAGCCAAAGCTGGAGCCGCTGGAGGCGTTTATTGGGGCAGTTTCTTCGGAGGACTATTTGGGATTTTAGCGGGAGCTGGAGTACTCTTCATTCCTGGAATGGGTCCTATAGTAGTTGCTGGACCTATCGCTGGAGTGTTGGCAGGCTGGTTGGAAGGCACACTTGTCGGAGGAGCTGGTACTGCGGCTGTAGCAGGATTGGCAGGAGCCTTGGGCGGATTAGGAATCCCAAAGAATGAAGTGCTGAAGTATGAGGCTAAAATTCAAGCCGGTGAGTTCATCATCATTGTTACAGGTAGTGACGATGATGTCAGACAGGCAAGGCAAATTCTGGACAGAATCAATATTGACAATAACAGGTTGATCGCTGCTTAGTAATCTAAGAAACATTTATCGCAATTTGCAAGTTGTCAAATACAACTTGCAAATTGTCAAAGACAACTTGCAAATCATAAAGTTCATATTTTTTTGTATGCGGGTTTTACCCTAGAACTAACAAGGTGAAAACCGCATACAAAAATTTTTTTCTAAGTTGAAAACTCTAAATATTCTCCCTAGCCTTTTCGCAAAGGGGCTTGGGAAATATAGATAATTTAATTCATCTAATTGATACGCCATTAGTTCGCAGCTATATTTTTATCATCTGACAGTATTTCATCATGGAGAGAAAATATGTCAAATACATTAGACGGAATATCAGAAATCCCTCAAAGATTACTTGCTTCTGAGGCTCTCCCGACTTTAATTTTAGGCGGAGGATTTACGGGCTTATTCACAGCATTACATTTAAGTCGTCAGCATTATACAACTCCCACAATTCTAATCGATCGCGAATGGAGTTTTATCTTTAAGCCCCTATTATATGAAGTTCTCAGTGGTGAGATGAACATGCAGTTTATCTGCCACCGCTATGACTCTCTTTTGCATAAGAGTGGGATTACCTTTATTCGAGATGAAGTGCAATCGATTGACTTACAACAGCGACAGGTTCGCTTAGCCTCTGGATTACATTATACCTACAGTAATCTGGTGTTATCGCTCGGCGGTGTCGTGAGTTATTGTGGTGTTAAAGGAGCTAAAGAATATACTCTCCCATTTTCTACAATTGAAGATGCGATCGCCTTAGGTAAACAGCTACGGGATTGTTTGCAACGCGCTACCCAAAGTGAAGAATTGCACCAAAAAAAGAAGTTGTTGACCTTTGCCATTTTAGGTGCAGGTCGGACTGGAGTTGAATTAGCTGCAACTTTAGCAGATTTATTACCTGATTGGTATACCTCTCTTGGCGGTGAGATTGCGGATATTCGTGTGGTGATCATTCAACGAGGTAAAGAGATTCTGAAAAGCGATAGCGATCGCTTACGGCAGACGGCTGAAGATGCATTGCAAAAGCGCTCGGTATCCGTAGAAGTCATGCTTGAAACCGCAGTAATTCAAGTACGATCAAATATTATTGTGATTAAACGAAACGATCGAATAGAAGAGATTAACGCTGCAACGATTATTTGGACGACAGGAATTGTTACAAATCCTCTCATCGATACATTATCGATTCCTGAAGGTGGTCGAGATCAACAGGGACGATTGAAGCTAACTGATACTTTAGAACTACTTGATTTCCCAGAAGTATTTGCAGGAGGTGATTGTGCAGTGACGGAGCATCCGTTGCCCTTAACCGCTCAAGTTGCCTATCAGCAAGGATCTACAATCGCCCATAATTTGCAAGCGTTATCTGAAGGTCATTCCCCCATTGACGCAGAAATTAAGATGAGAGGAACGCTCATGAAATTGGGGTTAAAAGAAGGTGTTGCCGAACTCTCCAATCACTATGAAATGAAAGGGCATCTCGGTCATTTAATTCGTCAAGCTACCTATATTGAGTTGCTACCCACACCAGCCCGAAACTTTAAGGGAACGATTGAATGGATATCTGATGAGCTTTTCCAGAAATATGCTGGAGTATAGCAATCCGAGAAGGGTTGACAGAGTCTCACTCTCAACTCTTCTCGGATTGCTATATGAGAGATATATTAAGGAGATTATTTATGGAAACCACCAAAAAACGTAGCCAATATTTTAAATACATTCGCCATCTTCATCGCATTCTTGCTCCGATTATGTTGTTACCTCTATTGCTAACTACCATCACAGGCATAATTTATCAAATCCTAGATTTGGCAGGTAAAGAAAAAAATTTTAAATGGATCTTAGATTGGCATAAGGGAGACTTCGGTGTAATTAATCTAGAAAGCTTTTATCCATTCTTGACTGCCCTTGGTTTGTTTATATTGATTTTCACGGGAATTTCAATGTGGCGCACGATGCAGCGCACTTCTAGTAAACCCGCTACTTAGCGACCCACATAGGCTTAAAATAATGATTTTTAGTGAAGCAGCTGAAGCCGTCGAAAACAATAATATCGATTTGACTGAGACAACGCAGCGCGATCGCGTGGCAGTGTTGCTTGCTGGATATGGTGAAGTGGAATCTTTTCGCGAACTGAGTCTGTATAACCAAGCGGCGACAAAGTACATTGCATCGCAATTTTTACCAATTCCCAAATGGCTATATCCTATTGCAGGGAAACTTCTTGCACTTCAAGATTTATACAGTTTTGGATTTAAGCATCATCACTTTATATCGCTTGAAAATGAGATCTTTGAGAAACAACGTCTGGGACTTGCAGAGCAGCTCGAATACCGATGGGGTGACTCAGTGCAAGTATTCAAAGGCTTCTATTTCTGTCAGCCATTTTTGCAAGATGTAGTTACGGATATCATTGAGCAAGGTTTTCAGAATTTACTAATCTATCCTTTGTTAGTGGTAGATTCTGCTTTTACAGGTAAAATCGCTGTCGAGCAAGTTAATGAAGTTATAGCAAAGATTGCTCCAGAGAATGACCCGAATCATTCGATCTTTAAATCAATTCGATATATTCCTGCCTTTGCTACGGAAGCCGCTTATATCGATTTGATGGTACATCAGACTAGAGAAACGCTAAATCAATCTCCCAGTCACTTTTTTGAGTCGCGAATTGGAATTGTCTTAACGGTTCATGGTGGGCCAGAACAGGCGCAGGGATTATTAACGGGTGTGATTGATGGACAAGAACTGTACGATCGAGTCCAAGCACAATTACAACATCAATATCCACTCATCTCTATCGGTTGGGTGAATCACGATATGCCCTTCATTAAATGGTCGCAACCCGATCTCAAACAAGCTGCAAAGAGCTTGATTACAGCAGGCGCTCAGACGATTATATTTAAACCGCTCGGCTGGGTTACGGACAATTATGAAACTATTCTTGAAGTAAATGATGCGATTGAATCTTTGCAACGTCAATACCCGACGATAACTTACACAAAACTCGGCTGTGTCAATCAAGATCCTGATTTTCTAAAAATCTTAGCAGCATGGGCAAATCCGCAAATTGAAGCAATGCTTGCTGTTCGTTCTGCAAAATGACGAAATGTAGGGGCAATTCATGAATTGCCCCTACGATGAAATGCTTTATTAAGGATATTAAAAATGTTTTATCTCAAAAATCTTTATCATTGGCTATTCACGATCGCGATATCGGCGATCGCTTTAGGAAGCTGCACACCGAATCTACCTTTAGTCAATGCCAATTCTACTTCTTCTCCATCTCCCACTAAAAGACTGCGAATAGTGACCACTTTTATTCCAATTACTGATTTTACAAAAGCTGTGGCAGGCGATCGTGCCGATGTGACGCAACTCCTACCAACCAATGTTGGTCCCCATGACTTTCAGGCAAAACCAGAGGATGCTCAAAAGCTGACAAAAGCTGATGTCCTAATCGAAAATGGATTAGGGATGGAAACATTTCTAGATGAATTGATTAAAAATGCAGGTAACTCTAACTTGAAGATAATTGACTCTAGCAAAGGCGTGCAAGCAATATCGACAGATGCGATCGCTGGCAAAAAACAGACTCAATCTAAACAGATTGCGTTCAATCCCCATATCTGGCTTGACCCCAAACGAGCAATTCAACAAGTAGCCAATATTCGCGATGGACTTGTTACCGCCGATCCAGATGGGAAAGATATTTATATTCTCAATGCCGCCGCTTACACAGTTAAACTTCAGAAATTAGATGATGAATTTACGCAAAAGCTGCAACCCTATGCTGGCAAAACTTTTGTAACTTACCATGACTTTGCTCCCTACTTCGCTCAAAGCTATAATCTAAAAGCACAATTTTTGGTAGGCATTCCTGAAGAAAACGCCTCACCTGCTGATGTGAAGCGAGTAATTAATGCAGCAAAAGACTCAAAGTTGAAAACTTTGCTAACCGAACCTCAAGCAGTAGGAAATCCATTCTCAGCCTTAGCCAAGGATTTGAACGTGCAGATCGGAAATTTCGATCCGATGGAGACAGCGATCGCCGTAGGTGTAATGCCAGACTATTACTTCACCGTAATGCGTCAGAATTTAAATAATTTAGAATCTGCTTTTGGAGCAAAATCTATTCAATCATCTCTACCCAGAAAATTCCAGTCTGGATTTTTGATGAAGATTGGCAATCAATTAGCTTACGGTTTGAGGAGGCTGACTTGAAGGAAACCGTATTATCAGTTAACAAGTTAACTGTTTATCGTGACACCTATGAAGCAATACAGGATGTTTCTTTCTCTTTAGAATCAGGAACGGATACATCAATTGTAGGACCTAATGGAGGAGGTAAAACAACGTTAGTTCAAGCGATTTTAGGAATCTTACCTCGTCGTTCAGGAGAAATATCGATTTTGGGGCAACCTCTTAGTCCTAAAGGATTTCTTCCACCACGCATCCGTCAACAAATCGCCTATTTGCCACAAAACTTTCAGGTTGATCGCCGCATTCCCATGACCGTAGAAGAACTGGTGGGTTTAGGTTGGGATAAATTAGGATTCCAGTTACCTTGGGCAAATCGCAGAAAACGCGGTCATGCCGTGCGAGAAGCTCTGAGACAAGTAAAAGCAACCCACCTCAGGCATCAACTAATTAACGGGCTTTCTGGCGGTGAATCGAAACGAGTATTACTTGCCTATTGTTTAGTTTCTCCCCGTCGATTATTAATTCTTGATGAAGCCCCTGCGGGGTTGGATATTCGAGCTGAGGCAGATTTTTATCAATTACTGTATCAACTCAAACAAGAGCAAGATTGGGCAATTTTACAGATCTCCCACGATCTAGATATGGTCAGACAGCATTGCGATCGCGTCCTCTGCCTAAATCGCACCCTTCGCTGTCAAGGTGTCCCAGATGTGGCGCTCTCTCCCGATAGCCTCTCAAATCTTTATGGAACAGAATTTGTTCGGTATCGCCATTCCCATTAACTCAATTAATCTATGTTTCTTCAAGCAGAACTTACTCACGTTATCGAGCTATTTCAACTACCCTTTATGCAACGCGCCTTGCTGGGCGGTGTCCTGACAGGGACAATGGGTGGCATTTTAGGAAGCTTTACAATTTTACGGCAATTGTCTTTTTTCTGTGATGCCCTAGGACATTCAGCCTTATTGGGCATTAGCATCGGATTTCTATTAGGACTCAATCCATCCCTAGTTTTACTTCCCTTCGCTGTTATCTTTGCTCTAATGGTTTCATACCTGCTAGAGCATACCCGTTTGTGGACTGATGCCTTACTCAATATTATTTATTCCTCATCTTTAGCGATCGCCATCATTATTCTTAGCTTTGTCGGTCAGTACAAAGGTGGACTAGACAACCTATTATTTGGCGATATTCTCGCAGTACAAGAGATAGATTTAGTTTTAAGTAGTTTGCTGTTAATCATTTGCATTTTATTCATTGGGTTGACATTACGAACACAGATGTTACTTACCCTAAATGAATCCTTGGCGATCGCTCGTGGTGTATCAATATCAACGCATCGGACAATATTTATCGTGCTGCTCTCGTTAGTGGTGGGAATTTCGATTAAGGCGATCGGGGTCTTGTTAGTAAGTGCTTTTGTGGTAATCCCAGCCTGTTCAGCCCGAATGCTTAGTCACACATTCATTCATTATGTCTGGCTGTCAGCCGCCCTAGGAGCATTAAGTGCAGTGATTGGAATGGTGATTTCTGCTTGGTTTAATTTGCCATCTGGCCCCAGTATTGTGGCGACACAATTAATAATCTTTCTAACTGCGATGGCTTTGCCGAGTCTCCACTCACTAACTATTCAACATAAGTCTTTGTAAATATTTATTAGAATTTCAGACCATTCATTTAACTTATACGTTGAACGTACAGGATTTCAAACATCACAATGAGATCGTAATCGATATGAACGGAAATCATCAAGAAGCTTAGGAAAACTTTTATGCCACCTCATTCTTCCCTCTTAAATATTTATGCAGATAATAGTCAGCCTGTTTTACATCAGCATGGGCAAGAAATACAGTTATTTGGAACCATTAGAAACATACCGATCGCGTTAGCTAGCAGCGTTCGATTAGAGGGCTGTGAGCAGATCAACCAAGTTCTTGCTGATAGCATCATTCTCTATAGTCTCTACAAAAAACATCATTGGCTAATGCGTGGCAACACATTTTATCAATTACATCTTTTACTTGATAAACATGCAAACGAGCAACTTACGCTGATTGATATGCTGGGCGAACGAGTGCAAACCTTAGGTGGTGTAGCGATCGCCGATCCGCGTCATGTTGCTGAAGTGACAAGGATTGAACGTCCTCCAAATGGGGTGGAAGAAATTCCAGTGATGTTGTCTCGATTGCTAGAAGCCCATGAGTTGATCCTACGGGAAGTCCGTGAAGGAATTGCTCAAGCTGTGGCGAATCGGGATGATGGAACTAACGACTTATTGGTTAGTAACGTGTTACGAACTCATGAATTGCAGGTATGGTTTATAGCCGAACATCTAGTCGATACACCGCTAGTCCGAAGCTAATAAGAGATTTTGTAACATTTAATTACATAGTAAATCAATTCAATCAAATCACTCCTAAAACGTAACATTCCAATGAGATGGTAAGAGCATAGAGAAATTCAGCTCCTCTATGCTCTTACCATCTACGGAATAATTACGAGGATCTATATGCCTAGACTTGTAGGAAAGAAGAATAATTCGGCATTATATGCTGGTTTCGGTTTACTTATAGCAGCGATCGGAGCGGTAGCACTAGAATATTTTGGCGTGATTGACCTCGTTCCTAATTTTGGAAAAGAGACTCAAGTCAAGAGTACTACTACTAGCCAACCTGTAAAAACGATCAAACCCATTAATTAAGATTAAAAATTAAGGTTGACTTTCACTAAATTTAGGAGAATAGCGAAATGCGTAATGGCAAAGGAATGATTGGGAAGCCAGTGGTCGCCTATGACTCTGGGGAAGAATTTAGGACTATAATCGATTTGATTTTCGATCAAGAGAGTAATCAATTATTGGGCTTTCTTGTCGATGAGGGCGGTTGGTTTAGCAATGCGTTGGTACTGCCTTTAACTAATATTCAGTCGATCGGTGCGGATGCGGTAATTGTCGCTGCTAGAGATACTATAGATTCTGCTAGTAAATTTCCTGCAATGCAAAGGATTTTAGAAAGAGATAATATCTTGAAAGGTACGCGAATTATGACCATTGACGGTCGTTATTTGGGAACAATGACTGACCTTTATTTTGACGATACTAGTGGTGCGATCGAAGGATATGAAGTGTCAGGTGGTCTTTTTGCCGATGCCTATTCTGGACGCTCTTTTGTACCTGCGCCTGACACCCTGAAAATTGGTGAAGATATTGCCTTTGTACCTTCGGAAACTGCTGACTTAATGCAAGAGCAAGTCGGTGGGATTAAAGGCGCAATGCAAACTGCGGGTGGAAAAGTTCAGGAAATGGCGCAATTTACAGGAGATAAGGCACAAGAAGCTGCTCAATTCACGGGCGAGAAGTTTCATGAAGCTACTCAATTCACAGGTGAGAAGTTTCACGAAGCTACTCAGTTTGCTGGTACAAGCATTACAAATGCCGTTGTCAATCCTGAAGAACAAGAAGCTTTTGTATTAGGTAAAGTCTCTCAAATAACCATCGAAACTACCGATGGAATTACTCTAGTTCGTGAAGGACAGATTATTACACAATCTCAGATCCTTGCTGCTCGTGATTGGAACATGACCGACAATCTCTATCATGCTACAGGTGGCAGTGTCAAAGACCGATTGGGTGAAAGATTGACTGGTGCTGTTACAGGGGTAGGTGCAAATATTGGTATCGATCAAGCTCTCGGTCACCGCGTTAGTAAGATGATTTTTACAACTGAAGGTTCAGTAGTCGCCGTAGAAGGACAAATTGTCACTCCACGAGTAATCGAAAGAGCCAAAACAAATCATCAAGAACAAGCTCTACTAGAAGCGGTTGGTTTAACTACAGGTGATGCTTTGAGAGTTACTGGTTCTAATGTTGGGCAACAGGTCAAGGATGGTGCTAAAGGATTATGGGAGCAGGTTAAGGAAACCGCCAGTAACCTGCAAGATCATGGCTCTCAAGCGATTGAAGATCGAAGAATTCAGGGTGCTTTGGGTCGTCCTGTCACTCGCGTGATTCTCGATCGCCATGATGAGGTGATTCTCAATGTCGGCGAATTAATTACGCATCAAGCGATCGCTATTTCCCGTGAAGCTGATGTCTTAGAGGTTTTGCTGGACTCAGTTTATACCGAGAAGCCAAATCTTTCTCTCAGTGACTTACGCGCTCCTGAAGCTGGCAAGGCGGCTTTACGTTAATGCACTATCTAATATTAGCCACAGATTACGATGGAACCTTAGCTAAGGATGGCAAAGTATCAGAGGCAACTCTTGATGCTCTCAAGCGTCTGCAAAAGTCGGGACGAAAGCTGATCTTGGTGACAGGAAGGCAACTGGAAGACATTCTGCTGGTATTTCCTGAAGTCAACTTATTTGATTGTGTCGTTGCGGAAAATGGAGCCGTAATTTACTTTCCTGCAACTCGCGAAGAGTTACTGCTCGGTGACTTGCCGCCAGAGAAATTTGTGCAGACTTTGCGATCGCGTAATATTGACCCACTCTCGGTCGGTAAAGTGATCGTGGCAACATGGGAACCTAACGAAGCCGAAGTGCTGAATGCCATTAGAGAACTGGGATTAGATCTACAGGTAATCTTTAATAAAGGCGCGGTAATGGTCTTGCCCGCAGGAGTTAATAAGGCTTCGGGACTAAGTGCCGCTTTGGATAAAATGGGCTTATCTGTCCGTAATACGGTTGCTGTCGGTGATGCAGAGAACGATCTATCCTTCTTGAAATTATGTGAGCTTTCCGTTGCTGTCGCTAATGCTCTACCATCAGTCAAAGGTGAAGTGGATTGGGTGACAGAAGAGGTGCGAGGTGATGGTGTAATTGAATTAATCGAGAAGCTATTAACCCTAGATCTCACCGAAGATCTACGCGAATCTCCCATTTTGCCAGATCGACATCGCATTGTCTTGGGTAAACTTGATGGCGATCGCGAAGCCTATGTTCAGCCACTTAACCGCAATATTTTGTTGGCGGGTATCTCTGGCGGCGGCAAATCAACTTTAGCGACAGGATTAATCGAGAGGTTTATTGATAAGGGCTATCAGGTCTGCATTATCGATCCTGAAGGAGACTATCAAAACTTTGAGCAAAGCGTGACCTTGGGCAATGCTGAACTGATTCCTAGCTCAGCCGAAGTATTAACCGCTTTGAGTAAGCCTGAGCAGAATCTAATTATCAATTTAATGGGAGTGAAAATCGACGATCGCCCATCGTATCTTGCTCAATTACTACCTTCTCTCTTGGAAATGCGCGTGAGGACTGGGCGACCGCATTGGATTGTCATTGATGAAGTACATCATATGTTCCATGCTGATTGGAATGCTGCGGTTACCTTGCCTCAGTCTGTGAGTAGTATTTTGATGATTACAGTTCATCCCGAACATGTGGCGACTTCAGCTTTGTCTTTAGTTGATACGATTATTGCCGTTAAGTCACCTTCGCAGACAATTACAGATTTTTGCAAAGCTGTTGGACATCAGCTACCTAATGAGTCTCTGTCTTCAGAAATTGTTGCTGGAGAAGGAGTTGCATGGTTCTTAAATAATGAAGAGCAGCCATTCCAATTTCAGGTAATCCCACCTCGTCAAGAAAGACAACGGCATATGCGAACCTATGCTGAAGGTAATTTGGGCAGCGATCGCTGTTTCTTTTTTAGAGGTGAAGATAACCAGCTAAATCTCAAAGCACAGAATCTCAATATGTTTATCCAATTAGCGGCTGGAGTTGACGATCGCACTTGGCTACATCATTTGCGTCTGCAAGATTACTCGAATTGGCTCCAAAATTCGATTAAGGATGAAACCTTAGCGGGTGAGGTCAGCGAGATTGAAAAAACGACCGATCTCTCACCTGCTGATAGTCGCGATCGCATTAAATCCGCGATCGAAAAACGCTACACCTTGCCTGCTTGAGACTATACTCCTTTCCTAACCAAGAAATAGCGGTGCGGGGCTTTGCCCCGCACCGCTATTTCTTGGTTTTATGTGCCTATTTCTTTAGTGGTAAGGAAGTATCTTAGATCAATGAAGAACATTTAGACGATCTCCAGACCCAATCCTTAAGCTGCCATTAAACTTTATCTGTAATCAATCAATTCAATCACGATATCAAGCATTGTTATGTCAGCTTAGAGATGCAGAATAGATTTTAATTTTTGGAGAAACTACCATGCAAACTAACACGCCACAAGCTGAAACTGCCGAAGTAATGATGCGTAATGCTTGGATCACAGGATTTACTCCTCAAGCAGAACTTTGGAACGGTCGTCTTGCCATGATCGGTTTTGTATCAGCGATCGCGATCGAATTGTTTACGCATCATGGTGTTCTACGTTTCTGGGGCATTTTATCGTCAGGGGTAGTTCCAGTTTTATAAATGCTGTGGCAAATTGATCTATAAAATCCGCATCATTTATAAATTTGGAGTCAAAAGTGCAAAAGTATACTTGTCAAACCTGTGGATATGTTTACGATCCAGCCGTCGGCGATCCAGACTCAGGTATTGAACCTGGTACTCCCTTTGGCGCTTTGCCAGATGATTGGGTTTGCCCTACATGTGGAACTCCAAAGTCTGACTTTGAGCCAGAAGATGCAGCCGCAACAGATGTTCCATTAATGGAACCAGTCCCAGCCTAATCTCCTATTTAAGTATTGATTCAGATCATCCCAAGCCTCCCCTAAAAGGGAGAATTAATTATTCCCCCTTTTAAGAGCTAACGTTTACACACAAGTCTCTCTATCTTCGTTTCAATTTATCTAAGCCACCTAAATATACTAATTCTGGGGAACTTTGTAAGGATTCAACTTTTTTGTCCCTACAGAATTGGGGGTTAGAGGGGGCTAATTATTGACTTGACTAGGTTTTATGCGTGTACACCGCTTTTTAAGAGGGATTGAGGGGATCTCTTAGAGTCTCTAACCAACATCATTCATTCAAGGAAATTTCTATGCAGACAATCAATATTGGACTCACCGACACCCAGCGCCTTGGCGTGATCGACCTGCTCAACAACGACTTGGCAGACAGCTATCTGCTACTAGTCAAAACCAAAAAATATCATTGGGATGTAGTAGGTCCTCAATTCATGACCTTGCATAAACTATGGCAAGCTCATTACGAAGCTCTCACGATTAATGTCGATGCGATCGCTGAAAGGATTAGAACCCTCGGTGGCTATCCTGTAGGAACGATGGAAGGGTTTCTCAAAATCTGTTCTCTCAAAGAACATGCTGGCAAAATCCCGACAGCAACTGGTATGGTATCGCAACTGCTAGAAGATCATGAACAGATTGTGCGGAACTTGCGTGAACATATTGAGAAATGTAGCGACAAGTTCAAAGATGATGGAACTGCCGACTTTCTAACTGGTTTGATGGAGCAGCATGAACAAATCTCATGGATGCTACGCTCTTTTGTTGAAGGTGAAGCGATCGCCTCCAATGGTGCAAAGCCAGAGACTAATAAAAAGATGGTAGGAGTTTAAGAAACTACAATATTGAAAAAGAAGGGGTAATTCATGAATTACCCTTTCTTTTTCAATGAATATACTAAGAGGGTAATTCGATGATAACAGTTCACCAATTAAACAACTCTCGCTCCCAACGTGTGCTTTGGCTACTAGAAGAACTTGAACTTCCCTACGAAATCAAACGCTACGAACGTGACCCCAAAACCATGTTTGCTCCTGCATCTCTACGGGAGGTACATCCACTCGGTAAATCACCTGTGATTACTGATGGCGAACTGACTCTTGCAGAATCTGGAGCCATTATCGAGTATCTAGTCGGACGCTATGGCAACGGAAGATTGGCTCCTGCTCCAGACACGCCCGAACATTTGCGCTACACCTACTGGCTGCATTATGCAGAAGGTTCTGCTATGCCGCCGCTATTACTTAAGCTTATATTCGATCAAATCGAGAAGAGTCCAATGCCCTTTATTGTGCGCCCGATCGCTCGGCGGATCGCAAAACGTGTAAAAAATTCGATTATTGAACCGCAGATTAAACAGCACCTAGATTATATGGAGGCAGAGATTGGAAAGAACGCATGGTTTGCTGGGAACGAATTTACCGCAGCCGATATCCAAATCAGTTTTCCATTGGAGGCAGCAGTAGCAAGGGCTGGACTGAACGCAAGTCGTCCAAAACTTATCGCATTCTTGAATCGCATTCATAGCCGTCCTGCATACAAAAAAGCATTAGAGCGCGGTGGTACATACGATCTTTTGAGTTGAAGTTTGGGATATGCCCATACTCAACTTTTTGAATGAATAAAATCTTATGGCTAAATTTGCCAGCTTAATCTGAAGCTGTAGGACTTTGAGAGATCGCTTAACAGATGCGGCGATGGTTAATAAACAAATTCCTAAATTCAAAGGAGAAAATATATGACAACCCCACGATCAAATTCACTAAAAGGTGCAGATTTAGCAGACGACGCTGAGAATGATGCATATCGAGCCGAAGTAAATGGTGATGAATCCGTTGGCGGCAGCACCGCAGTTCCCAATCAAAACGACACTGAAGAATTAGCGGAGGCGGTGGGGATTGTAGTAGATAATGACACACCCCTTGATACTGAAGAAATGCTTCTAAAGCGCGATCGCGATCGCTGGGAATTAGATTCTGCATCGGCTGTCGATCATTAATTAAGGACTATTAAGGAAAGCTATTATGCAAACTTTAACTTCAATTCCTAAGACAGATTATCAATCCACACCTTTTAATCTATCCACTCCACAAGGTTTATTATCAACTCTGCAAGAACTACGACAGACAGTTGAGACTGAAGGGAAATTGACCTTTGATCAGTGGCGATCGCACATTGAACGTCCTGAATTTCTTGCCAGTGCCTTAAATCTGGCTGAATATCTGGCTCTGCGGCGACACGATCTGCGATCGCTTCAAGTTGCACTAAAGCCTTGGGGACTATCCTCATTGGGACGGATTGAAGCAAGGGTGATTGCCAATCTTGATGCGGTGATTACCACTTTGGAAGTTATCTGCGGCTCTGAATCTCATCAAAACCGACCACCGATTGAATTTTTTCTGGAGGGCGATCGCATACTCCAACAACATACAGAAGAACTATTTGGCGACTCCCAACGCCGAGTCAGGATCATGGTCACGCTCGATACGGATGCGGCTACTGACTATGAGAAGGTACGAGAATTTATGCGATCGGGGGCAAACTGTATGCGAATTAACTGCGCCCACGACACCCCAGAGATTTGGGAGAACATGATCAAAAACATCCGTCATGCCGAACAGGAAACAGGAACAACCTGTAAAATCATGATGGACTTGGGTGGTCCAAAAATTCGCACAGGATCGGTACTTAGACCGCTTGATAAAAAACGGGTTTTTCTAGGAGATCATATCCTGCTGTCACGCTCCCTGCCTGTCGTAAATGAGAAAAAAAGTGCATCAAAAGCCATTCCATCACCTGTAGATCACTTCCAAACTTGCTGTACCATTCCCTCCATTCTTGATTTATTAGAAGTTGATACTCCTGTATTCATTGATGATGGCAAGATTCAGTCGCGTGTGGTTGATCCTCAATATCTATTACCTGATGGAGAACTAGGGCTTTTATTAGAAGTCATAAATGCAAGCCCCAAAGGAGTCAAACTTTTGCCAGAAAAGGGCATGAATTTCCCAGATACAGCCTTGTCTCTGAGTCCATTGACTGAAAAAGACTTGTCTGACCTAGATTTTGTCGGTACTCACGCCGATATTATTGGTTACTCTTTTGTGCAACGACCTGCGGATATTGAGTTACTTCAACAGGAATTAGACAAACGCTTTGGCGCAAGTCTATGCCGACCCGCAATTGTGGCAAAGATTGAGACTGCGATCGCGGTTGCCAATCTTCCAGAATTGATCATCTATGCCGCAGGCAAACAATCCTTTGGGGTGATGATTGCCCGTGGTGACTTAGCGGTACAAATTGGCTATCAGCGTTTAGCCGAGATTCAAGAAGAGATTCTGTGGCTATGCGAAGCCGCTCATGTGCCTGTGATCTGGGCAACTCAAGTGCTAGAGAGTTTAGTCAAGACTGGCATCCCTTCCCGTGGAGAGATGACTGATGCCGCAATGGCAGAACGAGCTGAATGTGTAATGCTAAATAAGGGCGCTTTTGTGGGCAAAGCGATCGCAATTCTTGATGATGTTCTCACGCGCATGGAAGCCCATCAATTGAAAAAAACGCCCCAATTACGGGCACTCCATTCATGGTAAGCAGCTATGAACAGAACCAAAACGTGAGTCGCTCGCAAAGCGGGCGACTCACGTTTTTAGACTAGCTACTTCCATCTTCTAAATGGTAATACTCACTATGAAAGTTTCTATTTTTAGTACAAAATCATACGATCGCCAATTTTTTACAGCCGCTAATGCCAAATATCAGCATGAAATGACATTTTTAGAATCACGGCTCGACCATCAAACCGCTCTACTCGCAAAAGGTGCGATCGCTGTCTGTGTCTTTGTCAATGATGAAGTCGATAAGAAGACTATAGAAGCTCTTGCTAGTCAGAATGTGAGCCTAATTGCGCTGCGTTCGGCTGGGTATAACCATGTCGATGTGCAAGCCGCTAAAAATATGGGCATCAAACTGGTGCGAGTACCCGCTTATTCTCCCCATGCAGTCGCCGAGCATACTGTCGGACTAATCCTCACCCTCAACCGCAAACTCCATCGGGCTTATAATCGAGTCCGTGAGGGCAACTTTTCGCTAGAAGGATTGCTGGGATTTGATTTACACGGTCGCACGATTGGCATTATCGGCTCAGGTCGAATTGGCGCAGTCGTTGCCAAAATCATGACGGGGTTTGGCTGCAAGGTGATTGCCTACGATCTCTACCATAATCCTCAATGTGAAGCGATCTCAGTTCGATATGTCGATATGCCTCAACTTCTATCCCAATCTGATATTATCTCCATTCACTGTCCATTAACTTCTGAGACTTATCACTTAGTAGATAAGAAGGCGATCGCCCAAATGAAGCCCCATGTCATGCTGATTAATACCAGTCGCGGCGCATTGATCGACACAAATGCCGTCATCACCGCACTCAAATCATCACAAATTGGCGCATTAGGATTAGATGTATACGAACAAGAATTAGAACTATTCTTTGAAGATCGCTCAGATCGGATTCTTCAAGATGATACCTTTGCCCGACTGATGACTTTTCCTAATGTAATGATTACTGGACATCAGGCATTCTTTACTGAAGATGCGATGCAGGCGATCGCCGAAGTAACGTTAGCGAACATCACGCAAATAGAACAAGGACAGATTTGTGAAAATGAAATTTAGACGTGGCAAGATTGCATCTGAGATGACCGATGTGTGATAAAACGTAATTGCTGGAATTGACAACCCAGAATCATTGCTCGTTGGAAGCTTTCGTCTTTTGAATCATCTCTTGGATTGTTTCGGTTTCGCCAATTTCATAAAGACTAATCAAACTTTTCTCAATGGTAAAAATTTGTTGAATTGTTGCATCCGCGAGTAAATTGCCTTGCAAATCTCTGACGATTTGATGAACGGTAACAACATTTCGATTGTTTTCATCCGTCTCAAATTTTAGCGTTTCAAGCTGAACTTGGATAACCTTATATTGATTAGTCCAGTATTCGCGCACCGCATCGCGTCCATAAACGAAACCGCCTTCCACCCCGTTCGCCCATTTCACGTCTGGGCGCATCACCGAGATGATGGTTTCAATCTCGCCTTTGTTAAAGGCTTCGTATAAATTTTGCAGAAACTGTTGATTTGAACTCATAACTATTCACCATACATTACGATTATTAAGAAACTATACGCATATCATCATACGCATTCAGGTATCAATCGTTTAGAATTTTTTTAGAGATCACTTCTCCAGAGACATCAAGGTCATAAACAATCGGCACACCCGTTGCTAATTCTAGGGCTGTTACTTCCTCTGGACTTAGGCGATCGAGCATCATAATGATGGAACGTAAAGAGTTCCCATGAGCAGCAATGAGAACGTTTTCGCCTTGAAGTAAATGCGGCAGAATACGGATTTTGAAATAAGCAATTACTCGCTTTTGCGTATCCTCTAAACTCTCTCCCCCTGGTGGTCGAACGCTGTAAGACCGCCGCCATTCATGAACCTTTTTATCGCCATACTTGATCGCAGTTTCGGCTTTATTTAAGCCCTGCAATTCACCATAAAACCGCTCATCAAGGGCAGCATTTGTAAAAACAGGTAACTCTTCGTCTGGGTTCCCATCGTAACTATCCCAGCCATGCCAGTCTTGGTCGGATTGTTCGTGCTTAATAATCGGAATTTTGCCACCACAGATATCATCGCGTTCTGTTAGGCAAATTGTCGCTGTCTCGATCGCCCGAATTAATTTGCTAGTAAAACAGACATTTACGCGATAACCACTGAGCCGACAAGAGGCGATCGTTGCTTCAGCTCGACCACGTTCACTTAATGGGACATCTACCCATCCCGTGAATTTGTTAAGCGCATTCCAAAGGCTTTGTCCATGCCGAACTAAGATAAGTTGAGCCATTATTTTTTGCCATTACTTGTCATTCATTACCTAAATAATAGCTACCTCCCGTTATAAACGAAGGAAGATAGATAAGTTTTGTACTGTATTTAACCAATTCACACCTTAAATCAATCATGGTTCTGCGATCGTGAAGAGATAAGAAGAATTTACAGGAGAAAATATATGACAAAACCACGGTCGCATTCATTAACAGGTGCAGATTCCTCCGACGATGCGGAGAATGATGCCTATCGAGCCGAAGTAAATGGTGATGAAGCCGTTGGTGGTAGCACCGCAGTTCCCAGCCAAAATGACACAGAAGAATTGGCGGAAGCGGTGGGAATTGTGATACATGATGACACTCCCATTGATACTGAAGAAATGCTCCTAAAGCGCGATCGCGATCGCTGGGAATTGAATTCTGCATCGGCTGTCGATCATTAGACATGTTACTGGCTCAGGCACGAGCATTCTACTCCACAATTACTCTATAACTTGAGGTTAAACGATGTCACATATTCTTCATATAGATTCTAGTCCACGGGGCGATCGCTCCATTTCTCGCGCGCTTTCTAAAGAATTTATCTCTAGTTGGAAAGCCACTTACCCTAACGAAACTCTAACCTACCGCGATCTCGGACATTATCCTGTGCCCTTTGTGAGCGAAGACTGGATTGCCGCCGCATACTCCTCACCAGAGCAATATACGCTAGAGCAAGCCACTGCGATCGCAATTTCCGATGAGTTAATTGATGAATTTTTTGCAGCCGATCGGTGTGTGTTCGGCGTGCCGATGTACAACTTCAGCATTCCGTCTAACTTCAAAGCATACATCGATCAAGTGGTTCGTGTGGGTCGCACATTCACGGAGGAGAATGGTCAAGTCAAAGGACTTGCGAACGGTAAAAAAGTTCTGTTCATAACATCACGAGGCGTTGAATATGGAGCAGGTTCGCCTTATGAAGGATGGGACTGTCAGGAACCTGCTCTCAGGTATGCTTTTCAATTTATGGGTGTGACTGATATTCAGTTCATTAATGTCAATGGTCTAGATATGGGAGACGAGGCACGGAAACGAGCGTTAGACGAAGCACAATCTAAAATTCAAGAATTAGTTAATAATTGGTAGCGCCAACTATCTAGCAAGTAGATGAAGCGCGTAGTCTGGTGATTACCTACGGTAGGCTTCGCTAGCACTAACGCTCAATCCTCCATAAAAACTGAGATCGATTAACAGATGTGGCGATCGCAATCTCAAATAATTTTATAACAGACAAAACAAAATGATATTCATCCGAGTTTGGCGATTTATTACGCTGATGCTGGCTTCGTTTAGTCTTTGTTTGTCGATGACACATTTGCTAGAGTTACCGCAAAGAATGCAGTTTGACCAGCAACTTTGGGTGAGAGTGACAGTTATTGAAAATGTTTATAAGTTGTTTGGTTCAGTCGGTGCAGTCTTTGAAATGGCTGCTATTTTGGCTTCAATTATTCTCGTATTTTTAGTTCGCAAACACGGTTCAACGTTCTACTGGACATTGAGCGGAGCGATGCTCTTAGCGATCGCATTTGTAAGTTGGGTTATATTTGTCGCGCCCATGAATGCTGAATTCGCTAAATGGTTGACGACTCCCATTCCATCAAACTGGATGCAGTATCGCGATCAATGGGAGTATGCACACGCAACTAATGCTTTGATCAAGATCATCGGACTAAGTTTTCTTGTAATCTCTATACTTGTAGAAACAACAACAAAAAGAGATATTTAATGGAAAATACATGGCTTGATCGAGTATTTCGGGACAGCGAAGGCAAAATTGTTCTCGCACAGATGCCCAACTTGCCTCTCATAGTTTGGGTTGTCGTTACTGTATTAAAGCTAATTTTTACCACAGGTAAAATTAGCACTGGATTAGAAGTAATCGCTTTTGGGGCTTTGTTTACTTGGGCTTGGGAAGAATTATTTCAAGGCGTTAATTACTTTCGCAGAGCATTAGGGCTTCTGGTACTTGTCAGCCTGATTGCCTCGAAAATTCAGTGATTTTATTTGCGACCGATCCATTTTGAGGCGATCGCACCTACAACTGCACCCACAATAGGATTGCTTAGAAACTTGACCAATGCAGGTTGATCGGCTAAAACTTCATGAAAAATGTCAGGATGTGAATGATAAGCAAACCCTGCTAATTTAGCGACATCATCAGGTTTCATTCGGCTAGGATCGTGACTAGATAAGCCCAATTGTTTTTCTAGCTCTTGATTACCTAGTCCTCTCTTTTTAAGCTGGCTAAATAACTCTCTAGCTACGTCATCTCGCTGATTTGGCTGAATCTTTGCGATCGCTTGTTTCAATTCTGGTTCCATTTGTGCCGAAGAAATGCGATCGGGTTGAAAAAAATCACTAAATAAATTACGGCGTTCCTCACGGGAAGACCTTTGAGCAAAGTTGTCAAAATCCTCAAAATTTTCCGCCTGATCAGGTAGGGTCTCTTTATTCCCTTTCGCCAAATCTTTCATGACTTGGCGCTTATATTCATCACTAGTATTTGGCATAGCTATTTAGAACTCCATTAAAAATAAATAATGCGATTAGGAATTGCGCTACATCTCCCCAGTCCCCCTTAAAAAGGGAGATTAGGAATTGCGCTAGAGTCTCCCTTAAAAAGGGAGAAAAATTTTCTTCGTCCCCCTTTTTAAGGGGGATTGAGGGGGGGGCTCTTAGGGGTTTTAACCAAAGAAAGTAATTCTTAAGTAGTTCCTGCTTGATCCCAAGCATCACGAACTGCATCTTTGACTTTATTCCAAGCCAATCCTGTTCCACTCTTTTGAGCTAAGAGAGATTCATAATCTCTCTTGAGTTCGGCTTCTGCTTCATCAAAGCTCTTGCCAAAATAGCGATCGCAACCTTCATGTCCTGTCTGATAGGCTAATTGATAGTCTTCGTAGTTAGCGCCTTTCTCAATATACTGACGAGAACTATGATTCTGTCGCCAATAATTATCATTGAAGCTGGAAACTGTTAGGGTTTGATTAATCATGGTTATTTCGATAAAAATCTGGGTGGATCGTGCTGCATTAACTCGCTTGCTGATAATCAATTTGTTTAGATTGATAGTCATAGCGAGCAGTCAAAACTAATTTTTTGTCAGGTGCATAGATCAAAACGGTTAAATCTTGATTTGGGAAAGTGTTCCGAAAGCCTTGGGTAAGTGATTGAGTTAAGGACTTTACATCTGTAGGTAGAACTTGAGATGAAATTACGACCCCTAATTTATTACTGTCGCGCACATAAGCATCCATAATTAAGCCTTTACTAGTTTGTACCACCCAATTGCCAAAATCTTGCCCTGCGGCTGAATTGCCTCGCGCTATTTGACTGTAATCTGAACTCTGATTGAGCTTTACTGGATTAGAAGATTGAGTAGCTCCGCAAGCAGTTGTAAAGGTCAAGACCAACATTAGTGCGATCGCTACTATTGTGGTTCGAGCATGGCGAAAAATATTCATCTGGTTATCCATTAGTTTTCCGTAATCGTAATAGGATGGGTCGTGCTTTACGCCGTTTATCTTTTCCCTTCACTGCCAACTCCTTTTTCAGCAAAGTATTTATTGAGGAAAGTACTACAGAAAGATAAAACGATGGGAGCTAAGATAAATGCTAAGAAACCATTCATCGTAAATCCTGGAACAATAATTGAGGCAAGCCATAGCAATATTCCATTCAGGACGAATGAAAATAACCCAAGAGTAATGAAGGTGAGGGGTAGTGATAAGACCCGCAAAACTGGGCTAATAAAGGCATTGACAAAACCAATGACGACTGCTGCTAGTAATGCCGCAGGAAAGTTGGCAATGTCTACACCAGGTACGATTGTATCGAGAACGAGAAGCGCTAAAGCAGTCGCTAATATAGTCACAAAGTAGCCAATCATATTCTTTAACCTAATAATAATTTTTGGTGAAACGCGATCGTGAAAAATGTAAATTGGTATCCAAATAGAGCAAATTGAGTAAATCTAATTACTTGACTGTTGCTCTTGCTGTTTAGAGATCGCCCAAACAGCGTGAATGATGCCAGGAATCCACCCTAATAGAGTTAGTCCAATATTGATTAATAGAGTGACGCTGAATCCATAAGCCAGAAAAACGCCAAGGGGAGGCAGAAGAATGCCTAAAATTAGTTTCATAGTTGATTACTCATTAAAGAATTTACTTTTTTTTGGTGATGTACTTTTAGAGTTAGCGCTTAGTGACAGAATTTTTGCTTTTCCAAATTTCTTTTAAGCCCTGCTTGATCTGTTCCTCTTTACGAGCAACTACTGAACCAAGTTCGCCTAGATTTTCCTCGATTTCTGCATGTTTCTGTTGTAAAGGAATGACTCCACTCGCATCAGCCTCAACTTTTTTCTGGTTATACCAAGTTTTTGCTTTTTCCCATTGCTGCTTAATCTCTTGATATTGATCGCCATAACGATCTGCCAACTTCTTATCTAGAAGTGCCAGTTGGGACATGAGTTTGATGTACTGCTCTTGCAAAATCCCCAACTCGTGTTGCTCTTGATAGGTATTGATCGCTAGATTAATATCTTCAGAATTAGTATCTGGTAATTCCACTGCCTTGATATCCATCATAATGGCGCTGGATTCACGATCTAGTTCTTCCTGCTGTTGA
Organism: Pseudanabaena sp.; assembly: GCA_003249035.1. Taxonomy (GTDB): domain Bacteria; phylum Cyanobacteriota; class Cyanobacteriia; order Pseudanabaenales; family Pseudanabaenaceae; genus Pseudanabaena. Next base: position 96,127 of record QBMK01000002.1, read on the forward strand.
TCCAATTGAGTTTGAATCGCGAGTAGTCTCACTCGTCGCTCCGCGATCGCCTGTTGACGCTGACGAGTACTTCCTACAATCGCGCCTTCAATAGAAGCAGTAAGTTTTTCGGAATTTTCCTTGCCACTTCCCTGTAAATCAGCAATTACCGTAGAGATGGCATCTTTTACAATCAAGCCAATTTCACCTGAGCCTTCTTTTAGCTCTGCGACGGTTTGAGCAACTGCATCTGTAACAATTTCTCGAATATGTTCGGATCTAATCTTGCCTTGGCTCTTTGCCTTTTCAAGATTGATTTTAATCTTGTCTTTAACTAGGTTAGTCATAGTTAACGTTTCCAATTTATAAGTTGTATTGATGTTTTGTCTGATCTCAGCTTGAGCAATAACAGAAGGAACAAATGAGGCTATGGCTATACCCAAACTTAAAATGGTTGCTTTAGATAGAAATCTAAACAAAGGAAAGAAAGTAAATTTCTGATTGATTGAATTCTGTCTTACCATAATGCACATACTGGAGCTAATTGCTCACTTGTTCTAGTTCTTCCAATATCAAAGCAAAATTAAAGAATGCCCGTATCATTAGCATTATTAGTAAGACGCTTACCACTAATGCTAATCGCATACAATCTATATGTGGATAGAACTTGCCGTTAAACCTGATGGAGCATTGCAAGTCCTAGTACATTTATAAAGAAGCTGATACTAGTCGCCGATCTTGAATCTGACTCTTAGCAGTTTTAAAATCTGTCGCGAGTTGCTTCTGTTGATCGTCACCAAAACTACCCCGAATACGAGGGAACATTTCTTTCTCCTCTTCTTGGATATGGTCGTTCACATCTGTCGCTAGAAGCTCTAATGCAGCTTTAAATGCAACCGTATCTTCACAGTTCATCGCTTTGATCTGGTCAAGCATTTGCTTCATTTCCGCTTGTTCGTCATACAGCTTCTGCACGTCATTGTAGTAAGGACGCACAACTGGATAGAGAACCTGCTCCTCAGCGTCAGAGTGTGCGCTCAAATCTTGGTAGAGTTGGCCAAAATACTCTTCTAGCTTTTGAGGATCGTCAGTGGCTTTAATCTCAGAGAACAGAGCGTATACCTTGACGTGATCGAGTCGAATCAGATCGCATATATTTATCTCATGATCGTTGCGAGAGATGAGGCTGCCAGCAACGCCACTCAGAGCCGCGATCGTATCCTGTACTCTTGACCACAGCCCACTATCAGAAGGCTTACCAGTTAGCTCCAACGTGCTGAGGGATTCCATGATTCCTTTCAGTTGTTCTTCATGTCCACGATTCTCAAAGTTAACCGTATTAAGCGGTGCGATCGCTACAGCGATATCTGCACCAACCACCTGACCCGCCTTGTGAACGAGAACTCCTGCCATTGCTTGAGTATGTTTGAGAATTTCGTGCTTGGCAACCTTTTCAAACAAAGTGATATCTGAGTCTTGCATCATCTTTCCAAGATCTTCAGACTCCTTCTGCATTGATGGATTTGGCTCAGCTTTAATGCCATACTGAACGATCACCGTGTCGATGATACCCAAGTTTTTCTGATCATCTCTGAGAAATCCTTCTAAACGGTTAGTGATTTCTCGATCTGGACAGGCGGCAATTAAACTTCTTTCATTGGCAATTAGCAGGTTTTGAGTTGCTTTCATGTCTGCCAATTTAACTGCGATCGCAGTACGTTTGTTGTCTTCTAGTGTTACTGACATTGACTTTAATCCTTGTGTATAGTTAAGAGACAAATTTAAGAGTCAATTACTTCTCTGTATATAAATCATGACGTTGGAATGTCCAACTACTTGAGTGACTTGATGAACTTGCTTTACTATGAAATAAATCGTAATAGAACTCACGCTCTGCCATGCATTATTTCTACGCTCTTCCCACTAACATATAGCAATCCTAAATAATATGTGAGAAAGTAGAAATAGGAAATATATTTTTAGAGGGTCTAAAAATGACAGAAGAACTGCAAGAATTTATCGAGGCAAATCGGGATGCAAGAGAATTAAAGAGAGGTGTATCAGTACAAATGTATCTCGAAGGATATAAACATCGGGAGATCAAAGATATTTTGGGCGTGGGTTCGGGATATGTCAGTAAATGGACGAAAATATATGTGGATAAGGGATTAGAGGGATTATTGCTAGGATATAAAGGTAAGTCAAGTTATCTGAGCGAAATGCAAAGCCAAGCAATAAATGCATGGTTACAGGCTAAGAATTATTGGAACTTGGTAGAATTACAAGAATATCTTGAGGATGAGTACAACGTAGCATTTGAGTCTAAGCAAAGCTATTACGCCATATTTGAGAAAGCTGGAATTAGCTGGAAAAAGACGCAAAAGCACAATCCAAAAGGAAACCCGACCATTATTCAAAAAAAAAGAGGAGATTACAGAATGGCTAGAAAAGCATCGTCCTGAGATCATTACTGAGAAGTTAGCTGTATTTTTTGCTGACGAATGTCATTTGCTATGGGGAGATATTTGTGGATATGTGTGGGGCAAAAAACAAGAACGTATTGAAATACCGATCACCAATGAACGAGAGCGACAGACCTATTATGGGGCTGTGAACCTGTATACACAGGAATGTGTAATTCAAGCGTCTAGTGCAGGTAATTCTGAGGGTACTGTAGCTTTTCTGAAATATTTACAGGGTCAGAATGAAGACAGGCGAATTGCTATAATCTGGGATGGCGCTAGCTATCATCGTTCTCAAGAGGTAAAAGATTATCTTGCTCTAACCAATCATGAACTTGAAGAGTCAGCTTGGAAAATTACTTGTATCCGTTTTGCACCTAACGACCCGAAACAAAATCCAATTGAAGATATTTGGTTACATGCCAAGCGATTTATTCGTGAGTTCTATCATTTATGTAAATCTTTTGCGGCGGTTAAGTTCTTTTTTGAGTTTATTACGCATCGACAAATCTTTAACTTTCCCAAGCTTTTTACCTATGGCTTTTTCTCACAAATCAATTAGGACTGCTATATAAAATCAAGAAAAAGCGGGGCGAAGCCACGCTTTTTCTTGACTAGGAAGGGAGTAGATTGCGAAGCAGTCAACAAAAGGGATTAACGTCTCAATTGTGTAGAAGCTCGATCCCATGCATCTTTTACTGCATGTTTAGCTTGTTCCCAAGGTAAACTTCCAGTCTGATTTGTTTGATAATCGCGCTGCAAATCTGTCTCAACCTCGTTGTAAGTCCGACCACTGTGACCATAGCGATCGTAGCCTTCATAGCCAGTGCGATAGGCTGGTTGATAATCTTCGTAGGTTCTATTTTTTTCAGCATAAGGACTAGAAGTATAAGTATCCTCCCAATCATTATCATCAAAGGTAGGATTAGCTTGCTCAGCCACATTCTTGCCAGCCAATCCGCCAACGACTGAGCCGACTACCGCGCCAACTACTGCACCAATGGGGCCACCAACTACGCCGCCGACGACTGTGGCAGCAGCGCCAGCACCTGCGGCTCCCACGCCTGTTCCCACAGGATGCGCTCCTGTTTCTCCAGAGAGCGGATCGAGATTAGCATCGGTTTGCCTATCAGGGTTTACAGTTCTACTAGTCATTGTTTTCGATCCTCTAAATAATCTATTAGTAATTTGCACAAAATCTTGAAATTGAAAGCAGCTCTTTTAACCCAATGCGAAAAGGGTAATTAAGAAGTTCTATTAACTAAGCGAATACCGTATAGTAAAACCACTGCGCCAATGGTTGCCACAATCAAGCTACCGATCAAGCCGCCACCCGCAGAGACCCCAAAGGCATTAAATAGAAAACCACCTAGTAATGCGCCGATAACACCAACAATAATATCGCCTAACGTACCGAAGTCATCGCCGCGAACTATTTGACCAGCCAAAGCGCCAGCCACTAGTCCGATCAAAATAAACCAAATAAATTCCATAAATTTTTCCTCTGTTTACAAATTTGCAATTGATGGGAATGAGCGAACAATCATCGCAAAGCGATAACTGTTCGCTTACTGCATTTACTGTCCTAAGAAGTTTTTGACAGAATCAATGGCTTCATCGACTTTGTTGCCAGCTTTCTCAGGTAAGTCTTTGGCTCCATTCTTAAATTCATTGGTGCGATCGCTTGCCATTGCCTTAGCTTTGTTTACACCATCACCAATATTGTCTTTAGAATTTTTACCAGCATCCTTCACTCTGTCCATATTTGCCTTAGTGCCTTCCTTGACATTTTTAGCTAAGTCCTGAGCGCGATTTCCTGCTTCTTTGGCAAAGTCTTTTGAGGTTTCTGCAAGCTTAATGTTAGCCAAAGGAGACGCGATCGCTCCAGAGCTAAAAAAGGTAACTTGCAACATGCAAACAAGAGCGAACCCAACAGCGAAAAGAAGTCCTATCTTGACACCGTTTAATACCGCAATAACTGGATTATTAAAATCATTAGCACTTGCCTTGCCTAATATATTAGCCATTTATTTCACCGCACATTATGTATGTAATCTATTAACCAAGTTCAACATAACAACCTAATGCTTGATTTCATGTTTGATAAATGTATAAATTGAATGAATTGCATTAAATCAACATAAAGCTTGACAATAGACTTTCCTAATCTTTCTAAAAGCGATGACTTTACCTCGTCCTTACTCACTAACTCTTAAACACAAGTCTTTGTAAAGATTTGTTGAAATTTTAGACCTATCCATTGAACTTATACATTGAACGTACAGGATCTCATACAGCACAATGAGATGTTAATCGGTAAACCAATCTAGCCCGCAGCTAGAATTTCTACTATGCGACAGTGTTTAAAAATTCGTTTCATAACTCAGTAAAGGAGATAATCGAGATGATTACAAAAGTAGGGCTATGGATTGACCATAAAAAAGCTGTTGTTGTATCTATTACCGAGAATGGGGAAGAGATAAAAGAGATAATATCGGATGTTGAAAAACAGCCTCGGCGTTCTGGTGACTCACCTCTTAAGGGTACTTATGAACCAGTCCAAGTCCCTGCTGCTGATAGTCGCCAGAGAGCTTTTACTAGAGGTCTAAATGTTTACTATGACAAGGTTATTGCCTCTATTGGCAGTGCGGAGTCTATTCTGATATTTGGGCCAAGTAAGGCAAAAGAGGAACTCAAAGAACGTCTTAAAGAAAACAATCTTGATAGTCGTATCGTAGGTGTTGAAACGGTTGACAAGATGACAGATCATCAGATTGTGGCCAAAACAAGACTGAACTTTGCCTGAGCTTGACGATTTAGCGACACCGAAAAATTTTATGCAGCCTGTAAATCAGACTAAGAGTTCATCTAAAAGCCCAAAAACTAGTACCTTCAGGGATTCATCTACATCACTCCTCAGTATTGCTCAGAGCGATGTAGATGAAGTTCTCCATCTATTTGAAACTGAGTTAGAGGGACTGAGCGAACCTGAAGCCAAGCGAAGATTGGATAAATATGGACTAAATGAAATTGCCCGTGAGAAAAAGATTGCGTGGTATGTCCAACTGCTAAAAACAGTAACCAATCCCCTCTCAATACTATTAATTGTGCTAGCGATTGTTTCCCTATTTACTGGAAGTACAACCGCCGCTTTAATCATTTTTATAATGGTTCTCTTTGGCGGACTATTGCGGTTCTCGCAAGAGTTTAAATCCAATAAAGCTGCCGAAAAGTTGCGTGAAATGGTGAGCGCCAGAGCCTCAGTTAATCGCAAGAATGATACTAAAGTAACTGCCTCTCCATCTAAAGATGTCAAAGCCATAGCCAAAGGCGTAGCAATTGAAGTAAAACTGCTAGTCCCAGGGGATATCATCTTTCTGTCCGCAGGAGATATGATTCCCGCCGATGTCAGGTTGGTTGAGGCGAAGGATCTATTTCTGAGTCAGTCTACTCTCACGGGCGAGTCTCTCCCTGCCGAAAAGCACGTAGACCTTAGCGATCGCAATGAGAAAAATCCCCTAGAGCTAGTCAACCTCTGTTTTATGGGTACAGCGGTAGTCAGTGGTTCAGGAACGGCTGTGGTTGTAGAAACTGGCGGACATACTTATCTTGCCTCACTTGCGAAAACTGTCGGTGGACGCAAGCCTCGCACTAGCTTTGATAAAGGCGTAAATGGCGTAACCATGTTACTCCTGCGCTTTATGCTAGTCATGGCTCCCTTAGTCTTTATGATTAATGGCATATTCAAAAAAAATTGGGTTGAGGCGTTCACTTTTGCCTTGTCGGTAGCTGTGGGACTTGCACCAGAAATGTTGCCTGTGATTGTCACCGCCAATTTAGCGAAAGGTGCGATCGCGATGTCTGACAAAAAGGTAATTGTCAAAAACATTGATGCGATTCAAGACTTTGGCTCTATGAATATTCTCTGTACGGACAAAACAGGGACTCTCACCCAAGACAAGATTGTTTTGCAGAGGCACTTAGATCCCTACGGTCAAGAGAGTACTGATGTTCTTAAATATGCATATCTCAATAGTTTCTATCAGACTGGGTTAAAAAACTTATTGGATATCGCCGTTCTCGAACATAATCAAGAACTTGAATCCTTAGAAATTGAAAAAAACTATCGAAAATTTGATGAAATTCCCTTTGATTTTGTACGTCGGCGGATGTCGGTTGTCATCGAAGAAATGGGAAAACAACATGTACTAATTTGCAAAGGTGCTGTAGAGGAAGTTCTCAAGGTTTGTACCCAACTTAAAGTCAACGATCAAGTTGAGGCGATGGATGATTCCGCCCGTACTAAGGTCGCTAATTTACAGAAATCTCTCAACTCTGATGGACTGCGAGTAATTGCCGTAGCCTATAAAGTAATGCCACCAGATCAAGCCCATTATGCGATTAGTGATGAGAGCGATCTGATTCTACTGGGTAATATTGCTTTTCTCGATCCACCAAAAGATTCTGCTGCGGAAGCGATTAAAGCTCTTAAACATTCTGGTGTCGATGTCAAAATCTTAACTGGCGATAATGAAATTATTACTCAGAAAATCTGCAAAGATGTCGGATTGCCAGTCCAAAATGTTCTATTAGGTAGCGATATTGAAGCTTTATCGGACGATAAACTTGCCGAGGTCGCCGTAACAACAACTATTTTTGCAAAATTCTCTCCTACTCAAAAAGCCAAAGTCATTCAAGTGCTACGAAAAAAAGGGCTTGTTGTCGGGTATATGGGCGATGGCATCAATGATGCAGCAGCTCTGCGAGAAGCTGATGTGGGGATCTCCGTAGATACGGCTGTGGATATTGCCAAAGAAGCAGCCGATATCATTTTATTGGAAAAGAATTTGTTGATTCTCGAATCTGGCGTAATGGAAGGTCGCAGAACCTTTGCCAATATCATCAAATATATCAGAATGGGGACTAGCTCTAATTTTGGCAATATGTTTAGTGTCTTGGGCGCGAGTGCATTACTGCCCTTTTTACCGATGCAGCCCGTCCAGATATTAATCAATAATCTTCTCTACGATTTTTCGCAAACGGGAATTCCCTTTGATGATGTCGATCGCGAAGACCTAGCCAAGCCTCCACAGTGGAAAATTGATAATATCCAGCGCTTTATGATCTTTATTGGGCCAATCAGCTCTATTTTTGACTATGCTACCTATGCCTTGATGTGGTTTGTATTTGGGGCAACGACTAGAGACAATCAATCTCTGTTTCAAACGGGTTGGTTTGTGGAAAGTCTGATGACGCAAACGCTAATTGTCCATGTTATTCGCACTTCTAAGATTCCTTTCTTCCAGAGTCGAGCTTCTTTACCAATGCTGATGATTACCGCTACGGTCATGGGTGTGGGCTTGTACTTACCCTTTTCACCACTCGCTTCCAGTTTAGGGTTTGTTCCTTTACCAGCCATTTACTTTGTCTGGCTAGCTTTAATCCTCACCAGCTATTGCATACTGACCCAATTTGTAAAAACTTGGTTTATCAAAAAATATGGCTATAGGTAAAACTGACTTTAAAGACTATTACAGCGTCTTGGGAGTGAGCAAAACTGCAACTCCTGAGGAAATCAAACGCGCATATCGGAAAATTGCCCGCAAGCATCATCCAGACCTCAATCCTGGGGATAAAGAAGCAGAGGCAAAATTCAAAGATCTGAATGAAGCGAATGAAGTACTCTCCGATCCAGAGAAGCGGGAGAAGTACGATCACTTTGGACAGCATTGGAATCAGCCGAATTACACTGAATCGCCGCCGCCAAGTGAACCTAGTGCTGGGAATAACTTCGATCAGTATGGAGACTTTGATGCGTTTATTAACGATCTTCTAGGGCGATCGCAACGTCGAACCTCTAGTGATGGGTTTCGCTCTCAAGCACCTGCACCAGATACCGAAGCTGCGATCGTCCTCACCTTTTCTGAAGCATTTCATGGTGTCCAGAAGCGCTTACAACTTGACAATGACACGATCAATGTTCGCATTCCCGCAGGCGCAACAACAGGGAGTCGGATAAGACTCAAGGGAAAAGGTCGCCCTAGTCCGTTTTCTCAACAGCGTGGAGATTTATATCTCACGATTGAATTGTTACCGCATTCCTTCTTTCACTTTGAAGGCGATCGCCTTATGTGCAATGTCCCAATCCGTCCTGATGAAGCGGTTTTAGGCACGGAAATCAATGTGCCGACACCCGATGGCAGCGTAACGATGAAAGTCCCTAAAGGATCGCAAACTGGACAATCGCTGAGGTTGCGCGGCAAAGGCTGGACATTGCCCAAAGGAGGACGTGGTGATTTATTTGCCAAACTTCAGATCGTTACGCCGCAGGATCTCAATGAGATCGAGCAAGAATGTTACGAAAAAATCCAAGCCAATACCACCTTTAACCCGCGCGCTCACTTAGAGGATATTAAGTTATGAACGAAGTTCTTTCAACAAGCCATTCATCAAGTCTTTCAACGATGGTAGTTTCCCTCGAAGGCGAACAACTCTTCACCTTTGAATATGCCGCATCCATGACGGAGACTTCAATTACGGTTGTACAGGTTTATGTCGAGTTAGGTGTAATCGAACCAAACGGAACAATGCTCCATTCTCGCGAAATTTCTCGAATTGCTCAAATTCAACGCTTACGTCAGGACTTGGGGCTAAATTTAGTTGGAGCTGCGATCGTGCTAGATATGGCTCAGGAACTCGCGCAACTGCGGGCAAGGCTCAAAGCGCATCAGAACCAACCAGCCAACTAACTATGAGATATCCCAACCAATCGCCAAAATTAGCCCCAAAAACACCGCCCGAATCAACTTCTGAACTAGCCATAGATCGAGAACGTTACGAACTACTACAACAGTGGGAAAGTTGGCTAGAGATACCGATGCTAGTGCTGAGTTTTGCTTGGTTAGGACTACTTATTATTGAGTTGGTTTGGGGGCTGAATTCTCTCTTAGAGACCATCGGCATTACCATTTGGAGCATTTTTATCCTAGATTTCTGTCTAAAATTTTTGCTTGCACCACATAAACTTTTTTATCTCAATCACAATTGGCTAATTGCTTTTTCTCTAATTATTCCTGCGTTACGAACTTTGAAGATCGTGCCAATCCTGCAATCTTTGCAATCAGTTCATGCCGTGAGAGGGTTGCAGTTGCTGGGAATCATGACTAGAACGAATAGGGGAATGCGATTGCTTGGGGCTAGTATGGAACGTCGAGGAATCGGCTATGTGTTTGCTCTAACGGTGATTGTCGCCTTAGCTGGTGCTGCGGGAATCTATACATTTGAGCGCAAGCTTCCTAATGGGGCAGTTGGTATTGCGGATTACGGTACGGCGCTATGGTGGACAGCGATGTTGATGACCACAATCGGCTCGGATTACTTTCCCAAAACTGAGGAAGGACGGGTGCTGTGTTTTTTATTAGCGGTATATGCGATCGCCTTGTGTGGATATGCGACAGCGATATTAGCGACATTCTTTGTTGGTCAAGATGCTGAAAATGATGAAGCTGAGCTTGCAGGTACAAAATCTATTCAAGCATTGCAAGTAGAAATTGCTGCCCTACGCAATGAAATTCTAGCTTTAGCCAAACGCGATTTAGATCATTAATTTGCGATCAGATCGTGTTAGCCATTGTAGCGATCGCCCCATAGATCACGACTCTCAGTAATAGAGATCGTTAACTAATCAATTCCCTTAGAAACACAAAGTTCTAAACAACTCGCTGACTGCAACCTTGAAGTTTAAAATTACATCTTCTCCATCTAAAATATCATCACCTCGCAATAGGCGATCGGGCTGAGGGCTATGGTAAACCAGTACATATCTTTCATCAGGATGGATTACCCACAGCAGCCTAGTTCCACTTGCAAAATATTCTTCAATCTTGTTGTGGATTTCCTCAAAAGTATTTCCTGGAGAGATAATCTCAACAACTAGATCGGGTGCACCATCAAAAAAGCCTTTAGGCAATCTTTTTAGCCCAATCAATCGCTCTTTACTCACAAAAGAAATATCGGGCGATCGCTTATTACCTCCTTTCATTTTAAATGCTGTACTGGAGTCGCAAGTAACGCCAAGATTATGCTGTCTGACAAATATCTCGATTAGCCCACCAAGGAATATGCCAATATTCCCATGCTCCATGCCTGAATTGCCCAAGTTTACCAACTCTCCATCTACAATTTCGTAACGATCACCATCATCAGCTAAAGCCATAAACTCTTCATCAGTCCAAACTTTATCCTTTATTTTTTCTAAGATAACTGTCATATTTATTCAAGTCCTTTTAATTTTTAGGCAAAGCAATTTGTTTACATGACTAACTCAGTAATTTCTTTATGTAATACTAACCCAAATGTAAAAAATTTGATTTGACTGGTATCGCGATCGCCTAATAATCACGACTCATGGAATTAGAATAGCAGACTGCAATAATTTGTGAAGATTGGTACTAGATAATTGTTGTTTTGAGAGCATTATTATCACAGATGATTATTTGGTTAAATGGAGCCTTTGGTGTTGGCAAAACTCAGACTGCCTTTGAGTTACATAGTCGCATTCCTAACAGTTTTGTGTTCGACCCCGAACAAATAGGTTTTTTTCTTGGCAAAATCGTTCCGCCAGATGTTCGAGTAGGAGATTTTCAAAACCACCCTATCTGGCGCGAATTTAACTGTCAAGGGCTGCGATATGTTGCTGAGAATTTTGAAGGGACTATTATCGTTCCAATGACAGTAGTCGAGCCTCTCTATTACGATCAAACTGTTCTAGCATTGAAAAGTTATGGGTTGCAGGTGTATCATTTTACTTTGCTTGCATCTCGCGATACGATTCTTCGTCGGTTGAGACGAAGGGGTGATGGAAGTAATTCTTGGAATGCACGTCAACTAGATCGATGCTTAGAATGTTTATCAGATGAGAAGTTTGCTGTTCATCTCAACACAGAGGGGAAAGGAGTTGAGGTTGTTGCTGAAGAAATTGCTTATTGCGCAGGGCTTAATATAAATCCTCCAACTTGGCATCCAATTTTTCGCCCCTTAAAGCGGATGATCGTTCAAATACGTCATATTCGATTTTAGAAAGAGGAATATATCGATCTCCTTTAGGATATAGATGTTGATGCAATCACCTAAAAACCACGACTCACAGTAGAGATCGCCTTCTGTAAACCTCTAGAAAATATATCGTTAAAGTGATCGCCTAAAATCACGACTGATGATAATAGCGATCTTCTTTAAGAGATAGATTGTTTGTGCGATCGCAAGCTTAAAAATATTACAAGGCAAGCTTGGGAGCAATCTCGATTTATATTTTTATCAAGTCCACCATTGTAGTTACAAGCCAAGTTCAGAACGCTTCCTTTGCGAGAAACCTGAGGTAACAATACGATGGGATTCGGCAATACATTGCTGAAGCTGATTATCAGTTAGTTCGGAATAATCATAGCGTTGAATCCAAGTCATGCCTCGCGATGCAAAGTAAGGAGCAGGACGTAATCCCGACATCCCTCGCAGGATTTCATAATCCATTTTAGAGGTCTTAAACGTAATACTCGCTACGGGAGCGTCTTGGGAATTGCAAATCGCAAATACCTTGCCACCGACCTTCCAAACGTCTGAGTCATGCCACTGTACGACATGGCTCGTAGTGGGCAAGCTCTGACAAAATTGGTTAAATTCATCGCGGGTCATATGATTGATTTTACGATCGCATACCTGGACTGAGAAATCGAACCAGTTGTTGAGTTGTTTCTTCAATGTCTGAAGAGCTATTGCTTTTGAGAAGGGCGAATGGCTTTCCAGCTTCAGTTAATACCCGAATTAATGCAGCAATAACTAGATCGAGTTTCCAGGATAGTTGCGATCGCGACTGATCGGGCAAAATCCTTTGTAACACATCCAAAAAAGCTTGACTAGCCGCATCGTACTCTTCGTTTGCAATACTCTGAATTGGCTCTGGTTCAGTTCGGCAACGCCCCATAAATTGAGCTGTGACTAAGTGACTGTCAGCATGTTGGGACAAAATTACAAGCGAAGGTTTGATTAGAGCCGTCAGAATTCCTTCTACTGAGATTGGCTCTAATCCCTTTTGCAGTTCTGACAGTAAGTACAACTCTTGATCAACTACTGGTCGAGCATACTTCGCTACTACGGCTCGATATAAATCTTCCTTCGACCCAAAATGATAACTAACCGCAGCTAGGTTAACACCTGCTTCACTTACAACATTCCGTAAAGTGGTTCCATCAAAACCATGTTCGGCAAACAGTCGCTCAGCGACCATAATGATTTGTTCTTTGGTATTAGGTGGCGAATCGGTCATAAATTCTTCGGTCAGCGAAACTTCAGCAATAGTGCATAGTAAATAGCTTAACAGCTAGTTTAAATTTATAGCTTGCAATTTGTTCAAACGTACGTTTTAATGTTTGTGTTGACTATTTAGACAAAAGTGCAGCTTCACAACAATCCCATCCGAGATGCAGTTCTTAAGGTGATCTCCTTTGGCAGCTTTGCTCCATCGGTAGCTTTGCTCCATCGGCAGTTTCAGGTTGTAAAGATAACTTGTCCATGGCATGAGTGACCCATGATAAAAACAGAGAACTTTGCTCAAGTCGAGGTCACATCCACCCATCAACTTCGGGAGTGGTTGATGGCGAATCACCGACAAAAAGAAAGCGTCTGGCTCGTCACCTACAAAAAGCACGCGAGCGATCGCTATGTCTCGATTCAGGAAGTTCTCGATGAATTGCTCTGCTTTGGTTGGATCGACGGCATCCGCCGCAAACTTGACGATAACCGAACGATGCAGTTAATCGCGCCTCGTCAAGCTCAACACTGGGCAAAAAGCTACAAAGACAGAGCGAATAAACTTCAAAAAGATGGAAGGATGTACCCTGCGGGGCTTAGAGCCATCGAAGAATCAAAACGTAAAGGCTTATGGGATTTCATGGATGACGTGGATGCCCTGATCGTTCCCGACGATCTTGCTGCGGCGTTAAAGGCTTATCCTGAAGCCACAGATTATTTTGATGCCTTTGCCGACTCCAGCAAAAGGTTCACATTGCGGTGGATTAAGCTCGCGAAAACATCCGCAACCCGCGCCAAACGCATCGAACAAGCGGCGACCTTAGCGGCAAAAAATATGAAAATACCAGGCATTTAAGTAAAAGCAAAAATTCGATCCCAAAAATCACGATTTAGACTTGCAATTAAATCAAACGCACGTTTTAATATGTGAAATGATTATTTGATTAATCGTTTCAATTTCATCTTGAAGCAGCCTATGACAGTCACTTAGGTGTTCGGGAATGTGTATCTCTTATTTAAATAATTAAAACGCTAGTATTAAGTTTGGGAGTCTACTTACGATGTCTACTGAAAACACCGAAGCCTTGAAATGTCCATTCGAGCATATTCGATCGCCTGAAAAATTTAATCCGTTCGCGCCTGACTTTAACCTAGACCCTGATAAAGCATTTAGGTTAGCAAGAGAGGAGCAGCCAGTATTTTTCAGTCCAGTTATGAATATGTGGGTGGTGACTCGCTACGATGACCTCAAGACGGTCATGCAAGATGCCGATACGTTTACTTCTGGTGGAGCATTCTCCGCCCCAGCAGTAGTCGCACCTGAAGCACTCAAAGTTATGGGGGGACTGGATCACCCTGTCTATCGCTATTCATTTATTAATGTCGATCCCCCAGCACACACGCGATTTCGCAACAATTTTCAGCGAGCTTTTACGCCTCGTCAAGTCGATATCCTAGAGCCACAAATCCGCGAACTAATTCATCGGCTACTAGCCGATCTTCGAGCCAACAAGCGAGCTGAGGTAATCAAGACCTTTTGCAATCAATTACCGTTGCTGACCATTTGTCGTCTGATTGGTATTCCTGATGTAGATGCGGCAGAGATCAAACGTTGGAGTACGGACTATATCCGCCTACCAAATCCAGGTTGGAGTGAAGAAGAACAGCGATTAATTGGGCAAAGTGTTGTCGATTATTACGCATATATGCTCGATTTGGTCAAACATTACGCCAGCCAACCTACTGAGAACTTGATTAGTGCTGTTATTGAGGGGCAGAAGAGCGATGCGGAGCCATTAAGTTATGAGGAAATTGCGGGACTGATGGTTAATTTAGTGTTAGCTGGACATGAAACCACCGCAGCCTTAATCGGTAACACTTTGTATAGTCTCTTAAATCAACGCGAACTATGGGACTATTTCTGCCAGCATCCTGAACGATCTGCTGGTGCGGTGGATGAGCTTATCCGACATGGTGGCTCTGCGATCGGACTATTCCGCCGTACTAGCCGCGATACTATGTTAGGTGAAGTGAGCATTCCAAAAGATTCTGTGGTCTGGATTTCTTACCTTGCAGGTAATCACGATCCAGCTAAGTTCGACTTACCCGATCGATTAGATGTTAGCCGAAAGAATGCCAGCAGTCATCTCGGCTTTGGTCATGGCATTCATTACTGCATTGGTGCGTCCCTATCAAAACTCGAAGTGCGCCTAGTGCTGGAAGAGTTGACTCGCCACTACCCCAGCCTACATCTGGAACCAGAACAAACTCTAGTGCGCGTTCCAAACTTTGTCTTACTAGCTTATCAAGAGATGGTCTTGGCAATTGATTAATTAGGAGAAAAAGAAGATGGCTAAAACTTGGCAAGAAAAACTTAATGACAAAAAACCGCCTAAGCTCCAAGTCTTGGAGAAATCTATGGCAGGAGTTCCCATTGGCGGGACTCTATTTTTCCCAACGCCACTGGTGGTTAAGGAATTTATGGACAATATACCTAAAGGTAAATCTGTTCCGTTCGCCCAAATGCGCCAGCAGATTGCCCAAGCTCATAAGGGAGATGGAAGTTGCCCTCTTACTACTTCTACATCTGCCCGCATTGTCGCTGAAGCAGCATGGGAAGAGATAGAGAAGGGCAAAGAACCCGATCTCGTTACACCATTTTGGCGGGCGATCGAACCTAGCTCTAGCATTGCCAAAAAGTTGGCTTGCGGGGTGGAATTTATCGAGGCGATGCGATCGCAAGAGGAGATTGCATAGTCTAAATCAAATAAAGCAAACTTATCTAAAATTCTAAGACTTCACATTAAGAGCGATCGCATTCTCAAGACATAACTCATTTGAGATTAATTATGTTTTGAGATAGCGATCGCCTTCAGCAAACCCTTTACAGATAGATAAATGAGGCGATCGCACTTGACTTAATTATCCATCTGCGGTAATTTGCCTTTGATAAAGGAATTATACTGCAACTTCGTTATAGCCCCTAGTTTGTCGCTACTTTCCACATCAGTTGTACTCCCCAAATTTCGCCAAGTGATACGAGAATATATGTCTTCAGACCTGAACTTTGTTGAATACATCCGCGATCAAGTAAACGAAGCGGGACAAGTCTCTTTCAAAAAAATGTTTGGCGAATATGCGATCTACTTCGATGAGAAAGTCGTTGCACTTGTTTGTGATAATCAACTGTTCATAAAGCCAACTGCTAGTGGGCGATCCATGATTGGTAATATCGTAGAAGTACCCCCATATCCAGGTGCCAAGCCACACTTCCTGATTGGAGAACAGCTTGAGGATCGACAGTGGATGTCGAATCTCATTCAATTAACGGCAAGTGAGCTTCCTGCCCCGAAACCAAAGAAATTAAAGCCCAAAAAGGTAAAAATATGAAATTTGGCTACACCATTGTCTATGTCTCATCGGTCGCGGATGCGCTGACCTTTTATAAGGATGCATTCGGCTTTGAAACGCGCTTTTTGCATGAATCTGGTCATTATGGTGAGTTGAATACGGGTGAAACGGTGCTTGCTTTTGCCTCACATGATATGGGTGAAATGAATCTCGGCGGTAATTATAAAAAAACCGATCTCCATACTGCACCTCTTGGCATTGAGTTGGTGTTCGTCACCGATGATGTGGCATTAGCCTATGATAAGGCAGTTGCTGCTGGTGCAGTTCCTATTAAGGAACCGATCGCTAAGCCTTGGGGTCAAGTAGTTGCATATGTAAGGTCTAGTGAAGGGTCGTTAATTGAGCTTTGTTCACCGATTAGCGCCGTCTAAAAAGTAACAAGTCATTTGAGACTAATTTCGTTTTGGAGATAGCGATCGCCTACAGCAACACCTTTAACAGATAGATAATTGAGGCGATCGCTCTAACTAAACGATGGGAGCTAATACATCTTTAGCCCATTGCTTTAGCGTAGTCGGGGTGGTTGTTTCTCTTGTACGAATTTCTGCTTGATATATGCCCTTAGCTACTTCAGCAAACAAATCAACTAGACTCCGAGCAAAAGCAGAACTACAGCCATTTGTAAGCATAGATTGATAATAGGCTTCTGGTGGAATAGATTGAAACCGAACAGGTTTATTTAGCACTTCACTAAAAATAGTCGCTACTCGATCGAGCGTTAAATCTTCAGCACCATGAACCCCTACACCACTTTGACCAAACCAATCTCGATCGCCCAACCACTGAGCCGCAACAGCACCAATATCTTTAGTGCAAACCATTGGCATCAGAAATTCGCTGGGGAAAGGATAAAAGAACATTCCTTGCTGAGAAATCGGTTTTATCTGCCATAGAAAATTCTCCATAAAGTTCCCACAACGCAAATATTTAATATCAGCATTTGTAGTATTGAGCAGTTCTTCCATAGCGTGAAGTGCAGAAATTGCTCCAGCGTTCTTCGCTAATCCGTATCCGCCACTAGATACGGCAACTATTCGAGGTGGTTTGGTTTCTCTAATCGCAGTACAAAGGGCTTTAGTGAAGTGGAGATAATACTGCAATACATTCTCTTGGGTATGGCTTTGGGGAATGCACCAGAATAGAGATTCAATTCCATTTAAGGCTTTCGCTAAAACCGAGGCATCATCAATAGAGCCTTGAACTATATCAATCTGAGCCGCCAGATCGAGAGCGAGTTTGTCGGGATGACGAACAATAACTCGAACGGATTGATTGGTATTTACAAGCGATCGCAACACATGGCGACCGATATTTCCCGTAGGAGTTGTTATGAGAATCATTTATTTATTTATTTATTCATTTAGCTGAGCATACAAATTGACAATGCCATAATCTGGATCTTTGACACGCGCAAATCTTTGACCCCAAAAAGCATCCCATGGCTCTCGATAACTTTCGTAGCCCAAGCCGATTAGTTTGGCATAAATAGCATCGACTTCTTCTGGTGAGTCATACTCAAATTGCAAATTTATAGCTTGTCCGACTGGTGTAATGAACTGCGGATCAGCGCTTTTTGCCATTTGTTCGGTTAAAAAACCGATAACGATACCGTTGGGCAACTCAAGATCGAGATTTTCTTCTCGATCGCTTCCTGCTGGTATTGCAAGCCCAAGGTGCTGGTAAAAATCAAGGGTCTTCTTCATGTCTTTCACAATGACCCCGACAGTCTTTAACTTTACGCTCATAAATTCTCCATTTCAAGTTGTTAATAATGTTAGGCAGAAGAGATATTAGGTACAATAGCAGCAAGTATGTAGATGCAGAATATCTATAAGTCCAAATTTTTTAGCCAATCGTCCAAGTTTTGATCGATCTAAAGTAATGCTAATTCCAGACCTATTAACTGACATTTTGCAGACTATGCGACTGGAGCATACGATTTTATGTCGCTGTCAATTAAAAGCACCTTGGGGAATCAGATTTCCTGCGGATGATGGGGAAGCAACTTTTCATGTGGTGACAAAAGGGCAATGTTGGTTGCAAGTTGAAGGTCATAAGGAGCCTCTACTATTAGCAACTGGGGATTTTGTAATGTTTCCCCACGGACAAGAACATATCCTTTCCGATACGATTTCTAGTCCGATTACCGACTTTGTGGATACGGCAATTATGCGCCCTAATCATGGATACAATCAAATTTCCTTTGGCGGTGATGGTATGGAAATCGAACTATTGGCGGGTTGTTTTACCGTGCGAGCCGATCGCCGCAATCCTCTACTGTCTTCTCTCCCTAAGTTAATTCATATTCGTAGCGATCGCGGTCAATTTATACCTTGGTTAGAGACTACTTTGCGATATATCACTGCCGAACTTGCCATCAGTCAGCTTGGGTTTCAAACCGTGATTGCGCGACTGGTAGATGTGTTATTTATTCAAGCGGTACGAGCTTATGTAGATAGAATTAGTGACGATCGACGTAATTGGTTGAGAGCTTTAACCGACCCTGAAATAGCGATCGCTTTGTCGTTAATGCAGCGATCGCCTGAAAAATCATGGACAGTTGCCGAGTTAGCAGAACGGATTCCGATGTCACGATCGGCTTTTTCAGCCAAGTTTACAGAACTGGTCGGTCAACCGCCGATGCAATATCTCACAACTTGGAGAATGATTAAAGCGACTGAATTATTACGAGAAAGTCGGTTGGGTTTAAAGGATATATCCAGTAAGGTGGGCTATGAATCGGAAGTATCTTTTAGTAAGGCTTTTAAGCGCTGGTCTGGGGTTGCCCCAAGTTTGTATCGCCAAGATTACATGAGGAATTTAGGGGTTATTTGAGAGTATCTATATTTTGAATGGAAATAGCGATCGCAATACCGCAAACCCTCTAGCAGATAGATGATTGGGGCGATCACATATAAATCACGACTCATAGTAATTGCGATCGCCTTCAGGAGATAGATTGTTGATGCGATCGTGTCTATCACCTCTACAGGCTCATCACCGACTTTTTATATAATAGTTAAGAATATTCGTAAATTCACACAGAAAGTTGAACCTTTCAACTTTAGCTTTTTAAGATTGCACCTAGTAAGACTAAATGAAAACCAACCTCATGTCATCAATCGAGCTTCTTAATTACTATCGCCAGATGAGTACAGAGGTGTTCACGGTTGTCGATCTCGAAACAACTGGAGGAATGGGACATAAAGATCGCATTATCGAGATTTCAGTTCTAAAAGCAACGCTCAAAGATGGAATCCAGCAAATATTGACAGACTTAATCAACCCTGAAATCGCGATTCCCAATCAAATAGTTCGATTTACGGGAATTTCACAGAATATGGTCGATCACACATCCACTAGCGATCGCATTTTGCCTAATTATCTGCCAATGCTGGAGTCTGGCATTCTCACCGCTCACAATTTTAGTTTTGATTATTCTTTCTTGCAAGCTGAATATCGCAGATTAGGAATTACTTTTAAAGCACAAGCTCAACTTTGTACGGTAGAATTGTCACGGCTTTTATTGTCACATTTACCATCACGATCGCTACAAAAATTGGTAAAGCACTATGGATTTGATGTCGGTCAGTCCCATCGAGCAGAGTCCGACGCGATCGCCTGCTGGTTGCTATTAGAGAAGTTACTTACGCAAATACTCAACTCATCTGATGCTGAGATTCTCCATCTTTTCGGGCAGCAATGGCTATCTATAAAGGATATTAGCGTAATTCTCAAGCTTTCGCCGAATAGAGTGGAATCTTTATTTTCGGATGCGGCAATAAAATCACGATTTTCCCGCTATCGCCAGATAAACCTATATCAACGGAGTGGAGTAGAGATGTTAGCGGACAAACTTAAAATAGAGTCTCGAAAAGAGATAGCTGAACAGCTTGCGCTTCCTCTTTAGGTTTTGCTTTTTTGTTAGAGGTTTTTTGAGAAGCCTTGCTAGAGGATTTCTCTACTTTTGGCTTGAGAGAACTTGGTTTATGGGATTTGATTTCGACATGAGCAACTAACCAAGTTCGCAAATTCACTGCTTGCTCGGTATTCAATCTATTCAAGTCAAGCGCTTCTGGAAATAATCGTGGATTGCGCTCGGATATCCAATCTGACTTTTCGTTAGAAGCAGACATTGCAAAAGGAATTGGAAATTCAGGCATTCTGGCTAAATAGGGTAAGACATTTTCTTGTTCGCGAAACGCCGATCTCTGTCGTTCTAATTGCTTGACTCTTTTCTGTCTTGCCTGTTTGTAATCGAGCATCGGTGCAGGATAGCCGTATATCTGCAAATTTCCTGCCAACTTTTCAATGGGAACTTCCGACAACTCTGGTAGCCAACGCTTAATAAATTTGCCTTCGGGATCGCATCTAGTGATCGCCACTTGCCCTGGATTGTAAATCCGCGTCCATGATTTATCGACACAGTGAGTGACCCCTGCTTGCATTGCCCATTGATAATGGTCGATCGCGCAGTCCGCATCAAGCAAATGCTGCATAAAGTGTAAAGCTCCGTAACGCCAATCCATTCCCAATAGGTTGCTCAGAAAGCTGGAATATATAGCTCGACTACGAAAGTTCAACTCTTTCCAGCCTCCCGTTGCTTGCAAACACCGAGCCGCCGCATCAACGATGGGAAATCCCGTCAGTCCCTGTTGCCATTTTTGATAGCACTCAAGATCGAATTCCCATCCTTCATCGTCAAAGATTGAGTATAGCGATCGCAATTCTAGCTGAGGTATATAGCGAAATCTCTGATGGAAGCCACTCCCCCAACGCAATCGCGAAATTAGCTGCTTGCTGCTACGGCGAACCCGAAAATCGGGATCGTTGGTAAAGGCTTTAGCAAATTGCACACATTCTCTTATCGAAATTGCGCCAACTTTGATATAAGGACTTAAGCCCGTGGTGGCTTCAGCGCTAGGATAGGATAGTTGCCAATAATAACTTTCGGCTTTGCTATCAAAAAATTCTTTGAGAAGCGATCTCGCTGGTTCCGTTCCCCCTGCGGGAATGATTTTGAGATCGCTTTTATGCCCTAGCTCTTCTAATGTGGGAATAGGTTCGCTAGTTATATCGTCTGGTACGACTATTCTCTGAGGTGGCGGCGCGATCGGCGCATTCATATCTTCGTACCAGCGATCGCGATACTTGGGATAGGCAATTAGTTCGTCAATACTAGCTGGTGGCTCGAACCAGCGTATTTTCATTTGTCGTTCGGCTAAAGCAACATTCAGCTTGGCATCTCTGACTCGGCAATAGATGCGATCGCAATCCGTATGTGCGTATATTCCCTCCGCTTGGCTTTCGGCAATCAGATTCGGTAAAATTTCTATGGGATTGCCAATTCTTAAAATTAATCTGCCGCCAAGTTTCCGCAGATCTAGATCCAGAGATTTTAGGCATTCCAAAGTGAAAGCAATCTGGGCGGGACAAGCTTCAGGATGATGCAGTAGCGATCGCTCAAAAATGTAGATCGGAATGACTTGACCTCGGCGAGCCGCTCTTTGCAAGGGCTCACAATCATGTATGCGTAAATCCTGTCGAAACCAGACAACTGTATGCGGCATAGGATCGTACTAAACTTAATTAACTAGATAATTAGCGATGTGTCATTCTTAGCCTTCCACATCATCATTTCGTAATTAATTTCAGTATATCAAGATTCTAATTTGTACGGCTTAAATCGACTGCTATTGCAGCATGAAACGAATTAATGGCGATTGCAAAGTTAAGAAATTGATAAGCGATCGCCTGCATTAAACCCTTTAACAGATAGATAATTGAGGCGCTCGCCTAGAAATCAAGGCTCAAAGTATTAGCAATCGCTTAAATTGTCAAATCGCCAATATAAGCACCAATTTGTTTAAGACCCTGCAAAACTTGGATACGTTCTTCTGTATTTTCAAGTAACCGATAAGTATGCGATCGCGTATATTGAGGGGCATTTTGGTGGCGATCGCACTTCAAGAACAATACTTCTCTTCCATTTGTAACCATTCCATAGCAACTTGGCTGTATGTTGGGAGCGCTCAACAAATAAGTAAGTGCTTGGGGAATTCCCGCAGTAACATCTAGCTTTGCAGGTTTTGATTCGATTACCAAAACCCAAAAACTATCTTGGATTACCAAAATATCAATTCTGCCTTGAACTGCCATAGCATAAGCTTCGTCAGCAACTTCGATATTGGTACTTACTTCTGCTTTTACCAAAAAAGGAAACTGATAGAAACTAGCCAAATCTAGCAATGGTGATACCACGACAAGCATCACAATTTCTTCGAGAGGTGGTTCTTCTTGACTGAGATAGGTATAGTTGCGAGTGAGGCGGTCTAATCCTTGTAGTTCCGCTTCGGTTAAAGTCGGCGCATGATTTAACCATTCATCAAAAAAGCGATCGCTAGAGTCAAGTCTCAAGCCAAAGGTTTGACGGAGATTGCTAAGGGTAAGGCTACTAGCATTTGTAATCACGATTAAATCCTTGTAGTAATTACATGAAGTTTAGAAGTCGAGACATTTGATCAAGGTTCTAATACCTAATATACGATATATGTAAGAGAAAAAGAGCGATCGCATAGAAATCACGACTCATGGTAAAAGCGATCGCCTTTAGAAGATAGATTGTTGGTGCGATCGCCTTAACTTGGCTTTGGCTATGAGGAGAAATAACCTTAGCCCAATACGGATATTCGCTAACTTAAATTTAAATATTGATATTCACTCGAAAATTGCAATTTGTATCGTAATCAATCAATTCATGCAGGAAACAAGACAACTACCTGCCAGATTAATGTTGAAAGCCGAAATTTGCCGAATAGATGCGTTACATTGCACTAACACATCCTCCAAATAATTAAGGCTTTCTAATTACGAGCTTATGGAGTGTAGATGTGATTACGGACAAGGATAAATTTGAAGAGCATATTAACAATCTATCGAACACATCAAATCTATTAGCGCCAGCGGCAGATGGGAAAAAAGAAGCAATAGTAATGTTGGAGCAACCAGAAAAGCCAAAACCAAAACGCATTAAACCGATCGCATTTGTTTTAACAGGATTAGGCGTTGGCGCAGTCTTGGCGGGTATATTTGGCTATCGATATTGGCAATATGCCTCCACCCACCAATCAACAGATAATGCGACAGTAGTTGGGCATATCCACCAAGTTAGTAGCAAAATTGCAGGAACTGTCACCCATGTTCTCGTGAGTGACAATCAGCAGGTGCAAGTTGGGCAGTTATTAGTAAAGCTCGATCCTACAGACTATGAGAACAAAGTCCAGCAGGCTCAAGCCAAACTAGAATCGTCGAAACGAACGGCAAACGCCGCTCAAGCGAATATTGACTTAGCATCTCAAACTACTAGTGGCAAGACCACTCAAGCGCAAGGAAATGTCAGCACTGCCTATGCCGCAATTGCTAATGCTCAAGCTGTTTTGCAAGAGGCGGAAGCGGGAGTTCCCCTTGCACAAGCGCAGGTAGAACAAGTCAATGCCAGTTTGGAAAATGCTCAAATTGATTACAATCGCTATGATGCTCTTTTCAAGCAGGGTGCGATCGCTAGTCAGCAATTGGATGCAGCTAAAGCCAGCTTGGATATTGCTAAGGCTCAAAAAAATTCGGCTTTGCAAACAGTGCAACAAGCTAAAGCAAGAGTTGCCCAAGCACAAGAGGGAATTGCCAGCGCTCAAGCTCGACTTGCAGCATCTGGTGGTGAATTGGAACAAGCTGCTGCTAGCGGCCAGCAAACAACGGTAAATCGTAGCGAGTATGAAGCCGCCCAATCTGCGATCGCGCTGTCGGGGGCTACTCTCAAAGATGCTGAATTACAACTTTCGTACATTGATGTCTTCGCCACAAATGCAGGACGAATTGGGAAGAAAACTGTGGAAGTAGGTAATCGCATCCAAGTTGGATCGCCACTCATGGCTGTTGTCGAGAATAATTATTGGATTATAGCTAATTTCAAAGAGACTCAGCTAAACCGCATAAAAACAGGACAGCTTGTAGAAGTCAAACTAGATGCTTTTCCCGATAGCACTTTCACGGGTCGAGTAGATAGTATTTCTCCCGCCTCTGGCTCTCAATTCTCTTTATTACCACCAGATAACGCGACAGGCAACTTCACTAAAGTCGTTCAACGTATTTCCGTAAAAATCACCTTAGATCCACAAAGTGTCAAAGGTTACGAATCACGAATTACCGCAGGCATGTCAGCTGAAGTTACAGTCGAAATCAAATAATTTTGTATGCAAACAACTGAGAACCAATCCTTATTCCCTGCACTGCGATCGCGAAACTATCGCTTATTTTTTGCGGGTCAGGGGGTGTCTTTGATTGGCACATGGATGACCCAAATCGCAACTGTATGGCTGGTTTATCATCTTATACCAAAACTAAAAATGGCGTAGCCATTTTAGTTTTTAAAACCCTTACTGGGTTTGGTTTTTAATTCACATAAGTGTCGTCATACTTTTGTGAATTGGTATTAGCATTAGCTTGAGTGAAAATATAGAACTCTCAACTTAGAGGCTGTTTGAGAATAGAAGGGATTAAGCTAAATGGTTGGGCATGATGCGAATCATAGTGACATAAATGAAAGTTTAAAACATTTGCGGTAGAAGTTATCTGAAGTAACCCTATGGATTCGGACAGTAGATTAACGAGATTAAATAAGCTATTCTCATATTTGAACAGTCAGTTACAGACGCAAAGTTATGCAAGATTTGATGAATCTCAGTTCCGACGTGAGTTTGGCTCCCTTGAACCGAAAACCTTCTCCTCAGGACATGGATCAAGCCATCCGCGATGCCGTATTTGCCGTCGATAGCCTTGACTGGCTCCAGCCCGGTGACACGGTATTCATTAAACCGGTGATTAACTCAGGCAAGCCTTACCCATCGACCACCAGTCCCTTAGCAGTGGCAAGCATGATTGGCTTGCTTAAGGAAAAAGGAGCAAGTCGGGTCGTCGTTGGTGACATGAGCGGGGTTGGGCTTCTCCACCAGAGTCCAGAGGGTTGTAAAGGCAGTACCCGCAGTCTGGCGAAGAGTGCAGGGCTGTTGAATATCGTTCTAGACGCTGGGGCAGAGTGGGCTTTTTTCGAGGAAGCAGGCTGGGAGAGTTTCTATGAAGAACAGCCAGCCCCAGGCTCCCACTGGGAGAGGGGTATCATGCTGCCTAACGTACTTCAGGAGGTAGATCACATCGTGTCAATGCCACGCTGTAGCCGCCACGCCCTGATGGGGAATACCCTCGGGCTTAAGTCTGTGGTTGGCTACATGCGCTACGACACCAGATTGGAGTACCATCATGCCGCCAAGAGCATCCAAGAAAAAACTGCCGAGGCAAACACCGTTCCCACCCTTTTACAAAAGCAACGTCTGGTCGTTACAGCAGCAGATAAGGTGCTAGCAACTTTTGGACCGGATTTGGGCCACGTGATCGCCCCATCACAGGGTTTGGTCATTGCCTCCCGTTCAGTGATAGCGCATGATTTAATATCCCTAGCTTGGTTGATTGTGCAATGGCGTCAGGCACCGTGGCTCAACAAACAGTTTTTAACCGACCCTAGTAGTAACAAAATCGTGACAAATATAGCGAACCATTTGGTCGCTGGCATTTTGGGTGGCTGGAAATGGGGCATCAGCGCCGAGAATATGGAAAATTCTCCTCAACCGAATATCTGGCGCGATCGCACCCTGCAACGGGCCTTTGAACTGATGGGAGGGATACCAGATATTCAGTTGCATCCAACCCAGTCCAGCATTTTGCCGCAGCTATTAGCTGAGTTGGCATCAATGGTGGCTTTGCCCTCAGCTTCAAGAGCGGCGTAAGCAAGACAACTGCAATCAATGGTACTTACTTGAGTCATGCCAATTAACAAAAGTGTAGCTGCACTTTTGTTAATTGGAAATCAAACCCAGCAAGGGTTTTAAAGCACAAAATTGCTACGCCATTTTGTGCTTTGGTATCAGGCAGGCTTTTCAGGTTCGGACAAAATAGACTGCTGCGAAATCTCTGAATTGGGGACAATGGAAGGTGGCTCAATCTCTGGGTCGGGGAATATAGAACGCTGCTCGATCCAGTAGCCGATAGTCCATATCGAAACGATGGAATCCACGATTAAAACAGGAAAGTAGCCGTAGGTGTTTTCATTGGCAAACCCGCGAGAGGCTAAATAGAGCAGAACCATCCAGAATTTTTCCGCAAACGAGTAGAATACGACCGGGGGACGCCAAGATTTCTTGAACGAGGCAACTACCATCACCACGCCCATAAAGCCAACCATCACGCCCCAGTGGTTGTAGAAGAAGTAATGTCCTTGATCGAAATAGTTCGACGCGAAGTTTTCGTCATAAGGGAGTCTCAATATGTTCACGATCGCCCACTTAGGCGCGATCGCATAGATAAAGCAGCTAGCCGTAGCCAATCCCATGACTAAGAGCATCTTTGATAGGTGGCGGGTAAAAAACATATTGGCTTAACTCTCGGTTACTTTCTCACATGAATATAACTCAAATGGCAGCCGATAGTAACTGAACCGTGAGGAACGATTCATACGACGGACTACAAAAATATTACATCGCCTCTAATACCAATTTACGAAAGTGTGCCGACACTTTTGTAAATTAAAAACCAAACCCAGCAAGGGTTTTCAGAACTAAAAATGGCGTAGCCATTTTTAGTTCTGGTATAATGAGTGAGAGAACGATATTGCAGAAGTCTAATGGAGTTTGAGGAGATTAGCTAAGCACCAAAAAGTATCTCTAATATCTTGGGTTTTCCGATTACCCTCACGATTTCCACCCCAATTGAGTAGACAAATAATAGTACCAAAAGCCAAATTTGAACCACAAAAAAGTGCTGCCAAACTATTTCAGCTTGAATGTTCTGGTGGGCAAGACTCCAACTTTGATGTTTTAATAGCTTCGGTATGAGTTCCTCTAGATACCGAAAGAAAAGAGCAATTAGCAAATAAACAAATGTCTTCCAAGCAATATTGTAAATAAGGGGTTTATCGGGAAATCGGTTAATAAATGGAAGCTTATCCGCGATCAAAATCGCCTTTCCGACTACAAGAGCGCTGACAGAAACCAGTGCCATAGTTGAAGCGGGAACTCCATGCTCACTCAAGATCAGAGATTCCGTGAGTGCAAGCAAATGAAAGGCAATAAAGAAGAAAATTACTGCAGGAAGTACTTCTAAGAATTCCTTCTTGAGGAAATCAAGGATTTTAGCCATACAAATTTCTAGATCTAATTATTCTGAGCAAGTCGATTTATAAAACTGATTATAAAACCGATCTTCAGTTAGAAACCATTGAAGAATTGCCTCAATCCCCCTTTTTAAGGGGGATCTCTTGGAGCTTTTGACTGTAGAAAACAATTCTTAAATGGTTTCTTAAAGAGAAAGGTATCTGCCATTGCTGATAGATACCTTTCTCTAAATAATTATAATTAACGATGAAACAGGGCAACCTCTAGTGGCTATTAACACCCGCCATGATCTTCTCCATCACTTGGTCAACCGTGAAACTAGCCGCCTTCTGTCGAGGGGGAAACTCTAGGAAGGTGGATAAGAATTGACCAACAATGGGCTGAGCTGCCAACACCAAGGGAATATGGTCGAACATCCAATCCCAGTAGCTATTAGAGGTGATATCGGCAAACTCGTAGGGATCGGTACGCAGGTTAAACAACTTCGGAACCCGCAGTACGACAAAGGGTTCTGCCCAGATCTGACAAGTGCCTTGAACTCGCTGTTCCATGAAAACTATTTTCCAGTTGTCATAGCGCATAGCCATTAGGTCGCCGTCATCACTGAAGTAAAAGAACTCAACTCGTGGGCTTTTCTTCACCTCGCCCTTCAGGTAAGGCAATAGGTTGTAGCCATCGAGATGCACCTTGAAGGTCTTATTGCCTGCTTGATGACCCTTGAGTAGTTTTTCTTTAATGTCAGGATCGCCCGCCGCCGCAACTATAGTCGGCAACATATCCATGTGACTGACAATTTCATTAGAGATGGTACCTGGGGCAATTACTCCGGGCCAGCGCATCAGAGCAGGAATGCGGAAAGCTCCCTCCCAGTTTGAATTCTTTTCACTCCGAAATGGCGACGTGCCAGCATCTGGCCAAGAGTTTTTGTGAGGACCGTTATCAGTCGAGTACTGCACGATCGTGTTGTCGGTAATGCCAAGAGCATCAATATAATCTAGCAACTCGCCCACGAACTTGTCGTGATCGATCATAACGTCATGGTATTCCGACTGCCAGCGACCAGACTGACCGATACTTTCGGGCTTGGGATGGGTGCGGAAATGCATGTGGGTGGCGTTAACCCAAGCAAAGAAAGGTACACCTGCCTTCACTTGGCGATCGATGAAATCCTTAGCTTTGACAAGAACTTCATCATCAATGGTTTCCATGCGCTTTTTCGTCAGCGAACCAGTGTCAACAATTGTTTGGGTTCCGTCTGGATTGGCATGAGAATGCAGCACACCACGAGGCCCGAAATTTTTCCTGTAGTTAGGAAAGTCGGCGGCGGGAGGATAATCTCTTAATTCTGGTTCTTCTTCGGCATTCAAGTGATAGAGATTACCAAAGAACTCATCGAATCCATGCATGGTGGGCAGCATTTCATCTTTGTCGCCTAGGTGATTCTTGCCAAATTGACCAGTGGCATAGCCCATCGGCTTCAATAGCTCGGCAATGGTGGGATCTTCATCGCGCATCCCCAAGGTGGCTCCAGGCATCCCCACCTTGCTCAAGCCAGTACGCAAAGTGCATTGACCCATAATGAAGGAAGATCGTCCAGCCGTGCAGCTTTGCTCGCCGTAATAATCTGTAAATAGAATGCCTTCTTTGGCAATGCGATCAATGTTGGGTGTTTTATAGCCCATCAGACCGTGAGAGTAACAACTGAGGTTGGACTGACCGATGTCATCACCCCAGATAATCAGAATGTTAGGTTTATCTGTTGCCATTTTCCTTGGTTTATCAATAATTTTAGCATCCTTACAGGTATTAAGAGTATAACTATGACGACCTAGTAATCCTAAAGAAAATATAAAGAGAATGCGATTCTAAATCGCTAAAGCAGATCAAAAAAACTATTCTCTTCGCAATCATTCACGGCATTTATTCAGCGAGAAGAGAGTATAATTTCAATTCAATAGTGCCTTGAGAGATTTACGGATTGCCATCACTGCAACTTTAGTCTCAGAAACTTCTGGATTGCAGAAGCGCCTAAAGGGAGTTCATTTTTTGCGGATATAGCTGAGTGAAACTATCGCAAAACAAAGGATATCTTAATTTTTTTCTTAAAAATTTTTTAATTATGTTATACAAAAAGACTCTACTAGCTTCAATTTTTCTCGGTTCCTTAAGTTTCTGCCTAGCCTCCACACTCCATTGGAACAATTCGTCAGTTCAAGCGATTGAGCTACAAGACGGCAAGACCTATTTTTTACAGCCGCCTACCTTGGTCGATGCTTACACAACCATCAATGTGATCAATTCGTGGAGTGCAATTTACTACTACACGATTCAGACGGCTGCTAATGCTGGGGTGCCTTTGCAGTCAGTTGCGATCGCGCAGACTCAGGGCGGTGATACAGTCGAGTTTCGGATCGGTGCGACTACTACCTATACTCAAGATGCTGGGGGCGATCGCACCCAAATCCAGAGCAAAACGACCCTAAATCCAGAGACTAACACTCTATCAATTGTTTTCGATCCGCCTGTTCCCCCCGGCAAAGCCGTAGTGATTAGACTGCTACCATCAAGCAATCCTCGCTTTCCGGGAGTGTACTTATTCGGCGTTACGGCTTTCCCTCCAGGGGCTAAACCATTTGGGCAATTTTTAGGTTACGGAAGGCTATCTTTTTTTAGTCCTAGACGCTGATGGCTCTTCAATCTAGTCTTAAGAATTGATAGGCGGCGCTAATCAATTCTTGGGTTTTATGTCCTAGTACACTTTGCGACAGCTATTAATGCTTCATGATGTAATATAACTTTTCGAGGGGTTGCGCGAATAGCACCCATTAATTTTTTAAGCTATGCTGCACAAAAAGACTGTACTTGCCTCAATTTTTCTCGGATCCCTAGGTTTCTGCCTAGCCTCAACTTTGCCTTGGAACAATCCTTTGGTTCAAGCAGTGGAGCTGCAAAACGGTAAAACCTATTTTTTGCAACCGCCTACCTTGATTGAGGCTTACACGACTATCTATGCGGTCAATGTATGTTGTGCAACTTACTTCTTCAAGATTCAGACTGCTGCTAACGCCGGTGTGCCTTTGCAGACAGTAACGATCGCTCAAACTCAGGGCGTCGACACGGTCGAGTTTCAGCTTGATGCAACAATTACCTACGCTAAAGATGCAAGTGGCGACATCCCACTCCGAAGCAAAACGACTCTAAATCCAGAGACCAATACCCTATCAATAGTTTTCGATCCACCTGTTCCCGCAGGCAAAACTGTGATGATTGGCTTACGTCCCTCCACCAATCCCCGTTTTGATGGCGTGTATTTATTCGGCGTTAATGCTTTTCCTACAGGTGATAAACCCTTCGGACAATTTCTAGGTTATGGAAGGCTAACTTTTTATAGTGCTTCGGTCAGATAAAAAGTCAGTCAGATTTTTGAAACTATAGCCACTATGAGTTCTGAAAACAGCGAATAATAAAAGCCTAAATAGATTAGGAAAGCTTTGCCCATTTCATCTGTTTATACTAATCCACAAAAGTGTCGTCACACTTTTGTGGATTGAAAACCAAACCCAGCAAAGGTTTTAAAGCACAAAATGGCGTAGCCATTTTATGCTTTGGTATTAGGCTTTTATTTGGATATATTTATTGAATGAAGATCATGCACAAGCTATCGCGAATGTTTAAACAAAAAGGTATTGGAAACCATCAATTAACTTTTGGGAAGATTCTCTTTTATGCAGCTTGTCTTGGTGTCGGCATTGGCTGTCTGTCAACTTGCTACTACTTCGTCCTCCAGTGGGGATTGCAAGCAGTGTGGACTACTTACCCTCTGCTTTAAATTTGGATCCCAATAACTTTCAAGGCTATGCATGGGTTCTCACAACGATCGGTGGGTTACTAGTTGGCCTGAGCGTGCATTACTTAGGTGCACCCACTGGTATCAATGCGGCAATTGATGAGATCCACAAGGAAGGGCGAATTGATTATCGACTAACTCCTGGGATGATAGTTGCCTCATTATTGTCTTTGATTTTTGGCAGCAGTGCTGGGCCAGAAAGCCCATTAGTCGATATCAACGGTCGCGTAGGCAGTTGGCTAGGTGATAAGCTTAAACTGTCCGAAGGTAATACCCGGATTTTGACATTTTGCGGAATTAGTGCTGCATTGGGAGCTTTTTTTGGTTCTCCCCTCGGTAGTGCAATGCTAGCTCTAGAGTTACCGCATCGGTTTGGGCTAGAGTACTACGAGGCGATAGTTCCAGCGATCGTATCAGCGACTATTAGCTTTGCAATCTTTCGCTCTCTCACTGGACATATCATCGGAGGCTTCTACGAGTTCCCTACCTCTCCTCCTTTTCTTCCGCATCATCTAATCTTTGCCGTCTTACTAGGAGTGCTTGGAGCCGCTGTAGCAAGTCTTTTTATCTTTATTTTTCGAGGCACTCAGAGGTTAACCCAAGCAGTCCCACTTCACCCCATCCTATTAACAATATTAGGAGGATTGGGACTCGGACTCACAGCTGCAATTTTCCCGCTAACTTTATTTTATGGAGAACACCAAATACAAATTATTATCGACAAGGGCGCCCAAATAGGATGGGGATTGCTTATATTAATTGCCATAGTCAAAATGTTTACAGTCAGTTTGAGCTTACATTCTGGTTTTCGTGGTGGATTCATCTTCCCAATATTCTTTATTGGAGCTGCGATCGGAATGGCGTTGAGTCTACTGATTCCTTCTATACCTCCATCCGTCATCATGCTTTGTATGATGGCATCGGTTACGGTTGCAGTCATGAAAACGCCCGTGAGCATCCCGATAATACTAACAGTTATTTCCGATACGAATCTGATTCCCACGATCGCAGTTGCCTCAACTGTGAGTTTCCTTTTAACTATGAAAATCTCATTAATCCCAACCCAGCGATCGCGCAATTCGACTCCTGAAAAGTTACTCTAGTTTTGACCTCAACGCATCCGTAAGAAATTACAGTCTAGATATACCTAAAAAATACCGTAGAGGATAGCCAAAAAGGCGAATATCACGGTTCAGTTTAATCGCGTCATGACCAAGTTATAGATTTGCGCCGCCTCAAACTCTCTAGATCACAACCTTTCAAAAAACTGTCCAATCACGCCGACAAGTTGTTCTAGTTCTAAAGGTTTACTGAGATATTGATTAGCACCCGCTTCAAGACAAAGCTCTTGATCTCCTTGCATAGCTCTCGCTGTTAGGGCAATGATCGGTACTTTAGCCAGTTTTGAGTCAGCGCGTATCAGTCGGGTTGCTTGTAGCCCGTCCATCACAGGCATTTGAATATCCATTAGGATGATGTCTGGCTGGTGAGTCTTTGCCATAGCCACTCCCTCTTCGCCATTTTTTGCTATAACCACTCGATATTTATAAGCACTTAGATAAGATGTGAAGGTCTGAACATTAGCTTCATTGTCTTCGACAAGTAAGATAAGCGGCGCGATCGCATTTTTTGACTTGGCGGTAGGTAATGAGAATGGCGTGATTAGCTCAGGCGATCGCGTGGTGGATGCGGACATTTGATAGGGTAGAGCGACAGTAAATGTACTTCCTTGACCGATCTCACTTGTGACCAAAACCTGACCATCATGAAGTTCAGCAATCTGCTTAACCATTACTAGCCCCAATCCAGTGCCTTCATATTCACGGTTTAGTCCACTGTCGAGCTGTACAAAGGGTTGAAATAGTCGGTGTAAATCTTTACTAGCAATGCCAATCCCTGTGTCGGTAACTTGAAAAAGAATCATGGGCAAATCTTGATCTTTTAATTGCTTTGGAACAATCGCTTCACCTTGCCATGTATCACCACAGCCAACGGAAACTAAAAGACTGACTTTTCCCTTTTTGGGAGTAAATTTTACGGCATTGACCAAGAGATTAATTAAAATCTGTCTGAGGCGGCGCTCATCGACCAAAATATTGCTGATATTCGGAGCGATATTGCTATAAACTTCTACACGCTTTTGAAATGCTTGCTGCTTGACATAGACCAAACTTGAATCGCAGACGTTCTGCACTGAAACCGATTCAAGATCGAGTTCGACTTTGCCTGATGAAATTTTTGATAGGTCAAGAATGTCATTAATCAGTTCTAGTAGATGTCGTCCTCCTTTTCTAATGGCGATCAGTGCTTTCTGTTGGCGTTCATTTATGGAGCCTAACATTTCCTTTTGCAATATTTCTGACATACCCAACACCGCAGTCAATGGGGTGCGGAGTTCGTGGCTCATGTTAGCGAGAAATTCATCCTTGAGTCTTGTCGC
The DNA here is from genome assembly GCA_003249035.1 of Pseudanabaena sp. GTDB lineage: Bacteria > Cyanobacteriota > Cyanobacteriia > Pseudanabaenales > Pseudanabaenaceae > Pseudanabaena. Next base: position 129,790 of record QBMK01000002.1, read on the forward strand.
TTTAATTAGTTGTTCATTAGTTTGGAGTAGTTGTTCTTCGACTTCTTTGCGATCGCTAACATTAAAATTAACCCCGATGATCCTTTGAGCTATGCCTTCCGCATCTCTCAATACGGTTCCATAGGAGTGAATAAAATGAATACTTTGATCGGGATGGACGATCCTAAACTCAGATTCATATTTCTCCTCTTCGAGGATGGCTTGCTGGAGTACTGATTCGGCAGCAACACGATCTTCGGGATGTAGAGCGTTTGCCCAAACATTGTAGAGATCTAGGGCTGGACTCTCCGTGACTGCATATAGTTCGTGCATTCGCTCATCCCAATGGATGGTATTCGCGACAATTTCCCATTCCCAACAACCGATCTCTCCAGATTTTAGTGACAAGGTAAGTCGCTCTGATAGTCTTTCGAGTTCTGCTTCGCGTTTTTGGAGTTGATTTGTATATTGTTGGAGATTTTGCAGGAGTTCTTGTTGTCGTTGTTGCGATCGCATTAGTTGCTGATTAATCGCGATGCGATCGCGTACTTGACTGACACTGATACAGAGAGAAACTGCGCTAACATCTCTTTTTTCTAGATAGTCAGCCGCCCCTAGTTTCATGGCTCTTACGGCAGTCTGTTCGTCACCCTGACCTGTCAAAACAATTACAGGCAATCGTTGTTCGTTGATCCCTTCACTAAAAGCTTCAAGAAACTCTAGTCCATCTCCATCAGGTAATTTCACATCTAGCAGTACTATCTCAGGGCTTTGCGATCGCCACATTTCTAGCCCATCTTCTAGGTTTTCCGCCTCAATGATTTCATAAGTGTAGTCTGGATCAGATTGTAGATAACGGATATAGGTATCGCGATCGATATCGGAATCATCCACAATCAGAATTCTGGTCAAAGTTTCGGTCGAAATTTGGGTAGGTCGAACTTCATTGTTTTTGGATTCTAACAATGGAGGGGCGAAGGTAGTGGCATACAAAGAAGGCATAGGCTCAGGTGTTGAATTGTCCATAACTAGGTAAAACCGTGAATTGGAACCAATTTTGAAACAGAATTTGCACAGTCTGCTGCATTTCTAAAACGCCCATCGGCTTGAGCATGTATGAATTTGCGCCATATCGGTAACAAGTTTGAATATCGTGAGCGCTACTAGAAGTAGACAAAACGATAACTGGAATCATTTGCAGATCGGGAGTTTCTTTAACCTTCTTGATGATGTCACGTCCATCAGTACCAGGAAGGTTCAGATCGAGCAGGATGCCAACGGGTAGAGGTGCTTTTAGGTTTTGATAATCTCCTTGACGAAATAGGTAATCTAACGCTTCATCCCCATCTTCAAATCGTAAAAACTTATACTGCGATCGCATAAATAGGTCGAGATTTTGAGTGACCCGCAAAAAGGTATAGAAATCTTCATCACTATCTTCAATAATCATGATGACAGGATGAGTGAGGTCATCCCAAGCTGAAGTCAATAGCCTTTGCGCGTAAGATTTCATAGTGGGAGAGTGGGAGAGTGGGAGAGTGGGAGAGTGGGAGAGTGGGAGAGTGGGAGAGTGGGAGAGTGGGCTTCGCTTTAGGTGAAATCATTGATTAGTACTCATATTTTGAATGGGTAACGCAAACGAAAATGTAGTTCCTTTGCCAAAGTAGGATTCTACTTGGATTTGACCGCCATGACGCTCGACGATCTTTTTAACAATGGTTAGCCCTGCGCCAGTGCCACCTCCATACTTACTAGATGCATGTAATCTCTTAAAGATGCGAAACACAGATTCTAGATGCTTTTCACGAATGCCGATGCCATTATCGCGCACATAAAAAGTAAAAATGTTATGTGGCTGTCCATCGGATTCAATCCAGCTAATTTCCGCCCATTTTTCAGGCTGATTATTGTACTTAAAGGCATTGGAAATTAAATTCGTAAATACTTCTTCGATCAAAACCCGATCGCCAAATACTGTTGGTAGCGATCGGGGAATGCGAATCTTGCAGTTGCTCCATTGGGGATTCATGCTAAATAATTCGGTCACATTCCGCAATAGTAGATTGAGATCGATCGAGTCCATTTGCAACTCTTGCCTGCCTAATCGCGAGAACTTCAACAAGGATTCGATCAGTAATTCCATACGGGTAGTCAGCCGTACCAGCGTGTGCAGCTTTTCTGCGCCTTCACCCTGCAAGATTTCGCCATAGTCATCTAACAAAAAAGTGGCGTAGTTGTGAATGCCGCGCAGGGGTTCTTTCAAATCATGGGAAGCGATGTAAGCAAACGCATCTAGTTCGTTATTAATCCGTTCTAGTTCCGAGTTGATATTGGTAAGTTCACCCGATTGACGTAACACGATGTCGATGATTGCTCGGCGTAATTCGATCACCGCTTCTACTTCACATTGGAGCCAATGGTTAGACTTGCCACTGACGATCTGTTGCCAAGCCTCAAAAGACTTACGCGGAAATATTGTCAAACTACCATCTGATTCTATTTGATTGGGTTTATCAGGATTGCCAGCCCAAGTCACTGTCTGCAATATCTCAGGACGAAACCAAAGGATATATTGCCTCTGGGTTTCCGAAATTACCATCGCCAGCAGACCACTAGCGACATCTTTATACGCTTCAGCGATCGCATAGACATTAGACAAACTATCAGTCACAAAAATATCTTGCTTAAATAGATGACGCAACCTTGGGAGCAAATCTGCCACAGATTCTTGGTTAGGGGTTTGACCAATCAAGATGATGTCGTTGCCATCACATACCGCCACACCAGTAGCACCTGTCAGATGTAACAAAGCTTCGTGGTCTGAGACGATCTCTTCCACAAAATTGGAGCTGGTTACTTTAGTTAGACGTTCTACAAATTGAGCTTGGATTGTCTTTAGATGCAATTTGTAGTCGAGGTCTTCGTTATTTTCTTTAGTAGCTAACTCTGTTGACATTAACTGTCCCAAAAATTCGCAGACGGTGCGCATTTCATAGGAAACAAGTTTGGGAGTGAGGTGGTGACAGGAAATCAATCCCCAAAGCTTCTGCTGATGAATTAGAGAAACTGACATTGAGGCAACAACGCCCATATTTTTGAGATATTCAATATGCAGTGGTGACACTGCTCGCAAGCCGCAATAGCTCATGTCAAGGGAATGTGAAGAGGTTTCATCGGTTGCGACTAGCCCTATCTGCTGATAATTTACATCTGGAATCAAACGTAGCCAATTAAGGGTATAAAGTTGCTTAGCCTGCTTAGGAATATCAGAGTCAGGAAAATGCATTCCTAAAAAAGCTTCTAAACTATCCTGTTTTGATTCGGCAATCACTGTACCATCGCCCCCCTCATTAAAGCGATAGATCATCACCCGATCAAATCCTGTCAGTCCACGCATTTCCTGAACCACTAAGTCACACAATGCAGACAGATTTTGCGTCGTCTGCATTTTTGCCAAAGTAACTTTGATATGACGGTAAAATTGAAAAAAGTCACTCTTAGACGCAGATTCTACTGGTTCTAATTCAAGTACAATCTCGCCATCAGGAGCACGATGGACAACTCCATTAAATAGGAGCATCACACCATCAGCATCAGCAATCGAAAGATTCAATGGATTTATATGTTCAAAGCTATGATCGAGACAAGCCCGAATCACTTCGATCAGATCGCTGCGATCGCTACTAATAAAATCAGCTAAGGAGCGATCGAGCAATTCTGTCGCTGGCATTCCCAAAATATCTGGAGCGTTTTCACTTACGCGAGTAATTCGCAGGTCTGGTTCAGCTAAAGCTAACAGTAAGCCTTGTGGTTGAATATAGCTGGGAATATGAATAGGTTCGCGATCGCAGTTGGTCAGATTAACTGAATCAAGCTCATTAATCTTATCCTTGACGATTTGTACCGAAAGCTGGTTCATCAACTAATATCCTTATTCCAAGTCTTTTTCTTAAGGTTTTTTCAAAAATAATTATAAATGTTGATAATAATGAAAGTTCCGCTTTTAACCAGAAAGCAACCAGTTTTCTTAAGAAAGTATTTAAGAACTGAAAGCAGTAAAATTTCAAAGCATTTTGTGCATCAAATCCAAATAAATCAATGGTTAGCAATCGCATCCGACGCAATTTTCGGTGTCATTTTTGTCGCTATTGTCTTAGCTTTTAATAACAAAAAACAAAGAAAATACTGTGATTCAAGACTTATCTATAATTTAATTATAGGGTTTAGATTAGTTTATTCATAAATATAAACGTAAAGCATTTAGATTCTTATATGTATCTAACTTGCCAAAACATTTGTAAATATCTATGAGTTATCTTCCCTATGGCACAGAGATCGTTGAAAGCATCATTAGTAGGGATAAAAAAGGCTAAGCAGCAATTTGCCCTAAAAGGATGGACACAAGAATATCTTGCAAATGAAGTCAACATCAAGACCAGACAGCCAATTTGGCGTTTTTTTGCTGGACAGGCAATCGAACGATATACATTTTTTGAGCTTTGTACGAGATTGGATTTGGATTGGCGAGAGATAGCCCTCGATCCTCCTCTCGACTACATTGCTCTCAATATTGATGGAACCACTGATTTCGACGAATTAGGAATAGATGCTCTTGCCCAAATTGTGCGATCGCGAAGGCGTGAGAAAATCAATCACCAATGTGGCATCTTGCAATTGTTAGATGTTAATCGCCCTATTAAAATTGAACAGATTTACATTGACGTCAACATCTTGGAGCAGATTGCCAGTCAGCAATGGTTAGAAATCTCCGCGATCAACAGTCTCTCCCCCGAAGATATTGATCGCTATGGCTTAGGCAAGATCGTCGAAAGCCAAATCCCTGGGATGCAGGCGGTCGAGAAGTATAACAAGCTCAGAGTATTAGGCAAACCAGGTTCTGGTAAATCGACATTTCTCAAACATCTTGCCATTGAATGCAATCATGAGCAGTTTGTTGAAAGTCAAATTCCCATCTTTATTAAACTTCGAGATTTTGCTGAAAGCCGAAAAGAACATCATCAAATTGATTTCTTAGAATTTATCCATCAGGAATTTCTAACTTCAGATATTTCGCAAATATCCGTGCTTAAGAAGTTACTACAAGCAGGGAGAATCCTACTTTTGATCGATGGAATGGACGAAGTCTCTCATGAAGAAGAAAGTGCTATCCTCAATGAAATTCGGCGATTTTCTGAGAAGTATCACAAAAATCAGTTTGTCGCATCCTGTCGCACTGCCTCGCAAAGGCTATTGCTGCAAGGTTTTACGGATGTGGAAATCGCCCCATTTACCGAAAATCAAATTTCTGACTTTTCGCAAAAATGGTTTGTTGCCTTTAGCAAAGAGCCTAACGAGGGAGTCGCCACTGCACTACAATTTATGGAAAAGTTGAACCTGCCTGAAAATTGGCGATTTCGACGGATGATTACTACACCCTTATTTCTGCATCTTGCCTGTTCTATATTCCATCGCCAAGGCAAATTCCCCATTAAGCAAGCCGAGTTTTATAAACAAGGTATGGATTTACTTCTCGGTAAATGGGATGAGGCAGAAGGCATTGAAAGAGATCAAGTCTATCGTGGATTTTTGTTGCCGCAAAAGCTCAAGTTATTGAGCCAAATAGCCGCCGCCACCTTTGAGCAGGGCCAGTACTTCTTTGAGCAAGATGTGATTCAGCAATATATCGGTGACTATCTGGAAAGTCTTCCCAATGCAAGTACCGATCCTGAGGAAATCCAACAGGCAAGTGAAAACGTATTGAAAGCGATCGAGTCACAACATGGGCTGCTAGCCGAACGGGCGCGAGGGATATTCTCCTTCTCTTATCTAGCATTACAAGAGTACTTTACAGCCCGTAAGATCGTCGCCAATCACAATCTCCAATCCCTAGGGCAGTCTCTACAAGGACTGGTAGACCATATTACCGATCCCCATTGGCGAGAAATCTTTTTGCTAACGGCGAGTATGCTCCGCAGTGCTGATGGCTTGGTGGGATTAATGAAGCAAGAAATTGATGCTCTTGTTTCTGAAGACCCTCATCTGCAAGATTTTTTAGCTTGGGCTAGCCAAAAATCAAAATCTAATCCATTAGAAACAAAATCGGCGACAGGTCGAGCCTTTTATCTAGCGCTAACCCGTGCGCCCAATCTTGCCCCTGACCTTGCTCTAGCCTGCACCTTAGATCGGGGTGAATTTTTAGATGCGGCACTCGATGATCTGTTATCTGAATCTGTCCTACATGAGAGTAAAGACTTTGCCTATGTCCATGCCTGCGGTGATGCTCTGAGCAATATTTTAGGTGTTGTCGTTGATATTGGACTTCATAAGTCACTACAGCAACTCAGCGATCAACTACCCAATGACAATTATACGAAAGCCAACTTTGAAAAATGGTGCAACAAAAATTATGCAACATGGGTAACTAAGCTTCAGGAGGCGATCTCCTCCCATCGCAGCATCGGCAACAAATGGGAATTTACTATTCCTCAAGAACAAGCTTTGCAAAATTATTACGATGCTAATCAACTGCTGCTTGATTGTCTCAACAGCAACTGCGAAGTTACCACCAGTATTCGCGAACAAATCGAAGCAACCCTATTACTACCACAACAAGAACTCGAAAAGCGCGAATGGGAATAAAGATGATTTACCACGCAAAGCGTGGTAAATCATCTTTATTTTAGTTATTAAATTTTGCAACAAGATCAATCAAGTCAACGATCTCACTTATCAAATCAATCATTGCTCTGACAAGGTAGTTACAGAAACCTTTAGGAGAAACTAAAATGACTATATCAACTGAGCAAACAACCGTGCATCCAGACGAAATCAACAAGTCCCTTGGTCATACCGTCGATTCTGAAGGTTTGCTAAATAACTATGCGATCGAGCCAGAAATGTATATGGAGCATGGTGCTTGCCTATCAGAATTAACTAATCGAGTGACAGTAGTCGATATCTTCGACTCTGAGGAAGAAGCAAAAAGTGCTGTACTGGAAATGGAACATAAGGGTTTACTCGTTGCCCATATTTCTATAGTCGCAAAAAACTACAAGGAACCTCAATCATTTAGCTGGGAAAGCATCACAGCTGAAGGCGGATTGGCTGCGGTTTTAACAAGGCTCGGAATTAGCGATAATGCGATTTCAAAATTCGTTGAAGCTACTGATAATGGTAAGTTTTTGGTGATTGAAGTTGGTAACGATCGCGAAGCCAGTCAAGTCCAGCATGTTTTAGAAAAAGCTGGACATACCAATCAAGACGGCTAAATAGAAAGTGCGGCATGTATGACCGCTTTGTCTATTTTTATTTATAGATATCTGAGCGGAGAAGTGATCATGTTGCGAACTCATTACAAAACTATTAATTCCGATGATGCGAGTAATGTCCATACGGAGACTCGTGAAAGTTTTCAAAACAATTATGCGATCGCGCCTACGATTTATATGAAATATGGCGAATCCTCACCTCAATCAGAAAATATATTTACTGTGATCGATACATTCTCCTCTAGGCTAGAAGCTAGAAAAGCAGTATCAGAATTTCAACGCCAAGGCTTGCAGCCGTCTCAGATTGTCGTCATTACTAAGAATTATCAAGAACACGAAGATTCAACAAATTGGGAATTTATTACTGAGGATAGTAGTACATTAACAATTTTGTCAGGAATCGGAATTGATATTTATGACGCTTCGCAATACGAAAATGCAGTTAAACATGGCAAGTTTTTGGTGGCAGCAGTAGTTACCGAGCATTCTGCTAGTCAGGCTCAATCTCTTTTAGAAAATATTGGACATAGAGTGATCTCTGTATATTAGATCTCTTAAAGGTTGTTGTCCCTCCTGCGAGGCAAAAAGGATTTGCTGTTCAACAAAAGCTGTGTGCGGTTGAGCGTACAGTCTAGATATACCTAAAAAATACCGTAGAGAATAGTCAAAAAGGCAAATATGCCAATCGAAACTAAGGAGATAGCTGTTATCAAACCAATAGAGCGTGGGCGAGTATAGATATAATCCTCTTGGCTGAGAAGTTTGAGCACCTTCATATGTTCTCTTGCCGCTGCCGACAATGCCCCAACCCCTAACAGAATAAAACTCAGCCCTACCCAGCGCGAAACCATATCAATATTTGAACTACTCTGTAATTTGCTGTTTTGGAGTGCAATTGCGATCCGGTCAATCCCAAACCCAAAGGTAATGAGAGATAGGCTCGTCCTAATCCACGCCATGAGTGTCCTCTCTGCTGCTACGCGATTGCGCTCCCTCGCCAGTTCGTTGGTGAGATTGTATTTACGGATTCTAGGTGGTTTCGGAGATGATTCACTCATTTGTCTTAGGTTTTATATTTAATTTGCGATCGCCTTGCAGTTTCGCGATCGTTTTTTCGCCAATAATTATAGGGCTTACTCTAGTTGCTACGCTGTAGCCACAATATATAAAACCATTTCAAGTCACCAATTAATAGCCCCCTAACCTCCAATTCTGGGGGGACAAGAAAATTAAATTTTTTCAAAGCCTTCCAGAATCGGGAATTTACACCAATTCACGAAAGTGTGACAACACTTTCGTGAATTAAAAACCAAACCCAATAAGGGTTTTCAAAACTAAAAATGGCTACGCCATTTTTAGTTTTGGTATTAGGGGGCTTGATATAGATCGGAGTTTCAGTATTACAAATCTTCTTCCACCAGCGCCTCCACGCGCCCCGAACGCACAGCCTCGACTAGTGCTTGGTAGTCTCGTTCGGTTTGATCTGCATAGGCAAGGGCAAATTTCGCCATCGCTTGGTCAAACTGGTCGCCTTTACCCAAATAGCCACTAATCGTTGCACCATCGCCTGATTTAGCGTGGGCATGAGCTAATGACCAGCCACAATATTCCGCATATCGCTTCAGTTGCAAGGCTGAACATCCCTCAATAGGGAAAGACATCTTCATGTCGCGTAGCTGACGGACGTAAAAGTCACGACCATGTCGCGATCGTATCCAGCCCAAAAAGATGTCGCTAGAGGAATGCGTCAGCCGCTGACCCACGACCACGCGCTGCCCTTGGTTGTCATATTGGCTCTTCTCCGTGTAGGGTTCGAGGACAGAACGACGCGCTTCTTTGATTTGTAGCATCAGGGGATGGTTGTCTTCAGAGAAAAACAGTGCGATATGGCACCTTGTCCCGACGCTGCCAATTCCGACCACTTTCAGGGCAGCATCTTCAAAATTGTAGCGATCGAAGAGGAGACGGCGCTCATCAGATAGTGTCAGACGATAGTCTTCCAAACCCTCTCGAACCTTTTCCTCGAAGTCTTCTTCAGCAGGATGGAAGAGAACCGGAGGTTGGTCGATAATGCGGTGACGTCCACCAGTCGAGTCAGTAATCTTGGGAAAGAGATTGTCAATGATGCGCCTGCGAGCTTTTTTGGCTATGTCTTCCCGAAACTTTTTCGATTTGGCATCGGGAGCTGCTTCGATGATAGTCTGTGCATCTATGCGATTGTACCAGACTTCTAATGGACTCATGTGGGAATACTCTCGAAGGCGTACTCTATAGGAACGGACGCACTCGATAACAGCTGCTTGGGATTCAACTTCAGATAGTTGATTATCTCGCCCAGCGATAACAAAGCTGGTGACAAGACGCTTGAGATCCCACTCCCAAGGGGCAGGGTGGGTTTCGTCAAAGTCATTCAGGTCGAAGACTAAATTACGCTCAGGGGTGGCAAATAAGCCAAAATTCAAAAGATGGCAGTCTCCGCAAGCTTGAACATTAATGCCGATATTTGGTGTAGAAGCGAGATCGTAAGCCATCAGTGGAGCAGAACCACGCAGGAAAGTAAATGGGCTGCGTAACATACGCCCGTAGCGGATAGGAATTAGCTGTGCCATACGATCTTGGTTCGATTCTTCGAGGATATCGATAGGATCGCGTCGATTGGTCGGGGGAGTCCAATTAGCTTGTGTAATGCGGGGTAACTTACCTCGTAAAGATTTACCGATTTCAATGCGTTCCGCCGTAGTGCGAAATTGAGTTTGAGAATCGGAACGGGGGCTAATTTCAGGCTGGTCGCTCATGGGTTAAGACTATTATTGCAAATTATGAATTAGTTGTTATTATCCAACGGCAGAGACATTAAAAAATTATTCTGGTTGGATCAGCTCAAATACTTGGTATCCCCATGCGGGTAAATCCAGATAGAGTCCAGGGAAGCGCAGACTGTCGCCATGCTCCTCGTAACTCGCAGAACTCATTATGTCCTTAAGCTGGAACTTCTGCCCACTCAGTCCCTCCCAAGGTAGCGGAATATAACACTGGCTTTGATGCGGTGCATAGTTCACGATCGCGATCGCTCTTTGCCCATCGTCTCCTTGCCAACCAAAAGCAATAAAACAATCCCGCGTCCAATTGCCTTCCCAAGCATGTTTGCATTCCAGTAATTGCCAATCCCCATTGCGTACTACATTCATTCGCAAAGCATCCAAAAGCTTCTGGTAAAATGCCTGTAAGCATGGATCAATCGGCTGTTCGGGGGCCCGACAGAGGTGAACGGAAATTTTTTGAGTCCATCCTTGCAACTGCCCTTGATGGAAGAAACGCAAACCGGGACAAAAGTAGGTTAAGACCGCCGCCGCTTGATGCAGGTCGGAGGCGAAAGTTGCGGCGACGCGGGGTTCATCGTGATTCTCTAAAAAACGGGCAGACTTCCTTTGGTAATCTAGGTCAGCCCAGAAATGCTCTCGCACAGGTTGGGCATGCTGCTCTCGCAAGCGATCGTACAAGCGCTTATCGTAGGTGTAATCAAACCCCTGCTGTTGCAACGTCCATTCCAAATCCCAATAGACCTCAGCCATGAAGATAAATTCTGGATGCGCCTGCCGCACCTGAGGAATTGCTTTCGACCAAAATGGTTCAGTGGCAATCCCCCATGTCCGTTGAAAAATTTCTGGTAGAACCAACATCGCCATATCACAGCGCAGTCCATCGCAGCATTGTGATATTTTTACCAGTTCATCGATTAGGGCTGCCTGTAAATCCAGATTACCGTAATTGAGTTGGATCGTATCTGGCCAGCCATCAAAGTAAGGATCTCGTCCATAAGCCAGAACTGTCGAACCCTGAGGCAAGTCTATTTTGAGATAGTTTTGCGGCTGCTCAGTCAGTTGAGCTTTTGTGCCACTGACATAGTATTCTGGATGCTCCTGCACCCAAAGATGATCCGGTGCAGTATGGTTGGGGACAAAATCTAGCATCAATTTGAGTCCCCTTTGATGCAAGCGATCGCGCAGGCGAATCAAACATGCAGCATCCCCCAAGCTGGTATTGAGGGTATAGCTGGTGATGGCAAATCCTGAGCCACAGATATCATCTTCTTGCAAGTCTGGCAACAGTTCTTCATATTCTGCCAACCATTGTGAATTAGAACGAGAGACTTGGCGAGCTGCCAGTCCTGTCTGCCAAACACTAAGGAAGTATATCCAGTCAAATCCTAAATTCCCCAGTTCATCCAGTTCGGCATCGGGAATGTCATCGAGCGTGGCGTGGCGACCGATTTGGGGAGAGAGTCGATTCAACCAGACGCGGGTATTAATTTGGTATAGAGAAGGGTATAGATTGCTATTCATAAAATTATTAAAAAATTATTTGTTAAAAAAGATTGCAGTAAATTTTATTAAAGATTTTATTTATAACTAATTTCCAATGGATGCGACCTCAATTTAATACATCAGGAAGGAATAGGATAACCATATTGATTGAGCTTGTTCCAGAATTGAGTCCAACGAGTGGGCGTTAAGACAAGAGTTCTCAAACTAAGTACCACTAAGGGCAATAAGTTTTTCCTCTTCCTGCGCGTTGATAGACATGACGATCAACCACGACTTCTCCATAAGGGGTTTCATATGTTTTCGTCAGCTCTCCTTTAGTCCCCATCTTTTCTCCTTCTATCTCGATTGCTGAGCCATCTGTATCTAAATATTTCAGCGTTTTCCTTCCACGTAACATCAGTTACTAATTGAAAGACACTCTAACTTTCACAGTAATGCTTGAATATCTTTCACTAAATCTTCTGGCTTTGCAGTTGGAGGATAACGTTTAACGACCTTTCCACTGCGATCAACCAAAAACTTAGTGAAGTTCCATTTAATTCCCTCAGTACCAAAAATTCCTGGTACCGCTTTAGACAAATACTGATATAACGGATGGGCATCGCTTCCATTTACCTTGATTTTCTGAAAAAGTTGGAAAGAAACTCCAAAGTTAATTTCACAGAAAGACTGAATCTGGTCTGAGTTTCCTGGTTCTTGTTGTCCAAATTGGTTGCAGGGAAATCCTAAAACAACTAAACCTTGGTTGGCATATTGATCAGACAACGCCTGTAGTCCTTTATATTGAGGCGTAAAGCCACATTGACTGGCAGTATTTACAATTAGTAAAACTTTGTCTTTATAGGTGCTTAATGATACTGGATTTCCATCAAGACCAGTTGCTGAAAATCTGTAAATTGACGCAGAAGCTTGTGCTGTCATTAGGTTAAATATTTTTTTAATACAGTCATACTTAAGTATCTTACTATGACACTTTGACGATTAGTTAGATACCTACTAAAACAGACAACTTCAATGGGCGCATCGGATATTATGATTTTGTGTCACGGGTATATGCTTTCCACGTTATTAAAGAACCAATTGCAAATAGGATACCTTCGATAATCATGAAGAAGAGTGAACTCGTGTTGCCAGTGGCAAGTCGGTAAAAACTAGCCACGAACATTCGGAACAGTCCGAGAACTAGCAAGAACCAGCCACAGAGGGTAATCAACAGAGTCCAGTCACGTTGCCATAGATTATGCGATCGCGCGATCGCCAAACCCGCAACGAACATGAGAACTCCAGAGAGGTAGACGACTGGTGGGATCTGTTCGTCGTAGAGATGTGGTTGAATAAGCGGGAACTCCGAAGCAACCATTACCATCAGGGTTGGTCCCAGCAGTCCTCCTATACGATTCGAGTTTGTCATGACCCACCTCGCGAGGCTGATTGGACTAAAAAGCGATATTTACTCAGAGTTTTTGTTCCCCATAACCAAGTTATTGCGATCGCGGTAATCGCTAACAAAATAGTAAAGATAAATGGGGCATAATGCGAACCATTACTTGGGAATAAATACGGACTTATGTTAAGCGTGGTATGAAAGAGAATTATCGCAAAAACACTTTTATGAGTATTGTTAAAGATCCACACCATAATTATCCGCAAAAAGACCATACCGAGACATTGCCAAAATATCCATATTGGCGTTTGATGCGCTTGGCTGTAGGGAATGATATGCCATATTGCCCAAACAAAACCAATGATGATACTAGCTTTAAAAGCTCCATACTGATTTTGCAAAGGCTCGGTAACATAACCACTCCAACCCACTTCTTCGCCGATCGCACCAATAAAATATACAAAGAAAAAAATGATAACAGATAGAAAGGGGATTGGCGGTTCAGGTAGTATCACTCCTGTTATCTTCAAGTACAAATAAGAAAGTGCTGCTATGGTGGGCATGAGAAAAAAAACAGGCACATACCATTTTTTGTCTTTGATTTTCTGAAAGTCGAAAGACAGTTTTAACAGTTCTTTAACACCATGAATCTTTTGTTCTTTATAAACAAGAATTGCTGCTGCTAACAAAGGGCAGAAAGTCATTAATGCGCTTATTGGCAGCTTTATAGGAAGTATTTCAGTCAAATCCCTAGTCACAGCGCCCAGTATCCAAAAAGGAATAGACAGCAAAAAAACTAACAAGAAGAATTTGAGTGGTGATTTATTTTCTGGCACGTTGTTTTCCATATTAATCTTCTATTCTTAAATTGTTTGAGTAATAACCTCAGAATCCTTCTTGAACATGATGGCGAGTAGCAACATTGACAGGGGCGCTGTAATTGCCCAAGGCATTCCAATCAGAAGTAGCTTTTCCGAAAAGTTGGGATAGAAATAAACAAATACAATCAACGGTGTAACCAGACTATGAGCCAAGAAAGAATATCTGACCCACCTTTGAAATCCCTGCTTCTCAAATATTGGAAGAGCAAATAAGGTTGCGAGTCCCATAAATATATAACCGATCGCATCAAAGTCCCAAAAGAGAGAGTGCGGAGTTTGTCTTAGAATCAGAATCTCTTCTGAAGCTCCTTGAAGTGTCATCGGAATTACCGTTGTTAGTTGCACAACATAATTAGCCGTAACGAATGCTACATACAAGACTGTAAATATAAGAGCCGCATGACTCCAAAACTTTTTTTCAGTTGGAGTTATATAGTGAAGTGCTAGCATTTCCAGCAAGAAAGGTATGACTATACAAAGCGAAAATCCATAAATCAAAATTTCATCCAAGGGATAACTGAGAAAAGCAAATAGCTGCAACGTCTGCACAATAACAAATGCAACTGTTGCGGCAAATGCAATCAGTCCTGACCAAAACCCAACTTTATGTACTGTTTTATTCATATTTTTGTGTTTATAAAATATTGAGAGTTGTGAGAGTCTCACCCGTAGGCGAGACTCTCACAACTCTTCTCGGATTGATATAGTAGGTAATATATGATTTATCAAGAGATCGTTAAACTTTTGTTGTTCTTCTATGTCAGCAAGGTGTGCCGAGTTCTCAAACCAAATTAATTCTTTTTTGGGTGCTTTAATTGTTTTAAAATATTGTTCTGCAATTACGGATGGTGCTTCGTAGTCATGTCTTCCTAATACAAAATATATTGGAACTTTAAAGGATGATGCCTGTTCTTTTAGGTTAATGGTCAAAAGTTCTTCCCATAACAAATGATTTGATTGAAATATTCCTTTAAAGAAATTTACTTTATCAATTAAGGTATATTCAGTAGCACATATCAAACTACTAAAAATAAGTGGAAAAGCACCTTTTGAACTGCCATACAACTCTCCACCATACTTTCCTAATAATCGTCGTTGGGTCATTAGTTTTTTCTGCCAATCACCAGTATAAGGGGGAGGTTCTATCTCGGCAAGAGTCTTAACCGCTCGATTATCTTTCGCTTTTGTCGCTTGGGCAAATGTCCATTCATAAGAAGTTTGTTCATTCTCCTGCATATTTGCAATCTGACCAATTCCTATATAGGCATGATATAAATCAGGATATTTTTGAATGCTAAATATCCCTATTACACTTCCCCATGAATGACCGACCAGAAATATTTTCTTTTGATTAAAGCGATCGCAGAGCAATTGGGTAAGTTCGCCAGTATCTAAGATGAACTGATTGATTGTCATGGAAGAATGTGGATTAATAGCTTTATAGGATTTGCCAGCACCTCGTTGATCCCATGTTACGACTATAAAATGTTTCTCTAATTCATTCGTATATTTTCTTAAAAGAGACATATTTGCAGTGCCAGGACCACCATGAAGAAAGAGAATGATCGGCTTTATGATATCGATGCCACGAATAAGAATCCATTGTTCCTGTCCTCCCAAGTTAACTTTTTCGAGTGAGGCAATGCTCCGAGAAACATGATGTCCTTGTTTATCTTTAATGGAAAAAGTAAAGCTAGGAATTAGGAATAGGCTACCTAAGACTATTGCACTCAATAAAACGACGATCACAAAAAGCATCATGATTTTATTCTTAAAGCTTTAAGTGTGATAGGCGATCGCTTGATTTCGTGAATGAATTGATTGAATACGATATAAAATGTAATTGAATGAATGAAACTGAAATTAAATAACTTGTTGAGAGAATTTATATTTACCTAGAGTTTCTGTTCACTATAGCCAAGTTATCGCGATCGCATTAACAATCTATCTTCTAAAAATGAAGCATAATTCAAAATCCTTGGTTTAGCTTCAAATTAGTGCTGTCTTGATTTTCTTCGCACGCCCCGAAACTGATTTTCTGGGATCGTGAGCTAATCTTTCCAAATGTGGCAATAACCACTCCTTTAATATCGAGTCATTTTTTGCCCATTTGCTTAAGGTATCCATTGTATTGTTCAGAACGATCCAATCTGTGTGAGTTTCAAGATTTTTTTGAAGAATATTCTTTGCCTTGTTTCTCTGTGTCTCTGACATAAAGACTGAAAGAGTCTGAAATAAATTGGCTAGAGTCCATTGCGCTGAAGGTTGGTTAATATTTGATATTTCAGAAATAAGTTTGTCAATATACGGAATAAGCCACTCAGGATTTTCTAAGGATATTCTCTTGATGGCATTAGACGTGCGAAGTCGAACAATTTCATCGGCACTGAAATAACAATTGTATAAATCTGAAAGTCTTGTGGAATTAGCTAATACTATATCAACTACCTCAATTGTTCTACCTAGAGAGTTCGGATGCCCTCCTGTAAGCATTTCTTCAAAAGATTCACTTGTCATACCTGGGTTCTCTTTAAAAAACTAAGGTTGATTTTCCCTAAATATTGTAAGCTATCCAGTAGAGATCGCTAGCACTGTGAGTCGTGATTTCTAGGCGATCGCCTCAATTATCTATCCGCTAAAGGGTCTGCTGAAGGCGATCATTATTCCAAACCCGAATTAATCTCAGATGATTAGTTTTCTTGTTACAGCGATCGCCGATCACCTTTCGTGACTCAAGTGCATTAATGGAAGTTGATTCTAAAGTTCTCTCCTACCTAGAACTTCTGGAATAATCTCAGTTGCTTATGCTACGAAAGAAGCCGTCAGTGTTGTGAAATGCGATGTAAACTGAGATATAACTTGCTAGACATAGCCATAACACTCTAAGTGAAATAAAGAATGCAGCCCGTCTGTCGATCCCATAACAATATACTAAACTTGCGAATCCAACAGCTAGTCCTGCAACTGTATCTACTGCACCGAGAATTGGGCTACGCATCCAAAAGTAGAGGGTAGTAAAGATGGCAAAAAGCACCCAACCAATCGCTTCGAGAATCAAGAAAACTCGGCGGCGAACAGTACTTTCAGATGAGTTGGCTACAATGGATAAAGCTATGAGAGAAGTGATGTTGAGGAATAGCCACATCGGTGCAAACAACCAATCGGGAGGTGAAAACTGAGGTTGCTCAAAGTTATTGTAGAAGACTTTATCGCCGACAAAACCGACTGGCAATGCACTGACCAAGTTTGCGATGATGAAGATAATAACTGCGTACCACCATCTAAATGAATTTTGACGCTCGGAAATAGATTCAAGGTTAATTTGATTATTATCCATAAGTTTCTGTTTGATTATTAGAGCTTAGAGGAATTTCAATTTGTAATTATCGCATATCAGTTTAGTAATAATAGGACTTACGCAAAAATGACTTGAAACCCGCAATGCATTGTAAGGGCAAAGCAATGAATTGCCCTTACAATGCATTGCTTTGCGTAAGTCCTAAATAATTGAGATCTAAATTATACTTTTTAGAGGCAATAAGGAGATTGGGGTGATCGCATTCTCAAACATGATTAATCTCAAAAGATTTGTTGTTTTAGAGTTGGCGATCGCTTCAACGATCTATCTTCTAAAAGCGATCGCAATTACTGTGAGTCTTGAGTTTTATGCGATCGCCTGTTAATGGGATTTAGTTGATTCAGATTCTGGGATAAGGTCTAGGTTGCGATAGATTTGTTCAATGGGAAAGCTTAAATTAATGCTTTTTAGTTCCACGGTGTCGCCTTCTTGGTAGTTAATAATTAACCAATCACCTGCCTCGTTTTTGTGATACAAATCCATTTCGATCGCATTGGAACTCACTAATAAATAGTCTTGTAAGTTTGGATTTTTGCGATACATTCTAAATTTGCCACTGCGATCATATAATTCGGTGCTAGGAGATAGAACTTCAATAATGAGGCAGGGATAGGTGAAATAATTTGGGGTGGTTTTATCGCGATCGTCGCAGGTGACGCTGATATCGGGGTAGGTGTAGTTATTTGTGCCAACAATATTAACTTTCAGATCTGAGTTACCTGTTATGCAACTACTAGCGTCTAAATGGGTATCAACCATAGTCACAAATCGAATTGCAATACGGCTGTGATTAACGCTACCGCCGCTCATGGCGTAAACTTGACCGTTGATCAGTTCGTGTTTTTCTATTTGCTTTTCTTCCCAAGCAAAGTATTCTTCTGGGGTAAGTTGGGGAAAGTTTTCTTTAACTGCGATCATTGGAAATCACTCTTTGGTTAGTTTTGGTACTATTTAACGGTTTACACAAACATTTTTTGCAGCAAGCCTTTTTTGAATTTTTCGGCTCCTTATATCATTGTGACGAATGATGTTTACAATGCGCGTGTGCCTTCGATTAGCTTACTTTCATTATGACAAAGAGCAAGGCTACGCTATCAGTGATCGCTATTACAATGAGTCGTGATTTCTATGCGATCGCATTAACAATCTATCTTCTCAAGCCGATTGATATTACAATGAGTCGTGATTTCTAGGCGATCGCTTTAACGATATATCTTCTAAAAGGTTTGCTGAAGGCGATCAAACTCAAAAAATCTCAACTTAGGAACTTTTTTATTTAACCTTTAACCTATTACTCATTACTTATTTCTCCACAAATTCTTTAATAATTTTTTCGATCACATTATTCTCTATATCTGATGCGTCGGACTTAGAATAAATCGTCACCAAAACCACACTGGTTTCAGTTTTCAAATAATAAATAACCCGATAACCTGCGCTTTTTCCCTTTTGAATATTGCTGTTTTTGAGACGAACCTTAAATACTTGATTATTCAAACCAGAAATTTGATCACCTACAACTTCTCCTGATTTAAGCTGCTCAACTAGAGGTTCTAGATCCTTCCGAATTGAACGATAACGTTTAGATAATTGACTGAGATCTTTTTTGAAGCGGGAAGTCAGAAAAATTTCGATAGAATTACTCAACATCAATCCCCTCCCACATCTGAGATAGAGGAATAGTTTGACCACTCATTGCCTCTTTGAGTCCTTGTTTGATACCCTCGATAACAATATCATCAGGGGTATCATCAATATCCTCACGGGTTTTTTCGACTAAATATTGTAAAACTTCTTGCTGCTCATTAAGTGAAAGTTGATCGATCAAAGTAAAAACCTGATCTTTTGTAATTTGCAAAGTTAGCATAAGTGTCAATTTCCTTAAGTTTTATTCATTAATTTAGCAAAATATTATTTCCATTGCCTAAATTATAACGGCAGATCAATCTCTAACTCCTCACCCACCGAACAGGCGATCGCACCAACAATCTATCTCCTTAAGGCGATCACTATTACTATGAGTCGTGATTTCTAGGCGATCGCTTTAACGATATATCTTCAGTGGGTTTGCTGAAGGCGATCGCTATTACTGTGAGTCGTGGTTTTTAGGAGATCATATCAACAATACTTTCAGAAATTCTATTGCGAATAGATGCAAACTCTGCCCAAATTTCCGATGACGATCGCTTTGGCTTGGATAGCGCACTATTTAATCCCTTTTGGATAATCTCTTCAGCCTTGCTTAAATGCCCAACATCGTGAGTCAATGGAGCTTTTAAAAAACACAAAAAACCAAGCACCTTCTCCAGATAAGACTCATGGATACGGTCAAGTTCTTGAATAATTTGTTCTTTAATAGTCATAGCTATAGGCTGTAGCACTAAAAACATTCTACATTAAAGATATTACTTCAATTTTGGGAAAGTAGTAGATGTTGGCGGTGGTGCGATTGTGGCGATCTCTATTACTGTGAGTCATGATTTTTAGGCGATCGCATTAAAAATTCATCTGCCAAAGGTGATCTTTGTAGCGGGACACATTCTCAAAGGAATTGCCAATAACTTCTCGGAACTCAAAAACGATGCGAACTGTTTTCGACTGCCTAATCTCGGCTAAAAATAGACAACTTTAACGGGTGTATCGCTATTGATTAATGAGTCCGTTTAATCTCAATGTAAAATGTTTTATCCAATGATACGCTCTATTGTCATCTGATGGAAACGACGCTTGGTCCGGTCTTTTCCCAAGAGCTTCTCGACTTTCAATTTTAATAACTGAAAGACGCTGACTATCTTTCATAACCAACTGGACTTTGTAAATATATTCATAATGAATATAGGAATCTATCGCCGTATTATCAGTTGGAACGACATAGCGACCGTTAGACAGTACATCAATCTCAAATCCTTGAATCGATTGAAACGAAATATTGAAGCTTTTCCCTGGAGCATGTCGCTCAAGTTTTTTCTCGGAAAAGTCGAAAAACATTGAGCCGTATTCAGAGAATATATTCAGCATTAAAGGTTGATTTAACATCCCACAAATTGGCTGAGCAATAGATGAGACAAACTCCTCAAAGTGCTTATACTTTCCACTGAATATTACGGGTTGCTTTTTATTAAATGGCATATATTTAATTGGCTGTCGATCGAATTGAAAGTTGAGTTTTATCCTAATATGGGTCGGATTGGAATCAATTAGAATGTCAGTAAGTTCTAATATTATTCCATTAATTTCTTTGCAAGGGTAAATAGTTTCTACTGAGCGCAGACTGGTAAATTTTTGTCCCTTGACGATCGCAGAATTTTTGTCAAAAGTCCAAATCCGTTTTATCGTCACAGTTGATGAAAATAGCAAAATCAGAAGGATAATCCCTCCAATATAACCAATACCTATCCAAACAAGAGTAGTTTCACCTGAAATAGGCTCTTCTACTATGCGAGATAATTTGCGTTGTTGCTCAAAGATTTCAGTTTTTACAGGGATAGTCAGAAAGCTCTGAGTCTTGCGACACTCTACAATATTTTTGCTTGGCTGGCAGGTAACTTTACCTGGTAAAAGTGGGAGACCTAGCCAGATTGGGATTAACCCTGGAATGCAAATCAGTGCAAAATGCAAACATCTGGATAACAGACTTGTATTTTGCGAAAGATTTTCCTGAGTGCGAATACGATTAGGCGATTTCTCAATAATTGACCAGTAATTAGACATAAGAGAAATTATTTGCTTGAGGACAATCTAGGCTTATTGCCAGTGTACCCAACAAATTGCGATCGCTATTACCGTGAGTTGGGATTTTTAGGCGATCGCTTCAACGATATATTTTCTGTGGGTTTGCTGTAGGCGATCGCCTGACTTCCCGAATGAGTTGATTGAATTGATTGAGAACGAAATAAAAGATAATCTGAAATGCTTCATTATTCTTAGTGAGAAAGTATTCGCATTAGTTCTCATGTTTGAATGTTATCCCTAAGCAGTTTGCGATGATTTTTCTCGGCTCTTTCTTTGATCCCTAACATGCATTGACGCATCATGATAATGTCTCCTACGTCATAGAAAATGTAATAGATAATCCATGGGAAAGTAAAATTATAGCTTGTTCTTAATCGGGTGATCAGTCTGGTAGTGCCAGCTTCAGTTTCTCCTAAGAACCAACCCCATGTCCCATTATTTTTGTGATCCCACCAGAGGATATACTCTGGTTCCTGATAAGCTTTCACCCACATGCCGTGCTTTTGGTTAGGCGTAAATGGAATAAAGTAATCGTTGGCAATTTTTTGATACTTTGGCAATATCGTTCTTGCGCTTGGTACATTGTCATTGTCGATGAGATCGATACTATAAAAACCTGCCCGAGCAGAGCCAATTTGGATGATCCATTTCCAGACCTCCGCAGGTGGAGCGTTGATAAAGACGGCTCTTGTGGCAATGAAGTGAGGCTGATGCACAATCTCATCGCCCGTCATCGTGCGGTTGACTTCAACATCGGTCGCGCCCCAGCGAAGTTGCCTGGGGCGAAGGACGATAAAATACAAAAGCGCGAGAGCAAGCAAAATGACGGCAATTACAAACGTGAATGGCAGCATTTCAATGTCCGTTGAGTCTTCGGAAAAAGATACTCAACAGAATGGTTGAGATCGGGAAAGCAAGAGACCAAATTCCCAATCCTGCAAATATGAGATATGGCTGATCAAATGGAGCAACCAACACACCAAAGATTCCCACAGCACCACTGACAATAAGTAGCGATCGCATCCAAATCTCTAACTTTCCACTAGTGAAAACTAAACTAACAAATAGGGTTGCCAAACTTAGAAACCCATAACCAAGAGTCTCTAAGGCAAAAAAGATGGAATGTAAGTTGGGCTGAGCGAGGATGCTTAATCCTTCCAATGTGCCGCCTTGGAGGTTCAGGCGCACTACAAATAGCTGGAGATAGTAATTGGTTGGGATAATGGTGGCATAGACAATCGTAAATGCTAAACCGATTTGGCTAAAGATCTTCTTTGATGCTGGGGCGATCGCATTGATACAAGCTATCAATATGACCATAATTGGGGCTAAAAAGAAGGCGGGGATAAAGCTTGCCATATCCGACAAGTTGAAATTCTCTGCATATGTTTGTATTCCACTCCATGCTTTCATCGGGAAACCAAGAGAAGTAATAACTGCAAGCAAAACAAATAAGATGGTGAATACGCTTGCAAGTATTGCTGACCAAAACCCTAAAGTTATTGCTGCTTGTTGAGTTGTAGATATTTTGTGAGTAGTGTTCATTTTTTGTTTTTTGAAAGTTTTCAACTCAGTCAATAGAATTAGAATCGATTTCAGATCGCTAAAATACTTGATCGAATTTAACGTTTCTTGATTGCCCCCATGCCTTTCACAGATTCTTTAACTTGAGGAGAGCCAATATACTCTATTGAGCCGATACCTAATACAGTTGCATTCAACTCCTCACTCACATTGACCACCGCACTTCCCACACCTTTATTCCGAACTGTAGCCTGTTTAGCATTCAAGTCTTCACCATTAAAGCTACCCACTCCATCAAGATTAAGATCTAATACATCAACATTTCCTGCGATCGCAATGCTGCCAACTCCATCAAGCGAAACCGACAAACGTTTGCCTTGAATATCTTTGACTTCAATACTGCCAACTCCATTGATGTCTATGCGTTCCAAGCTCTTAACCTCCACAATGAACTCAATAGGCTGGGTCGGATCAATGCTTGATTTATTCGCGTTGCTGATATCCAAGGTTTGGTCAGATACTCGACTCTCTAAAATTGGTAGGATATTGTCCTCGGCTCTAATGGTGAGAGATTCTTTGCTAGTCTGTTTTATTTTGAGCTTACCAACTGATTTAAAGGAAATTGATGAAAAAGTTTTGACTTCTCTAGATTCGGTTTTGATAATTCCCGAACCTCTAATCCCACCCAGTGTAAAAACGCAACCTGTGAACAAGCCCAAAACTGTCAAGCATAGAGTCAAGCGGAATAGCTTCGATTTCATTATTTTTCTCCATTTTTAAATTAAATTAGGCTTACACAATGCGAACGAATTTAGTGGGCTTTGAAGTGGATGTAGCGCGGGCGAAGCCCGCGCTACATCCAGTCGATATCATCGGCAAAGTTAGGCGTATCTATATTGGTCTAAGGTCTTAGCGCCCCATAGAAAGACAACAATACTTGCCGCGATCGCAATTATTGAGTAGTGAATTTCGGGATAATCAACCAATGGATTATGTATTCCATCCCTTGGGAACAAAGGTCTTCCTAAATTCATAAAAGTATGAAATAGAATGCAAGCAAATAAACTCTTGCCTGTGTTGTTGTAAATCCAAACAATTAGAATCCTCACAGCAACAGTACCAAGAGTTGCCCAAGCTATCCAAGTTAGATTGTGTCCTTGTTGAATTATTGACGGGTAATGCCACACCGCCCAAGGTATACCGATAAGGATACCTGCTGACAAAGCACCAAAACGATCTTGCATAGGATCGATCGCATAACCCATATAGCCAGTTTCTTCTGCTACAGCTCCGAGAAAAAACAAACAAAAAAGAAAAGGAATAGAAAGAACAGGGATATGAAAATTGATTGGAAGCGGTAATCCTAAGAGATAGATTATTATGTACATCACCACATATATTAGCCATGGCAACAAAACGGCACAGCCATACCATGTCTTTTGTGTGATTCTTGGAAAATCTAGAATCCTCTTAATCAGTTTATTTACACCAATAAGACCTTCTTCTTTATAAACGAGAATGCTGGCTGCAATCGTTGGTATAAATGCAGCTAACATATCTGTTATAGGAAAATCTAACGGTAGAACCTTAACGTCAATTATTGTCCCTATCATCCATAAAGGGATAGAAAGAGCAAAGACTAGTAGAAAGAATTTTAATGGTGAGCGATTTTCTGATTTGCTGTTATTCATGATTGTTATTAAATGAAGTTCCTTTTCTTGTTTTGAAATTATTGTTTAACATAAGCGCATTCTTATGGCTATAGGCAATTCCTAGAATGATAGACACGATTAGTTCGATGGAAAAAGCTGAAATTACTTTCCAATTCAAATCTAGCTGCAAGGCTCCATTATTAACGATATATAGAGCTAATCCAATACATCCATTAAACCAAGCATGGCTTAAGACACAAAGAAATAAGTTGTTTGTGTATTTATAGAGGGTTGTAAAACTGGACGTTAAAACTACTCCTGAGAATAAATACAATCCAAAGGGGAGTGAACTTTGAGTTGAGCCTTTGATAAACCATAGCGGCAAATGCCATAGACTCCATATACTTCCTACTATCAAGATAGAGGGTAAATAATTGATTACTTTTTCTAATTGAGGCTGCAAAATCCCCCGCCAACCTAATTCTTCTAGTCCACCTAAAAGGATGAGGAATGGCAAATCAATAATTATCGAGAGAATTGAGATCGGCCTATGGATTCCAAAAGCAATCCAAATCATCAATAAACGCCAAATTGTATATAATCCAAATATTACCCATACTTTTCCATCTATTTTTTTACCAAAGACATATTTAGCAAAAGATTCTTCACTAAAATCTTCCTTGAACTGCCGATAAATAATGTAGGAACTAATGACTGCTCCCCAACTGCCGATCGCGTAAGGTATCCAAAATAAAGGTTCACCATACCAAAGAGCATTAAAATATGTATTTACAATGATGATAACTAGCCAAGATAGCCAAGTTATCGAGAAAGTGTAAAGTAGAAAAAATCCAATTTGCTTTAGCGATCGCGCTTTTTGATTGATAATTTTCACTTTTGCTCTTTCCCTAATTTCTCAACTTCAGCCAACCATTTTCTTCTTTTTAATTCATCAGATGATTTTACAGGAGCAAAGGAGGTGATTTTTACGGGTTTTATACCGCAGAATTCTAATACGCCAATTCTCATTGCATTGTGACCAGCGTTTATATTCATCAAGAAGTAATACCATTTTGGCGTATCCATTGTGACAATCATCCTTGCGGTTTTCCCTAATAATAATTTGTCCCAAAATGGTGAATTCTCACGGTATTTGAAGGCGAAATCAGGCACAAATACTCGATCAATAAATCCTTTTAAAAGCGCTGGAAAAGTTGACCACCAATTCGGATAAACCAAAACTAAATGGTCTGCTGCTAGGATCTCTTCTTGCATTTTTACTAGATCGGGTTCTAGCGGACTTATTTCTCTGTATCCAAAAGTCAAAATGGGATTGAAATCTAGATCGATTAGATGCACCAATTTGCAATCTACTCCAGATAAATCCGCTCCTTTTTTGTAGCTTTCTGCGATCGCAAAACAGAAACTTTTCTTGTCTGGATGTCCGTTGATAATGAGTATTTTTTTCATGCTATTAATGAGGTTTTATTGTTTTTGATAAATTGATTAAATGTTATGGGTTCTCTGCCAATAACTTCTTTGATGCACTCAGTATTGCGCGGTTCCTTTTGAAATCTTGGCAAATAATGCAACATAATAATCACCATGATCAGCATAAAAGGCATTTTCTCTTTTGTTTTTATCCAATAAAATTCAAAAAGATTAGGCGATTCATAAGTAATTTTCGTTCCCAATCCGTCACTTAATTGAGTTGCCATTTCCTCAAAAGTCAGTTTCTCGTTGTTGGTTAATTCGTAAGATTTATTGATGTGTTTGATTGGATTTACAATGATTGCTGCCGCTACCTCACCCACATCACCCACATCAACAATCGTGAATCTAGCATTTCCCGCAGGCAAGAATATGCGTTTATTAATCACTAAATCGTGATGTAAACTGCCCATAAAGTTTTGCATAAAGTAGGCTGGTCGCAACATTGTGTAGGGAACTTTGCTATCCATAATCAATTTTTCAATTTTATGATGTGGAATAATTGTGCTTTTTTCCACTCCTTGAACTGATAGGAAAATAATGTGTTTTATGCTAACTTCGTTGGCAATTTTGATAAGTGGTTTGAAGTATTTTTCTGTGTTAGATATCTGTGGTGGGCGCAATAAAAACAACATTTGGCAACCTTCCAATGCAGGGCTGTAAGTGGCGAAATCCATAAAATCGAACTTTACAAAATCTATTTTATAGTCGGATAATTTTTGTTTATCCCTTGCGAAATCCCTAATACCCGCTATGACGTGCAAAGAATGCGGTATTTTATTTAACGATTTGATAACAGCCATACCGACATTTCCAGTGGCTCCCGCGATCAGTATTTTCATGGTTTTAAGCTGTATTTTTATTCATCAGATAACCGCCCAAGCCAGTTAACCATAATACAAGTGGATAAACTACCCATCTTTCTGTTCCACCAATGCCGATAACAGGAACAATAATGGTTGGGAAAAACATGGCGGCACACCAAGTAAGTAATGCAACCGAACCAAGTAGAATGCCAATATATTTGAAAGGTGCTGAAGTAATTTTGGCAGATGCGATCGCTGAAAATCCACCAGATAAGAATGCAAGCATTGCGAACATTCCATGATACGGAGTTTTGTCTCCAGAAAAAATTCCAATACCTACTAAACCCAAGCCAAATAGACAGAATGGAATGCTGACAATCAATTTTTTGAAATACCTATGCTGATAAAATGTTGCTGTCAAAGTCATCAGTCCTGACAACAGCATTGCGGTATTAAAAATGCTCGATGACGGCTGATAAATAATGCTGTTTGGCGGTCTGGTTGCACCAAGATCGCTGACTTCGCTGTGAAAAGTTGTGTAACCAGTGCCTGATGGATAGAATGCTTCGGCGGTAATGATGCCCATTAAGGCAATTGAGCCAGCAAGAAAGAATAATAAACCAGAAAGTTTTAATTTATTCATGATAGAACTGGGCGGAAAGGTAAAGTCGGTAAGTTATTCATTCCGAAAATATGTCCGTATAAGGGTAACCAAATTGCCCAAGAGATTAAGTATGCAAGTCCAAAATATGTTAATAATTATTTAACTTTTTTATTAACGTGAGTTTCTATGCACGGATAAACCAATCAACGGGGCGGCGTAGTGAAACTGGTTGCGGATAATCCTTCAAATAACCCACTCGCAAAATAAATTGAATATTTTCGCTAATCCCAACTGCTTGATTTAGCATTTGTCGCGTTGATGATTCCTCTAATATCTGAGTCATCGGATGAATGGCAATATTCTTTTCTCGCACTTTTAAAAAAAGCCGTTGCATTCTGCGACCAGATTCTAATAATGTCGCTACAGAGTTGTCTTTGCTAGTAATGAGAATCCAACCTGCCGATTCTGATACTTGCTGCTTAACTTTATCAAGCCCCACTTCTCGAAAATCTTTTTTCATTACACTATCTTTGTTATAAAAATTCCTTACGATCCAACCAGAGAACCCTTCAATTTCCATGCTTGCAGTTGTCAGTCCGTCACGATACTTATCAGCATCCTTAGTAGAAAATCTGATCCATTCAGAAAGCTCCTGTTGTGCTGGCTCTCGATAGGTTTGCAAACGATTTGCAACAATAGTTTGTTCATTGACAAATTTACCTTCTTTGCCGATAGCAGGTAGATAATGAATAAATTCTGCTTCTGAACTAACAAGATATTGAAGATCTTCTACTTTAAGTTCATCATTTAAAAAATTAGAACGCACTGTGCGGCGATCTTTGATTCTAGAGATATTAAATGGGGATTTCGATTCTATTTTATTTAGTTTTACTTCTACTACCTGTTCATCCTGATTAGTATTGGCAAGTAAATTCCAATGGCAGACATAGCCAAAGGAGCTAGCAGCATATTCCAGATTTTGAATGAACGCTCCAATTGATAAAATCGTTTCTCGCTGAGTTGGATCAATTGCTGGTAGCCATTTACTTTTATCATTGCCGATAATCCAGTGATAAGGTTCAAGATATTGAAAGAACCAAGGCTGAGTGTTGTGTCCGCTCGGTGCAAGTGAAGAGAGATACAAAATCGCCTTTTCGTCTGGCTTGAGAGTTATATTATTAGAATCTTTCAACTTGATATCCTGCCTTAAAAGGTTACTTCTATCGCTTAACAAATAACTTGAAGACACAGTTACACCGATCGCACCTGCAGCAATACCAATAAACTGCTTTCTATTCATTTAAATGACCAAAGTTATTAAAGATGTGACAGTGACTTGCACTCAATCCCCAACTAGAAATTTAATAAAAGTGTTGCCTTGCATCACTTTTACTAAATTCCTAGACAATCTATGCCGTTCTATTCAAGCTTGGCATCTTATAACTCCAAGCCTGCTCGTTCATGATCGATCGCGCTAAAACATGACGATAAAGTTCGCTCAATTGAATCGTCACTCCTGTCCAACTAAATCGTTGGTTCACATTGGCTGATGCTTGCTTCCGCATTTTCCTGACCCATAACTCATCAAACAGAATTCGATGAATACCATTAGCAAAAGCTTCAATATCTTTTGGCTCAACTAATAGTCCTGTTTCTTCAGGAATGATCGTAAATCTCAAGCCCCCCACATTAGAAGCGACTACAGGCACACCACATGCCATAGCCTCGATCGCGACTAAACCAAAAGGCTCATAATGACTAGGAATCACACAAACATCAGCCGCAGTATAGTAAAGCGGTAAAATATCATGACCAATCCTTCCAACAAAAATAGTAGACTCTTGTAATCCTAAGTCATTGACAATATGTTCAATCCTTTCTCTTTCCTCTCCATCAGGCATATTTGCTGAACTACCACCTACGATTAGCAGCTTAAGATTCTCGAGACTCTGGTCTTTCCGTAATAACGCAAAGGCTCTTACCAAAGTCTCAATCCCCTTACGTTCATCAAATCTCCCAACATAGAGAATGATTTTTTCTCGGCTATCAAGTTTTAATTTAGCGCGAGCATGAGTCTTTGAGGTTAAGCGAAAGTTGGTAGTATCAGTTCCGCAGGGAATGACTTCGATTTGTCCGCGAGTTGATACGAGCGATCGCAAAGTTTCTTGCTCTTGCGGACTAGTCGCTACGACACAATTAGCACGTTCTAAGATCTCTCGTTCAATCCTTAAACGAGTATTCGCAACTTCAGGAATCTCTACCAGAGATTGATATTTTACGGCTCCTAATGAATGATAAGTATGCACCAATTGGATACCGCTAGTTTTTTGCAACTCCATCCCAGCCCATGCCGATAGCCAGTAATTCGTATGAATTAAGGGATAATTCATCCCCTGAGTGCTTTGGAATGATTGGAATGAGTCCACAAACTCAGGCATATGTTCAAACAAACGATCCCTAGGGATATAGCTTTCTGCTCCAGCTTTGAGTCGAATCGTTCGACAATGAGGCGAATGTTGCACAATCACTTCATCATCAGCATGAGCTTTTCTCGTAAACATATCCACTTGCCAACCAAGATTTGCAAGGGTTTCGCCCACATGACGTACATATACATTTTGTCCTCCCGCCTCTTCTGAGCCGATCTCTGCCGCAGGATCAGCATGATCAGAAATGAGAGCGATCGCTTGTCTATTCAAACTCAACATAATCTTTTTCTCCTTTTGTATGGCAGTTTGCATTTTGCCTACGGCAAAACCCAAACCCAAACCCAAACCCAAACTCTGATTGTTTTGTTCTTTGCAAGTGAGTGAGTACTGATTTGCAAAAACATTTAGAGAATTTATGACGCGAAGCGTCATAAATTCTCTAAATGTTTTGCATTACCAAATCACGCTTCTGCCCATTTCGAGAATACTTCTCTCCCAAAATCTTTTGATATACTGCTTCATATCCATCAGCCATTCGTTTCGCAGTGAAATTCATGAGGACATGCTCACGACAAGCCCGCCGATCTAACTGGGCAGCAAGAGCGATCGCATCTACGCATTCAGTGACAGTCTGACAGAGAAATCCGCTGACTCCATGAGCAATCACCTCAGGAGCCGAGCCTAAACTCATCGCAATTACTGGTGTCCCTGTAACCATTGATTCGATCATCACGAGTCCAAACGGTTCTTTCCATGTAATTGGGAATAGCGTCGCAACAGCTCCACCCATAAGAACACTTTTTTGATGATGATTAGCCTCGCCGAGAAACTCGATTTGGCTACCGCCAATATGAGGAAGAATTTTAGTCTCAAAGTATTCCAAATCCACAGCATCAACTTTTCCAGCCATTTTAAGATGCCATCCCGAACGTTTTGCTATTTCGATCGCTAAATGTGCTCCTTTTTCAGGTGACATTCGACCCAAAAAAGCCAGATACGGTGGATGTTCTGGCTGATGATAAAAGCTATAAGTATTAGGAGCGATGCCGTTATAAACTGTGGATACATAGTTTAAGCCTAAATTAGTATCCCTCTGAGAATTAGAAATACTGACAAAAGGTTGATTTCGCACATGAGTAAAAAGTTTCTCATTATCAGGCGTGAAAATACCGTGTAGCGTATGCACTGTAGGAGTCTTGACTAGATTTGTGTAAGATAATGCTACACAACCAACGTGGGAATGGATAATGTCAAACTTATTAGCGTTCTCATAAACTCGACTCATATTCAGCATGTCATAGATATTTGGATCCTTAACACTGGTATCCAGACGTAGAGCTCTAGGATGCACGGATTCTAATTTAGCTGAGGTAGTCGAATCTCCTGACGCAAATAGAGTAACCTCATGACCACGCTTAACCAGTTCTTCGGTAAGCAAACTTACTACCAGTTCAGTGCCGCCATAGGCGGGGGGAGGAACCTGTTCCCATAGTGGCGAAACTTGGGCAATTCTCATTATGAATCTCCTTTCTATAACTTCTATCACAAGCGATTATCACGGCTGTGTCTAAAGTTTGTTATCTTAACTATGAAGACTCTAACTGAGCGATGATTGAGATCATGTATATCAAAATCGCTAAATTAGTTGATTTGTATAGGAATGTATTGAAACTTGATGAAAGTAAACAAATCTATTGCTTTTGCTATTGATATTATCGCCATTGATAGTGTGCGATCGATTCTAAAATACCATGAGCATAATCGCCATCAGCAAAGTATACATGATTCTGTCCGCGCAGTTTTTCTAATTCAGAACTATAATTTCCGACTACTACTGCATTGGCTCCACTAGTCATCATTTGCTCATCATTTCCCGAATCCCCTGCTACTAGAACACTTTTTATCGCAAAGTTCCATTTATTCGCACAATAACTCATAGCATTACCTTTAGAGGCTCTCAGGGGCAATATGTCTAAAAACTCCTGATGAGAGTAAATCGCTTGAACTTGAAGCTGATATTGCCGAAGATGTTCTTGAATTTCCCAAATCGAAGGCGATCTTATCGGATCAACTAGATAGCTAATTTTATGAGTGCGTTGACCTTCAGCACTTTGCAGCTTAATACCTGATAACTTTGCGATCGCCTCTCGCACTAATTCAGGTTGCCACTGATCATTAATATGTTTTAGCCACTCTAGATCCACCTGTATCTCTTCCCCATAGTGAATTTCACTGCCTACCGACGTAATCCATAGATCGGGTGGTGGTACTTCCCATTCTTGGAGAATTTGTTGAGCAGATTCAATAGATCGTCCTGTAGCGATCCCGAAGGCAATTTCTGATGATTGTAGATAATCGATTAGTTCTTTTAGCGCAATGCGATCGCCTAGCAAAGTATTATCAATATCAGAAATTAATAGACGATCAGATTCTAAAAGCTTATTTTGGAGAAATTTATGCATTTTTAATATCTTTGAGGCTTGGCAAATCCATAATATTTACATCAGCAGGATTTACTTTGAGAAAGTGATGCGTTAATAAAAAACTAACAATCGTCCAAGTTTGATATAGCCTCGCCTGTTGACCAACCCAAACTCCGTTTGGCCCGTCAAAATATTCTGCCCAGTGTTCTCGAGGTAATCTTTTAGAAAGAATCTCATAGTTATCTTGCAGTAGCAAATCGATCGCTAAATTATCAACAGAAGATTGACGCTGTTTATGGCGGAGGGTTGCCATTACAAAAAACCAGAAAAGACAGGGCCAATGTCCTGCGTTGTGATAACACCAAGGTAAATTTTTGCGATCGAAGCCAGTCTTTTTACGCCAGTCTTCATTTTGTAAAGGTGGATGGCAAATCCTGAGAGGCATTTGCGCGAATAAATCGGCTCGATTTTGGTACATTAAATGAAATAGCGATCGTTGTTGTGTCGAGCTAATCAAATCAAAAGTTGCACTCAGACAGTTTCCCAAGGTAAAAAAGCGAAAGTCAGGTCTCCCAGTTCGCACATTCCCGATTAAATAGCCGCCCTTGTCGCCTAGCCATTCCTGTAGCCAATGGGGAATCGTCTCCGTTTGGATATTGTACTCATTGGTTACGCGATCGCCATATTGCTCAGTGGGGCGACGACGAATGGTTTGGACTATTTTAGAATTTACCCAATAATGCTTGAGCATATAGCTTCTGAGCTTTTTTATCCAAGCGATCGCATAGGATTTACGAAAGATTTGCTGCCCAATTAAGGCATTTTCAGGATCACGCAAATCTTCCTTTGCTTGTTTTTCAGTACATCCTTTGTCATCCAAATCCATTTGGATTAAGCCAACTGCACTTAATAAAGCACCATACAAAAGCGCCTGTATTTCCAAAGGATTTCCCCATACATCAAGAACGCGATCGATCATAAATGCGCCATCAGGCACAAATAGAGTCGGTGCATCTCGAAAAGAGGGATGCAAAATTAAATTCAGAAACTTCTGAATGCCAATCTGGACTTCAGAAGTTATAGCCCATTGGCGATCGCCAGACCTCTGCACATAGATATAAGCTAAAATCACCCACCATAAGCTGGCATCAACAGAACAAACTCGCCCAATCGCTCTCTGTCCATAGTCAGCAATTAGCTTTCCTTCGACTTCCACAAAGCTAGTTGGAAATATACCTCTAGTTTGGAAATGATCGCTTTGTAATCGCAAGCAAGTATTCAAAAAATGTCTAACAATCTCGAATCTACCTTCAAGTAATAGATAAATCATTACGGGAACATTGTCCCGAATGAAAATTTCGTTGTAGTTTAAGTCTTGACTATTTTTATTCTGGGGAATTGAAGCGACAGCACCTACAAATTCTCCATCAATTTTTACTAATGCTTGTTCATACAAAATTGATTTGGCTAGTTGCACTAATAATTCTTCTTTCATTTCCTGTCTGAGCTTATCGATGAATTTGATTGAGCGATGCTCCATTCTCTATAGAACGTTTAGCATTACGGAGTTGATTTGCATCTGGATCGCGACCATAGGCTTGTTGATAGTTTCTACGAATTGAGCGATCGGCTTCTTCACTATTCACCAATTCTCGGCGAACTTGCTTGAGTGAAAGCCGTCTATTCCGAACAGCGTCGGAGTAATTCCGCAGTCCCTCAGCATCTGCGTCGCGTCCAAGTACCTGTAAAAATAGATACCCAATTGAAATTTCAATCTGATTTTGATCGTAATTATTATTATTATTATTTGAATTTTGATAGTTAAAGCTACCATATCCAGGACATTGAATAGCATTTCGTCTAACATAGCAATCAATTCTCTGACCGTAGTTTTGATTGTAGATCTGAGCATTGACGGCAGCAGGTGTAGCACCAACGACCATAATTACTGCTACACCTGAGACAAAGCCAGTAGAGGAAGAGAACGCATTTAGAAAGCGACTTGACAACATATTCTATCTCCAAATTTAAGTAAAAATATAGAAAGTTATTTCAGGTAAATTATCCCTGCATATAGCGCTTTTCAAGCAAGCGCGTTACAGCCGATTGTTCTATCGCATTAGGTGGGTAAACAATTCTGTGCTTCAATAGTCTTAGATAATCTGTATCTCATTTAATACAACCTATTGCGATTTTATGGGATACAAGGAATTTTTTAAAAAGCTTGAGAAGCAAACCTTTTAAAAAATTCCTTGGGTTTGATTACAGCGATTCGCGCTGTAATAGAGTAATCTCTACCATAGTCCCTGAACAGGCGTTTGTTCGACTGTAGGTTGTGGCGAAGTGGGAATTGATGTTGGTGATGAGATATTTATTGTAGAAGGATTGAAAGGAAGGGATGCACTGCTGTCAATCGGCGTGACAGAAGCGATTGTTTTCGGTTGATAAAATGACATGGAACCTACGATAGGAATAGTGGATGGGCAATCTTTTGTTTTAAACCAAACTCGTTTGCCTGATGCCAAGCCTTCAGTCGCATAGCGCGGGGAAATCATGCAATCACTTCGAGTATCGTGAAGTGCAAAAGCATCTGCACTGAGTAAGCTGGAGCTTGCACCATCGATGTAACGATCGCGATAGACTCCCTGAACTATATTGCGATTATAGAGATTTGTGGCAGTCCCTACTTGGAGATTGTATTTAGAAAACATCCAGCTAGGAACATAATAGTCGTTTGATTCTCCCAATGCATTTTTGAAAGTGACGATATTTCCATCCATCTTTTCGATTACTTGGGGGGATGTACTGTCAAGAAATACATCTTTAGATTGGGCTGCAACAGATGTTACTGCTGAAGTTGCTGCGATCGCAATCGAGCAAGCAGAGATTGAGAAACTTTGAATTGATTTTTGCATGAGTTTGAATCTCCAAAATTATTGTTGAACTTGATGAGCTTTTCCTCTTACCCCTCAACTATTGCAAGTCCCCAGTTGATTTAATAAGTGATTTGATTGATTACCTTACAAATCTTCATAAAGTCGCGATCGCAGACCAATTCATGATGATTCGCTCTTTTGATTAAGTGCGTATTAGAGAAGTCCTCTATCTAGCATAATTTTTTTACTTTTCCCTCCCTTAATTCATTGAATTCTGAATTGAACTGTTAAATTTTGAGATGTTCTCACTCTATTCATACAACTCAAACATCAACTCATACATAACTTCAAACATACTTATGTCATATTTTGATGTGTAAGTAGCTATGCATAAGTAACCTTAAAACCCAGAAGTGTAAGTCGCCCGCTACGCGGGCGACTTACACTTCTGGGTTTGGGTTTCAATTATACTAAGCTACTTAGTAGAAATTTCATTCAAAACAATTCTCATCAATCCGAAGCCAAGAAATACTAAAGTTAGTAAACTAATAGCTCCATGCAAAAATTAGAAGTATTACCCCAAACTGCTACCTTAAAACAGAAGGAGACTATTAAGCCAAAGTCAAAAACAAAGCCTTGGCTAATTGGATTATTCATATTTATTCCCATGATGGGAGTTGGCTATTTTGCATATAACCAATTAGTGGTAATTCCTCAACTGCAAGCGAAGAATAAAATTCAAACAGCGCCCGTCGAACGTAGTAACCTCACAATCTTAGTTTCGGCAAATGGGACTGTGCAACCACAGCAATCAGTGAATGTAAGCCCCAAGACTTCAGGTATCTTGAAGCAGTTGCTAGTCAAAGAAGGTGATGTCGTCAAGGAAGGACAAATTCTCGCCTACATGGATGATACGAATCTTCAAGGACAATTGCTTCAGTCTCAAGGTAATCTGGCGGCGGCAGAAGCCAATCTTAAAAAAGTGATTGGAGGGAATCGCCAACAAGCCATTGCTCAAGCGATGGCTAAATTGCAAGATTCTGAATTTGCACTTCGCCTAGCTGAAACTGATTTGCAGCGTAATCAATCGTTAAATAGAGAGGGTGCTATTTCCAAACAGGCCTACGATACGGCGCTGACAACTCGCGATCGCGCTCAAGCTAAGGTCAAACAAGACCTCGAAGCTCTAGATCTTGCACAAGCGGGATCGCAACAGGAAGACATTGATGAAGCCAGCGCTCAAGTAATGGCGGCGCAAGGATCGTTGCAAGTTATCCAAGCAAATATCGATGACATGGTGCTTAGAGCGCCTTTTAGTGGCACGATTGGGCGTAAATTTGCCGATCCTGGAGCCTTTGTAACACCAACTACTTCAGGTAGTGCAGTTACTTCCGCAACCTCGTCTTCCATTTTGTCCCTCGCGTCAGCAAATCAAATCGTGGCTCAGGTCGCTGAAGCGAATATTTCCCAAATCCGTCTGGACTTAGAGGCGACAATTCAGGTAGATGCCTATTCGGGTAAAATCTTTATAGGGAAAGTAACCCAAATCGCTACTCAGTCCGATGTGACTCAGAATGTTACCAGCTTCCAAGTAAAAACATCGGTTCCCGATCCTGAAGGTTTATTGCGATCGGGAATGAATGTAAACGTGCAGTTTAAGGCTGGAGAGTTGACGAATGTGTTGGTAGTTCCCACGGGCGCGATCGTCGAGCAGAATGGCGCTCAGGGAGTGTTTGTTGCTAATGATAAAGGTGGTTCGGCTTTTGTGCCAATTACGGTCGGGACAACGGTGAATGATAAAACCGAAGTGAAATCTGGGCTAACTGGAACTGAACGAGTTTTACTCAGCTTTCCATCGGGAACTCGAAAGGTTTCAACCCCTAATGGCGGTTAAGGAGTATTCTCTCTATGCAGAAATCCCAATTAAAATCTTCATCTCCCAAGCGATCGCTTCGCAAGCATAAAGTCTCTTTCAGTCAAATTCTGATCATGTCCGTCGAAACCTTGTGGGGTAATAAACTGCGGACTGGTTTAACCATGTTGGGCGTAATTATTGGCATTGCTTCCGTGATTGCCATTACTTCCATCGGACAAGGGGTACAGAAACAAACTGAACTCACAATTCAGGAACTTGGAACCAATGTAATGCTAGTTCAAGCAGGAGCAGCTAGAACAGGGGGGATTAGCCAAGGTCAGGGTTCGGCTAGTACGCTGACATGGGAAGATGCTAAAGCGATCGCCAAGCAAGTCCCCGCCGCCAAATTGGTTACGGCATATTTACAGCGAGGCTCCATTCAGGTGGTGCGAGGCAATACCAATATCTCTACCATCCTAGTTGGAGCAGATTTGAACCTTCCCCATATCAGAAATATTCAAGTCCAAGAAGGACTCTATTTTAATCAGTCAGATTTGGATGCTGCTAAACCTGTGGCGTTTCTGGGTTCCGAAGTTCGGGATCAATTATTTAAATCGGGTGAAAAGGTAATTGGCGCAGAGTTACGGATCAGGGGCAAACGTTACACCGTAGTCGGAGTTGCCGAATCGAAGGGAACGATGGGTGGACAAAGCATGGACGATGTGATTTATATTCCTTTGACCAATATGTCAGCCCAAATTGTCGGCAATAATGCCTTAACGGGTGTGGCAATCAATGGATTTTGGGTAGAAGCTAGCGATCCCGATCAACTCAATTCGGCTCAGTTTCAGGTGACAAATATTTTACGGCTGCGACATCGCATTCGTCCGCCTAAGCGTGATGATTTTCAGATTACGAATCTGGTGGATATTATTAGCACCTTTAGCACTGTGATGGGTTACTTGACTTTGATGGTGGGAGCTATCGCTGGTATTTCTCTAGTGGTTGGAGGCATTGGCATTGCCAATATTATGTTGGTTTCGGTGATGGAACGAACGCGAGAAATCGGGATTCGTAAAGCTGTAGGCGCAACTGGCAGAGATATTTTGAGGCAGTTTTTAACTGAATCGATCCTCATCTCCACGATCGGCGGTGTAATTGGCGTAGGGTTTGGCGTGGGATTAGCCTTTGGAGCAGCAACCATATTCAACTTTCCGTTTATTGTACCGTTGTGGTCAATTGGCACGGGGTTCACCCTCTCATTGATCGTTGGTATTTTGGCAGGTGGAATCCCTGCAAGAAATGCAGCGAAGTTAGACCCGATCGTTGCCCTTCACAATGAGTAATTACGATAGAAATAAATCACTATGGCAACTATGATATGGCAACTATGATCGTGATCGAAGGTATTACCAAGTCCTTTCACTTGGGAGAACTAGATGTACCAGTGCTTAAAGGTATTAATCTTTCAGTTGAAGATGGCGAGTATGTGGCAATTATGGGAACTTCGGGTTCAGGCAAATCCACGCTGATGAATATCATTGGCTGTTTGGATCGTCCCACAAGCGGAAGCTATATTTTGGATGGCACAGACCTGACTTCATTAGATGACGATGAACTTGCCGATATCCGCAATCAGTATATTGGTTTTGTTTTTCAACAATTCAATCTATTGCCAAAGTTGACCGCGCTTGAAAATGTTATGTTACCAATGATTTATGCAGAAGTATCGCGATCGGAAAGAGTAAAATCTGCGACTGAAGCACTAGAAAAGATTGGCTTAGGCGATCGCTTAACTAATCGTCCTAGCCAACTTTCGGGAGGACAACAACAACGAGTAGCGATCGCCAGAGCGTTAGTTAATCATCCTGCCTTAGTCTTAGCCGATGAACCGACGGGAGCCTTAGATTCTAAAACTTCGCACGAAATCATGAATCTGCTAACAGAATTAAATCAACAGGGAACCACGATCGCGCTTGTCACCCATGATGCGGCGGTGGCGGCTCAGACAAAAAGGATAATCCGTATGCAAGATGGCGTAATTGTAGAGGCGGTAAATAATTTGTAGAAATATGCTGATATTGGCTCAGTTTTTTAGTAGACAATGTATATTAAAGATACCAACCTTAGCAGCTAAAACCTGATGAAATGAGCTTTCTACAGAAAAGTTGGGATGGCATCACTGTCGATTATGGACAGATGTTTGAGACTGGCGAATTTGATGCAGCGATGCCCAAAGAAGGAATTGCGATCGCTTTTGCCCCCCATGAGCAAGTAATCTGGTCAGTTGATGGAGAAAAATCACAGACAACCTCTTTAGCAGCAGGTACCGCATTTATCTATGCTTCGCGGCAGTTAGTCTGGCATCGGCGAGATCGCCCTAGTGAGTGGATTCACATCACTTTCGATCCTGAGTTTTTTAGTCGAGTGTCCCTAGAGATTGGCTTGGCTGAGGATACGCATATTCAACATCAAGCCTTCTTTATCGATCCTACGATTCTTTATGTTGCCCAAATGTTAAGAGCAGAAATTCTGAATGAAGGGCTAGGAGGTAATCTGTTTGTAGAGTCTCTCCGTAATTTACTAGCAATTCATCTACTACGTCATCATCGAGTTGTTGAACAATCCATAGACTTTAAGGAAACCCGTTTGAGCCTCTCCCAACTTCATCAAGTGAAAGAATATATTGAAGAACATTTATCCGAAGAATTAAGTATCGCAAACCTAGCCTCAGTAGCCTTAATGAGCGAATTTCACTTTGCGCGAATCTTTAAAGCTACCACAGGTGAGTCCCCTCATCGCTATGTAATTCAAAGACGGATCGAACGCGCCAAAGTTTTACTTTCAATTACACCGTTAGCGATCGCCGAAATTGCCTATCGAGTCGGAATTAGTAATCAAAGCCATTTTACCGCGCAGTTTCGCAAATTTGTAGGTACAACTCCCAAACAATACCGAGATTCAGCATAGCAAGATTACAACAAAACACCGCAAGAATCGGGCGTGACTATTATTTTGATTTTCTCTAAAGTAGATGCATCAAGAAGGTTACAGCTTTTTAGAGGAATATCACCATGAAACTTACTCAGTCTTTTGTCTCGTTATTTGCCTTATCACTCGTTCTCTTCAACGGTTCTTCTGTAGCTCAGGCATCTGGATTAAAGTCTTCAATTCCTATAGACTCGATCACTATGCAAGCAACAAACTTCAAATCTGGTGCAAATCGGGTAACTTTTGAAAGTGAAGGAGAGAAAATGGTAGGTGTTCTCTACTTACCCAAATCCTATAAATCTGGTGATAAACTACCTACTGTAATTGTAACTGGCGCATGGATGACAATTAAAGAGCAAATGCCCAGCATTTATGCTCAGAAACTAGCCGATCGCGGTTATGCTGCTTTTGCCTTCGATTTTCGGACTTGGGGTGAAAGTGGTGGAAAGTTGAGAGATTTTGAGTCTCCATCCGCCAAAATAGCGGACATCAAAAATGCAGTGTCTTTTTTACAAACAGTAGATGCAGTCGATCCATATCGAATTGCAGGTTTGGGAATCTGTGCCAGTGCTGGCTACATGGTAGTTGCAGCAGCAGAGGACTCACGGATCAAATCTTTAGTTACAGTTGCGCCTTGGATTCACGACCCACAGATTGTCGAAGCTGTGTATGGAGGTAAAGCAACCGTGCAAAAACTGATTACCACTGGAAAAACGGCGAAAGAAAAGTTCAAGCAAACTGACAAAGCTGATTATGTGTTGGCAACTAGTAAAACCGATAAAACTGCCGTAATGTTTGGCGATATTGATTATTATCAGAATCCTAAGCGAGGAGCAATTCCGCAGTGGTCGAATCAGTTTGCCCTTGCATCTTGGTCAGAGTGGCTGACTTTCAACCCGATGCCTGTTGCCAAGCAGATTAAAGTTCCTACGCTATTTATCCATAGTGAAAAGGCGGCAATCCCCGATGGTGCGAGACAATTTTTTGCAGCAATTCCAATTAAGAATAAGCAGATAAATTGGCTGAGCGATCGCTCTCAGTTTGATTTTTACGATCAAGAAGCCACCGTAAATCAGTCTGTTTCTTTGATTGCTGATCGCTTGAAAACAACCCTCTAAAAATTTCATTTTCTCTTCTGATACAAATGGCAGATTTGCAGGAAAAGTTATTCTAATCACGGGAGCCACTTAGTGTCGATGACGGTGCTTTCCCAAAATAGAAATCTCAACATTTACTTAATAATCAATTATCAAAAGGAATAAAATCATGCCTCTTAATATTTACTACACACTTGGCAAATCAGGTTTACGGGTAAGTCGCTTAGCTCTTGGAGCAATGACCTTTGGGACAGACTGGGGTTGGGGAGCCGATGAAGATACAGCCCGTCAGCTATTTAATACCTACACTGAGGCAGGCGGAAATTTTGTCGATACAGCTGATCTTTATACAAATGGAACCAGCGAATCTTGGTTAGGTAAGTTCATTAGTGAAAGAAATCTGCGCGATCGCATGGTCATTGCCACTAAGTTTACTTATAACGCCGAACTCGGAAACCCTAACGCTGGCGGGAATGGACGCAAAAATATCCTAAGGGCTGTGGAAGGTTCTCTGAAACGGCTGGGAACAGATTACATCGATCTTTACATTCTCCATACTTGGGACAAAATTACCCCTGTTGAAGAAGTGATGCGAACCATGGACGATCTTGTGCGATCGGGAAAGGTGCGCCATGTTGGTTTGAGCGATACCCCAGCTTGGTATGCTGCTCGCGCTCAAACTTTAGCAGAATGGCGAGGGTATGACCCTCTTTGCACATTGCAATTGGAATATTCGTTGGTGGAGAGAAATATTGAGCATGAGTTTGTGCCTCTAGGTACGGAATTAGGTATGGGCATCATGGTGTGGAGTCCTCTTGCCAGTGGTTTATTAAGTGGCAAGTACAAGCCGAGCGAAAGCGGCTTTATTGGTGAAGGAAGATTAGAAACCACCAAAGGAATTGCTAATCCAGCATTTCAAAAGTTCAGCGATCGCAACTGGCGAATTATGTCTGAACTGGAGCAAGTAGCCAAAGAACTCGATCGCAGCATGGCACAGGTAGCTTTAAACTGGACAGTCAATCGCCCAGGGATTGGTTCAGTAGTAATCGGAGCAACAAAACTTTCGCAATTACAAGATAATCTTAAATCACTAGATTTTGAGATTCCACAATCATTAGCGAATCGATTGGAAACTGTTAGTCGCCCAGAAGTGCATTTTCCTTACAGTTTCTTTGGCTCAGAAATTCAGGGCATGATTCACGGTGGGGTTACTGTAGGTAAAAAACCTGATCGGTATGAGGATAAAGTTGTAATTCAGTCCGCAGGAGCAGGAGTGATTTAGCTAAAAAGGAGATCGCGCTTGTCACCCATGATGCATCGGTTGCAGCGCAAACAAAGCGAATAATTAATATGCAGGATGGCGTAATTGTGGAGACAGCGAAAGTCTAAAAGTGCTGGCGCCGGTGCGAAACGCCGTCCGACCACTTTTAAGCTTTCGCGATCGCTCAATTACGTTTTAAGTCGTAATCAATCAAATCATCCAAGAAATCAAACGCTTATCTATCAAAGTAATTACAGGAAATACTTCCCAATTGTTTTGGGATTCTCCGTAATCTACAAGCGATAATATCTAGGAATTTACAGATGAAAAAATTGTTGAAAGTTTCAGCGATCGCCGCTATTTTGTTGACTGGAACCACCAATCAAGCAGTAGCCCAAAATATAGTCACAATAAGAGGTGCAGGTTATGGAGGCACTGGATGTCCAAATAATTCGGCAAGCGTCACTGTCAGCCCTGACGGTCAAGTTTTGACGATATTATTTGATAAATATTCTGCTGATGCTCAGAATGCTGCTACTCGAAGATTAAGCTGCAATCTGAGCATTCCAATTTTTGTACCTAATGGCTTCCAGATTTCTCTTTACGATGCTGACTATCGAGGCTACGTTGCACCTCAAACAAGTGGCACATTGCGATCTGAATATTTCTTTGCTGGCGGTCGTGGGCCAATATTTCAAGAAACATTTTATGGTGAAACTTCCTATGACAAGCGCGACAGTTTAGCAACTGTGGCTAATGTTTGGTCTAGCTGTGGAGCTAGCGTTAATATGCGAGTGAATACATCTATGGTCGCGAATGGCGCTGGAGTGGCTACCGGTGACTCTTTCGATCTTACTCACCGAGGCATGGTCTATCACATCAAATATCGTACTTGTCGGTAATTTATAAACTCAAAAAATTTGAACTCCCACAATTCGTAGTGCGTGGCTTTTTGCCACACACTACGAATTGTGGGAGTAACTGAAAATCTTATAGAACCTTCCAATCTGCATTATGAAAACTGATTACTTGATCGTTGGTAGTGGTTTATCAGCCTTGACATTTGGTGCTTTGATAGCACACTCAGGCAAAACTGTCCAAATCCTTGAAGCTCATGAGCATTCTGGTGGGTTTGGACATACATTTACGATGGCAAAAAAATATAAGTTTAATGCCCAATTTCACTATGTCTGGGACTGTGGCGAAGGACAAACAGTGAATCGAGTGCTAAAGAAATTAGGGTTGG
The DNA here is from genome assembly GCA_003249035.1 of Pseudanabaena sp. Classification (GTDB taxonomy): domain Bacteria; phylum Cyanobacteriota; class Cyanobacteriia; order Pseudanabaenales; family Pseudanabaenaceae; genus Pseudanabaena. The sequence goes on from QBMK01000002.1 coordinate 172,972, forward strand.
AGAAAGAAGTTACTTTTGAAAACTATGATCCTCAAGGATTTGACCATATGCGAATGCCAGAATATGCAATCGATATTCCATCAGATCCAGAGGAACTAATTCAGCGCTTATCTGCTCTATTTCCAGAATCTGGCGATCGCCTCCGCCAATTTGTAAACTCAGTAGAACAGACTGGACAAGGCTTAAAAAAATTATCTCCACCTGTTGATCCAGTAGAATTACTAAAACATCCTATTGAAGTATTCTCTACTGTGCAATATCTCAATAGCACGCTGCAAGATGTATTTGATAAGTTTCAACTTCCCCAAGCCGCTCAAACCTTATTAGCGCTGCAATGGTTGGATTTTTTATTGCCACCCAATCAACTCTCTTTCTATGCATGGGTGGCGTTATTTCGAGGCTACCAAGCAGGAGCCTACTACCCAACGCAGCATTTTGAGCATGTGATTAACTCATTGGTTAAGGTGATTGAATCTAACGGAGGGCAAATACTACTAAATCATGAAGTTACAAACTTTAGAGTTACAGATAAAACTGTGACAGGAGTTCAGGCGATGAATCTTCTGAACCATCAAACCGAAGAGTTTGTCGGCGACACTGTGATTTGCAATATTGATCCCCAAAAAGCCGCCAAGATGATTGGCGAGTCACAATTTTCTAAAAAAGTGCGCCGAAAACTCGACTATGAATATTCGGTATCTAACTACATGGCTTATTGTGTTGTTAAAGATATTGACTTACGAGACTATGGCTTTGGGAAATGGAATCTCTTTCATACAGGGCATCAAAATCTCAATGAAGCTTTTACCCAAATGTACGATCGCCATGATTTTTCTAATCCCAGTTTTGCGATCACTACTCCCACTTTACTTACAGAATCAAGCTCAGACTGCCCAGAAGACAGTCAGATTGTGGAATTTCTTACTGTGGCAAATTATGGCTACTTCAAGCAATTAAGGGAGCATGATTACCAAGCTTATAAACTCAAAAAACAGGAAATTTTCGACTCTATGCTTGATGTAGTCGAAGACAAATATGTACCGAACTTTAGAAAGCATCTGGTTTTTCATATTACGGGCAGCCCCACGACCAATGAGAGGTTTTGCTGGTGTCCCAATGGTAATTCCTATGGTTCTAGTTTGACACCTCGCAATATGGGGCTAGGGCGACTAAATCATGAAACTTCGCTCAATCATTTCTATTTCTGTAATGCTTCGTCTGGCTACCCTGGTTTTGCTCCTACGATTTGGACAGGCGCATTGCTGTATCAAAGATTATCGGGTGATGTGATTTTAGGCGATCGGCCAAATCCCAAAACTTAGTAAAAATATTGCTTTGCAATATTTTTACTAAGTTTTGGGATTCGCTATCTATATTTATTAACGGAGAATCCTATTATGAAAATCGCGATTATTGGTGGTGGCGCTAGTGGAATTGTTACAGCCTACCTCCTCGATAAACAGGGACATCAAGTTACTGTTTTTGAGCGACAACCGAGTTTAGGTGGACATATTCGGACATTAAACAAAAATGTGCAGCCGAACCAAGCTGATTGCCAAGAGATTTTAGAATGTGGAGTAATCGAATTTCCCACTACATTTCTTCACTTCTTAGAACTTATGCAGGAATTAGAAGTAGAAGTAGAACCTGTCGATCTTGGCTCGGCGATATTTTTTAAGAATGGAAGCCACTATCTATCAAAAACTTCCATTCTTAAAAACTTTACAGGTATTCGTCGTTTCATCGAATATATACGCCTTGATACTCTCTATGCCCGTTCCGCAAAATTATGGCTAAGAATAAAATTTGCGACTATGAAAGATTTCTATAATCAGCCGTTATCAAAATATTTGAAACGTTCCTGTACTCGCAATACCTGGCTAAAATTGCTAGTTATGTATAGCTACTCTATGCCTTTGGAGATGATTAATGATTTCCCCGCAGAATTAGCGATGCCCGTTTTACGAGATGATGTTGCGGTCAAATGGCTCAGAATTCAAGGTGGAGTTTATTCTTACATTGAAAAGATTTTGGCGCGATTTAGGGGAAAGATTTTGTTAAATGTGGAAGTCGATCATATCGTCAGAAGATCGAATGTCATCAAGATTGTGCAATCTACAGGTGAAGTTCATAAATTTGACAAGGTTGTATTTGCAACGCCACCCGACCAAGTTATTGCACTATTAGCTAATCCCACTACATCGGAAATTAAACGATTTTCCCATTGGCAAGCTAATTATGTGGATAGCGTAGTCCACAAAGATGATTCCATTTACGATCGCTATGGCATCAAACAACCGACAGAATTTGATTTCTTTCAAACGGTTACTCGTTGGGGCTACAACAGTTGTCTTAACCAGCTTTGCAATATTGCATCATCACAAAAATATTTCTTGTCTTACCAACTCGAGGAGTTAATTGCTCGCGATCGCTTTATTCACATCCAAAAACATCACACTCCTTTATATACGACCGAAGCTTTTCGGTACCGCGATGAAGTAGTAGCCACTAATGGCGAGAATAATACTTATCATGTAGGTTCGTATCTCGGTGATGGTTTGCATGAAGGTGCGATCGCTTCAGCCTATCGTGTTGCTGAACTAGTTGGAGCAGAGCAATTTAGCTCTACTTTTTGATCCATACAGAGACAGAGCCACCATTGCAACAAAACTCTGCCCACCCATCGTCATTGGTGGTTACAGACTCATCAACATGGTCTGTGATATCGATATAGATACTATTAGGATGTCCGACATTCATCCATTTCCGTCCGTCTTCACCATTACTAAGTACTACTGCCATGCCACCAGAATGATCTTCATCGCCTAATCTTGTCCAACCAATCGTATTAGGATGGTCGAAATAGTCTAACTGCTCGCCATAGCAATAGGTTTGCCGTGCAAAAAGGAACTTATCAAGTAACCATTGGTGGCTCTCCATCCAAATTTCGTACTCATTGCCATCTTTACCCCAATCCTTGTAATGTGCGCCGTAGTAATCACCATAAAAAATACAAGGATATCCTTCTTGCCTTAGCAAAATCAGTGCGTAGGCAAGGGGCTTAAACCAAGCCTCGACGATTGATTCTAGGGACTGCAATGGCTGAGAGTCATGGTTTTCCACCAAGGTAACCGCGAGGGTCGGCTGATCTTTGACCAAGGTGTTTTCAAAAATTTGGCTGAGGTCATAATCTTCACCTGCTTGACTGGCGAGATGGAAATTTAAATGCAAAGGTGCATCAAATAGATCGACCTTGCCCTCAGTAATAGCGATGAAATTATTTAAAGCTTCTACTTCGTAAGACCAATATTCTCCCACAGCGTATAAATCTTGTTTGGCGTGATGACGCACATGCTCTAACCATTCTGGAAAGAATCTTGCTGACACATGCTTAACCGCATCAAATCGGAATCCATCGACATGGGTCGTGTCATAAATCCATTCTCCCCAATATTTGAGTTCTCCTTGCACTTCAGAATTTCGCATATCAAGGTCACAACCCATTAAGTAATCGAAATTCCCTTTTTCGAGATCGACGTCTTGATCAAAGGATTTACCCTTAAGCAAATAGATAGCGTCTTCACCTGTGTTATAAACGTTGTAATCGATCGCATCAAAATGCCACCAATGCCATTCCATCTTTGAATACTTGCCTTTGCGACCCTCAAAAGTAAAGTGAGTCCAAGCTTTGATATGTTGATATTCGCCGATCGCCTGATTCCGATTTTCCGTATTAAATGGCGTTGCTTCCATTTCTTCTTCGCGATCGGCTCCTAGTTTGTGATTAAACACTACATCGGCATAAACATTAATCCCCGCTTTTTGTGCGGCTTTAATTGCACGTAAATATTCGTCTTTAGTCCCATATTTAGTTCTGACTGAGCCTTTTTGATCGAATTCTCCAAGATCAAATAAGTCATAAATGCCATAGCCCACATCCATGCCTCCAGCCTTACCTTTGTATGCAGGTGGTAACCATAAAGACGTAATTCCAATTTTTGCTAATTCTTCAGCTTGCTCTGCTACCTGATTCCACAGGCTGCCATCATCAGGCATGTACCAGTGGAAATACTGCATCATTACGCCATTCTGGTTAGACATAATTGACATTCTCTATATAAGGGACTTACACAAAATAATTGATTCCAATAATGTTGCGGTGGGCGTAGCCCACCGCAACATTATTGGGTTTTATATGGGGTCAAAAAACAAAAATATGAGTAAACAAATTATTGCTTAATTACGAGACTAATTGAGCAATAAATATTTTGGAAAGGCTAGCGATCTATATATATTGAGCAAATCTTCTGTGTTAACTTTTATGTCGTATTTAATCAAGTTATTCATTTCACTCAATAAATCAATCATGCGACTGCGAAAGTGGATTTGTAAAAGAAAAGACAAAAGGACTATTAATTATGAGTTTACAAGAAAGAGCTAAAGCGACAGTCCAAAATATTGAAGGCAAAATTGAAGAAGCTGTAGGCAATATCACCCATGATTCTTCAAAGCAAGCTGAAGGTCAGTCAAAGCAAGTTGAAGCAGATATTCGCAATGCAGCTGAAGACGCTAATGACAAAGCCAAAGATGTGGCTAATGCAGCTAGAGAAAAAGCTAAGAATTTAGCTGATGCTGTTAAATCCAAGGCGAAAGAAGCTAAGAATGCTATTGATTAAATTTGATTGGTTAAGGAATTAAGGCTTTGGGAATCTTTTGATATTTTAATCTAATTGAAATATCAAAAACCTAAACTTTATTTTTAATATTTTAATAATAAATTTAGTCTCTAGCAATCTTGTTTCTAGCTTATTCAAATTCTATGTTCATCAATTTTTGTAGATTAATTAGAGGATTAAAATGATTTCACAAATTTATCGATCTTTACTGGCTATTGGTTTGACATCATTTCTTGCGTTTGTTTTGGTCTTTGGGATTTCCGTCGAAAATAGTTGGGCTGAACAGGGCTTCCCCCAACTATTTAAGTCCCCCCATCTATCGATCGCTTCAATCGAGAGAGTAAAGGCAACGGCCAAAGATCTTGAAGGTAAAACCCAAGAAGCGATCGGCGATATTATGGGTGACACCAAAAAGCAAATCGCTGGCAAGGCGAAACAAGCTGAAGCTGATGTTCGTAATGCAGCTGAAGATATTCGAGACAAGGTGAAGCTACCAGAAAGGATCAAGGCTGCCAACAAAAATATCGAAGGTAAAACTCAAGAGGCGATCGGAAACGTCACAGGCGATAGCCGAGATAAAGTCGCTGGCAAGGCAAAACAGATGGAATCGAAGACTCGCAATTTAATGGAAGATGCCAAAGATAAACTGAATGACATGCTGAAATAAGTTGAAAACTGCAATGACTAGTAAATAAGGATGGAACTGTATGAATTTTCTTTGGTTTCTTTTGATCGGTTTAGCTGCTGGCTGGCTAGCAGGACAACTGATGAGAGGTGATGGATTTGGATTGGTGGGAGATATCGTTGTCGGTGTCGTTGGCGCATTGCTCGGTGGTTTCTTATTTACCACCTTTGGTGTATCTACTGGCGGCGGATTGCTCGGCAGTTTGATTGTTGCCACGATTGGCGCAGTTGTTCTCCTATTTGGGCTTCGCCTAATTAAATCAGCGTAATTCTCACTTACGGTACGTCGCAATACCTAGCTTAAACAATTACTAAGAGTTATATTAAAAATCATGCATGATGAAAGAGAGCAAGAAATCACAAGTAGAAAAGTTACACCTAACTCAAATACTCCTGTGAATGGATATAGGGTTTCTGAAGAACGCACGACTAAGGTCAACAACGATGGCAGTTCTAGTGCAGTAATTGTCACTGTCGTACTTTTCTTGGCTGTAGGTGGAGGAGCACTTGCATACTTCCTAAACAACCGCCCCGCAACAACACCAATCCTAATGCCAAGTGCAGTTGATACTGTTAGAGAGAACAAATCAACAGTTATCGAACGAAATAACACAACTATTAAGGAAGTAAGTCCTGCAACTGTGCAACCAACTCCCAAAGTGGAGATCACTGTACAGCCCCAGCCTGTTGCCCCAGCACCAGCAGTAACTGTAACAGCCCAACCAACAGCGACACCAGCTGCAACTCCTAAGGCTGCCACTCCCTCTGCAACTCCAAACACCGGTTTCCCAAAAAATTAATCAATCACAATAAAAAGGATGTAGTGCCAAGCACTGCATCCTTTTTAAGTATCTATGTATAAGTAACCTTAAAACCCAGAAGTGTGAGTCGCCCGCTACGCGGGCGACTCACACTTCTGGGTTTGGGTTTTAATTATGCTGCGCTACATATTGTTTTTATTGTTGAGTAGCTTGACGGGAAATCATAACTCTAAATACGGAACTTCATTGGCAACCGCTGTGGTGATCTCTTTTGCCTATTGAGTTGCGGAACTGCTTGGAGTAAAGCAATTTGGAATTTGGTTGTAACGATTTAAATGCTTTTAAAACATCTCATGCAATTCATTCAATTTCACATATCTGCATATACATGATTTATGACACCAAGGTGTCAAAGTATACCTTAAGTAAATTAATTACGGAATAGAAGATTATGAACGGACAATACAAGCGTGCTACGGGGATATTCTCTAATCATAATGAAGCTAAAGTCGCTCTACATGAATTGAGAGATAGTGGGTTCAATATGGATCAAATTTCGATCATTGGTAATCATATCGATCGCAATTCAGATATGGCTGGTGTTCGACAGAGCCAACACATCAGCGATTTAGATAATAGAGTGGGCGAAGGTTCAGCAACAGGTGCAGTTTCTGGTGGTGCAGTTGGAGGATTAACAGGCTTGTTGGTTGGGCTAGGACTGGTGGCGATTCCAGGGATTGGTCCAATCATGCTAGCTGGTGCTACCGCTACGACTTTGGCCACTATGCTAGCCGGTGGTGCGATCGGTACAGCCGCAGGCGGTTTGATCGGTGCATTGGTGGGTTTAGGTATTCCCAAAGAACGCGCCCAGATATATAGCGATCGCATAGATCAAGGAGATTACTTGGTGATGGTTGATGGTTCTGAGCAAGAGATTCAGCAAGCAGAGGCGATCTTCAAACGTTACGGAGTTCATGAATGGGATATTTACGATTCGGCGAATGTTTCTAGCAGAACTGGCGCTGCATCAATGCGATAGACAATCAAGGCAATTTATGAATTGTCTTTACTTTCATTTTTTTGATTAGGAAGTGTGGCACTTCGCGCCACACTTCCTAAAAATTACTACTTACATTGAGGAATTTCTTCCATGAATACAAAGATCGCTTCTTTATTTCTAGCAAACTTGGTTGTTGTACTCTTGGTGTCTTGCACTGAAGCTAAAACTACCGCCGAAGCTCCTGCGCCTAGCGCAACCAGCGCTAGTAGTCCTTCTGCATCTCCGCAAAATACTCAAGCCGCAATGGCTGATGCCCAAAGTGAGACTCGCCAAAAACAATTGGATGCGGATATTCGCGCCCGTGAACAACGAAACAATATGACAGGTGGCACTACTACTAGAGCAGATAGCGATCTTGTTAGTGAAGTTCGCAGCAAATTAGAAGCTAATATTCCCAAAGGGAATTTAACTGTCGAGTCTAAAGACTCAAATGTTATTGTTTCAGGAACTGTATCTTCGCTAGATGAACTTGATAAAGTTAAAAGTTTAGCAACTGAGATTAAGGGCGTTAAAACCGTCACTATTAAAGCAACGGTCGCATCTAAACAATAAAAAACAAAGGAACTCGTGCTATCGCTTGCACTGCTATGATTACTAGATTATGGGACTTGCAAAAAATAATTGATCCCCAAAATATGGCGGCGGGCATAGCCC
>QBMK01000002.1:180816-189577 GCA_003249035.1 Pseudanabaena sp.
GGCGGCGGGCGAACCCCGCCGCCATATTTTGGGTTTTATATGGATCATTTTTTCCTTGGAGTTCCCTGGGTGGATTGATCTCACAATACAAAAAATTATTGAGTAGATTGATTGTGGATGCGATCGCCTAAAAAATTATGACTCACGGTACAGAGAATAATGGCTCAACTCATATTGATTCGTCATGGACAAAGCCTGTGGAATGCGCTCAATAAATTTACAGGGTGGGTAGATGTTCCGCTCAGCGAACGTGGTCGTGCAGAGGCAACGATCGCATCTTGTAGGCTCAGTGATTATCGAGTCAATGTCTGTTTTACAAGTAGATTAATTCGAGCGATCGAAACAGCGATGATCTGTCTGACGGAACGCGATGACATTTGTGGTGGCAAAATTCCGATTATTAAGCATGAAAAGTCTGACCAAGTCTGGCATGGTTGGAATAGCTATGATGGAAACCCAGATGAATAACTCCCCATTTTTACAAATGAAGCTCTCAATGAGCGATTTTATGGGGATTTGCAGGGCTTAAACAAATCTGATACTGCTGAGAAATATGGCAGTGAACAGGTCTATGAGTGGCGGAGATCTTATAGCGTCAGACCACCAAGGGGAGAAAGCTTAGAAGATACCCAAAAGCGAGTCAATGCTTATTTCAGAAGCCGTATTCTGCCCCATCTTCTCCAAGGCGACAACGTTATGATTACTGCACATGGAAATTCTCTAAGATCGATCATGATGATGTTAGATCATCTCAGCCCATCAGAAGTGACAGCGCTAGAACTATCGACAGGTGTACCGATCGCCTATGAGCTTGACACTTCTGGAGAGGTGATCAGCAAAAAAATATTAAATGATTAGCGATCGCTCTGGCTTTGTATGATAGGCGATCGTTTTTTCTAAAAACTGACATCTTCGTAAAGATCGTCAAATTTCCCTTCAAAGTTGATGCTTGACAATTGGAATTTACCTTGCTCTCCAGAATATGATTTTAATACCCATAAACCCTCTTCATTGCGGCGAAAGCAGTCAAGACGCTGACGTTTGGTGCTAACTAAAACGTATTCTTCAAGGCTCTCTAGTTGCTGGTAATCAGCAAATTTATCGCCGCGATCAAATCCCTCAGTAGATTTTGATAGAACTTCGATAATTAGTTTTGGGAAACGCTTGTGATTTTGAGTCTGGGCATCGCTAGGATCACAAGTCACCATTACATCTGGATAATAAAAACGATTTAATGAATCGATTCTGGCTTTCATGTCAGACATATAAACACGACAACTAGAGCCGCGCAAATGGTTGCGGACTACAAAAGCCATGTTTAATGCGATCGTAACGTGAGGATCGTTTGCGCCAGCCATTGCGATAACATACCCATCAATATATTCATGTTTTATCGCACTTTGTTCTTCCATTTCGAGATATTCGTCTGGAGTTACGTAATCAAATTTTGGTATTGCAATCATGGCTTACCTAATGAGAAATTTGGATTAAGCTAGTTTTTATTTTATATCTTGAACTGAAGGCGATCGCTAGTAGGCAGATGTTTGAGATTTGTTTCTAGTATCAAAACAACCTCAAATATATCCTCGCTATCTGACTTTGTATTATAAGCGATCGCTAAAGCCTAGTGACCGCCGCCAGTGACATCTGAGACTCTAACTTTCTTAAAGAACAAAACCGCCACTCCACTCAATAGCAAAGCAAAGCCAATAAAGTAGAAACAATCATTAAAAGCCATCACATAAGACTCGCGACTCACCGTACCTGCGATCGCTTGAAAAGCTTGAGACTGCGCGGTATTAAAATCTGCCCCCTTACTCACAAACAACTGGGTCAAAGTATCTACTCGTTGCTGCGTTTCGGGATTATATAGAGATATCGCATCACCTAAACGATTGGAGTGGAACTTTTCGCGCTGAGTAAGCAAAGTCGCTAACGCCGCAATCCCAAAAGAGCCGCCTAAATTACGCATCATGTTAAATAAACCACTAGCCGAACCCGCTTGAGACTTTGGCAAACCAGCAGTGGCGACAGCCGATAAAGGAACCATAATTAGCGGTTGCCCCATCGCTCTAACTAATTGCGACCAGCGTAACTGATCGATGCCACTGAGATTGGTTAGGTCGGAATTCATAAAACAGCTAATCGAGAATACAATTACACCTACACCGATTACCAAGCGGCTGTCCACTAGCTGAATTAATTTTGGTACAAAAGGAATCAAAAATAGTTGCGGAATCCCAGCCCACATCAATACTTCGCCAATTTGTAGAGCATTGTATTTCTGGATTTGGACGAGATATAGAGGCAAAAGAAAAATGGAGCCATATAGTCCTATTCCCAGTGAGATGTTGACGATGCTTGCCAAACCAAAATTGCGATCGCGTAGTAGTCGCAAATTAATAAATGGCTGTTTGCGCGTTAATTCAATCCAGAAAAATATTGATAGGAATGTAGCTGCGATCGCGCCGAGGGTGAAAATCAAAGATGAGCTAAACCAATCTTTGCGCGAACCTTCTTCTAGGACTACCTGTAAGGATGCCAAGCCGATCGCCATCGAAATAATCCCCCACCAGTCGCCCTGCTTGAGCAATTCTAGTTTCGGTGCTTGCTGCTTGATCCCATACCAAACTCCTGCAAGGAGTAACAGCCCTGGAATGACATTTAAATAGAAGATATAGTGCCAGCTAAAATTATCCGTAAGCCATCCGCCCAAGGTGGGGCCAATTGAAGGTGCAAATGTAGCGGTAATACCAAATAATGCCATGCCTACAGGCTGCTTGGAGGGTGGCAAGGTCACTAACATATTCGTAAATGCCATCGGGATTAAAATCCCTCCTGTAGCTCCTTGGCAGGCCCGAAAGACAATCATCGATGATAAGTCCCAAGCAGAGGCACAACAGATGGAAAAGAAGATGAATAAGGCGGCATTAACTAAGATGTAGCGACGAATTGAAAATACCTGCGATAACCATCCAGTCAATGGAATCACGACAATCTCAGCCACAAGATAGGCTGTGGAAATCCAAGATCCTTCTTCTAGGGTTGCTCCTAAGGCGGCTTGGATATCTTGGAGTGAGGAATTGGTGATTTGAATATCCAATACCGCCATGAATGCGCCCAGCATACTTGCTGCAACTCCTATCCAGATTCTTAAAGGTACATAATCTGGGGGAAGTGTAGAATTTGGGCGCTGGTTTCTGATAGCACTAATATTCGGCAAGGTTTTGACTCTATAGTCTTACTGTTAACCTACCTTAACTGACTAACATTTGATTTGCTGTATGAATTGGTTGATTACGATATAAGTTGTAATCTTCGCGATCGCTATATATCATCCGTAACTCTTGCCTGAGTTCTTAAATATTTGTAGTTTTTGATTAGTTATCCGAGAATAATGAAATTAAGGTCATGGCGCGATCGCATATTTGTTGTTTGTCTACCATTTTCTGAAGTTCTTTTGCTTCATACATTCCCTCGCTAACTTCTAAAGATGCTTGGTTAATTGCTTGACGAAAGCCACTTTCTAAGGATTCACGAAGTTCTTGTTCGTTTAAATATGTTCCCTTGGAGGATGGTCTTGCATTTAAATCTTGAATTTCTAAAATTGAGTTGCGAATTGATACATCCCAAGAACGGGTTGTGCGATTTTCAGCTTTTTGTTTGATGAGATGCAAAAGTAAGATAATGCCGTAGCTACGGATTTTGTTGAGAATATCTTTTTTGCTCATTTCTTCCATTTCATCAATCATCAAGAGGGCGCTGGATACATTACCTGTTTGTAAGAGTTCGCGTAATGCTATGAGTTCTTCCATTATAATTTAGATTCCTTGTTTGCATAGGCGGTAATTGTATTATTGCAAATTTTGATCGCGATCGCTATATAGCTCTTGTAATTCTTACTTGAGTTCGTTAAGTGTTGAAGTAATGCTGTTTGTACTTGCAGTTCTTTTATTGAGTGTTAAGCTGAACACTCAGCGATTGCCCTACTTCAGCTACTAAAGCCTTTGCTTGCTCTAAGCTCATTTTTGCTTCTGCAAATGTGCCAGTAAAGTCTGCATCGTAGTCGCTCAATTGTCTTAGTTCATAGGCATTACTTAATATTTTTGCCCATTCCGAGGAAAATTGTCCTGTCTTTACAAAATGCTGACCGAATAAGCGAATTGTAGCTTTATGAGTTGAAGCATCTAGGTTTTGGGATAGCAATAAAGCTTGGGTTGCGTAGTATACGGAATAATATGAACGCGAGAGGCAAGTGCGATAATGTTCTCGATTAGTAAGAGTGCTGCTATTTCTAGTTCTTCTAGAGATAAAGAAAGTAGCTTTTTGTATTCGTTCATAGTTCAATTCCTTCCTTTCTAATATTCCTTAAAAAAGCAACATTTCTTTTGCTGAAGTCTTCTTCGGTTGCAGGAATAATAGAGACAAGTTCATCACGTTCTAGTAATATTTTGACGCAAAGTTCGGACATATAGGATATTTCTTGTACTTGAGATACTGGGCTTTTGAGTACGGCTAGTAAGTCAATATCTGAGTCGGAATTGGCTTCGCCTCTGGCATGGGAACCGAATAAGATTAACTTAACAAGGCGATCGCCATATAGTTCCTTTAACCCTAGTTTTAATTCGTGCAATGTTGGCTGGATACTATTCAAAGTTATACTCATTTCATTGCTCCTTGTTCAAAGGCTTTGTTAACTCTCTCGATTTGTTTCGGTGCTTCCATTTGCGCGAAGAATTTTAGTGATGGGGTACGATAGTCAAAAGATTTTTTGGTCTGTGATTTATAAAAAGTCTATCACTGTAAAATGATCGCCAAACCCTAGAATAATACTTCAAAACCACTACCCTAAAATGAAATACGAGTATATAGAGCAAGGTACTGAATAAGAATGTGGCGCAGTATGTATTGCCATAGTAGCCAAACATCACAAAAAGAATCTTTCCATAAAACGTATTCGTGAAGCAGTAGGAACTGGGAAGCAAGGAACCACACTTTTAGGAATGAAGAGAGGGGCAGAATTTTTGGGCTTTAATGCTCGTTCGGCTAAAGCTCCAGTTGATATTTTGGATAAGCTGAATGGATTGCCTTTACCTACAATTTAGTATGGTGTCATGCTATTGACTGATTATGGGACATTGGAGGGGAGGGTTATTTCTGTTGGGGTTGATGCAATTACGCCTCAATCTCAAGATAACAATAGCTCAAATAAAGCCGAAGCTATTCCTTCCTATTTCGATGTGACGATTCAACCTGAGAGAACCTATTTAACTAAAGGTAATCGCAAATATGAAATTCAGGCTGAGATGGAGTACAAGTAGATATCTTTGGTAAAGAAGATACTGTTCTTACTTTTGTTTTGAGGAAGGCAAAATTATTAGTAGGAGGATAGATAATGTGTGGTGCGATCGCCATACTCTTCACCTATCTCCCTCTCATCTAGCAAATCCTTTGGCGGACAGGATTAGGATTAATTATGTTGACAGCGATCGCCTTGTTTCTCGAAGCCTTAAACAATGGCATAAAACGCAATTCCTAAATTTCTGATTGCTCTTGTTGCCGCTTAAAAGCTTCCACAATTTCCTCAATCTCCGTAGTCGAGATACTGAATTGATCGGATTTAGCATAAATAGCTAGCAAGATAAACCTAGAGGGTGATTCAACCTGATAAATGAGCCGATAATCAGCACTTTTGCCCTTTTGGATATCACTATTCTTCACCCGTACTTTGAAAACAACAATATTTAGTCCTGACAGGCGATCGCCTAAAATCTCTCCAGATTGTAACTGCTCGAAAACCTTGAAGAATAAAACCCAAAAGGGAGTTGCGGCGCTTCGAGCCGCAACTCCCTTTTGGGTTTTGAGAGATTCTGCAATCATATTCTTACAATTTAGTAAAGCAAAATCCGCACTTTCTAATGTTTCTTCATTACTTTAGGTATAGATGAGCATAAAACGTTTGCCTATACATCAATTTGGAGCAAAGCGCCATACTAAAAGTATCAATGTTTACAGAATTTAATATTGGGATCGCCAAAATTGTGAATAACAACTGGTAGCTCATGCCAATGTTGAGTGTTCGGTTAACATAACAGGAGGAGACTATGTCTAATATCCCAACTGGCGGTCAAATGATTTGGAAGCTTGAAGATGGTGAACGTGTCTTACATTTACGTCACAATGCAATGGAACAGTGGCGACACTACGAAGAATTTCCAGAATATGCAATGCAAGACCCTGTAGGATTTTCTAAGGGTATTTCTACGTTTGTCACATTACTAAAAAAGGATTGGGTTGCTATTAAGTCCTAGAAAAGAGAAAGCGGTGCATTGCACCGCTTTCTCATTTATTCATCCCAATCGCGCCATTCCACTTTATTTACTTCCAAATACATATCTACAGCTTGTCCAATCGTAGGAAAGAAGTCATCCTTGCCAATCTTGGTGAAGAGTCCGTAACGTTTGAGGCGATCTTTGGTGGGACCCTTCATCTCCGCGAAGCATAATTCTATGTGTGCTTCGCATAGGGTCTTATCAAGTTCAGCGATCGCATCAGCAGCCGTAAGATCAATATCGGTTACAGGTTCTGCGGCTACCAATACCCACTTAGTGACCGTCGGTGCTGTGGCAACCGCATTCAGCACCCGCTCACAAAAGATTTCGGCATTGGCAAAAAATAATGGTGCATCCCAGCGAAATATCACTAATCCTGGAATCTGTCTAGCTTCAGGATGCCGTTGGACATCATGATAGCCTTTGATGCCATCAACACGACCGAGCACCGCATAGTGTGGTCGCCATGCGCTCCATACAAAAGCCATTAAAGTTAAAACGACTGCACTAAAAATTCCTTGAATTACTCCCAGTATTGCAACACCACATAAGCAAACAATTGATAGAACAAATTCAAATCGTCGTAACTGATATAAACGCAAAGTTCCCCTAATTTCAAAAATGCCTAGCCCCGCCGAAATTACGACTGCACTCAGAGCTGCTTGGGGCAAGTTTTGCAACAACGTCGGCGCAAACCATAAAACGATGCCAATACAAATTGCACCCACCACTCCAGTTATCTGGGTTTTTGCACCTGCTGACTCAGCTACGGGTGTACGTGAGGCACTACTGCTGACTGAAAAGCCTTTAAATAGTCCTGCCGCAATATTGACAATGTCCAAGGCAATTAGCTCTTGATTGCGATCAACTTTATAGCCGCCTCTGATCGCAAAAGTCCTAGATAACACGCTCATATCTGCAAAAGATACTAAGGCGATCGCTAAAGCACTAGCAAACAAAGTTTTGAATTCAATAGGAGCGATATTGGGAATTTGGAGCGAGGGTAATCCCTGCGGCAAGGCTCCAACTACAACTATTCCCGATTGCTGCGAAAGTCCAAATAGCGAACTAACCACCGTAGCCGCTACCACCGCCACCAGTACGCCTGAGATTTTGGATGTTAGTCGCTTTAGAGTAAGAATCACTAGCAAACAAGATAAACCAATCGCCAGTGCCGTAAAGTTCGTCTTGCCATCACGAATACCTTGTCCCAAGTCAATTAATTCTTCCCAAATCGTATTCCCCTTCACCGAAAACCCAAAGAGCTTTGGCAATTGACCAATCAAGACGGTCAGGGCAATTCCATTAAGATATCCATATCGAATTGGCTTAGAAAGTAGTTCGGTAATAAAGCCAAATCTTGCAAGCCCCGCCACAATGCAGATAATTCCTGAGAAAATAGCCAACAATCCAGCGATCGCGATCGCGCGAATAGGATCGCCATTAGCCAGTGGGATTACTGTCGCCGAGATCAATGGAATCAGTGCGGAGTCAGGGCCTAACACCAAAATCCGACTAGGGCCAAAAATGGCATAGGCAATTAGCGGCACAATCGTGGAATATAGTCCATAAATGGCAGGTAAACCTGCGGCTTCCGCATAACCCATGCCTGCGGGAATAATTATTGCAGTTAATACTAGTCCTGCATTGATATCTTGCACTAGCCAAGAGCGTTGATAATTCTTCAACACTGTGGTAATTGGCATCCATCTAGCCAACCCATGTGGACGTGAAGTAAGTGGAAATGGAGTAATTGGTGGGGACGTTGTCAACAATGCACCTCAATGTAAGTTTTTAGATAGATTGTCTAGATTACCTAAAAAATGACACTATTCTTAGCCAAAGTATTGCTGGTATGGCGAGTTAGGCATTTTGCAAAAATAATTAAACAAGTTAAGAACAAGACTCTATAATAAAAGAAGGAGATTTTGGCAGAGAAAAGAGATGTTCAATGTTGAAGTAATTGAAGGAATACGAAGCAAATATGCATCATTTTCACCATATTTGAACGAACAAGGAGAATATGGGCAGGGATAGAAGCAAAAGCCTTGGGTTATGGAGGAATGAGCGCAGTATCCCAATCGACAGGATTAAATCGTAATACGATAGCTGAGGGGATAAAAGAGTTAGAAGCAGAGAAATCTGATTTTTTAGAAAAAGCACCAAAAAACAGATCCGCAAAACAGGAAGAGGTCGGAAACACCTAGAGACAGTGGATAGTATATTGCAAAAAAATTTAGATACATTAGCCGAACCGATGACCAGAGGGGATCTAGAATCGCCATTACGGTGGACATGCAAAAGTACGAGCAAACTAACCGATGAATTACAAAAGATAGGGCATCAAGTCTGCGGCAAAACCGTCTATAACTTGCTGCGAAGTATGAACTATACTCCCTTCCCAGTGAACAATTAGGCGTGCGGGGCTT
>QBMK01000002.1:189587-285378 GCA_003249035.1 Pseudanabaena sp.
GCTTCGCCGCGCACGCCTAGTTGTTCACTGGATAACGCCTACTCTTTGGGTGGGAAGGGAGTAGTTGATTAAGTTATTTTTACTCGCTACCTAATAAGTGAGAGGACAATGCCCTCCCACTTATTAGCCTTTTGGAATTTTATAAAATAAACAAACTGATGAAATAAGTTTAGATGCCCAATCACCGACCAGTTAACGAATATTTATGTTTGTCAACCAATCAAAAAGCTGGCT
The DNA here is from genome assembly GCA_003249035.1 of Pseudanabaena sp. Lineage (GTDB taxonomy): Bacteria > Cyanobacteriota > Cyanobacteriia > Pseudanabaenales > Pseudanabaenaceae > Pseudanabaena. The sequence continues at coordinate 189,822 of QBMK01000002.1, forward strand.
TTGCGTATACGACTTTCCATGAACGCACTGTACCAGTTCCGATCGCAGAGGTTACAGGATGAGTATAGCCGTCAAAGGTCACTCGGATTAAGGCATCAACTGGTGGAGCGGTAGCGAGAGCTACCGCAAGCTGAGGAGATACAGGAAAGCTTCCACTACCATCTCCTTGAATCCGAAAAATTTGGTTACCTACCTTGATTTCAAGGTAATCTGCTCTTGCCGCAACTAAGTTATTGGCACAGGATAAAAAGAAACCGCAACGTTCTTGCACCCCAATAAATCCAAACACTCGGATAGTATCGCGGCTCCATGAACTAACAACGGATGCTCTTCCACCATAGGCTAAGTCTTTATAATTTCTGTCGAGAACTGCTAGGTAATTCCCATCGAAAGGATCGCTTACGATTACAGGCTGAGACCAAGGAATATTCTGGGGATTTACACTTCTCCAGTCTCCGCTATTGACGACTGGATAGTTAGGATTCACAGCTTGCGCTACAATCGCAGTCCCTGAGGATAGAGAAGATTCTTTCGCATTTTGAGCAGAGACTGGAGCCTGAAGCAGTCCCGAAAAAGCGACTGAGGCTAACACCAAAAATGTACGCAGGCGGTTGGGAAACATTTCATTCACTCCTAAGTAATTTGCTTTAACATCTAAAAAATTATATACCGCAAATCCCAGTCTGCGATCGCATTTTCAGCTTTTTGGATGCTATGGGTTTACAAGCAGAACCCTTCATCGATCCAACATTTCGGGAACCATCAGGTAACTGCCTCCTAGGAAAAAGAGCGATCCTGCCAAAAAGGAAAAATTCGTTCCCCATTCTTGACAGCACTGAACTAATCCTTGTCCCCAAAAGCCGAACAGACTGCCACTCAAAAAGCCAACCGAACCGATTAAATTGAGAATAACAATCCACCAATCAATATCTTGAGGCTTCCAATCCCAATAGCTATGGCAAACTTCCATCACGGCTAAATAACTAGCCCAACAAAAGCAAAATGAAGCTAATGTACTGGGAAGCCAAACAATTAAATCAATTATTTGCCAAGTTAAACCGCTGACCGTTGCAAAGAAACAATTAATGTTAAATAAACATGCTCCAAAGAACTGAATTAAAGTGCTTTGAAATTCAATACGATGGGGTTGCCAGTCAAACCACTTGATTTTTGTTAGCGATAAGTTAGGATGCCGCACAGATCCGATTGTCTCTACAAAGATTTCAGCGTCTCGCTCGAGTTTGATATCTAAGTTAAGATTTATCACTTCTAGCAAAGCTGCATAGGAACCGATGGTAAAGCAAACCGAACCAATAAAATTGATCTGAGCAATTTCTCGATCTGGTGGATTGGGAAACATTGCTGGGATCGATCCGATCGCGAATATGAGCGACCCAACTGTAAATATAAAACCAATCCACCAAGTCAAACTTTGCATCTGCCAACCCCAGTATTTCCAAGGTTTTGGGGAGCTTTTGGTCAGCTTAATTCCTTCGCTCATTCTAATTTCAGAGCTACGCCTCTTTCGGAATCGTCTCGACGACCAAATATGCAAGTTGCCACTCGGCAACCTATGAATGACCTGAGTAATAAAATTGGCAGCACCACTACTTTTAAGTTGCTGCCAATACTGGGGGAACTTAAAGTCAATCAGGTGAATATTAGCCATGCTCATTTAATGATGGAAGTGAGAGCTTGATTGTTTGGACTGATAATTGGTCTGAGACTTGAAAAAGTCGATCGCAACATGCATATCCTTAAGCAACATATCCGCCATGTCTCGACTGAAGCCCTCTTTGACAACAATTCGCTGCACAATCAAATCCTCTCGATTTTTGGGCATAGTATAAGCAGGAACGAGCCAACCCCGTTCACGCAATTTATCTGCCAGATCGAATAGGCTAAAATTTGTCTTAGCGGTAACTGCATCTTTTAATTTCCATGCAAAAACTGGAATATCGCTGCCGTTCGTAATCAGTTCAAATGGCCCCATTTGGGCAATTTCCCCAGATAGATACATGGCTGTATCTCGACAAGCTTGATGAATCTGACGATAGCCTTCCCGACCTAAACGAATAAAATTGTAATATTGGGCTACTACTTGATTGCCCGGACGAGAAAAGTTGAGCGCAAAGTTAGGTAAATCACCCCCTAAATAATTGCAATGGAAAATAAGTTCCTCTGGCAATTCATTGCGATCGCGCCAAATAATCCAGCCCACTCCCGGATAGACTAGCCCATATTTATGACCAGATGTATTGATCGATTTCACCCATTTAAGACGAAAATCCCATTCCAATTGGGGATCGAGAAAAGGCGCAATAAATCCCCCACTCGCACCATCGACATGCAGAGGAACTTCCCAGCATGTTTCAGTATTGAGCTTTTCGAGAGCATCGTTAATGTCCTTGACAGGCTCATAACTGCCATCAAAGGTACTGCCCATAATCGCAATGACACCAATAGTATTCTCATCGATGAGTTTGACTGCCTCCTCGGCGCTGAGATGAAAGCGGTCGCCCTCCACAGGGACAAAGCGCGGTTCGACTTCCCAATAGCGGCAGAACTTTTCCCAACACACCTGCACGTTAATGCCCATTACTAAATTTGGTTTGTCGGCGGGTTTGCCCTGTGACTGTCTGCGCTTTCGCCACTTCCATTTTAGCGCCATCCCTCCTAACATCGCCGCTTCGCTAGAACCAGTAGTAGAGCATCCTGTTGCTGATTCAGTTGGGAGAGCGTTCCACAGCCGCGATAGTATATTGATACAGCGTAATTCAATTTCGGCAGTCTGGGGATATTCGTCTTTATCGATCATGTTTTTATCGAATGTTTCTGTCATCAGTTGCCTTGCTTCCGGCTCCATCCAAGTAGTGACGAAGGTTGCCAAGTTGAGTCGAGAATTGCCATCAAGGGCGAGTTCGTCGCGGATGAGATTGTAGGCAACTTGGGGAGGTATTTCCCCTTCGGGAATTTCGTATTTGGCAACAGATGAGTTGAGAGAGCGAGAAGCATAAGTAGGTGTGAGAAGAGCTTCTTCGGAACTTATTTGGCTGAGGTCAATTTGCTGATGAACCATGATTTTTTCTAATTAGTGGTAGGAGAAAGAAAACTTTTGAAAAGTTTTAACAAATTTAATCTTAATCTATAGCTAAAATTACTTAGCTTAGGAAAAATCAAAACCCAAGAATTGATTGGCGGCGCTTAGCGCCGCCAATCAATTCTTGGGATTACAGCGACAGTTATAAAACCCAAGGCGGGATCTTGATTAATCAAGCTATTCTTCATGGTTTCGATAACTCCTTACCCAATAACTGGCTTAACAGCTCAGATGGAAATGACCGCAGGAGACTAAAATTAGCAGGAGGGATTTCCAAAGACTGAACATAGGAGGCTGTCAGGTAGGGACGGTATTCCGATCGCCCTGCTACATATACCTGCATAAACGCCAGCCCAAGCCCCCGAACATTTTTGAGAAGGATATCCACATTTTCATCCAACTCAGCCTTTGTGTACTTTGGCAGAATAAACCGATCGATCAGTTCCGTAATTTGTACGGTATGAGAAGCGTCATTAGAGACTAGTAAATATTTGTCAGGAGTTGTGAGCGCAGTGAATGTTCCTAATTGTTCTAGAATCAGCGGCGCAATTGGATCGGCTCCCCCGCCGAACAGGACGACAGGTAACTGAATTTGGCTCAACCCAGCTCTGCTTAGAATCGTAGTCACAGGACTGATCGCCATTACAAACTTGACCCTGGGATCCCTTAACTGCCCGCTGGTTAATAACTCCACTGCCTTCGGAGATGACTCCAACTCCAAAGCCTGACATTCTAATAACAGAGACACATCCAGTAATCTGAGAAGGAAATCCTTTTCGCATTCTTGACGTAATCTCTTAAAATCAACCGTTGCCCCACCTATAACTAGGACGGTGTAACCGCCAAAGGAGTGACCATATGCCCCCACATTTTTAAGATTGAGACGGCCGCCAAATTCTGCTTGGTTTTTCTGCTCGAGGATGTCCAGTACAAAACTTACATCTTGGGGGCGATCGTAATACTCACTGACTCTGGAAATATCTCGGGCTTTACCTTTCAGAAGGCGTTCTTGCTGATCTTTGTCACTGCCAATATGTTCTGGGGAAATAACGACAAACCCGTTAGCTGCCAAATGCTCTTGGAAAGGAAGATAGGATTCGCGGGTTTCGCCCAATCCGTGAGACCAAACTGCTACGGGAATGGAAGCTGGTATATTGCCTTGAAAATTTGGAACATACAGGTCTGTCGGGATTGGTCTGTCTCGACGGCTATCCTGAAGCATCAATGTTTGTTTTTCAAAAGGGTAGGGCCCTTTCTCAGGAAGAGGTGGCAGATTCTTAAAGTCGATGAGTCCTTCTGCCGCAGCCGCAGCTTGAGAACGGGACTGGATCGTCTGCACCACCTTGTTAGAGGTATCAATACCTTTAGATACGCGATCGACCACATTGAGAATCAGCGGCAAATTGATGCGAATATTTGGGGTTGGAAAGTGGCGTAAAAACCCGATTAAGGATAAGCCTTCTGGATCTGCGGCGGCTCGGATCGATGCTGCTCGTATGGCGTAAAATCCATTCTGATTATACCCAGTCTGGATCAACTCGCCTATCGACCGTAGTGATGCCTCACCAATGAATGAATATAAGATTTGGGATACTGGCAATGGCTTTTCCTGAGTGGAAGCATTGAGGACTTTGCGAGCCACTCCTAGATCCTCTTTACTGAGAAAGCGGAAATAAAACTCTAAATCCCTGTCAACCGTTCCATTCTTGGCAAAATTCTCTAGGGAGGATATGGGAAGGTAAAACTCTAGTTGCCCATAGGCAAAAACAATTTGTTCTGCCGCCTGCACTGGCATCACTGCAAGAAGCGCCGATGCCGCTCCCCAAAGGAGCGATCGCCACCAATTTGCAGGGGTAAATTTAGGCGATCGAACAGATGGCTTTAAACTTTTTGGACTAATAGCTTCCGCATCTGAAAGCTTTAAAATTACTGAAGATTTAGACCGCGCGGTAGTCACTGAAGTGCATTGCAATTGCGGAAAGAAGGAAGTCTGAGACTCAGGAAATTCGTTTGGCGAATCACTTATGGAAACCCGATCGATTAACATACGAAAAAATCTCTGATTTTCTCAAACTTTTTTAATATTTTGTTAAATTATCATGATTTTCCGATCGCTTCAAGTGGAGCGTATATATTTCTTGATTATTTGAGCTTCAAAACTGCTGGCGCAATATTATTAACAATAATGTTGCTTATTCCCGTAACCATAAATTGAACCCCGATCGCTGCGACAAAGAGTCCTAAAATGCGCTGGATAATGCTCAATCCAGTATCTCCTATAAGGGTTTGCAACCATTTACCAGACATGAGGATAATTAAGACCAAAAAAGTCACTAAAATAGTCATTCCAATCAAGCCAAGATACAGTCCACTTCCTGGTTTGGCTTCCGCTTCACTGGCATAAAGTATAACGTTGGCAATCACACCTGGTCCCACCAACAAAGGCATTGCCATAGGAATCACAATTTGGCGATAGATAGATTTAGCTTGAGCTAAATTACCCTCGGTTTCCTTCTCAGCGGCTACTTGCTTTGCGTCAACTCCTGTCCCGTTCACGATGTTGATCCCAATGATCAGTAGTAAGATGCCACCTGCTACCCGAAATGAATCAAGACTAACACCAAAAAAATTGAGGATGGATGCACCTGTGAACATAAAAAACAGCAGCAGCCCTAACACGGTGAGAGACACAAAAATAGCCACCCAGCGTTGTACGCCTCGCCGTTCGCGAGCCGTATAGCTGATAAAAAATGGTAGCATCCCTGCGGGATTTAAGAGGGCAAACAGTGTAATAGCAAAGTTTCTTAAGAATGAAGGATCCATGGAATTATTTGATTATCAATTTAGATGAAACATCATAGCAATAGTTAATACAAAAGCACAAAATGGCGTGGTCATCTTGTGCTTTAAAACTCTTACTGGCTTATCCCAAGTCACAAAAGTGTAGACACACTTTTGTGACTTGGGATAAGCCAGAATTGCTAGAGATCGCAAATTTAGAGACCTGCATAAAATGATAAACCCCAAAAATGTTGGGCTAAGCATTCCTTAACAGTTTTGGGGTTGATTTGGATAGTTTATGGGATGTGTTTCTTAATGCACAACCATTATCGAGCAACAGGCGTGTTTGACCACAAAATCGCTCACGCTGCCAGTTATCAAACGGTCTAAAAAGCCATGTACTTCAGATCCAACAACAATCAGATCTACAGCTTCTTGCTTTGCTACATCGCAAATCAGATGCTTGGGATCTCCAGATTCAGAACGAATGGTATATTGAACCCCAGCCTGCTTGCAAGCCCTCTCTGCCCAATTCAGTGCGGCTAGAGTTCGTTCCTGTTCTAGTCTCAGCATTTCGGCTTCCTGCTGCATGGAAAACACCATGTCTCCACCCAAGACTCCCGGTACAGCCGATATAGCGGGAATCACTATCGATTCTTCAACCGAAAATATCAAAAACTCTGTCTGCGAGAGATTGACCAGTCGGAAAGTCTTTTCAAGTGTCTTGCGGCTAGATTCGGATGCTTCAACTGCAACAAGAACCTTTAGAGGTTTGAGAGTAATGTCAGTCATAATGTCCTCAGAAAGTGAGTGGGTGTAAATTAGAGATTGGCAACCTGAAACTCTAGTTGCTAGTTGCGTCCTGACACTCCGGCGTTATCGATCGAATGCGAAGATATGTTTCCAGTCGTCCTTCATGCTGATCACGATCCAGCCATCCTTCTTCGCCTCGTCGTAGAGTGCTTGAGTAAACGTGCCGATCTTGGTGTCGGGCAGTCCCGCAGCCGTTCCATAGGCATACTCGCGCTTCGCGTCGTCATGCAGCACCAGCATCGATAGCCTCGCTCCCTCTCCTGCTTTTGTGTATTCCAACATCTGGCGATCGCCTGTGGAGTTTCCAAAAGCGGCATAAGGACGGCGACCGATCATCAGGTGGATGGCCTCGGGTTTGCCAGCATTGTTGTCGTTGAGTAAAAGCTTGGGTTCCTTGGTCAAGAAAGGCTTGCCGCCCTTGTCGTAGCCAAACTTAGTGCCGCCAACAGTGCCGACTACCTGTTCAGGCGGGATGCCGTACACGCGCTCGGAGTACACGCGCACGAAATCCTGTCCGCCGCCGGTGGCGATGTAGGTCTTGTAGCCATTGGCGCGAAGGTATTTCAGCAATTCCTGCATCGGCAGGTAGGTAAGTTCGGTGTAGGGACGCTTCCAGCGAGGGTGTTTAGCCATTGCGAGCCATTTTTTCACTTCGGTGTTGAACTCGTCCACCGACATGCCGGTGAGGGTTGCGCCGGCTAGCTTCTCGAGGTCGGGCATCGTTAGCTTGGCAACAGCGGCACGGTCGCCTTTGAGGATATCCAGCACCGTCGAGTATGGGGCGACATTAGCCAGTTCGGGCTTCGCCCTCACCAGCACTGGCACGCTCTCGAGGATGTACATCACCTGCGTGTAGATAGGATGCTCAACCCACAAAGTACCATCCTGGTCGAAGGTGGCGATGCGCTCGGTGGAAGGAACAAATTTTGGGCTAGATTGGCTAGTGGTCTCCCGGACAAACTCGATGATGGCTTTCTTGGCAGCCCCCTGATTCCAAGAAGGAAGCGGATCGGCGGACTGAGCCGATGCCTTGCCGAAGTTGACATAGCCGCCCAAGAATAACACCAGCAAAAACATTGACAGAAAAATGAAAAGGGTTTTGCTGGTGAACTTCATCATGTTTTGACTCCAAGCTTCATTTTTGAGTGATTTGATTGCCATTTCACTTGGTTGAGTTTAGTAGTAGGGGTATGGCGCTGAATAATATGGTGCTGGATAGTAAGCAGCGGGTGGATTATAGTAATAGCTATTACGGCGAGACAGCGCCACTCCGGCACCAAAGGCAGCCCAACGACCATAAATGTCAATAAACAAAGAAGACTCTTGGAAGGATTTCGGCAAGTCTCCCTTGAGAATCTTGACATTGTAGGTCAGTGTATTCTTTACTAACTTGGGGTTGCGGAGTTCAATGACTGCACTGTTAACTTTGTCTTTGCCAAAGATTGACAGCGTCGCGTTGGGAGGATCGACTTCGAAGCTACTATTGTCAGCGCCTTTTGTGAACCAATTGCTGACAAATTCTTTGGTATGAACTTGTCCAGCAACTCGTTTAGGTCGGTCAGTGAAGAAAATCGTCGGACCAATGCCATTTAAGGTCAGAGTCTTGCCATCAAAGGTGCCAGAGACAGAATTTTGGACAAATAGAAGTTCGAGTTTCTCCTCTTTGACTGGTTCTGCATTCGCTGGAGGTAGAGAAATCGTAGCCCCTTTATCAGTGGGTTTTTTAAATGGACTGCTAGCCAAAAGACCGAGAGTTAGCGTTGCTGATGCTAGAGATGCAGTCAGGTAATTTATCTTCATGAGAATCAACCTCCTTGGAGTGATATTGAGAATTTTATAGCGATCGCTGAGAGCGTTCTAATTGTCTAATGAAAAAAAGAGGCGTTGGTTTGCACTAGCTAGTTTAAACCAACGCTGGTATTTGGGGTTAACAGAACTTTGAGATCGCAGGACTACCCAATAATGAATTTATGTTTCGTCGATTCGATTGAGATCGTCCGCTGCACCAATGGATTTCTTTGCTGCCCTGAGAACAATCATGATGCCAACACCTGTGGTTACAAGGTTGATGCCTGTCAGCAACCCAAGCATATACAGAGAGTCTAACGGCCAGTTACTCCAGAGCAAAATTCCTAGAATAATGCTGATGATGCCACTGACCAACATCCAAATCCGGTTTTTAGAGGGATGGATTTCTAAGGCATTGATCACTTGAATCGTACCTTCGATAAAGAATAGAATCCCGACGATTAGAGTCAGGTCTACCATAGCAAAAACAGGATGTCTCAATATCCAAAAACCAACTGCTAAGTAAAAAAGACCGACTAGGATATTGAGTACAAACTGCCCCACTTTAGCGTTGCGGGTTTGGAATCCATAGAAAAGTTGTAAAGTTCCAAACAGCATAAGCACAAAGCCAATGATGTTGAACGTGACAATCGTGGCAAAAAACGGATAGAAGATCGCGATTACCCCCAGAACGATCATGAGGATGCCGATCGAGATCGCGGCTTTATAGCTCTGGTGTAATTCCCGACGAGTTTCGGGATCGAGGTTAAACATGATGATGGATTCTCCATGCGATGGATTACTAAACATTTCTAAAAAATGAAAGCAGGCACTCCAGCGCGGTGCGCCTGCTTCGTGACATTAAGCTTGTATCCTGCTACTGGCCCGGATGCTTGTCGTTCATCGCCTTGACTTGTGCAAGCACCTGGTCGAGGTTGTAGGTTTCAGGAGCCTGTAGAGGCGGGAACTCTACGAAGGATTCGAGTTCCTTCAACCACAATTGCTGTCCAATGGGTAGCATGTTCCAGTTGTAGAGGTAAGCGGTGCTGGGCGATGCGATCGCGCCACCCCAGCTTAGCAAGGACTTTTGCTCCGCGCCGACCGCCTGCTCGAAGGGATCGCGCCTGATGTTCTGGACCTGCGCCCAGCCCAGCTTCTGCACGCCGTCAAACGAGGATGCGGGGGTCGAGCCCACCATCGAGAAGTAAAGCTTCCAGTTCTTGTACCGCACCGCCGATGGAGTCGCTCCGGTGTAGTACAGGAAGGTATCGCGCGCGGATTTTTCCGATTTGCCAGTCAAGTAGTCGAGCTGATTGACGCCCTGAAGCTTGGTCTTAACGATGCCTGGGTAATTGCCCGACATGATCTGCTTGTTGAGGTCGTTACCCTTGGCTCCACCAGCGACTTCCACCAACGTAGGCAACCAATCATAGGATGCGAAGATATCGTCTAAAACCGTGCCGGGTTTGATGTGCCCGGGCCAGCGCACGACCATGGGCACGCGCATGCCGCCTTCCCAGGTGGTCAGCTTGGTGGCTTTAAACGGCGTGATGCCGCCGTCCGGGAAGCTCTGGGTCTGCGTGCCATTATCGGTGGTGAAGGCGATGATCGTGTTGTCGAGTTGGCCCATCTCCTCCAGCTTCTTCATCACGACGCCGATGTTGTCGTCCATCTGCTTCATGCCGACTTCCTGGATGCCCCAGTCCTTGCCGCCTTCTTCACCAAGCATCGCTAGGTATTTTGGTGGCAGCACAGTAGTGACGTGCATGCGTGCTGGGTTATACCAAGCGAAGAAGGGTTTCTTGGTATTTTTGGGATCGTTACGGTCGAGGAAGTCAACCACCTTGGCGGAGATTTCCTCATCCACGGTTTCCGAGCGTTTGAGTGTCAGCGGGCCTTCATCCTTGCAGATCTGGTTCTTCGACGTGCCATCGGAGGACTTACACGCGAGCATCGGGCGCGGCGGCGTTAAGCAAGTCGTGGTCTTCGGATCCACGGAGCCGGGAACCTCGGGAACGCCCGGAATCGGTGTGTTCTTGCATGGCGGGGCAAAGCCTTGCTTCAGTGGGCTCTTGTTGATGTCGGGGAAGGACACCTGCTGCATCGCATCAAGGTGATAGAGGTAGCCCCAGAACTCTTGGAAGCCATGCGCGGTAGGCAGTGCATCGGTGTGGTCACCAAGGTGGTTCTTGCCGAATTCACCGGTAGTGTAACCCTGATCCAGTAGGAACTTTGCCATCGCCGGGGTGCCGGGTCTGAGGTAGGACGGGCTGCCGGGCAGTTGCGGCGGGATCATGCCGGTGCGCAGCGGTGTCATGCCGGTAAAGAAGGCGTTGCGCCCCGCCGTGCAGCTTTGCTCGGCGTAGTAGGTCATGAGCTTGGCGCCTTCGTTGGCGATGCGGTCGATGTTGGGCGTGGTGTTGTTATAGCTCAGTCCGTTCTGATAGGCGCCAACCTGCATCCAACCGATGTCATCGCCCATGATGAACAGGATGTTCGGTTTTTCAGTAGATCCCTTGCTAGGAGGCTCTTTCGGCTTCTCAGTTGGCTTCTCAGCTTGCGCAACTACATCCGCAGCTATAGCCATATCTGGCGAGGGATTTGAGGCAGCCTTTGTTTGAGGGAGTTTCCCTACCAAAGCAAACACGAAAATGCCTATTAGGCTTATCCCTAGAAGCATGGTTGCTAATCGCTTCAATAAGTTTCGATTTCTCATTTTTACAAATTACTCCGGTAAAATTCATTGCCGTTTTATATAGATTTCTATTGAATTCAGGATTGCTTCAATAGGGAATTGTTGGGATTTGCTACGAGACGGAACCCGATATGAGCCATGCCTGTCTCTGGTTCCAGTGCCTCCCTTGCCGCCGGTCGGTATCGGCTGCAATAGTTGCGAGCGCACAAAAACGATCCTCCCTTAACTACGTGTTTGGGGACATCGGGTTCGCGAGGATCGAAGCTTTGTTCGGGTTTAGACACAACGGGATTGACTTGGTGTTCCATGACTTGGTGTCCGGGAATATACCAATCCACCGTCCATTCCCAAACATTGCCAGTCATGTCGTACAACCCATAACCGTTCGGCGGGAAGGTTCCCACCGGAGCGGTACCAATATATCCGTCTTCCTTGGTGTTCGCGATCGGAAACTCTCCCTGCCAGGTGTTGGCTTTCTTGGGGGAATAGGTGTTTCCCCAACTGAAGATCGCATCTTTCAACTTGCCTCGAGCGGCAAATTCCCACTGCGCTTCGGTAGGGAGAGACTTACCCGCCCATGCGGCGTATGCTTGGGCGTCTTTATAGGCGATATGGACGACTGGATAGTTTTCTCTCCCTTTGAGACTGCTGCTGGGGCCTTCTGGCTGTTGCCAATTTGCACCCTGCGTCCAGTGCCACCAGCTCATATAGGGTGCCGGAACCTTAGTTCCTTCGGCTGGAGGCTCAAATGTCAGGGAACCCGGAGATCGCTCTGCATCGGATAAATTAGGGAATTGTTCTTTGGGTATTGGGCGTTCGGCGATCGTGACATAGCCAGTCTCCTTCACAAACTGGGCAAACTGGGCATTGGTAATTTCATACTTGTCCATGCAGAAGCCATCAACAGTGACATCTTCGATGGATTTCTCTTCGGGGTAGTGGTCATCGGCTCCGATGCGAAAGGTTCCGCCAGTAATGGCAACCATGCCCTCGGGGCACCGTTGAGAACTCGCCACAAAGCGCTCAAGCTTGGAAGATTGTTTCAACTGTTGAGAGATCGTATCACTCTTAGCTAAAACCTCTCGGCTATCCATAAATATGAACAAAATCAGCAAAAAGATTGTCCAGAAATGTTTCACATCACTCTCAAACGTATATTTGGTAAATATGATTTTTTATCGCACCTTGGAAATGCGAATCGCTTGGTTTTTTGACTTTTCACTTCCGCGCAGCGTTACTAGGAGTGACCGCTAAAGTTTTCACGCAATTGAGACTCTTGTTCATGGGTCAAATTGGAGCGAATCAGTTCAGCGGTTTCTCCCTTAAAAGCTTCTTCTACTTTATCTAACGTCACATTACCCGTGAGCAGAAAAAGTGCCGAAGTTCCTTCGCTAACTTGGTCTTGGATGCTCTTAATGAAGTTGTCGTCAATGCCGTAATCAGCCAAAGAGCCGTTTAAAGCTCCCATTGCCGCACCAAGAGCCATACCAATTAATGGCATGAAAAAGATAAGACCAAACAGCAAACCCCAAAAAGCACCATCTAGGGTTCCACCGCCAACTAAATCAACAGCCTGCTTAGTTCTAGGCTTCTTTTTCCCCAATTGCCAAGAAACCGTAGCCGCATCCTGAACTTCGATTAGGCGTTCTTTTTGTAGTTTGGCTAACTTAACCAATGCAAGTTCAGCGCCTTCAGGGGTATTAAATTTCCAAACAGTTAAAGCAGACATAATGTCCATCACCTAGCAACGTAAACTTCTGCAATACACTCTAAAAATATCATTGAATTCAGAAAAAAAATTTTTTTTCTGAATTCAATGACTTAATAATGATTTCATTTTTTTTTTACATTGATAAGGAAATAATAATTAAAATTCCACAGCAGATGCAGTATCATCGCAAAATTTCAATGCAAAGAGGTATGTAAATGCTCACTAAAGAAGCATCCACTAGAATTGCGACGATTGGAGATTAAGGCTGGGGAGACCATGAGACTTATCCCGCATCTTTCCGCATCATTGATCAGACTCCGGCTTCTTGCGGAAGTTATCCATCAAGATATGTATGCTAATCAGTAGTACCCAAATTGGAAAACCCAAGGAAGGCCAAGCCAACCGATCTAGATGACTAATTCTGATCAACATAAGCGCCGCCAATGCATAACCCAGCAAAGCCATCCACCGAGGAATTACCCGCGAACGGATAAAGAGAGTGGAGGAAGAAATCATAAAGACCCCCGCCATTTTGAAGGCGTAGGTATTAATAATCTCGCGTCCAGTAGTAAATCCAAAATCGAACAAACCAGTTGCTAACGGAAGGTTAGATAAAGATAGAGATAAGTACAGAAAAATGACGCTTCCCGTCATTCCGGCAAAGACGAACAGCATGGCAAGGAATAACAGTCCGCTACCTAGAAAGACAGTGGAAAAAAACTTGTCTTCATACTCACCTAAATAATCACGCATTACACCAATGAACCATAGGAAAGCAATTCCGGAGAAGGGAATCAAGTTTAGCGCTAGTAAGATGGAGTTTTTGCTTGCGAAAAGCCAGTCATTACCCTCGCGGGGATTTGTGGGCACGGAAAACAAAAGGAGCGATAGACTAATTATCAGCAAAACTGAAAATATTATGCCAGCGATCGCAGCCGCTTTCGGAGCTTTCGGACGTATACGGGGCAATGACTCTTCTTGCTTCATGTCTTTCTCTGGAAATAAAATTAAAAACAATTTAAAATGGGAAGCTGTCTTCCCTCATCCGTTCAAATTTTTCAACTGCTTGTGCAACATTAAAAAATAGACGTTCATCTCCTAAGGTTTTGCCCAAAGAAGATCGTCGGATTGCTTTAAGAACTTGTGGATTTAAGTGGCATAACCAGAGTATTACACCATCTTGCTGGCGCATTTTTTCTTCAGCATTAATCAACATTTGTAAAGCTGTGTATTCAATATCAGGAACAGCACCTAAATCGATCAAAACGATCCGATGCGATGATTCTGAACGTAGGGATTTCATTTGGCTGGCAACTTGAGGAGCGCTGGCAAAAGTCATTCTCCCTTCCGTCCTGAGTATCAATAGTTCGGGGAAAGTTTCATCATCTGGATGATCGCCGATAGGGCGAAATATATTAGTTCCCGCCTTTCGTCCCAGTTGGTATAGAAGCGGATGATTGGATTGGTACATCAGCGTCATCAGCGAGACCACGATCGCAACCAAAATTCCTTGTAGAGTTCCCAATACTACTACACCGACTAGAGCGACGATTGCCCATGCCAATTCAGGCTTATGGATCTTGGCGATATCTCGGAAGCCTTTAATATTCACCAGTCCTGCGGCTGCCACTAGGACAAGAGAGCCCAAGGTGGATTGAGGCATCAGACTAAGCCAAGGAGACAGAAATAAAAGCGTCAAAGCGACGACGATCGCAGTTACGATCTCCGCCATTTGGGATTTGGCTCTAGCTTGATCGTTAACGGCAGTTTGAGAAGTTCCACCTCCAGATGGCATAGATTGAAAAAGACCGCCAACTAGATTTGCTATGCCTAAGGCTCGGAGTTCCTGATTAGCTTTGGGCGATTGTTCTCCACGTTGAGTAAAGGCGCGTCCAGCGGAGATGGATTCGGTCACTGCCATGAGTGCAATTCCTAGGGCATGGGGCCAAAGGGGAAGGCTCTCTCGGAGATTTGGTAAGGCAAATGCAGGGAATCCGGGGGGGATACTTCCTACTAACTTCACGCCTTGAGCTTGCAGTTGGAAGATAGCAGATATGGCGATCGCCAAAATCACGGCAATGACTGGTGCGGGTATTTTGGGCAGAAAGCGGGGTATTACTAACAGAATTGCGATCGTGCCTAGTCCCACGGCAAATGTCATCGGGTGAGTGTTTGGTATGCCTGTGGCAACGGCAGTGAGAGTGGCAAAGAAACCAGAACCACCTGCAATTCCTAGAATCTTGGGTAATTGACTGACAAGAATGACCAACCCAATCCCCGCCTTGAAGCCAGTTAGTACTGGTAGAGAGATAAAATTAGCCAGAAAGCCCAAACGCAAAATGCCTCCCACCAGAAGAAATCCTCCCACCATCAATGTTAGTGCGGATGCGCTGCCTAATAATTCTGCGGGCTGGGCATTGGGAAGTAGTGACAGAGAGGAAGCTGTGAGGATAGCGATCGTTGAGGTTGTACTGACACTCAAGGGGCGAGAAGTCCCCAAGACAGCATAGATTAGCATCGGCACTAGCGAGGTGTATAGACCCACCTCCACTGGTAGCCCAGCGATCGCAGCATATGCCATCGATTGAGGAATTACTACAGCAGCAGTAGTTAAACCAGCGACAATGTCTGCTTGCCACCATTGACGAGAATATTGAGGCAACCATCCCAAAATTGGTAGGAATTGCTTTAATGTTCCGCGTTGCGATCGCTGACTCGAAGGGGAAGAATGATTCGCCATTTTTAGTTACTGATTGTCCAGATTAGCGGATTGAAAGGATTTGTCATGAGTTATTGTTATTCCAATTCAGAAACCATTTAAGGATTACTTTTTGCGTTCAAAAGCCCTAAGAGTTCCCCCTCAATCCCCCTTTTTAAGGGGGGCTGGGGGGATCTAGACAATTCTTAAATGATTTCTCGGAGAGAGTAGCGGCAATCCTGATTCTTCCATAACTTGAATCGATATTGTCATTTTTTCAGCGCAAGAAAAACGATGCTTCAGTCTAACTGCCGAGAATATTGATTGCGCGCGCGGCTACTACCGCGAAAGTCGTGAGGGCAATCGAACTCTCAACCATCATCATTAGCTTGGCTCGAGATGTCATCGGCAATGTATCAGTAGGACTGAAAGCGGTTGCCGTTGTATATGATAGAAACAGGTAGTCAACAAATGTGGGTCGCCAGTCAAGTGGAGCCTCATCAGGGGCGCCAGTTTGGGGAAATAGAAAATCTGGTCTCTTGCCTATGTCATTCATTCGAGCTTCAGACCCGCCGCGATCGATCTGCCAGAACAGCAGGGAGAAGGTAAGAACGTTGGAGACCCACATTCCCACGCTTGAAGAAAGCAACAGAAGTCCGTCAAGATCCCTCGACGGAGTGACCATTTCACGGATCAGAGATGCCACGCTCATGGTAGTAGCACTCCCTAAAATCGCAACTATAACCAGCATAACTATGTGCTCAATCCTTCGCCACCGCTTTGCCGCACCAGAAATCGGGACAGCAGCGATCGCTGTTAGCGCGGCGATTGCAATGATGAAAACAAACCACTGAGGGAACAATCTAACGCGAACGGGTAACTCTGCCGTCAAGCCAAATACCACGAGGATCGTGAGGAAAACTGGCCAGCGTGGCTCAATACGGAGTATTTGGGGCGGTTCGTTCTTGTTCATTGTTATATCCCAATAAGGTTCAATTAAGCAGCAATTCTCATTATGAAAAATTTGGCTTGATCTGATATGAGCTATTGAGAATAGTCGCAATAGATGCCCTTAAAAAGCCTATACCCTCGTTCAAAATTTGATGGACTAAGCAAATCAAAAGTCATAATGAGAATTGCTTTCAATTAAGGTCGTTAATTGACATTATTCTCAATAGATAAGCCTAAGAATAAGTCTTTCAGCATTAGAAAAATTGGATTTAATTCTTCTAATGCTGAACCGTATTGTGTTATTAGGGGCAAACGGGGCAATGGGGATCGTTCTAATCCAGAATGGCCGCGTTTCCACTGGTGCGAAGCTCCCAGGAGACACCCTCCAGATTGGGCAGTTCGCGACCGTTGTCCTGACCGATCTCATCCTCGATCAGGGCGTTGAGTTTGGCGTTCATCGTTGTCACAAGTTCCATGTTCTCGCCCTGTGTCATGGCTAGATTCTGCATTTCATTAGGGTCATTCTGGAGATCGAATAGTTCGACATCATTGTACTTGTATAGGTCTTCGATCGACTTCGGGGTATTGTGCTGCAAGGGAGCAAAATAGCGCGTGAATTTGTACCTACCATCGACAATGGTTCTTAAACTTCCTCGCTTTGTTAGGTTCGGCTTGCCGCCGCCCTTGAGAGCTTCAGAAAATTCCATCCCTCCCTCCATGAGCTTCGCCGAGTTTGCCAAAGGATCGCTGTCGACCATCGCAAGCCCACTGTATGTAAATAGTGCCCCGTCACGGAGGTCATTCGTCTTCGCCGCAGATGGGTTTGCGAGCAGTTTTGTCATATCCTTGCCGGGCAGATCTCGACCGGCGAATTCGGAAACCTGTCCAACACTAGCCCCCGCCATTGAGAGAAGCGTCGGAGCAATATCTATATGGCTTGTCAGAGCTTCACAGTTCTGACCGCCTTTTACATCCGGATGCACGATCATCAATGGCAAGTGGATGCACTCTTCATAGGGCGTTGGACCTTTGCCGCGCATTCCGCCGTGAGCGCCGCCCATTTCGCCATGATCCGAAGTAAAGACTATGATCGTGCGATCGCTTAGTCTCAGATCGTCTAGCTCCTTGAGGATGGACAGAATTTGCAGATCAACTCCGCGAATGCTATTCAGATAAAAATTATTAAGCCGCAGCCACCGCTCGGCATCGGGGCGAATCTGCCCGAGGTAGTAATCCCAAGCTTTCACATATTCGAGATGGGTACCCGGACGTCCGGGCTCGGTGAGAGACTGCTTCAGGCTCACCGGCACCTCGATATCCCATTCCTTCTTATAGAACTCGTGATCTGGGGCACGGACAGCCTTTGCCATTAGGCGCCCGTTATCCTGAGTGTTCTCGCCAGGGGCATCCGTATTGAAATACATCACGTCGTGCGGATTGACTAAGCTTACAGTCAACGCCCATGGCTTGCCATCGTCGGTCAAAGGACGGCCACGTCTCCGCAGCCAAGTAATAGCGCTTTGGGCGATCAGTCCGTCGAATTCATACCCGCCTAGCTGATGCCCAACGAGGTCGCCTGGTGAATTGTAGTCGGCAAAGCCATACTTTTCCATTTCGGGAGTCAGGAAGCCAGTGGGCTGTTCCTGATCAAACGAACGAGTCAGGTGCCATTTGCCTTTGTATGCGGTGTAGTAGTCAGCTTTCCTGAGCATATGACCGATCGTCGGGATGTCGGTCGATAGGTCTGTAACCCATGGAAGATCCAGATTCTCATACATTCCAGTGTTGGCTGTTTGGAGCCCTGTCATGAGCACAGACCTAGAAGAAGTACATTGTGTGGCAGGACAGTAGTGTTTATGGAAGTTCACTCCTGTTTCTTGAAGCCTTTCGATGCCGGGAAGCGAGAAACCAGTCGGCCATTTCTTGAAGTAGGCTTGCTGGTCGGTGAAAATGAACAGGATATTTAAATGTTTCATGTTTATCTGAAATTAATCTTTTCAAGGTGACTAGTGAATTTCCTGTAATTGCTCAACTCAGAGGAAATGGGAATTTAGCCGATTTAGTGTGACAGGAATCGACTAAAAAGCACCTAAACTATGATTTTTAATAAAAAAATAAAAATCAGGTAAAAACAATCCTCAAGCCATCGATCCTACTAGGTTGGGCAATTAGCGTGCTGGACCGCCGTAACCACCGTAAACACCTACCCCACGGGTACCGACACCAACGCCATGATAGCCAGGTCCAACACCACCGCCGACACCGACCCAATCAATGAATATCGTTGTTTTACCACCGTTCTTGGGCATAGTTCCATCGATGAGTTTGTAGGTATAAATTAGATCTTTACCTGCAACCACTGGCTTACTAATCTCTACGACCACAAGGGTGTTCTTCTTTTGTCCTGGCTCGTTGATGGAGAGAGTTGCATTGGGAGGATCGGCGGCAAAGCTGTCGGGATTTGATCCCGCTTTCCAGCTTTCAAGATAGACATTCATGGGGATATTTCCCGCAACCCGATCGGGGCGATCGGAAAAGTACAGAGTTTGCGAACCCACGTTGACCAATCGAATCGTTTTCTTTGCAGTGTCTACCTTTATGTCATCCGAAATCTGCACAAACATGAGTTCCAGTTTCTCTGAGGAAGTTTTAGACTGAGGGGAAGTGGCAGGCTTAGACTGACTAGTTGGTGATTTAGTAGTTGAAGTTTGAGCATACCCTGCGTTCGCCAGCAAAACTGTCGCCGAAAATAGCAGCATTGAGAGGAAGTAGGTTTTGAAATTTCTAGGTTGTTTTGAGGATTTCATATTTGATTCTCCTTAGGAGTTGCTAATGACTATTAAAGATTTGTGTTGGCTTATGAATCTCCAAGACTCCTTTCTGACAATAAGCAGGCTGGAGCTTTTAATACGAAGATGAGAAGAAAATTTTACAACTCAGGAAACACAGCTATTAATCTTAGCAAAAATATCTTTGATATACCAAAACACCAAATGGCTACGCCATTTGGTGTTTTTAAAACCCTTACTGGATTTGGTTTTTAATTCACAAAAGTGTGGCAACACTTTTGTGAATTGGTATTACATAGGATTAGGTAAATAGCTAAGCAAAATTAAATTGAAAATCTCAAAATCTGCACCGCCTGCGCAACGAGCAGTGCAGATTTTGGAAATTTGCCTACTGCCGCGCCATTGCAAGCTGCATAGCCAAAGCAGGATCGACTAGGTGATCTGAGCTTTCGGCATCCTCAGCGATCGCAAGCTGAACGCCCTTGACTCGACCGTTAAAGGCATTGCCGCGCGAGCCGTAGTCTTCCGAAACGGGAGCACCGGAATCTTCACCCACGTCACAGCCGTCGTCGGCAGAGAAGACACTGGCAAGCGTGGCAGCAACTTCTCCCTCACCGACTTTTTGACCGTCGGTGTAAAGGGTCACCTTGCCGCCCTTCCCCAATCCGCCGCCAGCATAGGCAAACTCCATCCGTACTTGATGCTCACCTGCGGGAATCGGTGTAGTCGCCTCGACATAGAAGTGTTTAAATCCGCCCCAGTTGTAGCAGTACTTCAACTTGCCATCCTTGGCGTAAAGGCTCCAGCCACCAATGTTTGCACCCTGAGAAATGATCACGCCCTCAGCACCATTTTCTGGTACCACGATTTCGGCGGTGACCGAGTGTGACTTATTCTTGATGTTCAGCACGCAGTTTTCCGACAGGCGACCCATGCTCCCGAATAGGATCTGGCTATTACCCTTAATCAGCACTGGACGGCCAGCAGTGTCCGGATTAAACTTCTCAATCATTCGGTCGTCTAGTGGAAGTACCTTGTAGCGAGTTGCCTCGATCAACCAGAGTCGCTGAAGCTTGTGTAGCTTCTCTGGCATCTCTTTTGACAGGTCTTTCGACTGACTCCAGTCTTTGGTTGTATCGTAAAGCTCCCAGACATCATCATCGAATGCGGGCACTTTTGCCGTCAATGCAGCCCATGGAGTTCGATGCTTTGTCACAGCAGTCCAGCCCTTATGATAGATGCCACGATTGCCGAACATCTCAAAGTACTGCGTCTCGTGCTGCTCGGCAGCAGCAGCGTCGTTAAATGAGTAGAGCATACTCACTCCCTCGATCGGATCTTGATGTACGCCGTTTACTGAGACAGGCTCTGGCAAACCCGCCGCCTCAAGAATAGTTGGTGCCACGTCGATCACATGTGTGAACTGGGAGCGGATCTCGCCCTTGCTCTTGATGCCGTTCGGCCAGTGAACGATCGTGCCGTTGCGCGTGCCGCCAAAGTGGGACGCAACTTGCTTAGTCCATTGGTAGGGCGCGTTCATTGCATGTGCCCAGCCCACTGCATAGTGGTTGTAAGACTCTGGTCCACCGAGCTTATCGAGTCGTGCTGATAAGTACTCGGGTGTTTCTAATGCCTGAAGACCGTTGAAGTAGCTCATCTCATTGAAGCAGCCGTTGATGCCTCCCTCTGCAGAAGCTCCGTTGTCGCCGATGATGTAATAGATAAGGGTGTCGTCGAGAATTCCCAATTTCTCTATTCCGTCGATCATACGCCCAACGTTGTGATCAGTATACTCCATAAAGCCTGCGTAAACTTCCATTTCACGACGCAGAAATGGTTTGAAATCCTCTGGCATATCGTCCCAAGCTGGAACTTCTTCATGACGTGCAGTAAGTTCGCAATCCGCAGGAATAACGCCAAGTTCCTTTTGTCGAGCTAAGGTCTCTTCGCGCAGCTTGTCCCAGCCGGCATCAAATTTGCCTTTGTACTTGTCAGCCCATTCCTCTGGTACGTGGTGAGGGGCATGGGTTGCCCCGGGGGCAAAGTATACAAAGAAAGGTTTGTCCGGAGCCAGTGCCTTTTGCTGCCCTATCCATGACATAGCCTTTTCGGTCATGTCATCCATCAGGTGGTAGCCCTCTTCGGGTGTCTTATCTGGCTCAACTGGCGAGGTGCCCTCATAAAGTGATGGATACCACTGGTTTGCTTCGCCGCCAACAAACCCGTAGAAATACTCGAAGCCACCGCCGCCCGTCGGCCAAGCATCAAAAGGACCGACCGCACTTGTTTCCCAGACGGGCACTTCATGGCACTTCCCAAACTGTGCTGTGGAATAACCGTTGAGCTTCAGCGTTTTTGCTAGCGGCGACATGGAGTTTGGCAGCACTGAGCAGTAGCCCGGTGCTCCAGTGGCGATCTCGGTGATGCCACCCATGCCAGCCGAGTGGTGGTTGCGCCCAGTTAGCAGCGCCTGCCGCGTCGGTGAGCAAAGGGCGGTGGTGTGAAAACGGTTGAATTTTAATCCGTTTGCTGCCAGCTTCTCTGCTGCTGGTGTCTGGCAGGGTCCACCAAAGGCGCTTGAGGAGCCAAAACCAGCATCGTCAATAAGGACGATCAGCACGTTGGGTGCCCCCTTAGGCGGGCGCAACTGCTCGATCGGTGGAAACTTGGTGTCCGGATCCTTAGCGTCGTAGGTGATTAGTCTAGGGCGTGACGTATTCGGCATCGGAAGATGGAAACGGTTCTTCTTGTCTTGTCCGCTCATATTGTCTCTCCTTAATTTGACGAGTTCGTCTACTGATTAGCTTATATATTAAGATTTAAGCAATGTAATACATTGTAATCAATAGATATTAAGGGCAAAATTTATCTTTATTAATCTTTAGGATCTATATCGCTAGATTATTCGCTTTATTGCGGCAGAAGGAACTTAACGATCGCACCTTATTATCAGCGCGATCGCACATTAGTTTTACTGCCTTGCCATCACGATCCGCATTTCTGCTTCCGAATCCTGAATCAAGTCACCGCTTACATCAAATTTAACGGTGTAAATCTTGCCAGTAAACGCGAATATACCGCTATATTCTTCAGTTACAGGCGAACCAAGGTCAACCCCGATCGCAATCCCACAAGCAAGCCCGAACATGATCGGACTAGTTACAGGCATCTCCACCTGACCGACTAATTTACCGTCAATATAGAGTTGCCCTCGACCAGCAGCTCCCTTGCCTTTGAGGATTTCTGGTTCGCCAGTCTTCTCAAACTCATAGCGCAATTGGTGACGACCCTCTGGCACAGATACATTGGACTCAAGATAATAGAAAGTGCGAGCCACATAGTTATAGGTGTAGCGCAATTTGCCATCCTTGACAAAGAAACTATAACCACCATCAATACCACCTTGGGAAATCAATACGCCCTCATCGCCTGATTTGAAATCGACATCGGCGGTGATACTGTAGGAACGGTTGAGGATAACCGCTCCAGCATTGAATGGTACTTCCTGAGTATTTGGATAGTAGGTATAGCTGGTGCGAGGCAGGGCGATCGTCGGCCGTTCATCGCCAAATCGTTGTGTGCCTCGTCCATCCACTGGCAAGACGTTATATTTACCTGCTTCCACATACCACTGAGCAATCATTTCGATCAGTCGAGATCGGTTCTCGGCGGCAACATTGTGATTTTCGGCAAAGTCTTCATCCACATGATAAAGCTCCCATTTGGTAGCATCCAATTCCGTTAATTTCTCCGCCGAAATTGGCATTCCAAAACCCTGTCCCGCTTCCGTAAAAGAAGGACCTGGCCAAGGACATACCGCACGCCAACCATTGTGATAGATCGAGCGATGCCCCAACATTTCAAAGTATTGGGTGATATGGTTACCAGTTGCTTCAGCATTTTTCAACGTATGCGCGAAGCTTACACCCTCAATCGGCGCTTGAGTTACGCCCTTGACGCTCTCTGGCGGCTCTAGCCCAAGCAGATCTAGCACCGTCGGAACCATATCGATCGCATGGGCATACTGAGTGCGGACTTCTCCTTTTATCTCAATCCCATTCGGCCAATGGACAATAAACGGATCGCTAATACCGCCGCGATAGGTTTCGCGCTTCCAGCGACGGAAGGGAGTATTGCCAGCCCAAGTCCAACCCCAAGGATAGTGGTTGAAATATTTGGGCCCACCCAATTCATCAATTGCGGCGAGATTTTCTTCCAATGATTCTGGGACGTAGTTAAAGAACAGGTTTTCGTTGACCGAACCCGTAGGACCGCCTTCAGAACTTGCCCCATTGTCTGAAATCACCATAATCAAGGTGTTATCGAACTGGTCAATGCTCTTTAAGAAGTCCAATAAACGACCAATGTGATAATCAGTATGGCTCAAGAAACCAGCAAACACCTCCATCATTCGCGCATAGAGTTTTTTCTCTTCTGCCGAACAATCATCCCAAGGCTTCACATCAGGATCGTGACGGGATAGTGCCGCCTCTGGCGGCACAATTCCCAATTCCTTTTGACGCGCAAAGGTATATTCGCGATAAGCATCCCAACCACCATCAAATTTACCCTTATACTTGTCAGCCCATTCTTTAGGAACATGATGTGGTGCGTGCATTGCACCTGTGCAGAAGTACATAAAGAATGGCTTGGTGTCCGCAACCTGTTTAGCATCAGCAATAAAGGAAATCGCCTTATCTACCAAATCTTCGGTCAAGTGATAGCCTTCTTCAGGAGTCTTTTCGGGCTCGACGCGGTGGTTGTCATAGGTAAGATCTGGATAGTATTGGTGAGTATCGCCTCCCATAAAGCCGTAATAACGCTCAAAACCTCGTCCCAATGGCCAGCGCTCGTAAGGACCCGCCGCCGATATCTGATCGGCTGGGGTCAAGTGCCATTTACCGACTGCGTAGGTGTTATATCCCTGTTGCAGCAGCATTTCTGACAAAAAGCCATTCTCAAAGGGAATGTTGCCGTTAGCTCCGGGGAAACCCGTCGAGCCTTCGGTGATACAGGACATGGCGTTGGAATGGTGGTTGCGTCCAGTCAAAATGCAACTTCGGGTTGGCGAGCACAAAGCAGTTGTGTGCATATTGCTGTAGCGTATTCCATTGGCAGCTAGGCTATCGAGAACGGGCGTTTCAATCGGACTGCCGTAGCACCCCAGTTGCCCGAAGCCAGTATCATCAAGTACAATGAACAAGACGTTGGGTGCGTCTTCTTTAGCTCGTAATGGTTTCGGCCATGCAGGGCTAGATTGATCGACAGTTCGACCAATCACGCCATTGAAAGCTGTGCCGGGTTTATATTCTCGCAATGTCATAATATTTGAACCTTATAGCTTTTAATGAAGATACTAATTTTCGATCTTTTTTTAGCGATCTTCTCTTCAATTTTAGGCTGGGGGAAAAGCATTAAAACATTATGATTACAAATCTTTTCTTTGAAAATTTAGAGCGTGTTTGAGAAGTCAATACTTGCGAAATGCTCTTGCCTTCTAAATCTCCCAATTCTGGGGGGCTTGAATCTGGTTCCCCCAGAATTGGGGGTCTGGGGGGGCAGAAACAAAACTTCTCAAACAATCTCTTAGAAACCATTTAAGAATTACTTTTTGCGTTCAAAAGCCCTAAGAGATCCCCCTCAATCCCCCTTAAAAAGGGGGAAGAATTTAATTCTCCCCCCTTTTTAAGGAGGGCTGGGGGGATCTAGACAATTCTTAAATGTTTTCTTATGGCTATTAATTTTCTGATTCCTGTAGCTGAGAATCGACTCGCACCACACATCGAAATCCCACATGACTCATCCCAGTATCCACCATTTGAGGACGGCGTGCCGAGGGACGATAGCGCTCGCAATACTCAGGCGAACAGAGATAAGAACCTCCCTTCACTACTTTACGCGGGACTGGGAACTTTGGTTGAGATGGATCGTAGCTATTTTCCATCGAACCACCGCGAGGATTGTTTGGGATGCAGCAGGGCTTGTCCGCATCTTCAGGATGCTGGGATGTATACCAATCACAAGTCCATTCCCACGCATTCCCTGTCATATCGTACAGTCCATAACCATTAGGCGGATAAGAACCAACAGCTTCAGGAGAAGGAGGATGAGATTTGAGATATTTCCAAGGGAACTCTCCTTGCCAAGTATTTGCCATGCGTTTGCCTTGCACCAAAACTTCATTCCCCCAAGCAAAAACGGCGTTTTCTAGTCCACCTCGCGCCGCAAATTCCCATTCTGCTTCCGTTGGTAAGGCTTTGCCAGCCCATTGAGCATAGGCTTCCGCATCTTCATAGGCAATATGAACAACGGGCAACTTCTGTTTCTGTTTGATCGAACTGCCCACACCCTCAGGTCGTCGCCAACAAGCACCAGGAATCCAATTCCACCATAGGTTCATTTTCTTGAGATCGACTGGGCCCTCAGTCATGTGAAAAACCAGCGAGCCCGGCACTAGATTTTCGGGCGGCGCACCGGGATAGTCAGCAGGATTGAGCGGACGTTCGGCAACAGTCACATAACCAGTTTCTTTGACAAACTTTTGAAACTGCTGGTTGGTAACTTGATATTTATCCATCCAAAAACCATCGACGGTAACTCGATGCAAGGGTTTTTCTTCGGCATAGAAGTCATTCGATCCCATGCCAAAAGTGCCGCCAGCAATCCAAACCATATCAGGTTTTGGTGGTCTACCCGATCGCTTAGGCTGGGATGAAGAATTTGGTAATGTTGACGATCGCACCATGGTTAATTTCCAGCAGGTTTACTTACAAAACTAAAGATTACTTTAAAATCATCTTTCATACTCACGACTTGCCAAATTTCCACAATCAAAAATTGGTCTACGACCGATTTGCAGTTCTAAATTTAAGGGTTTATCCATCATCTCGGTATTAGAAAAATTCACGACGCATCAAATACAATTTGATCGTATTGCCAGAGCCGCTTAAAGAATTTCAGAGATCGCTTCTCATTAACTCCTCCTGCGGCAATCTGGATAATCTCGTTGAGCGTGCGTTTACCATCGATCGCATTCAAGAGAAGTTCCTGTTCTGCATCAATGGGAAGGATCAGGTCAGGGTATGTATGCGCTCGGTTGATGGCAATCGCAACCGCACCAAGGGGCAGGCGTTCCCGA
Source organism: Pseudanabaena sp. (assembly GCA_003249035.1). Taxonomy (GTDB): domain Bacteria; phylum Cyanobacteriota; class Cyanobacteriia; order Pseudanabaenales; family Pseudanabaenaceae; genus Pseudanabaena. Next base: position 216,286 of record QBMK01000002.1, read on the forward strand.
ATACTCATAGTCCAAGGTAGACGCAGTGGAATATATTGCCGCCAGCGATAGCGAGAACGAGAAGAAGATTTAGCTTCGTCAAACTGGATGGGTTGACTTTCATTTGGATAATCATCGCGATAAGCAATGAAGTTATGCTTCGTTATCGTGCCCCGAAATAGTTCAACGGCGGCATACTGCGATCGCATAGGAAGCTTACCAATATGGGCAGTATGGGGACTTTTTGCGACCATGCCACATTGCGTTAGGTATGTAGCTTGCTCAAACCATCGCCCAAAGGACATCCCACAGCGATCGAGCCATTCAAACAATTGCGGCACGCTATAGGCGCGATCTTGGGGATGCAACAGAGCATCAGCTAGAGCATCGGGATGTTTGAAATCCTTAGTTTGATGCAATACATTCGAGATCGGGTGATCGCTAGGTAGGACATCGAGCATCGTGCTGAGATCTTGCAGATCGCGATCGGAAGTACCGACTTTTAATAAGCGGCAATACTCTTGGAGCATGTAGATCCCAGTACGTCCGTAGAGCGCATAGACCATCAAGTGCATTGCACCTGTGGGCTTGAGAACTTCACGTAGCGATCGCAAACCCAGATCGGGATCGCTTAGGTGATGCAGTACCCCTGTACAGATAATTTGATCGAATTGGCGATCGAGATCTTGGACATTGGCGATCGCTAATTGATGCAGTTCTAAGTTCTCTAATTTGTACTTGTGCTGGAGGTTGCGCGTATGGGACAGACTGGTTTCGCTAATGTCGATCGCTGTCACTTGAGCATCTGGTTCGCGCAAAGCGATGGTGGCAGCTTGGGATGTGCCACAACCTGCCACCAAAATCTGCTGACCGCTCCGAGGTTTCTCTGTCGGAAACATCAAATGAAATAAGGCTCGCTTTCGTTCTGGATTTTGGTACAGTTCGAGATGGCGATCCAAGTTAGTTAGAGGTGCGGGATAGGGCATCCGCTCGTAAAAAGAGCGAACCTCCTTCGCATCATTCACCTCAGAAATTTCTGGCTTCATTGTCGATTTCACTTAAAATTTTACCTTTGCCAAGAAGTCACCCTTGCGATCGAAAACATCAAAGCCCCATTAGACCTTGATCGCACGAACTTCTCTAATGCGATCGTCCTTCTCTAGGATTGAGATGCCATCTTTGTTTTTGTTGGGCAAGCTGACCAGATAATCCATAATCGCTTGCCACTCTTTCACTTCCTTCTGGGCTGCACTGGTAACGGCACTGTCGGTTTCCATTGCGCCACCGCTACCATGGATAACGTAAGGTCCAGAAGATTCGCGTGGGTCAACCACCGCATCCGTCCGAGTCTCGATCGGTGTGCCGTCTGCCTTTTTTGGAACCAGTTGTATTGCGCCTTTGCTGAGTCTGGGAAGGGCTGCAATAATGACTCCAACATAGAGACTACAGGTGAAACTGTATAGCCTGGAGGCACTTTCGGAAAGATCGATCGGAACATAGCCCCTGTCTAAGTCGCCCAATTCGATCGCAGTGATTTGAGCAAATTTGGGACGAGCTGGATCGTAGAATAAGCGCATCCCCGATACCCTTGGGAAATATTCACCGGGATGGTTAGGGTCATCAATCAAGAAAAACTCCAGCATATTCTTGAGTTCTCGCCCCGTGAAGTAAGCCTGCACCATGGCACTACCTGCCGTGGGATCGACAATGCCGCTGCCCAACGGCGCAAGAGAGAACACATCATAGACAGTTTGAATTCCTGAATTGCCCTTGATTAAAGCAGCCCGAATCGTGCCATTCCCCGTGCAGGCAATATCGGCTCCCGTGGCTTTGCGAAACGCATCCGTGACCAAGTTTGCCAGTGGCGTACCTGACTCAATATCTTTGTAATTCATGAGCCAATCTTCGGAAATCACTGCCAAGGGCTGTGTCACGCTGTAGCCACGCGACGCAAATACAATCTGGCTGGATTCCTTCAGGAAACGATCGACTTCTTGCTGGATGGTGCGATCGCCCATCACCTTGTTATCTACGGGAATTAAACGATAGGACTCGACCTTGACTTTCCCACCTTCCAGACTAATCACCAACTCGCCGAGATTTTCTCCATATTTGCCCGTTTGCACCGCAGGTCTACCGTCTACTAGCAGCGGTTTGGTGAGGGCGGTGTGGGTATGTCCTCCAATCACGATGTCTATGCTTGGAACTGCCTTGAGTAAGTTGACATCTTCGCCAACATAAGAATTCCCATCTTTAGCTTCGAGCGCACCGCCGTGACTCAGCACAATCACCACATCTACCTTTTCGCGATCGCGTAACAGATCGGCAGTCTTTTGAGCCGTAGCGATCGGGTCATCGAAGGTGACACCCCCTGGATCGGTGGCATATTTAAAAGCGTCGTAGCCAATTATGCCGATAATGCCGAAGCGTAACCCACCGCGCTCAATTACCTGATAGGGAAGCAGAATGTTTTCCGATGCTAACTTTTTGAGCGTAGCTAATCGAGGTTCATCGGCACTGAGATTAGTGTTAGAAACTATCACAGCGGGGACAAATCCAGCTTCCGCAGCTTTGGCGATCGCACTACCCAATCCATCGGGACCGAGATCGAACTCATGATTGCCAAAGGTGGTGGCATCGTAGCCCATGCGCGACATCAGTTGCAGTTCTGCCCCAAGTTCCCTCGTTGCCGCTGCCACAGCCGTACCCATGCTAAAGTCACCCGCATCCAGCACCAATACTGCTCCCAATTGACCGAGTTCTTTTTTCCTCTGGGCAATCAACGTTCCCAGTCGCGAATAGCCACCTCTGGTGGCATCATCATTCAGACTCATTGGCTTGTAGTCAGTGAAGGGTGATAAGCCAATCAAGTTAGAGTGCATATCGTTAGTGTGCAGGATGGTGAATACCTGCTTACTTGGAGTTGCGGCGACGGCTTTCAAGGCATCGAGCGAAGCAATAGCGGCGGTAGTCATGAGTGCTCTCCTGAGAAATTTACGGCGGGTATAATTTGCGATCGTTTTAGAATTATAAAAAGTTAGTAAGTTTCAGCTTCATTTTACAAGACTTACATCTTAAGCCCTATAGAGTCAGCTATAGCTGTAGCCTGCCAGTCAAGTCTGGACATAAAACCCAAGAGAGAGTTGCAGCGCTTTTCGCCGCAACTCTCTCTTGGGTTTTAGCTTTGTCCTAAACATTGATGGCTATAGGTATACATAACAGACCTATTGAGAAATAGTGAATAAAGCCGCTGAAATTCTTACGATAGACTAGATTTTAAGATACTTGCTGAAATTCTTGAAACTCTTGCCTAAACCCTATTACAAGACTTTTGGAGCTTGTTGAAAAGAATTCGAGCGCTATCATAATAGCCAACAGTTATAAGTTACTTGTAAGTCAATAAGACAATGAAACACAATAGATCTTTTTTAGGATATATACATCGATATTCGAGCAATTTGATTATTTTGCTAACAATTATCATTACTACACTTACTCTCATCTTTAATATCAATATATTCACTTTTTCACACAGCAACCTTTTTGGAGAACTACCTGCTAATGCCCAAATCAAACCGTCACCAGTAGTTACAGCCACACCTACCTCCAAACCTGCCTCGCCAGACATTAGTGGTAAAACTATTAAAATAGCAACCCGAATTGTTGCGCCTTTCGTGATTGAAGAAAATGGAGAGTTAGGCGGGTTTAGTATCGAATTATGGAAAAATATTGCCCAAGAATTAAATGTTATATCAGATTTCAAAAAGACTGAAAACATCTCAGACCTTCTGAATGCAGTCCAATCGAATCAGGCTGATATCGCTGTTGCAGCGATTTCAGTCACCGCGCAACGAGAACAAGATGTTGATTTTTCACAACCAATTTTTGAGTCGGGTCTACAAATTTTAGTGCGTAATCAAGGCTCTCAAAGTTCAATCGGGCGATTGCTGGGTTCAATTTTCTCACTGACGTTATTCCAATTATTAGGAATTATGGTGCTAATAATTCTAATTCCCGCTCATGTTGTCTGGTTTGTAGAGCGCAATCATAAGGGCGGATTCCTACAAAATAGCGCCTATTTCCCTGGTATTTTTAAAGCCTGTTGGTGGGCATCAGCTACCTTGGCAACTCAAGCAGAGGAAATGCCGAAAAGTCCTTGGGGAAGAATGATGGCAGTGATTTGGATGTTTATCAGTGTGGTATTTATTGCTTATTTTACGGCAACGGTTACTACTTCACTCACTGTCGAACGGCTTCAGAACAATATTAGAGGAATTCAAGATCTTGCTGGTAAACAAGTAGCAACTATAGCAGGTAGTACTTCGGCAACCTATCTCAAACAACAAAAGATTGAGACCAAAGAATTTGCGCAGGTTGATGAACTTTACAGTGCTTTAAATAATTCTGATGTGGATGCGGTAGTCTTTGATGCACCGATTTTGCTCTATTATGCTGCTCATGAAGGTAAGGGGAAAGTGCAAGTGGTTGGTAGCATTTTTAGGAAAGAAAGCTATGCGATCGCTCTACCAAATGGCAGTCCGTATCGTAAACCAATTAACAATGCCTTATTATCACTTCAGGAAAAAGGAACTTATCAAAATATCTACGACAAGTGGTTTAGCGATAAATAATTATGTTTTTAACTGCAATAGCTTCGTCTGAGGCGATCGACCTTGGGTTTGTGGAGTTAGGTTGGCTGAAGGTGATTTTTTTGGGAATTGTACAGGGAATCACCGAGCTATTACCAATTAGTAGCACTGCTCACCTCCGTATTGTTCCCAGTCTGTTGGGATGGAAAGACCCTGGCACAGCTTTTTCCGCCGCTATGCAGCTTGCTAGTTTAGGCGCAGTTTTAGCGTACTTTTGGCATGACATCAAAAGCTTAGTCGGTAGTTCTATAAAGGCGATCTCCCATCAAGACTATCAATCTAAATCTCTGCGCTTAACTTTAGGATTATTAATTGGGACAGTACCGCTCGCGATCGGAGGGCTCTTGCTAAAAAAGACCCTAGATGCTCCTAACTCTCCTCTGCGAAGCCTTGCAGTAATTGGAACAGCCTCTATTTTTATGTCCTTACTCTTAGCGATCGCTGAATTACGTGGCAACAGAAAACGGGATTTTAAAAAACTAACACTTTTAGATGGACTACTAGTAGGAATAGCCCAAGCATTTGCCTTAATCCCTGGAGTATCTCGTTCTGGTTCTACTCTAACCGCAGGGCTATTCCTCAATATGGAGCGCGAAACTGCGGCTCGATTCTCATTTCTGTTGGGACTACCAGCAATTATGCTCACAGGGGCTGTGGAGTTATACACTTTAAGCAAGTCAGGATTAGATTTTAATGGTTGGTTGGTTCTTGGAGCAGGTTTGACATCAGCTTGTATTTCAGCATTTCTGGCTATTTTTGGACTACTACGCTATTTAGAAAAGCAGAGTACTTGGATCTTTGTTTGGTATCGCTTAGTTATGGGAATATTCTTATTAATTGGCTCAGCATTGGGTTTTCTGCGCTAATCATCAAAAAGGTGGCGCAATGCGCCACCTTTTTGGTTTTACCTTTATACGATCCCGATTTTTGGAAAATCTTGATCCAGAATCATTGCTGCGTTAAATCCTTCCCAATGATTGAGAATCTCCGCATAAATGCTACGGAAATCTACTTGCATTGGTAAATTACCCTGAACCAGACTATCTAATGCAGGACTACCACCATACAAACCACCGCGTACATTTCCTAACAAAATTATTGGTGCAGCCGTGCCGTGATCGGTTCCACCATTACCATTTTCCACAGGACGACGACCAAACTCACTTTGTACCATGACTAAAACATTTTTCTGCATATTATGTGATTGAATATCCCGATCAAGAGCAGCTAGGCTAGAGCCAAGGTCGTTCAATAATTGTTGATGACGACGCACCTGACCAGTATGGGTATCCCAACCGCCAATCGTGAGATAGACTACTTTGGGTTGCGATTCGAGAACACGAGCAAGCAAGGCGAACTGTTTACCGATCGCTGTTTTGGGATAGCTATGATCGTCAACCCGCTTATCAATATCTTTGGTCAGTTGCTTGACTGCAGCTTCGCTCTCTAGCACCGAGCGACGGACTTGCTCAGCCAATTCTGAACCTTGAGGAGTGTTATATACTACGCGCATGGCTTCACCAAGTTTGCCCCGCTGCTGCACTGCTAGACGGGGTGATAGTTGCAGGTAGCGATCGCCATCACCTGTGAGTGCTAGAGGATATTCTTCACCGAGAAAGATGGCATCTGCGTTTTTTGATTGGACATTGGTGAGATATCTTGCTAACCAGCCCGTATCCGATGCCCCTTGAGGATGAGCGCTTTGCCAAATTTCTTTAGAACGGAAGTGGGATAGATTGGGATTAGGATAGCTCACATTCTGAACGATCGCCATTTGCCCTTTATCGAAAATAGGTTTTAATTCTTTGAGAGCAGGATGGAAAGCCGCCTGATTGGAAATAGGAATACCATCTTTAATCGCAATAGTGGGACGCAATTTGCGGTAATTAGGGTCATTGTAAGGAATGATCGTATTTAAGCCATCATTGCCCCCTGCAAGCTCAATAACTACAAGGGTTTTGCGATCGCTACTTTGAGCGGCACTAGTACAACTAGGAGCAAGGATCGCCATCGCTGCCGTGCTAGACATCAAGGCGAGAAAATCTCTTCTATTCATAATCTTCCATTAGTAAATTGAGAGTTAGTGATAAGAATCTTCAGGGGAACAAGCATTAATCTTGTCTATGTTTAAACCAGTTGATAGATTGGTGAAGATAGAATCAAAGCGGCAATTTCGCGTTTAGATAAACCTGTAAACTGTTTTTCTAAACGATCGCTATTTCCATCTAATAAAACTGTGACTAGATCTTTGGCACTATAGCGATCGGGATTGAACTTAAATCCTCCATCGTCACCATACTCTTTAGTAAACTGCTGAGCGACATTGATCCTCGTTAGTAAAGAAGGCGCAGTCAACCAACCCTGATCACCTTGCCAACCTTTAACAGATGGAGCATTGTACGGCACTTGTCCCATGGCGCGTAAATCACCTAGCACGCGATCGCTATCTGCTTCAATTTGCAATTGGCGCAAACTGCTCAAAATAAAATAGAGTGGTGTTTTCAGACGACTGAGATATGCCTTGTCACTATAAAATTCAGGACTATTAAAAACTGCGGCAACCACGGCTCTGATGCTGCGATTGTTCTGTTTATACACCTGTGCAAGGCGATCGACGAGCGCAGGTTCAGGATCGCGGTAGGCGAAAGTACTCCATAGATCAACGGCTAATTTTCTGGCAGTACTGGGATGATTGGCTAAAATTTCCACCACATCTTGGGTGCTAAGTTTGCCTGAATGTCCCAAATAATTCTTGATTCCGTCATCATGGCGACGCTTTACGAATGTGACATCAGCAATGCCCATCTCAGGACGTAATTTCACTTGCCATCCCGTCAGCGCTCTAGCCCCCTCTTGAATATCCTTTTCGTTATATTGCCCTTGCCCAAGGGTAAAGAGTTCCATCACCTCTCGGCTATAGTTTTCGTTAATTTTCCCAGCCCGATTTTGGGCATTGTCTAAATAGTTGAGCATAGCGGGGCTGGTAGTCACCTGCATTAGCAATTCCTGAAAGTCTCCCATCGCATAGGTTCGCAATCTTATTTCGTAATCTAGCAACAATTGGGCTCTACCAAGTTTGCGAAGGGATACGACAAAGCGATCGCGCCAAAAATTGACCATACGTTCATGTAATGGATTATTAGCACTCAACATTTGCTTCAACAACCAGTGCCACATTTCCCTCGATTGTTCTTGTTTACCTTTTTTGACTATGGGCAGAGGTGCGGGGACATTTATTGCTGGTGATTCGTTGAGCCAAGTTGACAACAATTTTTCAGGGGAATTATCGCTATGCAGTTCGTCGAGGGTTGCCCCAAAACCTGCCCGTCTGAAAAAATGAGCTTTCTGTACGATGCGATCCATAGAATTAGTTCCATAAAGTCAAGTTGCGCGAGGACAACCTTGATGACTTTTGTTTAGACTAGCGATCGCTATTTTAGGTTCTATTTTGCAAAATTTTGGTAGAGATTAAGATTGCATTAGGATCTGATTATGAATTGTGGTAAGTGGGGAGCAGAGATACAGAATCCTGTCAAGAAGCCCATGATTGTTGAGAAAGCCACAGAACCACCACCTAATTCATAGGCTTCAGGCATCATGGTGCTGGCTAACATAGCTAACAATGCGCCTCCAGATACCGACTGAGCTAGAGCCACCCAAAAATCGGAGATGTTAACTGCTAGTACATTCCCTAAAAGAGCGCAGACACCACTTAACACTATCACACCAATCCAGAGCATCATAATTCTGGAGCTTTTAGTGCCTGCTTGTTTCATCCCAATTGAGCTAGAAAGAGCTTCAGGGAAGTTAGAAATAAATACAGCTAGCAAAAAAGACCAACCTATATGTCCAGGGTGAACGGTCATTCCAATCACGGTTGATTCAGGAATACCATCAATTAATGTGCCAACCAAAATCGCTAAGGGAGCCGAACTTTTTGCTAATCCTTGAATCATTTGTTGCTCTTCAGAGGGAGAAAGGTCTATTTCCACACTATCGATCGCCTGTTGTCGCCACAAATCTAAATTTTGTTCTGCTTCAGCTTGAGAAGTCGTCGTTGTGCGGAGCCTCTTTGCTAAAGCGTGACTTAGCGAATTAGCAATACTGGGAGACTTAAGCAATACATCATCAAAATGTTCTTGTTTTAGTTGATAGACTTCCATATCTGTATGGGCGACTAATGTTGCCGATCGCGTTTCGCTATTAAGAAGAGCCATCTCACCAAAGACTTCACCTGCATTCAGTATTGTCATAACTTTTTCTCCTTTCTTGACCTCGGCTTCCCCCGAAACGATCATATAAAATGAGTCGCCTTGATCTCCTTCATTAAAGATTGCCTCTCCTTTTTTGATAGAAATTGGTTTAAGTAAGGGGACGATCGCCTGTGCTTCCGAAGGTGGCAAATTTTTCATTACCTCGACATTAGCAATGCGATCGAGTACATCTCCAGTTTCACCTTGACGATGTTCAAACAAATAGCGACGACGGGAAGAAACTTTACGCAAAAAACCACCCTTGTCATCAACAAAACGGGTAATGATAATAAATAACCATCCACCAATTAAGAAACCAGTAAATAAAGGTATAAAGCCACTTTCTTGATAAGCGCTGATTGTAATTTCAAAGGCAAGTGCCGAAAGCAATGTACCACTGCCAAATGCCATTATTGCCGCTGACAGAGCCCGACTTGGTTGCCAAAAAATACCTAATAACGCGCCTAGTCCGGAACTCGATGCTGCTAATAGTCCTTGAAGAAAAGCATCTAGCATAGATATCATCGTAACTACATACATACTCTATCGTGAGTTCTGCCTGATTTTCAGTTTGTTCAGTTCTATACTTGTGTCAAAACTGTTTGTCTTTCACCCAAAATATAGTACGTCGCATATATTCACAAACTGCCCGATCAATAAATTTACCCTCAGATTTTAGATTTAAACAATTATGGAAATGTCAACCAGATCTAAACGCTCTCGCCCATCAACAGGAGAAAAAATTGCTGATATTGTTACTGCTACCGTAGGCTCCTGGAGGTTTATTCTCATTCAGAGCTTTCTGCTAGGTTTGTGGATTGTTCTGAATGTCATTGGCTGGATCAAACATTGGGATGAATACCCTTTTATTCTTTTAAATCTTGCCTTAAGTTTTCAAGCAGCCTATGCTACTCCATTCATCTTAATGAGTCAAAATCGACAATCTGAAGTTGACCGATTGAAGGCTCAACAAGACCTTGATGTTGATACCAAAGCAGAAATAGAAATCGAGTCTTTACATCAAAAGATTGATAGCTTAAAGGACAGAGAGATAGCCGATCTTAGTCGAGTGTTGGCGATACAAAATGACTCAATTAAACGTTTAGAAGAAATGCTTGCAAGGGAGATTGCCGCTAATCATCCTAATGTTTAAGAAAATATCCCTTGAGATTAAACAAGTATGTTTAAAAGAGGAAGGAAAAAGCACCCTTTGTTATTGCATAATTCAATAAGTCTGGAACAATACCTTAGGAATGAAAATTAAATAACATGCGTGTATAAAACCCAAAATCGTTTCGGTGGGCGAAGCCCACCGAAACGATTTTGGGTTTTATTAAATTATCAATCCTTATCAAACATTTTGGCTACAGATATTATTTTGGTATGGAATTATGGTTTAAGTGATTTACGCCATAATTCCATGCCAAAAGTATGGATCGTTTTTTCCTTGGAGGTGTCTAAGTGATTGATCTTCTTCAATTACTGGAAACCGAATGCTGAGTCTTAATAAGCATCAGCGCAAAATGTTTCTTAAAGTAAAAAAAGACTCCGTATGCGAGTCTTTTTTTACTTTAAGATTACTTCTTCATCGGAGCAAAGGCTTCTTCAAATTTTTTCCTTTGCTCAGGAGTCAAAACTGCTTTCAATTGCTCTCTACGCACTTTCACAATCTCACCTATCTTTTTCCGTTGATCGGCAGTCAGATTAAGCGATTGAAGTGCTGATCTCATGGGCTCCTTTGCTTTTAAACTTGCTTCTAATTTTTTGCGCTGATCAGTATTAAGGATACTTACTATTTTGGGGTTACTCTCTGCAAAAATTTTGGCAATCTGTTTCTTCTGAGCGGTAGACAAATTCAACTTTTGAGAAAGTGTCTCTGGAGCAATATCTCCTTCAGCCTTAACATTTCCCATAGTGGAGGAGTTGTTTACAGATTCAGCACTAGCTGGTGGAGCTTTCAAAGCAAAGCCTGAACCGAATAGCAAGCAAGTTGCAAGAATAAGAGAATTTAATCTTTTCATGGGTAAGTTATTTAGCATCTTTGTAATTTAGCATATTTGTAATCGAAGTAATCTAAGATTATTAGCCAATAAATCAATCTCTAAAAGATGAACTTGACTTTTCTCATATTCTCTAAAACTTATAAAATTATATTTAAGCCATTGGCTCTATAAGTGTTTCGGGGAGTTCAAACATGACAAATGGCTCAATGCTTTTAATGACAGGTGTTTCAAACATCAAAGTGATCCGAGGCTAAAACTATTGCACATCAAGCATTTTAGCTATCTAAGCTAAAGCACCTCCCCGAAACATCTATTGAGCCGAAGTTTCAACTTAGAGGCTGTTTGAGAATAGAAGTAGTTAAGCTCAACGGTTGGACATGATGCGAACCAGACATAAATAAATAAAAGTTTAAAACATTTGCTTAGACGCTATCTGAAGGAAACCTATGAATTCAGACAGTGGATTAAAGAGATTAAATAAGCTATTCTGCAATGTGAACAGTCAGTTAAAGACGCATAGTTATGCAAGATTAGAGAATCTCAGTTCCGGCGTGAGTTTGGCTCCCTTGAACCGAAAACCTTCTCCTCAGGACATAGACCAAGCCATCCGCGATGCCGTATTTGCTGTCGATAGCCTTGACTGTCTCCAGCCCGGTGACACAGTATTAAACTATAGTGGCAATTAAATATAAATAAGCTTCGCGCCACTTTCATTTTTTACAGAAGTTGCGCTCTTATGCAACCGAATCAAATAACATTGTGGTCATATATCGATCAGCCCATTCTGTACCAAAGGATTTTTCTAGCACCCGACGAGTTTTGTCGTTTTGTTGTTGCTTTTCGCAATAGTATTGCTGACCTGCGATCGAGCTTGCCACTTCAAGCTCAGAAGTCAGAGGCTTAGTCGCACTAGCAAGTTGGCAATGGATTGTCAAAACGTCGCGAACCCGTTGCAAAAACGCCTGCTCTTCCAGTTCGCCCATTGGGCGCACAAACAAGCAAAATTCCGAGAAAATATCCGCCCATTCTGGCAAAGTTCGAGGCTGCGAAAAATTGAGATTAGGTAAGGCGGATAGGGCTTGACTGTATCTCATAGGGAGCGATCGCTCAACATTTACAGGTGAAAGATCAGCGATCGCGGCACTAATTGCACCGCCACGACCACCAACAATATCAGCACCAAATATAGGCAAAGCATATTCGGGATTTGGAAACATCACACAATGCAAAATATCTAGCCCGTTACCAACTTGAGCCAGTTCTAGATGCAGCTTACGAAATTGGGGCGCTTGATAGCAAAGATTTTCGATCACCAGCTTTTCACCTTCTAGATGCCCCTCAATATAGCCAAGTCCCTCTGGAACTCTATAGGGAGACAGATCTAAGTTGGTCTGCCATACTTTTTCAATGCATTCAGCTAACTGGCAAATTAAAGTATGTTGGCGATTTCGCAATGATGCTGGCATAAACTTAGATATACGTTGCTATTTGAGTATAGAACGGTGCCCGTAAAAACCCTACAAGAAATAAAAAGCTTTGCAAAGTAAAGTTTTTTAAAATAAAACCCAAAATTGTGTCGGCGGGCAAAGCCCGCCGACACAATTTTGGGTTTTATATGCTGCACATGTTATTTAATCTTCATTCCTAAGTACTTTAAAATAATCAATTAGCCAGAGCCAAAATCTGTACCGCCTGCTGCGCGGGCGGTACAGATTTTGGGATTTTACATTTAATTATGTCTAGCTACTAATTAGTGCGGTAAGTGTCAAAATAAGTTCTAACATTGCGAGATTGAGGCGAAAAGATGTCACTTAAAGCTGGCAAAGCAGCCTTGCTGCGAAAGCATTACACTGAAGCGATCGCCATCTTGACTGAATATAGCCAAGAGATTAACGATCCAACCGCTAAAGGCTATATGCAAGCTCAAATATGGCTTGTTTCAGCATACAAAAAAACGGGGCGTGCCGATAAAGCGATCGCAATTTGTGAACAATTAGAAACAACTTCCGATCCACAGTTGCAAGAATGGGTACAAAAATCCCTAATTACACTTCGAGCGGTGCTTGATGCCCCAACTGATGATCGGATCAGGCGGAATGATGATGTCGCTTCGGTCATCAAATCAGATCCTCGCCGCTATCGCAAAAAAAACGTCACCTTATCGCTTCCCTCTCGTTATACATATTTTCTGATTGCGGCGATTGTGTTGACGATTTTAGCAATTATCGGTTTGCAATTCTTAATCGGCTATGCCATTTCCCTAATTTTCACAACAACTTTTACGGGTGCATGGCTGACAACAATTGCAATCGTTACGACTATATTCAGTATTTTGCTGTTTTTCATGTCGCCTTGGATTATCGATATTACTCAAAAGCAATATCACCGAATTCAATGGATTACGCTTGCTGATTTAGATGAAAAAAGTCCTGAATCTGTTGAGATTATTGAAAACTTTTGTGAAAAGTATAATATTTTTGTGCCTCGACTGGGATGGATTGAAGATGATGCCCCTGTCGCTTTTGCCTATGGCGTAATCTCTAACTCAGCGAGAATTGTGGTCAGTCGTGGACTATTTGAATGTCTCGATGATGATGAAATAGCTGCGGTTTATGCCTATCAGCTAGGTCGGATTCGGAACAAAAGCTTTGCTGTTTTGACCTTTGTTTCTGCTCCCGTTCAGGTTCTCTATTACATCTATGTTGTGTTGAGTCGCCAAAGTTATCGCGCCAAAAGTGCTAAGCAAATCTGGCAAGTTGTTGCTACCTTTGCCAATGTTTTCTACTCCCTGAGTAATTATTTGTTGGTTTGGCTTTCTCATGCGAGTACGATTGTCAGCGATCGCTTCGCCTCAGAAATAACTGGAAACCCCAATGCCTTAGCCAGGGCGCTCCCGAAAATGGCGCGGCAAATGTTGCCCTACAATCAGCCAGCCATGCCCACAAATCGTCTTTTAGAATCGACAAGAGCAATTGGCATATGCGATCGCCAAACGATGACGGCGATCGGGCTAGCGATGGAAATCGCCCTTTCAGGACAGACCGATCAAGATCCCTATCGAGTATTTCTGTGGGAGCTATTTAATCCTTGGCGGCGTTGGCTTGAGATTCATTCTACACACCCCTTAGTTGGGAAACGGATGAGATTTTTAGCTGGATATTCCAAACAATTGGGGCTATCTACAGAATATGATTTTGCGGAACTATTAAAGGAAGAGAAGAAACTTAATAAAAAGCTTTTATATCGAAATTTCTGGCGCGATTTATTGATTCAAGTCTCTCCAGTTGTCGGTGTTGCGATCACTGTAATTGCGGCGATGTTATTATCTCAACTTTATAACCGTTGGTTATTACTAAGCCTATCCATGATTGGATTGGGTTTAGGATTTATGTTTCAAGGTAGCCTACGATACCCAGACTTTCGTAAAGTTGCCGATACCGATCTAGTTAGTTTACTAATCGATCCCTATGCAAGCTATGTCCAAGGTATTCCCGTGCAGATCCCCGGCGAATTGCTCGGCTATGGTACTGATGAATTCCATATTGGCTATTCAATGAGACTAGAGGACCAAGGCGGTTTGGCTTTTATTAACTACATTCCCAACTTTCGCCAATGGCTAATCGATCCCTCGAATACGATTAAAAATTTAGAGATGCTATGCGATCGCTCAGTAATTGCGACAGGTTGGTTTCGGCGCGGTAAGTTCCCCATCATCGATCTATCGACATTGCAACCAATCATGGAGCATCGCCCCAAGCAACGTGCCTCCCTCACAAGTTATCACCAGTTTTGGAATAACATCGGTAGTTCAATTCTAGTTTTGATAGGTTTATCAATTTTACTTCTAACTTCAAGGTTATTCTAGAATCAAAACACAAAAGTGTCGTCACACTTTTGTGTTTTGATATTAGTTATACCAAAATACAAAGTAGAGACTACAGATGGTAAAAAAGAAGAGATAAAAAGGAGGAGGCAAAATGGCAGGAGTATATAAGCTGGAGATCAGGGAAAGTGAAGAAGAGCTAAAAGAGAAGCTAGGAAAACAAAAAACAGCATCAGATAAAGAAAGAGTACAAGTATTGTATTTGCTGAAAAGTAAGCAAGCAAAGACAGTACAAACAGCAGCCCAACTAGTCGGCAGAAAGCGAGTGACAGTGCAAGAGTGGTTGAAAGAATATAGAAAGGGAGGAATTAGCGGCATACTAAGGCACAAGCCAAGAGTAGGTCGAAATTCAAAAATCCCAGACTGGGTGCAAAAAGCATTGCACAAGCAATTGCAACAAGAGCAAGGGTTTAATAGCTACGGAGAGATACGACAATGGTAGCAAGAAAAACTGGGAATCGAAATCTCATATAAAAATGTGCATGACTTGGTGCAGAGATTGTAAATTAGATAGTGTCAGAGAGAAAAGCAGAAAAAAACCTCGAACAATCCACACAAGAAAAAGCCATGACTATCCGTACCGAACTACTAGACGAACTGCTAAAAGAATCCAAGAAACCTGAAGATCTGATGAGGGAAGGAGGTATCCTCAAAGAATTGACCAAAGCATTGGTAGAAAGGTGTTTAAACGGCGAAATCGATTACCAGATGCAAGAAGAGAAAGTCAACCCGACCCAAGAGGGACCCAACAATCGTCTCTGCGGAAAATCTATACAGCGCTCAATGCCGTCGAGGCAGAACAAGCTTTAGTTGATTTTGCCGAGCAATGGGACAACCTTTACCCCACGATTAGCAAGTCTTGGCTGAGCCACTGGACACAGGTGATTCCTTTCTTTGCTTTTCCCTTGGATATTCGCAAGGCGATTTATACCACCAATGCGATTGAATCCTTGAATATGACTTTGCGTATGGTCTTACGCAATCATCGTTCTTTTCCCTCTGATGATTCGGCTCTCAAGGTCGTTTTCTTGGCAATTAACAATATTGCTAAAAAATGGACGATGCCCATCAAGGATTGGAAAGCTGCTCTCAATCGTTTTGCTATTGAGTTTGGCGATCGCTTTCCTCTCTGATTTTTTCTTGACACAATCTTATTGACAAGCCTTTTTTCCTTTCATATTGATTCATTTCATTAGCAAAGATGTCTAGTATCATCGTTATAATTTAAAGATCGTGGGTTTCTAAATAGTCTTGAATCCAGTTGCTACCCATTTCCATCAGATGTTCCAAGTTGAAATCCCATAGAATGATCTTTCCATTAATACTAGCTGAGGCAATCGTTTCACCATCAGGACTAAAACAAACATTTTTAACAGGAGATTGATGTCCTTGGAGAGTTAAGAGTTCTTTCCCATCAAGACTCCATATCTTAACTGTGCGATCGCTACTGCCCGATGCTAATGCATTTCCATCAGGACTAAAACAAACGCTTCTAACTTCAGCAGTATGTTCATTTAGTGTTCTTAACAATTTGCCATCAAGTTTCCATAATTTCATACTGCCATCCTTACTGCCACTGGCAATAATCTGACTATCTGGACTAAAGCAAACACTGTATACTTCGCCTGTATGACCGCTCAAAGTATTTAGCAATGTTCCATCCCAATACCATATTTTTACAGTTTTATCTTGACTTGCCGTCGCTAGCATATTGCCATCAGGACTAAAGCAGACTTGATAAACAGCATTAGCATGACCAATTAATGTATGTATCCATTCCCCTTCTTTATTCCATAACTTGACTGTACAATCAGCACTAGCAGTGGCAAATAGCTCACCATCACTACGGTAGGCTACACTATAAATCGATGCTTCATGTTCGTTGTATATACTTTTAAGCAAAACGCCTTTAGCGTTCCACATTCTGATGGACCGATCGCCACTAACAGATATTAAGGAGCGATCATCTGGACTAAAACAGACACTATGCACGCTCTCTTTATGTCCTACGAGAGAGGTAATCAATTTAGTATTTGATAGCCAAATTTTAATTGTGCTATCGCTTCCAGCTGAAACAATAAATCGACTATCCGCACTAAAGGCAAGGCAGTTTACCTCGGATGTATGCCCAACTAGACAAGGTGGTGAGTTGCCATTAGTACGCCAAAATTTGAGCGTGGTATCCAGACTACCTGTGATCATCGTACTGCCATTAGCCGTGAAATTAACACAATGGACCCCACCTTTGTGTCCATGTAAAACTTTCAGTAAATTACCTTTTATATCCCAGATTTTGATTGTGCGATCGCTACTAACTGATGCAAGGGATTTCCCACTTGGATGAAAGTGAAGTCCCAACACCTTGTCAGTGTGACCTTCCAGAAAAGCGATCATATTGCCCTGCATATTCCAAAGCTTGATATCACGACCACGGCTTGCGGATGCAATAATCCAGCCAGAAGGAGAAATATCGATATCTTCGATAAAACTATCATGGGCTTTGAAGGATTTAATTAAAGTTCCATTAATATTCCAAATAATTAATGAGCGATCGGCACTTCCAGTAACAATTCTTTGCCCATCTGGACTGAAACAGAGACAAGTTACCCATTTGTGATGTCCCCCATTAAAGGTATTGAATAGAGTTCCATCTTCTTTCCATAGCCTAATTTTGGTGTCTTCGCCACAGGATGCAAATATAGCTTCAGTGGGACTAAATTTTACTGATAAAACTGGAGCTTCATGCTCCTTCAAGATTTTAATCGGCTGATCTACGTACAATCTTGTAGATCGATCCATTTTCCAAAGCCTAATCGTTCCATCACGACTAGCTGAAACGAGATATTGCCCATTACGATTAAAACTAAGACTCGTTACCCAATGCGAATGGCCAGTTAGGGTTTGCTTAAGGTTCCCTTGAGTATCCCAAATTTTAATTGTGCGATCGCTGCTTCCTGATGCAATGAGATGGTCGCTTGCTTGGATCGCAACACAGGTGACAATATCAAGATGTCCCATCAGGTGATTATATTCATGGACATTGTAAACAGCTTGGTTTAGTGCTGTAATCCCATGCATTCGGAGGCTCGCCTTTTCACCCGTAGCGAATTCTAAGTCCTGCAATTGCTGACCAGCTTCTATTGATTCTATGAGCGCCTCAAATTGCTGATTGAGGATAAATGTTGCCTTAGCAGAAGCACTTTTAAGAACAACTTCTGCTTGCATTAAACTCGCTTGCAGTCTTTCCTGCATTTCCACCAATCTAGTTTTAGCTTCCTGTTCTGCTTCTAATGTTTTTTCTAGTTGTCGTTTCGCTCTCGAAAGAATTTCATTTGCTTCGGATTGGGCAAAGAGAGCGACTTCCACTTCTCGCTTTTCGAGATCTTGACTGGCTGAGAAAAATTGATAGTCATGATTGCTCAAATTCTTATCTGCTGACCATAAAAGAGCATCTTGTAATGCTTGACCGCGCAACAAACGTGACTCATCTTGATAGTCAGAATCCGTCCAAGCCTTGAATGTCTCACCATAGGGACGCAAATTTGCTAAGGCTTGATTTACCCAGTTTTGATTAAAAATTGCTGCATAAACTGGGTTGTAAACCCGCAGTCTTCCATCTCGTTTGACAACTAGCCCTGTAATCCGTAACTCAGTTTGTTCAGGACTATCATCGGCAATAATTCCACATTCGATTTTGTGTAAAGTTGGCTCAGAAGCCAAAATTTGTTGGTATAAGCCAAGCAGTTTACCTTGACGGTTTTCGCTGCTCCAGAGAATACGATCGCGAATTGTCTTGAAATGTTCTGGCTGATCCTGTATCTCCCAGTTGTCGATTAGTCGCGATCGCACTAAATTATTTACCCAGACAAGTTCGTGATTTAGAGGGATCGACTCTGGCGAAGTCAGAATGATTTGACATAGTTTTTGGGTGAGAAATGGTTGTCCACCAGTATAGGCAAGGATTGCTTTGATTACCGCAACAGGATTTTGAGATTTTGTTAATAACCCGCGCATTAAGGGTTTTGCTTCCTTTAACTGAAAGCCCCTTAACTCGATCGCTCGACCAATGTTAAAGGGAGTGCGCTGTTTATCGCGGATCAGGTCAGCAGGAGTAGCTACGCCAAAGAGCGCAAATGTTAGCCGATTATAGGCAATGCGATCGGCGCGACGATTAAATAATTCTCGAATCAATGCAAAAAAGTCATCAACAGCGAAATTCAAACTGAGAATACTATCAATTTCATCAACAAACAGAATTACTGGCGAAGAGATTTTTTTAAGCAATCCTTCGTCAAGAAACTTCCCAAAGCGTTGCACTGGTGATATCAAGCGGTTACGTTCCCACCACTCCTCTAGATCGAAGGAATCATACAAATCTAGGCTACTGATAATGCTATCAATTAGCCCCGCATACCATTGATCTGGTGAAATGTCTGATGTACCGATCGCAGTAATATCGATTGCTGCACAGGCATAGTTTTCCTCCTGCAAGCGTTTCATTGTGCGGACTCTTAAGCTAGACTTACCCATCTGCCGTGAATTGAGAACGTAACAAAACTCTCCAGATTTCAAGCCTTCATACAGATCGTTGTCAGCTTGCCGCGCGACATAGGTAGGCGCATCAATAGCTAGACTGCCACCAACTTGATATAGATAATTTGTAGTTCTTTCTGCCAGCATCGGTTACCTAACGCAAGATGTAAAATCTGCAGATTAAGAGGCAGTGCAATGCGCTGCTTCCTACTCTACGGGGTTGGTTTTGTATTTAATGAAGTTTGTCGAAAATTTTGTCGGAAATATTGATAATACAGATCGCACATAGGCACTACCTCATTGCCAACTAGCTTTACTAAGCCGATACTTCGCAGCTTAAAGGCTAACTGACTATCTAACTGCAAAGGGCGATCGCTTGTCACCAAATCTCTATAAGCTTCAAGTATTTCAGGATCTTCCTTTAAGCTACCAAGTTGGCGACGGAGATGATCGCCATAAATCCCTTCTTCGGTGGGAGCTAATTGCAATAAACTTTCCCAATTAATCCTTCCTCTTGCAATTTGATAGAGCGCTTGTCTGACTAAATAGGGGTGACCGCCAGTGAGCACTAGCAATTGTTCTATTTGGGCAGGTTGCCAATTTAGTTGATGACGCTGCACTAAATTGGCAATTTGCGCTAGATTAAACTCAGGTAATTCGATTGGCAATCCTACATTAAACGGAGATTGATTGATATTTAAGGGAATATATACTTCTTTGGAATGAACAATTACTAATCTCAATTTTTTCCAGACATCCTCATTTTTTGCCTTTTCATGCCAAGCTCTAAGCAATCCAAAAAAATCGGAAGCAATTTTAGGATACTGAAAAATTAAATCTACCTCATCCAGCCCTAAAACTAGAGGAGTTTCCTTAGCTGTCAGCAAATAACGCTGAAAATATTTTGTACATTTGTTCTTGCTGCCTAGAACTCCCTGCCAATATTGCTCTAAATTGTCTTCCAGATCTAGCTCCGAAGCAATACTCGCGCAAAACCATTTTAAGAATAAATCTAGGTCATCAAATATCTCGCTATCGGCTTGCTGAAAATATAAGTGCGCGACTTGGTATCCCTTATATTTAGCAAATGCTAATGTCCTTGATAGTAATGAAGACTTACCCATTTGGCGAGGGGCTTTAATGCGAATGAGAGAACCTGGTCGCAGCATTGTTTCACAGCAATCTTTCTCAACAGGAGGACGTTGAATATAAAACTGAGATTTTATTCCTATTTGTCCTTCAGGCTCTTCTAATTGAAATTGTGGTTGAGTTGTTGGAGGTATGATTCTAGTGACTGAGGTGGAAATATTGAGGAGTTTTTCTAGCGCATGCAAAGCTTCTGTGGCATCGTTATAACGCTGGCGATAGTCATAGCGCACCATTTTATCAATGATTGCTGCTAGCCCTCTATTAATTTGCATTTTGACTTTAGCAACAGCTAAAGAAGATAAATATTCATTGGTCTGCTCATCTTTAGGCAGCTCTTTCATTGAGAGCCCAGTATAAGCTTGCAAGCACATTATCCCCAACGCATAAACATCGCTACAAAACTTTGGTTGGCCTGCTAATTGCTCACTGGGCATATATACCAGTGAACCAACCACAACCGTGCGAGTAGAGTTGTCTGGGCTTCTTAAAAAATCTAGAGGATCTTGAGATAAAGCTTTGACAGCACCAAAGTCAATCAAAACGATTTTACGATCGCGCTTGCGGCGGATCAGGTTAGGGGGTTTGATATCGCGATGAATTACCTGTGATTTATGCACAAAGGCTAGCACATGCAATATATCCCACAA
This sequence comes from Pseudanabaena sp., assembly GCA_003249035.1. GTDB lineage: Bacteria > Cyanobacteriota > Cyanobacteriia > Pseudanabaenales > Pseudanabaenaceae > Pseudanabaena. The sequence goes on from QBMK01000002.1 coordinate 237,382, forward strand.
TGCAGAAATTAATTCTTTTTGATTCCACTTGCGACCGTTGCTGAGTTCTCGATCTAAAGTGTGACCTTCGATAAACTCTTGCACAAGATAAAATTCACCATTTTGCTCAAAGTGAGCAAATAGTCTAGGGATCTGATCGTGGCTACCTAACTCATGTAAAGTTTTGGCTTCGCTCTCAAATAGTCGTTTCGCGATCGCGAGTTCTTGGGGATTATGCAATTGAAGCTTGAGTTGCTTCACAACGCAAGCAGGTTGGTTTGGCAGTTGTAAATCCCGCGCCAAAAAAGTCTGCCCAAAACCACCACCACCAAGCGGTTTTACAATTTGATATCTGCCTGCAAGGATTGCTTCAGCATTGGTCATGGTGGTAGCGATCAGTCTTAAATGTTAGTTAATCAATTCTATTCATAATAACTAGGCAAGTAGAATGAAAGTTTCAATGATTTCCATTCATAGCAACAGGATGGTGGACATATATAATAACCTTTAATTTATCTCACCTAATTTATAACGCTTATTAATTTTTATCGCGATCATTAATTAATAAAAAATTCCTTAGACAACGACTAAAAACAGAAAATTACTTTCACATAATAGCTTGAGTTTGCTGATATCTTGACAAAAATATCGCAAAAAACAATTAAAATCCTTGCTGTGCAAGGATTTTAATTGTTTGGCATGTTACAACATATTAATATTCTCTTGGATAGATGTTGCTGAAGCATGGAGAGCAGCATGCTCATCGTCTGTAAGTTGAAGTTCGATAACCTTTTCAACACCTTGTCTTCCTAACTTTGCAGGTACCCCTATAAATATATCTTTTAAGCCGTATTCACCCGAGAGATAGGCTGCAGCAGGGAAAATTCGATGCCGATTGCTTATGATAGCTTCCACCATCACATAGGCAGCCGCCGATGGAGCAAAATAAGCACTACCATTTTGCAGCAACTTAACGATTTCCGCGCCGCCATTGCGAGTTCGCTCTACTAATCTGGCGATCGATTCCTCAGGCAATAGTTCTGTAATCGGTACTCCATTCACCGTCGATAGGCGAGGTAAAGGCAGCATCAAATCACCATGCCCACCCAATACGGTGGTATAGATATCCGCAGTGGATATGCCCAATTCCATCGCAATAAAAGTTTGAAATCTGGCGGCATCCAGAACTCCAGCCATCCCAATTACCCTCTGGGGTGGTAAACCACTTGCTTGCCAAGCCAAATAGGTCATCACATCAAGAGGATTAGTGACCACGAGCAAAATAGCATGAGGAGATAGGGCGATCGCCTTCTGGACGACATCCTTTACGATTGCTGCATTTATCCTGAGTAGATCGTTGCGACTCATACCCTCTTTGCGCGGCAACCCTGCAGTAATGACAATCACATCTGAATCTTTGGTGTCGCTATAGTCATTTGTCCCGACAATTTGGCGATCGTGATTAGATATTGTGTGGGCTTGAGCCAGATCGAGAGAAATCCCCTGAGGTTTACCTTGGACAATATCGCACAACACCACATCGGCTAAATTTTCCTTGGCGATACGCTGCGTCAACATGCCGCCAACATTACCAGCTCCGATGACAGTGACTTTAGGCGATCGATAATCCTGTATTTGCATTGACACACTCCTTTCCCAGTGAATAATTACAGCGTTTTGCGCTCTCGTAACACAAGAACAATATTAAAAGGCTCTCAAAGCAAACCTTTTAATATTGTTCTTGCAAGATGTCTATAGTGATGAGCGGCTTTGCCGACAACCACTACCAACTATTGAGAAACATGAAATTTACTGTAGTAATACAGCAGAGCTTCGGCTCTTCCCTGTTTCGTTTTAGTGTTGTAAGACTCCAGATAAGCATTTATTAGCTGTGGGTTTCGTCCATCACGGTAGATATTCACTTGATAATCTCCACTAGTCCATGCAGATGGTTGACTATTTGGTAGATCTAGCGCCGTTAAACGTAGAACTGAACCTGTTTTCTTGTTTTTCTGAATCCAATATTTTTGCAATTCATTTTTTTTGTCTCGACAAATCATGACCAAAAAACTTGTGCTTTCGGCAAAGTCTTGGAGCGAAGATTTGGCAGGACATATCGCGAAAAGACTCTTAGCCGGTAAATCTTTAATCGGTTTACGGATTGTGACTTTCCCAGTTGCTGGAATGGGCGTAGAAAAACCATAGTCTCGCTTAAAAACTTCATCTGCGATCGCTAAAGGTTGATAGCTAGCGACTATCAAAGCTCCGAGAATAACATTCCAGAAATTTTTTGATTTCATATACAAAAAGATAGTTACTGTAATTTCTTAGAATTTGATCGTGCGTCGATGGGCAGCAACAGACTCGACTAAGCCGATCGCCATACAATTAGCAAGTAAAGCTGATCGTCCATAGCTGAGCCAAGGCAAAGGAATCCCAGTTACGGGTGCAACGTTGATATTCATGCCGATATTGACAAAGGTCTGAAACAGCACGAATGAAAATACGCCGATCGCTAATAATGAGCCGAAATTGTCCCGCGCATTGACGGCAATAACCAATAATCGCCAGCAAATTCCTACAAACAATAACAAAACAAAGATACAGCCAACAAAGCCAAACTCTTCACCGATCGCCGAAAATATGAAATCGGTATGTTGCTCAGGAATAAAATTTAACTGCGTCTGCGTACCCTTGAGCCAACCTTGACCAAATAATTGCCCAGCCCCGATCGCAATTTTGGACTGAATGACGTGATAACCAGCACCGAGAGGATCTTGATTAGGATCGATAAATAGCAATAGGCGCTTTTTTTGATAATCATGGAGAATATTCCACAATAAAACCCCTGCTTGTCCAGACACCAAATTGACAACTAATGCAATTACAGTACTGACAATCCGAAACCAAGGTAACGATACCCATGCCGCGATACCCATCAGGATCACCCAGACAATCCATGCGGGTAAATAAATCGAAAATAGAACTGCCGAGACAATCGGAGAAAATATTAGTAATAGCCAACCCAAACTGGCTCCAGCCCAATAGAGCATCCCTATTGTGATCGCTGCGAATACCAGAGACGTGCCAAGGTTGGGTTGTAAAAAGATCAAAACCCAAGGCGGCACGGTTACCCATGCGACTTTAAATGCATCAATCGGACTCTGAATCGGGCGATCGTGCATCACAGCCGCTAAAGAAATAATTATTCCTACCTTGGCAAATTCCGAAGGCTGAATATTGAACCCACCAATTGTGATCCAGCGTTCTGCGCCCAGTGCCGTTGTGCCAATAACCATTACCAAAATCAAAGATATATTGGTGATCGCATAAGTAATCCAGTGCAAGCGCAATAATTGATCGTAATGAAAACGAGCGACCGAAAACATTACCACCAATCCTACGCCTCCTGTCAGCCAATGCTGCCACCACTCAGCACGCTGAGAGCGAAAGTCTGAACTATAGATGGCAATACCACCCAGAATCATCAATAGGATTGGGAAAATGAGCAATAACGGATCGGCATCGCGCCACTCGCGTTTAATATTTTCCCAATTGGGTAGTTCTAAACCTTTTACAATCATAAATTCAGCTGATTCGGCATGGAAGCTTTACTAGTACTTATTACTTCTGTAGGGAAAGCAATTTGCAAAACTTGTATCAATTCATATTATGAAACTAATTTAAGGATTTTCGCCAATGCCTATGGTGAAATCCTTAAAATCATAATTTAGAGATGCAGTCCTTAGTTGCTTAGCTTTACGGGTTGCTCTACCTCACAAACATCACCCTGATCGTCGATGCAATGGCATACTGAAGGTACTAAACAAGTATGCAAATCCATAATGCATCTGCTCCAAACCTTGTAACTACTCTATCTACTTTTTATCTCTAGGCAGGAAAAGCTAAATTAATGCTGATGTATACAGTTGAAATCACCCTCAAAAACAACCCGATCGCTTTGTCTGTGCAGCGCAAGGAGCAAGAAAATGCAGAGGCGCTATATCGCGAAATTGCTAATGCGATCGCTGACGGTAATACCAAAATTTTGGAATTAACCTGCGAAAAACAAGAAGGCAAAAAAGTTTCTGTACTTGTTGGCGAGATCTCTGCCGTGCAAGTCTCTGAGAAGTCAGGAGCTTCTGCGAATATGGGCGCAGGCTTTATTCGAGCTTAATCATTAAACAGCCTTGTCGCAAGCTACTTGCGCGACAAGGCTGTTCATCTTTTCTGTAATTACCTGCAATTAACAATGCCCATCGATCAATCCGTAGCAACTGCCATAAATGTTCGCGATCTTAACTTTGCGTGGGCATCGGGCGAAACTGTCCTCGATCACTGTACTTTATCTGTCCCAAAAGGGGAATTTTGGATGCTGTTGGGTACTAATGGAAGCGGCAAATCAACATTACTTAGGCTCCTGGCAGGTTTGCTTAAACCTAAATCTGGTGATATAGAGATCGGTGCTCGCATTGGCTTTGTATTTCAAAATCCCGATCATCAATTGGTGATGCCTAGCGTTGGCGCAGATATTGCCTTTGGCTTGGCATCAGAAAATCTTTCCTACGTAGAAACTCTGCATCGAGTCAAAGAATCACTCAGAGCAGTTAATCTAGAGCAAATGCTTCGTCGTCCCATCTATGCTCTCAGTGGTGGGCAAAAACAACGGGTAGCGATCGCTGGTGCGATCGCGCGTCATGCCGAAATTTTATTATTAGATGAGCCAACAGCTTTGTTAGATGGCGAAAATCAGCTTGATCTAGTCGCTTCAGTTCGCGATCTCGTTAAACAAAAAAATCTCACTGCCCTATGGGTAACCCATCGATTGAACGAGCTTGATTATGCTGATGGTGCATTTTTGTTAGAGCATGGTCAAGTCATCGATAAAGGCGATCCACTCCGACTAAAACAAGTACTTCTTGAACGCAGTTAAATTATTGTCTTGCAATCTTTACATACTGCTTCCCACCCAAACAATCCTTGACAGAGAAGACGCATATTAAAAAAAAGCACCCAATGGGTGCTTTTTTTTAATATGCGTCTTGTAACTCGTAAAAGTCTGGAGTAACGTAATCCTTTCGCATCGGATAGCCGATCCAGTCCTCAGGCATTAGAATCCGCTTAAGGTTTGGATGTCCTTCGTAGATGATGCCATACATATCGAAGGTTTCGCGCTCTTGCCAATCAGCGGTTTTCCAGATCCAGTAGACCGATGGGCAACGAGGATCGGTGCGAGGGAGAAATACTTTGATGCGCACTTCGTCAAGGCGATCGCTTTTATTAATGCCCTCATCAGTCAGCTTAGCAAGGTGGTACATACTCACCAAACTATCGCCAGCGCCAGCATCATAACCACATTGACACATCATGTAGTTAAATCCATAGGCATATAGCGCTGTTGAGAAGGGCAGAAGGAACTGGCGATCAATTTTTAGAATTGGTACGCCTTGCTTATCCAGCCCCAAAAACTCATGTTCAAAGCCATTGCTAGTTAACCATTGCGAAACTGGCGCAGTTACTTCGGTAGTAGCTAAGGGTGCTTCTTGGTTTTCTTGATTATCTGCCAACGGTTTCAACCTCCTTCTGAGCCATTTGCAAAGCGGGTAAAGGAATTCCAGATTCCACCAATTCCTTGGGTGGAGCCATACGACTAGGCATTTCTAGGTATTGTCCAGTAAGGATTGGACTTACTACTTTCATTTCATGCTTAACGGCATAGTAGCGATGAGTACGGTTAAGATTAGCTCTTTCGTTAAATCCTTCAGTACCGATCTTTTTCCGCAATTTAATGATTGCGTCCATAATCGCTTCAGGGCGAGGAGGGCAGCCTGGGATATACACATCCACAGGGATTAGCTTATCAACACCACGAACTGTCGTGTATGAGTCAGTACTAAACATTCCGCCAGTAATTGTGCAAGCGCCCATCGCAATTACATATTTCGGTTCTTGCATCTGCTCATAGAGACGTACTAACGCAGGAGCCATTTTCATCGTGACTGTCCCTGCAGTAATGATCAGATCAGCTTGGCGAGGGCTAGAACGGGGCAATAGTCCAAAGCGATCGAAGTCAAATCTGGAGCCAATCATTGCAGCAAACTCAATGAAGCAACAGCTTGTGCCATAGAGCATTGGCCAAAGACTAGACATTCTCGACCAGTTATAGAGGTCATTGAGAGTTGTTAAAACGACATTATTCGATAAGTCTTGGGTAACTTGAGGAGTTGCCGCAGGATTGATGAGTCGTTGAGTTTGTTCTTCGATGCTAAAGTCCAAACCAACGTTTTCGGATTTCATGACCATTCTAAGGCTCCTTTTCTCCAAGCGTAGACTAGACCTAATACAAGAATACTAATAAAAATAAGTGCTTCCACAAAGGCAAGCAAGCCTAGTTTACTAAATGCAACTGCCCAAGGGTATAGAAATACCGTTTCTACGTCAAAAATAACGAAGGCAAGCGCGAACATATAATAACGAATATTAAACTGTATCCAAGCTCCGCCAATGGGTTCACAGCCTGATTCGTAGGTGGTACGGCCTGCGGCTCCTGACTGTTTTGGGCTTAATAGAGCAGACAGTCCTAGCCCCGATAGAGGGACTAGAGTACAAACAATTATGAATACCAGTAAGTATTCGTATCCGCTTAAAACCAAAATTTATTACCTCTTCAAGCTAGCTTGACTAAAATCTAATTTGTGATGAACCATAGCCCTTCAGCAAATTAGGAGATGCTAGTTATATATTATATGGGAGGGATGGTAGATGAAAATTTGTTACAGACTAGAAATTTTTCTATGACTTGACTTATATAATTGAAACTTATGTTAAATGCTGTGGATTTTGAGGCTTTAGCAGTGATCGCAGTTTTTTGGTTCACCTGCAATTATCTGGATTAATTTATCCCAGCATATATTTCTTTAATCGTTTTTATTGCTGTTTTTACTACTAATTTTAAATTCATGTGAAGTGGTGCAAAGCACTGCCTAATATGAGCAATCACGTCACTTTAAATTAAAAATAATTAAAAAAATTTAGGAGAACTCATGAGTCAAGGTTTAGCGACACTCTTGCGTGTAGGCACACAAAAATCTCATTCAGCAGCAGAGAGTACCGATTTTATCAAATGCTTTTTAAAGGGCGTGGTTGACAAGACCTCCTATAGCAGACTTGTTGGAAATCTTTATTTTGTTTATAAAGCGATCGAAGCTGAATTTGAAGTCCACAAAAATGATCCAGTTCTTAGTAAGCTTTATTACCGTGAACTATGGCGTGAAAAGAGTCTAGAACTTGATATGTTGTTCTACTTTGGCTCCAATTGGCGTGAAGAGTTTAAGCCTACACCTGCTTGTGAGAAATATCTTGCTCGTATCCGCGAGATTTCGGCTAATGACCCTGTATTGCTAGTTGCTCATGCTTATACTCGCTATATGGGCGATCTTTCAGGCGGTCAGATCCTGAAGAAAATTGCTAAAGAGGCAATGGGTTTACAAGACGACAAGGGAACAGCTTTCTATGAATTTGATGACATTCGTAATCATGGTGAATTCAAAAAGCGCTATCGTGAGGCTCTTGACACCTTGCCTGTAGATCCTGCCACTGCTGAACGCATTGTTGATGAAGCCAATGCTTCATTCCATATGAATATGGCAATGTTCCGTGAGTTAGAAGGTAACTGGTTTGTGGCTCTGACCAAGTTTGGTTGGAACTCTCTACTCACCAAGATCAAGGGTGAGCCAAAAGAGAATGGATCTGTCCGTCGTGAAACTAAAGCGGCTAGTTAGCTTTTAGCAAACCCAAAAAGAAAAGCGCTCGCTACGCGGGCGCTTTTCTTTTTGGGTTTGCTATTGCACCAACATTCCTCTTCCTAGCCAAAGCTCTAGTAACAAGATCAGGAAACCAAGCATTGCTAAGCGTCCATTCCATACTTCAGCAGATTGGGTCATTCCCCATTCCCAACGCTCTTGAGGATAGAGTTTAGTGTCCTTTTGAGGCTGGATAGTTTCAGCAAAGGTAATGGGGTGATCGCTTAAAGCTTTTGTCACCACATCAGCTAAAGCTTGAATAAAAGTGGGGTCAGTATCAGGCGCAGGAACTCTAGCAAAAGTCTCAATCCCAGCATGTTCGGCAATTTCACGGTACTCCATATCGATTTCTTCGAGGGTTTCGATATGCTCAGACACAAAGCTGATCGGTACTACTACCAATTCTTTTACGCCCTGCTCTGCAAGCTCGACGATCGCAACATCTGTATATGGCTGTAGCCATTCGACAGGACCAACACGACTTTGGTAGGCAAGCTTATAGGGATTAGAGCGATTAAGTTTTTGCATGATCAGAGCCGCGCAAGTTTCGATCTCTTTTTGATAAGGATCACCTGCTTCTTCGATGTAGCTGACAGGTACACCGTGGGCGCTAAAGAATATATGGGCTGCACTGGGATTTTTAACTTGATCGAGCTTGGTGGCGATCAGATTTGCCATTGCTTGCAAATAACCTGCATTGTCGTACCAAGAAGGTACAACTGTATATTTAATTTTTTGTAATTCTGGATCGCGTTGCCAAATACGATTTAGTAATCTAAAGCTAGAACCTGTGGTACTAATTGAAAATTGAGGATACAAAGGCAAAATCACTAATTCTTCGATCTTGTCCCGTTTGATTTGGGCGATCGCTTCTTCGGTGAAGGGATTCCAGTAACGCATTCCAATATAAACATTTACATCATGACCGTTTTGCTGAAGCTGCGATCGCAATGCTTGTCCCTGAGCTTCGGTGATGCGCCTAAGGGGTGAACCGCCGCCAATTTTTTTGTAGTTTTCCTGAGATTTTTTAAAGCGTAGGGACGAAATTAACCATGCCAAAGGTGCTTGGAGCAATGGCGAAGGCAAGCGAATAATTTCTGGGTCAGAAAATAAGTTATACAAAAATGGGCGGACATCTTCTAATTTGTCTGGTCCACCGAGGTTTAGCAGTAAAACGCCTAATCGCCCCATATCAATCGCTATATCCTTTTATGATTTGGATTTATTATCTAGATCAAGAGATCAAATTTCACTAATTATAGCTAGCGCTAGGTTCGTTACACCGTTTTCATTAGAGATTAAAGCCATCTTCTCGCATATGCTCCAATAATACCAATTCACGAAAGTGTGACAACACTTTTGTGAATTAAAAAACAAACCCAGTAAGGGTTTTAAAAACTAAAAATGGCGTAGCCATTTTTAGTTTTGGTATAAATTGTATAAAACCTTTTCAAGGCAACACTTTTACACAATTTATTGGGCGCCTCTGACTTGATTGGCTATAGCTACAATTTTGAGGTTTTTAGTTTCACCCACGCGATCGCATCTTCGATACTTGTCACCTTTTTGCCTTCAGGCATGGCAGGGCGTTGCACCATAATAATCGGAATTCCTAATTCTCTTGCAGCGATAATTTTGGCATAGGTAGCATCACCTCCACTATTCTTACTAACGATCGCTTGAATCCGATAATTTTGCAATAATTGATATTCCTGTTCGAAACTAAATGGCCCGCGATCAAGTAGAACTTCACTATTGGGTAATTCAATATCAGGAGGATCGATAGAGCGCATTAAATACCAAGTCTCTGGATAAACTTGCGATCGCTGTAAAAATGGCTTTAGTTGCTGTCTGCCAGATGTAATAAACACTCGATTTATCGAATTAGGAATTGCTGTTGCCGCAAACTCCAAGCTTTCTACTTCAATCCAATTGTCTCCAGACATCTTTTCCCATTGTGGACGAACGAGCATTAGATGGGGAATATTCGTAGCTTTGGCAGCAATCGAGCCATTAATTGTGATTTGTCCAGCGCAAGGATGGGTTACATCAATCAGGAAATCAATAGAATTTTCTTGTAAATAGTTAGCTAATCCCTCTGCACCGCCAAATCCACCAATGCGCACTTGCCCAACGAGAGCAGAGGGCTTTTTGGTACGTCCTGCAAGAGAGCTAATTACTTCTATTTTGGGAATGGTTGCCAATTTAGCGGCGAGTTTAACTGCATCACCAGTGCCTCCTAAGATGAGAATTTTTTTCATGATTGACCTGCTACTTATTGGTTGGCGCATGTTCTAGAGTCACGGCAATGCGAAAACCTGTGATGCGATCGCCTTGACTGACTGCATTTTTAGAACGCTTAGCCGAGCGACAATAATGCGCAGGATCGCGCCAAGAGCCGCCACGTATTACTCGACAACTACAATCGCCGCCTTGAGTCCAAGCGCTGCCATCCTTGGGCAGAAGGTCATAATCGTCATGCCAATTATCCGCACACCATTCCCAAACATTACCATGCATATCATGCAAGCCAAAGCCATTGGCTGGGTAAGTCCCAACTTCTGTTGTAGAGGAATTACTGATACCTTGCGGAGCATATTTGTAAGGACTTGCACCATTATAGTTAGCTAGATTTGCAGCGATCGTTTCACCAAAACCAAAAGCAGTTAACGTTCCTGCTCGGCAAGCATATTCCCATTCCGATTCACTGGGCAAGCGATAGGGTCTTCCAGTTCGCTCTGCTAGTTTCTGACAAAAGACCTGTGTATCATACCAAGTGACAGTTTCCACAGGGCGATCGCCATTGCCTATAAAAATTGCAGGATTATTATCCATCAAGATTTTCCATTGCCTTTGTGTAATTGGGAAACGAGACATAAAGAATGGGGAGATATTCACGATATGGCGTGGACTTTCTTCCTCACTGCGTTCAAACTCATTGATCGGCGATCCAATCTGAAGTCTTCCTGCTGGAATAAATACCATCTCCAACCCAATCGGTCTACCTTGGACATTGCCGAGAGTCTCGATATAGATTTTGCCTGTTTTTTGTCGCGTGTTAATTTGCAACTGATTTTTGGTTGATTTACCAATGATGGCGTTTCGATTAACACTAACTATGGCAGTCTCATAGGAAAATTGCGATAACTGTGGTGCGATCGCTGGAGTTTGTTGAGATTTGGGTAGATTGATCGGAGTAATCTGTGTCTTCACACCTGCTTTTAGGTAAGTTGACCGTTGAAATATTGGTCTATTAGATTGCGAGGAGGATGAAGTTGAAGTTAAATTCTTTAGATCATTTAATACTGCCTGAGCTGTCTGATAACGCTGACTTGGTGCTGAGACAATCATGCGATCTAGAACCTGACCAAGAACAGGACTAATGGATGTATTTCCTAGAAAATTACGCCATATCCAAGTTCCATCCATATCCATTAACTCGAATGGTGAGACATCGGTTAGCAGATGAATACAGGTTACGCCCAAACTATAGAGATCGCTAGCAAAGATTGCTTTCCCGCGCACTTGTTCTGGGGCAACATACACTGCACTCCCAATGTGGGTTCCCGTCTCCATCATTGCGGCAGCTGTCACAAATTTTGCTGCGCCAAAATCAACTAACACATGATTGCCAGCCGCCATTGAACCAGCTAAAGAGCCAGAGATGCTAGGCGATCGCCTACGGATAATATTTTCGGGCTTGATGTCACGATGGATCACAGTGCGATCGTGAATAAATTGCAGAACTGGCAGTAAGTCTGCTAACAATAGCCGAATCTTCGATTCACTAAAAGCTCCCTGCTCTTGTAGTTCTTTTAGCAGATCCTGTCCATCTATAAATTCTTGGATCAGATATTGCTGCCCCTCGTGCTCAAGGTGAGCGAATAATGCTGGTATTTGCGGATGTTTGCCCAAATCATCGAGGCGAATTGCTTCTTGTTGAAATAATTCGGCTGCTTTCACTGCACTACTAAGATCGGCGGGAAAGAACTGCTTAATCACACAGCGAGGCTGCGAAGGGAGTGCCTCATCAATACCAATAAAAGCTCTGCCAAAACCGCCTTGACCAAGAATTTTAATTGCCCGATAGCGATCGCCTATCTTAAGTCTTGAGCCACATTGACTACAGAAACTTAGGATGGGATCTGGATTTAAATAATTGCAGTGAGGATTGAGGCATTGACTCATGATTGCATCAATTTAATCAGGAATAGAATCCATCTTGGCAAAACCAATCAATTGCATTTTACCTTCCGTAAGCTCAAGTTTCAGAACTCTCGCTGTGATGCCTTTACTTTCTAATTGCCGTAAATCTAAGACTTTATTCAATCCATCTGTAAAAGCTTTGGCAATTCGATCGGGGAGAGGAGTTCCGGCTAATTCGATTTTTGGATTGATTATTTGCAGTTTTGTACCACCAATGGTTTTTAGTTCAGCATTCACCGCAACATCTAGATTTGTGGGTTTAGGCTTATTTGGTGTTGGTTGTGACGTTAATGTAGCCGAAAGTCGGATGCGATCGCCTGCCAAAAAAGTTACTTCTGGATTGGTCAGATTAAGAATTTCGGGATTTTTATTTGTTCCAGAAATATCAATGCTGAGATTTTTAAAGGAAGATTGGATAGTAGGCGATCGCAAGGCTTTATTAACATCTTCAGAACGCAAAACAATGCGCACAGCTGCCTGTAATGGGCGACGCAAAATTATTTTGCCTGATTGCAGTGCGCTAGGATCGATGCTAATCGGATCAGTTTCTAGATCGACCTGATCAATTCGCAAAAATTCTAAGACGTAAACTCCACGACCTGCGACACGGATGCGATCGACGTTACCCAAAAGAATTTGATAATTAGGAGCATTGTCAACGCGCACTTCTAGGACATCAGCCCGAACTATTTGCCCACGCAAAAAGTCCGTCGCGATTTTATCAATCGCAATCCCTGGTGCGCCCGCTAAACCTAAAACCGTCGTGAGTAACCCGGCAAATAATTCCATAAAAAGGAGATGAGTTTATCTGCAATCATAGACCAAAACCTAGAAATTAAAAGCGCCGTATAGCATGGCTTTTAATTTCTAGGTTTTAATTAAGATCAAAGCGCTATATTTTTTCTATAAGTAAATAGACATGATTAAATATAGAATCCTAAAAGTTATTGCGTCCGCTACTCGGGCAGTAAAACTTTTTGGGCTGTTTTTTAATTGTGCTGTGAGACTTTGCTCTTTAGGTGGGCGGCACAATTTTTTGGAATAACTTAAAAAGTTTAGGAATATAAGTCTATGCAAATTCGGTTGGCAATAGAGGCAGATTTACCCGCAATCATTGAAATTTATAATGCTGCTATTCCTAGTCGTCTTGCAACTGCCGATCTTGAACCAATCTCTGTTGAGAGCCGCCGCACTTGGTTTCGATCGCATGATGATCGCTATCCTGTCTGGGTGATCACAATCGGCGATCGCAATATTCAAAGCGATCAAAATGAGAAGATCATTGGGTGGCTGAGCTTGCAAATGTTTTATGGTCGCCCCGCTTATCACAAAACTGCCGAAGTCAGTATTTACATAGATCCTAGATCTCAAGGCAATGGAATCGGCAAGGAGTTGCTTGGGTATGCGATCGCCCAATGTCCTAAGTTGAATATTACTAAATTAGTCGGGTTTGTATTTGCTCACAATGCTGCTAGTCGTCGTCTATTTGAAAGATTTGGCTTTACGGAATGGGGCTTTTTACCGGAAATTGCCGAATTAGATGGAATAGATCAAAGTTTAGTGATTTTTGGCAAAATTATTTAAAAAAGTAGAATAATACCAAAACTAAAAATGGCTACGCCATTTTTAGTTTTGAAAACCCTTACTGGGTTTGGTTTTTAATTCACGAAAGTGTTGTCACACTTTCGTGAATTGGTATAATTGTGTTGTGAAGGGGGTGCGACCTCAATACAGTACAGTTATTAGACAGCAAGGCAAACTTCTTCGGGTGAAGCTAATCGACTAGCGATTTTAGTTGATTGACTGTCAATACATCCTGCACTGGTCGTGGCTTCTCTTCCTTCACTGACTCGATACCATTGCTGCAATTTAGCGTTGATCTCTTGCCATGTGTTGGTAATGCGCCAATATCGAAAGTAACCATAGACAGTCTGTCATACAGGAAAATCATGAGGTAACATTCGCCACGCACAGCCTGCGGCGTTAATTTGGAAGCTTTTTTGCGCTTTTTTGATTACCAAAAACTTCTCAAACACTCTCTAAGTTCCGCTAATCTTACCCATCGATTTTCTCATGACAGTTTTCCACTAAATGGAAGATAGAAATTCTCGAATGATAGTTGTCCTTTTGCGGAACGTCGGCACATAAAATTTTATTGGTGCAAGGTTTTTTCTTGTTTTTGTGCTTTTCTCTTGCATTTAATCAGTTTTTTCTACCCTTGAAAACTACTAATTTCAACTGTTTCTGCCTTTTTCAGGAAGCCTTAAGTAAATGTGATTATTTTTGATCGGCAAGAATTACTGCAATTTTATTAATCGCAATGCTATACCATTTTTGCATTCTGAGAAGTTCTCCTCCAAGAGGCAATGTCGGTGGGAAATCGCAGATGTAGTTTAATTCGCGCAAAGCCGAGACGATCGCACTTGGAGAAATCCACCATTGCTGGGCTAAATCTAAGAGATTGAGAATCTTGATATTCTCTAAATCGAGAGATTGAATTTGGGAGCGAAATTCGTCGATGGAAGGGACTGGGGGAATATTGGAGCCGAGATAGATATAGTCAGGTTGCGCGATCGCAATTAGCCATTGTAGATGGGTGAAAGATGGTGGCAAAGTCCAAAGCACGATTGCTTCGTAATTGCGATCGCGGTTTGGGCGATCGCAATCGACATCACCTTTAAATTTATCGGCAGGGCGATCGCAGCCATATAGCAATAATGGACGAGGTAGAGGTCTTGGCGCTTCGATGAGTTTCTGCCATTGAGGAAACTTCGTAATTATCGGAGCAGGGTTATATTGCAATTGCAATTGCTTAGGCGAATTTTGAGAACTTTTCATCGCTGTACCTGTTGCTTCGCGAATGCCAACTACTTCTAATTCTACTGAAGTTGTATCTTGCCATTGATTCGCACGTAGCTTATAAGCAATATCCACATAATCAGGCACAGGACAATATTCTCCCCACCGCCATGCAATCGCTTTCAGCTTTTCTCCACTCCCAGTATCGAGTGTAAGCGAAAGATGTTTGACTTTATCCTTGCCGCGAGTTTGTTGAGCAAGTACTCGCACATTTTCGCTATAAAACACAGGATCGGGATTACCAAGACCACAGGGTTGGAGGCGATCGCAAGCTTGCAGCATCGTCATCGATATATCATTGAGATCGGCAAGCACATCGACATTAATCAGCGGCATGATGTGGCTAGGAAGAAGATTTTCGCGATCGGCGAATTCTCTCAATCCGCTTCGCAATTTTTCCATGTTCTCCGCAGGAAGTGTAAAACCTCCTGCCGCCTTATGTCCTCCGCCTTTATTCCTTATATTCGCGATATATTCTAGGGAATGGAAGACATGGAATTCAGGAATACCACGAACTGAGAAGCGTACAGTTGCACCTTGATGTTTGGATTCTAAATCTTCTTCATGAGCATCTTCATAACTACCAATAAAAACGGGTGCTCCATAACGCTCAACTAGACGTGAAGCCACGATACCGATTACGCCGTGATGCCAGCCATTGCCCTTTGGTAAATCTTGATCGCCGCTAGGCAATGTAGATTTCTTCTTTTTAGTTTTAGCAGGGGTGAGTGCATTTTGAACTTCTCGATCAACAATCACCAAAACGCGCTCTTGAGTAATATCAAAACCATCTAAACGCCTCTTAGTCATATAGGCGATCGCCTCTTCTTCAATCTCTTTACAAAGATCTTGGCGCTTGCGATTAGTTGCCTCGCATTCTTGGGCTAATCTTCCCGCCTCTATTACATCACTGGAAGTCAAAAGATCAATGATTATTTTGGGATCGCCAATTCTACCAATCGCATTAATGCGCGGTCCCAAGCCAAAACCGATTGCTTCAGGTTTCATCCCAATTTTTTTGTCTTTGTGAATCTCTGATGCCTCAATCAGAGCAATAATTCCAATTACTTTGGAACGAGATAGCAAGCGCAAACCTTTTTTGACAAGGCGGCGATTAATACCTGTGAGTGAGGCAAGATCGGCGATCGTGCCAAGGGTAAATAATTCTAATAAAGGATTTTCTAATTCAGCGCGTTTGCCAAAGCGATCGCTTAATTCTAGAGCCAGAACATAAGCAACACCGACACCAGCGATCGCTGCATAGGGTGAATTGGGATCAACCTGATATTTCGGATTGAGGATCGCCGTTGCAGGAGGGATTTTGCAAGGGGCTTCAGGTACTTCGTGATGATCTGTAACAATTACAGAAATATTTAAGGATTCAGCAAGAGCGATCGCCTCATATGCAGCGATGCCATTGTCCACCGTAATGATTAATTTCACATCGCGATCGTGACAATCCTGCACGATACGTTGGTTAATCCCATATCCTTCAGTCATACGACTAGGAATTTCATATTCCACAATCGCGCCCAATAATCGCAAAGTGCGAATTAATAAAGCAGTGCTGGTCATGCCGTCAACATCATAGTCACCACAGATCGTGATGCGATCGCTATTTTTAATGGCTAATTCAATACGGTCAATACTCTTTATTAAGTCAGGAAATTCTTGTTTTGGGTCAAGCAATTCTTCCAGTTCAGGATCGAGAAAAATCTTGGCAGCTTCGGGAGTATCAATACCGCGATTTAGCAAAACTTGCGCGATTATGGGTGAAAGTCCCGTAGAATCAGCGATCCCTTGTGACAAATCATGCTGTGGTGAGAAAATCTGCCATCGCTGTTTAGGTAAAAGCATGAGAACAATAATATAATTATTAAGAATGTCTTAAAAAATCCGTTGCGAGTCCGAAAACTAATGAGGACTAATCCAACATTACCTGAATCAACCCTACAACTCTTACTATTTATTGACGATCGCCCCAAGGCAAAAGATTTAGTCAAGGAAGTGGAGGAATTTTTGCAACGAGAAAATAATTGCAAATCCGAACTCCAAATAATTAATGTGGCAAGTCAGCCACAACTAGCCGAACTATTTAAAGTAGTCATGTCGCCGGCTTTGCTCAAATTATCACCTTTACCACGTCAAAAGATCGCGGGGAAAAACATACTTAAACAGCTAGAAAATTGTTGGGATACTTGGAAACAGCAAGTAGTTGACAAAACAACCAACCATCCACTTGGACTTGCCAAAAATATTGACTATATGAATGAAGTTGCACGTCTTACTGATGACGTGTTTCGACTGGCGCAAGAAAAATCTGAAATTGAGGAGCAAATTCGTTTTAAGGATCGTGTTTTAGGAATGCTAGCCCACGATCTGCGAAATCCCTTAACCGCAATTTTATTAGCGATTGACACCATCGAAAAAAGCGGAGACAAAATTGATCCGCAAATGGTGGCTCGACTCCTCAAACATGCTCGCAACAAGGCTCGCGATGCTAATAATTTAATCACCGACATCCTCGAAGCAGGACAGGGAGCTAATGCCCAATTTCGCACTCAGCGCCAAAAAATTCAACTCGATCAACTTTGCCATAGTGTTGTGAGTGATTTTTATTTTCACAAATGTCTAGAGGGGAAAAAGCAAAAATTGGTCAAGGATATTCCCACTGATTTACCACCTGTATACGTCGATCAGGAAAAAATTCGTCAAGTATTGATCAATCTTTTGGGGAACGCCACAAAATACACCCCAGAAGGGGGGAAAATCGAGCTTACAGTAATGCATCGCACTGCTCAAAAAATCGAAGTTAGCATTACTGACAATGGGCTTGGGATTCCTGCGGAAATGCGCGATCGCGTATTTGAGGAGCGTTATCGATTAGAACGTGATGGCGATGCCGATGGCTATGGGATTGGTTTATCGCTCTGTCGCCGCATTATTACCGCGCATTATGGTCATATCTGGGTTGATGACGCGATCGGTAAAAAAGGCAGTTGCTTCCGATTTACTTTACCCGTTTACTAAAGAAAACTTCTAAAGGTGAAATCATTTTTTATGTCAATGTCACCAATTTCCTCACCATAGACAATACCTTTAAGTCCATCTGCAGATTATGCCAATCCACAAAAGCGTCGTCATACTTTCGTGAATTGGAAACCAGACCCAGTAAGGGTTTTAAAAACGCAAAATGGCTTAGCCATTTTGCGTTTTGGTATTAGATGTAATACATGGTTGTGGCGATTTGGCGTTGACGTTGGCGATCGCATAGATCCATGAGCGTACAGCCATCTAAAACACTAGAGGCAGACTTTTGTGCTGTTTCCCATACTTCATGAATTACCGAAAGAGAAGCACTCTCCTGACCCGATTTACTGCTTTTTTCTGCGATCGGATCATGCCCTTCGATGCCCCGAATAATTTCTAATAAACTTATTTCCCACGGCTCACGGGCAAGGATATATCCACCTTTAGCTCCGCGTTGACTTTTGACTAAACCCTGGCGTTTTAAGGTTGCTAACAACTGCTCTAAATAGCGATCGGGAATATTTTGTTGGTTTGCAATTTGACGAATCTGGAGAGGCTGATCGAGCGCAAAATGATTAGCTAGCTCAAGCATAGCCAAAATTGCATATTCACTCTTTAAAGAAAGTTCCACAACTGACCGTAATTCTTATTTAAAGTTTAGATAGTTTTAATTGGATAGGTTTCTTAAAACTCACTGAGTCCTATGATACTACGGTATGACTCTGTAAATTATGGATTTATACTACTACAGCAATTCTTATTCTGAAACTGATTCTGGTTTTTTCAGCACCTTATATGCTGAAAAAACCAGAATTGATTTTAATGAAAGTCCCCCGACGGCGGACTTTCATTAAAATCGATTATTATAAAGAGAGTTAGTGACCTATTGCCATGTTTGGCGAAATGCCTTCACCACTTGATCCATGCCAACAGATCGCGAAGCTTTGAAAAGAATCCGATCACCACTTTTAACTTTTCTCAAAAGTGTCTGCGTAATATCTTCATATGACTGACAAGCGATCGCATACTTTAGCGACCCATTTGCGCCCGATAGAATTGCATCAGCTTCGCCATCGGTCAATATAATTGCTCCTTCAATTCCTAATTGACCGATCTCTTCACCAACTTGACGATGTAATTGAGTGGACATCTCTCCCAATTCCTTCATCGTCCCTAAAACCGCCCAGTGACGGTTGGCGGGCATATCGGCAAGTTGCCTCAGAGCTGCCAGCATTCCTTCTGGTGAAGCATTGTAAGTCTCATCAAGAATTACCACATCTTGAGGCAACTCGTATAACTGTGCTCTCCCAAAAGGAAGATCGAGTTTCCCAATACCTTGAGTTGTCTGATGCCAATCAAGATTTAAGGCTCTGAGAACAGCTAAACCTGCCAAAAAATTTAAAGCGTTATGACGACCTGGTAATGGCAAATCCCATGTTAGACCGGCTACATATAACTGATCGTCAATCATTTCACCATTGACATCACCAATCCCTAAGCCATAGGTAATCGTTTTGCCTTGCCATACTTTACTGGCAGTTTCCAGTAAAAGAGGATTACTAGCATTCAGAACTGCTGTGCCAGTAGGAGTGGTCTCAGCTAAAAGTTCACATTTAGCTTGAGCGATCGCTTCTCGAGAACCCAACCTACCAATATGCGCCGTCCCAACATTAGTGATTACGCTCACTGTCGGTAACGCGGTTTTGGCGAGGCGTTCGATTTCACCTAACCCACGCATTCCCATTTCTACAACTACAAAATCATCCTGCTCAGGAGCGATCGCCAGCAGGGTTTGAGCCACACCAATATCATTATTGTGATTAGCCTGACTTTTATGGACTCGCTTATTTTGGGAGACATAGCAATCCAACATACTTGCAATAATCTCTTTAGTAGTGGTTTTGCCCACTGAGCCAGTAATCGATACGACTGGTCTTGAAAACTGCGATCGCCACCAACGAGCAAGATCTTGATAAGCAGTAAGTGTATCGTCAACTGCTAAAACGGGTAAACCTATTGCGGCATCTGAACTAGCCCATTCTCGACTGACTATTGCTGCTACTGCGCCCTGAGCGATCGCCTTTGCCACAAACCCATGACCATCAAAGTTTTCCCCAGTTAAAGCCACAAATAACTCACCCGCTTTGAGTTTGCGACTATCAGAAATAACGCCTCTTATCTCTTTGTTTTGCGCATTTTCGTCAATATTGGCAACTGTTGCCGATGTAATGGCGATCGCTTGGCTAATCGTACAAATACAGGTCATGCTTAATTTTTTCTGTTCGTAGCTGTTCTATGCTTCAGATCAAAAAGCCCAAACGTTGTAAAAAAGCCGAGCTTTGCATAACTTTCTTACTAAGTTTATAGGTTTAATATTCCAAGCTTTATTATTATCGGGCTTAGGGCAACACATCATCACCAAAGATTTCATTCAATGTTGTGAGATATGGCTCAAAGACATGAACACGATCGCTGGTATGTTTTTTGAGAGGAGAGCACCTATTGGGTTGCTGTAATAATTCTGTCATAATGAAAATTGGGATCTGCAATACCTAGCAGCAACAGGCAAATATTCTTTATGAACGCCCTAACTATAAGCCTAGAGCCAATATTTGAACTAACTGAAGAAAAGTTCTTTCAACTTTGCCAAAAAAATCGCGATCTAAGATTCGAGCGTAGCGCTCAAGGAGATATTACGATCATGGCTCCTGAAGGCAGTGACACAGGAATGCGGAGCTCTGACGTCAATGGTCACCTCTGGCTTTGGAATCAACAGAAAAAACTAGGCTTTACATTTGGTTCTTCCACAGGATTTATCTTACCTAATGGTGCAATGCGATCGCCTGATGCTTGTTGGATATTAAAAGAAAGATGGGATGCACTGACTCCAGAACAGCAATCTAAATTTGCACCAATTTGCCCAGACTTTGTTATCGAGTTAATGTCGAGAACTGATAGCTTGCCAACAGTCCAAGCCAAAATGCAGGAATATCAGGACAATGGCGCAAGGCTAGGCTGGCTAATCAATCGTCGCGATCGCCAAGTAGAAATTTATCGCATTGGACAACCAGTAGAAATTCTCCAATCACCAATTACGCTCTCTGGTGAAACCGTATTACCCGAATTTGTTCTAGATTTAGCCTCCATTTGGTAAAAGCTAAATCTTGCTGTAAGGATGATGCAAAGTAACGCCTGAATCTGCATCAAATCCATAGATCTTATTTAAATCAAATCGCCAGAAACTGCGATCGCCGATTTGCCAATGATGTTCTAAACCAATATCCGCTGAAACTCTCGCTCTTAATTCACTACCTTGCAATCTTAATAGCACAAATGTTTCCGAACCGAGAGCTTCTACTAATTCTACTGTTCCTTCAATATGTGCCATGTCCGATGTAGCAGGTTGCAAATCTTCGGGACGAAATCCCAATATAAATGGACGATCGCAACCAATTTCTTTGATTGAGAACTCGTTAATAGAAATAGGCTTGAGTAAACTTTCTCCTAGTAGACATCCATTCGCATCAACTTTTACAGGCAGGAAATTCATCGGTGGCGA
This sequence comes from Pseudanabaena sp., assembly GCA_003249035.1. Taxonomy (GTDB): domain Bacteria; phylum Cyanobacteriota; class Cyanobacteriia; order Pseudanabaenales; family Pseudanabaenaceae; genus Pseudanabaena. The sequence goes on from QBMK01000002.1 coordinate 258,817, forward strand.
ACCCATAAATCCAGCTACAAATTGATTTGCAGGTTTACGATAAATATTTAGAGGCGTATCTACTTGCTGAATGTCACCTTTATTTAAAACCACAATCCGATCGCCCATTGTCATCGCTTCAACTTGATCATGGGTTACATAAATAGTCGTAACCTGCAATTGCTTTTGTAACTGTACAATTTGCGATCGCGTATCACTTCGTAACTGAGCATCGAGATTGGATAATGGCTCATCCATCAGAAAAACTTGGGGATTTCTTGCGATCGCCCGACCTAGGGCAACCCTTTGTTTTTGACCGCCCGATAATTCTTTGGGTTTGCGCGTTAACAAATGAGAAATTTGTAATGATTCAGCTACCTGCTGCACTCGATGCTCAATTTCGGTACGTTGTTTTTTACTTGTCGCTGCAAACCAAGCCAAGGGTGATGAGTTTAGCGATCGCTGACGCCTCAGACCAAAAGCAATATTGTTATATACAGTCATATGCGGATAAAGCGCATAACTTTGAAAAACCATCGCGATATCACGCACCTTAGGCGGCAAATGATTAATTTGGCGATCGCCCAAATATATAGACCCGTCAGTCATTTCCTCCAATCCTGCAATCAGCCGTAACAAAGTACTTTTGCCACAACCCGATGGTCCCACCAAGACCATAAACTCCCGATCTTGCACTTCTAGGTCAATCTCTCGAAGAACTATATTTTGTCCAAATTTCTTGGTAATGCCACACAAACGAACGGGAGCCATCGCAAAACATCCTAAAAGTGATCCAAATGCTAGTCCGAAGAACAGCCTGATTGATTTTATCGCTAAATTCAATCAGTACAGGGTCACTTTGCCCCTTTCCTCAAAATTGGGATGAAGCGTGAAGCGCCGCATCCCAATTTTCTGACAAAGCCTATGATGCAAGCAATACTGCATAGTGACAATGTAAACGTGAAAGGAAGTGCTGCGAAGGAGATCGCGGAAGTGGTGATCATCCTGAGCAGCCATTGTCACCCGAAGGTGTGCAAGGTTTAAAAACAGTGTTGCAAGATCACAATCCTATCGTCAATATTGCAACTAGTGCGTTCTCCAGACTAGAAATGATGGCAGGTTTATAGAGAGGACAGGCTTAGGTTAGTATGCTAACAGTCTTTTTTGAAGGAAAAACTTCCGAATACCATATACCATGTCTGATCCTAAAGTTAGTGCCGCCGTAGCCAGCCTCTATAATACTTATCCTTTCCCCCCAGAACCAATCTTGGATGAACCACCACCAGGATATAACTGGCGCTGGAATTGGCAAGCAGCTTATAGTTTTTGTACTGGGCAAAAGCCTGCAATAGACAATATTCGGATTCTTGATGCTGGTTGTGGATCGGGAGTCAGTACAGAATATCTAGTCCACCTGAATCCTGAAGCCACCGTCGTGGGAATTGATCTCAGTGAAGGAACTCTCGCCGTTGCCAAGGAACGTTGTAAAAGATCGGGAGCAACCAGAGTCGAATTCCATCATCTCAGCCTATTTGATGCCGATCAACTGGAAGGAGAATTTGATTTAATCAACTCAGTGGGAGTACTGCACCATACATCCGATCCCATTCGGGGAATTCAGGCTCTGGCAAATAAACTGGCTCCTGGGGGATTGATGCATATCTTTGTTTATGGTGAATTAGGTCGGTGGGAAATCAGACTGATGCAAGAGGCGATCGCTTTATTGCAAGGTGACAAGCGTGGAGATTATGTTGATGGCGTAAAAATTGGTCGAGAGATATTTGCGAACCTTCCTGAGACTAATGCTCTGCGTCGTCGTGAGAAAGAACGATGGGAAATGGAAAATACGCAGGATGCTTGTTTTGCGGATATGTATGTGCATCCCCAAGAAATTGATTACAATGTTTATACGCTGTTTGAATTAATTGATGCATCTGGTTTGGAATTTCTTGGTTTTTCTAATCCTCATGTGTGGGATTTAGAGCGCCTAATTGGGAAAGTTCCAAACTTAATTGAGCGATCGCAACACCTCTCTGAACGTCAGCGCTACCGACTAATTGAAGTTCTTGATCCTCAGACAATCTCTCATTATGAGTTCTTTTTGGCGCGTCCTCCAATACCTAAGCAGACTTGGCAAGTTGATGCAGATCTACTAGTTGCCGTTCCTGAACCTAGCCCCTGTATCTATGGTTGGAAAGACAGTCCTAACTTCTTTGACTACAATTATCAACTTGCAAAAACTGGTGATGCTGCATGGCAGTTTTTGCTAGCTTGTGACGAAAACCAAACTAAACTGCAAACTGTTGCTCAGATCTTACAGTCGGTTGATGCTAGTTTAGAAGATGTGCGATCGCTTCAAAAACAACAAATTATTCTTTTGAATAAAATTTAATCAGCATCTCAAAAAGTATTACTCCTCTATGCGGGCGCAACGCTTTTTGGCGTTTATCTCAGCGTAAAGCGCTGTAATACCAATTCACAAAAGTGTGACGACATTTTTGTGAATTAAAAACCAAGCCCAGTCAGGGTTTTAAAAACACAAAATGGCGTTGCCATTTTGTGTTTTGGTATAATCCTAATTCTCAAAATGGCAACGCCATTTTGAGAATTAGGATAAGATACAAACTAGTCTCCATTTAGCAGTCTTTCTCCATGCCATCAAGTTCTGCGAATTCATCGCTTATAAATAATTACTGGCAAAAGTTCTCACCTTGGCTAGAATCTTGTGCGATCGCCGCTTGGGGAATCACACTGCTGAAACTATGGCTTTCTGGGCAGCTATATCTTTTAATCCATCCCAACTATATTCCTCTAACTATAATTGCAGGTATAGGACTAACTGTAGTGGGCATAGCAGAGGCGTGGCGCGTAGCAAAACGGCGGCGAGGCTATACCAATAACCAGCAACATGTAAATCTGATCAAGCCATCCTTGAGCAGTAGCTTACTTTTAATAGTAGCGATCATCGCGTTATGCATTAATCCTCGTCCTTTCACCAGCGAAAAAGCAATTCATCGCGGCGTAATTGATAATATTGCTGATGCCAGAACTATTCCCAAATCTTTTCGCGCTAGTAACCGTCCCGAAGAGCGCACTCTCGTCGAATGGGTGCGGACAATCAGCGCCTATCCAGAGCCTGATGCCTATAAGGGACAGAAGGTAAAGCTCACTGGATTTGTTGTCCATGCTCCTGATCAGTCAGACAATATGTTTTTGATCACGCGCTTTGTGATTACCTGCTGTGCTGCCGATGTATATCCTGTCAGTTTGCCAGTAAAAATTACTGGCAGTCGTTCCAGCTATCCACCCGATCGCTGGTTACAAATAGAAGGTCAAACCGATGTGGAAACCTCCAACGGCAAGCGCCAAGTTGTGATTGTCGCAAGTAATATCACTGCGATCTCTGAACCGAAAAATCCATACGATTACTAAAAATTGTAATAGTTCCTATTTTTAGACCCACCTTAGATCCTTGAGAAAAATAGTGTTTCTTAGCAGACAGTAGACTAATTAGCATCATGCGCTACATACTAAAGGATCGCCATGAGGCTATAAAATGTATTGCGAGTTACCTAAGAAATACAAGATTATATGCCCCGCCGTACTGACATCCAAAAGATTTTATTGATTGGCGCTGGCCCAATCGTGATCGGGCAAGCCTGCGAATTTGACTACTCAGGAACCCAAGCCTGTAAGGTTTTACGGGACGAGGGCTACTATGTGATCCTAGTTAACTCCAATCCTGCGACGATCATGACTGATCCTGCCACTGCCGATCGCACATACATTGAGCCGATTACGCCCGAAGTTGTTGCCCAGATTATTGAAAAAGAACGCCCTGATGCGATCTTGCCCACCATGGGCGGACAAACAGCGCTAAATACAGCCGTGTCCCTTGCAAAAATGGGGGTTCTGGAAAAATATGGCGTTGAACTGATTGGCGCAAAACTAGAAGCGATCGAAATGGCGGAGGATCGCAAATTATTTAAAGAGGCGATGGAACGGATCGGCGTTGCCATGTGTCCGTCTGGCTTGGGGACGACTATGGAAGAATCCCGTGCGATCGCCCATGAAATTGCTTCCTATCCTTTAATTATCCGTCCTGCCTTCACAATGGGCGGTACTGGTGGCGGGATTGCCTATAACCAAGAGGAGTTTGAAGAAATTTGTGCCTCTGGGCTTGAAGCTAGTCCTGTGTCGCAGATCTTGATCGAGCGATCGCTGATTGGTTGGAAAGAGTATGAGCTAGAGGTGATGCGCGATCTCGCCGATAATGTGGTGATTATTTGTAGCATCGAAAATATCGATCCGATGGGTATCCATACGGGCGACTCGATTACGGTTGCGCCTGCTCAGACCCTTACCGACAAAGAATATCAGCGCTTGCGTGACTATTCGATCAAGATTATTCGTGAAATTGGCGTGGAGACTGGCGGCTCGAATATTCAGTTCTCGATTAACCCTGAAAATGGTGATGTGGTCGTAATTGAGATGAATCCGCGTGTGTCGCGTAGTTCGGCGCTAGCGTCGAAAGCAACAGGATTTCCGATTGCTAAATTTGCCGCAAAACTGGCGGTTGGTTACACCCTTGATGAAATTTCCAACGACATCACCAAGAAAACTCCTGCTAGCTTTGAGCCAACTATTGATTATGTAGTTACCAAGATTCCTCGCTTTGCCTTCGAGAAATTCCCAGGTTCTGAAGCAGTATTAACTACCCAGATGAAGTCAGTCGGTGAAGCGATGGCGATCGGGAGGACTTTTCAAGAGTCGTTCCAAAAAGCATTGCGATCGCTTGAAGTTGGACGCTTTGGTTTTGGGGGCGATCGCGAAGAGACTTTGCCCGATCTTGAAAAAATCAAGTACAGTTTGCGGGTTCCTAATCCCGATCGCATTTTCTCAATTCGCGATGGATTTTTGTCAGGTTTATCGGTACAAGCGATTTTTGAACTAACCAATATTGATCCTTGGTTCTTGCAAAAAATGCGTGAGATTACTGATGTAGAACTTTCGATCAAAGGTCGGAAGCTCGATAGCGTCAAAAAAGAAGAGATGCTGGAAACTAAGCGGATGGGCTTTAGCGATCGCCAGATTGCCTATCTAACTGGTACAAACGAGGATATAGTTCGCGCTTATCGTAAAGATTTGGGCGTGATTCCGTCCTACAAAACCGTTGATACCTGCGCGGCTGAATTTGAAGCACTTACTCCCTATCACTACTCAACTTACGAAGAAGAATCAGAAATTCTACCTTCCACTAAGCGCAAGGTGATGATTCTCGGTGGTGGACCAAATCGGATTGGACAGGGTATTGAATTTGACTATTGTTGCTGTCATGCCAGCTATGCGTTACGCGCCGCAGGTTTTGAAACAATCATGGTTAATTCTAATCCTGAAACTGTTTCCACGGACTATGACACAAGCGATCGCCTGTACTTCGAGCCATTGACTCGCGAAGATGTGTTGAACATCATCGAAGCAGAACAGCCTGAAGGTGTGATCATTCAATTTGGTGGACAAACTCCGCTCAAATTATCAGTTCCACTTTTAAAATATCTGCAAGATACAAATTCGACTACCAAGATTTGGGGAACTTCACCCGACTCGATCGATATGGCAGAAGATCGTGAACGCTTTGAGGCAATCTGTACTGAGATCGGAATTATGCAACCCAACAACGGCTTAGCGCGATCGGAAGCAGAAGCAGTCGCCGTTGCTCAGCGTGTTAGCTATCCTGTAGTCGTGCGTCCTAGCTACGTTCTCGGCGGTCGTGGGATGGAAGTTGTCTATTCCGATGCCGAACTCGAAGACTATATGCACCGCGCTATGATCATTGAGCCAGAACATCCTGTACTCATCGATCAATTCCTAGAGGGGGCGATCGAGGTGGATGTGGATGCGATCGCTGACCAACTGGGTAATGTCACTATCGGCGGCATTATGGAACATATTGAAGAAGCAGGGATTCACTCAGGTGATTCCGCCTGTTCGATTCCGACTTTCTCACTACCTCCTGAAGTTCTCACCACCATTCGCAAATGGACAATTAGCCTTGCTAAGTCGCTAAAAGTGATTGGCTTGATGAATATCCAGTACGCGGTGCAGTTGAATAACAACAATCTCAAGGAAAGCAAAGTCTTCATCCTTGAAGCCAATCCCCGCGCCTCGCGCACCGTTCCCTATGTCAGCAAAGCAATTAACGTTCCCCTCGTCAACTATGCTTCGCGAATCATGGCAGGTGCAACCCTTGAGGAACTTGGTTTAACCGAAGAGGTAATTCCCAAACACATCTCAATTAAGGAAGCCGTACTTCCCTTTGCCAAGTTCGCCGGCACTGACACGATTTTGGGACCAGAAATGCGATCGACTGGTGAAGTCATGGGCATCGACACCGAATTCGGTCGTGCCTTTGCTAAAGCGCAACTTGGTGCAGGTACGCATCTTCCTCTTGAAGGAACTGTGTTTATCTCGGTCAACGATCGCGATAAGAGCGGTATTTCGACAGTGGCTGAAGCCTTTGTAGAACTTGGATTTAAAGTTGTAGCCACCGAAGGAACTCACAAAATCCTCCGCCGCAACAGCATTGAATCGAAGCAAGTTCTCAAGGTTCACGAAGGTCGTCCAAACATTAGTGACATCATGAAAAATGGTCAAATCCAATTGGTTATCAATTCACCCAGTGGCGAAGAAGCGAAAACCGATGGCAAGATGATCCGTCGCACCGCTATGGCTTATAAGATTCCTGTGATTACGACATTGGCCGGTGCAAAAGCTGCGATCGCAGCCATAAGAGCATTACAAACTGGAGGCATATCGGTAACAGCGCTTCAGGATTACGCCTAATCCGAAAACATCGAATGACAAAGCCATTTGATGTTTTTACAATCCTGACTGGGTTTGGTTTTTAATTCACAAAAGTGTGACGACACTTTTGTGAATTGGTAAAAAGAATGACCCCGTGCGCTTGCGTACGGGGTCATTCTTTTGATCTGAAGTGAAGCTGCCGTAAAAATTTTAATTGCGACGGACTTTAGGAACTTGGCGGGTAGCGAGATCACTCTCATCTAGAATTTGCTTGACTTGAGGTTGCGACAAGACTATTTTCACGTCGGCAATTAAGCGATCGCCCCAGAGATTTTCGACAAGGTAGGGGATTTTGCCATAACGTGGATCGATTTTCATCGCTTCAACAGCAAGCTCAATAGCTTTATTGCGATCGCCTTTACGATAAAAGGCAGTGGCAAGGGCAAGAGTTGGCTCAGCGGCGAGAAACTCGACTTTTTCAGCTTGCTTGAGGGAGTTTTGCCATTTCGCGATCGCCTGATCGACGTTGCCACGCTCATACTCAACTAGACCAATGTTATTTGTGGCTGCCCAAAATTTGGTATCAAGGACTAGAACATCGTTATAGATGGTAACGGCTTCATCATAACGTTTAGTTAAAAAGTACGCATTGCCCAAATCAAACATCGCCGTTGCAGATTTTGGCGCAATAATTAAGCCTTGTTTAAGATTGCTAATCGCTTCGGGGTAATTTTTATTGCGAAGATAGGCAGCCCCCAGACTAAACAGAATAGCTGGCTCGTCTTTTTTGAGTTGATAAGCCAAGTTTAACGCTGCGATTGCTTCTGAATATAGCTCTTTTCGGAGATAGATACTGCCGAGAATGCCTTGGGTTTGATATGCTTTGGGCGCTAGTTGTGCTGCTAAACGAGCGCGAGGTAAAGCCAAATCATACTGTTCAAATTGAGCAAGTTGGGCAGCCTCCCTTGCCAAATTGAGCGCTTGCTCTTCTAAATTGCCAAAATTAATCCTTGTTGTATGGGGCAGAAGAGCTTGAGCGCGAAGTGGAGAGGCCCCAACGCTAACTGATGCAAGTATTGCCAGCAACCAAATTCGATAACGCACAGGTATAACTCTTACCAATTGTGAATATTGTGAATATACTTCAAATGATAGCGCTTCTTCATAAAAACCGATTTTTGGTTTTTACAATCTTAGAAAAATTAAGGAGAGATGCTTAGCGACTCTCCTTAATTTTCTGGGTTTTAAAGATATTTTGAGTAGCGATGCTTGCTAGAATAATCCTAGAATTTTGTTTGATTTATTAATCATATTTAAGATAACTGCTATGGACTTCGTAACTTCCCTATTTTCCAGCATTAATTTTCAGCTAATTTTTCAATTGACCTGCTTAGCCCTGATTGTAATTTCTGGTCCTGTCATTATCTTTTTGTTATCAGCTAACAGCGGCGATTTGTAACGCAACAAAAAAGCGGACGGTGCAAGACACCGTCCGCTTTTTTGTGTTTTAGCGAATAAAACTGTAATTAGTGGCAACGCGACTGGAGATGCTAGTAATAAAATCGACAAAGAAGCTATCCCCTTGTAATGCTTTAAATGTTTTTTTGCATATTTGTTGCAATGTGATATTCATAGCGAGGTTTGGACTAATCACAGAATGCTCTTCAGGCTGTTGTTCTAGATATTCCAAAAAACTCATGCCGCCAATGTGAGTTAAATAAGCGGCAGTAACTGCCTGCATTGAGCCACAGATGGCATAGGTGATCGCATTAACTTTCAAGAAGGAAGCGATCGCGGAAGTAGCAATTTCGATACAACCAAGCTGTAATAGTTGCTGCGCGATTATTAGTCCCAATTGCTGCGCTTGTTTGAAATTTAAGGGGCGATCGTAGATTTTGGCTAGATCGATCAGCATCTGAGTATTAATTGCAGCTCCAGCCAGTAAATCGAAAGCTGGGATGGGATTAGCAAAAGCTGTAGTAGCGGCAATTAACTGATAGCGATTAACGATAGTAGCTGCATCTTGGCGACGCTCCTGATTAATTGCATTATTGATTTCTTTAAATAAATTTTTGATTTGCAGATGGGTATTGTGAATTAGCAGATCTTCCCACTCGTTAGAGAGAATTGCTTCGATGCGTTCCCTTAAGGCGTTCACATCGGGAGGCACATCTTCCCACCATTCTTGGAGCGTTTCATAACGATCTGAAGCCTCAGCATTAGCATATTGGCGCACTTTAATTGGACTAGGTTGAGCGGCGACAGCCACAATATCTGTAGCTGCTAAAAATTGCTGAGTGTGTTCTTTCAGCTTAGTTAATATATTTTCGCGATCGCTAGGCAAATATAAATCGATTTTATTGAGTGCCAGAATTACGCGCTTGCCCAATCCTGCTAGACGATCAAGTTCGAGATATTCTGAATTAGTCAAATCTCCAGCCGTGACGAAAATCATTAGATCGGCATTCTGCGCGACTTGCTGAGATTCTATTTCCCTCTGATGACCCATTGCGCCCATTTCTTGTGTCCCTGATGTATCAAGCAAAGAAATCTGGCGCTTTACTTTGCTTTCACTATGAATGGGCGTAATGCCAATGGGTGAAAAGTCGATACCTTGGTAAGCGTACTCTTGACGGACGATGGTAGTGCCAATTGCTGCACCAGTTTTGCCTGCCTTGCGTCCCAACAAAGCATTGATTACTGAGGTTTTGCCTGCAGAGCCTGTGCCGAAAACAACGATCCGAAAATGATTTTTTTGTAAATTACTAGTAATCTGTTGGGCTTTCTCATCCAGAGTTTTACGTTTGCCGAGGTCAGAAACTTTCGCGATCGCTTTTTGCGCTTGCTGCAATTCTTTAAATAAATAACTGCGATCGATTACTTCCGCTTGATCTAGCCTTAAAGCAAGGCTCTTTCGCACATTCACAAACAAAAGTGTGCCGCCGATCATCAGCGTAGTTATGCTCAGCAAATGCCAGTCATGCTCCAGCGAAAAAAGCCCGTTGGCGATCGCGGCAACACTAACAATTCCTAAACCTAACAGCAAATTTTTTGGCAAACTTTTGCGAGACAAGACTGTGCGATAGTTCAGCATTCACAACATACTCTTAAAAATTTCATTTTAGCTATCTTGGTGTTACAGTTTAACTATCAGTAATCAAGATAGCAATAAAAATTTTATAGTAATCTCCGACAGAAAAAGCAGAAGTGATAATTAGAAACTCTGCTGCTGTGAGAATATTGCTGTAGTCACGATGGATCGCAATACTTTGTAATGTCCATCATAAATTTTAGATACAGGCAAATGCTCAACGGAACGAATATTTTTTTGATTGGGATGATGGGTGCTGGTAAAAGCACTGTTGGTAAACTTTTAGCTCAAAAAATAGGCTACAACTTCTTAGATACAGATCCATTGATTGAGAAATGTGCAAGGAAATCAATTCCTGAAATTTTTGCCAATGATGGTGAAGATACCTTTCGGGATCTTGAACAACAGGTACTTTCACAAGTCTCGGCTTATACAAGGCTGGTTGTAGCTACAGGTGGAGGTATAGTTATGCGATCGCTTAATTGGTCCCATTTACACGATGGCATAGTCGTTTGGATTGATGTACCTGTTGAGATCTTATACAAGCGACTCAAAACAGCATCTGAGAAACGCCCTCTTTTACAAACCGAAGATCCATTACAAACTATCAATGACATCTATAGTCAAAGGCGCGATCGCTATGCTCAAGCTGACATTTCGATCATGGTCACAGCTAACGAAACAAGCGAAGCCGTAAGCGATCGCTTACTTGAGATGATCCAAACTCGAATTATCCCCGATCGCCGATCGCCTTAGGTAAAGCATAAATGGGCAGTAAAGCATAGGCGGTGATTGCTATCGCTTATAGTTTCTAGGTTTGCGATCTCAATCTGAGGAGTGCTAAGATGATTCTTTGAATTTGACTAAAATTGGCTGTGCATAAGCTCAAGAATAACTGTGCAAGTGGAACAAGAGTGCATCAGTAAGCTTCAACACTCTTAACAAAGTTGGGACTAACCGAAAATTTTAGTGCTGATATGACACCATCATCCCCTTCTCGCATACCATCCATAGATACCAACGCCACGATTGATGTGATTGCAGAGAGCGAATCTTCAAGCGAATTTTCGTCTGCCAAGCACAAAAGCCAAGTCCAATCCTTATCTAGCTTCCCAGATAGTTCCGAGCGCAATTCCAGTACCTTAGCGGTTAGCGAAGGAGGCAGTTTTGCTTCAGTGCTTGCGCCACTTACACCCGAAAAATTTAGCCAAGTCGTTAATGATGTTGAGCAAAGATTGCGGATTGTCAATCAAACCCTTGGAATGCTTAACACCGACTTCGATGTCATCCTCGATGAGATGCTGCAAGCAATTCGCGGCAAAATCGGTGAACTTCTTTCAGCCGATCGCACCACAATTTTTTTATTAGATGCTGACAAAAATCAACTCTGGACAAATGTGCCTAGTGAAGATGGCAAAAATATTGAAATTCGTATTTCCACTGAGCCAACTAGCATTGCTGGCGAAGTTGCCACCTATGGTCACATCGTAAATATTCCCTTTGATTTTTTTGATGATCCGCGATCTTCGCAAGCTAAAAAGCAATTTGAGAGAACAGGTTATCGCACCTACTCCATGCTCGCCATGCCACTTTTGAACGATAACGATCAACTAGTTGCCGCAGTGCAGTTAATCAATAAATTAAGGATTAACGATCCCGCTGTTCATCTGGAAGATAGCGTTGATCGAATTGGATTTACTGAGGAAGATCAAGCTCTCTTTGCTCAGTTTGCTCCATCAATGCGCCTAATTTTAGAGAGTTCTCAGGCCTTTTATTCAGCAGCGCAAAAACAACGCGCCGCCGATGCTCTGATGAAAGCTGCAATGTCTTTAGGGCAAAGTTTAGACTTAGAGACAACCCTCAAAAAGGTGATGGATGAAGCGAAACTATTGATGAATGCCGATCGCAGTACCCTATGGCTAATAGATCGCGATCGCAATGATCTCTGGACACAAATCGTCGATCACCATGGCTTAACGAAGGAATTGCGTGTTCCAATGGGCGTGGGTTATGTAGGGCGCGTGGCAACCACAGGTGAAGTATTAAATATTCCCTTTGACCTTTACGAGCATCCTGATGCCGGAAACTCCAAGAAATTCGATCAAGCCAATGCCTATCGCACCTGTAGCCTCCTTTGCATGCCAATTTTTAACTCTAATAAAGAACTAATTGGTGTAACTCAATTAGTTAACAAGATTCAGCGCGGCGATTTTCCTGAGTACGATCCCAACACATGGCCAGCATCTCCTGCTCGTTTCAAGGCGAGCTTTAACAACAATGACGAAGAATTTATGAAGGTCTTCAACGTGCAAGCTGGTGTGGCACTGGAGAATGCTAAGTTATTTGCCAAGGTCAAGCAAGAACAGCAAATGCAAAAAGACATTTTGCGAAGTCTTTCTGATGGTGTGATCTCCACTGATAAACATGGGAAAATCATCGCTGCAAATGAACGAGCCTATGACCTACTTGGTGTTGGCGATGCTCAGCTAGAAGGCAGATCTGTATATGAGCTCATCAATATTGAGAAAGCTAACTTCACAAAATGGTTTGATACCAGCTTAGAAGGTAGTGATGACAAGAGTCGTAAGCAATATTATCCCGATCAAACTTTAAGCTCCATTGACGGCGAACAGCATAGTATCAATATTTCAATCAATACGATGTCCGAAGGTGATGAGGGAGAAGGAGTGCGTGGTGCACTAGTAGTGATGGAAGACATCAGTCAAGAAAAGCGTCTCAAGAGCACAATGTATCGCTACATGACCCAAGAACTAGCTGAACAGCTTTTGGCGGGTGGTGATGCCAAGATGGGTGGCGATCGCAAAGAAGTTTCCGTTTTATTCTCGGATATTCGCAGCTATACAACTATTACAGAGACTCTCGACGCCGAAGATGTGGTGACGATGCTCAACGAATATTTTGAAACAATGGTAGAGGCGGTCTTTAACTACAAAGGAACTCTTGACAAATATATCGGCGATGCAATCATGGCGGTGTTTGGTTCGCCCTTGCCTATTCCGGATCATGCATGGATGGCTGTCCAAACTGCGATCGATATGCGCCGTCGTTTAAAAGAATTTAATATTAAACGCATTGAGAAGTTGAAGCCACAAAATCAAAAAGAAATTGATATGGCAACGATCAGAATTGGTATGGGTATTAATTCCGACACGGTGATTAGCGGCAATATTGGCTCAACGCGACGGATGGAATTTACGGCTATCGGTGATGGCGTGAACCTCGGCTCTCGGTTGGAGGGGGCAAGCAAGCAATATGGGACAGATGCAATCATTAGCGAAACTACTTACAAATTGTGTAGCGATCGCATCTGGGTAAGAGAACTAGATTGCATCCAAGTCAAGGGAAAAAATCAACCCGTTGGTGTGTATGAATTAATTGGTTTAAAATCTGATCCTCTAAGTGCAATCCAAACTCAAATCATTGAGCATTACCACGCAGCCCGCGAGCATTATCTTGCTCGTAAGTTTAGCAAAGCCGTGGCTGAGTTTGCAGAAGTACTTGAGTTAGATCATCACAATAAAGCCGCAAATATTCATATCACTCGTTGTCAGCACTTCTTACTCAATCCTCCTGAAGATAGTTGGGACGGAGTATGGAGAATGACTGAGAAATAGATAAAACGGTGCAAAAATACTTTGTTTATAGGCATATTAAATCTCTATCTTTAGAAAGATAGAGAAATATTAATTAGCTCTCTTGTAGTCTTTCTATAGGAGGTATGCGGGCAATTACACCACTCTTTAATGGTTCGGGCCGCTCTTTCCATGCAAGCATTCCATCTAGGCGATCGCAATATATTTCTGCACAGGACAAAATAGCCGAAGCTGTTGTAGAAATATTTTCGATATCACTAGGCAAATCCCCAAATAAATATGAATATTTACCTTGAGAAGCAAAGGTAACAACACATGCATGGCTGCAAGCACTCATGCAAGATACAGCACGAATCTCAAACTGAGATCGCGCTTCCCAGTTTTGTTGTAATTGAGAAAGCGCTTTTAGCAATGTTTCACCACCACTGACACCCACCTTTTTGCCATTTTGCCAAGTGCTAGCACAGGTAGTACAAACTAATAAACTATGGGTCATCCGAACCTCGATAAAAACAGTTAATTAGCAAAAAAAATCACATTCACATGAAAGCAACAGAAATGAAAGGATTCGCTAATTAACTTAAACTCATTATTTGTCGCCACTAGGTGACGAATTGTAGAGGGCATCAAGTCTTGAACGAGCATCATCGACATTAATTGATTTAATTACCATTAATGGCTCATCAATATATTTACCATCTTTATCCCATAATTCAGGGTGCGCATATTGCGTTGCTACTCGGCGATTACGATTATCTTGATATCCTCGTGAATCGTTCTGCGAAAGAGAGATCATGCTACGAATTAGATTGCTGATCGCAAAGATTGAGAGGATGGTAAAAGCAAGTATATAAAGAATCTGTACCATGTCTACTTTCCTGAAAAAATGTGATGTAAATTATTTGAAATAATGTTCGATTAGAGAAATTAGGGATCAAAATTAAAATTTTAAACTACTTGATTACGATAGTAGAGCATCCCTACAGATTGACATTCCATGAGTAGTGCGTGCCATGGTTTCATTGTTGCCATATCTACGCCAACTTGGTGCCCAGTAACGCGAAATAAAGAGACTGCTACAGAAACTTCTTTCAGAGCATGTTCAACTCGTTCTAGTAAATTTCTTTGATCTGATTCTTGTAAGAAATCAATGCGTTCAGTAGAGAGCAGTTTCTGAGAGCGATTAAACCAATATGTGAAATCTTCTAGTAATGGTTCTAGAAGTTGTCTGAGCATTTCAGGATCGGGACTAGCAGTATTACTCATTGGGCAGATCTCAAGCAGCAAGGTCGATGCTGTGTATAGTTTTTTAAAAGCATTATTTTTATACATATTATTATAGCATTTTGTTACTTTTCTTAATATTAAACAAATCTTATGACTTTTGATTCTTCGGCAAACTTGATCGCGCTGCAACACTTAATCGATGTTGTTGCAAAGTTGCGATCGCCCGATGGTGGATGTCCTTGGGATCTAGAGCAAACACCGAAAAGCTTGATCCCCTACGTGATTGAGGAAGCCTATGAGGTTGTAGAAGCAATCCAGAGTGGTGATAGTAAGGCGATCGCCGAAGAGTTAGGGGATTTGCTAATGCAAGTGGTTTTGCAGTCGCAAATTGCTAGCGAAACTAATCAATTTGCGATCGCTGAAGTAGCAGAAGGGATCGCTCAAAAGCTAATTCGTCGTCATCCTCATGTTTTCGGCGATGTTAAGACCGATAATATGGATGAAATTCATCAAAACTGGGAAAGGATTAAGGCTCAAGAAAAAGGGGAAGACTTAGCGACAACTCAAAAACTGAGCTACAAGCTCAAACGTTATGCGCGATCACTGCCACCCTTAACGGCTGGCATGAAAATATCTCAAAAAGCGGCAGCAAATGGCTTTGAATGGGAAAATGCCGACGGGGTTTGGGCGAAATTTCATGAAGAGTTGGATGAGTTGCGCTATGCCCTTGAGCATGAATCGAAGGAAAATCAGCAAGCTGAGCTAGGGGATTTATTATTCACATTGATCAATGTTGCTCGTTGGTACGACCTTGATCCCTCGGAGGCTTTGCAGTCTACTAACCGCAAATTTATTCAGCGACTTGAAATGATTGAAACTTTAAGCGATCGCCCCATCGATAGTTTTACTGCCGAGGAATTAGACAATCTCTGGCAAAAAGCGAAGGAAAAGCTTAATCAATGAATACCAAAACAGAAAATGGCTACGCCATTTTCTGTTTTTAAAACCCTTATTGGGTTTGTTTTTCAATTCACAAAAGTATCGTTACACTTTTGTGAATTGATATAACTTTTGGGAATAGAGACCAAAAAAATAAATGATTAAAATGCAATCTAAAATTATTGCGGCAGGTTTAGCCTGCCGCAATAATTCTAATTTTATGTAGGTCACTAATCTCAGCTTGATCGCAGTTCTAAGCCCAATACTTGGGTATGTTCTCCACGCGCTTGGGTGACGCCAATAGTGCGTTCTGACGCCTCGATCATCGGACGGCGGAGACTGACGACGATAAATTGAGCAAGGCTTGCTTGCTTGCGTACCATTTTTGATAGGCGCTCTACATTAGAACCATCAAGGAACATATCAACTTCATCGAAAGCGTAGAAAGGCGAAGGACGATATCGTTGCAGCGCAAAGATAAAGCTAAGTGCAGTGAGGGATTTTTCGCCTCCTGACATTGATGAAAGATTCTGGACTTGCTTGCCTTTGGGATGAGCCACGAGGGTTAAGCCGCCACTGAGCGGAGCATTGGGATTTTCGAGTTGCAAATAACCGTCTCCATCGGAGAGTTCGGTAAAGATTTCTTTGAAATGTCCATTGACCGCATCAAAGGCTTGCATAAAAGCACGTTGACGCAGGGTGGTGAAATTCTCAATGCGGATTAAGAGTTCGGTGCGTTCTTGATTGAGGGTTTCCAGCCGACTACTAAGTTCTTCGAGGCGTTGCGATGTGGCTTCGTATTCAGCGATCGCCATCATGTTGACGGGTTCCATCGACTGAATGCGCTTGAGTAAGCGGCGTTGCTCTAGTTGCAACTGCTCAAGGGTCATGGTTTCAGGGACTTCAGGTACAATGTCGGGAAGTTCGATTTGATTAAGTTGCTCGGTAAATTGAGCTATTTGCTGTTCGAGTTCGGTTTGACGTTCGCGATTTTTTTGTAACTGCCATTCTTGTTGTTGCAGTTGTTGCTGTTGAGCACGCAGCGATCGCTCACAGGCATCACGCTCTTGTTTTGCCGCACCGATAGTTTGTTCAAGTACATCTAGACGAGCCTGATAGGAGACTATCGCTGCTTCAGTTTGTTTGATTTGATGCTGGATTTGCGATGTGCTATTGATCAGCTCTGCTTGAGTGCCGCGAAGTTCTTGCAGGCGAATTTGACGCTGTGCCATTTTCTCTAAGGCGAGTTTATGTTTGTTCTCTAGTTCACCTAGTTGTTGCTTGGCGGTGCGAAGTTCGATTTCTGCACTATTTAGCAGCGCTTCTTGACCTTGCAATGCATCTTGGGCTTGCAGCCAACGGGTATGGGTTCCCGATTTTTCGAGTTCTGTGAGTTCGGCACGCTTAACCAGTAGCTTAGCTTCAAGTTCGGCAATATTGCCATCGAGCGTACTTAGTTGCGATTGCCCGATTTCGATCGCCGCGCGGGTTTGTTGAATCTGATCTTGCAGACGATTACGATCGCGGCTATTGCGTTCGATTTGTTCGTAGATGCGATCGCGCTTTAGTTGGGCTTCGCGATGAGCCGTTCTTACAGATTGCAGTTGTTCTTCATACTTGGCTATACTCGTTAATGCGCCACGCAGACGGTGATTGAGGCTGGCTAGCATCTGATCGATTTCTAAAAGGCGATCGCGCAGTTGCTTGGTTTCTGAAGATTCTGCAGGCTTAGCATTACCAAAATGCAGACTGCTATGTAGAGGAGCGCTCCCGCCGGTCATTGCACCAGAAGTCTCCAGAATTTCTCCTTCCAATGTCACCATACGATACTTGCCGATATGGAACCTCGCTTGATTGAGGTTCTCGAATACAAGAGTGTTGCCAAACACAAAGGAGAAGACATCTTGATAGCGATCTTCGTAGGTGACGAGATTAAAGGCATAGTCGATCGCACCTAATCTCTGGGCTTCCTTACGTGAAGGGAACTTAGCAGTGTTTAATTTGTTTAGAGGTAGGAACGTAGCACGTCCTGCTCTTTCGCTTTTGAGTAAGGCGATCGCTTCAGAGGCAACTTCATCATTGTCTACAACGATGTTACCTAGACGACCACCTGCACAGATTTCTAGAGCTAGTTGATAACGTGGTTCAACTAATCCTAACTGAGCAACCAAGCCATACACACCTGACATATTTGCCTCAAGGACAACTTGAGAAGCTCTAGTCCCTTGGACTTCACGGCTTGCTTGGACTTGTGCTTCAAGTTTGTCAAGTTGCCTCGTTTTGACACGTTGCTCTTGGTTCAAGCGATCGATGGTTTCATTTTGAAGTTGCACTTCTAACTGTGCTTCCGCAAGATTTTTGGCTAACGTTTGTACCAAAGCTTCTGCACTGGTGACTTCTGCTTCTCGTAAGCGCAACGCTTCATCAAGATTTTGGTCGGAGAGCATATCCACGGCATAGCGACCTTCTCCTGCGAAAATTTCTTGAAGTTCGCTTTCTTGAGATTCCAATTGTAGCGATCGCTGATTGAGGACTTCTCGAATTCTAGTTTGTTCTTGTTTTTGTGGATCTAGAGATGCTTGAGAATTATCAACATCTTGGCGCAGTTGTGTTTGCTGCCGTACCCATTCGGAAGAAGCAGACGCGATCGCTTGCACTTCCTTGCGATATTGGGAAACAATTGACGATTGTTGATCGCGAGCCTTTTCAGCAGTAACCGCTGATTCTTCTTTAAATTGCTTTTGTGATTCTAATTCTTCAGACTCGCGTATGAGTTGATCGATTTCTTCTTGGGTACTGACAATATGATTTTGATTGTTTTGATAAGAGCTTGTCAGGGACTGTTGTTGCCTCTGTAAACCGCGCAATTCTGCCTGTTGTCCAGACAAGTTACTAGAAACCGAAAGATATTCTTCTTCGCCGAGAGTATGCACGCGATCGCTAAGTTCATTAAGCTGAACTGTACCCGTCTCAATTACCTGAGCAAGTTCTGCTAAAGACTTCTCTAAATTACCGCATTGTTCCTTATTATTGATTAGTTCAACATTACGCAGCGATTGTTGATAAGTAATTTCTCGCTGTTGCAGCACCGCCTCTGATGCTTCCATGCGTTCATATTCCAACCGCAGCGCCTTGTATTTTTCAGCCTTGACGCGATCGCTCTTGAGCTTCTCTTTATTAGCAATCAGTTCCTGTTCAACAATCCGAAACCTTTCTTCTTGTGCCTTTACATCATCTAATTTATCTTTGGCTGTCGAAATTTTGCGATCGAACTCGCCGACACCCGCCAATTCGTCAATAATTTCCCGCCGTTCCCGCGAATTCATCGAAATGATGCCGGTAACGTCCCCCTGCAATACAACATTATAGCCCTCAGGATAAATACGGAACTTGGCTAATTGCTCGTGCAATTCGCTCAAATTACAAGGTGTTCCATTAATGTAATAAGTAGATGTATAAGTCCCCTGTGTGGTAACACGCAACTTTCGCATCACTGTCCATTCGCCAATAGTTTGCCCTTCCGATGTCGGAATTTCCACCCCTTCACTTTGCAATGCTGCCATTTCTGCCTCTTCAAGGGCAAAGGTTACGGTGACGATTGCCTCGACCATTCGCCCTTTTTTGCTATGAGCTTGGTTAACCAAATCTGGCAGGCGATCGGCACGCATCCCCTTTGAGCCAGCTAAGCCCAGCGCAAATAGCAGTGCATCGAGAATATTCGACTTACCTGAACCATTGGGCCCCGAAACAACCGTAAACCCAGTCAGTAAGGGGATTGATACGGTTGAGCCAAAGGATTTAAATCTGGTTAGTTCTACATTTTTAATGTACATATTCGATATACGCAGTGGCGATCGGGGAAACCTAAACAAAAAAGTAGCGCAGCTATTTTTTTGTTTTCTCTAGAATGTCAATTTTTGACAGCACGAAAGTGCAAATAGGTTATCACATCTTGTAAAAAATGGCATAGGTATCCTCAAGATTTTTTGTAAGTATTATGCGATCGCCTCAATACCTGCTCTAGAGACTTTGGTACTTATTGAGATATTTCTTCAGCAAAAATCTAAAGCCTCGAACTATTTATCGACACTCATGTGTGATCGACACTCTAATTGATTTCCTCTGCTTCGATTGTAATGTGAGCAATTTTCAGGAGATTCGTCGAGGGATGGTTTGTAGCCGTTTTCGGCAATGGTATTGTAGTAACATAGCTGACCTTAGCGAAAGTCAAGTGAATGCATCAGTCAAAAAGTTTTTTTCTTTCTTAGTTCTTGAACAGAGAATTGCGATCGCTAAGGATGTATTAACAGGATTAAAGATTAAGTCAGAATCTTAGGATGAATATCATTCATTAAGCCATACAGTGATTTTGATCGCAAAAGTTAAGCAGACTTGTAATCAACGGCTGAAAACAAAGATGCAGCTGTTTCACTCTTTAGTTTGCGAATAGAAAAATTTCTTAATCCTAAAATAGAGTTTTTAGGTTAAGCGCCACAACTCTATCTTAGGCTTTGGATTCTGTCCTAAAATGATTAGCGATCGCAATAATGCAAAGCAATAATGCAAAGCAATAAATCAATGAAGCCGACTTTGATTTTGCGGTAGAATAAGGCTTTGTTGGTCAGGTCTGTCAGGCAATGAGCGAGATAAAGAGTAATTCAATAAATTCAGCCAATCAAGTACCCAATCAAGTGCAGTTTCTTGATGAATTTGAAGTAATTGTCGTTGGTGCAGGACATGCAGGTTGCGAAGCCGCCCTTGCCTCAGCAAGAATGGGTTGCAAAACTTTACTCCTCACCCTCAACCTCGATCGCATTGCATGGCAACCCTGTAACCCCGCCGTTGGTGGCCCCGCCAAATCTCAACTCGTCCATGAAGTCGATGCCCTCGGCGGTGAAATTGGCAAGATTACCGATCGCACTTATTTACAAAAAAGGATTCTTAATAGTTCTCGTGGTCCCGCAGTTTGGGCCTTGCGAGCGCAAACCGACAAGCGAGAATATGCCGCCGAGATGAAAACGGTAGTTGAGAATGAGCCGAACCTCTCCGTGCGTGAGGGAACGGTGATTAATACTTTGCTTGATGCTAATCAAGGAATTATTGGGGTCGAGACTCAGTTTGGCGTGGGTTATGGTTGCAAAGCCGTAATTTTGACAACTGGCACATTTCTCAATGGTAAGATCTGGGTGGGCAATCGATCTATGTCCGCAGGTAGGGCTGGAGAATTTGCCGTGGCAGGACTCACAGAAACTCTCAATGCCTTGGGCTTTGTCACCGATCGCCTCAAAACGGGAACCCCAGCAAGAGTAGATCGCCGCAGTGTGGACTATAGCCAAATGGAAGTCCAACCATCAGATACGGAGCATAATTGGTTCAGCTTCGATCCGAGTGCATGGGTAGAGCGCGAACAGATGAATTGTTATTTAACTCGCACCACTGCCGAAACCCATCGCATCATTCGCGAAAATCTTCATCTCACGCCTGTCTATGGTGGCTTTATTGATGCCAAGGGCCCTCGCTATTGTCCTAGCATTGAAGATAAAATTGTTCGCTTTGCTGACAAAGAGAGCCATCAAATTTTTATTGAACCAGAGGGTCGTGATATTCCAGAGCTCTATATTCAGGGCTTCTCTACGGGGATGCCTGAGAATATTCAATTGCAAATGTTGCGAACTCTCCCTGGTCTAGAAAATTGCCATATGCTTCGCGCAGCCTATGCTGTGGAATATGACTATATTCCTGCGACTCAGTGCTATCCGACCTTGATGACCAAATTAATCGAAGGGCTATTTTGTGCGGGTCAAATTAATGGAACTACGGGCTATGAAGAGGCTGCTGCGCAAGGATTAATTGCGGGTATGAATGCGGCGCTCTATGCAAAGGGTAAAGAGATGATCGTGTTGCCAAGGGCTAGCAGCTATATCGGGACTTTGATTGATGATCTCTGTACGAAGGAATTGCGCGAACCTTATCGGATGCTAACTAGCCGTTCTGAATATCGCTTGATTTTGCGATCGGATAATGCCGATCGCAGACTTACGCCAATCGGACGCGAGATCGGTTTAGTCGATGATCGTCGTTGGCAACTTTTTTGTGACAAGCAGGAGCGCGTTTATGAAGAAGTAAAACGCCTCAATGAAACTCGCGTGAAGGAGAAAGACGAACTCGGTCAACGGATTACGGCGGAAACTGGTGAAGCAATTCGCGGTGCAATTACGCTCTCTGATTTGTTGCGTCGTCCTAAGTTTAACTATGCGGAATTGATTCATTACGGATTGGCTGATCCTGATTTAAATCGATTTGAGCGTCTTGCTGCGGAAATCGAAGTCAAGTATGTGGGCTATATCCAGCGCCAAGCACATCAAATCGAGGAGGTGGCAAAACATTGCGATCGCAAGTTACCGACAGATATTGATTACAATGCGATCGAGACTCTTTCTAAGGAATCAAGAGAGAAGTTGAGTAAGATTCGTCCGATGACGATTGGACAGGCTAGCCGTATTGGTGGAGTGAATCCTGCGGATGTGAATGCTTTGCTGGTGTATCTAGAGATTCAGCATCGGCTGACGGCAAGTAGAAAATAATTGATGGGCGGCGCTTTACGCCGTTCATCATTACCTCTAGATTGCTACCTAAAAGGCAACCCGCTTGTACAAATCCATCAGACTAATTTCAAAATCCACTGATTCTAGTTTCAGAACTGCATCTTCACCTACATAGTCAGCTAAGATCCATTTACCGTTAGTCTGTTTTGCATATTGTTCCACTCCATAGCTAGTTTGCTCGACTAGAATATATTCTTTAAAACTAGGAATAGAGCGATAAAGCTTAAATTTATTTTCACGATCATATTCACCCGTTGAATTAGAGAGAACTTCTACAATTAAGCAGGGATTAGTAATCCCTGTCTTTTTTTCATCAGTAAAAATTGGCATTCCTTTAACCACCATCACGTCAGGATAAGTGTAAAGCTCCTGATCTGGCATCCATAGACGCATATCACTCATAAAGACAGCGTAATCTGAATCCTCTAGTGCCAACAAAATTCGAGCCAGAAACTTAGCAGTCAAAATATTATGATTTGCTGTTGCTCCTGTCATAGGTATGATATCTCCGTTGACAAATTCACTTTTAAACTCGGCTTTTTCTTCTAGTTCGAGATATTCATCTACGGTGTAGCGCTTAGTTGCTGCAAGTACCATAAGTTATTAGCCTCTTAACTTTGATTTAATTATATACAAAGGTTAATGCTTTGCTCCGACATTCACGGGTTTAGAAACTCACCTGACGTAGATAGATCCGCTGCGATAGCTGAGGTTAGCTGCTGGTCAGTATCTTGAGCGTTTTGCTATCGCAAGTTGCTAACAGATATAAATTACAATGAGATTAAGACTCTTTCTAATGAATCGAGAGAGAGGTTGAGTAAGATTCGCCCGATGCCAATTGACTAGACTATTTGTATTAATGGGGTTAATCTTACGAATGTGAATACGTTGCTAGTTTATCTGGAAATTCAACATCGGGTTGCTGCTAAAACTAGATAAATCAAATCTGGAGTTATTGGGCATTTAAAGGAATTCTTGTAAAATGTTATGTTAAAATGTATTTACAAAACTTATCAAATCTTTGCATCTAATTTATGAATCTACAACAATTTCCTAAATTATCAGTTATGCTTGGAGGCTTAGCCATTGCTACATCTAGTCTTTTTGTTAGTTTTCCGTCTTTTGCTAACTCACAAAAAACAACTCCAACAGTACAAAAAGTAGCCGCAGCTCCAACAAAAAATATTGTTGAAGTTGCTGCTTCTAACGGGTCATTTAATACGCTAGTTGCTGCTGTTAAGGCTGCTGGTTTAGTAGAAGTTCTCTCTGGGAAAGGTCCGTTCACTGTATTTGCTCCTACTGACGAAGCGTTTGCCAAGTTGCCTAAGGGTACTGTAGAAACGCTACTCAAGCCAGAAAATAAAAACATTTTGGTTATGGTCTTGACTTATCATGTAGTCTCAGGCAAAGTCAATGCCAAAGATATCAAGGCTGGTTCTGCTCTTGTACCAACTGTTGAAGGTAGTCCAATTAAAGTTACCAAGAGTAGGAAAGGGGTGATTGTTATTGACAACTCTAAAGTCATTGCAGCTGATGTAAAAACTTCCAATGGAGTTATCCATGTAATCGATACTGTATTACTTCCTCCAGGTCTGTTCTAATCAAAAAGCTGACTAACTAAATTTTAAACTGTAGACCATAGTGAATCAATTTTCTTACTAGAAAATGAACAGTCTTTCATAATGAATAGTGAGTGGTATTCGGTAAAGTCATGTACCACTCACTACTTTAACTGAAGGCTTTGGTTAAGTTTAAAATTCTGCAAGGTAATTAGGACAACGTTCATTATATCCTAATTACCTTGCATAGTATAGATTGCGAGTACTTCAAATTCACAGTTTGCTAATTCTTCCATTAAACTCTAAATGCCATTTAAAGCACTTTTAAATGAGTAGCGATCCCTTAGGTAATCTCATCTGCTTCAGTCATTTCGTCTTCATGTTTATCTCTGTAGCTATGCCGATCGCATTGACAGACTAATCCGTTTCAGAGATTCATTCACCTCCAAAACGCGCACCTTTACAACCTGACC
This sequence comes from Pseudanabaena sp., assembly GCA_003249035.1. Lineage (GTDB taxonomy): Bacteria > Cyanobacteriota > Cyanobacteriia > Pseudanabaenales > Pseudanabaenaceae > Pseudanabaena. The sequence continues at coordinate 283,108 of QBMK01000002.1, forward strand.
AACCTTAACGATTTTCTTCGGATCGCTGACAAAGCGATCGGCTAATTGGGAAATATGGATTAATCCATCTTGATGCACACCGATATCCACAAATGCCCCAAAGTTAGCCACATTGGTAATAATCCCTTCTATCTCCATACCGATTTGTAGATCAGAAATTTTCTGAATTGCATCGCTGAACGTCGCATATTTGAACTCTGCACGCGGGTCACGCCCTGGCTTTTCTAGCTCCCGTAGGATATCGCGCAGAGTTGGCTCACCGATCGCATCCGTTACATATTTCTTGAGGTTTACCGTTTTTAGCTTATCAGCCGCTTGCGATATTTTTGATAGATCCACATTCAGGTCACGGGCGATCGCCTCGACCACACTATAACTTTCAGGATGAACAGCAGTATTGTCTAAGGGATTAGCGCCGTCTCGAATCCGCAAAAATCCCGCCGCTTGTTCAAAAGCTTTTGCGCCTAGTTTAGGAACCTTCAACAAATGACGGCGATCGCGAAAGGCTCCATTTTGATTGCGATAGGTGATGATGTTATTGGCAACGGTGGCACTCAGCCCAGACACAAAAGTGAGTAGCTCTTTAGAAGCTGTGTTTAGGTCTACACCGACGAAGTTAACGCAACTTTCTACAGTTTCGTCGAGCTTCTTTTTTAATAATTTCTGATCGACATCATGCTGATATTGTCCAACACCGATTGATTTTGGATCGATTTTGACTAGCTCCGCAAGCGGATCTTGCAAGCGTCGCCCGATGCTGACAGCACCGCGTACTGTTAAGTCGAGATCGGGAAACTCTGCAATCGCCACAGGACTAGCTGAATAAATCGAAGCTCCTGACTCGTTGACCATTACTTTGATCGGTGGGTTTTTTAATCCTTGAATAACTTCGATCACAAAAGCATCAGTTTCTCGTCCCGCCGTACCATTACCGATCGCAATTAATTGAATTTGATACTTCTCAATCAAAGTTCTCAAAGTCCTAGCAGCCTGCTCTCTTTGCGCTAGTGCTTGATGTGGAAAAATAGTTTGATATTCGAGAAACTTACCTGTCTCGCTAATTACGGCAGTCTTGCATCCTGTGCGAAATCCTGGATCGATCGCAAGAGTCGGGTTCATCCCTGCGGGAGCCGCTAATAGCAAATCTCGCAGATTAGTTTCAAAGGTTTTGATCGATTCTCCATCCGCCCAAGCTTTCTTCTCAGTAATTACCGATGCGATCGCCGAAGCTTTGATCAATCGGCTAAAGGCATCCTTGAGCATATCTTGATAAAACTGCTTTACGGCTGGAGTCTTCGCCCGAATTTGTTTCGCCTCTAAGTAAGTCAGCACATGCTCTTCATCAAAATCTAGATTAAGGGTCAGGATTTCTTCAGTTTCACCACGCAACAAGGCGAGAAGATTATGGGGCGCGATCGCCTTTACTTTTGCCTGATAGTCACGGTACATCTCAAACTTAGTTGTACCCACTGCGTGCGATGCCTTAATCTGCGAGACAAAGAATCCTGACTGCATCAAGTATTCTCTGATATAGGCTCGATATTCGGCGCTGTCAGCCACTTCCTCAGCAAGAATATCTGATGCGCCTTTAAGAGCTTCTTCGACGGTCTTTACTTGCTCTGATAAATATTTCGTGGCTTCTGGTGCTAACGATGCAATGTTAATGTTTGGACGGTTGAAGATTTTGATGGCTTCGGCTAATGGTTCGAGTCCTTTTTCTCTAGCGATCGCGGCTCTAGTTCTGCGCTTAGGACGATAGGGCAAATATAGATCTTCGAGTTCGGTCTTTTGGGTGCAAGTTTCGATTTTGGCTCTGAGCGCGTCGGTTAGTTTGCCTTGGTCTGCGATCGCTTGGAGGATTGCGGCTTTGCGAACGCTTAGCTCGGTGAGATAGGCATACCGATCTTGCAGATCCCTTAATTGAATCTCATTCATTTCGCCAGTACGCTCTTTGCGATAACGAGCAACAAAGGGGATAGTGGCTCCTTCAGCAAATAGCTCTAGGGCATTTTTGATTTGTTCGGCACGAAGAGCAAGTTCTTGAGCTATGAGTTGGATTATTAGTTGTTCGTTCTGCATTTATCTAAGCAACTCCATAGTCTGAATATGGAGTTTACGACGTTTATCATGAGGTTGCAATCCTATCACAATGTCTAGTCTTGAGACTCTCATCACAATTAATTCTTCCATATAGTAGAAGTTAGGAATGATAATTTAATAAAACCCAAAATTGGTTCGGCGGGCGAAGCCCGCCGAACCAATTTTGGGTTT